>NZ_JACHGK010000015.1 GCF_014207535.1 Bacillus benzoevorans
CGTTAATCGCGATAAAGTGTTTGATTTGCTCATGTTTTGTTACAAAAATAAAACTTACGTTGACGTTTCTGCTTTGTTTAGTTTTCAAAGAACAATCATTTACTGATTCTTATCAGCAGCAAAATGAATTATACCATTTCGTTTCGCCGAAGTCAACTATTAAGAAGTAATCTTTTTAATTGTTTCGCATCAGCGACATTCATTACTATACCATTTAGATTCACAGAAGTCAACTTCTTTTTAAAAGTTTTTTCTGTATTAAACCCTATTCTCTATTTAAAGAAGAACTACACACATAATTCCTAACTATCTTCTAAAAAGAAAGGGAAGTTAATAATACCATTACACTTAATAGAGATCAACTCTTTTTTAAAAGCTTTATTGATAACAGTCTGAAGGAAAAACCAATTGTGTTTATTCGTGGCTCCTCACAAAACTATCCTTCTACAAATCGGTCGGACATTTCCCATTTTTTGAAGTTCCCACAAGGTCTAGGCGAGAACTAACAGCTTTAATAATCATAAAGGGGTGATTAGGCGCCACCCATACTGGATGGTGCCTAGTCACCCCTTCCATGTTAAAAGTGGATCTTTATTTTCACTAAAAGGCGGATACAGATTTGGGTGAAGGATACTCGCTATCTTATTTAAACCGAGTAATAATCTAGGTGAAGGCCGGCAAAATAATGGTTCGTCTAATATATACAATTGCTCACTTTTAATAGCATCCATTTGTTTCGCCCCGGGACGTTTCAGAATAACCTTTGGATTCACTTTTTCCTTCTGTACTCCTACCCAAACTAAGCAAACCACATCAGGATTTCTTTGCCTGATTTCTTCCCAGTCTGTTTGAACGCTTGCTTGAGCCTTATCTTCAAATATGTTTCTCCCGCCTGCAAGGCTGCTTATTTCGGTTAACCAATTATCCGCCCCCGGTGTAAAAATAGGCTTAGCCCACCATTCCCAATAAAGGGTAGTTGGCTTTTGAACTTGCTGTGATAAAAATTGATATTTCTCGAGTATTCGATTAAATTTCTTAAATAATTCCCTCGCATTGTCAGAAGTATTTGCAGCCTCTCCTACAAATAGTAAACTCTCCCCTACTTCTGATAATGTCTTGGGATTCGGAACAATGACATACGGTATTTTCCGTTTTTCTAACTCCTTGATATTTCGTTCCATCCCAGGCACACTAAGAGAGGCTAAAACCAAATCAGGCTGCAATTGTTCAACCTTGTCCATATCAATATTCAAATCCGAACCTAGTCTTGGCAAGACCCGAACGTCCTCCGGCCAATCTGAGTAGTTATCAACCCCTACCAACGAAGAAGTTAAACCTAAGTAACCGAGTAATTCTGTATTACTTGGACAAATGGATATTAATTTCATTGTTAAAAACCTCCCTTTGTAAGGACTTTCCGAGTGCATCCTTTATTGCACGATACGCCATTTGGCCAATTCCCTTTCCAATATCCGTTCCTGAACCAGCGCTGGATATTTTTCTTCCTTGCTGTGTAAGTCCAATAAGGAGGGTATCTGTTGTTGTACTAAAAGCGTCCGTAATAGAAAGAGATGTTGCCATATTAAGATCTTGCAAGGCTTTCACTTTTGCTTCAGTCGCAGCCATATATCCATCCATGAGGGCTCCGTTTGTAAAATGGGCATCAATGAATAGCATCGTGTTGATGGTACCGCAGGTTTGGACTGTCTTAGGGACTGAACTTTTTGTGATATCGTTCGTATTCTCTCCCCACGCCGTCACAATGGCCATCATGTGAATATTTTCATATTTCTCTGTGACGATGACGGCATTTTCTAGTTTGGCAGAAGTGATCATTCCGGCAGCTTGCTTATAAGGGATTGAATATTTCTCCATCCATTTCTGTATATACTCCCCGCTAAGAAAACCGGCATCATCTTTTTCAACATGAAAATGACAAAAGTGTTTTAACCACTGGATCCCCTCTCCAATGTCCCCATTAGATATAGTCCGTAATGGTTGATCAAATTGAATATGAAGACAGTCCCCTGACTGTTGAATATGATAAGAATCTTCAAAACGATAAAGCTCTTTTGATGCAGCGTAATTGGGTGTCATAAGGAGCTGCGGTTTTGGAACAATTGGGTGGGCTTGGGAGTTTACGTTCACTTCATAGACCTTTTTTAATTGTTCTACTTTCCTTAATCTATCAACATCCCCTACTTCTAAAAATCTCCCATTATGAAGTAAGGCGATACGATCCGCATAGAGTGAAGCTACATTTAGATCATGCAGAATCGCAAAAATGGTCAGTCCCATCGTTTGTTGTCGTTCTTTTAATAGATCCAGCATATGAAAAGTGTGTTTAATATCAAGATGGTTTGTAGGCTCATCTAATAGCAAGATCTCTGGCTCCTGGGCTAAAGCTTTAGCCAATAAGACTCTTTGCTTTTCACCGCCGCTAAGTTTACGGAACTGGGACTTGCGAAAATCACTTATGTTGGTTATTTCCATAACCCCATCGATGACTTTCCGATCTTTATGCGAAATTTGCTTAAAAAGACCCCTTTGATGAGGATAACGTCCAAGGCTGATGATTTCTTCTACTGTATAATCGAAGGATACCATTACTTCCTGTGTGAGAACCGCCATTTTTTTGGCTTTCTCTATTTTTGATAGTGATTGAATTTCCTTCCCAGATATTGAGATCTTACCGCTTTTAATTGGCAGCTGTCCCGTAATGAGTTTAAAAAGGGTTGTTTTCCCGCTTCCATTTTGTCCGAGGAGGGCAAAAAACTCACCTTGTTTAATTTGTAAGTCTATGCCATTAATAATAGGGGATTGGGTGTATCCACCAACCAAATTTTGCATGTTGATCATGTACGATTCCCCTTCCCAAATTTTTCTCTAATCAATAATATGGCGAATACAGGTGCGCCAATTAAGGCAGTAATGACACCAATCGGCAGTTCTTGCGGGGCTATAATGGTTCTAGCCGTTAAATCAGCAAGGATGAGAAAAGTTCCCCCAGTCAGCATGGATAGCGGAAGGACATAGCGATGATTGGGGCCCGTTAGGATCCGAACCAAGTGGGGAATAACCAGCCCTACAAAGCCTATCGTTCCTGAAACAGCGACAGAGGCCCCAGTTAATAAGGAAGCACCAATGAGGATGAATGTTTTCCCCTTTTTGACATCAACCCCTATATGATCGGCGGCTTCCTCTCCAAGTGCCATCGCATTTAATTCACGATGATGATAGAACAAAATGCATGAACCGATGATTAGAAAGGGGAAGATTAGTTCAACATAGCTCCATCCCCTCATTCCAACACTGCCATATAACCAATAGATAATTTGCGTCATCGCATCCCGATCCCCCAATGAAATAAGGAGAGAGACAACCGCACTAATAAAGGCGCTGACAATGATTCCCGCCAATATAATCGTTTCAATCGCTAAACTACGGCTGCTTAAGCGCACGAGTCCGAATACAATCAGCAAGGCAATGAATCCGCTTATAATCGAAATGATCGGAAGTGTAAAGCCTCCTAATCCAACAATCGACACTTGGAAGAGTAAAACAAATACAGCACCTAAAGAGGCTCCCGATGATACCCCAATAGTATAGGGGTCCGCCAACGGGTTGCGTAAAAGACCTTGAAAAGCTGCACCAGCCAATGCAAGAGATGCTCCCACACAAAAGGCAAGGAGAATTCTTGGCAGACGGATATTCCATATGATCATTTCTTCATTTTTCGCAACCCCATCCAACAAGCCCATATGAAATACTTTATCGAGTATGATATGTAAAATCGTAGGGATCGGGACCGAGACACTGCTATAAAATAAGCCGAGAAGGCTTGTACCAAGTAAAAGCCCTCCGCTTAAAAGATATAACCAGCCTATTTTATTGCTTAAAAATTTCCGGATAGATAAGTTCCGCAAGTGTCTCGACTCCTTCAATTAAACGGGGACCCGGTCTTGTCACCGTATCGTTATCAACATCAAACACTTTTCCATTTTTTACAGCCGGCACCTCTGCCCATCCTTCACGGTTTAGCACCTCTGCTGTCGGATTTTCCATACGATAACCATACGTAGTAATAATCACATCCGGATTTAACTTAACAATTTCCTCCTCCGTCATCTTCACCCAGCCATCCTGATCTTCTGCAGCATTAATGGCTTGAATAGACTCGAGCATTTCATGCATAAAGGTGTTTTTTCCTGTCGTAAAAATATCCGGACCCGGTGAAACTTCTACCCAAACTTTCTTTTTATCTGTGACCGACTCAGCAGCTTTATCTTTGATGACTTGAAGACGCTCTTTCATATCCGCTACTATTTTCTCTGCTTCTGTCTTCGTTCCAGTAGCCTTACCAATCAATTCAATATTGCCATATACATCCTCAAAGGATGTAGCACTCCCAACAACAACGACATTAATCCCTGCCTCTTCAAACTGCTTTATGACATCTGGATGAGTCTTGTAATGATAATCTGTAACAAGAGCGATATCTGGAAGGAGAGAGAGGACAAGCTCTGCATTGATATCTTGTCCACCCACCTTTTGAATTTTAAGTGCTTCCTTTGGATAGTTATCATAATCGGATCTGCCAATGAGTTTATCGCCTAACCCAAGAGCAAATGCTATTTCTGTATTACTAGCCTGAATCGAAACAATAGTTTTAGGTTTTTCATCAATGGTTACCTTTCGATTGGCATCGTCTGTGATTGTGACAGGAAATTCCTCTCCATTATTTTGAACCGCCTCTGTTTTGTTCTTTGAAGCAGCCCCTTCTTTATCCTGCGTATTCGCCTCTTGTGCACCACAGCCTATCAACATCATGATGCTTAACAGAAGAAGAATACTGATAAGCCCCCACTTTTTTACCATCTCTTTCATTTCCTTTTTACCCCTTCCTATATTTTGAACAAAAAAAAACGCTTTTCCTGTGGAAAGCGTAAAGTAAAAAGGCAGCTATTTGACGCAAGTCTTGTGGACAGCACGATCACTTGCAATCCTCATGGTAAATATTCGCATAATGGATTGCCTGCACTTTAAACTTTCCTTTCCGCGAGGAAGTTTAAAAATATAATAGGCAGGTCTCCTGACTTTCGATTTTTAGCGGCGGGTTAATCCTTCCCATGTTCGAACACAGTGGATATTTACTAACCTTCCTTATCGCTTACAGTGGCGGGACCGTGTTGGATTTGCACCAACTTCCCTCTTAGTCTTAAATGAATCTCACTTAAGAAACCTATTAATCTAGTATGATTGTTCTAAACGAATTATAGTAAAGTATTCCTGTTTTGTAAATGAAAAAGGGAAACAGATGCATCCATGGATTTCCAAAATAATCATGCCCCTAGTTTTCCCTTTTCAATAATTTTTCAGGTATGCTGCTAAAAGAAAGGACTTTAACTCTTTAAACATAACAAGCATACATAAACCGATAAGGAGTTTGTATTTTAATTACGGCTTTGTAATAGTTCAGGAAATAAATAATGTATTAGATGTAACGTCAAACGTCTGGATTTTCCTTTATACGGATAGATATGCATATACATGGATGGATTAAAGTTTGCTTCAATAATTCCATAAGCGTTTTTATCAGCTGCAGGAACTTCTTTATTTTCAATAATCATATCGATCCCGCTAATTTTAGCTCCAAGTGCAGCTACTGCATCCACTGCTATTTTTTTATAATCATCAGGAATTTGATCGGTCACATCAATCGAGTCGCCGCCTGTACTAATGTTAGAATTTTCACGGAGATAGACGATTTCACCCCTTTTTGGAATGGAATCTTTTCGATAACCTTGGCTTTTCAGCATGAGATTCTCCAATTCACCTAATTGTATCTTTTCTAAAGGTGTTCGATGCTCTCTTCCTCTTAACGAATCACGATTCTTATTAACGACTAACTCTTCGATTGTATGGTTACCGTCACCAGTAACATTCGCAGGAATTCGTAATAAAACCGCATATACTTGATCATCTACGACAAAAAATCGATATTCTGTTCCATTAAGAAACTCTTCAATTAATATAGAGGAATCTTCTTTAAATGCGAGCATGACTGCTTTTTGATAATCTTCGTAATTTGCCCCTTCCTTGAAGATCGATATTCCTAAACCATAATTTGTTGTTTTCGGTTTTACAACAAAAGGTTTGGCGGCAAATATTTCATAAGATCGGAAAGCCTGTTCGATTGTCTGAAATTCCTCACCTTTCGGCACACGGAATCCATGCTGTTGCAGAATTTTCTTTGTTACTGTTTTATTTTCCATAATTAAAGTGGAAATATAACTATCTTTACTTGTCATATTGCCATTTTTCACAAATTCAACATGATCGTTTAATTGCAGCTTCAAAAACTGCTCTTGCCGATCCAAAATTTCCACCTTGATTCCCAGCTGGATGCAATCAAACATTAATATCTGGGTGGAAAGCTCCATATCCGTAAATCCTGTTAATTGGTAAGGCTGATCCCATGATTTTTGATAATTTGCTTTCGCCAAACACATAGCTGCTTGAGCCTGACTGCTTTTTTCACTCTCTTTATAAAGCCTTCCAGCTAAAGTCTTACTTGGGTCCATTAACATTTCTCTTAAGTTTATAAATAAGGTATCAGAAACATGCCAATCTAAGATGGCGGCTAAATGTTCCATCTCATCAACCATACCTTTAGCATCTTTTTCAAATTGTGTAGGCTCTAACGGATGCTCAAGGGCCACTGCGTCATTGTAAAAGTTACCCATTTTTACCCATTCATCACAATCACTGCCTTCATCTTTCCAGAGCAAATAAATGAGGAAGAGATGGAGAAATTCTGCTTGTTCATAGCTAATGCCATACATCGCAAAAGGATTTATATCTATATTTCGTAATTCAATATAATTAACACCATGATCCGCCAAATCTGAAACATGATGCCCTCCTCTTAAACGGACAGGTGAATAAAATTCTTTTTCTTCTGAAAGAAGCCCTCTTTTAACCATCGAAGAAAGATCGGTTAGATAGTTCTGAATACTGCTATATGACACTTGAACATCATCCGAATTGGTATAACCATATTGACTGCTTCTAATACTTCTTACGGCCTTACGCAAAGAATCTTCTTGAAAAAAGTTCGCTTCACTTTTAGGAGAAGCTCCATAAAAATAAGTGACTAGCCAGCGATAGTGTAAATAGTTTCTTGTGACTTTTAGATAAAGCTCTGTTTTAAACTGTTGATAATCCTTTAACTCTGATTGTATGTTATATAAAGCTTGGATGAACTCATCACTAAATTCAAAGTTAAAATGAATACCGCAAAGCATTTGTTTACGACGGCCATAGGAGTTGGATAAAGTTTGACGATAACGAATATTTCGGGCACTATTCAATTTTGCCAGCACAATATCTTCTTCTTTTTCCGGTAACTGTGGCGGCATACTTAATGGCCAAAGCATTTCATTTTCACCCATCGAACGATAGGCAACATCATGGATCGCTGCTAAGTATTGAAACAGTTCCTCTAATGTTTCCGTAACAGGTGTGATTAATTCCATCTGTGTTTCGGCAAAATCCCGCTGAATATATGGGTGATCATCTCTTAACGAAATACTTTTAGGATGATCCGTTTTCGCTAAATTTCCTGTTAAGTCCACACGCTGGCTTTCCTTTTCAATCCCAAAACGGGCTTTTAATAAGTATGGTTTTACACGATCATTGGCTAATATTTTTTTTAAATCCGTTTTCACGATAACTCCCAATTCGCCCACCCCTTCGGACTATTCTTTATTTTCAGATGACAAATCAGACAACTAAGCAAAAATATCCACATTTAGTTGGAATGTGGATATTTTTGTAAAGAAGGATTATCTTAAGTGCTTCATATGGAAAGCGAAATGATCTTCTAGGAACGTAGCAATAAAGAAATAGCTATGATCATATCCTTCCACTTTGTTGTATTCCACATTATTTTCGCGGGCATTATTTAAAAAGTGCGTTTCATCTAAATGCTTTGAATAAAACTCATCCTGCGTTCCTTGTGTAATGAGAATAGGCGGCATGCCGGCTTCTTTGACCAGTTCTGAAGCATCCCATTCTTTCCAGGAAGCTTTATCTTCGCCTAAATAAGCGGCAAAAGCCTTTATTCCCCATGGGATTTGACTTGGACTTGAAATCGGAGCAAAAGCTGAAATCGCTTTGAATCTCGCCGCATTTTTCAGGCCAATCACTAATGCACCATGGCCTCCCATAGAGTGGCCCATGATGCTTTCTGCTCCGGAAAAGTTAGGGACCAAAGATGAGGCAATGGCGGTTAATTCCTCTGTTATATACGAATACATTTTATAATGCTTTGCCCATGGCTCTTGTGTCGCATTTAAATAAAAACCTGCCCCTTGTCCCAGGTCCCATGCTTCATCATCCGCCACATGCTCGCCGCGCGGTGAAGTATCCGGAATCATCACGGCCGCTTGATATTTTTCAGCCAAACGTTGAAAACCGCTTTTTTGACTAAAATTATCATCTGTACAGGTTAAACCTGAGAGCCACCAGATGAGGGGAATCTTTTTCCCCTCTTTATTGGATGGCAAATATAGACTAAAGGTCATCTCACAATGTAAGACTTCCGAGTAATGGCGGTACTTACATTGTTCGCCGCCGAAAGAGCGATGTTTTTCAATCAGTTTAAAACTCACATTCTCACTCTCCATATGTTAAAATCGTACGGATTGATTCACCCTTATGCAGCAAATCAAATGCCTCATTGATGTCTTTAAAGTCTAAGTGATGGGTAATAAACGAATCTAAATCGATTTTACCATTCATATAATCTTCGACCATTCCTGGCAGCTGCGTTCTTCCCTTCACGCCGCCAAAGGCTGAACCACGCCATACCCGGCCCGTTACTAATTGGAATGGACGAGTATGAATCTCTTTCCCTGCGCCGGCTACACCGATAATCGTACTCTCTCCCCAACCTTTATGACAGCATTCAAGCGCTGACTTCATCACTTCAACATTGCCAATACACTCGAAGCTGTAATCGACTCCGCCATCCGTCATCTCTACGATTACTTCTTGGATTGGTCTATCAAATTTCGCAGGATTGATAAAATCAGTGGCTCCCATTTTTTTTGCTAATTCAAATTTATCTTCATTAAGGTCAATCGCAATAATTCGGCTTGCTTTGGCCTGAACCAATCCTTGAATAACCGCTAAGCCAATCGCTCCTATCCCAAATACGGCTGTCACAGCGCCTTCTTCCACTTTTGCTGTGTTGTGTACCGCGCCAATTCCTGTCGTCACACCGCAGCCAAAGAGACAAACTTTATCTAGCGGTGCTTCTGAATCAATTTTGGCTAAGGAGATTTCAGGAACGACGGTATATTCACTAAATGTACTTGTTCCCATGTAATGATAAATAGGCTCTCCATTATAAGAGAAACGAGTGGTTCCATCAGGCATTAAACCTTTCCCTTGCGTTTCTCGTACAGCACTGCATAGGTTTGTTTTACCAGAACGGCAGAATTTACATTCGCCGCATTCAGCCGTGTATAGCGGAATCACATGGTCCCCCGGTTTTACTGAAGTCACTTCATCCCCTACAGCAACGACGACACCGGCACCTTCATGACCTAGTACAGCAGGAAAGACGCCCTCAGGGTCATCACCTGATAAAGTAAAGGCATCTGTATGACAGACTGAAGTATACAGAATTTTTACTAGTACTTCTTTTGCTTTCGGTTCTTCTACATCGATTTCGACAATTTTAAGTGGTTCTCCTGGTCCAAATGCAACAGCAGCTCTACTTTTCAAATGAATCCCTTCTTTCTTTTGTTCTCTTACATTTACATTCCCATATTTACATATTATAATTCTCGAGACAATACTGACGTTTTTGTCACTATATACAAAATATCTATAGAAAGTGATGATCATAATGGGAATTCATTATAGAGAAAAAACTTTTTTCACCAGCAAGGATTTGGCTTTATCCGTTATCGGCGGACGGTGGAAAATAGCGATTATCTGGTGTTTGCTCCAAGAGTCTCCATTAAGGCTAAGCGAAATACAAAAAAAACTTCCCAATGTCAATCAACGCATGTTAATAAGACAGTTAAGGGAATTAGAAGATGATCAAATCATTACTAGAATGGTATACCCTGTTGTACCGCCTAAGGTGGAATATGAACTAAGCGAAATTGGCCGTCTGCTTGAACCCGTTGTCACTTCCATCTGTCATTGGGGAGATCATTTTAGAGACTTTTTAGAAAAAAGCGCTGATAAAACCGCCGCGGAATAAAATTCAATTCCCATAAAAATAAAAATAGCCCCTATTTTCTAATAGGGGCCGGTTTACTAACTATTATATTTTAAACTTAAGCCTGCGCTAAGCACGGATACGTTTCTCTACTTTAGCTGCATGGTTGTATTACAAGTGCCATCACTCTCAAAAGTAGCGATTTCTGACTCTGCCTTTTTTCCGTCATACTCAATTTCGATTTGATACTTTGTATCTCGCGGCAGCCACAAATCGATAAAACCGTTAGACTGGGATTTCATCGTTTCATCCACTACCACATTACCATCCATGTCTTTAATAGATACAGCAAACTCTTTTCCCGCCAATTCTCCTTGACAACCTGTCAAGCTATGATTCGTTCATGGATGGGTTCCATTGATGTAAGGTGCAATGGAGACAAAAAAGTCTTCTCCTGATAGATCATAAACGGTCTCTTTCCCTTCGCTGTCCTTAACGATAAGTTCTTTAGCAGTAATAGAGGCGGTCTGATCGGCTGCTTTATTTGCACTATATTGCTGTACCATTTCCTTGATATTTTGCGTTTCCTTTACACTTTGTGGTTCATTTTCCAGTGCTGTCTTTCCTTCGTCTGCACTTTCTTCATTACATGCCGCTAAAACAAAAGCAGCCAATAAAGTAACGGCAAGAATTTTTAATTTCACCCTTTCCTACTCCTTTCCTAGTAAATTTACTAATGGGATAATCTATTAATGTTCCATAAAGAACAAACCAATGTCCTAAATATAACAAGAAAGTTTGCAGAAAGTGTGCATATTACCATATCCTACAGTTTGACCTTTTGTAAACGAAGAGCATTCAACACAACGGATACCGAACTGAAGGCCATTGCCGCTCCTGCGAGCCAAGGAGCTAAAAAGCCAATAGCGGCAATTGGGATACCAATCGTGTTATAGGCAAGCGCCCAGAACAGATTTTGCTTAATATTCTGCATCGTTTTATGGCTCATTAAGATTGAATCAGCAATGCTGTTCAAATCGCCGCGGATTAAGGTAATATCGGCTGCTTCCATCGCTACATCTGTACCTGTCCCGATGGCCATGCCGATATCCGCTGTGGCAAGTGCGGGGGCATCATTAATGCCATCTCCGACCATCGCAACCTTCTTCCCCTGCGCCTGTAGCTTCTTCACTTCTTCTGCTTTTCCTTCCGGCAGAACTTCCGCAATTACCTGGTCGACGCCTGCCTGCTTGGCAATTGCATCCGCTGTTTGTTTATTGTCCCCAGTAATCATAATGACTTCAAGACCCATTTCCTTCATCCGCTTAATTGCTTTCGTGGATGTTTCTTTAATCGTATCCGCAACAGCTACAATCCCGGCATAGGACCCGTCAACTGCAGCCAGCATCGCTGTTTTCCCCTGCTTCTCTAAGCTTTCCATCACTTCTAAAACCGGGGCAGCGTCCACATTGTATTTTTTCATTAGACGGCGGGTACCAACGAGAACGGTCTTTCCAGCAACATTTGCTTTAATGCCGTATCCAGGAATGTTTTCAAACTCGGATACTTCTTTCAATTCAATTGATTTTTCTTTGATCCCTTCAACGATCGCCTGGGCCAGCGGATGCTCCGATTGCTTTTCAGCAGACCCGACAAGGGAGAGAAATTCTGCCTCGTCCCCATCCGTTACAACATCTGTCAGTACAGGAGTACCATTTGTAATTGTGCCTGTCTTATCCAAAATGACTGTGCTCACTTTATGAGTCATTTCCAAATGCTCGCCGCCTTTAAAAAGAATTCCAAATTCCGCAGCGCGTCCTGACCCCGCCATAATCGATGTCGGGGTGGCAAGACCAAGGGCACACGGACAGGCAATAACAAGAACAGCAATTAATTTTTCCAGTGCCTCAGCAAAATTACCTGGATCGGCCCATAAATACCAAAGTAAAAATGTAACCACCGCTATCCCGACGACGATTGGGACAAAGATCCCGGAGATAGTATCAGCCAGACGCTGGATCGGAGCTTTTGATCCTTGAGCCTCCTCAACTACCTTAATAATTTGCGATAGAGCTGTATCCTTACCAACCCGGGTTGCCTTTATCTTTAAGAAGCCATTTTTATTAATTGTGGCACCAATAACACTATCGCCGGCGGTCTTATCAACTGGAACACTTTCACCGGTAATCATTGATTCATCAAGCGCCGATGTCCCCTCCAGAATCTCCCCGTCAACCGGTATTTTTTCACCCGGTTTGACTAAAAGAATATCACCTGCTGCCACATCCTCCAAAGGGATGACAATCTCTTCCCCATCGCGAAAAACAGTGGCGGTTTTGGCCTGAAGACCCATCAATTTCTTTATTGCTTCAGATGATCGGCCTTTTGCCTTTGCTTCAAATAATTTTCCAAGAATAATTAATGTAATTAAGACAGCACTTGTTTCAAAATAAAGTCCAACTGAATGGGCATTTTGGCCGATGGTGCCAATAGCAAGATATAAACTGTAAAAATAAGCCGCTGATGTCCCCAAGACAACAAGCACATCCATATTGGCACTTTTGTTTTTCAAAGCTTTATAGGCTCCCACGTAAAACTGCTTTCCGATAAAAAATTGCACCGGTGTTGCTAAAGCCAGCTGTACCCAAGGATTCATAAAAGCCTCCGGCACATAAATAAAGGATGTAAAACTGAAGTGTCCCACCATTGCCCAAAGCAGCGGGAAGGATAAAATCGCGGAGAAAATGAATTTACCCTGTTGTTTTTCGATCTCCTTTTGCCGGTAATCAACAGCCTCTTTTTCATTCTCCTCGTCCTTCAGCATCGCTCCGTATCCGAGGCTCTCTACCTTTTGAATCAAATCCTTTACAGTGATGATCGATGGATTGTATTCAACCGAAGCCTTCTCAAGTGCTAAATTGACATTAGCCTGGAGAACACCTTCCATTTTATTAAGTCCTTTTTCGATTCTCGCAGAACACGCAGCACAAGTCATCCCGGTGATCACGAGCTCAGATTTTTCTGTCACGACACCATAGCCAAGATCTTTGACTTTTTGCTGTATATCTGAAAGATTCAACACTGCCGGATCGTACTGTACCAAGGCTTTTTCCAGAGCTAAATTGACATTGGCTTCTTGAACGCCTTCCATTTTCTTTAACCCTTTTTCAATTCTCGCGGAACACGCGGCACAGGTCATCCCAGTTATTTGAAACTGATTTTCTAGAACTTTATCACTCATTTTCAACACCTCATACCTATATAGGGTATATTTATATGAAAAAGAGAGCGTGCTTTTTAAGCACGTTCATTTTTCGATTATTTTACATCATAACCTTGATCATCGATTGTTTCTTTAATAGCCTCTAAAGTTACTGCCTCTTGATTAAATTCAATATCTACTTTTTTATTTTCAAGATCAACCTTAACGCTTGAAACACCATTAAGACCGCCGACGCTGCTTTCAACCGCTTTCACACAATGACCGCAAGACATTCCTTCTACTGTTAGTGTTACCTTTTCCATTACTGTCGTCCCCTTCTACTTTTTCATTAATTTTTGAATCGTGACCAATACCTCATCCAGGACTTCCATATCACCTTCCTGAATCCGTTCCACGACGCACTCCTTCATATGTGCCTCGAGAAGAATTCTAGCCACGCTATTTAATGCTGCCTGTGCAGCAGAAATCTGTGTAATGACATCATCACAATAAGTATCTTTATCAATTAATCCCTTAATCCCGCGAATCTGACCTTCAATCCGATTCAAACGGGAAACAAGATTCTTCTTCGTTTTCTCGTTATGGTGGCTTGATCGGCCGCTCGAGCAACAGCAGTTCTCCTCTAGCATCTCTTCATTTTCAAATTCTTTATCCATCTCACTCCCCTCCTTAGTTCCATTATAGTATACCCCCCTATCCTATGTGAAGGTTTTTTTGCCATAATTTTTTCGACAATCCTTTTTATTATGAAGCAAGGAGCTTTTTCTTAATCAAGAATAACCAATAAGTGTGCAGATTTTATGCATTTATATTAATTAGAGCATGTTCAAGTAAATATGGAAAAAGGCTTAAAATCACCACGCGGTGTTAAGCCTTTTTGATTCCATTTCCTAAAATTGAGTATTACTCTGCTTCTGAAACCACTGTAAAGCGTTCGTTGATATGTTGTGCATGTTCAATTTCATCTACAATGGCAACAGCATAATCAGCATAGCTAACATAGCTTTCCCCTTTTGCATTGACAATTAAATTATCTTTTCCCTTTTGATATGAGCCGGTTCTTTTTCCCTCAGGATTAAAGAATGCTGCCGGGCTGACGAAGGTCCATTTAATTCCAGTAGAACTTTTCAAATCCTCAAAGTTTTGCCCTTGATTTGATGCAATTGGCATGATTTCTTTTGGAAATTCAGGTGTGTCCATGAGACGAATCGTTTTTGCTTCATCGACATAAAGGCTGCCTGCACCGCCGACAACGATTAATCTCGTTTCAGGGGCTCCTTTTAAAGCTTCAATTAATGCTCTGCCTGCATCGACATGTAGATGCGCATTATCAATCCCTGTACCAAAGGCATTTACTACTACATCAAACCCCTTTAAATCTTCTGCTTTTAAATCGAAAATATCTTTTTCCAATACTGCTGCATTTTTCTCAGTTAGTTTTGCTCCATTTCTGACGATGGCTGTTACCTCATGTCCTCTGTCTAAAGTCTCTTTCAAAATAAGGCTCCCTGCTTTACCTGTTGCTCCAATTACACCAATTTTCATTTCTATTACCTCCATTTAATGTTCTTAATTATTATCGTCTTTCGCTAAATGAAACATTCAATATCGTTGTAATTGTAACTGTTACAATTACAACTGAGATAAAAAAATTGAACTCAATGATCCAATTTTTTTACTAAACCTGAGACAATATCCTCCATTGTTATCCTTTCCAGAACCGCTTCCATAGCATCCTGTGCTCTTAATAAAATGATTTCAAGAACAGCCTGAATATTGGACCCGACCGGACAATTTGGATTCGGGTTTTCATGAAACTGAAATAACTCTCCCTCTTCCACGACTTCTACCGCCCTGTATACATCAAGAAGCGATATTTCCTCCAGTGATTTCAGCATATCTGCTCCTCCGGTCCCGCGGCGAATCTCAATGAAACCGGCATTCTTTAATTTACCCATCACTCTGCGAATGACGACCGGATTCGTATTCACACTCCCTGCAATCCACTCAGATGTACATTGGGCACTATTCTCAATCGAAAGAAGAGATAAAATATGAACAGCTACAGTAAATCGGCTGCTGATTCTCATCTGATTTAAGCCTCCTGTCGTAACTATTATAGTTACATCTAATTTTGTTTGTCAACAAACTTTTTGATAAAATAATGTTGTCCTTTTCATAGTACAATGGATTCAGAAAGTGAAACCTTCACGAAAAATTTGATAACAAAGGAACATGATCATACAAATGGAAAATATAAATCAACAAAAACCGCTTTTATCCTTTGAGTTTGCCGATTCAAATGGTGAAATTCAACCGCTTACCTTCGTTAAACCGCTAAAAGTAATTACGGCCAATCGTATAGAAGAAGTATTGCCGTGCTTCCAAGCGATTCAGGATGCTCTTCATAATGGCTATTATGCTGCCGGATTTCTTTCCTATGAAAGTGCTCCGGCATTTGACTCTTCCTACAAGGTTAACACTGAAAAGACAATGCCATTACTATGGTTCGGTATTTTTTCAGAGCCTTTGAAAGAGCCGCTTAGCAGTAACGGAACCTATAAACTGGCACAATGGAGACCCTCTGTTAAACCTTCAGAGTATGATGCAGCCATTCAATCGATTAAGCACTCCATCGAATGCGGTGATACATACCAGACAAACTATACGATTCAGTTAACTTCTGACTTTCAGGGAGATGATGTTGCTTTTTTTGCAAGCTTGAAAAGAGCGCAGTCTTCCAATTATTGCGCCTATATTCATACAGGAGAACACCGTATTTTATCCGCATCACCGGAGCTATTTTTCCATCTGAAAGAAGGCAGGATTACCACACGGCCGATGAAAGGCACCGTAAAAAGAGGAAAGTCTTCGGCAGAAGATATAGCAAACGCGGATTGGCTTTATCATTCAGAAAAAAATCGTGCCGAAAACGTGATGATTGTGGACTTGCTGCGAAATGATTTAAATGTTATTGCCAATCTAGGCACGGTACAGGTTCCAAAACTGTTTGAAGTCGAACATTACCCGACCGTCCATCAAATGACGTCAACAATAACAGCTGAAGTACCTGCTGATATCTTACTTGCCGATTTGTTTAAAGCACTCTTTCCCTGCGGCTCGATCACGGGTGCACCAAAGATCAGCACAATGAATATCATCGCTGACTTGGAAACAGCTCCACGCGGCGTTTACTGCGGTGCCATAGGCTATATCACTCCGGATCAAGAAGCAGTCTTTAATGTTCCAATCCGAACAGTTGTGGTGGATCAAACAGGAAGGGCCGTATACGGGGTTGGCGGCGGGATCACATGGGATTCTACTGTCGAAGGGGAATATCATGAAATTCTGGCCAAAGCTAGTTTACTTGAAGAAGAGCGGCCGGAATTTCACTTGCTCGAAAGTATTCTATTAGAAAATGGAGAATTTCATCTGCTGGAAGAACATCTGAATCGTTTGCAGAGCTCAGCACAATATTTTGCTTTTCCCTTTCATTTAGAGGATATCAATCAGACTTTACAAAGTATCTCTAAACAAAATAAACAAGGAAAATTTAAAATTCGTTTCCTCTTGTCGCAAAAAGGGGAAATAGAAATTGATGCTCAGATGATTACACCACCGAAAGTACCCTTAAAGATCATACTTGCCGATGAACCGTTAAATAAAGATAATCCTTTTTTGTATCACAAAACAACGAATCGGTCTATCTATTCCCACTTTCAAAAGAGCCACAAGGATGTTTTTGATATCCTCCTCTGGAATGAAGACGGGGAATTGACTGAATTCACAAACGGAAATGTTGTCTTGGAGATCGATGGTGTTTTATGGACACCGCCCATTAGCAGCGGCTTACTTGCCGGCACCTTTCGCGAAAGCCTAATCAAAGAAGGTACCATTCATGAAAAAAAGTTAACAACGGCTGATTTAAGTAAAAGTACAAACATTTGGTTTATTAATAGTGTACGGAAATGGCTAAAGGTTCAACTTATATAACAAAATAACTATTTCAATATAAAAAAACCTCTTCACTTTAATAAAATGAAGAGGTTTTTTTTATATGTTTTACTCCTTTATGCAGCAGAGTGTGTGTGACTATCTTTACCTTTATTCGTTACTTTACGAAGATATGGCATGACGTAACGGTCTAAACCAAATTTACCTGCATTGTATCCTGCTGTAATGATGAAGAATCCCATTAAAATATCAGTAGGATTATGTGATACAGTACCCGCCATTAAGAATGAGAAGTTCATCATCATTCCGAAGAAAGCTGCAGCAGTTGTTAAGCATCCTAAAATAAGTCCTAAACCAACTAAGAATTCGCCCCAAGGAACAATTACATTAAACACACCTACATTTGGTAAGGCAAAGCTTTCTAAAAATTTTACATAACCGCCGAATACCATGCCTCCATCAGGACCCATAACCGGGTTTTTAATGGCTCCACCGATGAATCCGCTTGCATCAAAAGCACCGCCAGTTATTTTGTGAAATCCGGCAGTTAGAAAGCCGTACCCTAAATATAATCGAATGATTGTAACAATTACTGCAGAAACTGTGTTTTCTCTCCACCATTTGTTAATCATAAGAATCTTCCTTTCGAAATATATTATAATAATTTCTACACTCATAGATTAACACTCTCGAACCAATAAATCACCACTTCGAGATATCGTTCACACATTAGTAAAAAAGTTATGACTTTCTTTTGAACGTAGTCCAAAAATAACACATTATATTCGAACACAATTCCTTATTACTCAAACTTTATACATATTAGTCTATTTGTTAAAATAAATGACTGTGATTTTTGTCACTAATAAGTTATACTAAAATATAACATACTTTATTAATAGTTCACATTTTCAAATATAATGCTTTTTCATTAGGATTTTTGAATAGCAGGGCTTAGGGGATCCGTGAAGCTTTGCTTCACTCTTGTGTTTGGCTGGGATTTGAACGTGGAACTTTTGTTTGTTTAGTTGGGGTTCTCCAAGCCCTTGATATATGGAAATGCTTGAAAAGCACACTTTTTTTGTAAATGAAAACAAAGGGGATAGGATCACATGATTCGCATGACAGTTGCAGGTATTGGGGGATTTGTTCTTGTTTTTATTGAGGCCTATATCGTTATCATGTTAAAAGGCTACGAAACGTTAGATTTTGGCGGCATTAGTCCTTTTGTGGGAGTTTGGTCGATGAACTTCTTCCTTCTATTTTCCATTTTTACTCAGATCAAGCCTTGGGTGAAAGAAAAAATGGAAACAGAGAAGAAGTTATCGGTAAAATGAGGCTAAGTGAATATGAAAGGGATGAAATCAATCGATTTCATCCCTTTTTTTATGTTCCGCATCCTTCATTGTTTATGCGGAACATGAGAGGAAATGCACAAACCACTTTATTGAAATAGAATACGCACGTTGCAGCAAAATTACGCATCCTAAAAATGGAATTAATTTGTGACAAAATATTGACAATTTTGTGAATTTTATGAATAATATAATTAACAAAGGAGGTTGTTACGATGCATTCACGTTTGAAATTAGTCAAAGCTACGAAAAATATTGGCGGTTCCATCCTGATACTAGGGATTATCATCTTTCTTTATGGTTTCCTTGTAAGCGATTACAGCTCCATAACAGGCATTGGAATCGGTACGGTCATGGGCGCTGTTTTTATTTTTATAATGGGGATGTTTTTCGCGGCAACTGAGGAAATGCTTGAAAATACAGCTAAAGGGACTCCAGTCCATTTCACACTCCATAGAATAAAATAAGGAGCGTCAGTAGACGCTCCTTATTTTCATACAGAAAATATATTATTTTTTACATATCCCAAAGGAAAATGAACAATGTACCAAAAACAGTAACTAAAGCTATGAACATCATAAAATATACTTTTCCGTAAATAAGCCACTTGTCATCTGTCTCACCAGCGTGCATAAACACCACAAACTGAAGCATTGCTTGGATGAAAGCCGTAATAAGTAGAATGGTCATCCCAGCAGCAAACGAAAAGTCTAGAAAATAAACGGCCATGGCAACTGCTGTTAGGACAAGCGAAAAGACAAAGCCCATGATTTGTTTACGTGGAAATAATTCGCTCATTCTTACATCATTCCTTTCAAGTAGATGAAGCTGAAGATAAAGATCCAGACAACATCTAAGAAGTGCCAATAAAGAGAGAAAATAAACGATTTAGTAGCTGTTTCCGGAGTCAGCCCGCGTTTTTTCACCTGCAGGACAATCGCTGTGCCCCAGAATAAACCAAAAGTTACGTGCGCTCCATGTGTTCCTAAAGTTGTCATTAACATCGCTGTAAAGGCACTTGTTTGTAATGTTGCTCCTTCATGAACATATGTTACAAACTCATCAATTTCAAAGCCTAAGAATCCTAAACCAAGAAGGAGAGTGATGACAAAGAATGTAATCATCGCCTTTTTGTTACCGATACGCATGGCATGAATACCCAAACCAATGACAAAACTACTTGTTAAAAGCAAAATTGTTTCAATCAGGACTGGAGTAATTTCAAAAATCTCAGCTCCAGAGGGACCGCCGCCAGTACGATGTTCTAATGTAAAATAAGATGTAAATAGTGTGGCAAACAGCATAATTTCAGCCGCAAGGAAAACCCAGAAACCAAAAATATTTAAACGGCCTTGCTCACTTTGATATTCAAGAGGCTGCGCATGATTCATGTTCATTAGTTAGCACCTCGCAGTTTTGTTTCAGTTTCTTCAATTTCTTTGACAGAAATATGACGTCCATGATCTTTTTCAAATGAACGGAAAGCCAGACAAGCGAATATCGCTAATGTCGCAATAATCAGTAAAGGCCATATAGCGAATACAAATGAGAATCCCCATACAAAGAAGATAGCACCTAAGATAAATGGCATTCCGCTATTATTTGGCATATGAATTTCTGCAAGTTTTTCCGGGAATAGGTTATGCCCATTTTTCTTCGCATCCCAAAATGCTTGTTCTGAAGCTACATGCGGCTGTACAGCAAAGTTATATTCTGGAACAGGCGTATGTGTTGCCCATTCAAGTGAACGTGCATCCCATGGATCTGAACCAATATTTCTTGGCGCATAGCGGACACTGTAATAAACGTTATATACAATTAACAGGAAGGCAACAGTCATGACACCTGCACCTGCAAATGACAGCATATTTAATGGACCATAGCCGGTTACTTCAGAGTATGTGTACATACGGCGCGCCTGACCGTCTAAACCAGTGATATACATTGGGAAAAACGCAAGCACAAAGCCGATTGAAAGAAGCCAGAATGTCCATTTTCCGATTCTCTCGTTTAACATAAAGCCAAACATTTTTGGCCAGTAGAATGTTAAACCAGCTAACATCGCGAACACTACCCCAGGAATAATGGTGTTATGGAAGTGGGCGACTAAGAACATTGTATTGTGATATTGATAGTCAGCAGCTGACATCGCAAGCATGACACCCGTCATACCGCCAATGGTAAACAACGGGATAAAACCAATTGAATAAAGCATTGGAACAGTAAAACGAATCTTCCCTTTCCACATCGTGAATAACCAGTTGAATATCTTAACCCCGGTTGGAACCGCGATTGCCATTGTTGTAATGGAAAAGAAACTGTTTGATGCAGCCCCTTGCCCCATCGTAAAGAAGTGGTGGGCCCACACAATACAGGATAATCCTGAAATAATAACCATTGATGCAACCATTGATTTATAACCATAAAGGTTACGGCCTGAGAAGGTAGAAATAACTTCACTATAGATACCGAAAGCAGGCAGGATTAAGATATATACCTCAGGGTGTCCCCATACCCAGAAAAGATTTGCCCAAAGCATATCCATACCGCCATTTGTTGTTGTAAAGAAATGAGTCCCGAATAAACGGTCCATCGCTCCCATGGCTAACGCTACTGTAATTACCGGGAAAACTGTAACGATGATAAGGTTTGAAACTAAAGTAGACCATGTAAACATCGGCATTTTCATTAATGTCATGCCAGGTGCTCTCATTTTAAAAATGGTCGTCAGCATATTAATCCCGGTCATTAATGAACCAAGCCCGGATATCTGAATAGCTAACATATAATAGTTTGTTCCAACAGATGTACTAAAGTCATTTCCTGCAAGCGGAAAGTATGAAGTCCAGCCTGCATCTGGCGAGCCGCCGACAACAAAGGAAATATTAAATAACATAGCCCCAAAGAAGAATAGCCAAAAGCTGATGGCATTCAGTCTTGGGAACGCTACGTCACGTGCCCCAATTTGCAGCGGTACAAGATAGTTCATAAAGGAAAATATGAAAGGCATTGCCATAAACATAATCATGACAACCCCATGTGTTGTAAATATTTCATTATAGTGCTGTGCATCGAGCAGCTTACTATCAGGTGTTGCAAGCTGAGCACGCATCATCACTGCATCCACGCCACCGCGGAAAAGCATTAATAAAGCAGACAGTAAATACATAATTCCAATACGCTTATGGTCAGTTGTGGTTAACCATTCACGCCATAAATATCCCCATTTTTTAAAATAGGTTAAGCCTGCTATGACAGCAATAACAACCAGACCAATAGCTACCATAGATGCATAGATTGCTGGACTTGGATGTGGTACAGCAAAACGTTCAAAGAATTCCATCCGTTTGTAACTCCTTTCAAGAAGTATAATTTTCGTCCTATTAAACTAGCAATTTCACGTTAATCGTCTCTAAATCAAATATTCTTTTATTCTTTGTGTTCCACGTGGTTCTGCACGTTTTCTTTTACAGTGTCAGTTTCACAATCCTCTGCTGCTTCAGAAGGCTTATGATTATGTTCAGGCGGAAGACTAAATGCTAAATGAGTACCAGTGAACGTCATTTGACCAAGGTGTCCAGGCTTTAATAACTCATCAAACTTTTCTTTAGTAAGCGGTTCAGCTGTTTCTTTTACTTCTTTTACCCAATCATCAAAATCTGCTTGTGACATCGCAGTAACGTTAAATGCATTTTCCGCAAATCCTTTACCGCTGAAGTTTGCATTACGCCCCATATATTCGCCTGGTTCGTCAGCTGCAAGATGTAATGTTGTGACCATGTCAGACATGGCATATTTTTGTCCGCCTAGCTGTGGAACCCAGAAGCTAGTGATTGGACCATATGAATAAAGTCTAAATTCAAGTGCTCTGTCTGTCGGAATATATAAATAGTTAACAGTTTCAATATCCTCCTCAGGATAACTGAAATGCCATTTCCAGTTGGACGATGATGCATAAACCACTAATGGCTCTTGATCTTCGTAACCCTTCGGAGTTGCCTCTACAATATAGTTACTTTGTACAGATACAAATGAGAAATATGCAACGATGATTACAGGAATCCCCACGCAAATTAATTCAACCCACTTGTTGCCCTCAATATGCGGCGGTTCATAATCAGGATCTTGATTTGAAGCTCGATACTTAATTAATACAAAAACTAAAATTGCAAAGACTATTACGACAATAACTGACATAATTCCTATTGAAATCATGATATCATTGGCTTGTCGTTCTGCCATCGGTCCTTTAGGGTCTAAAACCATTAGAGGTTCACACCCTGTTAGCACTGTGACAATGGTTAAAACAAGCGATAATAATGCCCATTTAAGTTTCATACTTGTACCCCTTTCCTTTTAACATTTATGATTTTTATTTCTTGTTTTGTTAACAATTTGTTCACAATTTGTTCGCGACTTCACAAACTAATCAAATGAAAGGTTTATTGGAGACCCGACAGAGCTCTCTAATAGCTCTCAGTTGAACAAATTTACTTTTCTTTGATGTTATTAATTATAATCACTATTACAACGATAGTAACATATCTTTTGTGAATGATTTGTGACAAATTTAGAAAGGAATTATTTTACAGATATATTATTACATCTATGTACTAATGGAGTTCATTTCCCTTAAATCAGCTTTTTTCATTTTTATACAGAGAGAGACAACGCTTTCAAGACATAATAGGGCTTTACAAAAGTTGTGAACTGATGTAAATTCTATTAATCATATATTCAAATAATCAAATATACAAATATCACAAGAAAAGAAGGTTGCAGGAATGAAAGGAAAATTCTTTCCCGATGAAAGATTTCGGGGATACAGCTGGAAAGGGCTGCAGAAAGACTTAATTTCAGGGATTATTGTTGGGATTATCGCGATTCCATTAGGAATGGCCTTTGCCATTGCATCTGGCGTTAAACCGGAATACGGGATCTATACAACGATTATCGCTGGGATATTCATTTCATTATTTGGCGGATCAAAGTTTCAAATTGGCGGTCCTACTGGCGCATTCATTCCGATTCTTTTTGGAATTGTCATGTCTTATGGCTATGAAAATCTTCTTGTGGCCGGTTTTATGGCAGGGATTATTTTAGTATTAATGGGGGTCTTTAAGCTTGGTTCACTCATTAAATATATTCCCCGTCCTGTTACAATTGGCTTTACAACAGGGATTGCCATTACCATCTTCACCGGCCAGATTACGAATTTCCTAGGACTGACCGGGGTTGAAAATAAAGAAAGCTTTATTAGCAAAATGGCTGAGATTTTCCGCCATTTGTACACTATTAATATGTACAGTGTCATAACGGCGGTTATTTGTTTAGTTATTATTCTAGTAACCACTAAACTGCTGCCAAAGGTTCCTGGTTCACTGCTGGGATTGATTGTATCAACTGTTATTGCCGCTTCATTCTTCCCGGGCGAGGTTGCGACAATTGGTTCAGCATACGGTGAAATTCCTAATTCACTGCCAAAGCTGTCATTCCCAGATATTGATTTAGCCACAATGAAGAACTTGATTGGACCGGCATTTGTGATTGCCCTTCTCGGCGGAATTGAATCACTGCTTTCCGCAGTGGTTGCTGACGGAATGACAAATAGCCGCCACAACAGTAATAAGGAACTAATCGGACAAGGGATTGCCAACATCGTTACTCCGCTATTTGGCGGAATTCCTGCCACCGGAGCGATTGCTAGAACAGCTACAAATATTAAAAGCGGTGCCGTTTCACCTATATCAGGTGTGATTCACGGAATAGCAGTCCTGCTCGTTCTCATGATTTTTGCACCATTCGCATCCCATATTCCGTTGGCAAGCCTGGCACCTGTATTAATGATCGTGGCTTGGAATATGAGTGAAAGACATGTTTTTTCCTATATTTTAATAACAAGAACATCAGATTCAGTCGTATTAGTTGTTACATTCTTACTGACTGTATTCGTTGATTTAACAACAGCTGTAGAAGTTGGGCTGCTGCTTGCTGTCCTCCTATTTACAAAACGTATGATCGATGTGCAGGTGATTGCCAAGGCATTGCCTAATGTAACAAGCAAAAAGGTAGAGACGCAAATAGTCCAAGAAGGACATGATTGTCCGCAAATTACGATATATAATGTGGAAGGTCCTTTGTTTTTTGGCGTAGCGCAGAACTTTCAGCAGACGATTTTAGCCTCTATCAAACATAAGCCAAAAGTACTGCTCTTACGAATGAGTCGTGTTCCTTTTATCGACGTAACCGGGGAATCCCATCTGTCCAGTATCGTGAGGGATTTTTCAAAGCATGGGACTGTATTAATTTCCGGTCTGAATAGTCAGCCTAAAGAAATATTAAAGAAAACAGGTTTATACGATATAATTGGTGAAGAGCACTTTTATGAGCATACAGGAGATGCACTGAAAGACGCCCTTGCGAGAATCGAACAAACAAAATGTATTGGATGCAGTCACTTTGCTTTTCGTGAATGTTCAGCTTATTCTCAAGATAGCGGAATAGTGCCGGAAAAGAAACAGGTTTTTACTGTAGTTAGTCATTAAAGGACGTTACACTAATGAATAGCGTCCTCTCTATAAGGAGCTGGAGCAATGAATCTAGAAATGCAGCAATTTAAGGCAGAGTTTTTTAAGGCTCTCGCTCACCCACTCCGAATTAAAATTTTAGAAGTACTGTCTGAAGGGGAAATGGGTGTAAATGAAATTCAAAGCACCATCGGCAGTGAGGGCTCTGCTGTTTCCCAACAATTAATGGTTTTACGTTCAAAGAATATTGTGGTGGGTCAAAAAAATGGGAACCGTGTGATCTATTCACTGCGGGATCCCTTGATCATGGAACTTCTCCAAGTAGCGAAACAGATCTTCAACAACCATTTAGTTGATCAAATCAGTCTGCTGGATAAATTCAATGAACAAGAAGAAGATGCGGCTGCTAAATAGCAGACAAAGAAAAAGGATTGATGGAAAATAGCATCAATCCTTTTTCTTTGCTTTCGTATTAATCATCACTAAACATATTGAATAGGTTTCCTATACCACCTTCACCTTTTGAGTGTCCTCCTGCCTGCGGTGCAGCAGCGAACACGCGGCTGGCAAGCCGGCTGAATGGCAAGGATTGAATCCAGACGGTTCCTGGACCTCTTAATGTCGCGAAGAATAAGCCTTCACCGCCGAATAATGCGGTTTTAATTCCTTTCACCATTTCAATATTATAATCAACGTCCTTCGTCATGGCGACAAGACAGCCGGTATCAACCCGCAGCATTTCCCCAGGGCTGAGATCCTTTTTAATAATGGTGCCGCCGGCATGGACAAATGTCATCCCGTCCCCTTCAAGCTTTTGCATAATAAAGCCTTCACCGCCGAAAAATCCTGCACCCAGCTTCCGCTGGAATTCAACGCCGACAGACACTCCTTTTGCTGCAGCAAGGAAGGCATCCTTTTGACAAATCACCTTTCCGCCAAGCTGGCTCAAATCCATTGGAATAATTTTCCCAGGATAGGGTGCTGCAAACGAAACATGCTTTTTACCGCTGCCTTGATTGGTAAAGGTTGTCATAAACAGGCTTTCACCAGTCAGTACCCGCTTCCCGGCGCTGAACAACTTGCCCATCAAACCGCCGCCGCTGCCTCCTGAACCATCACCAAAGATGGTTTCCATTTCAATTTGATCTTCCATCATCATTAAACTACCGGCTTCGGCAATGACTGTTTCGCCCGGATCCAATTCTACTTCAACAAACTGCATATCATCACCATAAAGCTTGTAATCAATTTCATGATTATTCATTATGTATTCCCCCTTTTAATGGATTAAAAATGCCCTTATGCCTATCTTATCATTTTTTTCATGCAGCATTCGATAAACCTTCCCCCTTTTGTTAATTTTCTGTTAATTGAATAGCTCTTCAATACTATTATTGAAACGAAAAAAGTCCTCCTGAGCGGAAGGACTTTTTCTGTCAGGCAACCCCTTGCACTAGTTTTTCTTTCTGCCGTGTTTCCGGGAATGTCAATACTAGGAAGACGTAACAGCTGATGACAGCAATGAAGAATATCATCGCCGGTAAATAACCTGCTTCCCCTAACAAATAACTCCAGATAATTGTTGCGATCGTTTGCCCGGCATAGGCAATCGCCCAGAACAGACCAAACATCACCGTTAATCTCTGTGGATGCATTCCCTGCAATTCATGCGGAAGATTTAAAAAGATTGGATATTGTACATAGCAGGCAAACCCGCAAACAGCAGCAAAAATATAGGAAACCGTTGGATGAATATTAGCAAATACTAATGTAATGGTAAACGAACCAACCATGATAAGTCCGACCATAAAAAGCACAGGTTTTCTTGGCAGATCTTTATTCCCAATGGCAATACCGGCAAAGGTTCCGATAATGCCAAATCCGGAAATAAGCAAATTCGTAACGGAGCCATTGACTAGAGTATATTCGTCAAAAACCGCTTTAAAGCTGACAAGTGATAATACATATAATGTTAAAAAGGACGCAAAGGCGAGACCAAACCGCCACAGAAACGGATCCTTCACGGCATCTTTATAGGTATAGCGTTCAAGAGGATGCTCCTCCGACACTTTCTGAGCTTGAAAATCCTCTGCCTTCCATAACCATGCCGCAAATAATACTAATGTTAAAGAGGCAAAAAAGGTCAATGTTAATTGCCAGTTCTGCACCAACTGCTTAGCAAAAAGCGTAAACAATACCGCAACAACGAATGCCCCTGCATTGTAAGTAACCGTATTAGCGGCATTGATTTTTAATTTCTCGCTGGAATTTTTAATATAATGGGCGACAAATGGATTCATATAGACAATGACCATCGATCCTCCAACAGCCATCACCATTCTCGCGGCTGTATAAGCCCAATAGTTTGGTAAATAAATCGCCACAAGACCCATGATTAAAAGGCCAATTCCTGTTCCAGCCGCCTTCTTCGGTCCCAATTTCATAATAATCACCGCTGCTAAAATATTGGCAAAAACCCGGGCTGTTGTAATCGAATAATTTACTACCTGAGCAATAATCGGATCAACGGGTCCGCCAAAGAAGGTATCCATGATCTGCGGTGTTAAAGAAGAGCCTGCAACCCAGTTCATCGCAAAGGTAACATAAGCCAGCCATAGAACAGCCAGCATAAAATACCCTCTTCCTTTTTCGGTTTTACTCATATATGCCACCTCTTACGTTAGGACATTTGCTCAAGCTGTACCGGCTTCCCCGTTCGAGAGGACTCGTAAATCGCCAAGATAATTTTTAGCGGCTTCAATCCTTCCTCTCCACTGACACTTGGTTGCCGATCAGCACGAATAGCATCCATCATATCCAATATTTGCATGCGATGTGACGCCCCATTAAGCGCCCCGGGATCTGAACCAGCGTCTGCCGGCTCCCCCTCTGAAACAAGCTCAACGGTATCTGATAGATTGACAACCTGCCCATTTACCTTCGCTTCATTGCGAAAGTAATAATGGGTCAGCTGGTCATTCTCAATCACTGCCGTACCGCATGTCCCAAATATTTCAAGACGAGCCATCAGTCCTGGATATGCCGCTGTTGTTCCGGTAATGGTCCCCAGCGCTCCATTTTTAAATTTCACGGTTGCCACTGCTGCATCCTCTACATCTATTTTTTCATGAGCTAATATGGCTGTATGGGCATAGACACTTTCAACCTCGCCCATAAAATGCTGGAAGAGATCAATCGTATGAATCGCCTGATTGATTAATACTCCTCCTCCATTCAGTTCCCAAGTCCCTCTCCACGGGCTTTTATCAAAGTAGCTTTGCGGACGATACCAATTGACAGCACACTGCCCCAGAACCATTTTCCCAAACCTGCCGGAATCCAAATCCGTTTTTACCTTTAACGCGGAGGGATCGAAACGGTGCTGTGAGATCACACTTAGTTTCACACGATTCTCACGGCAGGCCTGAATCATTTGCTGTGCCTTTTTAAATGAAATGTCCATCGGCTTCTCAACCATGACATGTTTACCGGCCTTTGCCGCGGCAATGGTCATTTCGGCATGCATACCGCTGGGCGTGACGATATTCACAATATCGATGTCTTTTCTCTTCAGCATTTCATGGTAATCGGTATACCAATCTGCTCCGATTTGTTCACCAAACCCTCTGGCGCTTTCTTCCTTTCGCGAAAAAACAGCAGTGACCTTCGCACCCCCGATTGTGGAAATCTGTTCATAATAAATTCTGCTGATCATCCCTGTACCGGCAATCGCAAATCTAAATTCCCGCTTCATTACAGCGCCCCCATTAATTGAAAAAGATATCCCTGCAGGATCATCTTAGTAATGACCTAAAAGGATTAGGATTAATCTGGACAAAATAACCAATAAAAACGGAGCAGCAAATTATCAGAATTATCCATGTAATTGTTTTATTTTTCACATCATCCATGGCAAAATGAAATAATATAATCAAAAATACCATTGGTGAAGGAGAGGAATTTCATGAAGGACCTTATGGAGACAGCGGTCAAAACTGCACTGGATAATGTTTTGACTCACAATGGAGGACCATTCGGTGCGGTTGTGGCAAAGGATGGAGAAATTATTGGCATTGGAAGGAATCAAGTGACGGCTAACAACGATCCGACAGCGCATGCCGAAATTCAGGCTATCCGCGAAGCTTGCCAGCATTTAAACTCCTTTCAGCTGGATGACTGTGAGATTTATACAAGCTGTGAGCCATGTCCAATGTGCCTTGGAGCGATTTATTGGGCAAGACCAAAGGCTGTTTATTATGCCAGTACAAAAGAAGAAGCTGCCAGTATCGGCTTTGATGATCAATTTATTTATGAGCAAATGGCGCTTTCCCCGGAATTACGGACAATCAAGATGATTAAGCTTTCCCCCGAAGACGCAAACCTGCCTTTCAAAGCATGGGCGGATTCAAATAGAAAAATATCCTATTAAATAGAAAAAACAAATCATATAATGAAAAAACGAGTCTATCATGCAAAAAGCAAACTACCCAATAAACAATATTTTCCAGATGTAAGGAGAATGTGGATGGACAATAAAATGCTGATAAGGAGAATTGCCGTTGCTGCGGGCAGAGAACCGGCAGATCTCGTCATAAAAAACGGAAAAATTATTGATGTATTTAACGCGGAACTGATCGAAGGAGATGTGGCCATTGCTGACGGGTATATCGCCGGCATTGGAGGGACTTCTTATTCAGGCCGGGAAACCATTGATGCAAAGGGCTGCTATATTTCTCCAGCTTTTATTGACGGCCATGTGCATATTGAATCTTCCATGGTCACTCCGCAGGAATTTGCCAAAGTCCTGCTGCACCATGGTGTCACCACCGTGATTTGCGACCCGCATGAAATTGCCAATGTTGCAGGAGCGGGAGGGATACAATTTATGCTCGATTCAAGTGAGAACCTGCCGGTTGATATCCTATTCATGCTGCCATCCTGTGTTCCTGCTGTCGATTTTGAACGTTCGGGGGCTATTTTAAATATGGAGCACCTGCGGCCTTTCCTCTCCCATCCAAGAGTCTTAGGATTAGCCGAAGTCATGAATTATCCGGCTGTCCGCAATGCTGAAAAGACGATGATCGAAAAGCTGCTGGAAACGGCGCAGGCCGGGAAAAAAGTCGATGGGCATGCCGCCGGATTGAGCGCGCAGGATTTAAATATTTATACGGCCGCCGGCATTCGTACCGATCATGAAGCCACCACAATCGCAGAAGCGGAAGCCCGTCTTCAAAGAGGAATGTACGTCATGATTCGTGAAGGCACTGCCGCCAAAGACTTAAAAAATCTGATAGGAATTGTGAATGAGCGAAATGCCCGGCGCTGCCTTTTTGTAACGGATGACAAACACCTGGACGACTTAATAGAAGAAGGCAGCATTGATTATAATGTAAAGCTGGCCGTTCAAGAAGGGCTTAATCCGATTACCGCTGTTCAAATGGCGTCCCTAAACGCCGCTGAATGCTTCGGTCTTCATGACAAAGGAGCAGTCGCTCCAGGCTATCAAGCGGATCTATTACTATTAGACAGTCTTGAGGAAATCAGCATTGTACGGGTGTTAAAAAGCGGAAAATCGGTTTGGAAAAAAGGAGCGCTGCTCAATTTCCCGCAGACTTCACTATCTATCCCAAACAGTTTAAGTTCCACTGTCTCTTTTCAACCTTTAAGCGAAAGCGACTTTGCCATTCCTATGAAGAGTGGAAAAGCCAATATCATCGAAATCATTCCGAACAGTCTTATCACCAAGCATCTTGTTGAAGAAGTTGCAGTAAACCAATCCGGCCATTTCGAAGTGTCTATCACCCATGATCAATTGAAGCTGGCTGTTATTGAGCGGCATAAGAAGACCCGCCTCATTGGTGTGGGAATTGTAAAAGGGCTGGGGCTGAAGAGTGGAGCTATTGCATCTACTGTGGGCCATGATTCCCATAATTTAATTGTTACCGGAGTGCAGGATCATGATATGCTCCTTGCTGCAAACGAAATACAAAAAATGCAAGGTGGATTAATTGTCGTAAAGAACGGAGAAATCCTGGCATCTTTAGAGCTTCCGATTGCCGGTCTAATCTCAACCCTTTCCTCTAACGAGGTCTTCACTAAACTGAAGGAGCTCAACGCGGCGCTGAAGACCATTGGAGCGGCAAAGAATTTCAATCCATTTTTGACGCTCTCTTTCTTGTCACTCCCCGTCATCCCTGAGTTAAAACTGACAGCAGACGGATTGTTCCACATCGGGAAATTTGAGTTCATTGATATTCATGCCAAGTAACAAAAGATTACACAAACAACCAAAGAACAGATTTCATTTTGATGAAACAAACGGGCTCTTGCTCGTTTGTTTTTTATATTAATAAAACTTTATTAAAAATAATCATCCTCTGTATTTGATGATCTCCCACATTTATTTCTCCAGGAAGAAACAAATTCATTATTTATTCCTTCATTTTGAATTAATTTAACAATTTAGGTAAATTCACAAATATCCCTTGTTTCTCGGGTTGTAAAGTGTAAACTAAAGATAAAGGTATAATTACCCATTTTATTTACTCCAACTAGAACAGCACCTCAGACTTCATGGTAATTTTGGGTTGAATTACCGTTATGAATAGGAGGCTGATGTACTATTGACCAACAGTTTAAAAAGATTAATAGGTAGAAAGTAACTTCATCACCCAACATTTTCTAAATGGCGTATATTTTGAGGTTGCACAAAAGAAACAGCAGCGTACATGATTCACCTTTAAACTACTACATTAGATTTTATATTCTGATGATGATAGTACTTTCTCAAGAACAGATCTATATTTACCCGTTTTTTTATTTTGCTAGAATAATTCGGAATAGGAATTTTTAAGACAAATGAATATGAAAGAGAGTGATAGTATGCATTCTACAAAGAAACACTTCTTCTCACGTATTATTTGCTTACCTTTGTTAGTTGTTCTTTTAATCTTATCGCAGGCTGGTATTTCAAGCGCTGCCACCTTTTCAGACGTATCTAAAAATCAATTCTTTTACAATGCAGTAGAGGAAGCCTCATCAAAAGGATATATTGTAGGATACAGCGACGGAACTTTTAAACCGTACGAAACTTTATCTCGCCTGCACGGCGTCCTTATTTTAAGCCGAGTATTAAATACAAATACAGATAATATCACTCAACAGGTATTCACAGATGTCCCTCCTAGTTATGTACATTATAAAGCTATTACCGGCATTGCCCGCGATGGCATTATCAAAGGATATTCTGACAACACATTCAGACGCTATGATCCATTAACACGGGGTCAAATGGCATTAGCATTGTACCGTACATTTGACTTCACCCAGCACGCAGTAAAACCGATCCCTTTTACAGATGTTCCTGATAAGTATAAAGAGGCCGTTACAGCCTTGTATTCAGCTGGTGTAACTCTAGGTAAAGAAGGTACTACATTCGGAACCTATGATACGATTACCCGTGGGGAATTTACTGTTCTATTAATGAACGCTTTCAAAGCTAGTAAGCGGGATATGACCGCTCCCGGCATTTCTTTCACCAGCCACAGCCTGGTAGATGGTGTATTAGATCTATTAGACTTAAAAACAGATTTAACTGTCCGCTTTACATTTGGCACTGATGTCAATACAGGCGCACGCGTAGGCGACAAACTAGTATATTCCGTTTCCTCAACGAAACAGGATTATGACAACACCATTGTCCTTAAACAAGCGGATCTTGATAAAGGCTATGCAGAAGCAGTTATTGGAACAAGCGCCTTACAAAATCTTCTTGGCGGATTAACAGGCGGTCTGCTTGGCGATGTTACCGGTATTCTAGATGCATCCGCCGGTGTTGAATCAGCCGGATTAGGCGATACCTTGGGCGCCGTACTCGGTGTACTGCCTGGTTTGCCTAATGTACCTGTCCTGAATTTAGGTGAAACAGTAACCGGTGTCGTAACCGATACTGTTGGAACTGCTACAGACTCAACAGATGTAGTAACAGGGCTCCTTCATACTGATAAGTTATTAGGCTTGCCTGTTACTGGCTTAGTTGATGGCGCAGTTGAGCTTGTTGACGGTGTTGTTGTTACCGTTGTAGACGGCGTAATCACTAATATCGTTGGCGCAGCTGCCGATGGTCTTCTGTCCGGTTCTGAAAAAGTAACCATTACTGTCCATTTAGAAGATGACGCAGCTAATCGCTCGGATGATACCTCCGGAACTTATCAATTTCAAGTAACAGATTTGCTTGGTTTATAAGAAGCATAGTTTCTCATAATAAATTAATCGTATCGAGAGACAGAGAGTTTAAATAACTCTTTGTCTCTTTTTGTATTATTAACTAACTATTCGCGCGAAGAAAAACTAGATTTTATGCATAAATATACAATTCATTTTATAAATAACCACCTACTACACGGATACTTATACCAAATGTATTAAAGAGAGGATTATCGCTTGAATCTTATTTCCTATCAATTAGTACTAATTTCACAGCTTATTTCACGTTCACAATATTGTCACACAGTTATGCTAATAGAATATTACTCAATTGTTGCTAAATTTTAGTAGGTATTTTTACTTAATTTAGAATTGTGTCAACTATTTAGACTTGTATATTAATTGTATTGGTATAAAATAGTTTTTAGGGGTATAGTTTCCTATTTAGGGGACAAAGGGGAGTATTTTCGTTGGAAGCAAATCATACTTTTGGAATATTTTTCTATTCTATAAAAGGGGATGGTTAAGTTATCTGATGATAATGAATTTTCAATTTTTATATCACTTCTTGCATAGTAATGAACGAGTGATTCTTATGCAACTTATTCCAGGAATAGGTAATATTCCCTTGGTTGTGGATGTTTGATAGTTCACTCCCATATCCGTGTGTTTGAAGCCTTACGAGAGTTAAATGGTAGTAACAGGGTTCATAGACACACAGCCCCATTTTAAAAATTATACGAAGGTGAGCGAAAACATGGAGAGTACAAAGAAACATTTCATTAAACGCATGGTCTTTATACCAATGCTAATTGCAGTCATGATCTTCACAGCTGCAGGTCCATCCTTAGCCGCAACATTTAAAGATGTTGACACGACTAGTATCTATTACAACGCAGTTGAGGAAAATGCAAGCAAGGGTTACGTACTAGGTTATGATGATGGTAATTTCCGTCCAAATGAAACTTTATCACGTCTGCACGGGGTATTAATTTTCAGCCGTATTTTGCATACTGACAAAGTTGATAAACAATATTTCACTGACGTACCACCAAGCTATATCCATTACAAAACCATTTCTGGTATTGCTGATAAAGGAATTATCAATGGATTTGGAGATGGAACATTCAGACGGTATGAGCCGCTTAGCCGCGGTCAAGTAGCATTAGCTATTTACAAAACATTTGATTTCAGTGCTTTTGATGGCAAAGAGTCTAAAATGCCGTTTACTGATGTGGCTCCAGCTTATGTGAAGGCAGTATCTGCTTTATATGCAGCGAAAGTAACATCCGGAACAACTGCAACTACTTTTGGTACTGATAACACAATCACAAGAGGACAATTCCTTGTTCTATTATCCAGAGCAATGGAAGCTATTCATAAGGATAAAAAGCTTACTGCAAATGTAAAAGTAAACAATAATCAAACAGCCACTGTTTATGGTGAAATCGAAGACTTTAAATTAGACGGTACTGAACTAGTTAATATTAAGATTATTTCTAAGAAAGATAACAAGCAGCTTGTTAACGTTGACGTAAAACCTGATGCTGCTCTTAAATTCACCTATACAACACCAACATTAGCTAAAGGCGCTTATGAAGCTAAAGTTGGCATTGTTGGAAGTACGCATATTGAAACGTTACCATTTTCAATTGACGACACTGTTGCACCAGCAGCACCTGGAATTTCATTCGTAGGTAAAAGCGTAGTTGGCGGTGTTGTAGATTTACTAGATTTGCAAACTGATTTAAACACTCGTTTCACATACGGAACAACTGGTTTAACAGGAGCACAAGCTGGAGATACATTAAAATATAAAGTGTACTCTGATAATGCTGTCGTTCTTGATAAAACAGTTACACTTACAGCACAAGACATTTCTAATGGATATGTTCAGGAAGTAATTAAAACTAATGCATTACGAAATCTGCTTGGCGGATTGTTAAGTGTTCAAGATGTTCTAGGAGGAGTACTTGGTGCTTCTGTAACAGCTGAAGATGTTGCAGCATTACAAGCGGCAGCAGCTGAAGGCGATACTGTTCAAGCAGCTGGTTTATTAGATGGTATTTTAGGCGGAGGCACAACTACTAACAGCGGTTTACTTGGCGGGCTTCTTGGAGATCAAGGTTTAGTCGGCGGGCTTCTTGGAGGAAATGGCGGCGTAGTCGGCGGGCTTCTTGGTGACAATGGTCTATTAGGAACTGGATTACTAGGCGGAACAAGCGGATTGCTTAACCTGGATGGATTATTAGGAAACGTACTAGGATTAGTTGGTATCGTTGTTGACGGAGTTTTACAAGGTGTAATCTCCGGGGCTGAAAATGTAACAATCGAAGCACAATTAATTGATGCTTCAGGTAACCAATCTGATACTACGAAAGAAGTGTATAAATTCCAAGTCACTGATGTACTTGGTCTGTAAGATTTCTAAAGTATTCAAAAAGACAGAGGACCGTTTTGGTCTTCTGTCTTTTTAGTATCTTATAAAAAGGTCAATTGGGAAAATGGAGTTCTGCCTGGATGTATTTCCTGTTTGGACAGCAAAGGGGTTGCTTGTCCAAAGCAGCCTTTTTTATATGTTTATACTAATTCATAACATGTATTATGTCTAAAGTTGTATTATTTTTTCCTGCATTTCTTTTTATTCACACTGTTAAATTTTAAATATTTTTGATATACTGTGATGTGTTTGTCTAATGTCTGACTGCAATGAAGGGTATCATGACTATTTAATCCAGTGTTCTCAGCTGTTTCGATTAATTCTCGTCTAAGCTGATTAATTCTGTCCTCTAATTTGTCGACCTCTACAAACATTACGAAAACTCCTTTGATCATCCAAGTTCTGTAACTAATTGTTGCCAATAAGTATTCTAGCAATATTATGCAACAAATCATCTACTATTAAAATACTTCTGACAAAACTTCCTATAATATGACACACGATTTTTTTTATACTACATAAAGCAACAAAAACTGTATGGTAAGCGGTTACATTTGTCTATTTAGTTCAGATAAATTCTTATTATAATATAGAAACAAAAAAATTTTTATGCATTTCCGCTTTAACGCTTAAATACTTAAATGCTTTAACGCTTTAAACGGGGCACAGACTAATTGTATATCTATTTAGAAACCACGTTATTAACCGCAAATTGGTTATATTAGAATAATATGTACTATTATTTTTTAAAAATGCAAATCGTTTCATCAGCCATCAAACTTTATATCCCACTTTGTTCAAAATAATCCTACATTTATATCCTATTTATTTCTATTATATAATTGATTATAAAATTGATATTAAAATATAGATAAGAATCTTTTGTAAATTCTGAAATAAATATCCTCCCACCTACTACCATATCAAACCCCTACCCTAATCTAGTTTAAAGTGATAAAATAGTTAAAAGTTCTAAAATTGTCGAAAAGTTATTGACATAATGGAGGTAATAGAAGTGACAGAATTACGTAGTAGTATGATCACGCAAGGTGTCGACCGTGCACCACATCGCAGCTTGCTTCGTGCAGCAGGTGTTAAGGAAGAAGATTTTGGTAAGCCGTTTATTGCGGTTTGTAACTCTTATATTGATATCGTTCCGGGACATGTTCATTTACAAGAATTCGGAAAAATTGTAAAAGAAGCCATTCGCGAAGCGGGCGGTGTTCCGTTTGAATTTAATACAATCGGTGTGGACGATGGAATCGCAATGGGCCATATCGGTATGCGCTATTCTCTTCCGAGCCGTGAAATTATCGCCGATTCAGTTGAGACTGTTGTTTCAGCCCATTGGTTTGACGGAATGGTTTGTATTCCAAACTGTGACAAAATCACACCGGGAATGATGATGGCAGCGATGCGTGTTAACATTCCAACAATCTTTGTCAGCGGCGGTCCGATGGCAGCCGGTAAAGATGCTGCTGGAAACACTCTTACATTAACTTCAGTATTTGAAGGGGTTGGAGCATACCAATCCGGTCAAATTGATGAAAATAAACTACAGGAAATTGAACAATTTGCTTGTCCTTCATGCGGCTCATGCTCCGGTATGTTCACTGCAAATTCTATGAACTGCTTGGCAGAAGGTTTAGGGCTTGCCCTTCCTGGTAACGGAACAATCTTGGCAACTGCACCGGAAAGACGCGAATTTGTTAAGAAATCAGCTAAGCAATTAATGGAATTAATCAAAAAGGATATTAAACCTCGTGACATCGTAACCATCGATGCTATCGATAATGCTTTTGCATTAGATATGGCAATGGGCGGTTCTACAAACACAGTTCTGCATACATTAGCCGTCGCAAACGAAGCTGAAATTGAATATCCATTAGAACGCATCAACGATATTGCAAACCGCGTACCACATTTAGCAAAAATCGCTCCCGCATCTGATTATGCTATTGAAGATGTACACAGAGCAGGCGGCGTCAGCGCGATCATTAATGAGCTGCTTAAAAAAGATGGTGCCTTCAATGGTGATTGCCTAACAGTATCCGCTAAAACAATCAAAGAAAATGTAGCAGGCTGTGAAATCCAAGATAAGGATGTTATTCATACATTAGACAACCCGCATTCTGAACGCGGCGGTCTTGCTGTATTATTCGGCAACTTAGCTCCAGAAGGTTCTATTATTAAAGTTGGAGCAGTTGATCCAAGTGTTGGCGGCTACCATAGAGGCCCGGCAATCTGCTTTGATTCCCAAGAAGATGCACTTTCCGGAATCATCATGGGTAAAGTTGAAGAAGGACATGTTGTCGTTATCCGCTATGAAGGTCCTAAAGGCGGCCCTGGTATGCCGGAAATGCTTGCACCAACTTCACAAATCGTCGGCCGCGGTCTTGGCGCGAAAGTCGGTCTAATCACTGATGGTCGTTTCTCTGGTGCATCCCGTGGTATTTCCATTGGTCATATTTCACCGGAAGCAGCTGAAGGCGGTCCAATCGCATTCGTACAAGACGGTGATATCATCGAACTGGATATGAATAAACGTAAAATTACCCTAGAAATTTCCGATGAAGAAATGGCAAAACGCAAAGCGGAATGGAAAGGCTTTGAACCAAAAGTTAAAAAAGGTTATCTTGCCCGCTACTCTAAGCTTGTAACAAATGCAAGCAAAGGCGGAATTATGAAAATCTAATGTTAAAGTGGAACTCCATAGGGGGTTCCATTTTTTTTCGCAAAAAACCCCTGCGGTAATAGCTGCATACTCGCAGGGGATACTTTAATTTACACAGGTACGGCCTGTCCTTCCTTCACCCATCCAGCAACTGTTACAGTACGCTTCGCCTGATGTTTAACAGCTGCCTGGACATCTTCAATCATTTTACCGTCTTGACCAACGGTTACACTTGTTCCATAAGGGTTACCGCCTGCGGCAAACGTTACCGCGTCAGTAAAGCCAGGTGCTGCTACAATGGCACCCCAATGGTACATTGTTGTATAAAGGGAAAGAATCGTTGCTTCCTGTCCGCCATGCGGGTTTTGCGCAGAACTCATCGCACTGACGACTTTATTAGCCAGTTTGCCGTGGAACCAAAGGCCTCCTGCTGTATCGAAAAAGGATTGAACCTGCGATGCCATATTACCGAAACGGGTTGGAACACTGAAAATATAAGCATCCGCCCAGTCTAAATCATCCAACGTTGCATTCGGCACATCCTTCGTCGCTTCCACATGTGCCTTCCAGCCAGGTGTAGCATCGATCACCGCCTGCGGAGCTGTTTCAGGGAATTTCAACACTTTTACTTCAGCTCCCGCTTCCTTCGCGGCCTCTTCCGCCCACTTCGCTAATTGATAGTTCGTTCCGCCTGAGCTGTAATAAACAATCGCTAATTTAATATTTGCCATTGGTTTTGCCTCCTCTTGATTCTCTGCCCCAAATAATCTACTAAAGAACCCCATATGAATACCGCCTTTAAACGTCGTTTGATTTTTTAAAATCTTATCGAACAATCCTATTTTTTTCTTACTAAAGATAATCTATCCTGTAAAATGGAGGGACATTAGCCACTTTCCCCCTTCAACTATCGTTTCCCTCCGATCATTTTTCACCCCAACAGGACTAAACGATTTCCACTTTAGAAAAAATTGTGATTAAATAATCGTATTAATCGATTACAGCAGCAAATAAGGATACCTATCAAATTCCATTAGGAGTTGATTTTTTGAAAAAAAGTACGATCAAAATCACGACGCTGACCGCTGCAATTCTATCTTTACTTTGGATATTTGGTTTTGCTTGGTCTGTTCAGGACTTTTACTTTGGCAAATCAGAGGATACGGAAAAGACCACAGTAAAAAATAATCTGGAAAAGCCGACTGGAGATGCTGTTCAAGTAATTGCACTAGGTGATTCCCTTACAAGGGGGACAGGTGATGTTTCCGGAAAAGGCTATGTAGGACTGGTCACCAATCAGCTGAAGAAAGATTTGCGCCCCAAGGAGATCATCGTTTCCAATCTAGGAATTAATGGGCAGACATCGACCCAGCTCCTGCAGCAGCTTAGTCAGCAGAATATTGCCCGTCAACTGGCTGAAGCCGATATCGTTCTCATGACTATCGGTGGGAACGATCTGTTTCAGCAGGGGGAAACACTGTTTGATATGAACCTTGCTAACGTTGAACAGCTTAAAACTCAGTACCTGACCAATCTGCAACAGATTTTCACGAAAATCCGCGGATATAACCCAAATGCTGCCGTATTTATCCTTGGGCTGTACAACCCCTTTATTGAATTAGAGGACAGTGAAGCAACCAATACCGTTGTAAGGGAATGGAATTTTGCCACAGAAACTCTTACAGGACAATTCGAAAAAATCGTCTTTGTACCGACGTTTGATCTGTTCCAGCTATCTGTTAACGATTATTTGTATTCTGACCACTTCCATCCAAATCAGGAAGGGTACAAGCTGATTTCAGACAGACTCGCGCCATTAATCAGCTGGGAAGAGGAGGCAGTAGATAATGAATGACGTGACGCTGGCCGTTCATAATTTACGTAAAAAAATTGGACGAAAAGAAATTATTAAAGGATTAAATTTCGAATTAAAAAAGGGCGAAGTATTTGGTTTCCTCGGTCCTAACGGTGCCGGAAAAACAACAACCATTCGCATGCTGACAGGTCTAATTAAGCCGACGGAAGGGTCTATTTCCATTTGCGGCTATGATGTGCGAAGAGATTTTACGAAAGCAATGGAATTTCTTGGCTGTATAGTTGAAAATCCCGAACTCTATCCGTTTTTGTCCGGTTGGGATAATCTTGTTCACTTTGCCGGAATGCTCCCTTCTGTTACCGAAAAACAAATTATCGAAACGGTGTCCTTTGTCGGGCTGGATGAGCGGATTCATGATAAGGTGAAGACCTATTCCCTCGGGATGCGGCAGCGGCTGGGAATTGCCCAAGCTCTTTTAAACCGTCCGAAGGTGCTGATATTGGACGAGCCGACAAACGGATTGGACCCTGCCGGTATCCGCGAAATGCGGGAGTTTATCCGCGGCTTGGCAGAGAACGAAGGCTTAAGTGTTTTAGTTTCCAGCCATCTGTTAAGTGAGATCCAGCTGCTATGTGATCGGGTTGCGATTATGGCTAAAGGAGAAATTATTCAAATTGATTCGGTTGAGAATCTGCTGACAAGGCAGGAAAAGTTGGTTTGGCGCGTTTCTCCTCTAACACAGGCAAAGGAAGTGCTGGAGCGTTTTACAGATGTTGAGGTGGATGGCAGCTATTTAATCACTCCTCTCGAAGGAGATAAGGCTGCCCAGTGGAACAAAGCGTTAATCGAGGAAGGTGTGGCGATTTATGAAATGAACCGCAAAATCCCTGTCCTGGAGGATTTATTTTTACAACTAACAGGCGGTGGGAAAATTTGAATAAGTTAATTCATAATGAAATGATGAAACTGCTGGCAAGAAAACGGTTAATGATTATTGCCATTATCACTGCCATTCTTGTCGCCTTATTTACTTACGCTCAGTATAAGCAAACGCTGGAGCAGCAGGAAAAGCTCGGTACGACAGATTGGCGTGCTGCTGTTCAGGCGCAAATCGTCGATATCAGCAATCGGCTTAGTTCCAGCAGAATGACAGATGATGTACGGGAACGGCTCCAAGTTATCTTAAAGCAGCAGCAATATTATCTTGACCATGATATTAATCCGTCTGAACCGGGAGCAGCGACATTTATGAGAATGTTCATTGAAAACTCAGGACCGATGTTTATCCCTCTGCTTGTGATGGTCATAGCCAGCGATCTTGTTTCTTCGGAACATTCGCTTGGCTCGATTAAACTCTTGCTGACAAGACCGGTGAAAAGATGGAGGATACTATTAAGCAAATATATAGCCCTTATCCTCTCGATTTCACTGATCATGGCGATTGTCGGTGTACTTTCCTTTTTCCTCTCAGGGCTTGTGTTTGGCTATCACGGTCTCGACGCCCCTGTCATGACAGGATTTTCTGCAGAAGGAGGCAATTTGGATACGACGGAGGTACGGACGATTAGTCAATGGAAGTTCCTCTTAATGGACTTTGGTCTCGTCTGGTTCGTCGCTGTGGTTGTCGGAACGCTCTCCTTTATGCTGTCTGTGCTGATTCGAAGCACCGCGGCCGGAATGGGCGTCATGCTTGCGGCCCTTATTGCTGGTTCCATTTTGAGTAATATGGTTTCTTCATGGGAATCAGCTAAATATCTATTCATGGTTAATTTAAATTTAACAGGCTATCTGGCCGGGACCTCCCCGCCGATTGCAGGAATGACTTTAATGTTTTCCATCGTCGTTTTGGCCATATGGTGGCTCGCCGCCCTCTTCGTATCCTTTATTGCTTTCACCCGGAAGGATGTATATTAACTGTACGGGTGCCAGGCACGCAAAAAAGACAAATGTCTTTTTGCGGTGCCTGGCACCGAATATGGACATCTGTCCATATGGGATGGACACATTTTCCCTATAAGTAATTTTGTTTTGGAATGGCTATACTACTATGGAGCTGATTTTAAGGAATAGGAGTAGATTATAATGGTTGAAAAACAATATAGAGTTATTGATGATACAGGTCTCCATGCCCGCCATGCGGCCCTTATAGCCAAGGCAGCGGCAGCATTTCAATCAGATATTCGGATTCAGTACCAGGATAACCAAGCCAACTTAAAATCAATTATGGGAGTCTTGTCTTTGGGGCTCCCTAATGGTGCTGACTTTAAAATCTCTGTGTCCGGAACGGATGAGCAAGAAGCATTGCAGGAAATGGACAATATTATTACGAAAGAAGGACTTGCGGTATAATCATTACTTTCCCTATTGCCCGCACTGACTTCAGAAAAGCCAAGTATGCCTGTACGGCCGAGAAAAGACAAATGTCTCCTTTCGGTGTCAGGCATTTTTTTATTCCATAGAACAGATGTTTTCTTTATTTTTTTATACTATTTTTTAATTTTTGCAGTTGTTCAGCGTATTTATTTCGTCTTTTTATCTGCAGAGGATGATAGTGGAGCATGAAAGTCATGGGCATTTAACAAATTTTATGGTAATCTTTCTGCATGGGTTTTTTTCTTACAGCATACAAATGTAATACAATGGGACAGCCTTAGATAGTATTTTTTCATAGATTGAAAACTTAGTTGGAGGGTTAACATGCAAAGCTGGATTACAGATTTTATGGAACAGTTTGGTTATATCGGGATTTTTCTGATGATTGCATTAGAAAATATCTTCCCGCCTATCCCTTCCGAGGTCATTCTTCCATTTGGCGGGTTTATGACAACTTATACCGATTTAACTGTATTTGGAGTGATTATCGCATCAACAGCAGGTTCTGTTGTCGGTGCCGTAATTCTATACGGCATTGGCCTGCTTCTTGATGTCGAAAGACTAGAAAAGATCATTGACCGCTGGGGACATATTTTACGCGTTACAAAGGAAGATATTCATAAGGCTGATGCCTGGTTTGATAAGTATGGCATCTGGACGGTGTTTTTCTGCCGGATGGTTCCTTTAATCCGCAGTTTAATATCAATTCCTGCCGGGATGTCAAATATGAAATTTGGTCTTTTTCTTATTTTCACCTTTTTCGGGACACTGATTTGGAACATTATCCTTGTTTCAGTTGGTGCTGCTTTAGGTGAAAACTGGGATAGAATTACGGAGTTCATGGACATTTATTCCAATATCGCTTATGCAATCATCGGCATCGGTATTATTGTATTTATCATCTGGTTTTTCCGTAAAAAAAGAAAAAAAGCCTAATCTATTATAAGGAGATCTTTTTACAATGGATTTTTTTGAAATTCTAAAAGCGATCATTTTAGGAATGGTCGAGGGATTAACGGAGTTCGCACCTGTTTCCTCCACCGGACATATGATTATTGTTGATGATATGTGGCTGAAGTCAAAGGATTTTCTCACCCAGCCGGTAGCCAATACATTCAAAGTTGTCATTCAGCTCGGATCTATTTTGGCTACGGTCGTTGTATTTAGAGACCGATTCATTGATATTCTTGGTTTAAATCGGTTATTCCACAAGGAAAGAGCCATCACCGTTGGCGGCGGTCATTTAAACCTGATCCATGTACTGATTGGCTTGATTCCAGCCGGTGTACTCGGGGTTATATTTGAAGATTATATTGATGAAAACTTATTTTCCATTAATACTGTTGCTATTGGTTTAGTTTTAGGTGCCATTTTGATGATCATTGCCGATTTGTTCGGCGGAAGACGTCCAGTTGTTAATACGCTTGATGCGATCAGCTACAAGCAGGCATTTATCGTTGGTCTTTATCAATGTTTATCCTTATGGCCCGGCTTTTCCCGCTCAGGAGCCACTATTTCCGGAGGGGTGTTAACCGGCTTAAATCACCGCGTTGCCGCTGACTTTACTTTTATTATGGCTGTGCCAATTATGGCAGGTGCCAGTTTCATTTCTTTATTGAAAAACTGGCAGTACTTCACAATGGATGAAATGCCGTTTTTTATCGCCGGATTTATCAGCGCCTTCGTCTTTGCTCTGATTTCCATCCGCTTCTTCTTGAAACTGATTAATAAAGTTAAACTTGTGCCATTTGCGATTTACCGAATCATCGTCGCAGCGGCGATTTATATTTTATATCTATAACCCAAAATCAGGGCGTCACAGTGACGCCCTGATTTTATTTGAACCATTTTCCTGACTTATGATAAAATCCGTTTTTCTCCTTCTAATGCGCGGATTTCGGATACATTTTGCGTGAATTCCAGTGTGCCCATGTACTTACCAGCTTCATCACGGACAGCGAAATAGCGGATGTAAATGAATTTGTCTCCCATGTTAATCCAGAAGTCCTCGACGTCCTTCGTACCTGATTTGAAATCCTCCAGTAATTTTTCCACCACATGAACGCTTTGCGGCGGATGGCAATTTTGCACAGTCCGGCCGATAACGGCTTTTGTTCTTGCAAAGATTCTTTCTTTCCCGTGAGAAAAATAGCGCACAACATCATTTTCATCGATAAAGGTCAGATCAACCGGCATATGGTTAAGCAGCGTTTCTAATTGTTTTAGTGAAACAATTCCTGTTTCAAAGCGGATATAGCCATCAAAGCCTGCTTCTTCGGCTGCCTCCCCCATTTCTACAATCAATGGGTGGCGCTTCGGTTTCCAGACCAATTCCGGTGCGGTCAAGCAAAAACCAATCGCTTCGCTTTCAGCTGCTATTTTAACCCATTCATCTTCTGTTAATGTCTCTAGACACATAGGGAAGAGAATCTCTTCCTCTTTAAAAATCATTTCGCTTACTTCTTTAATCACCTGATCCAAGATCTCAGTCACTTCTCTTTTATAGCCTCCGTAGCTCGTTAACGCTCTTTTCGCATCTTTAATGACAAAGCGGATATCATCATCGACGCCCCACATGACCTTTGTCGGACCAAAGATTCCGTATTTCTCTAAATATGGGAAGAGGAGATTTTCCTTTCTTGAATAATGCTTATCTACATCCCACAACAGGTTCAAATCTTCAATCAGTTTGAAGCGGTTTTCATCAGAATCCTCTTTTTCAAACCGTTCCTTGTGCAGCTGCAGCTTGAAGTTCACCAACATATCGATTTCTTTATTTTCCATTTTCCATGTATGAATAGGGTGTCCAGGCTCATCCTCTGGTTTTTCTGAACGATGAATTTCTTCGATGGAACCCTTGAACACTTCTGCATGTACGGTGCATAGACGCTGAACCTCAGAAACCGGAATTCCTTCTTCCTGCATTAATGCATGCTCCAGCTGGGAAATTTCTGCTACCGTTACATCGCCGACCGCTTCCTCAAACTTTGCTTTTACTTCAGCGACATCCTTCCCTGCATGAAGCTCTCTTATAATCTCCTTCAGCATTTCTTGGCGTTCACTTTTGTTCTCCATCACGTGTTCACGATTATTAATTAACTCGCTCATCATTCATTCCTCCCGTAGTTTAGGTTCCATTAAGCCTGCGTTCGCATTACTTTTAACAGTATTATTCTTTTACGCTATACCCATGTTTTTCAAATGTCTGTTTGATTTTGCTTAAGTCTATTCCGCGCATCCTGGCGCCTTTTGCGATTGTCATCACCCGTCCGGCTGTTTGCAGCATCCCCGGTTTCGTGATTTGCTCGAAACCAATCTCCTTCATGACTTCGATGACAAATGGATCTTCTGAACAAAGTTCATTAACGGTTTTATTAAAATTAATGATTTTACTCATTACGGCTCACCTCATTAGTGAGAATTATTTATATTAAACTTATTGATAACAATTTTTATGAGAACTATTCTCATACATTAGTATACTTGTATTGAAAAATACGCAACGTGATGTGTATCACTCTGTTCAGTGGAATATCAATCTAGAAAAATAAACGATTTGTACTATCGCGTAAGGACAGGCATACATTATATTAAACACACCTCACATAGAATTAAGGAGATTCTGTGTCTTTTTACCGAGGTACAGATCACCTGAGGTATTTAACACTTAAACATAGATGGATATGGTTATTAAAGACATTTAATGGAAGGAGCAGAAAACTTTTGAGGAAATGGATACCGATCACAGGACTTCTCTTTACCATCCTCGTCTTAAGTTACCTGGAATCACCTTATTCGTTTATCAATAAAGATCATGCCCAGGTGACAAGTATCCCAAATGAAGTATTACTCGCTGAGGCTCAGAAAGAGAATCATCCTGCTTCGCAAGAACAGGAGTCTAAAGAAACCAGTAGCAACGAAAATGCGGCAGAAGATGAAGAAGTTGCACAAAACTATTCATTGGAAATGGTTTTTGAAAGCAAGTCTAAAAAAGATGGGTATATCGTTGAAACCTATCGGGAATATCAATTTTACAGAGATGAAAATGGTCAAGTGATTAAAAAAGTACCCACATCGAACTATAATTATCTGCGTTACTATGACAAATAGAAACAGAGCCCGGCACTCCTTTTATACGGAATGCCGGGCTCTCATATTATTGATGATAAAGCAGCGCTTGAGCAATGCCCACAAAATATTCAGACTCACGGATAATATGATCGATAACCACCTTGGCTGTTGGATTGGCGCTGACCGCTGCACTATTTGTTTTGATTTGCTGACATAGCTCTATGAACTGCAGACTTTGCTTTAAACAGAATGACACCAGTTCCAGTACCTGCTGCTGCAATGCAGCGGAAATGTAATACGCCGAGCGGACGACGGTTTCAATAAAACGGATGACCTTCTGATGGGTTTCGCCAAGGGAGGTCTCCCATTTCTTTAATGCCTCTACATATTCTGCTTCAAGATTGGACACCAATTCCCTGATCACAACTGTATGCTCCTTCTCCTGATGCTTCCAAAACTCTGCTTCATCTAAGATACGCAGCGGCATCTGCTGGCCGTAATAATATTGCAACCTCTATTCCCCCTCATATGATCTTCATCACAATATATGAGGGACAGACCGTTGATATACCTCGGATCCAGTAATAGAGCCGGGATTCATGAAATCGGGGCCGAACTTAAAAGATTCTGCAGTCTTGGAATAAGGTTACTCTTTTTCCATTACGGCAAAGTAGTTTTCTTCATTATCGGCAAAATTAAATACTCTGCCGGTTGGCATATTTACAATTTCTCCGACCGTAATTTTTTTATTTAATAAGTCACGGTGTAATTGTTCAAGATTCTCCGCGAAAAACATTAAAGAAGGAGTAGCAAGATTTAATTCAGGGGACATTTTCGCAACGAAATCCTTATTGTGCAGAATGAGGCTTGTTTCTGCACCTTTTTTTGGAGCCATTTCAATCCATCTCAATCCCTGATTATTGTTCTCTTCCGCTATTACCGTGAAGCCCAATTTATCTGTCCAAAATTTCACTGCCTCATCTTGATCGTTGACATACAGCATAATTTGTCCGACTTTACTAAACATAGTCCTTTCACTCCTTCATTAAAAAGATGCTTTTTCTATCAAAATTAAATTCCTTGCCGGGAAGTAAAAACCCTTTTGATTTCTCTTTCCTTTATTCGGTTTTATTATTGAATCCATTCATATAGAGTAATTTCATGATAAACAGGGTCATAAACAGGATCGGATTGGAACGTTTTAACCTTTTTCATTTTGCCTGAAAGATCTATCCCTTGTTGCAAAAAACCTTCAGCCACTTTATTGGTTATATAGATATGATTATTTCCATAATAAGTTATATCGTGTAAGAAAACCTCGTATGTTATGATCTCTTTATGAGGAATGGTAACATTGAGATAGTCTAAAACCCTTGCTTCTTCCCATGTATAAACAATAGAGTGTTTGCCCATTTTCTGTATGTATTGTGCCAATTGATAGCTGGCAGGAATCTGGGTAGCTTGCGTATGAATCATATCCACAGATTTTAGCACACAAGACCAAAGCAAAACGATACAAAGACCAGTCACCAAAGGGCGGAACCATTTCTTTGAAATCGTCACAAACAGGACAAACAGGAGAAACAGGACAGCAGGAACGATATGCCGGGGTTTATCTACATTTTGCGCCAATAACGCCCAGATAATATAACTTGCAGCCATCACATATGCCAGTGAAAGTTTTTGCAAACTCCACTTAAAATGAAATAAACTCAGCAGCCATAACGCGGTCATGATAGCAGCGATAAAAATGGATAACGATGAAAGTCCATGCCAAAAGAGGTTAGTGAATAGCAAGGTGATCGTCCGCTGCAAAATGGATTGATCGCTTGAGACTGCTGTATTCCCCCAATCATTAAAATGACCGTTCGTGAAAGCAAGAGCAAGTTTCACAAATCCGGTGACACTTCCTTCAGAAAAAACAAGCCCGCTTACCCACACTAACTGAAATAGCAATGCAAACAGGATTCGTATACTCAACTGCTGCAGGTTATACTCCGCCCGCTTTTTCCAAAACAAATAAATTAACCCGACTCCAAAAGGGATATAAGACAGACGAATTCCAAGTAATAAACTAAAAAGAACGAGCGGCAGCCAGTCTCCGCGGCGGTCATTCATCCGAACAGCCCTGTCAACGCTCCAGAAATACCACCATAATGCGGCTAATCCTGCTCCTTCTGACATCGGCTGATTTACAGTGACAAGTACATATGGAGAAGAGTAAATCATCGCAGTAATCAGGAAACTCAAATGTGGTGAAACATACCTTCTTGCCAGCCTATAAATGGGGAATACTGCACTAAAATAAAAGAGAATATTAAATACCGTTAATGAAGCCGTTTGCTCCCCTATGAATTGATGAATAAACAATCCTCCGAGAATAAAATAAGGATAGCCAGGAAAATGCGGCTGCATCGCCATAATATCAAATCGTTGCAGCGCAAGGGAATAATCGACTTGATCCCATGTAGCAGCGAAATCATTAAGATACCTTAATTGGTACAGGAACAAAATGAGGATAGCCGACACACTAGTTATAACCAGAAGTATGTGATACCATTCAACTTTTCTGCGTATTTCCATATAACCACCCTTCTAAATAAGCATGCAGCAGTTAGGCATAGAAAAAGCACAAGGGCAATTCCTTGTACTTTTCCTGAAAACACTTATTTTTTTTGATTACTTACAGCTGCAGTTTCTAAATCTTTTGTCTCTTCTTTAACGCTTTGCTGTACATCATCAGATCGATAAGAAGTCAATAAATAGATACCAGCAAAATAGCCGACATAAGCAATAACCTCTTCAATGGATGGCATAGATGAATAGCCAAACAATGCTTTTAAAAAGATGCCAATTTCCCCTGACAATAACGGTGCGGTTCCATGATCACGCACATAATGTTCATAATCAATTGGGTGCTCTGGAAGAATCCAGGTCAAATCGTATAGATGCGGAATAATGCTCCCGATAATCTCTAAGTCTTGCATCATTGAGATAGCCTGAACCAGCAAGCCGGCAGCAATTAAAATGATAAATGCCCCTGTAACTTTAAAAAATGTCTTCAGCGATATTTTCATCGTTCCTTTAAAGAATAAGTAAGAAACAACGACTGCAATGATGACACCCGTAATGGCTCCCCATCCTTGCATCGCGGCACCAATATTCCCGCCTGTAATGGCCGCAAAGAAAAATACAGTTTCAATCCCTTCCCTAAGGACCACCAAGAATGAGTGGATGACCATCCCAATAACATTACCTGTTGAAATGAACTTACTCATCTTGTCTTCTGTGTTTCCTTTTAAGTCCCGGCTATGACCCGCCATCCAAAATACCATTTGCGTCAATAGGAGAGCAGAAATAATCATAATGCTTATTTTCAAGTACATTTCGCTGACCATAGCCGCAAAGCCTGTGAATACAAGCTGAAATAACATCGCAGCCCCAACACTGGCCAATATGGCAAGCCCGGCCCCCAGCCAGATAAATTTTGTGTACTTCTTGTTATCCGTTCTTTTCAAGTATGTCGTGATAATTCCTACAATCAGCAAAGCTTCAAGAGCCTCGCGAAATGTAATTAATAATGCCTGTATTTCCATGAATTCTCACCTCTCCCCTACGATCAAACAGCTTATTTTTTTAATTTTCTTTTTCTTCTAGCTGCGATAATGACAACAATGATGATCGCGGCAATAATAATGATTGGAAGCCAATTTCGAATATTGGATAAATCAGTCCAATCCTTATTATTTTTTTCGGTTGTTGCAGCACTTTCAGAAAAATGTCCAACTTCCAAACTTTTTATATTAAACTCTGCTTGAAGACTTGAAAGAATCGTCTTTTTACTTGCCTTAAAAGTCTCTAAATCGGCTTCTTTCTGCCCCACGCCAAAAAGTCCAGGGTTTCCTAACGATTCTAAAGCCTTGTCAAATTCTGCATTGATATTTTTATCAAGATCTGAATTTTTTGCTTCTACTTTTGGGGATAGTGCTTCATAGGTAGCAAACCCCTTTGCCAGCAGCCGTTTACTCGTATCAAACTCAGAGAAATTCTTTTCAACGTTTTCCAAACGCCGGGCAATATTTAATATAAGAAGTTCATCCATATTTTTGACCGTCTGTTCTTTGTCTTGAGCCTCTAAATTTTGCAGAATAACGCTCGAAGGATCGGGTCCCATATGCATATCAACTTCTTCTTTTACGGTTTCATAATGTTTTCGTGCTGTATTGAAGTCTGGCGGGTTTTTGTCTAATTCTATCATCATTTCTTTATAGACCTCAGCCAAGTCTTCCTTATTTGGATCACCATATGTATAAGCATTAGCCGTTATAGAGAATAAATGGGTGAGGAGGAAAATAACTGTAAATGATAGAAGCATTCGTTTTTTCATACCTATTTCTCCTTTCAATAATGATAATGATTATCATTATTTATGTCAATATTATTTTGCGATTGGCATTCCTTTTTTATGAATATCTTCATTAAAATTCAACTTACCTAGTATTTCCAAATCACATGCATTCTTTTGGATATCAATTTTTTCCACCTTTCGATTCCATTCCTTCCAGATAGCTGGCAGAACGGATGATAAATATCCCTTAAATGTGATAAAGGATGCCCCAGTTGAACGAACATGATATGGAATAGGAACTTCCTTCACCTGAAATCCCTTTCGAACAAGGTTTAACGTCAGGACTTGTGCATAATTATAGTCATGAATAATTTCGCCATGCTCTAACGCTTGTCTTGTAAAAGCCCTCATCCCGGACTGTCCGTCGTAAATCCGTTTCTTCAATAACAGGCTTTGAAGAAACGTAAAACAATAGTTTCCCAAACGGCGATGAAGCTTCATGCCCTTTATTGTACCCAAAAAGCGGGACCCCATTGTATAATCCGCCTCACCTTGGAAAATAGGCTGTAACAGATGCGGTATGTAATCGGCAGGATACTCCCCATCCGCGTCGATCATAACCCCAATATCCGCACCCCTTTCAAAGCATTCACGCAGTCCAGCACGAACTGCCGCACCAAGTCCCTGGTTTTTCGGAAAACTGACAATATAGTCTGCACCCGCTCTTTTTGATACTTCAACGGTTGCATCCTTGGAACCGTCATCAATGACCAATACTTTCACATTCACTTTGTCATGAAAGTTTCTCGGAATATTCTTAATGACAGCCCCAATTGATTGCTCCTCGTTGTAAGCCGGTAAAAATACAATCACTTGAAGTTTATTCATTTTGTCATCTTATCCTTCTGTTCAATAGCATCTAATAGGACCTTGCCTCTGCTGTGACTAGGAAAAGGCGCACCCAATAAATAAGCTAATGTAGGTGCTAAGGAGACAAGACTGTGCTTTTCCTCCACTATCTTTCCTTTAGCAATATTAGGTCCATGAATAATAAAGGGAACAAATCTTTCTCCCTCATCTAAATGACCATGTCCACCGATTCCGTCAGCCTGCCCATGATCTGCACAAATGAAAAGGGTCGTATTGTCCATTTTCCCCTCCTCTGTAAGCCAGTCGACAAAATCCTTTACAAGAATGTCTGCTTCATGAATTTTTTGCAGGTATTCATCATAGAGCACACCGCGACTGTGTCCGGTTTGATCTGTCGCAATCATTTGTACGATAAACAAATCTGGATCCTGTTCCTTCACGATTTTCTTTGCTCGATCCATAATAGCAGAATCTACCTGATCATTATGCATGACTGCCGTAAAGGTTTCAACATCGTTTCCCATCGAATCAACCAGATGGGCACATCCGAACATCCTTCCTTTTTTTCCAACCTTCCGCAACGAATCAAAAATACTCTCCACCTTAATCCCTAACTTCCAAACCATATTGGAGCGCATTCCATGTTCAATCGGGTACGTCCCTGTAAACATCGATGAAAAACAGACGACCGTTCTAGCCGGATAGACGGTTTCCATATTGGTATATTCTGTACCATTGTCCTTCAAATAATCGAGAAATGGTGTATCTGCTTCATAAAAACGTTCCTTACGCATACCGTCAATGACAATGACAATGGCTTTATCCGAAAGGGCCTTCTCAGGATGTAGAAAATGATCTCTTGTAAAGCCGGTATACATTTTTGGCTTCCAATCGAATAGATTGCGATGAAGAATGTATGCAAAGACAAGTATAAAAAGATAAAATATTGCCATCGATAACAAATCCACAGAAGTACCTGAACCTATTTTTTCAAAGAAGAATTGCCAAAGAGATAATAAAAGTAAGAACTTAGGAATCTGCTCTTGAGCGTTTCCACTTGTTGAATCACTGTTCTTCATCACGAGCTTCCAAAAACGGGTAAAGTTTAACCATGTCGTGCCAATCCTTAAATGATAATAAAGCGTTCCCCAAAAGAATACGGTAAAAAAGAAATAAAGCCCGATGGAAAAGAATAATAGACCAATATTTGTATCATTCCAAATCATTAAATAGACAACAAATGGAACCCAAAGATAGTTTCGTAAAAATAGTGGAAAAGCGAAAACATAATAAAGAACAAACAATGGGATCACATACAAAAACGACTGAAATAGGGCTAAGGCCGAATCCCAATGGGTCAAAGCTTCGATATGAAATAACAACATCGTTCCGACGACAAAGATTGGTGTAAAAGGCTTCCCTTCATTTAATAAATTCCAGCAGCGTGCCGCTACCTTTTCAAACTTTGATGCACTTTTCATCTTCCCCTCACTCCTCTCACTCTGCTCCAACTTAGCACTGTCTTGATTGGGATGGGATATATGAGTACAGCCACGACTCCTGCAGCGTAGGAAAAAAAGAATTTGACAGCATGAGTAACAATAGCAATCATATAACCTTCTTGCATCGCAAAGCCGAACAATCGTAAGGCAAAGACAAGAAAGCTTTCATAGTTGGCAATTCCCCCCGGTGTTATTTGAAAAATTTGTCCTGAAACTGTTACACTGTTGGCAAAAACCGCTTCGAGGATCGATAGCTTTCCATTGTAGACCATAACCGTTCCATATAGAATGGCTGCTTCCAACATCCAGCTGAATCCTATAGCGGTAAAGATAAATATGCCCTTCACGCCTCTAAACGCTTGCTTAAATAATTTAAACTGCCTTTTTAAGAAAGTTGGAAAAAACCGTACAACGATAAGCATGGAAAGAACAAATACAATGCTTCCCATCGTAATAAGCGGAATGGATATTTGAAAGTCTACATTAAGAATAAAAAGGCCTATCAGCGTAAAGCCAATTAAACAAATCATGTCAAGCAGCCTTAGAACAATAACAGAATGAGCCGTCTCCTCAAAGTTTATATCATCCCGAGTGCTCATTATTTTCATTCTGACAAGATCACCTGCTTTGAGCGGCAATAAATGATTGACTAATAAACTATATAAAACTCCCAGTAAACAGGTTGAAAATCTAGGCCGGTCATTTAAATACCATTTCCAAGCCAGGGCTTTCAAGCAGAAAGACACCAAATATACTGCTAAAATAGTAAATAGGATGAAAGGTGATTGAATAATGTCCTTTACACCATGCCAAATCCCTTTACCATCAAAATAATGAAACGTCAAATAACAAAAAATACTTAAAATCAAAAGGGCACATAAAAACTTTATCGTTTTAAAGGAAAGCTTCATTATCCTTCGCCCACTTTACAGTTTCAGCTAGACCTTGCGCGAAACTTATCTGAGGTCTATAGCCTAAAAGATCGTTTGCTTTACGGATATCAGCCCACGTTTGCACAACATCCCCTATACGCGATTCTTCTTTCTTAATCTCCATCTTAGGAAAATATTGCTTTAACTCTTGTAGTAAGGAAAGCATAGAGATAGGCTTGCCGGAACCAATATTAATTACTTCACTTTTGTGTAATTCTGTTAATGATAAATAAATCCCGTCCACGATATCATCGATGTAGGTAAAGTCCCGCACTCGATCTTCCCCGAAGAGGGTGATTTCTTGGTTCTGCAGCAACTTTTTTAAGAAGATTCCGATGGCCATATCTGGACGAACCCAAGGGCCATAGACAGTAAAAAACCTTAATATCTTTGTTTCATAACCATATAAATGCCTATATACATGACAAAAAGACTCTGCAGAATATTTGGAAGCCGCATACGGTGAAATCACGTTTCCGTTAGCCATCTCTTCCTTTAATGGACCCGTTTGGTTTCCATAAACCGATGAGGAAGAAGCAAAAATAATTTGCTTAGCCTCACTTTGTCCGCAGGCTTCAAGTACATTAATGGTCGCTTTAACATCATAATCCACGTACTCAAGAGGCCTTTCAATCGAATAGGCGACACCGGGTAAAGCCGCTAGATGGATAACAGCGTCCGGTAAAATAGATTGAAAGCAAGAGATTGTTTCTTCCCTATTTAAAAGATTTAATGGAGTAAATGATTCACTGCATAAAGAATCTATCGTACTTAATTGTTTCCTTTTTCTTTCTAACGAATAATATGGATGCAGACAATCGATGATATGTACTTCATGATGTTCTAACATTAGTCTTCTTGCTAGATGGCTGCCAATGAACCCTGCACCACCTGTAATAATTATCTTCAACTTAATACCTCTATCCAGTTAATTATCCTTATTATCCTATATTATAGATATTTTATCCAAAAGGAAAAACCTTGTTATATGACAAGGTTTTTCCCCAGTACAGTTCATTGCTTATTTCGCTTGGTCAATTACATTTTGCAATGTAGCTTGGATTTCAGCTAGAACTGGCTCTCCTGCTGCCTTATCCTTCGCTTTTGCTGCCTCAAGATATTTCTGAGCCTGTTCAGCTAATGTACCATATGCTTCTTCGCCAATGATTCCTTTAATATCTTCACCAATGACATCAATAAACAATGCACCCTCTAGAGCCGTAACCGCTGACTTGTCTTCTCCCCATGCTTCTAAGCTTTCTGCATATTCATCTAAAGCAATTTTAGCGAATCCACGTACAAATGCTTTATTAACAGCTGCAGGATCAATGGTTGCCACATCGGTTTCTAAATTAAATTGTTTTTCAATAAAAGCAGCTTCTTCAGCAGCGTGCTTATCTAAGTAGCTGAAAATAGATTGATAGAATGCCCAGCCCTCTGCTTGCTCTATTTTAGCCTCTTCTAAATTTTCCTTTGCTGCAGCTGCAACTTTTGTCGCATATCCATTTGGAAGTGCTCCAGTAGCAAAATAGAAGGTCTTCATTAACGTTTTATCTACCACTTGTTTTCCTAATTGGAAACCAAGTTTATCACCTGACTCAATGGCTTTTTCGATTTCATCGAAACCACCGGCAATAACGGAAACCATATTCGTTTCATATGCAGCATCACGTTTTTCAACCGTTGATTGCAGGACTGTATAAAATTCCTTTGCTTCTTCAAGTTCCTTATTAACTACTTCCTTCTTGCCCCAGTTTTCCTCAATTTCAGTAAATTCATGTTTAACTGTTGTATAGAAAACTTTTTGCATTAATTTATCAAAGATCTGTTTAGCAACGACAGGGTCCATAGTACCGTCTTGACCTGCCTGAAGAGCGGCAGTAATATGCTGATCATTTTGTGTTTCAAACTCCGCATCACGTTTTTGTACAAGGCTTTGAAGATTTTTTGTATAAAGATCGGTTACCATACCGAAATCAACTTCTTTTCCTTCTTTAGCCTTATTCAGTTCTGTAACTGCTTCATTATAAGCCGCAGTCAAATCGGCTTCTTCTGTTGCTTTTTCTTTTGACTCTTCTCCTGTTGCTGTTTCTTCTTGTTTTACCTCTTTTGGCTTCTCTGTTCCTTGAGCCCCACAAGCTCCTAATAAAGCTGATGCCGTTATAAAGCTAGCAAAAATAACCTTCAATTCTCTCTTTTTCACCTTACATCCTCTTTTCCGATAGATAATAGAAATAAAATAATAATATTAATAATGAGTTTCATTTTCAATTACGATTATATGAAGAATGATTATCGTTGTCAATACTATTAAAGAACTTTTTGAAAACGTTTAATCTTCTACACCTGGAAACCATCCAGACCTATTTACAATCGCTTGCCAAAGAGGATCTGGGACGACAAGTTGCTGTTGATTATTCAGGTGCGATCCTAACCATTTTTTCTCTAAATTGTTCATATTTTACCCATACTATACCTTTACAACAAAAAGCCTGTAGGTTATTCCCCATCCTCCATAATTTCTTTTGCCTGATTCATCTGTTCAGTCAATTGTTCTATCAATTGTTGAAGCACCTTTTGATCGGGTGAAGCTACTAAATGTTGAGCAATTTCTGTCCCTGTTGACTCAATATTTTTCACCAAGTTCGGATCCTTTATTGCTAATTTGTCTTTGAGTTGTTCAAAATCTCGGGATAATTCGCCTAGCTCTGCCTTTAACTGTTCATACTTTTCACTGAATAAAAATTCTTTTATCTCAGCTAATTCATGTTCGATATTGCCGAACTGATGCATTTCATGATTCATGATTTTATCTTCGAATCCAGGATAAACAATGAACGTATGCATACCATGTGTCGCATGAGGTCCCATATGACAGTGAAGTGGCCAAGCTCCAGGGTTATCTGCTATAAACTCGAGATCATAACGTTCACCTGGGGCGATACTGATCGTATCTTTTACTTGTGGATTTGGATTTTCACGGCCATCCGTCGCGACTACCTTAAAATGATGTCCATGCGTATGAATAGAATGAACGTCAGAGCCTGCATTAATTAATCGAATCAAGTATTTACCTTCTTTTTTCACCTTCAATGGTGGAATATCCCCATCCATTTTCCCGTTAATGGTAAAATACTCCGGATGGCGATCCGCTGTATCGTATTCTCCATTAAGATGTTCATGCTCTGAAGCCGTTCCCAGGTATGCACCTGCTTCCGTACCTTCCGCAACACTTAGTAAAGGGTCTCTTTCCGACAGCATTAGAACAAATTCTCCATCATACTTGACCTTCTGTTCCTTCGGCTCCACAATAAAGGCACCATATAACCCCATTTCCGGATGACGATCCGGCTCTACATGACAATGATAGAAGTAGGTTCCGGCATGCCCTGCAATAAATTCATATGTAAAGGTTTCACCCTCCTCTACCTCCTGCTGACTGACACCTGGTGTGCCATCCCCTTTGAAACTATTGTCGATCCCATGAAAATGGATGGTATGTGGTTCCTTTTGTTGATTATGAAAAATAATCTTAACATGCTCGCCTTCCTTCACACGAATTTCTGGTCCTGGGATAGTAGGGTCAGAAGCCGGCTTATTATTTTTTTCATCCCACAAACCATATCCCCAAGAATACAATGTTTTCCCTTCAGATAGCTCTTCTGTAATATCACCAGCATATAAAGAAATCACCTTTGTCTCTTTAGACGTTTTTACAGCAGCTTCTGCGGCTGTAGACTTCTTTTCATTATTAGACACTGACGAATTGGTAGAAGTAGAACAAGCTGTTAATAAAAAAAGGATACTTACCACTATAATGCCTAACTTTCCAAACAACTTCATAATTTCCCTCCTGTTGAAAATGATTATCATTATTAATTAAACAAACAACTCTGTCAATCTCTTTTCTATGTAAGACAAAGACAAAGACAAAGATAAAAATAGAAACAAACATTATGGGTTAGTACCAGCAATTAAGAAAGGCTGTCTTTTTATGCGAGTAAGTAGTTGTAATAACAATAGAGGGAGTAGCGTTAAAATCTATCAATAAGAATAATTACTAAAATCGGAATAATAATTAATACTATTTTCTTATTGATTTTCACAAAATAATAAATGATAATCAATATCATTGATAATCATTATCATTTAATAAGGAGGTATATTTATGTTTATTAAATTTTTAAAGGAAAATCGTTATGTTACACCGTTGCTTACTGTACTCAGGCTCTATCTTGGATGGGAATGGATGAATGCTGGTTGGGGAAAAATCACAAGTGGAAAATTTGATGCTAGTGGCTTTTTATTTGGAGCATTAAAAAATATGTCTGGTGAACACCCTGCTGTTCAACCCTGGTGGGGGAATTTTTTAAAAGAGGTTGCAATACCATACATCGATGTTTTTAACGCCATTGTTCCGTGGGGGGAATTTTTAGTAGGTATTGGATTAATTTTAGGAATTTTCACATCATTTTCTATTCTAATGGGACTTACCATGAACTTTGCTTATATGTTATCAGGAACAACAAGTACAAATCCCCAAATGGTTTTACTAGGAATGTTTATTCTTGCGGCTGGAATAAATGCTGAAAAAATCGGTTTAGACCATTGGATAATTCCATTATTAGGAAAATTGATATATAAAAAAGCTGATAATCAGCAGTTTTCCAAAAGCACTTAATGAAAACAGCCCTTTTCATAATTCGAGTGAAGTATTACTAGTGAAAATGAAGAGGAAATGTATCCCCGGTAAGATTACAATTCATTCCAGCATAAAAATCTCATGACCGTATTCCACTAAAGATTTTTTCCTATATGGACGTATGGTATCATGAATTCGAGGCGTCATTGTGACGGCCCAAATTCAATTTTTGTCAAATGTATGGAATGGAGAGATAAGTTTGGAAAATAACACGGAAAAATGGTCGTCGAAGCTGGGATTTATTCTGGCATCAGCTGGTGCGGCGATTGGGTTGGGGGCAATTTGGAAATTCCCTTATGTAACAGGGATGAGCGGCGGCGGAGCTTTTTTTCTATTATTTATTGTCTTTACACTGGCTATCGGTATGCCGATGCTGATCGCAGAGTTTATCATTGGACGCGGTTCGGGCAGTGAAGCAATCAGTGCCTATAAAAAACTGGCACCCAACAGCCTTTGGGTCAATGTCGGGCGAATGGGAGTAATCGGCTGTTTTCTTCTGATGTCCTTTTACTGCGTTGTCGGCGGTTGGGTGCTGATATACAGCCTGATGTCTGTCTTTGGGAAAGTGATTGTGGATGGAGCTGATTATCCTAGTCTATTTGGTTACGTCACAAGCAGCCCTGCGGTTACGATTATTGGTTTAGCCCTTTTTCTTCTTATTAATATTATTGTAATTGCCCTTGGCGTTCAGAATGGGATTGAAAAGGCCAATAAATATATGATGCCGCTTTTGTTTATCTTTTTCATTATTTTGGTGGTTCGCTCCCTGACATTAGACGGCGCGATGGAAGGAGTTAAGTTCTTCCTTCAGCCGGATTTTTCAAATATCACGAGTGAATCGGTACTGTATGCCCTTGGACAATCCTTTTTTGCTTTAGCCGTCGGGTTTTCCTGTATGGTCACCTACAGTTCCTATTTGGATAAAAACGTGAGCATTCCGGCATCTGCTGGTTCGGTTGTGATTATGAATATCATTGTTTCTTTATTTGCCGGGCTGGCAATTTTTCCGGTAGTCTTTTCCTTTGGACTGGAACCGGCTGAGGGACCGGGGCTGCTGTTCATTGTTTTGCCAACCGTATTTGCGCAAATGCCCTTCGGGGAACTGTTCTTAAGCTTGTTTCTCATTCTCTTTCTCTTTGCGACATTGACTTCATCATTCAGTTTATTGGAAATCATTGTTGCCGCTTTTACAGCAAATGGGAAGCATTCACGCAAAAAGGTTACATGGATTGCAGGGTTGGTTTCTTTTGCTGCTGGCATCCCCGCAGCTCTATCATCCAGCATTTTGGCTGATTACAAATGGTTCAATCGGACTGTTTTTGATTTAACAGATTATCTTGTCAGCAATATCATGCTCCCGCTTGGAAATCTGTTGATCGCTATCTTTATCATCTATAAAATGAATCAGACCATCGTCAAGGAACAATTTTTTCAAGCCAACTCACTCACAGAAGCTTCCTATACCAGTTGGAAATTCCTGATGCGCTGGATCGTTCCTATCGTCATCATCCTGGTATTTTTGAGTACCTCAGGAATCATTTAACCATTTGGTGCCAGGCACCGCAAAAAGACATTTGTCTTTTTTGCGTGCCTGGCACCGATAATGGACAAATGTCCCCACAGGAAGGACATTTGTTACAGTGGTGACATTATTTTGAGGCATAATACTATTGATAATGTATTAGAGCAGACTAACTATATCTCCTCTTATGATTATTTTCCCTTTGAGTTCCAGTGCGAAAAGACGGTCCATCGCTGTTGATTCATTCATATTAAGTGTTTGCATGAGCGACGAAATAGCAGCGGAGGTTTGCGATGATAGTAGTTGAATGATTGGATCTAGCTCTTGATTTTGCTCCCGTTTCGAAGTGCTGTTGCCGGCATTTTTAGTCGTGCGTAAAACCTCCAAGCTTTCCTTCCCTAAATACGGAACCGCCCCTTTCGTGAAAAGGTTATTACACCCCTTTCCCTCAAGGGAATAAATCGGATGCGGCACGGAATACACCGTTTTACCCTGTTTTAGTGCAAAGTCAGCAGTCCAAAGAGCACCGCTTTTTTCGCCTGCCTCTACAATCACGAGTTCGCTTGACCAGGCGCTGATAAAGGAATTTCTTTGCACAAATTGGATTGGAAAAGGTTTTGTGCCTGGTGGATGCTGTGAAAGAAAAACTCCCCCATTCTCTAAAACTGACCGGTACAATCCCTTTTGCTCAGGAGGATAGCAAACATCTACACCCCCGGCGAGAAAGCTTACTGAATATCCTCCCTGACTGATACAAGCAGCCTGTCCATAACTGTCAATTCCCTTTGCAAAGCCGCTTATGTACGGAATCCCCTGTACAGCCAGTTCCCGGCCAAGTTCTTCAGCTATTCTTCTTCCGTACGCCGTACAGCGTCTTGAACCGACCACTCCAACTGACTGCGTAATCTTCTGCAAATTCCCTTTAAAGTAAAAAAGAATAGGCGATTCTTTGCAATTTTTCGCATCAAGAGGATACAGGGGATCAGAATACTTTAACAGTTGAATCCCCTTTTTCTCACATGATTGCAGAATCGACCTGGCATCATCCATTAAATCACGATTGTCCAAGATTGATAGAACCGCCCTTTTACTGATCCCCCGAATACTCTGCAACTCTTCTAGCGAAGCATGATAAACCGCCTCCGGTGTCCCAAATTCCTCCAATAATCTTTTCTGTAAAACGGGGCCGGTGTATTTCACCAGGCTCATCCATACCCAATAAATATCCATCTGTGCTCAGCCTCTCTTTTCCCATACATGATTATCTTTTTCTAAATCCCGGCTTAACAGGCTTTTTTGCAGATGGTTGATTTTAATAGAAAAGTCCCCTTCCAAATCAGCTATTGTACGGGCAATTTTAATATATTTATGAATCGCCCTGCCGCTGTAATGAAATTGGTCTACCACAGAACGAAGCAGGTTTATGGATTCGTGATCCAGCTGGCAGAACTGATGGATTAAAGAGGCATTCAACTGGGCATTCCAGGTAATCCCTGGATAATCTTTATATCTATCAAATTGGATGGCACGTGCCTGCTCAATCTTTTTTCGCAATTCCAAGGAACTTTTCCCCTGATTGCTGCTGTTGAAAAAATCAACATTACCAACATATTTTTGAATGTCCATCCGATCCATAATGGGACCTGAAAGTTTTTTACGGTAGGATTGGATTTCATAGTCCGTACAGCGGCATTTGCTTTGACCAAAATAACCGCACGGACAAGGATTCATTGCACCAACCAGCATGAAACTTGCTGGATATGTATTGGTTCCCCATACGCGTGAAATGGTAACGGAGCCATCTTCCAATGGCTGTCTCAATCCCTCTAATGTTTTTCTAGCAAATTCAGCAATTTCGTCCAAGAATAGGACACCCTGATGCGCAAGGGAAATTTCTCCGGGGAGGGCATGAGTACCCCCGCCAATAATCGCATTTGTAGACGCGTTATGATGTGGGGCTCGGAAAGGTCGTTCCCCTATTAACCTGCTTTTATCCCTTAATTGATTCGCCACGCTGTAAATCCTCATCACCTCCAGGGCTTCCTCCTCTGTCATTCTTGGCAGAATAGTAGGAATCCGCTGAGCTATCATGGTTTTTCCGCAGCCTGGCGGTCCGATAAGCAACAGATTATGCCCACCGGCAGCAGCAATCATTATATAATCCAGTAATCGTTCATGTCCCCTTACTTCGGAAAAATCAACAGAGCAGTTTTTGGGATTTGAAGCAGGCTTCCTAGGATTATAATTAGGGTGAAAAATAATTTTCCCCTCAAGAAAGTCTATCGTTTCTTTTAATGTGTCACATCCGATTATTTCTAAGTCCTTTACTAAAGAAGCCTCTGCAACATTCTCCTTTGCCATAATCAGCGTTTTTATCCCCGCCTCTTTCGCTTTCATGACCATGGGCAGAATTCCAGAAACAGGCCGGATCGAAGCATTTAAAGAAAGCTCTCCAATGAAGCCTATTTTAATTGGGGGGAATTTACTAATTTTAACTTGTCCTGTCCGCACTAGAAGACCAACAGCCATAGCTAAGTCAAAATGGGTTCCTGTTTTTCTCATATCAGAGGGTGCAAGATTAAAAACAACTTTTTGCATCGGAAAGAGGAAGTTTGAATGGATGATGGCTGCCTCTTATCTTTCCTTCGCCTCTTTCACAGCTTTATCTCCCAGTCCAACAATAGAAACAGACGGCAGTCCATTTAAAACCTCTGTCTCGACTTCTACAACATGACCCTCAATACCGGATAAAGTAAAACTAAGCACAGTCGATGCCATTAAAAAACCTCCCCGCTAGAGTGGAATAGACTCGAAACATTTGCTTGAGTCATTTTCTGATTAACGTAATTTATATAATGTTCGATTGCAGGGCCGGGAAAATAAGATAGGATTTGCTTTGTAGAGATAGTGAGTGGATGTTTGTCCTTTGAAATGTAGAATCTATAGCTGCTCCAGAGGTATTCTTCAGGGCGGCTCACTAGATTCGCCTTGACGGGATTAAGATGAATATATCGACTCGCTTCAAGTTCATAGTTAATCGAAGTGATTAATTCTGAACCATATCGATTCTCAAATACATGACCGGTATAATCATAGCGCTTATTAAAATATTTAGCGTATTTCGTGTGAATAAAATTCATTATTTGACTTGGGGGTGTTTCGATGCATTCGGCTTGCAGATGGACGTGGTTCGGCATGAGGCAGTAGGCTTGAAGGTTAAAAGAGTAAAGTTCCATTGCTTCTTCGATAAGAGTTATATATTTTCGCCTGTCTTGATCATCGTAGAATAGAGGAAGTTTGCGCACTCCCCTGCTTGTAATATGGTACTTTGCTCCTTTAAACCAAACACGATTCATTCGTGTCAAAAAATCATCTCCTTTATTTCAAAACTAAAATTCCAATCCATAAATCATTCCATTCGACAAAAACCGCCAAATTCCTGCAAATGAAAAAATATTTTTCAAAGGAAAGATAAAAACCTTTGTCCCCCATATGTGTACATTTGTCCATTTACGGTGCCAGGCACCGTAAAAAGACATCTGTCTTTTTTTAGTGCCTGGCACCAAAATAATTATGGATTTGCTTATTGAGCTATTATATTATTAAATTATCATTCCATATTCACCATGAGGGAGTTCAATTATGTATATTGAAGTAGACAGAAAAGATAAACGGCCGATTTGGCTGCAAATTGTCGATCAAGTTATTGACTATATTACACGGGGACAGCTGTCACCGGGGGATCCATTAGTACCTACAAGGCAGCTGGCCCAGGAACTTTCAATATCACGCTCAAGTGTACAAATTGCTTATGAAGAACTGCAGTCGCGAGGATATGTAGCCACATCCCGGAGAGGTGGAACGAAGGTTTGCCAACTTATTCCGGAAACCAATCTTTATGGGGAAGAGCAGTCCGTCCCAGCTATCCCTCCTAATCCATTTCTGGAGGAAAAGACAGACTATGTCGAGCATTGGCCGGATGTCAATCAGGATGAAAAGGCCGAAATCGATTTCCGCCTTCATGAGCCATACGTTGATCCCGGCTTTCAAAAGTCCTGGCGTCGGGCTTCTAATACAGCAATGAGAAAGGAAAATGTCTTAAATTGGGGCTACAGTTCTCCCTACGGATTGTATTCAGTACGGGAACAAATAAGCCGCTATTTAGCTATAGAAAGAGGAATCTACGTCAAGCCTGAGCAAATTCTGCTCACATTAGGGGCGAGGCAGACAATGGATATTATTGCCCAGGCGTTACTTCAGGAGGGAGATTTAGTGTCCGTTGAGGATCCCGGTTTCCCGGTGGCATGGTCTGCGATGCGTTACCGCAATATGAATGTTGAACCGGTACCAATTGACAGCCAGGGACTTTGTGTGGAACATATTTCACCCGACAGTAAAATGATTTTCACCACCCCTTCCCATCAATTTCCGAGTGGTGTCCTGATGACCGCTAACCGCAGGCAGGAGTTAATTCAATTTGCCCGGGAAAATCAAACGTGGATTATTGAAGATGATTATGACGGAGAGTTTCGCTACCGCGGCGGTCCGATGCCAAGTTTATTTTCACAAATGCCGACCAATATTTTATACCTGCTCAGCTTTACAAAGCTGCTCGCACCGGGCATTCGTTTAGCTGCTGTAATCGGTCCTGAGGAAGCGATCGCCCGAATGGCTAAAGTGCAGGAATTTGTCTGCCGCCACTTGCCGGTCATGGAACAGCTGGCACTTGGACAGTTTTTTGAAACAGGTGATCTATTAAAGCATGTAAGAAGAATGCGTTCTATTTATCATAGGCGGCACAAAATCATTATCCAGGCGCTAACGGCAACAGGATTAGCTGATCAATTTCATGTTCAGGGTACCGAATCTGGACTACATGTACTGCTGGAAAGCGGTGAAGATTTCGATGAGTCTAGGGCTGTACAGTCGGCATTAAACACAGGTGTTGGCGTCTTCCCGCTTAGCCCTTATTGTTTAAAAAGTAAAAGAAAAGGACTATTACTCGGTTTCGCCCATTTAAATTCCAATCCTATCGTTGAAGGGGTCAACCGCTTGGCAAAGGTGCTGAAAAAATAGAGCTTTACAAAATGAGGTGAATGTCCGCACCAACACCAAATGCATAGAAAAGAGCCCGCGGCAAAAGCGGGCTCTTTTACGTTTATCTATTTATTTCGCTTGCACCGCAACGGCTTTTTCCACCATATCAACAAACAACCGCGTAAAACGGTGATCATCCGTTAACTCCGGATGGAATGAACAGCCAAGAAGATTCCCTTCACGTGCAGCGACAATTCTGCCTTTATGCTCAGCAAGAATTTCAACCTGTCCCCCCGCTTCCACAATATGCGGGGCGCGGATAAATACTCCAACAAATGGCTTATCCAGTCCTTGAATCGAAAGCTCTTCCTCAAAGCTGTCTACCTGACGGCCAAATGAATTCCGCTCAACTGTTACATCAAGCAGTCCAAGATGCGGCTCTTTATACTCAACAAGGTTTTTCGCTAATAAAATCAAACCGGCACAAGTACCAAACATTGGTTTACCTTGCTTGGAAAACTCCCGTAAAGGCTCTAGAAATCCATATTGATCAATCAGCTTACGCATCGTTGTGCTCTCACCGCCAGGAAGAATCAAACCATCAATCTCGTTTAATTGTTCAACCTTTTTAACCACAACCGCTTCTGCTCCACAGGCTTCCACGGATCGAACATGCTCGATGACAGCTCCCTGCAGTCCTAAAACTCCTACTTTCACCATGCTCATTACTCCTTACCAGCCGCGTTCTTGCATACGTTCAGACGGCGCAAGTGTAGAAATTTCAATCCCTTTCATCGCTGCACCAAGTCCTTTTGAAAGCTCAGCAATTAATTTATAATCTTGGTAATGTGTTGTAGCTTCAACGATTGCTTTCGCAAATTTAGCAGGGTTTTCTGATTTAAAAATACCAGAACCTACGAATACACCGTCTGCACCTAATTGCATCATTAATGCTGCATCAGCAGGAGTGGCTACACCGCCGGCAGCAAAGTTAACTACTGGCAATTTACCAAGTTCTTTGATTTGCAGCAGGATTTCATATGGTGCACCAAGTAATTTAGCCTCAGTCATTAATTCATCTTCGTTCATCGCCACCACTTTGCGAACCTGTGCATTTACTTTACGCATATGTCTTACTGCTTCCACGATGTTTCCAGTTCCCGGTTCACCTTTTGTACGAAGCATAGAAGCTCCTTCACCGATACGGCGGGCTGCTTCGCCAAGGTCGCGGCAACCGCACACAAATGGAACAGTGTATTCTTTTTTATTTAAGTGAAACTCCTCATCTGCAGGTGTTAAAACTTCACTTTCATCTATATAGTCAACGCCAAGAGCTTCTAATACTCTTGCTTCCACAATATGACCAATTCTGGCTTTCGCCATTACCGGAATACTTACAGCGTTCATTACTTCTTCCACGATTGAAATATCAGCCATTCTCGCTACTCCGCCAGCTTTACGAATATCAGACGGAACACGTTCTAATGCCATTACAGCTACGGCTCCGGCTTCCTCAGCGATCTTTGCCTGTTCAGCATTAATTACGTCCATGATGACGCCGCCCTTTTGCATTTCTGCCATTCCCCGTTTTACACGATCTGTACCTTTTACCATACTAAACTTCCCCCTAAACTATGTATATATCCCTGTTGGATGAATGAATCATAACAATATTATGGATTTTACGCTACATCCATATTCATTAAAAAAGTCAGTCCATAATGGTGCCTGGCACCAAAGATAGACAAATGTCTTTATGCAGGAGACATTGAGTTATTTAATTTCATATTTTGATGGTTTTCTGTCATCAGCCGAGAGTATCCTCCCTCTTTGCATGCAAAAAAGTACCCTATAGAATAGACCATTTTAGTATCTGCTCTATAGGGTACTTTTACTCATATAAACACACTTCTATTGCCAGGCTTGTACAATGCCCTCCCGCCGCCTATGTTAAAAACGGCACTAATGCACATGCACCTGATTGGATAGATCAAAATAACTAATATAAGGACTTTCAGGCTTATAAAACTGCTCCCATAGCTCCGTCGGTTTCATAATATGGTTGTATAAAACTTGTTCAACTTGATCAATTTCTTTATTTTCAATAATTCGCAAAATAATTTTATGTTCTGTAAACGCCTTATGATAGCTATATTCCATTTCAGCCAAAACACGCACACGATTATAATGTGTGCTTAATCTTGTAATAGCTTCCCAGACATGTTCTTTTCCAATCCCTTGAAAAAGAATTTTATGAAACTGAGTATCCAGCTTATGGAAGTCAATGACTTCCGATTTGTCAGCTACACTCTCTTCTTGAAGCACGATATTCCTTCTAAGCTCACGAAGCTGCTCCTTAGGGAAAGACAGGCAAGCTGTTTTCATTACTTCCCTCTCCAGCGTATAGCGCATAAAAGCCGCTTCCTCTAATAACCGCGGGTTATTCTTTGAAACATAGGAACCTACTTGAGGATACACTTCTACTAAATGTTCCTCCCGTAATTTTCCTATTACCTCTCTAATGGGAGTTCGTGAAATATGCAATGCTTCGGCCAGTTCTACTTCGCTAATGGCTTGACCTGGTTTTAACTCCAGCGACATAATTTTATCTTTAATAACTCTATAGGAGTACTCTTTATTATTTTCTCCAGGATGTTTTCTCGCTCCTTTTATCATCTATGCTGCCCTCCTACACATGTAATTGATAAGCTTCTTCAATTATGTTAAACAATTCACAATTATATATACTAGTATTCTAGCACGGAAACGTTTTCAGTTCAATGTCTTTTATCATCGTTTAACAACGTTCATTATCTTTTTCCAGCAGATTTAATGCTATAATAAATTCTATAATTTGTATCAGCTGTATATGTTCAATCATACGGCAGAATAGTTGAGGTGGGCGGGTTGCCAAGAGAGCGGAAGTTTTCTTTAAAAGAGTTATTCAAAGCAACGAAGGAATTGCTACTCATCAATGGCTATGAAGGTTTTACTTTTAGTCTGTTAGCAGAAAGATTACATGTATCCAGAGGAACGATTTACAAGTATTACGAAAACAAGGATGAACTGATCAGCGACTATATGATTAATGACATGCATCTTTTTTTAAATGATTTAAAGGCGATTGAACAGTATCGGGAATTTTCAGAGCAGTTTGATTTCCTGCTTAACACCATTTTGGAACGGAAGGAAATCAACCAAATGATCTTGATTTTTGCCCAAATTCCAAACCATACCACGGAAAAGGCTAAACGAAATCAGGAAGTTCTCTTCCAGCTTCATCAGGATATGTATCGCTATTTACAAAGCTTTATTGAGTTAGGTAAAAAAGAAGAAAAACTGAAATCACACCTTCCCGACGGTCTCATTTTAGGTTTTATTTTCCAATCAGTCGCCATTCCAAATCATTTTGGCATTACGCATGCAGAATGGGTTCAATCTATTAAAGAGATGATTAAAGATGGAATGTTTAATCATCTTTAAAATTGACACAAAGGTCTTTCTATTTGATAATAGCGATAGTGACACTACTGTCACTATCGAAAGTGGCTTTACAAATAACTCCAATTACGCGAAAGGAAATGAGCGATGAAAACCATATTGAATTTCATTACTGATCGGGTAGCTACAAAAAAGGGAATGTGGATGACTCTTATTGTATGGCTGTTAGCCGCTGGTCTTTTAGGTGCCTTTGCACCAAGCGCCAAGGATTATGAAGTAACAACGATTGACTCTCTGCCTAAAGATGCTCAATCGGTCATTGCCCAAAATAAGGTAGATCAGTATTTTCCAGATAATGACGGCACTCCGGCGCTGCTTGTTTTTCAGGCCGATGAAGGTAAATTAAAACTTCAAGATATAACACAATTCTTCAAAGAAATAGAAGAGGAAAAGATTGATGGAGTAGAACAAACCGTTCCTTTAGCAGCACTGCCTCCACAGGCAGCAGCAGGCTTCTTTTCAGAAGATAAAACAACGGCTGTGATTCCATTGACTTTTGCCGAAGGATTAGAAGCGAAGGATTTGCGGGATAGACTGGAGCAGATTCAGAAATTAGCCGAGGGTTCAGATACATGGACCTTGTTCGTCACCGGACCTGCAGGCATTGCGGTTGATTCCCTTAATTTATTCTCAAGAGCCGATGTCGTTCTTATTATGTCAACAGTAGGATTAATTCTTCTCTTACTTGTTGTCATATACCGGTCACCGCTGCTTGCTCTTATCCCGCTTCTGGCAGCAACGTTTGTGTATGAAGTGGTGAATCAAGCCCTTGGTTTAATGGGAAAAGCAGGATTGCTATTAAGCAATCAGACGATATCGATTATGATGATTCTTCTTTTTGCGGCCGTGATCGATTACAGTTTATTCGTCTTTTCCCGCTTCCGTGAAGAATTAAAGCATCATGCAGATAAATATGAGGCCATGAAATATGCGATGCGTGAAACCGGGATGCCTGTATTCTTTTCCGGCGGGACGGTTTTAGCGGCCATGCTTGTTTTATTTTTCGCCAACTTCGGTGACTACCGCAACTTTGCCCCAACCTTTGGCACGACCATGGCAATTATTATGATTGCGTCTGTCACACTGATTCCTGCCTTGTTTACTCTTTTTGGCCGGAGATCATTTTGGCCGAAGATCCCAAGGGTTGGCGATGTGACGGTAAAAAGCAATTCCTTCTGGAGTAAAATTGCCCGTTTTGTTGTAAAAAAACCGGGACTTTCAGCGGCGATCATGGGGATCATCCTTCTCCTATCGGCAAGTAATTTATTTAACTTAACCTATGAGTTCGATACGATGAAATCCTTCCCTGCTGATATGCAGTCGAGACAGGGATATGAAATATTAGAAGAAAAGTTTGCTAAAGGGGACCTAGCTCCGACCACTGTCATATTTGAAGGAGAAAAGGAGCTATCAGTTGATGACCAAGAAAGACTGATGCAAGAACTATCTGATCAGCCTTTAGTTAACAATGTCCGTTTAAACAGAATGAGCGAAGATGCAAATGTTCTCAGTTTAAACCTGACGTTCAAGGAAAGTCCTTATTCCATCAACACAATGGATGCATTGGAAGATATCCGCAATGATTCCGACAAAATTGTCAAAGAGAGCGGTCTGAGCGGCAGCCTTCATTTTGCCGGCGAAACAGCGAAAAAGGCAGATGAACGTTCTGTTAATGATCGCGACTTGATCGTCATCGTCCTGCTGGAAACACTGTTAATTTTAGTATTGTTATTCATCCTAACCAAGTCCATTAAGATGCCAATTTATATGATGGGGACGATTTTGCTTTCATTCCTGGCCGCGTTAGGTCTGGGTATGTTCTTAACCAACTTATTCTTTGATATCAGCACGATCAGTGACCGGGTTCCGCTTTATTCGTTTGTCTTCCTTGTAGCGCTTGGCATTGACTATAATATTATTCTCATTTCAAGATACCAGGAAGAACGGAAAAAACATTCAGTCAAGGAAGCGGCTGAAATTGCCGTCGCCAATACAGGCGGGGTAATTTCCTCTGCCGGGCTTATCCTGGCCGCAACCTTCGCGGTCCTGATGACACAGCCTATTGAATTATTGTTTGTCTTCGGCTTTATTGTCGCGGTCGGCATCTTGCTTGATACTTTCTTCATCCGGGGTATCCTGCTGCCAGCCCTTATTGTATTGCTGGAAAAGGATAAAAAAGCAAAAGAAACAGCATAAGGTAAAGGGCAGGGGAAATTCCCCCGCCCTTTTTTATTTAGCCGGAGTTTTGCCTCCGGCTGCATTAAGAATTTAGTTTTAATCCTCTAATTGAAGTTGTTCTGTTGCTTGTGTTTCCGTTTTTAAATTATACAGCGGCAAAATGACAAGCACTCCAATAATGAACAAAATGGCCGCTGTTTCAAAGGTAAACACTAAGGAGAACTCCCTTTTCATGATACCTGCCGCGCTCATTGTTAAAACCATTCCCCCTGTAAACAACGGCATGAGAATCCCATTCACCCTGCCGATAAAATCAGCCTCTGTTTTCTGCATAATGAACGTATTGATTCCAATTTGAATGCAAGGCAGCATTAGTCCATTTATAAATTCCGCCCCTAATGTAAGCCACAGATTGGTTGAAAACCCCATGACCGCTATACCAATAGCATTAATAAACATACCATAAATGAGAAGCTTTTGCGGGGCAGCATTTCTGGCGAATGCCATCACCACGCCGCCGCCGATAATCATCCCAACTCCGTTAACTGTGAGGAGCCACTGCAGATTTTCCTTCGCCAGCCCTAACTGTTCAGTAACAAGGAAAATGGATAGCGGCTGAATAAAGCCAAGTCCAAGTCCTGCCGCTAAAAAACAAAAACCTAACAGGCTCAACTCTCTCTTTTTTAAAACGTAGGCTACTCCTGCCTTCATTTCCTCCCATAATGTTGTTGGAGCGGCATCTCCCTCCAGCACCCGATCTTTTGGCAGAAATGCCAGGGATGCAGCGGAAAGCAAAAAGGCGGCGCCCGTAACGGCGATTGATATTTCAATTCCGAATGACTGAAAAGCAAAGGTTCCTAAGATAGGACCAAACACCATAAACACAGCGAACAAAGTTTGGTAAACCGACATCGCTGACTGTATCTGTCCCTCCGGCAGATGGAGTTTAAATAGCTTTAACCCGGAAGGCTGGGAGAATTGCGATAGAATCGCTGATATCAGCATGGCAAAAAAGACGGTATGCCAGTTTCCGAAATGAAGCGTAATTAGCACGATGAAAATAGACAGGGCACTTAAGATATCGCACCAAACCATTGTCCTCTTTGGACGCCAGCGGTCAGCAAAGGTCCCTCCGATAAAGGAAAAGATAAACATCGGGGCAAACTCAGCTACGGAAATCATAGAAACAGCAAATGGATCACCATTCGTCTTCTCCATAACAAACAATAAAACAGCAAAGTTTCTTACCCAGATTCCTATTTGTAAAAATAAACCTGACATGATAATCGCTTGAAAAACCCGGCTGTGGAATAAACTTGGACTATCCTTCACACTCTCTGCTGTATTTTTCTCCAAAACAAAAACCTCCTGTGTAATTTCTAATTTCTGGACAGGAGGCAGTACAATACAAAGGCCAAAGCTAATTATCCCCAACAAAAGGGAACAATGATCTCATGGTTTTGTAAAAAATCATGTACAACTTAATCCTATCCAGAAAAAATAATCATTTGAAACGATTGATTTCTTTGCAGCATAGGATTAAATCATCATTGTTTCACGTTCACCCTTCCGTTTTTTTTGATAATATCATATTAAAGGTAACAACATATGAAATCAAGAAATTTCACCAACACTAAACGAACTATTTACGAAGAGCCAGTGGGTCATGCCTGCGGCCGTTAGATCGCTTAAATCTCTTTATTATTTACTGTACATGCCGATGACATGGTTGCGGAACAGTCCAACTGATGGCGGCAGAGTTGTATTGTTGAGCCAGGCAATGCCAATTGTGCGATGGCAGTACGGCTGAGAGATCGAGACTTGCTTTACTCTATCAGAAGAAACCCCATGAAAGGCAGGGATAATTGTGACACCCAGACCGGCTGAAACAAGACCTGCTAATGTCGGTACATCTTCTCCTTCGAATCTGATCCGCGGCATAAACCCGGTCTGCTCACAGAAGCCATCTATGACATCCCGCATCCCAAGTCCCCTCTTAAAGGCAATAAAGTTTTCCTGTGATAACTCACTAAGAGCGACGGAGTCCCTTCCAGCCAGAGGATGATGTGCTGGTACATACAAAAACAATTCTTCATCAAACAGCTTATGCCACATAATTTTCGCGGTGTCCTTTATCTGTGGGATTAAACATAAATCAACTTCCCGGCTTAGCAGCTGCTCCATGCTGGCGATAATATTATTCTGATATAGACGTATCTCTACGTCTGGGTATTTTTCGTTAAAATCTCTAATCATATCCGGGACAATCTTAATCCCTAATATTTGTAAAAAGGCGATTGAAACCGTACCTGTGTATGGATTCTTTAACTGGTTAAGTTCTTCTACACCAATCGCTATCTCATTCAAGCCATTTTCAACGCGCCGCAAAAATAACTGACCAAACTTATTTAACTTAACAGAGCGGCCAGTCCGATCAAACAGCGGTGTGCCTAATTCTTCTTCCAGCTTTGTCATCGAGCGGCTTAAAGCAGGCTGGGAAATAGATAAAATTTCGGCCGCCTTGCGGAAATGTTCTGTTTTTGCCACAACGCGAAAATATTCTAACTGCTGCCACTCCATTCTCATCACTCTCTTCATTCATCTTTCCCTTTATTATAGCTCAACTTTTACGATCCAAAGTTAATAAAAAAGAGAGAAATCGCCTTTTAACGATCTCTCTCCTATTTAAAGATAGTCCCCGCAAAGATCAGGGATTAATTTTCCGCTAATTTCGCCCGGCTTTCTGTGGCAGAGGGTCTGCCGCTTTTATCCTCCGCCTGCGTGGCTCGTTTCATAAAGAAAGACAGGACAAGAGCCCCAGCTGTTATAAAGGTGGCAACTAAAAAGGCAAAATTAATCCCTTCCAGCATCGCCTGCATCGCAATGTGCTGCTGGACTCCTGCTGTTTGCTGTCCAGCCGCTTCTGTCAACAGCCTTACTGAAGCAGATTCTGTCCGTATCGTCATAATGGTGACCAGCAAAGCTGTACCGATAGCACCGGAAACCTGATTCAAGGTATTGTTCATCGCAGTTCCATGCGGGTAAAAACGGGTTGGCAGTTCATTTAAGCCATTCGTCGATACCGGCATAAAGATTAACGCCATTCCGAGCATCCTTAAGGCATGTAATACGATTAATGAAGTGTATGACGTTTCGAATGTTAATTGGCTAAAAAAGTATGTGGCGACCGTTGTGATCGTTAAACCAATAACTGCTAAAACCCGGCCTCCGTATTTGTCAAACAGCCTTCCTGTTATCGGTGATAAAAAGGCATTCAAGACAGCTCCCGGCAGGAGCATTAATCCTGTATCCATCGGGGAAATACCTCGTATTGCCTGGGCATAAATCGGCAGCATTAAAAAGCCGGAAAACAGCGCCATGTTTAAAATCATAATGATAATCGATGCCAAGGTAAATGACGGAAATTTAAAGACAGCAAAACTCAGCATCGGTTCTTCTAGTTTCGACTGGCGTAATATGAATAAGGTTAACGTGATAACCCCGATCATTAAGGACAAATATACTTGCGGACTGCCCCAGCCTGCATTGCCGGCTGAGCTGAATCCGTAAAGAAGGCCGCCAAAACCTAAACTCGATAATACAACTGACAGGAGGTCGAGACGAATATCGACTTTTTCCTTTTTATCCTTTAATAAAAAGAATCCAATCAGAAAAATAAGCAGTGAGATAGGAGCGATGAACATAAACAGCATTCTCCAGCTATAATGCTCGACAATCCAGCCGGATAAAGTAGGACCGATTGCCGGAGCGAACATGATGATAAGACCGAAAACCCCCATCGCTGTTCCTCTCTTTTCAATTGGAAAGCTTACGAGCATAACATTCATCAGCACCGGCATCATGATGGCTGCACCAGCTGCCTGAACTACCCTTGCTGCTAAAAGGAGTGGAAATATATGAGCGATGCCGCCAATAATTGTTCCAATCGTAAATAATCCCATTGCTGCTAAAAATAAGTGGCGAACCGAGTACTTTTGAATCAAAAACGCGGTCGTTGGAATCATAATTCCGCTCACTAACATAAAGACCGTTGACAGCCATTGAACCGTTGCCGTGTTGACATGTAAGTCGGTCATGATAGATGGAAGGGCAACATTTAATAACGTGTTATTCAAAAAGGTGATAAAAGCTCCAACCATTAAAACAGCCAACAATCCATAAGGCGGGCGGGTAGTTTTTTTCACTGTATGGTCCATTCGCGTTCCTCCTTTATACATTAAGTACATATATTTATACTATTGTTTTAATGAGTCATAACGCCTATCTTAAACGATAAAAATCAATTATGCAATGAAAATAAATAGGCTGTTTCTTCCATATAAATGTGAACGATATATTGTTTAATAAGTAGAAAAAATCAGCCACTTTTATCGCTGTCATTTAGTGTGTGCAAATCAAGAGAATAATAATAACAACAAAAAGAGAACCGGAAGGCTGTCCCTAAAAAACAACTCCCGGTTCCACTTACCTTCATTTAATTAAACGTTTGATTAAGAGACTATCTTCTAAACGTCCCGTTTCCTATACAGCTTTTATATTTCACAATAAGTCCCAGATGATGAGAGGAGATTGGACCTTTATTTCTTAATATTCAGTGAAAAATTCCAGAGCTGCCCCTGTACCTCACTTTGCATAGTGAAGAACAGCCTGCTCCAGGACATCAATCCCCTTAAGGACAACATCCATTGGAGTATATTCATTTGGATGATGGCTGAGACCATCCACGGAAGGAATGAAAATCAGGCCCGTCGGACATAGTCTTGCCATATTCATCGCATCATGTCCGGCCCCGCTCGGCATTACCTCATACGGGAGGTCTTTCTCTTCGCATATCCTTTTCAATGTGTCGACAACGTCAGCATGAAGCAGGACCGGCTCTTCTGAACTGATTTCGAGACTTTGAACTTCCAGCTGTCTCTTCTCTTTGACTGCAGCTATCACTTCATGCAGTTCATCCAGCACTCTCTTTCTTGATGCAAGAGAAGTTGAACGAATATCCACCTTCATTTCCACTTCGCCGGGAATGACGTTCATGGCGCCGCTCTCAATGTTCATTACCCCGACCGTAGCAACCGTTCCATTCTCCTGCTCGCGAATTGCCGCCTGTTCCAGTGCTAAAGCGATCTCGGATGCCCCTAAGAGAGCGTCTTTCCTCATATTCATCGGGGTCGTACCGGAATGTGATGCCTTCCCGATGATTTTAAAAATAAACCGCTCCGGTGCCGCGATGCCAGTCACAACGCCGATCTTTTTCTCATTGTTGATTAAAATTGGTCCCTGCTCAATATGCAGCTCAAAAAAGGCCTTAAATTCCTCATCTTTCCTGCTGGCATCATCAATACTGTTAAAATCAAGAGCACATAACGCGAAGGCTTTCTCCAGGGTGATTCCATCTCGATCTCTTAAATGGCGATACTTCTCCTTATCGATCACACCTGCCATGGCCTTACTGCCAACGGTAGAGACCCCGAAACGGGCGGATTCCTCGCAGGCAAAGGAAATAATTTCAATCGGATGATCCGTTTCAATTCCTTTTTCATTTAAGCGTTTAATGACTTCGAGTGCTGCTGTAACTCCCACTGCCCCGTCATATTTTCCGCCTGAATAAACCGTATCTAAATGGGAGCCCATCGCAACAGGCGGGAGTCCCTTTATTCTGCCTTCTCTTCTGGCAATAACGTTCCCGCATGAATCCATACGGATATCTAAATTTTCAGATTTGCACATCCGCATAAAAGCATGGGTACAGGTTTGTTCTTCATTTGAATAGGCAACTCTTGTAATCCCCTTATCGCCTGAATTATATTGATTGATTTTATCAAAAAGGAGTTGATATCTTTCCTTGCTGCCCATGCTAATGCCTCCAATTCTGTTTTTCTTAGTTTATATGTAAGTTTAAATAGAATTTAGCAAAAGTTCAATTATGAACGACAGCAAAAGCGATTTTTCAGTCGAACAGCGTTAAGATTAACTTTTTTTAAAAAATAATGAACGATATGATAAATGAGAGCGTCCTATAAGTGAACGAAGAGGAAAGGGGGCATCTAAGGTGGAAAATGCTGATGACAGAGACCTGATTATAAAGGCAATAGCAGGCAGCGATGATGCATTTACGGAGCTTTTTCAGCGCTATTATTCCTTTTTATATAAATACCTGTTAAAGCTGACCCTGAATGAAGAGACGAGCCGGGATTTAGCCCAGGAGACAATGATAAAATGTTATTCGAACCTTTCTTCTTTTAAAGGTACGGGGAAATTCTCTACCTGGATGATTTCGATTGCCTCCCGCCTTTATATCGATTCCATAAGAAAAAAACAACGTGAAGAAAAAAGAATTAGTAAAATCATTCATCACATGTCACGGCAGTTAAGCTGGAAAGCCCAAAATAAGGGCTTGGAATGGAGCGATTCATTCACAGATTTCAATCAGCTTGAGGCTGATATTAGAATCCCTATTCTTCTGCGTCACTACTACGGCTATACGTACGAGGAAATCAGCGTCATGCTTGGCATCAAAACAGGAACAGTAAAATCACGGGTTCACACTGGAATCAACAGGCTGAAAAAGGAGTGGAATGACGATGACCAATCATAAAGATGCAAAAGATAAACTTTTATCGCGGCTGCAAATTGATTGGAAGCAGCTGGATCAGCTCGGATCACAGCCTGCCCCCGGCAAGGCATCGATCAAGGAACAACTCGCGATGGCGAAGGCCGAGAAAAGAAAGGCTTTTTATAAAGAGCTCTCGCTGTTCATTACTTTTGCCCTGCTGATCCTGACTGTCCTGATAACGATTGTTTTTAAGGCACCGCAAATATTTATCTGGACTCAGGTTTTGTCCCTGGTAGCCGCTCCAATTATTTTCCTTGTGTTAAACAAGAGAAGGGCAAAGGAGGCTGACTTTTATGAGCGATAAAGAACTATTTCTTCTGCTTCTGCCGGTGCTTATTCCCGTCCTGCTCACACAGAGCATCCTCCTTTTTATTGACGCCAAAAAGAAGGGAAGCTATCCATGGTTTTGGGGAATTTGGGGGCTGATCCAAGTGCCGACACCAACCTTGTGTTATCTCTTATTTGTCGTATGGCCTTATAAAAGAAAACAAAAAAGGAGCTGAAAAGACATGCCAGACCTGAATTGGGCACTCATTGCCCCTCTTATCGTATTGCAGCTTATCTTAGCCGTCTTCGCCTTAGTGAACTGCATCAAGCAGGAAAAAACGAACGGTCCGAAATGGATGTGGATATTAATCATTCTCTCTGTTAATTTAATCGGTCCTATCCTCTATTTTGTTATCGGGAGGAAAAACTCATGAGGGAAAACATATTGTTACAAGTGAATGAGTTAACCAAAACCTATGGGCAGCACCAGGCTGTGAAACAGTTATCCTTTCAAATTGAAAAGGGAAAATGCATTGCCATCATTGGTCCGAATGGTGCCGGAAAAACAACCACACTGCACATGCTGGCCGGTCTTCTGACACCCTCTTCCGGCACCATTCTCTTTCCCGGCAGCAAGAAAAAGGATTACCGCCAGTTAATCGGCTTTTTACCGCAGCATCCTGCCTTTTTTTCCTGGATGACAGCTAAGGAGTTCCTACAGTTTGCCGGCAGGCTCTCACATCTAACGAAAGCGCAGCTGACCGCCAAAATTGACGAAACGCTGGCATTCGTCAGTCTCCTCGATGTGAAAAATAAGAAAATCGGCGGCTTTTCCGGAGGAATGAAACAAAGACTAGGGCTTGCTCAAGCACTGATCCATGACCCTGAACTCCTCATTCTTGATGAACCGGTATCAGCCCTTGATCCAAACGGCAGAAGGGATGTACTGAAAATGCTTCAGGCACTGAAAGCACGGATGACGATCCTTTTCTCCACACATGTGCTGCACGATGCGGAACAGGTCTGTGATTCCGTCATTATGTTAAAGGAAGGGAAAATCAAGTGGAACGGCAGCTTAACCGAGCTTAAATATAACCAGTCCGCTTCGGCCATTAAAATCAGGACAACAGAACCACTGGAACACCGCTTTGACGGTATGCCAAAACTAGCCCATATCGAATACCAAGATTTACACACCGCCGTTCTTTACTTTGATGAACCTTCTTTTGATAAACGCCTTCTTTTAACAAGAATAATAGAAAACAAACTGAATCTGCTCCATTTTGAACATTTACAGGATTCGCTCGAAGATGCCTATTTGAAGGTGATGAATCAATGAGTAATTTTATAACGCTTTTTCAAAAAGAATTAAAAGAAGCCTTACGGAGCGGGAGATGGATCTGGCTGCCCATTGCCTTTGCCATTCTTGGTATTTCCCAGCCGCTCTCTAGCTATTACATGCCGCAAATCCTTGAAAGTGCAGGTAATCTCCCTGAAGGGGCCGTCATTGAAATTCCAACTCCCACTGGTGAGGAGGTTTTAGCGGCAACACTCAGTCAATTTGGGACAGTCGGTACATTGCTGCTCGTGATCGCCTTCATGGGAGCAATATGTACTGAACGGCAAAATGGAACATTGGCGCTGGTTATGGTTCGCCCGGTGAGTCCCTTGCAGTATATTGCGAGCAAGTGGTTTTCGCAAATATTGCTCACTCTTGTCTCCTTCCTCTTCAGCTATGGATTGACCTGGTATTATACAAATTTGCTCTTTCATACCGTGCCATGGGAAAGAGTGCTTGCGAGTTTTGCTCTTTATAGTTTATGGCTCCTCTTCATTCTCTCAGTCACGATGTTGATCGGGACATGGCTGAAGGCCGCAAGCGGCATTGCCGGACTGAGTATTTTGATATTAGGCGGCCTTTCTGTTTTATCAGGACTTTTCACAAAATATACTCAGTGGAGCCCTTCCAATATCAAAACGCAGGTATCTGCAGTGCTGATGCAGGGGGAAATCGCTGAAAATGGGGTACTTATCATCTGTACAACCATTATCTTGTCTTTGCTATTTGTTGCGATCGCAACGATTAATTTTCGCCGTTTTGAACAATTTTAGGATCAGGAAAAGCACGGGAATTGTTCATCCCGTGCTTTATTCACCCTGCAGATGGAGCTTCATGTTTTGCCCCTGCTCTCCAAAACACAGAGATCACAATCCCTATTATTAATACAACAGAGGAAAAATAAAACGGATAGTTCAAATTCATATCAAATAAAGCGCCGCCGACAACAGGACCAAAAATATTTCCTAGACTGGTGAACATCGAGTTCATTCCACCGACGTAGCCCTGCTCATTGCCGGCAACTTTTGATAAGTATGTTGTCAGTGCAGGACGGATTAAGTCAAAGCCGATAAATAAGATACAGGAGATTACCATAATCGCCATATATGTATTTACAGCCGTTGTTGCAAGAGTCAGGACGACAGACACTGCGAGACAGTATCGCGTCAGTGCGATTTCCCCAATCCTTTTTGTTAAACGATCAAAAAGGAATAATTGGGCGATTGCTCCAAGCAGCCCTCCCCCCGTAACCATGATGGCGATATCCTTCGGTGTCAAACTGAATTTATGGTCCACAAATAAACTAAACAGCGATTCGAAGGAAGCCAAGCCAAAGCTAAAAATAAGAATTAAGAAAAAGGCTGCGGCATACATAGGATGAAACATCTTGCGCATCCCAGCCTTCAAGCCTGGCTTCTCGGCCTGTTGTTTCTCATCTGATTCTTTTCTAGCAGGTTCCTTCAAGAAAAATAGTGAAACGATCGCTGCAGCAACGCCAAATACAGCTGCGGCAAAAAAGGGCAGCCGAATGCTAATCTCCCCTAAAAAGCCCCCAAGTCCCGGTCCGATAATGAACCCCGTGTTAATAGCCGCTGACATATAGCCAAGCGCTTTTGACCTTTCGCTTTTTGATGTAATATCCGCTAAAAAGGCAGTAACAGCAGGCATAATAAAAGCAGCACTGAAACCGCCAAGTATCCGGGAACTAAATAAAACGGTCACACTTCTTCCAAGACCGAATAATGCCTCGGAAAAGGCAAAAATAATTAATCCAATAAGAATCATTGGCTTACGCCCGTAAAGGTCGACCCACTTTCCTGCAATGGGGGAAATGATCATTTGAGCCATTGCATAAGCCGCGACTAAATAACCGAAAGTCGAACCGCTGAGACCAAGCTCATTCATAATCGTTGGCATGACCGGAATGACAAGCCCGATCCCTAAAAAGGCGATAAATAAATTTCCAAGCAGAATACTTAAAGTGAGTTTATAATTAATTTCCTTCAAACTGCATGCTCCTCATTAAAGATGCCACATCAGATTCATTCCCTATCCTACTTATTCTTACAATATTATCGTTGAAAAAGCAAAGGATGCATAGGTAATCCTATGCATCGCTTAGAATTCTTCTACCCAATCATCTTCCATCATGGGTTCCTGATTAACATAATATTGAACATTAACAAATGCATGCTTTAAACCGCATTCCTTTTTTACAAAAATTAAAAGCTTGGGATAGGCCTTTTCATCCTCTGCTTTCTTTTTACGCTCAATCGGAACGTAGATTTGCGGCTTAAATTTATAATCTTTATAACTTCCAGGTTGATTAGGATCAATATTATAGGCATTTATCTGTCTTTCATCGAAATATACGTATAAGTCGGCAGCCTCACCAAATTGTTCCGTGATAAACGGCCGGAGATCATTGCCTAAATCCTTCGTCCATTTCATTGCCACATAGTTATCTTCCATTTTCCCTGTTTGATTATTATGAAAGACCAGAAATTCAACATTATTCACTTCATCCCGAACCATACCTGCATAACTGTATAACGTGTCCGTGTCATTTGATTCGAACGCAATATCATAGATTGTGTAATGCCCGCCGGTAAAAACAGTGTTCAAATATTCCTGAGCCTGCTCGCGAGTCTCTTCTTCCCTTTCCGGAATCGGATCATAAGTCCCCTTCATTCTATCAATAAACGTGACATCTGACATGGCAAAGTAGAGATACACATAGCCAATTCCCAATAAAACAAGAACAGTGCCTCCTATTACCGCAAACGTTTTCAATATTTTCATATCATCTCCCCCTTATATTGAGGTGATTCCTTTCTTCACTTTCATTTTACCATTGCCGCTATATTTAAATAGTGAGTGATTTGTGAATTAGAAGACGCTAAACAATCCTGCTGTTACGGTAATCATCAGCATTCCATAATAAAGAGACGGTTCGTGATGATGTTAGATCAAACCGCCTCTGCTTCTTTATTCAATTTGCCATGATAGGGTGAAATTGCCTTTATGTTTTTTGCCCACTGCCTGAAGCTTATATTTACCCGGCTTATCAATCACTGCTGTACCTCCTGGCTCCAAAACGGCGGTCGTTTCCCCACTGGAGTCTAACACCTCTGCCGTCAGTTCACCCTTTTCAGTATTGACCGAAAAAGTAACAGTAAGGGTTTCTCCCTCCTCAAGCTTTACATGTTTAAAATAATTCCCCGTAAAGCTGCTGTAATTTCCTCGCATATCATTCTCTGTAATTTCAATGTCCCCCACAGTGATCACACGGGAGCCACCCGAACAGCCAGCTAAAACGGCCAGGATCAGCAGCATGAGCAAAAAAATTCCCCGCTTCTTAAGCACCTTTATCCCCCTCTTCTTCTGTCCCCTGCTTCCCATTGTTCCAAGGGAAACCTTACTTCAAACTTTCAGGTTTCTAAAATATTTATCTCTGTCATCATCTGTAATGGCTTTGAGTACCCTGCAGGGATTGCCCGCTGCTACTACATTTGACGGAATATCCTTCGTTACAACACTGCCGGAACCAATGACAACATTACTGCCAATAGTAATCCCCGGATTGACAATCACACCGCCGCCAAGCCAAACATTATCTCCAATGGTAATCGGAAAGGCATACTCAATTCCCTTGTTCCGTGGTTCATAATGAATTGGATGCCCTGCCGTATAAAGACCGACATTCGGCGCGAGCAGAACATTATCTCCAATCGTTACCGGAGCACAGTCTAAAACAGTACAGTTATAATTCGCATAAAAATTCTCGCCTATCGATATGTTATACCCATAGTCACAACGAAAAGGCGGTTCAATATAGAATAGCTTCGGCACCCTTCCCAGCAAATTTTCAAGTAATTTATTGCGTTTTTCAACTTCACCCGGATTTAAGGAGTTGAATTCAAATAATACTTCTTTTGCATACTGGCGCTCCTTAAAAAGCTCTTCATCAAAGGCGAGATAGGGCTGTCCGCTCAGCATCTTTTCCTTTTCAATCATCAAGCAAAACCTTCCTTCAGCATTTTTCTATCAATAATATATTGTGTGTTTTTTTCTGAAGGATATTTACAAAAATAAGTAACGCTATGTTTAGGCACCAGCATCCCCAATTGTATGTATACTGAACTTGCTGCATGTTTAATCACTCATATTAAAAAGCCATTCGCGTACCTTCTCTTTTGCATAATACGTCTTCCCGTTTATCGAAATATGAGGAATATCCGAATGCGCTTTCATTAATTCCCTCACATCTTCCTTTGTAATGCCTAAATATTGATGCAACTCGTTTGCCTTTATTAATTCCTGTTCATCATTTTCTAATGATTCAAATTCGTTTTTAGAGCCTGGATTTTTTATATTCTTAAAAAAACCCTCACAAAGAAAATAAACTGCCACAGCAAGTCCAATTCCTATTGTCAAGAACCCCATTTTCAACCTCCTTTAATATAAAAATCAGTTCACTAATTATATACGAATGATAAATGGCTTTGGTCTCACTTTTTTCAATTTATTTCGATAATTAAAGTGACTATCCTGCAAACGCAAAAAAGTGCCCGAACTTTCATCAGGCACTTTAGCAAACGATTGTATTAGTGTTTTCTACATGTATTGACTTTAAAGATTGGATATAAAGGACAAAATTTAATAATTGCTGTAAGCAGTAAGACAATACCAAGCAGACTGATATATTTCATTCCTCCATCCAGAATGAAATATAAGGATAATAACACAAACCCCAAGATAACTCTAATGATTCGATCGACTGTTCCAACATTGGCTTTCACCATCGCCAGCTCCTTTCCCCTTTATAATAATGGTAACGTTTACACCCTTATCATAAGCAAAGCCGGCTGCATTTTCAGTGACTAAGTCACATATCATCTCTATATTCTGATAATTTTTCTTCTAATTTAATACGGTCCATGACTTTAATTTTCCCTCGCAGCAGATGAATGGTCCCGTCTTTTTCCAGTCCCTTAAGATTGCGGCTGATAACCTCTCGAGCCGTGCCAAGCTGAACAGCCAATGCCTCATGTGTCATTTTAATCGTATCTCCGTTATCCCGCGTATTTTTCAGCAAGTACTCTATTACTCTTTCATCTATTTTATGAAAAATAATTTCATCAACCAGCATCATGACATCCAGCAGCCGGCTGGATAATAATTTAAACACGAACTGCTGCAAACCAATATTAATCGACATCATTGATTTAAACTGTGGTGATGTTAAAAAAATAGCCTCAGTATCTTCCTCCGCCATAGCCGTTGCCGGGTAAGACAACGAAGAAAGGATACTGGAAATCGTAAGAATACATGAATCTCCGCGGGTAATTCGGTATAAAATAATTTCCCTGCCATTTTTCCCAACTTTCGATACACGGATGGAACCATTCAAAATAAATGCCACACCGCTGCACTCGTCCCCTTCATCAAAGATAACAGTACCTTTTGGAATCCTCTTCTTCACTAATCCACCCGACTCCATATGCTTGTCAGCGAAAAATCCAAAAACATCTTCTGAATGATGTGATGTGAATATTCCCATTTGTATCCCTTCCTTTTAAAAAACAAGCTCCCTTAAACCATCATACACCATACCAACTTGATAAAATCCATTTACATAGAAAAAAACCCTCTAATTCTATTTTTATAGATTTAGAAGGTAATATGACTGCTAAGATTAAGTTGCCGCTCCAATGAGCAGTAGAAAATCCTACGATATGTATAGAAAAAATTCTTATCATGCAATTATGTATTTCACTATAAAAGAAATGGCTCCGCAGGTAGGATTCGAACCTACGACCGTTCGGTTAACAGCCGAATGCTCTACCACTGAGCTACTGCGGAAAATAAAATGGTATTTACCAATATATATTGCACTAAATAGAATAGTAATCTGTGCAACAAAATATCATATGGTGGGCCTAAATGGACTCGAACCATCGACCTCACGCTTATCAGGCGTGCGCTCTAACCAGCTGAGCTATAGGCCCATATTATATGGAGCGGGTGATGGGAATCGAACCCACGACAACAGCTTGGAAGGCTGTAGTTTTACCACTAAACTACACCCGCAAATGATGAATTTAGTACTCTGACGAATACCGGTGGTCGGGGTCGAACCGACACTCCAAAAGGAACACGATTTTGAGTCGTGCGCGTCTGCCAATTCCGCCACACCGGCTAAACATTGGAGGCGGCAACCGGATTCGAACCGGTGGATAAAGGTTTTGCAGACCTTGGCCTTACCACTTGGCTATGCCGCCATAACTGGGCTAGAAGGACTCGAACCTTCGAATGACGGAATCAAAATCCGTTGCCTTACCGCTTGGCTATAGCCCAACAATAGAAATAAAATGGGGCGGCTGATGGGGATCGAACCCACGAATGTCGGAACCACAATCCGATGTGTTAACCACTTCACCACAGCCGCCATAATACTACAAACAGGGGTAGTAGGAATTGAACCCACACCGAAGGTTTTGGAGACCTTTGTTCTACCTTTAAACTATACCCCTAAATGGTGGAGGGGGACGGATTCGAACCGCCGAACCCAAAGGAACGGATTTACAGTCCGTCGCGTTTAGCCACTTCGCTACCCCTCCATGTACCCTATTTCTAATAAGGGTATACACATAAAATGGTGGCTCAGGACGGAATCGAACCGCCGACACATGGATTTTCAGTCCATTGCTCTACCGACTGAGCTACTGAGCCGTATTAAATTAAGAACCCTACA
>NZ_JACHGK010000016.1 GCF_014207535.1 Bacillus benzoevorans
AAAGTCCGCTCGACTTGCATGTATTAGGCACGCCGCCAGCGTTCGTCCTGAGCCAGGATCAAACTCTCCAAAAAAGTGTTTGATTTGCTCATGTTGTGTTACAAAAATAAAACTTACGTTGACGTTTCTGCTTTGTTTAGTTTTCAAAGAACAATTATCTGCTGAATTCTTATAGCGACAAAACGAATTGTATCATTCCGTTTCGGCGAAGTCAACTGTTAAGAAGTAATTTCTTAAATCGTTTCGCATCAGCGACGTTTACTAATATAACATCCAGATTCACAGAAGTCAACTTCTTTTTAAAAGTTTTTTCTGTATTAATCCCTATTCTCTATATTAAAGAAGAACTTCAAACTTAATTTCTAACTATCTTCTTAAAGGAAAAGGGAAATTAATAGTATCATCACACTTAATAGAAAGCAACTCTTTTTGACTTTTAATCCAAAACATTATCATAAAAGAGTGAAATAAAAAAAAGAACCTGCCCTCCAAAATAAAATTATTTGAAAGGCAGGCATGTAAAAATTTTTTATTTATTTTAATTCAACAGCATGGTGTCGCTCTTTTTCCTTCTTGCTTGCTAAAACGAAATAGGCAATACCTCCGGCGGCAATAAGTACAATTCCAGAACATTCAATTTCAATTATCGCAAAATATTTCAAGTAAAATCATAAAAGATCCAATGGTGCAATGTACAGCAAATTCCCAGGTCCTAATACTGTACTATTAGAAAAATTTTAATCATACTCATATACAGAAAAAACGGTAAAAAGGGGGTATAGTGAATTGATAAAAGTTAAAGTGAGTTTACAGCCCATTGTGCGAAATATCAATTTACCTACTGTTTTGAAAACAGCTGTACTTCCAGGTGACTCATTTGAAAAGTTATTTATTGCAACCCAGGTTGGGGAGATTTTTTATGTAGGAAATAGAATGCTAGAGACTTTTTTAGACCTTCGTCCGCGCATCATAAAACTGGGCACTCCTCGTGGTGGATATGATGAACGGGGGCTGCTAGGGCTAGCCTTTCATCCCGGATTTAATTATAATGGTCTGTTTTACCTTCATTATTCTGTAGCTGGAACACAAGGTCCAGGTGCCCTTCAAGGACCTTTTACACCCAACCCCTGTGACCCGGGAACCTTAGACCTAAAGTGGTTAGATAGAGAAAACAAATATGATCATATTGATACAGTTGAAGAATGGATTTTACAATCGAGCGGGCAGCCTCAAAAACGGCGGACATTACTAAATTTAAGAAGACCCTTTATGAATCATAATGGTGTCAATAGCTTAAACTTTTCACCTGAAACAGGAAAACTTGTATTAACAACAGGGGATGGCGGCTCTGGCTATGATCCTTTTAATTTAAGCCAGAATGATATGGAAATAGCCGGTAAAATCATTGAAATTGATGTAGATAAGGGTACATATATCCTTAATCCACCCGTAGTCACACGTTTTAATGAACTCCCTGTTCCAATTCAAGAATCGCTTACGGTCATTGCCAAAGGTGTTCGTAACATACCAGGTATTTCTTTTCAAAGATTTCAAAATCGCTACATTAAATATGTGGGAAATGTCGGACAGGGGCTGGTAGAGTCGATTTTTTCATTTGCGCATTATAAACCAATACCAGTTACTCAGCTTGTTCAAGCACACTTTATGAATTCCGATCCTAACCAAAAGGGCTTTATTAACTTGGGCTGGCGGGGATGGGAAGGTGCTTTTCCTACATCGATACTAACAGGCTGCTCCGAAAACCCGAATTCGAATGAGAAAACAATTACCTATTACAACGAGGCTGTGATCACTTCCGTTCAGCGGATTCAGCCTCTAATTAGTTATTTTCATAAAGATCCCCGCCCCGATAAATTTGAGGGCATTTCACTAACGGGCGTACAATCCTATATGGGAAATAGAATTCCCGCTTTAACGGGAAGTGTTGTGTTTAGCGACTTTGCTCGGAATGCAGGAGCCCAAACGCCGGTTAGAGGAGTTTTAGCCTATACCAGAGCGAGAACAGATGGTCAGCTAAATGATTTTAGTGTGATTGAAACCGATTATAATTTTGGGTCCCAATCGGCATATTATGTTAGCTTGGGTACGAATTTGGATCAAACTAGACTATTTTTAGGCGTTCATGGTTCGACAAATGTGACAGATTTCAACCAAGGCTCCGTTTTTGAAATTATTCCATGAGCGGTAATCTTACTTGAAATAACCTGCCAAAGGTGGAAAAAAGGCGAAGTGAAAACTTTTCATGGCTAAATCGTGCAAGGGGGCTAACTCTTTACTAAGGGGGGCATTTGCAGCCTCACCATTGTACCCCCTTATTTATTCACGATGTTAAGTATCCGTTCTTTCATTTCGATACTATTTTTATAGCTATTCTTCATAATGCCCTGTACACTTTCTTTATAATTTTCATCATGCAGTAAGTGCAGGTTTACTTCCACACCAAGCTTTGCAGAAGCCAGGGCCGCTTCAGCCATGTGCGTACTCCCGATTAATTCGGCAACTACCTTTTTATTACAGACAGGGATCAATTGTTCTATTTCCCTTAAAATGAATTCACAGTTTTTCACTAAGGAAACCAGTGTATCTGTAGCATTTCTTATTGCACACTCATATTTTTCAGGATTCTCTTTTCTGGACTTTGCTGCTCGAACTACCTCTGCCAGTACCTCCATATCTTCAGTTGCAAGCGCTAGGCAATGCTGGCGAATTACTTCTATTTCATTTAAAGCTAAAGGTATATTTCCCCCACCGTTTTTCATCGTTACTTTACAAGACATTTCCAGCAATGCCGCTGCCATAGCTGCTATGGTTGCAGCGGCACTACCACTAGCCGGCCCCGGAAAGCTAGGATCTGCTAATTTTTCAAGATACTCATGAACCAGCAAATAATCAATACGTTCCATAAAAAAAGCCTCCTTCAAGTGGGACATGGGGATATAAAGAACCACGTCCCATCAACATTATTTTCCAAAGCTTTCAAGCAATGCACGTACTTCATCTGTTGATTTCGTATTCATCAATTGATTTCTTAGTTCAGCAGCTCCAGGGAATCCTTTGACATAAATTTTGAAAAAGCGATGAAGCCCTGTGATAGAGCGTGGCAGAACTTCCGCATACCGATCTTGAAGATCCAGCTGCAGTCTTAAGAGATCAAGTAATTCCTTACTGCTATGCTCTTTTGGCTCTTTTTCAAAAGCAAAAGGATTTTTAAAAATACCCCGCCCGATCATAACGCCATCAATACCATATTGTTCAGCAAGCTGCAGTCCCGTTTGACGGTCTGGAATGTCTCCATTGATGGTTAGCAGCGTATTGGGTGCGATACGGTCACGTAATTTTTTAATTTCCGGAATGAGCTCCCAATGCGCATCTACTTGGCTCATTTCCTTTCTTGTACGTAAATGAATAGAAAGGTTCGCAATATCCTGTTTGAAAATATGCGTTAGCCACTCCTCCCACTCCGTTACATCTTTATAGCCAAGTCGTGTTTTCACACTGACAGGCAGTCCGCTAATCTTTGCCGCTTGAATAAGTTCTGCCGCAACGTCTGGACGCAGAATAAGACCGCTGCCTTTCCCTCTCGATGCCACATTCGGTACAGGGCAGCCCATATTAAGATCAATGCCTTTAAATCCCAGATCTGCCAAGCCAATACTCATTTGGCGGAAATATTCGGGATTATCTCCCCAAATATGTGCCACCATTGGCTGTTCATCTTCTGTAAAAATCAAACGGCCACGCACACTTTTTATGCCCTCTGGATGACAATAGCTATCCGAGTTGGTAAACTCTGTGAAAAATACATCCGGTCGGCCGGCTTCACTTACTACGTGACGAAAAACAACATCTGTCACATCTTCCATTGGTGCAAGTACAAAAAATGGCCGAGGCAAATCACGCCAAAAATTATCTATCATTTCAAACTCAAATCCTCTCACTTTGGTACACCTTCAAACTCTCGGTAAAAAAATTATAAAGCCAAATGTTCCACTTCTTTTACACTTATATCATGCTTAATGACCTATTATCAATCACAAGTACATTTGGACATTAATAATTTATGTAAAAATATCACCATATGACCCGTCCGGAATGTTTTCTTACTCCATCTATTAACCATTTCGCTGTCAATGTCTCTGCATGTAACATCGCTTCCGGTGTGCCTTCAAATATCATTTGTCCGCCTTGTTTTCCTCCTCCCGGACCCAATTCTATGATCCAGTCGCTCGCAGCGATAAAGTCTAGATTGTGTTCGATTATGATGACAGAATTACCTCTGTTTACGAGATTTTGAAATACGTCTAAGAGTTTCCCGTTATCTTCTGTATGCAGACCTAAGGATGGCTCGTCTAATAAATAGATTTGTCCTTCTCTTTGTAAGTGGCTGGCAAGTTTTAGACGTTGGATTTCTCCCCCGCTCAGAGAACTTGTTGTCTGTCCTAAGGTCAGATAGCCTAATCCTACATCTTTTAGCGTATTCACTCTTTTTATGATCTTTGGAATTGTAAAATAGTGAATCGCTTGGTCTATTGTTAAAGCTAAAATCTCTACTATATTTTTATCTTGGTAGCGATAACTAAGTGCTTCTTCTGAAAATCTTGTCCCGCAACACGCCTCACAAAGAACGGTCACTGGATCGGCAAATGCTACATCCGGCATTATGACCCCTTTTCCTTTACAGACAGGACATGCTCCCCGCGAGTTAAAGCTGAACAAACCTGCTGGTTGTCCAGTTTCTTTTGAAAATATGGAGCGAATATCATCCATGATTCCCATATATGTAGCCAGGGTCGAACGGTTGGATATTCCGATGCCGCCTTGTCCTACCATGATCGATTCTGGATACTTTTTCGCGAATGCCTCCAATGTTAAAGAGCTTTTTCCTGAACCTGATACGCCGCATATAGAGACTAAGACATTTTTAGGAATATCTACGCTTATATTTTTCAAATTATTGTTGCTTGCTTTGTTTATTGTAAAAGAACTTTTTATTTCTCTCGGATGTTTATTTATTTTCAACTTGTGATTTAAGGCTGTTGCGGTGGGGGAATTTTTTAGTCCTTCTAATTTCCCCTGATAAACAACTTCTCCTCCGTTTACACCTGCTCCAGGTCCCATTTCGATGATTTCATCCGCCACTTTTATGACAGATAGATTATGTTCAATTACAATGACCGTATTATGCTGCTCTTTTAGCCTTTTTAGCATCCCGATTAACAAATCCACTTCTTCTGGATGAAGTCCTGCACTTGGTTCATCGAAAATGTATGTGATATTGTTTAAGCTGCTCCCTAAATGGCGGGCAATTTTTACCCTTTGGGCTTCACCGCTGGACAGGGTGCCCATTTTTCTCGATAGGCTCAAATATCCCAGTCCCATATCAATTAGTTGTTTTATAGGCGGGATTGCTTGTTGGGCTATAGATTCTCCCATAGGCTCTTTGATGTCCTCTAGTTCTACTAGTATTTCCGGAAGCTCTAATTGATCGTACTCCGCAATATTTAAACCATTTATCCTGCATTCTAAAACCTTTGGATTTAAGCCTGAACCTTGGCATGTTGGGCATAGTGAATGTGTTGATACGGTTAAGACGTCATCTTGGGATACTTCTTTTAGCTTTGAGATATCTCTATTGATATAAAGGCGTGTAAATCGAGGCAATAACCCATCCCACTCATGAGGTTGAGGTCCGTTTTTTGTATGAAACGGGGCAAATACTTTTTCACCCTCTGGAGGACCATATATTAGTAGATTGCGTTTTTCTTCGGGGTAGTCCTTTATCGGCAAATCTGGATCGAATAACCCACCGGTTATCATCCATCTTCCTTGCCAGCCTGAGGGCGATAATGGCTTAAATTTTACGGCATATTCCCGAAGTGACTTGTCAAAATCGATCATCTTATTTAAGTCTGGCGCAATGACTTCCCCATATCCGCCACATTCCGGACATCTGCCAAAGGAACTTTGACTCGAAAAATCAGTAGCAGAACCAATTGATGGATTTCCGATTCTCGAGAACAAAAGCCGAATTAATGGATGTATATCCATATAGGTTCCTACTGTTGAACGGGAATTTCCTCCTATAGCTCTTTGCTCTACTACAACAACTGGGCTTAAGTTTTGCATCAGATCGGCGTGAGGTCTTTCGTACCTTGGCATTTGATTTCTGACATAGAGAGGATAGTTCAAAGTCATTTGTCTTCTGCTTTCTGCTGCCAATGTATCAAAAACAACTGAGCTCTTTCCTGAACCTGAAAGACCAGTAAATACGATGATTTTTTCCTTTGGTATATTTAAATCTACATTTTTTAAATTATTTTCTTTTAGCCCTCTTAAAATAATTTCATCCTTTATTTGCGACATTTTACCATCCTTTCTGATTTTATCTACTAACAAAGTACCTTTAGAACATTAGACGCCAACAATTAGTTGTAGATTGCGAACTTCTTGCTAACTACAAGTCTAGCCAGCCGTGACAAGGAGAATACCCTTAAATATGAAAATAAAAATAAGTAAAAACAGTGAGCTTTTGCCATACTCACTGTTTTCATTTTTATTATAAAGATTGCCTGGCTAAATACTTTTACTCACCAGTATTTGTAACAATGGATTCAAGGACATATGCCTTTTCAAAGCCATCTCGGGTAGCCTCACCAAGAGATCCATAGCCTAAAGCATCTCCCAGCACAAACACATTATCCATCTCATTCTTTAATGCTTTCTCTAATGGGTTATACGCCACGATCCCCATTGCAACAATCACATTCTTTGATTCAATTTCAGCTTGTTTACCGGTTGCCGGATCCTCCACAACAACACTCTCCGGAAGGATTTTAACTAATTGGTGAGTCGTAATAACATCCACATTTAATCGTTTCAGCTTATGATGAAGGCGTAATCTCGTATCCTGACCGATTCTTCTACTTGCCTTAGTAAGAATCTCCAGATATGTGACTTGATTGCCGGCTTCAGCAAGGCGGCGGGCGATTCCATGACAGCTCAAACCACTGCCGATGACGGTAATTTTTTGATTCGTAAATCCTCTAACCTGTAATTTAATATCTTCATAGGTGTACACGTGACCCAAATCAATGCCTTCAACGTGTGGGAGACATGGTACTCCGCCTGTTGCCAGCAGCACAGCATATGGATTGAGAGCCAGGATGTCCTGAACCGTCGCTTCCGTATTTAAACGTACGTCCACATTTAACCGATTCATTTCATTGCGGATATAATCAAGATGCCAGGCCATTTTCTTCTTATAAGTCGGCTCATCGACAAGGTTCAATTGACCGCCGAGCTTATTATCCTTTTCAAAAAGCGTTACATTATATCCTTTTAATTTCAGAACCCGGGCTGCCTCGATTCCGCCCGGACCACCGCCAACCACCACAACCTGACGGCTTTCGGCAGCAGGAATACACTTCAGTTCCTGGAACTCGAGTTCCCGTCCCGCTCCTGCATTGAGGGAGCAGCGGACATGCAAGTTACGATTAACAGAGTGAATACAATGGAGGCAATTGATACATTTTCTGATTTCAGCTTCGCGTCCTTCCTTGGTTTTCTTCGCCCACTCAGGATCAGCAATCAGTCCCCTGCCGATAGCCACAAAGTCTGCTTTGCCTTCTGCAAGGATGTTTTCAACAAATTGCGGTTCACGAATGGACCCGACTGTGATAACAGGAATATTGACGACTTTTTTAATCTCCTCTGCCAAGTAGACTCTCCAGCCTTGTTCAAATAATGGGGATTCGATAAGTGTATCAGAAGAGTCATAAGTTCCGCAGCTGACATGCAGCCCGTCTATCCCCAGATTTTCCAGGTATTGAGCAATTTCTTTCCCCAGGTTTAAATCGATGCCCCCTTCGACAAATTCATCCACACTGAGGCGAACTGTAACAGGAAAATCCTCACCGCATTTTCCCCGGATACCCAGAATGATTTCCTCAAGGAATCTCATCCGATTTTCAAAGCTTCCTCCATATTCATCCGTCCTTAGGTTAGCCTCAGGGCTCAGGAACTGATTAATTAAATAGCCGTGAGCACCATGAACTTCGACACCGTCAAACCCGGACTGCTTCACTCTTACGGCAGCCTGAACAAATTTATTTACTAAAACTTTTACTTCTGCTGTCGTTAATTCCCGTGGCACTTCACCGACTGCCGCACTTGGAACACTGCTCGGAGCAACAATCTGTTTCCCATTGATCAGAGTGGAGTTGGACTGCCTGCCTGCATGATGGATTTGGATAAAAATCTTTGCTCCATACTTATGTACTGCATTCGCCAAACGGAACATCCCGGGGACACAGCGGTCATCGTCCAACCTTACTTGCCGGACAAAGCCTTTCCCGTATTCATAATCAATACAGGTAAATTCCACAATAATTAACCCGGTTCCTCCCTTTGCCCTTTCTTCATAATAAGCAATGAGCTGGTCCGTTACTTCACCTTCAAAGCCAGCTAGATTGGTTCCCATGGGGGGCATGACAATTCTGTTTTTTAATGTTAGGCTGCCTATTTTGCCTTCTTTGAATATGTTTTGATAATACATGTTAAAGCCTCACTTTATTCATTTTTGTGAATAAGTTCACATATAAACTTTAGATAATCTATCCCATATTAATTTTAAAGGAACTGACCAGAATTTTCGCATTTTCATTTGATGAATTAATGACAATAATGTGTAAAACTCAAGAAAAAAAGGCAACACCCAAAGGGTAGTTACCTTCACTGTTCAGCATACTTTAACTTTGAATACGATAGAAAAATTCATTAAAAGATACTATTCAACCTTTTTTAAAAACTCAAACCACTCTTTCTTTCCTACTGGCAGCTGGAGCAACCGAAATCCCCGTTGTTTCCTCAAAATCATACAAACCTGTAGGAATATCTGTGAATCGTTCTAATTCGTTATAAGCCGGAATCCCGTGGTAGGACATATCCAAACCTTCTTCTTCCTCCCGTTGACTTACGCGGAAGCCAACAGTCTTTTCACAAACCTTTGCGATAAATGTTCCACCAATAAGTCCCCAAACAATGACTGCTCCTGCACCTAATAGTTGTATTGTTAGAAGAGACAAATCGCCTGTTGTTAAAAGACCTTGAGACTTATCAAACAATCCAACAGCTATTGTTCCGAAGACACCATTAAAGCCGTGAACCGCTACGGCTCCAACCGGGTCATCTACTTTTAAATTGTCTATAAATAAAGTGGCATAAATCACAATCAAACCACTGATAACCCCAATTATAATTGCACTCCATTGCGAAACAAAGGCACATCCGGCTGTGATCGCCACCAGCCCAGCTAATACTCCATTAATCGTCATACTTGGATCTGCTTTTCCAAACTTTTTCATGGTTAAAAATAGGGCGGCTGAACCGCCGCTTGCCCCAGCAAGCATGGTATTAAGGGCAATCGTGGCAAGATCTGTATTAGAGGCATCTAACGTACTTCCTGCATTAAAAGCAAACCAGCCAAACCATAAAATAAATGCACCAGCTGAAGCTAAAGGAATATTACTAGGTGCAAAAACATTGGCACTTCCGTCCGAATTAAATCTACCTTTTCTCGCTCCTAACCGTTTAGCCATTGCAAAAGCAGCAAATCCTCCTACCGCGTGAATCGCACCCGAACCTGCAAAATCCTTTATGCCTAATTCTGCCAGCCATCCATCACTGTTCCAAATCCAATGACCTGAAAGTGGATAAATAACCATACAAACAAGGGCTACAGTGATAATATAAGCTTTAAAATTCATACGTTCAGCTACTGCACCCGAAATAATCGAGACACAGGCTACTGCAAACCCCATTTGAAACAGTACAAACGCTGCACTAGGTAATTCAATAGAAAGAGCAATTTTATCCGGACTGCCAAAAAGGCTCGTACCTATGATTCCAAATGCATCTTTCCCAAACATAATCCCAAAACCAACTACCCAAAAACCTAAAGCCCCTATCGTTAAATCAACAAAAATCTTCATCGTAACATTGACTGCATTTTTCGTTCTTACAAAACCAGATTCTAGTAAACTAAATCCACCTTCCATAAATAGCACCATTGCGGCAGATAACACAATCCATATCGTATTTATATATAATAGTTCCAAAATAGTTACTCCTCTCCACTTACTAAATCATCAATACTATCATCTATATTTCCTGTTCGAATGTTGTAAGCTTCTAAAATCGGATAAACGTAGATTTTACCGTCACCATCTTCTCCAGTTTGGGCAGAATCAACTATTATCTTAATCGTTTGTTCAACCATATAATTCGAAAGGACAATTTCCAATTTAACTTTTGGATGGAGAGTTACTTTGTAATTTTTCCCCCGATAGACTCCCTGGCTTCCTTTCTGTTTTCCTCTTCCAACTACCTGGGATATGGTAAATCCCGTAACCCCAATGCTTTTTAGCCCTTTAATCGTCTCAGTTAGCTTTTCAGGTCTGATAATGGCTTCAATTTTTTTCATTTAACATCACCTTTTATATAAATATTCCAACTTTGTGATCATCATAGTTTTTTAATTTTTAATGCCCTTTTCTTGATATATATACTATTATGTTTTATTAATCTAAACAATATTGATTTTAAATGCAAACAATCTATTTTTGAGATTAATCTTCTTTCATTATGTATAAAAAGCAGAAACCTCTGACATGGTAAAAACCAACAGGCAAAGTAAGCTTTAGAAAATGACAATATGTCTGTACCATCTCTTGTGTAAGTATTAATAATTACTATGAACAGCATATTGCAAAAATATTTTTAAGGGTGGTATAATTTGGGAAATATTTAATATTATCAGAAAATATTAAATAATAAATCTATTAATAAGGAAGGTGGATGAATTGAAAGCGTTTAAATCGATTGTTATCTGGGGATTAATTTCAGCATTAGGAGCTTTGAGCTTTGGAATCTTAGCTTTAAACAGGGGAGAATCTATCAATTCCATTTGGTTGATTACTGCTGCGATTTGCGTTTATGCGATTGGTTATCGGTTTTATAGCAAATTCATGGCTAAACGGATCTTTGAACTAGACGATAATCGGAAAACACCAAGTGAAATTAATAATGATGGAAAAGACTATGTACCAACCAATAAAGTAGTATTGTTTGGTCATCACTTTGCAGCCATTGCCGGTGCAGGACCTCTTGTTGGGCCGATTCTTGCTGCACAAATGGGATATTTACCTGGAACACTATGGATCATTGTTGGGGTTGTTCTTGCGGGAGCTGTTCAGGACTTTATTATTCTTTTTGCTTCTATACGGCGCAATGGGAAATCCCTTGGTGAAATGATTAAGGATGAAATGGGGAAATTAACCGGGGTCATTGCCATGATTGGTATTTTAGGAATCATGGTCATCTTGCTGGCAGTTCTAGGTCTGGTTGTGGTTAAAGCTTTAATAGGCAGTCCATGGGGATTATTTACAGTTGCCTCTACCATTCCAATTGCTATTTTAATGGGAATCTATATGCGGTTTATCCGTCCTGGCCGTATCGGTGAAGCTACTATTTTAGGCATTATTTTATTACTTTTATCATTAATTTTTGGAAGATATATCGGCCAGCATCCAGGGCTGTCAGCAATATTTAATTTAAGCGGGGAAACGATTGCCATCTTAATGATTATTTACGGCTTCGTCGCAGCTGTATTACCGGTTTGGCTATTGCTTGCTCCACGGGATTACTTAAGTACATTTTTAAAAATTGGGACGATTGCAGGTTTGGCAATTGGAATTTTTATCACAATGCCAAGCCTGGAAATGCCTGCTGTTACGGAATTTATCAATGGTACAGGTCCGGTTTTCTCAGGAAACTTATTCCCATTTTTATTTATTACCATTGCCTGTGGTGCTGTTTCCGGTTTCCACGCATTGATTTCATCGGGAACGACTCCTAAAATGATTGAACGTGAAACCCATGCACGGCCAATCGGTTACGGTGCGATGTTAACAGAATCATTTGTTGCGCTTATGGCCATGATTGCTGCTTGTGTATTAACACCTGGCGTTTATTTTGCCATCAATAGCCCTGCAGCTGTTATAGGAACTGATGTTGCGAGTGCTGCGAATACCATTTCCCAATGGGGTTACACTCTGACACCAGATATGCTAACGGAAATAAGCAGTGATATTGAGGAAGAAACCATTTTATCTCGTACCGGCGGTGCACCGACCTTTGCTATTGGGATGGCAACGATTTTTTCTCAAGTGATCGGCGGAAAAGCACTAATGGCATTTTGGTATCATTTTGCCATTCTTTTTGAAGCCTTATTTATCTTAACTACCATCGATGCCGGGACCCGGGTTTGCCGCTTCATGATTCAAGAGATTATCGGAACTGTATACAAACCATTTGCAAATACAGAAGCATGGCTGCCGAATATCATCGCAACTGCACTAAGTGTTTGTGCTTGGGGATATTTCTTATACCAAGGGGTTGTAGACCCATTAGGCGGAATCAACACATTATGGCCGTTATTTGGAATTTCAAACCAAATGCTTGCCGGCATTGCATTAATTTTCGGTACTACTATTCTATTTAAAATGGGGAAAATCAAATATTCGTGGATTACACTTATTCCAACAGTCTGGCTGCTTATTGTCACATTAACAGCAGGCTGGCAAAAGCTTTTCCATTCCAATCCGGCAATCGGTTTTTTGTCCCACGCGAGGAAATTCCGAGACGCATATAATAATGGGGAAGTTCTAGCACCGGCAAAGGATATGGGTGAAATGAGTCAAGTCATGTTTAATGATTATATTGATGCAGCACTATGTGCATTCTTTATGATAGTCGTGATTACAGTATTCATTTCAGCCATCCGGATATGGACTAAAATATCGAAAAAACAAAAAACGGATCTACATGAAAGCCCTTATATTCCTAGAGAAAGTGTTCATACGGAGGCATAGCTAAATGGAATGGATCAAGAAAGCACTCAGTTATCGAAAACAGTTTTTCAGTCTGTTAGTAGGTGTGCCTTGTTACGAAACCTATGTTGAACATATGGAAAAGCAACATCCCGAGGAACCGATTAAGTCTAGAAAGGAATTTTTCTGCCAAGTTCAAGACGAGCGCTATAATGCTAAAGGCGGCAAAGTGAGTAGATGTTGTTAAACATTCATTAATTAAATTGGGCGGCAGCCAATTATTGACTATTGGCTGCCGTTTCAATTTAGAAAAGAAGCAGGAAATTAGTTTAATAATTCTTGCTTCTTTTTTTATAATAAGTGAAATGTTTTACAACTCCAACCTTCAACCACTTTCTACCGGATTATAGGCGGGATACCAATGAACCATTACAAAGACTGAGAGTTAAGAAATCAAATTACATTACGCACAAAAAATAAATTCAAGATAGAAAATCCTTTCTAAATCTAGTATGATATCCACATGTGACATTAGATAAGGGGTTAAAAAAATGAGCGTATTAAACGTACAAAATTTAAGCCACGGTTTCGGTGATCGTGCGATTTTTAATAATGTATCTTTTCGACTTTTAAAAGGAGAGCACGTTGGACTAGTTGGTGCAAATGGTGAGGGTAAGTCTACCTTCATGAATATTGTGACTGGGAAATTGCAACCTGACGAAGGGAAAATTGAGTGGTCCCGAAAGGTTCGTGTTGGTTATTTAGACCAGCATGCTGTACTTCAAAAAGGAACTACGATGCGTGAAGCTTTGAGCACTGCTTTTCAATATCTTTTTGATGCTGAAGCAGAGATCAATGAGCTTTATGCAAAAATGGGTGATGAAGGTGCTGATATCGATGCAATGCTTGCTGAAGTTGGCGAGCTGCAAGAAACTTTAGATAGTAATGATTTCTATCAAATTAATTCAAAAGTTGAAGAAGTTGCTCGTGGTTTAGGATTAGACGATGTTGGACTCGATCGCGATGTGGCTGATCTTAGCGGTGGGCAGCGTACGAAAGTTTTGCTAGCTAAGCTTTTGCTGGAAAAGCCTGAAATCCTATTACTGGATGAGCCTACGAACTATTTGGATGAACAGCATATCGAATGGTTGAAGCGCTATTTACAGGAATATGATAATGCATTTATCTTAATTTCACATGATATTCCATTCTTAAACAGTGTTGTTAACTTGATCTATCATATGGAAAACCAAGAGTTGAATCGCTATGCAGGTGACTATGATAACTTCTTAAAAATTCATGAGATGAAGAAGCAGCAGCTAGAGTCTGCTTACAAGCGTCAACAACAAGAGATTGCTGATTTGAAAGACTTCGTTGCCCGTAACAAGGCAAGTGTTGCGACACGTAATATGGCGATGTCCCGCCAGAAGAAGCTCGACAAAATGGAAATTATTGAATTGGGGAAAGAGCGGCCGAAACCAGAGTTTAATTTCAAAGAAGCTCGTGCAGCCAGCCGTTGGATTTTCACGACTGAAGATCTTGTTATTGGTTACAACGAGCCACTTTCCCGCCCTCTGAATTTGAAAATGGAACGCGGACAAAAAATTGCATTCGTGGGTGCAAACGGGATTGGTAAGTCTACTCTTTTAAAAAGTATTCTTGGGTTGATTAATCCGCTGAAGGGTAAAGTAGAACGTGGTGATTATCAATACATCGGTTACTTCGAGCAGGAAGTTAAACAGTCCAACTACAACACTTGTATTGAAGAGATTTGGAACGAGTTTCCAAGTATGAATCAGGCTGAAGTCCGTGCTGCTCTTGCAAAATGTGGATTAACGACGAAACATATTGAAAGTAAAATTGAAGTTCTTTCTGGTGGCGAAAAAGCCAAAGTTCGTTTGTGTAAAATATTAAACACAGAGACGAATTTATTAATTCTTGACGAGCCTACCAATCACTTGGATGTAGATGCCAAAGAAGAATTGAAGCGTGCTTTAAAGGCATATCGCGGAAGTATCTTGATGGTATCCCACGAACCTGATTTCTATCGTGACATTGCGACAGATATCTGGAATTGTGAGGATTGGACTACGAAAGTGTTTTAAATAAAGATTAAGGGGTACCCAAGTAAAATTTTACTTGGGTACCCCTTTTTTTAATTTGCAGATCAAAAACTAAAGTTCAATCGCCATTAACGCTTCCGCACATTTTATGCCGTCAACAGCACTAGATGTGATACCTCCAGCATAACCTGCACCTTCACCACAAGGATATAATCCTTTGATGTTCGACTCAAATGTCAGCGGATTTCGCTTAATTGTAACTGGTGATGAACTACGGCTTTCTACAGCTGATAAAACTGCATCATGCTTGATAAAACCCGTAAGTTTTTTGTCCATGTCCCGCAGACCATCTTTTAAACTATCAACGATAAAATCATCAAGGCATTCTCTCAAGTCCGTTGGCGTGACACCCGGTGTGTAGGTTGGGGTAACATCGCCAAGTTGTTTACTGCCCTTATTTTCTAAGAAATCACCGACCAATTGGACTGGTGCAAAATAATTTCTGCCACCAAGTTCAAATGCTTTTCGCTCAAGTTTTCTTTGAAACTCTATTGCGGTCAAAACATCGCCATTAAAATCATTTGGTGTAACAGAAACAAGTAATGCACTATTAGCATTTTCGCCACTTCTTGTGCTATAGCTCATCCCATTTGTAACTACAGCATTTTTTTCTGATGCGGCAGCAACAACATGTCCTCCAGGGCACATACAAAACGTGTAAACACCTCGTCCATTAGGAAGATGTGCATTCAACTTATAATCAGATGCACCAAGCAGCGAATTATTTGAACAGCTGCCGTATTGCTGAAAATCGATGTCTTTTTGGTGATGCTCAATACGCACACCTACAGCAAAAGACTTCGGTATCATGTCTACACCCGAATCCTTTAACATATAAAAAGTATCTCGAGCACTATGCCCTATCGCCAATACTACAGCATCTGTTTCTAGGGCATCTGTTTTCCCTTGTCTATCTAGCAGCACGCCTTTAACTTCTCCATTTTCGATAATAAGTTCCTTCATTTTCGTTTCGAAACGAAATTCTCCACCTAGTCGTTCTATTTTTTTACGAATATTTTTTACAACAGTTATCAAAATATCAGTTCCAATATGGGGCTTTGATAAATAAGATATCTCCCTAGGGGCACCAGCTTCTACGAATTCCTTTAAAATTTTCGGAATTCTAGTATTTTTTATGCCTGTTGTTAATTTACCATCTGAAAATGTTCCTGCTCCACCTTCACCAAATTGGACATTACTATTCGTGTCAAGTTCTCCGTATTTCCAAAATTTATCAACAGCAACTTTTCTTTTATCAACGTCCATTCCCTGCTCTACAACAACTGGATTTAAACCATGTTCGGCTAAGACCAAGGCACAGAACAGCCCAGCAGGTCCACTTCCTACTACTACAGGACGGATAGTTTTTTGGGTTTTCGTGATTACATATTCTATTGGTTGATAGAAAGAAACATTCTTTATTCCTAAATATGATCCCTCTTTTTCAATTTCAACATCAACAGAATAAACAAGCTGGACATTATTTTTTTCCCTTGCGTCAATCGACTTCTTTGCAATTCTAAATGACAATATTTTGTTCTGTTTGACCTTAAGTATTTTCTGGATTTTCTGAGCTAAAAGTTCATTTTCCTTACCTGGATCAAAATCAGCACGAAGCTTAATATTACTTATTCTTAACATGTTAAATTCCATCCTAATTTTATTCTACCAACATTCTTTACTGGGTTAATTACAGTTTCGTTAATATCATTTAGTTATTATTTGCTTTATAAATCGCTCTTATTTCTGTTCAGCAATATTAATGTCCTGCTGCTCCACCCCTCTTCAACCCGCATGCCTAGGATTACCAATTTTGGCCATTTGAAATATTATCCTTCACACTTTCATTCAAACGTTGATAGGGCAAAGATTATCAGGCTTTCCCCTCACATTTTCATCCATGCAAAAAAGGATGGGATTCCTGTTCCCACCCTTTTTATTCTTTGTTTTTTCCCTGCCTTTGTCAATATGTTTTCAACAGGCATGTCAGAACTTTATTGTATCTCCTCTAGAAATATAAACCATAATCAATATTGATGATCCAAAACCGTTTTGTTTTACCACTAAGCTAAAGACTTACTGGATAGTACAAAACAATTATATTTCTAAAGTACATTAAGAGATTTCCTCAAGAGACCTACGGCCAGTTTTCATACCCCATAGCAGTAAAACAGCTACTGGCAAACAAACCATTATAGCAATCAGATTGTATACTCCAGAAAACTGATAATGGGCAAATACGATTGGAACGTACAATTGTAAGACAGAAGTTGCTAAACGCCCTGCAGCATTATGAATACCAGTAGACGTGTTCCGCATTCTTGTCGGGTAGTTCTCTGCAATATAACTGTAAGTAATAAAGTTTAACGCCATACATGCACCAATCATGAAGAATCCGCAAACCACAATAGGAACGAATCCTTCTAATTTCCCAAAAATGACTGATAAAACGGCTACAGTGATCGCCATAGCTGCCATTGGGATTTTCCTTCCACCTTTATCAGCAATCAAAGAGGCAAAATAACATCCTGCTGGAACACCAAACATTAACAGGGTAGAAGCCGTTAATGTAGCATCAACGCTTAATCCTCTCTGACTCAAGAGTGTCGTTGTCCAGGTAGTTATAACAAAACTTGCAGGCACTGTTAACATAACAAATAATAAGATGACAAAAGTTCTCTTACTATATTTTGGTGAAAATAACCCGACTATGACTTCCATTGTTTTTACTTTAGGCTCTACTTTGGAAGCCACTTCACTTAAATCGACTTTAGCTTTCGTTAACTCCTCGATAACTTGTTCGGCTTCGTCTACTTTTCCTTGTGCCACTAACCAACGTGGAGATTCTTTTAAGTATTTAAGACCGGCAAAGAACCCTATTAAACCGATTCCACCCAGAAGGAAAATATGCCGCCAAGCACTTGGACTCATCGGAATCACAACACTGCACAAAATCCCAATAAAAGGAGCCGCTATGAAACCTATTGACGCTGTTAGGCTTTGCCATTTTCCTCTAGTGGCACTAGGTGCCATCTCAGCAATATATACTTGCGAACAAACCATCAAACAAAAAATACCAAATCCAGTTATGGCACGTGTTATCGTAAATATTAAAAGATTAGGTGCAAATCCATTAGCTACCGACGCTAGAGAAAAAATAAATATGGAGGCAAGGAATGTTTTTCTTCGACCAATAAAGTCCGAAATAACACCACCTGTTAAACCTCCAAGGGTCATTGCCACGAAATAAGCGAAATTGATCTTCCCAATATCCGCCATCGTTATACCCCAATCTGCCATCAATGAGGGGGCAATAAATGCAAAATTCCAGTTATCCATCTGTTCAAAGAAATAAGCAAACGTGATAATGAAAAATAACATCTTATAGGGTCCAGTAACTTTCAAACCATCAAAGTAATTATTTTTCGTTTTACTATTTTTGGCATCTGAGTTTTGTTCAATCCAACTATTATCCAATTTAACTGCCATGGTACTCTGCCTTTTAACTGCCATGGTACTTTCCTTCTTTCAAAATATAAGTCATTCAATAAGTTTTTTTCTATACATTTTTCACTATTTGTAAAATTTGGTATATTCATGAGCTTCCATCAGTGGGGGGGCTTCTTCACCCACTGATGGAAGCTCACCCTGAGCCTGATTGTTAATTTAGGGCTTTACAGGCAGTTAATCCCCCACCTATCCAAATAACTCTTGAGGTGGGGGTCTTACTGCCCGTTAATACGTGATACATTCACACTTAGCTATTCATTTAAGCTTTGATTGTGATACCTGTATCATATTTCTTGTCATCCACAATTACTTTTACTTTATAGTCTCCGTCTAAACCTTCTTTTGAGACGACCGTTCTTGTTTCACGGTCGTCTTCAGGCAAGAAGGTTCCTGTGCACATTGCACCACGTTTCCCTTTAGATGTAGAGATAAAATATCTACGTGTTTCTTTGTCAGATTCTAGCAGCACCATGACCAATTGTCCCTTTTCGAATTTTGATTCAAAGGTCAACATATCCACTTCATCTGTTATATGAGCTTCGTGTTTGTCTGGCAGGATTTCACCTGTATCTTCTGCAGGAATATCGTAATCCATCTGAGGTGTTTCACCTAATGAACCTAGAAGTTGTCCTTTACCAAGTGAAAGATTATTACCATCTTTAGAGTAAAGCGTGAACTTATTCGCACGATAATAGTTGGAATTAACCTTTAATTCTAATACCTTCTTATCATTAATGGTTTCAACTGTAATAGATTCTAGTTTCACATTTGGATCATCAATTTGAGCAAATGGACCCAGTTCCTCAGAAGCGTTTCCGTCACCGTCAAAGGCCATACCACCCGAATGTGTTAAGTAATGACCTTCGTTATAGTATAAGACATTACAAATATATGGGGAGAAAAATTCCTTGCCGCGTTCTTTTCCGTATTGCCATAATTGCTCAATTTCCATCTTATCTGTATCAATACGATACTTCACGCCACGAGAGTAACTATCATTCGCAGCAAGATAGTTGTCAGGATTTTGTGCTCCAAAATGGTGATTATCAAAACACATAACATCGCCTAAAGGTGTAATTAAATTGGCATGTTGTTCATACTGCCACTCAAAATCCCCTTCACCAATTGGTTTAAACATGTATGGTTGATATTCCTCTGGCCAGCCTTCTGGATCTGAGATAATCCAATTTAATTCCTCTGTATCAAAATCAATATTCACCATTGCGTTTATATGCCGTCCCGAAAACGTTAGTGAGTTCGTATGTTCGTCATACCACACAGCATTACAATGGAACCAGTCTTCATCTGACCATGAACCAGACTTTTGAGATCCTTGCTTAATAAAGTTAGAGAAAGTAATGGTTCGTTTTACATGGCCTGTATCCTTATCGATAACAACAGCTTGATCTTCCACTGTCCCATTGTCTAAATCACAACTTAAGGCGACGATATCTCCATTCGGTAATGTAATTTGGTCATGGTGATAGCCACGCGGTACACGATACTCTTTATAAATTTTTCCAACTGGGCTCATTTCATAAATACCTGAAACAAAGTAAGGCATCTTCATTAAGCGTTCAGAGCCAAGCAGGAGATTGCCATTAGGATGACGTTTAATATCCCAAACCATCGGGACGGTAAAGTTTAACCGCACATCGCCTGCATAGTCAACCGCAATAGCCAAATCATTTACCGCAGGACAGAGGAACACTACATCATCTTGCATATGTTCCGGTGTTGTTTCCATGGATTCAACCAGTTTAGCTCCTGCCACTTCAGGTGTTTTAATCGTATGAACAACTTTTTGATTATATTTTTGATAGGGATAGACTTCAATTTTATTCTCATAATTACTATATAAACCTAAAACAGGAATGATATGTTCTTTGCCTTTAGGAAAAGTATGATAAAAATCCGCTTCTTTTGTTTTCCCTAGTACACGAATCGTAATGGCAGTTTCTTCTTCCGTTCTAAATAACATAACTGCTGCTAAATCGTTCACGAAGTATGGGTTGTATTTAATTAAAGGGGCTTCCAGTGTAAATTGTCCTTGTTCAAACTCCTTTAACATGGCAGCCTCTGCCTTCGCTTGTTTATGGATTAAATGTTCTTTATAGTTGTAAGCAACTGTCTCGCTCCTTCTTGCTGTTGCCATAATCATAAAGCCTCCTCAATCATTTTGATGATGACTGGTTTCTGTTGTAAACCCGATTTTCTTGATACTTCTTTACCATCTTTAAACATCACTAAAGTTGGATACCCTTCTACACGATGTTCTTCAATTAAATCCGGATTATCTTCAAAATCAACTTTAATAATCTTTACTTTTTCACCATATGTTTTATCAATATCGTTTAATATAAAAGAAAGCATCTTACACGGTCCGCAAGTTTTAGAGTAAAAATCAACTAAAACGGATCCTTCAGATAAATCTGCGGTAAGTTCTTCTTTGACTAGTTCTTTTATCATATTAATACCCCTCTGTATTATATTTCTTGTCTTCTTAAGGCTTTAATATATGAACTTGCTTCTTGAGCGGCAATAGCTCCATCAGCAGTGGCTGTTACTACCTGGCGCAAGTGTTTGCTAATACAATCCCCTGCCGCGAAAATCCCAGGAATTTTTGTAGCCATTCGTTCATTGGCCTCTATAAATCCATGACCTTCAAGTAAGTTTGTCCCTTGAAGAAATTCTGTTGATGGGATAGCACCGATATATTCAAAGACACCTTCACATTGAACAATCTGCTCATTCTCGCTCGTTTCTTTATCTGCAAATTTGACCCCTTTGAATTGGCCTCCTTCGCCTATAAATTCTACGACACGCTTATACGGATAAACGGTCACATTCGGTAATGAACGTAAGTAATCTGAGGAAACAGGATCGGCCGTTAAATCGAAATCAGTAATAATGGATAGTGATTTAGTAATAGTTGCTAGATAAGTTCCTTCATCTACTGCACTATTACCGCCTCCTATGATGGTCACATCTTTATCACGGTATTTAGCACCATCACAAATTGCACACCAACTAATAGCAGATCCTTTATACTCTTCTTCACCCGGAATATTTAAAGTTCTTGGACGGGTTCCTGTGGCAACAATTACAGTTAAGGCCTCAATAACATCCTTATCTTCTTCAGTGTATATTTGTTTAATACCTTCCAGACTCTCGATTTTGGTTACAGTACGGTAATCAAAATCCACCCCTAATTCTTGAGTCTGCTCAAACATCTTTATGGCTAATTCAGCGCCGTTTACCTTACCTACCCCAGGATAGTTTTCGATTTCATTGGTATTGATAATTTGTCCGCCTGGAGCTAATTTATCAAGCAATAATACGTTTAAATTTGCTCTCACAGCATAAATGGCAGCTGTCATACCAGCTGGACCTGCACCAATCACTACTAAATCATATCTACTCATCGACTTTCTCCTACCCTTTTGATATTTAATAGACAATTTAATATTTTCTTCCTTTAGCTTAATCATTTCCTGATCATAAGCCGGACATGATATATGTCACCCGCTAATAACAAATATTCAGGAAAGATATCTCCTTCATAAAAATAATAAGGATTAATTTCATCGCTGGTATTGGTAGAATTAGCATATTTCATTATCCGTTCTAGGATAAAGCCAATCCTGTCAATTTTATCTCCTTGCTGATAAATTACTTGACCGTGCTGAAGTATCACTATTTGATAAAATGGGAACAAGAATATATTTATTATTCATATATATATGATTAGTCCAACTGGACAACTATGTTAAAGACAATATTTTTGCAATATTACCCTAGATTCCTTACCGATCTGACAAAATCATAATCAGTGACAATTCCATTTTTCCCTGCATTTTAATACCAAGTAACTCTATGTGTTTATGATATGTTATATTAACATAAAATTCATATAACAACAATTTAATTTATTCAGATACAGCCAATAATATTGGTTCCATTTACTCCGACACCAACACCGAAGTGGAATGCTTGAGCATATTGATCCGAGGTTCGAGCATTGTCGCAGCCCCTGTCTCTGTGTCTTTCAGGGGCTTTATTTTTGTTGAAAAAATTCACGAATTATTATATAGTACATTACAACAGTAATGTACTATAGTAGGGGATGATGGCAATTCTTAATACAGATGGAACGAAGCCTATTTATATCCAGATAGCCGAATGGATGGAAACAGAAATTATGAATGGGCATTTCAAGGCAGATGAGAAGGTATATTCGCAGTATCAATTAGCAGAAATGTATACCATTAACCCCGCTACTGCTGCTAAGGGGCTAAATCTACTTGCGGATGAAAATATTCTCTATAAAAAGAGAGGATTAGGAATGTTTGTTACAGCAAATGCTGAAGAAAAAATATTAAACAAGAGGAAAAATAAAATCCTCAAGGGATTAATCGAGGAGGTTGTACTGGAGGCAAAGCGGCTGCAGATCAGCAAAGAAGAAGTAGTAAGCATGATTAAAGAAAATCATATTTGGGAGAGGGAGCAATGAAAACGGTTGAATGCAACAACCTGACAAAATTCTTTTTTAGAAAAGCTGTCTTAAATCAACTTTCTTTTTCACTGGAGGAAAATAAGATTACTGGTCTCATAGGAAGAAATGGAGTAGGAAAAACAACATTATTAAAAATGATCGCTGGTTTTATTAAAGAAACGTCCGGTGAGCTGAAGGTATTTTCGCAACGGCCTTTTAATAGTCTTAATGTCTCATCCAATACCATCTTTGTTGACGACCAAATGAGTTTTCCCCCTGCATTACAGCTATACGAGCTATTAGAAGTCTCAAGTAAATTTTATCCAAATTGGGATATGGATTTAGCACAGCGCCTTTTTGATTACTTTTCTTTTGACCCAAGGAACTATCACAAGCGCTTGTCTAAAGGAAAGAAAAGTACCTTCAATGCCATTGTTGGGATTGCCGCACGCGCACCGTTAACCATTTTTGATGAACCAACGACGGGAATGGATACGGCAGTTCGCAAAGATTTTTACCGAGCACTTTTGAAGGATTATCTAGCTCGCCCAAGAACCATTATTCTTTCTAGTCACCATCTGGAGGAAATGGGGGATCTATTAGAGGATATACTCCTACTGAAGGATGGACAGGTGAAGCTTCATATGCCGATGGAGGAGTTTAAAGAATGGGCCATTGCACTAAAGGGATCGGCGGATTTGGTTCTTGAATGGGCAAAAGGGCGTGAGCTAATTTACAAAAATAATCTTGGGGTAAATTCCATCTACGCGGTTATGAAGAATGACTTCTTGCCAGAAGAACTCATGCAGGCAAAGGAAAAGGGAATAGACATTTCAACGGTCCAGCCGAGTGATCTTTGTATTTATTTAACTGCATCGGCTAAGTCAAAGGAGGGAATTGATCATGTCTTTCATCACCGTTAATCCCGCAGAAATCGTCAAGAAGCAATATTTCTTTAAGCTTAGGGCCAATATTGATGCGTTTAGTTCCCTTGTGGGTCTTCAGCTTCTGGCTATCCTCATCTCATTATGGGGAACCAGTTCTTCAGGCATTTATTCGGGGGCATTGTCGATTGATGTTAGAAATTATTCGTCCGATATAGTGATTGCTTTTACAATGATTTGGGGGTTTACGACTGCGATTACCATCACAACGAAGCCCTTTCGCCACCATGACTTTACGTTTGTGACGAACCGGGTTACCAGCGGGGTTTCAAATGTGCTTTTCCTGCTGACAGCAAGTGTTGTCGGCGGTATTCTAGCCATGCTGGCGAGAAATTTAATTATTTTAATCGTATATTCCTTTTTTAACCAGGAGTTGTACGGTTCTCCAATGTCAGACAAGGGCTTTTTCCTCGGCTTATTTGTTTCAATCCTTTATATCTTCTTTGTCTGTTCAATAGGCTACCTGATTGGTACGCTTGTTCAGGTAAATAAGGCAGCCGTGCTGATTATCCCTGCTTTGGTGATTGGGTCTATTTTTTTCGACGCGGGGATGCAAAGAAATCCAACAGTGATGAACATACTGGAATTTTATTTTTTAGAATCATCCCCATGGACTTTTGCACTAAAAGCATTGATTACGGCCGTCGTTCTCTATTCGGCTTCCATTGCGATCACGAATCGAATGGAGGTTAGAAAGTGATGACAACGCTGCCGATAATTATATTAACTGTCATTTTTATTGCCGTTCTCTTTTTATATATTAAAGGGAGCAGAAAATTTGTAACCGTAAAGGTCACTCATTGGTTATTGCTGATGTATACCGGTGTATTAGTATTTTCGATGATCGCAAATCCATTCGTAATAGATGTGAAAGGGAAACAGATACAAAAGGTTTCAGAAAAGGAATCGGAAAAGGTAAGACAAGACTTTTATGACAAAATTAGTAAGGGGAAGATTGAAGCATTAAGTAATCGAAGCCTGCTGAAACACAGCAGTTTTGAATTCCATCAGCCAACTTTGAAAATTAACTGTACGGGAGTGGAACCTCCCTTGGTCTATGTTGAGAAAACGAAGGCTGCTGATCATGGGATTGAAGCTTATGCCTTTGTGACTGGGCTGTTTATTAATGGGATTGATTTTACGGAAAAAATAACCCCTCCAAGATTCTCGGTTTCCGACATGGATGGATCCATAACAGTTCATAATGCTGAACATCAGACGATTGATGTAGCCATTTTAAAAAATGAATTCACGATTACCCAGTTTTCAGGCGGTGCTAAGATGTTCAGTCTCATTAATCATGATGCACCGGTTATCTATTTGAGGGTTCCAAAGCATATCAAAATCACAAGTGAAACAGATATTGTGCCGATAATGGTTGAAGAGTAAGTTCCCTTGATAATAAACTATGGTTTCGTAACGATATATGGATGAGTAACTGGGGATAAATAATTGTATTAGATCAAAAAAGCCGAATTTCTCTATGAATTAGATTAGAGAAATTTGGCTTGCATTTATTAATTAAATAACTTTATTCATATAATAAAAACCAGAATTTATCTAGGACATGATAAAGGGCTTATTGCTTTATTATTTTTTCACAAGTTTCCAGATTGAAAGCAGTGTACATAAACACAGCAGGATAACACCACTTGCCATACTATATGGCGCCCAAATTGAAAGAATCGTCCACCATGAAGCTTGAAAAATCAACGGAAATATAATAAGTACGGCCACAGTAAGGATCAACAACATACTTCCGATAATGATATTTGCTAATTTACACAGTCTCCTCTTAAGAATCATAAATAAAGCAGCTGCTATACAAAGTACAGTTACTCCGGTAAATATGAAGTCTATTATTCTCCAAATGTCATATGAAAAAAGCGGCTTTCTCTCACCTATTTTCTCCAAAAAAAGTGCATTACAAAGGGAATCAACTGTTCCTGCCGCATTCAAATTCGCAAGTACGCATACTCCGATCTGCTTATCTTTATCAAATACGATTCGCGATGAATAATTAGGCGTACCTCCCGAATGGCCTAATGCACCATAATTAGTAAGTTCCCATCCACCAAAATATTCTTTATCAGAGACCATCTGTATTTCATTTATCGCAGAAGCAAGAATTTCAGGTACTGTAACCATTCCCATCTGTATCTGAAGCCATCTGCCCATATCCACTATATTTGAATAACAGTATCCTGCCGGAATCATACCTTCTGAAATATTTATTTCATACGGAAAGTTCATAAGAAATCCCTGTCTGCTGCCCGTTACAATTCCATCCGCATTATCCGTTTTGCCGCAATAAGTCTGATTCAGTCCCAACGGAATCAGCACATTTTCTTCCATATATTCCTTATAAGAATGTCCCGATACTTTCTCAATAATCAGACCTAGAAGGTTATAATTCACATTTGAATAGGCATATTCCACTCCGGGACTGCTCTGTAGTTCCTTCCCCGAGATACTCTTCGCCCAATCCTCGAGCGTCATATTTTCAGCAGCAGACGGATACAGTTTCTCGGAATTAGTATAACCACTGGTTTGTGCTAAAAGCTGGTCAACAGTGATTTCAACTGAATCACCCCGATAGTTCGCCGTAAATCCTTCTATATATGTACTTACCGTATCATCAAGACTGATCTTTTCGTTATCAACCAGAAGCATTATTCCAAGAGCCGTATAAGCCTTTGTCATAGACCCAATCTGATACAAACCTTTTGTATCCCTATTACCCCCATAGCTAACCTTATCACCTGTTACTATTACAACCGACATATCCGTAATATTAGCCCTTTGCATCACCGCTTTAATTTGCGAAGCGTCCGATACTTCTGACGCCTGTATTCCTTTGGCAGGCATCCATATCGCAGTGAGCAAAATGACAAAAATAAAGCAAATACGCCAAATAATATCTACTAGACTATTTTTCATAAAAACTATCCTTTTTTATTAGATTCTGACTGACAGCAATCCCTTCTTCACTCCCCCGCTGTTCATCAATATTAATGTCCTGCTATTCTATCCCCATCCCCCCCCACATTCATCCTACATTGCTTAATTTCCCCCACTTAGAATAAAGTCCTGCATACTTCCTGTAATTCCCTGAATTTCTTCTCAAGTTTTTTTACCACAACTTTATTTTTTATAAAAATAAAGTTGTGGTACAGTTAACGGGATTTAAGATCAAGAATAGGATTATCCCCTGCATGTATATTAATAACCTTCATGTTATGATAGTGAGGTAAGGCAAAACTTGTCAGCGGAAGGGGGAAAGACTAGTCCCCAAGCCGCAAATCTGATATATGAAAAGAGGAGGATTCATAAGGTGATTATTCATTCAATCAAAGCCTTTTCTGATAATTACATATGGTGTATTCAAGATGAAACAGAGGCAGTTGTGGTTGATCCGGGAGAAGCGAAAGGTGTCCTTGATTACCTCGGAGAAAAGCAGCTTCGTTTGGCAGCCATTCTTTTAACACATAAGCATGACGATCATACCGGCGGGGTACGGGAGATTGTAGCGAGATATCCGGAATGTCCTGTTTATGGACCGAAAGAAACGGAGGCCTTGGTGAATCATGTTGTAGAGGAAGGGGACTCCTTTAACTTGTTGGGCCAAACTTTTCAAGTCTCCGAAACGGGAGGTCATACGCATGGCCATATCAGCTTTTTAATGGGAGATCATCTCTTTTGCGGGGATACCATGTTTTCAGCAGGATGCGGCCGGGTTTTCACCGGCGATTACAAAGCTCAATATGAAACTTTAAAGAAGTTTAAGCGCTTGAATGATGATATAAATGTTTATCCTGCTCACGAGTATACCGAAATTAATTTACGTTTTGCATACGACATGCAGCCGGATAACGAAAATATTTCCAAATCATTGGAAGAAGTCCGGGAATTGCGTGCAAAAGGACAGCCAACACTCCCAACAACGATCGGCAGGGAGAAGGAAATTAACCTCTTTCTGCAAGTGGAAACATTGGAGGACTTTATCAAATTGCGCAACACCCGTGATGACTTCTAGAGGGATTCGATTCGGAGTGTAGAAAAGGAGTTCAAAACAATTACTGGGTTGCTTTTTGCCGAATGAAAAATAGCGAAGATTGAAAAAACAAAAATGATAAAAAAGCAAGGTATCGAAAAAAGTAACAGCACCTTGCCGGAAGAAATCAAATCGAAGTTACAGCAGGCGGCACATCAATAATTCATTATCGGTTTGCAACTCCTAATATTGCATAGAGGCAAGAGGTCTAAGCTTTCTTGCCTCATTTTTTTCACTTTAAAATGATCTGCGCCACATACTCCACATGCGTGGAGTGCTGACGGTAGATTAAAATACAAAAGATTAATGAGATGTAGTGGTGCATCATTAATTTGGTATCGGATCTAAGCTTAAAATAGAGTTTTAAATTTAATAATTATTTACTTCCCCATATCTCAAGGCTCTTTACTTTTCCAGAGTTAGAAATATAATATCTTGTAGCTGCTAATACCTCTTGTATTTTATCTGGCATATAAGTATCTCTACTTATTGAAGGTTGAACTATAACAATCTTCCCAGTGATTTGTTTATCTTTACTTCTTATTTCTTTTCTAAAGTCTTCATATTCACCGCGTAAAAAAATACAGTGATTTGACCTTCTTCTCTCTTCTACTTTTTTTAATAGTATTGATTTAGTTTTAAGCCATATAATAGATTTTATAGATTGTCCTGCAACTTCATAAATATCATTGACATCACTGTTGTAATTAGCCGCAGACATTTTCTTAACATGAAAAAAAGTAATTTCATATGAAGTATTGTTTTCTAAAACTGTAATATAATCGGCCATTTCCCCTCTAGAATGATCATATATTATATATTTATAAGCTCTGTTGTCCTCTAAAATTTCTTGCAAAGAAGACTGAATTGACTTCTCATGCGGATGATACTTTGAGTCGTTTACTTCTACAGTAATATCCGTATTGTATTTTTCAATCCATTCAATTGGCACAATGTTGTCCTTACTAAAAACAATTGCTTCCGGATCACCCTTACTAAATTCAATACCTTGAATCATTACATCATCGGTTGTACGGAAAACCAAAGGATTGTTATTAAGATATTCCGATAATCCGATTTGTCTACGACCTTCTGAAACTAAGATTTTACTTTCAACTGAAGAATACTTTGAATTAACATCACAAATAATTTCCTCTTCTTTTCCATCTAAGGATAGTATAAGTTTGATGTTATCTTTATTTATTTTCATTATTTTTATTGAGATATCCATCATAATTCCTTGAATACCTTCAGTTTCTGACAAATATATCGCTGGAGGATTAACATACGTCTTCCAAGAAAAATCACACATAAATATATTTGATGGGAAAGACTCTAATCTACTTGGTATAGGTAAGTAATCATAATTAGTATTGGTTTTTACGGTAATTTTACTATTGGAAATCTTTAACCCATTGTAGTCACACCATTTAATATAATCTCTTATTGTTGAATAGGTACTGCTCCACATTTTAGAACCACTACTATAACCTATTGTTATAGCACTTTCTTCAGTCAAAGCTTTACAAAAAACATGTCCAGCTGAATATAACTTTCCGGTGCTAGGATCAATAGATTGACTTACATCAATGCCTGCAGAAATCCTATATGACTCACCTGAATCATTAAACCTATTCTGCATGCCAGAATTGAAAATTTCAAATTCCCGCAGATTACCAAGAACTCTGTTCATTTCATGCTTAGGAATCTTTTCATAAAATGTACAGAACGCACTAGCTATTCCTTCATACAAAATCTCACTCTTAATCTGGGAATAAATAAATAATAAATTTGTTTCTTTTTGATAGTGAACTATGAATAACTGATTTTCAACATCCTTAACGCTCTCCCCTATAAACCACTTTGGGGACGTGTTATTCTTTCCAATCGCGACAACCGTATTATCTTTTTCATTTATATACGGACCGAATTCAATGTTACACGCATCAGGAAATTCGGAGGTTTTGTTAAATCCAACAACTTTGTAAATCTTAGCATGACAATTTAATCTTATACCATGCAATGATAAATCATTAATAATTTCCACACTATTTCCTGCGTAATTCTGATAATCACCAATATATTCCTTTATAGATTCTTCCTCATTAATTTTGCTCTCACTCATATCAATTATCATATCTTGCCAAATTGAATCGCTAGTATATAGTGCTTGATTTTCTATAAGTAGCTCTCTATCATTCATTGCAATAAATTTAGCTACGCCAATATTTTCAGCATTAGTCCTTGCAAATCTTCCAATAAATTGTAATGTACTGGCTAATGATTTATGCGGTGCGTGGATAGCAGCAATCTTTAAATTAGGAAAATCAAACCCTTCTCCCAACATATCCACACATATTATTCCATCTAAACTTCTCTCTCTTAAATCTTCTATACACTTTTTCACTGTTAAATTTGACATAGAACTATCTATTCTTTTCAACTTTAAAGTGGTAATCTCACTATAGAGTTTTTCTAGTTCTTTTGCATGTTTCTTAGTATCAGTTCTAATCATTAAATAGTGATCTAATCCTTTTTCTCTATCCAAAAAAAATACTTCTTCCGCCTTTTTAGCAATCAATTTGTCTTTTTCGAAAAATTCCTCTATAGGAATGTATTGTATTTCCCCAAAAATCCCATCCTTATAAGCTAAAGAAAGTGGATAATTATAAATTAAGTCTCCCTTAATTTCTTTATTATCCAATCTAAATGGAGTAGCGGTAAATAATATCTGTTTCGCATGTTTCATATTTATAAGTATTTTCTGCCAAGTTTTCGCTGGAACATGGTGAGCTTCGTCTATTAGAACTAAATCTATTAAAATATTCAAGTCGTCATCTTTGGTTAATGATAAAGCACATGCTGGAGTTGCTATAATTACTTGAGCAGCCTTGATTTCATCAATATCATTTTCACTGAACAAATGCTCCAACTCAAATACATTTGGTTTAAGAATTTCCTTATTAAATACATTTGCTTTAATAAGTGTTCTTAATTGACTGTAGTCTTCAGTAATTTGCCCTCTAACCATTTTACTAGGAGTAACAACAAGGACCTTCTTAGCCTCTAACACATACGGAGCCATCATCAATACAGAAGTTTTTCCTGAACCTGTCGGCATAACAATAATTGCTGCATTGGAACTTTGAACTGTAAAATAGGACGAAATTGAATGAATTGCTCCTATTTGAGCATTTCTAAGCCCTCGTTTGTTTTTTGATTCTTTAGGATAATTAATGTTATTGTACCTTTCGGCAAAATACATTTCGGGATCAATTACGTTTTTCGTTTTATTCAATCGTCTAACCTCACCCTTATTGTTTATAATAAACTTGTAGACTATTAAATGGAAATTCTATTTTTGTTCGTATCCCTCTATTATACAGTTTTCTTTTATAAAGTACTTTATATTTCAGAACTAACGTTCCTTAATAACCTTAATCAAAACATTCTGGGGTGTATTTGGCAGTCAAGAGGATTTTTGATAGCAGTATGTTTTTGTATATAAAAAAATAAGGCTTTATATACGAGCTATGTATAAAATCCTGTATATAAGGCCTTATAATTTAAAATACCCATTATATTAGAGCGCCTGATTATTGAAGAAAGATTGATCTTATTAATCACTATGGCATACTTATTTTTGTACTCCACAACACTTTTTGTACTTTTTACCACTTCCACAAAGACATGGTTCATTTCTACCTATCTTTTTACTATTTCGAGTATTTGATTGAAATATTTCATTATTTAAATTTTCATATGGATCTTTTATTAGAATATAGTCAAAAAAACTAATATTATTATCTTCATCTTTTATTTTCATTAGAGGTTTAAATACTCTCTCATAGCAATTTATAAATGGTTTTATAGCTACTGGACATTGTAAAAATAACTTAAACTCTTGAACTGTTGGATGATCCCCTTTCCAAAGCTTTTTATAAAGTGCTTCATTAATTTCACTTCCAATTGTAATTCCTTTAATCTTAGGTGACATAAAAAACTTTAATAGTGAAGATGAATCTATTATCTCTACACCTTCACAGATAATAGTTGAGAAGTCAAATATATTTGTACAAAGTAGTTTTATAACTTTATTAGGTGGTTCTTCTGGTAATTCAAAACTGCATTCTTCTTTTATTTTTTCCCAATCATGCTTTATTATATCCTCCCTTCTGTTGATTTGTTCAATACCAAAATCTATAGTTCCTAATGCATTCTTCTTAATTCTATCTGAAAAAGGAATCTGTAAGTGTTTAAATTCTATTAATAATAAATGATCTTCAAATAATCCAATAAAATCAAATTCGACATCTCTGCCATCATAAGCTTTAAATTCAATTTTATTTGTATTAACTTGAATAAATGGATTAAATGATAGAATAAACCTTAATTGTTTTTCGAATACTAAACCCTTATTAGCAATATCTATTCCCCATTTAGCGACTAACATTTCAATTATTCTTACAATATTCATTTGTAAAATTAAAGTTGGGCAAAATATTACTTTATTTTTTCCTACATAAATCAATGGCTGGGAAAAAACATCTAATAGTGGATCATTAGTAAAGGTTAATATGTTTATAATCTTTTCTGCAACTTCATTTTCTATATTATATAAATAAGAAAGTTGATTAATAAAATTCACTTTGTCCATTATTGGTGATAACTTCTTATAATGGCTTATATCATCCTGATCAAATTTTTTTAATACTGTACTTTGATAAATCATTGCTATTGTAAAAAGGTATTCGAAACCTTTAAAAAGATCAGTTATTTTTATGCCATCATGTTCAAGATTATAATAAATATCATCTAATGATTCTAATTGTCCAGCAAGTATATTTTTTATTATTGTATTAGCTTGAAAAAACCTTTTCTTTTCTAGTTTAAATATATTATGTAAATCATTTAAATCTAAAGCACTTGAAACATTATCTAAATCTCTAGCAGATTTTTGGTTTTCTTTTAAATGTTTTAAGTTACTTTTCTGAACATTAATATGATCTCGATAAATATATCTATTTATTGCAATTCGTTCTTTTTTATAGTCATCTTCTGAGCTAGGAACGAAAATATGATATTTAATACCATCTTCTTCTATTACTTTAAGTCCCCATTCTCTATATTTGAATTTCCCCCAAATATCAACAAGTATATTCCTTTGAAGTGAGAGGTACATTATTTCTTCTAAACTTCCTATATTGTATGGAGAAATATTTTCATGATCAAATTCTACCGCATTTTCAATAGACTTCTCACCTTTATAATATAAGAATCTAAACAAGGTGTTTGCTATTTCGATTAATGACTCTAGTCTATCTGATTCAGAAATCTTGATACCCTCTACATCATCTACTTCGAATTTAGCTACCTCTTTCTCCATACCAGTTAGAAATTTCTTTTCATTCGTTTGCATTTCTTTAGCTAATCTATGTTGATCCTCAATATAAATACAAAACATTTGTAGCTGTTCAGAAAGAGAATATTCAAAAAAACTATTCTCATTTAATCTTTCCTCGTTACTTTTAGAATTTTGGCTTATAATATTTATTGCCTCAGATAATTGAATAAATTCACTAGCGTACTTTGAAATATCAACATTTTTGTCAATTAATTGCTTACCAGCAAGAAGGAATGCTAGGCGAAGTGTTTTTAATTTCTCATTAGAAAATGATTTTCCCATAGGTTCAGGTAAACTATTACTTAAAAGTAAACTTTTCTTAAATTTATCTGGTTTTTCTAAGTATAAGTTTACAAGAATAGCAGCAGCTTCTGTTGCATTAGAATCAATTAAAGCGTTTTTAAACTTCTTTAAATTCATTTTTAAATTCCCCTTAGTAAGATGCATTAAGTTAATTATTTGCATAATACAAATTATAAAAATAATATATTCCGTTATAAGATATCTATTATGATTACCTAAATCAACACAAAATCCTGCTATAAGACAATGAACCAAATGAATAAGTTTCTTAAATTGAAAATAATAATCTAATCAGTCAATCTTTTAAGCGTTTTCCTTTTAATAATTTGTTTATAGAATTTAAAAGATTAATCTTATTACCTCGTGTTAATCCCTTATTAATGAATAAAGAGACTATTTGAATTTTTGTTGTATCCACAACAATCTTGGCCTTTTAATTCAATACGCCACCTTCACAAGTTTGTATAAATATTAGTGGTTATACAAGAATTCACTTTATATAAATTCTTTATTTTTATAAACATACTGTCAAATCATACATCAATTAATTCCGGAAACATGGGGTAAAACATGAATACTAATGCTGAAGATATATCTTTTAAAAACCTTATAATTCTTTAAACTTACGTGAATTCCCTATCTTCTCTCTAGTATTTTTAAGAAGTTTATATGACGACTCTGGTAACATTTGAAACTGTTCAGGACCTATAACATGTGTTATCACTTTTGTTAACTCTTTATTTTTGTTCATTCCCACCAATACGCAATACGCTGGCTCATCTTCAAAAACAACTCTCTCCATTAAAAACCGTTTACGTTGAACTACATCCTTAAATAATTTATTGGACGCGTGAAGTAGGAATATCATTATAACGGGTAATTCACTGATTCTATCTTCCTTTTTAAAGTTGAATGCCATATATGGAGTTAATATTGCTTTGCGATTTTTAAATTCTGCAAGCCTTTTACTTCTTGATAAAAGAAACTCATTAATATTATCCCTCGAATATGAATCTAATAAAAGAAGGTATCTTGCAGCTCGTATACACAAATGATCTTTTGTACCATCTAGTAAATTAATTAGTTGTTCAAACATGAAATCCATCTCTTGTTTAGGCTTTGGTGCAGGTCCAATTAAGAGATCAAGAAAACTTTCCCCTTCACCATCATCAAGATCGGAGTTGATTTTTCTTGCCATGTAGGCATCAATTTCATCTCTATGACTAGCAATAAATATTTCACCTATGTCTTCTTCATCAGCAATCTCTTGAATACGCGTAGAATAGTCATTATATGCAAAATACATCCCTATATGGTCCAATTCATCATTAACCTTTATATAAGGATTCTTAGCAGCATGACTCCTTTGATATAGATAATTTAAGAACAAACTTGGAGAATCAAAAAGCTCAGGGTATACTCTCAAATCGTTAACAGAAACACACCAAACAGGCAGATCGCTATTTTGAATAAATTCCGTCTTTTCAATTTGAGATGCAATTTCGTTAAAATCATCTAATGTGACACAACAAGCTTGTATAAATTTAATATTTTCAATAGAAGTAATTAATTTATAACGCTTTTTAGTCTCTTTTTGATAAATTTCTAACTTCCCTACCCTTCTATATTCTTCAAAAAGTCGTAAGGATTGTTCATAAGGATTTTTTGCTAAGTCATTTAATGATTTTTTGTAGGCTTCTTCATCCGAAAAAGGTGAAACGGGTGACAATGCCCCACCCTTCACTTCTGTAATAATCATTACATCATCAAATAAAATAATACCATCACATTCACACCATTCATTTTTTCCATTTGCACCAACTGGAGCTTTGTAAAAGATATTTTGAAACATTTGAGATGTGGGCAAGATGGTTTTAAAAAACCTAAAAGGTAATGACTCCGATAGATCCTTTTGAATGTCATTAATCCTATTTGAAATACTACTTTTCTTTCTACGCATAGCTCTTAATACCGTTCTATAAAAGTTATCAATTAAATTATCTATGGAAAAACAGTAATATTTACCACCAATACCAATGAAGGGATTGTATTTTATCGGAGGCTCCTTTAGCATCACTTGAAGGTCACTTTTGTAAAAGTCTTTGTATTCGCCTTGTTGAAGTGATAATTCCCGAATAAATTCTATTGGCCATCCTGTAATATCTTTAACATTAAAGTATTCGGCTAGATTTAACAATTCACCTTCTGATACTTCTTCTGGCGAAATGCCACTATCTATCAAAGCTTCCATAAATCCCATAGTACGTAAATTTCTGCTGATTGCTAAAAGGCCTTCTACCAGATCAAAGCTTGTTATGCCAAAGATATCATTTAAAAGATCTGTGTACGGAGATAACATATCTGTAAAATGTTCTTTTTCAAAAAAAGGATACAATGATCCAGAAACGTTCATTTGCATACCTTGTGAATACTTAATTAATTCATCCTTTGGTGCGAAGTTTACATAAACAGTTGCAGCAGTAAAAAGCTTCTCTAGTTCCTCTATATAGCAAGTTATTTCATCTAAATTTAAGCACACAGTTCCTACATTTACATCACTAGTCACTAAAAGACTTTGTGTGAAATCAAGCAATTTGTTCTCATAAGGCTTAACATTACCGTGAACCGATGCCTCTATGTCCCCAAAATGGTTAAAAAACTTATGCCCATGCAATTGAATCAAAGTAATTAAAGGATTGGCTTTAGAAATTGTGCTTCTTATCTTTGTAAGACTTTCAGCTATGTTTTTCTCCAACTTTGTTATATCCATAAAAGGCAACATATCTATTGAATCATTTACTGACATCGCTCCGTCTCCTTACCCTTTACTTTTATTATTTCGTTTGGAACATCCGATTAAGTTTATTAATGTTCCCCCTCAACAATATGCATTCCGTACACTTCTCCCAACTAAAACTTACCTATATACTTACTATTATACGGAATATTACCAGAAAACTACATATAAAAAGGAACAAATGTTCTGTAACTAATTTAATATTATTAATTTCAATGACATCTAATTACAGAGGTGAACTATGGGAAATAAGGAGAATAGCTACTCTTTTGAGGACTTAATAATCAAAATTATTCATGAAGAAATGCTTATGCTTAGAAACCATTTGTCCCAAATGAAAAATCCTACTTCAAAAAGGTATATAACAATGAACGAGGCTGTAAGTTCCACAGGAATCAGTTCATCTGTATTGCGGCAATTAACATACTCAAGGGCAATGCCACATTTAAAGGTAAAAGGGAGAATTATCTTTGATGAGAACGCAATAAAAGAAACTGTTTCTGAATACAAAGAATTTGGTTGGTCAGATCCAGAAGACCAATGGGCAGTTGCAAATGTACAATCTGAAATTCTAGCTTTTGAAAAGAACAAGGAGGATTCAAAAATGATTGAAGATATACTAAGAGAAATAATAAGAGAGGAACTTGATAAATTTTCTACAGATTTATATGCAGAAGCAAAAAAAGAAAAAACGCGTTACTATGGAAGAACAGTATTAACGGTAAAAGAAGCAGCCGAGTATTTCAGATCAAGTCCTGCTACGATATACAATTTAATAAAAGAAGAAGGAATGCCCCACTTCAAAATTCAAAGCAGATCATTTATCGTTTTGGAAGAGGCGGAAGCTTTTTTATGGCGAGAGACAGCAAAGTCTTACGCTGAAAAAGGGAATATTTATTGGCAACGTATACTTCAAAATCTTGATTGGGAAGAAAAGGAGCGAAATGCAGCCTATGCTAGAGCTTTAAAAAGACTTGAAGAGGATTTCTAAAACATTAGGTCCCTTCCTTATATATTTTAAAAAAGGAATGATTGGAGACGATATATATCCATTTAAAAGAAGCCCGCATTTGAGCTTCTTTTTCCTTGCTAAATAGCTTTTTAAGGGGGGCTTAATCCGATAACAGTATTTACCACTAGATAACTCAAGAGGGTTTAATTTGGCTTAATTCAGGCATAGTAAAACTTGATCTTTTTATAATGTGGTATCTCATTCCTAAGAGCTGTACAAATATTACGATAGCTTGATATATTAAGTTCCCTAGCTGCCTCAACAGATGAAGAAAAAGTACCCAATATATTCCCATCGAGATCAGTCGCAATAATTTTACCCTTATTCTTACCTTTCTTTACCTTACTTTTTCGTATTATTTGTTCAATTCTAGCTGTTGAAAGAGACCCATATAATTCTGATATATGTTTTTGTATTTTAATTACTTTTAAGCCCCTTTTACTTAGTTCGATAATTAATTTATCTCGCTCATCCTTTATTTCTTTTCTCAAAATTTTTGTATCTTCATACTCATGACTTAAATCAATGTCTATATATGGTTTTAGAGTTTGATTATTTAGGATTCTTCCTATTTGCCTTCTACTCAGATCGACTTTTTTGGAAATTGCCTCATGTGATTCACCGCTTTTACGCAAATTAAAGACCTTTATGCAAAGGTTCGTATAATAATTTTGAGATTCCTTTAATAAAATCACGGGATCCTGAAGAATAGATTTAAATTCCCGTACCTTTCTAAGTAATAGTTCCTTATTAATCAGGAATTTTTCATTTTGATCAACCCATTGAAAAATGCTCAGTTTCTTAAAACCTTCTGAAGTGATTTTATTATATCCTTCTTCTCCCAATAAGAATACAACTTCTAAATCATAGTCTTGATATTTCTTTATCTCCTTGTACAATCTAGTATGGATACTTAGTTTAATTTCAATTACTTTTTTATCTATTTTACATACTATATCTAGTCGATTATTCTGATCTTTTTGCTGAAAATCAAAATAGTCGCTATGCTCTTTTATCATCCTTATTATACAATGCTCAACATAAATACCTAATATTCTTCTATCCTCAAGGTTATAATAGTCTTTTAGATCCTCACCACAGAAGGTTAAGAACTTATTAAAGGGCATTATATTTGTTATTGCAGCATAAAGATCTTGATATTTTTTTCTAATTACAGATGTAGTTAATGTTTCTTTTTCTTTGATTAGGCTAAAACATGCAATACATTGACTTTTAGTCCAGAAACCGTCCATTTTCACATTTGGTAACTTTTGTTGGAACCAGTATGATGCCAAAGTCTTTTCATTCACTTTATTTTCTAACCTAGAGACGAATAATAAAATCTCTTTTGAAATTCTGCTTTTGTGGTGAAGTGGTAAATATATTTGATTTTTCTTATTAGGTGGCTTCAAGACGTACCCAGTTTTATCCTTCGCTTTTATGGAATCAGCTTCAATTTTAAACATTCCTTCATCATAAGCCTTCTTTAGATTATTAAGGAAATCAATAAAATTTACTTCTTTAGTTGGCCTGCACTTGTCACAAACTTCGGGCTTCCCTTTAATCCTTTTATCATAATGCAGATAGTACTTGCATCTGAATATTTTATTACATGCATCACAAATACATAATATTTCAACTTTAGAGTTCGGAAGCAAGTCACTCGGACTTACTAAAAACTCATCATTAGCTTTGGTAAACGTGTACCCTTTTTCTATATAATAGCTATTATATTCTTTTCTTCCAATCCACTTTGTTGGATACAGTTTTGGAAAAGTGGATTGATTACTCGTAAGGTGTTGTTTTGCCACTTCAAAATAATCACCTAAATCTGTAAACCTATATCCAATAGATTCAAAGTGTTCTTTATTAGATTCAGTCCAATTCATTAATCCATGATCCGTAACTAATGCCATAGTATACCACCGTCAAAATTGATTTTTCTATATTATTGGCGTGAATGGTCATTTTAATACATTGAACTAGAGGATGAGTATGTTTTTAATTTTATTAATAAGAAAAGCCCCATAGATCCTTCTCCATGAGACTTTCCTCTAATTTAATTTATGGTGGTTCTCAATGTTTTATCATTGTTAAAACATTACCCCCAAAACTTCAATCTGTTCCTCTTCTGTTTTTGGACCTATCTCATGATAAATCATATATTTTTCAAATACCTTTTGACCTTCTGTAAATAACATAATAATCCCCATCCTACATTCCTTTAAATCTAATTTTTAATGCTTCCATGACCAATTGTTTATTGGTTAAATCGAGATAATCGATATCATTTAAATCCACCTTCACCTCGCCGTTGAACAAATGAATGGCAAGCCGCAACATAAACTGTTCACTTTTTGACCACGGTTTCGATACCTTTAATAACTGCTTCACATGAATAAAACCATGATTCAAATCGAAATATTTAGCTGTTAAATAGTTTTGTAGTTTGCTATGGTTTTGAAATAAATTCAATACGGATGCCCATTCTGCATTAACATTGGCCATATGAGCCACATCTTCTTTGGATATCATTTTCTTCTTTTCACTCCTTCATCTATTCAATAATAAATAAACCGTTGAATTCCATTTGGAGTTTTTCGGTTATCTTCTTTGCAACATCCGGAGATGGATGTTTCTTCAGATTAATAATTTGATTAAGATATGCTTCACTCGTGCTGATTTCCTTTGAAAACTGACGCTGTGAGTAACCCTTCTCCATCAAAATGATTCTAAATTGAACTGGATCCTTTAACGATATTTTCATTTATGTCGCCTTTCTTTTAAAAAGTAGATGCTTTGTTTTAACTCTTGATTACATATTATTACCGGATACCTCTCTCAACAAATGGGAGTTTGAGAGGCTTAACTTAAACTCTCATTTGACAAATTTCTTGAATGTGCTATTTAGTAATTTTAAATACATCATGAAAATTAAGCTTTAATACAGAGACAATTTTCTTCGCAACCGAGGGACTAGGATTCTTCTTGTCATTCATTATTTGATTTAGATAATTCTCACTCATCCCTAAGCTTTTTGAAAAAGCCCGCTGAGAATAACCTTTTTCAATTAAGGCCATCCGCAGCTTCTCCTTATTCTTTAGTACAATCTTCATTTAGAATGGACACCTCCTACAAATAGAAAAGGGATAACCGCCAATAGATTCGTAGCTTTAAACTACTCGTCTTTGAATTGGGGTTATCCCTTTTTAAGAACTATATTTTGTTTTGTATGATCTTTTGTATGAATACTATAACAGGGGTTGTTTCAGATTTTAATAGTTTCAAACATATTTTTTAAAAAGACTTTTATTTATTTTAACTGTTGCTATAAGAATGTATTCTTTTTTCTTTTCTTATTATATCCACTGCATTCTTATATTTTAAGAGATAAAAGCAAACGATTATTTTTTGAAAGTTATCTATTGCCAAATGTATAATTTTATATTACTATAACGATAACTTAATAAACGAGATAAGGGAAAAACCCAATCGATAGACGCCTATACAATAATATAGGTCCTATTCGGTTGGGTTTTTTTGTCGTCTATTAAGGAAAAATGCGAAAGTAGTGATGTGGTATGTAGCATACAAAAAAAGATTTAGGGGCATTAGGGTACTCGCTTAGATTTATCTACCCCTGACCCAAAGCCTTGCTAATAAAGGGATGCTGATCCATTAGGGGAATTAAGGTACAAAATAACATTAGAAGGAGCAATCACGATGCAAGATAATCAAAATCAATTATTGCATACAACTAAAGCACCCGGACTAGATGGAAAACGGAGAAAAACAAGTGGTGGTGCTGGTGAACACCTAGCCAACGAACTTATTGAAACATTAAACAAAGATCCTGATATTTTAGCTTATGAACAGGCTAAATGGGAAGAACCAGTCACATTTGATAAATATCCTGTTCCTCCCTTTCCAGTAAACATTTTTAATGAACCGATGAGAAGTATGGTAAAACATGTTGCTGAATCTATCCAGACACCGATTGACTTACCAGCAGTAGTTGGACTAGGCGTTTTATCAACTGCACTTCAAAAAAAATTTAACACCTCCCCAAATTCAAGTTGGTGTGAGAAATCAAACCTTTATTCCGTCTCTTTATCGGATCCATCAACTCGAAAATCGGCTGCTTTTTCGAAAATGACAAAACCAGTTCGTCAACATGAAAAAGAACAACAAGAAAAAATGGAACTTTCCGTTATAAATCGAAAAGCAGAACGTTCAGCGTTAGAAAAACGAAAGGATGCATTGGAACGTGAGTATGCTAAGGATCAAAATCCTGAGTTTCTGGAGGATATTAAAAAAATTAACAAACACTTACAGGAAATTCCTGAGTTATATCTACCGACCTTATCAACAGACGATGCTACGCCAGAAGCTTTAGTTTCTTTAATGCATCAGAATGGTGGAGAAATTTCAATTTTATCAGCTGAAGGCGGATTATTTGAGCGGTTCAGAAATAGAAATATTGATCAAATAAAATATGACGTGTATTTAAAGCCATATAGTGGAGATTCAATACAAATAAATCGTCAAACAAGAGACACACAGATTATAGAAAACCCAACTATGACGATTTGTATAACAGCCCAACCAAGTGTTATTAAAGAACTTCCAAGCCCCGTACATGAGCGAGGATTAATGGCAAGATTTTTTATTTCCATTCCAAATGACAATCTAGGCCATCGAAAATCCAGAGTGCCAGAAATCCCTAAAGATCTTATTCATAAATATGAATCTTTTATTCGAAAACTACTAAATTGGAAAACAGATGAAACGATTACCTTAAAACTATCTGATGATGCTCTCAATCTTTTATATGACACAATGGATGAAGTAGAGGCTGAATTTCGAGAAAACGGAGCATTTCATGACGATTTAAAAGCATGGGCCGGAAAGTTAATTGGTCAATTACTCCGGGTTGCAGGATTACTTCACGTATCTTATCAAGCAACGAAAGCTAAAAACATTACAGAGGTTGATACAACTATTAGCAAGGACACATTAGCTTCAGCCTTCCAGTTAAAAGAGTATATGATTTCACATGCTGAAAAAGCCTTTGGTGTTATGAAGCAAAACCAAGACTATGATGACGCAGAGTATCTATTAAAACATATTCTTAATCAGAATAGCCCTATTGTCGCAAAACAAACGATTCATCAAATTGTGAAGAAAAAAATAAGGGGAATAGAACGAATGCAACGATCATACGACATTCTTGAATATCATTCTTATATCCAGCAAGCGTTAGGTGGTAAGTCAGGCATTAAAGGTTTAATTTGGGTAAACCCAAGCGTACTTAAAGGTGCAAAAGGTGCAAAAAAGTCCCATAATTCCCCTAATCAAGATGAAATCGTTGAGAACACTGTAATAGAAGAAGGGGAAAAAGAAACCCTAGTGTCCCCTAACGCCCCTAATAAAACTATAGATGTGGAAATAAGCGAACAAAAAGAAGAGAAACAGGAGTCTCCTACAACCCCCGTTTCTCCGAAAAAACCTGAAAAAAATAAATTAATTGAAGCTAATTATACAACATCCCAGAGCGATTATAAAGTGGTGAAAGTATAAGTGAATCTTACAAGTTTTCTACATTTCTTAGACGATCACCATATCGATATTTGGGTCAGTGAAGATGATTTACTCGTTGGAATGGAGGAAGGCAATGCCCTCCCAGACAGCGCTCATGATTATATCCATGCCCATAGACAGCAAATCAGAAAGCGATTATTAAATAACATCTTTGCCCAAAGCCGGCAATGGAATGTTGCGAATTTCGGTGAGGTTTATTGTTACCATTACAGTTCCACAGGATACGTCTTTATTGAACGGAATGAAGATGAAACCGTTGATGTGTACCGTTGCAAGTTCGATATGCATCAGCAAGCTACAAATATAAAAGGGCTGCACGAAAATATCCCTTTTGCAAAGGCCTATCAAAAGGCAAAATCCTTTTTAAAGTGGTTTTACTCTGAGAACCCCCACATAAAGAAAGGTAAATACTAAAGTCTGCATGATAGGGAGGTCCTCTCCCTATCATGCTAAATAGTTAACAAAAATTAAAAATAGAAAGGTACGATTAATAAATGAACAAGTTAAATACTGAAAACTATAATTATAAAAATAACAACTCATTAGATACGGTTTCTCTACCTCCTTTTCCAACAGGAGTATTTCCTAAACCAATACAAGATATGATTATTTATCAAGCTGAAGCAAATCAAACCAATCATGATATTCCCGGAATGCTGACATTAGCTATTTGTTCAATTTGTCTTAAAACAAACTTTGAAGTAAAGGTTAAGGAAGGTTGGAAAGAACCACTGAACCTTTATACGGCTATTCAAAGTGAATCCTTCCCGCGTCGAAGTTCTTTCTTTAGTGATATGTTAGAGCCAATCGCAGACTATGAAAAAGAATGGATAGACAAAATAAGACCTCTTATTAAAGAACGAGATATGTTGGAAAGCAAGATTTCATTTTATAATAACCAATATGCTAAGAATGGAAATCTTGAACATTTGAAGAAGGCCAAAAGATTAGATGAGCAAATACGCGATTTATCAGGGATCCACCCACCAGTATTAATGGTAGATTCCGTTACACCAGAAGCCCTTGTTCATATTATGTATAAAAATAATGGTCAGCTATCAATTATATCGGACAATGGAGATCTATTTGATTTCTTGAAAAATGAAAAATATATGAGGATATTTTTAAAGGCCTACAATCAGGACCCTATTTATTTTAACCATCGGTTGTCGAAAGTCCAAACCCAAATCAATAACCCAAATATGAGTATATGTTTATCAACACTTACTAGCAAGATTCATGACCTTACTACTCTGCCATTCGGAGACCGGTTAATTTCATGCTTTCTTATTAGCTACCCAGAAGAAAAACTTGCAAAACGACAATGTTGGATTCCTGAAGATCTTTTGAATTGCTCTGAATGTTACTACCCTTTCATTCAGAAATTGCTAAATTGGCAGACAGAAAAGCCCATTCAATTAGAAATGGCTAAAGATGCGATTGAACTTTTATATCAATTAATGAATGAAGTAGAAAAAGTGTTCTTCGAAGGTAGTGTTTTTCAAAAGGAATTGAAGTCATGGGGTGGAAAAATTGTTAGCCAATTACTTCGTATCGCTGGGCTATTACACGTTACTTCTCATGCAGTAACAGCAAAATTAATTAAAGACGTACCAATTACGATTAGCAAGGACACATTGGCAGCAGCAATACGGTTTAAAGACTACTTCATTGCACATAAACAAAAAGTATACGATGAGATTAATAAATATCAAACAGAATGATGGCATCTTATAAAAAAACATTATTCATAATATTTATTGCCAACTCAAAGGGGTACGGGCGATACGAAACCGTACTCTTCCTCTTCAATTGGATTTAACAGAATGGTACTTATCCCCAAAAAACTGGGCTTAAAAAGAACTTTATTAAGATGGGAAACCGTCCTTCAATTTGTAAATAACACGTAACAATATCGGGAGGTATATGAATGTTCCAATTAAATAGTCAAAACGAATTATCAAAAACTCATTATTGCCGGGCATGTCCATTTCAACATCAAAACATTATGATTGAAGATCATTACTATCGTAAAATCCTCAAACTAACCAAACAGGACTTTTTAGATGGTGGCGGCATTCACATCCACGCCTACTTTAAAGAATACGATCAGTTGCTGTTCAATTACATCATGGACAACCTTCACCAGTTTCACGAGCAGGATGATTATGGTTCTTGCGGAGAGATGGAACAAAATATTTTTTTATGGGATGTAACGAATGATCCTGTCATCCCTTATCTCGTGGGGCTTACACCTAAGATATTTAAACCTTATTTTGATAGTCTGCATGGTCCGATTAATTCTATCATCATCGAATTAAAATGTGATTATTATTTTTATACTGAAGAAATTGTTTGGGGAATGATGATGCTACAAATAATCCCTGAAGAAACCATCTGGACGAACGAGTGCAATTACTAATCATTCAGCATATTATTCTCGCAAATAAATAATATGGTAAATCAATATGAAACTAAATAGTATAACCTTTTAAATGGGGCGTGTATTTTTTAATACTTGTCCCATTTATGTTTGGAAGGACTAGAAATATCAACATTTGACAGTAAACTATTTAAAAGAACACTTCTTTTTCACTTCTAACTACTCAAATAATGTAGTTCGAAAACAAAAAATAGATCTTCAAACCCTATTATTCAGGGAAAGTGTATTATTCATAGGACTCATCTCTATGTAATCCACTTTTTATATAGCCGACACTAATAGTGAAAAATGAAATCTAAAAAGTGTTCTTTTAAACAAATATCATTCACCCATGAGGAAAGGAGAAAAACAAATGCAAGATAAAATCATCTTAAAGAAAAATGCAAGACAACGGTTGGAACTGACTAAATCCGATTTACAGTTATTAGTATTTTTGGAACAGCAACGAATGTTAACGCTGCAACAATTCTATCAAGCTGCTAAACACTTATTTGAAATGAAAATCACTGAATATAGCTTTAAGAATCGAGTTCGGAAATTTGAGGACTATCATCTGATTCGTGGCGAACATTATAGTGAAGGGTTTGACGGAGAGCGGTTCAAATCCTTGTGTATTGGAAGCAAGGCTGTTGATTTGCTGATAGAGAACCATTTATTGGATAGCACATACAACAAATCAAAAATCTATAAATTTAATCAAAAGAAGAATATAATGCACTATTTAGCAACCCAACAAGCAGTGATCAATATATTAACTCGCTTCAATGCTAAAGCAATAAAAGATCCAAATACTAATGAAATGAAATACCCAGTTATATACAATAAAACATCATTCTCCCGTTCTCCAGCAATGTATCCATATACGGAGTGGATAAGGAAACACAAAAACCTACATCGACAAAACAGCGGTGCATACCATGCAAAGATTGCAAAGCATATGACAGGAAGTAAGTCTAGTGCTGAGATATATGGTACGACAATAACCATCGTAAAACCAGATTGGATTATCGAATTAAAAGGAAGAAACGGGCAGAAAGATGCAATTATAAATATCGAGCTTGATATGGGAACGGAATCCATTGAAACATTGATAGAAAAAACTTTCAATTATGCAAAGCTTGCAGAAAAGAACCCAGATGTTCTTCATATTATGGACATCGTTATTGCCGATAATAGTTTCTCAAACCGCTCTAAATTTAGTGATGGAATTGGGAGAACAAAAAATATCGTTAAACAATTTAAGACTGATTCAGCGGTTATAAGAAGGATAAGAGAATCCAGTTTAAAAATTATCGTTCGACCTTTAAGACTTAACGTTAAAGCGGTATGCGAAGCACTACGTAAATACTGATTAATACTATTAACACACAGTCATTCATTTTGAATGGCTCGTATACATACAAGCTACAAAGAAATAGATAAGATTACATCATTTGTAACCATTAATAGATACCATGACAAAACGTTGTAATATCAATTCATTCCTCATCCTACCTTTCTTATTTTTCTCTTCTATTTAACTATTCGTTGCGAGCAATAGTAACCATTAAACAGAGTAATACACTAATTCGTTCATTATTCACTTCAAAAATAGATCTGTCATAGGTTTGGTAACGATTAATAGATACCATAACGAACATTAATAAATCAGCTTTTCTTTGACTTATTTTCCTGAACTACCATCCGTATCTACTATTCGTTACTATTAATCGTTACCATAAACTACTTTGACAAGCAATGAAGAATGAAATAGATGGTTGAATGATATTATTCAATTAAGTAATTACCAATAAATATGCACAAAAAAAAATAACTCCTGTCAGAATCCAACAGAAGTCATTTTTTTCATATTTTTTTACCCTTCATTGCTACCACTTTTTAATACTACACATTGTACCTGCACTCTTTGGAAGTACCAATCGTTGTTTTTCATCAAATATCAACTGTTCCTTTACTTGAAAAATGTAAAATGCCTCACCCTCTGTCATAGCTTCCTTCTCAACTTTATACCGAACTTCAAAGATTGCCTTCGCTTCGCCCAGCGACATTGCATCAATCACTGCAAATTGTTCATCTTTCTCCTTCGTTCTTTTTACAACATAATACGTTAGCATTTGATTCATTTGGTTCCCTCCATATGGATTTTTTATATAAAAAAACATCGGCAAGAATACAACGATTGTTTCGTCATACATCTTACCGATGATTTTTATCCGATTCCTCGACCAAAAAGGTCATTCTATTAAATTAGTTTGTAAAAGAAAAAGTAAATAAAACCTATCATATACTATTATTCTATCGTACACTTTACCCCTTTTTAACCCCTGTTATCAAATAGAATAAGTCCACTCGACTTATTCTATTACTTATTGATGCAATTTGGATGGACTTTTCACCAATGTCCATACTTTGACATTCTAATCTAAATCTTGCTGTTCTAACATCTTTCGTAAATTTTGCTTTGTGTCATTAGGAATGATCTCTAAGAATCTACGCAAACCGGTGGCATGTAAACCGAGCAAAAGCATATTTTCAGCTCCTTCTAGTTTCCCCCTTTTAACATACATCTCAGGTAGTAAGCATTGTGAAGGCAATCCGCTCGTAATGCATTGCGGTTCGGTTGATATCTCTAAATTTTTGGCACACAGCCATTTTTCATAGTTCTTTCTAAGTTGACGAACTTGTTGCGGATCTAATTTAACCTTTTCCGCAATTGTTTCATCGTCATAATTAGTTGTCTCCAAATAAATTCTTGCAACTTCTTCTCTGACTTCTTGCTCCGCTTCTTTTTGTAATTGCTCTTTAATTTTAGTTCTAAATTCCTCCAAATAATCTTGTCCCATTAAGCCTTACCTCCATTTAACATTATGATTAATAAGGATTACGGGGCAGTTGGTTACCGGTTACCCTTCCCAATTGATAAGTTTAGCAGAGATTTCAATACTCTCCAAAGAACCTTCATAGATATTTACAAATTACTCCGATAACCTGCAATCAATGTATCCTTCCCCTGTATCCTTATGTGATTAAACCCACTACTGTCCACTTTAGCTTTCTTATTCATTTTAAAACAAAAGGAATCGCCAATAGAATTGGTTTTTTTATGTCTTTAAACAAGCCATTCATGACTGCAAACTGACTTTTCAAGGATTTAGGGTATATATTTCACACATTAATACTTATAATAGCTTTTGATAAATAAATAAAAGCGCTGTGAAAATACGAAGGAACAATTGGGTTTACTATCATTCATTAGTAAAGTGAGGGAAATAAATGGGTACGTATTACGCTCTTGGTATCGTGAAAAAATTTACAGCAAAATCAACTCAATCACTCAGTCAAACTGATTGGAAGAAGCACTTGAATGAAAGGCTTAATATGGAGCAGTACTCCATAAATTTCAGGGATAATGCAGTAATAGGAGAATTGAAAAAGGAAGTATTTGAGAAAAATATTGAAGACTTTTACCACAAGCTTGTCAAAATAACCAATAACGAGCAAATTGCCATTGACTTTGAAGATTCAGGTACTGATATGGAGAAATATCAAGATTGGGTTACAGTAATGACAGTAAAAGAGCATAGCCCTAATATTAGCTTACGGGCTGAATTTGCGATACTTTTTATTGAAGGAAAAGTTATAGCTGAGGAATTTAGCATCGAACCACAATTAATGAATTGGCTGTTTAGACATGTTGACCTCTCTAATCCGCTTAGTGGATGTATTATGGCGGATATAGTGGGATAGTATTCTTTAATTTTGAATTGGCTTACGAAAAGAAACAAGATTTAGTGACATAAGACAATGATCATTAAATAAATTGTCCAAAGAAGTTAGACAACAAATTACAAGGAGAAAAAATGAGGAAATTAAAAGATAGTAAAGAGTACTGTCCTTACTGCAAAGCTGATTTACAAGGAGATCCTATTCCTTTAGAAATGCAACGCCATTATGGCAATGCAACACACTTTACTAGAAAAATCGGGATTTCCAGTATGGAGCAAGACCGTATAATCAAATGGCAATGTCCTGACTGTGGGAAGGAATGGGAGCGGGAGTGAAAAGATACGTTGTGATTGGTTTTGATATTAGAGAACATATCGTCATAGGTAAAGTATTTGAAGATATTGAAGAAGCAAATGAATATCTTCAATATTTAAATAACGAAATGATTGGAAAAGTTATAGAAGAAGAACATCGCCTCCTAGAATATGCAGAGATGCACGAGATGGATTATGTTCCTTTAAAATAACAGCCAATGACGAATATATGAAAGGAAATCTTTACTATGAAAACTAGAAAAAGAAGGTGAAGAAGATAGAATGGATTTCCACAAACTGATGCTTTTTGTCAATATCCTCGGCATCTGCCTGCCAGTGGCATTAACCTATTTAGTTATCGCTAGTAAGGTCACTGGACAACAAATCTATCCATTTACCATTGCTGGACTAGCTTTTGGCTATGCAGTCATGATTAAACGAAATTTGTTGTTTCAGGAGCTATGGAATAAATGGTTCAAGAAGAATAGGTAACCCTTAGAACAAGTTGGGAGACTGCTCTATGGACACTCAAGCAAAGTGGTATTTCGAAGATTTGAATAATCTAACAAAAAAACAAGCAGATGTTATTGAACAATTACATCGTTTAATGATAGAAAAAGAAAAGCACACTATCCCATTAATACCAACCAACCGTTCGTAAATTAATTAAACACGGTTTAAGTCGGGATGAAATTGTAGAAATAATAAATATTCTATCAAACGAATTGGACCGTTTCATTTCTGAAAATAAACGATGTCAACTACCCTATATTTATTTAAAAGATGAAGAATCATAGGAATTTGATCAGCTACTTGGAAATATTCATCAATCAAAAGATATACAGGAGCTAATTGATGCGGACAGTGAAAAGGATCGTATCAAGTTCATCAAAAGTATCTTAATTCTATACCAACAGGAGGCTGATTATATTCCCACTGAAAACAACGAAGACCACAGGGCTAAGATTATGAAACACTTAGAAAGGGCAGCAAAAAATGAACAAGCAAAATCCTCCTATGCTGCATTAGTTCGTATTTTTGGAAATGAATTGAAAAGACAGCGAGAAGAAGTGCTAATTAAGAAATCAAATGACAAAGAAGATTGATTTTTCCGGGAAGGAGGTTGCTAGAATGAATGAAAATATACAAAATGAGGTAATCGAGCGTTTTAAAGCTCGTCATTTTCTATTTAATACTATGCATATCCAAGAGCTGAATCTGGCATTTAAACCAAATAACACTCTGGATATTGTCATTAAAATGGGACATGGACACAATACTGATAAAGATAGAGATGCATTGGCTGTCTTTTTTGCAGCAACTCTTGGATTGCAGTTTGACTTTACCTTTTACATTATTGAAATCGATACATATGAGGAAAAAAATAAATTAGTAAGAATAGAGTAAAATCATTAATAATAACAAAAATTACTTTTCACCAATTCAAAACTTTAACAGACTACTTTCATCTAGTTGTAACAGCAATACATATATTGTTCATCATATTCCAATTGCGTCATAATATTGCACATTCAATGATATTAAAATCGATGTAGTAACAGAAAAAACGATACCATTAGCCCAAAAAAGAACAAGTAAACGTATGACGGACTAATTGGACATTATCATGCCTGAAATAACGATTAGGACCTACCCTTTTATTTCTGGAGAATATATAAAAAGAGTAATGCCACAATGAAAACAAATATCCAATATTGAAAATGGTGGTGATGGTATGTTATCGCAACAAGAAATCCTAGATGTATTATCAAAAAACCTAAATACATGGAGAGAAAAATATGGTGTTAAGCGAATTGGATTATTCGGTTCGTACAGCCGCGAAGAGCAAACTGAATGCAGCGACATTGATGTGCTAGTTGAATTTAACAGTTCGGACCTATCTTTTAATAATTATATGGACTTAAAATTTGAACTTGAGGATCGTTTTCAGAAGCCAGTAGATTTTGTCATATTAGATGATATCAAATCTGCTTTAAAACAAAGTATTTTAAGAAGTACAAAATTTACAGAATAAGCCGAGAGTTTACTAGAAGGTATTTAATTAGCGACAGTTTTGTGAAGAAAATAATCAAAATAGAGTACACATTCATTAACACTTTGATATCATTATATTTACTTAAATCTGTCTGGATAATATGTTTAACCTCGTAATTCTTTATTTTTAATGATACCTGTCTATAATGAACAATAAATAATTTGTGATTGGGTTATTATACGCCTGTAGCTTTTCTTATTCAATTAGAAGTATTAGACACTTCTCTCTACAGGAAGAGTTGAGAAGGAAGCACGAGACCATCCCTGCGCTTCCAGACTTTTGACATAATACCAAGATGACCTTGTATTGTTTTATTAGCAAGAATAAAAATATTGATCAGCAGTACACTTTGAATTAATCATAAAGTCTTTATTGTTCAGCGCTTTTCTTATCAGTTCCTTTTTATTCGGTATATGTAGCGTTGGGACACTGTTCATAGAATCCCGAAAAGCAGGCAATTTATCCCACAAATTCTTTATCTGTTGTTTAAAGGTTTTCGAACTGCAATTTATAATATCACTCTTATCACTATACTCTGGATAAACCACGATAACCGGTAGCCCTAATGTACCAATTCCATAGTTTATTTCTTCCCTTAATGCTTTGCTATTTTTAGTTATTGAACTTAAAAACAAAATAATATTCTTTGAATTATTAAGCCTATCATGTAAACGGGGTTTCAAGGTCTTTTCCCAATCACTTCCATCCCTTACATTATAGTTTTTATTATGTGAGTCAATGAACGGAAAAGTGCTATCGTTAGATTTCCAAGCTTTTAATAGATTGTAAGATACAAAATCCTTCGTGGCTGATGCGCCCAAATTACTTTCATTAAAAGGTTCACTTACATAAAACGCTGCGTAATTACCATTCCTATAAGCCATTCTCTACACTCCTTAATTTATAAAAATTAATTTTATCCTTTATAGATTCGTGTATTACTATTGAAACATGAGAAGGATAGGTAAACTTGATTCTACTTACTTTAAATGACCATATTAATAATTCTAGCAATTCTTGCTCAGATACCATATTATACTCTTTAAATCTTGTCATTCCTGAACCTAACAGTGGTATTGACACTGTACGTCCTCCATATACAATATCTACTTCATTCCAAAAGTTAATTAAGAAATTAATATAATCATTCATATATAAATAGGCTCTATCGTTATCGTCAAACTTGGTAAAAGCAGTGAGCAAGTAGTTGCCATGTTGAAAAATTGTTCCGAGCTTATACTGCTTCTTTTTGCCAACTTCTCTATCTTCATTAATAGAAGTAATTTTTTCATTTAACTTTTTATCCGTATCAATTAAATAATCAAGTTCTTGCACGGCATCTACTTGTTGTTTAATATATATACCGTTAAGAGTTCTTTCTGAAATGATCTTATTATCAACACACGTGTCAAAATACTCATTGAAAGAGATTACTTTTAATTCTTCCTCTTCAAAAATATCTCCTATCTTAACACGTACGGTTGAATTATTGATATTTAATGTCACGTGGTTAGTAAGATTAGCTCGAATCCACATAATAAAGTAAATAATAAGTAAAAACAGAAAGACTACTATTCCCGTGATAGGCTTATATTTATTAGGAATATTAATCGCAATTAAGACAAAAGACATTAAAATACTTATTACTGATAAGACTGAAAAATAATTTTTCAATAAATTTTTATCAAAAAAGTTCACCTTTATTTTCATTTATATATCTCCAATTTAATTAATCATAATAATCATATCATAAATTTCCAAGTAATTTTAATAAATAGGGTAATTCAAATGATGATTATGGAATAGTTTCTTTCCTTTTTTTATAAAAAAGAAAAGCCCTGCAGATTACCTTTCAGGACCTTTCATCAAGGCTAGGCTACACTATCCCTTTCAAAACAGTATTCAATAATCTCGCCTGATCGATTAATAAAACAGAAGTTATTTCTTTTCTTTATCTGTCTATAAAACTTTATATAAAAATGCGAGTTCAGCTTCTTCTATACCAAGTGGTAATTTCCCGTTTTCTCCCCTACAGGAACACAGTTCGTTTTTAGTTGAGATCGTTGCTTCAACTTTTCGGAAAAATATTGAAGAAGAATCCCTGATAGTATTAGCCCCTGCTACCATTACGGCGGCAGGGGCTGTTTTTGTTATCTTACTCGCTACCTTTTTTTGTTATTAGTCGGAATATCTGTCAACGATTCTCTAAATCTTTTATCATCAATAGGCATGTATTGTTCGTTTATGATTAGCTCACTGCCCAATATTTCTGATAAAGCAATTGATTCCCACTCTTCCAATAAAGCAGGATTTTTCTCTAATATCATGTTAATGTTTCCGATAACATTGGGGTCACTTAGTCTCTCGACCATTGCTTTTCCTTCAATAAATTGGCCTGATGGATTTGCAGTATCTACGATATTTGCATGTAATATTTTCCATACCTTTCTTGCTCGAATAACAGAAAGCATGAATATATCAAGAAGTTCCTTTTGTGCTTCTTCGCTTGTCATATTAATAGTGTACTGTTCGTAAGCATTATCAAATTCAACTGTTGCCGAAGCTGACATCGTCTTACTTGATGTTGCATTCTCAGAACTTCGAGTTTTGCTTTGTTCATCTAATATCTGCTGTGCTTTTGTTTTTCTTGTATTGATACTGACAGTTTTTTTGTTCTTATTCTTATTCTTTTTCTTTCTATTCTGCAACCATTGATCAAAACTTGTAATAGCTTTATCTGTCAGATATTCAGTCAGATATTCAGCTGTCTTAATTGCCAATGTTTCCGAAACATCAATAATAAACTGGCCAACCGGCGAGATATCCTTATACCTTTTAGGATCTCCACCTCTATCGTTAGTTCTAGTCAATTGAGTTTTGTCATCTATGATTTCAAGGTCATAGGCTACACCAGAATATGTACCATCACTTCGACGATAACCGCCTGCACCCAACTTATCACTGGTTATATCATTTCCTTTTTTATCTTTCTTTGGAACCTTACCAATGACTACATCATAATCCTTGTTTTCATCCACTTTCCATTACTCCTTACCACTTTTCTACTCTAATTCCATTCAATTTCGGAACTCATCTCCGCTTCATAATAAGAACGTGCCTCATTTTCATATTCTGCTACGGCATCCAGCATTGAATCACAGCGATCTAAAAAGTTAAGCAATGAACGCATATATTCATATGCATTCTTTAAATCTAGCTTTTTATCATTAATCCTGTATTCCAAACTATAAGAGGTTGGATATCTAAAGTTGTCCCCATTTTTATCTATATCATTTATTGCGAACAACTTCTGCTCAACGACATCTATTAATTCTGTATCCTGTCCTTGTTCATCAGCATAGTATTGTATTACTGGTTTTACATTTTTCCAAAGGTCCTTCTTTATGAGATGACTCTTCCTTTTTGAAAGGAAAACATGTTGTGGTACACCATTCTTGACCATGCTATAAAAAAGTCTCTTTAAACATAATTCTATTGCATTTCGCAGCATGAATATCAAGGGATATGTCTTTTCTTCTTTGGATAATTTATCGGTCTGGAAAATGAAGTCAGCAACTGCAATATAGCCTGTTACCTTTACATGAAAACCATCATCAGACAATCGTTGCCAAAAATAACAGTTCCCAATTCCATGAGATGCCATTATAAAGAATTGCGGTTTGAGCTTGTCATCAAACTCATCTATTGTATCAATAGCACCACACTCAATGCACTTTTTTATCAGTGCAAAAGCCTGCAGCATATTATTTGCCACATCAACATTATCAATAAACTTACCTCTATATTGAGAAAGAAAATCGTCCTCGAAAGGAAAACGAAACATATCTGACTTCGCATCCACCAATTCCAGCGATGTTAAATATGATACGATCCATTGCTTTTCTTCATCAGTTAAGTAATTCTCTGCATTGCTCTCAACGTACTTGCCCCATAGCATCGGCAAGTCATGGCAGCATTTTTCAAAAACATCCTGCATATCTCTTTTCTTGGTGTTGACCCTGCACAACAGAGCTTTTATTCCAAGTTCCATACTTTGTCTAAGCATAAATATGCCCGGTAGAAACCACATATCTGATTTTACATTATCATGCCCACTTTCAATAACATTCTTGAATATATGAAAACCACAATTATAGAATTTATATGACAGCTCTTTATAATCCAAAAAAGGATTTAAAGACCACTTTATTTCAACTTGATATTCTGTATCTTCTATTTTCCAAAAATCCATACCAGCTGAAGGCCATAGCCATTTTCCTAAATCCATGCTTACCTCCTTAACAACCATCTTGCCGCTGAAAATCTTGACAACCAATTGGCTCACACAACCTGACCGATTTTGGGTTCAAAGTTTCCGTGGAACTGTTTCCGTGAACAGAAAAACAAAGGCAGACTGGCACTTTTTTCCAATCCTATCCTGCCTGAAAATCCCTTTAATTCAAGGTCCTTTCATAATCTTATTTACCCGCTTTTGACATCAATACTATCGTCTCAACATGCGTTGAGTATATGTGACAACATAAGGAGTTAACAGATGTACTAGACTACTCATTATATGGTTTTTATGGGCCGTATGCCGTTACTTATAATCGTAACTATTAATGGTATCTATTATTAGTTACGAAACAATTTTCACTCGTAAAAGTAAAATAATTTTGTAGTGAATTATACTAATAGAGACGAATAGTGGTATCTATTAATTTTATTGCCCCCACTAAGCCTGCCCAACTTTTTGGCTGAAGTAAATATCAATAAAGACGATTAAGAGTCTCTGATAATAGTAACTAATGTTGGTCTCTATCAGTTTTTTTTCCCATAATCAGCACAATCACACGAAGCAACTAATTGCAATGCTTGTGCAACATTATTAAGTATGATTTTAGCAGTAACTTTTTAGTCCTCTTCATAAATCGAGTAACTAAAATCAATAAATTCATCTATGTCTAATTTTTCTTCGGTTTGTTTTATTCCCCAGCCAAAACGTTGGTAATCAGTTCCTCCATCAATGAAAATGCTGCCACAGGAACACAACCTAAAATCATGTTCATGTTTCGATTCAATAACCTCATCACACTTTTTACAACGTATTTTATTTACAAGAATTCTTCGCATAAAATCACCTACTGTGTCATGGCTATTAAAAAGGTTAATTTTTCCAATTTACCACAATCTCTATAAATTTCAATATATCTACGTCGATCAAACATTTAAAGAAATAATAGTATTAATAGCTATCTCCGGTATTAATAGCTAATCTCTGTTGGTTAAGTTCATACAGTTTATGTTCTCTGTAGCTTATAAAAACCTTTTGTTATCTTCCCAGAAATCATAACAAACTCCCTATTTTTACACACAGTTTCATATGTTTAATTGGGTATGTTTAGGTATACCCAATTAAGTGTATGAACGACTTCATATATCTGAAGGGATACAACCATTGATATTACTGCATTTTCCGCTATCAATCAGGACCCTTTTTCGCCGACTAATATATCTCAGGAAGTCCAATGTTACCCCAAAAAAGTGCAGATAATTCCGGGGTAACCTAGAGGATCATTTGCTGTTATTTCAAGAAAGATTTTATCTCATACCACATGCATCTCTACAAAGCATTAAATAATTATTTATTGATCATTTGATTCAAACTTTGCGAGTATTTCCAGTACCTCTTCTTGGGATATTTTTAAATCAGATGATATTTCATTAACTGACTTACCAGCCAGATGGAGCTTAATAACGTTTATTGCAGTATTTCGAGCCTTTATTAAACTTTGCTCAATGCCACTAATCATGAAATAATCCTCCTTCAATTACCACAAACTATTGGAAACAAAGAAGCTTTTTTATATCAAATGACTTTCTCCCTAACTAGATCCCAACGATTTGTTCCATTTTCACTTCTTCAACAATATAATGTTGATTTACCACATAAACATATACTGATCCATTTAATTCTTGGTAATCATTTAATTCCAATTGTTGTGAAAGCAACTCTAATGACGGTGTTAATAAAATAAATCGTGTATTACTATCTGCTTCTTCACTCGTGAAATCGACTAAACCAAATGCATTCTTAACACGGATGTTTAATCGCCCATTATGATATTCATACTCTTTTACAACTTGTATAAAATCTTTTGGAATAACACGTGCTGCACTTACAATTGGTTGTACATGCAGTTGTGTAATCGGCTTAATGGATTGTAACTGAATACTTCTTTCTCTTTCAATATTTTCAAGCCGATCTTTACTACGTTCCTCTATGTCTTCAATTTGAGTGTAGGTTTGGTTAATTAATGCGCTATTTTTATTATTTAAATTATCACTTAAATAATTAGTTAATCTTTCCTGTAGTGTTTGCATTTGTTCATCAAATGAACGACGTAAATAAGTACTCTTTCGGTTTAAATAATCATCTCGTTTCATTTGAACAGATTGAAGTATCTTTTTCGCTTGAAGAATAGATTCTTTTTTAAATGATTTATCTTCTGTACCTACTATATTGATTAATTCAAATTGCTTCTGGAATAATAAATACGGATCTACTTGAATGAATTCCCCAGTTTTCCTTTTAGCTAATAACATTAATTCTTGTTCTAACTCTCGACCTGTACCATCAACTACACTAATACGACTAATTTCTAATGTTAAAGGTTCACTAACAAATGTTTTTACTGTACAAATTGGTAAAGCCACTTGTTGCAGCTCTTGACTCGCTAATTCCATCGCTAATTTTTTTAATGGATGGTCATTCGGTAATATTGATAACTGTTCTGTTTGTTTATCTGGTCTTAATGTAAACCGTAATGATTCATCAGTTCTTAAAGAATATTTTCGCTTCTTAATTAGTTCACGAATATTTTTAGGGTAACGATCAATTCGAACTGTATTGCCATCATTTGAGATATTTACTTTAATACGTGTTTCTTCAAACTGTTTTACTACAAACTCACCATAGACTCGCGAAGGCATACTGCTAATTGAAATTTCTTGATATGCACGTCTTGCACCCGGTAAATCAAAACTGGAATCATCTAAGCGTTCTTGTTTTGCTAATTCTAGTAATCGTTCATGTTCTTCAGATAATGTTTTTTCCATTTGTGCAATTAGCTCATCTAAATTTTCACGGCCGCTAATCGCTTCCTCCATTAAGTGAGATAAATCGATATTGTTTTCTTCTAGTACTTCACCAATAAAATCATAGACCTGATCTTGTCCCAAATCCGTGCGCATTTGTTCCATCTTATCAAGTAGACGTATCAATACATCTCCTTCACGTGTATTCTTCGCAACAAGATTAAAGACGAATACTTCATTCTTTTGTCCAATACGATGAATACGTCCCATACGCTGTTCTAAACGATTTGGATTCCACGGAATATCATAGTTAATCATTTGATTACAGAATTGAAGGTTGATAGATTCTCCCCCGGCATCTGTAGCAAGCATAATTTGTACATCATTTCGGAATCGCTCCACTTGTTCACGACGTTGATCCATCGAAAAATTCCCAACGATTTTTGTGACTTCAGGGACATGCTGTAGGAGCTTTCGTTCAAGGTAATACAAAGTATCTTTTGATTCCGTAAAAATAAGAATCTTTTCTCCTTTGGATAACAATCCATCCTGACCAAATAACGTGTTTTCAAGCTCTAAATATTTTCGTTCAATATCTTGATATACGAGCATCTCTGTTTTACGAACTAATCCATCTAGAATCTCTATTTCTAACTTTAGTTCCTCTAAATCAATAACATCGGTTTCTCCTTCAACTAAAGTCTCTATTTCTTCCTGCTCTTCTGTTGAAAGTTCGTCGTATTCAAATGGCTCAATCGATTTATTGGCCGTTAACTCAGACTCTAATAATTCTTGTAACTTTTCTTTACGTCGTTTAAGGGATAAATAAATAGCATCTAATGACGAACTTAGGCGACGTTGTAAAATCATCATCGCAAATGCTACGTTTGGTTTATTATTTTGTTTTGCTTGATTAAAATGCTCGCGTGCATAAGAAGTTACTTCTTCATAAAGCTCACGTTCGCCATAACTTAAATCAAAGGTAATTGTCGTTGTTGTTCTTTTCGGGAATAACGGAGTACCATCAAAATTTTTCATTGTCTCCTTTAAACGACGAATAACAAACGGATTACTCTTTTCATATATAGAATCACCTGTATTTAAACGAGAAAAAATATCATGGTCCACCAAACTCATTAAATGCCGAAAATTTTCTTTATCTCCTTTATGCGGTGTTGCAGTTAGTAATAAGCAATGCTCTGTGTGACGAAGTAAACTCTCCCCAAGTTGGTAAATTTTCGTACGATTCACTTTACGTTTCTTGACGCCATGCGTATATGCAGCCATTTTATGTGCTTCATCGACGATTACTAAATCAAACTGAGCTTTTAAAATAAAGGCTTTAATTTCTTCACGTGAAGCCCAATAAATTGATGCAATTACTTTATCATGTGATTCAAATGGATTCACTTCACTTGAGCTATTTAATAAACTTCGATTTATTATCGTAAACTCTTCTCCAAATTTATCTTTTAGCTCTTCCTGCCATTGCTTTAATACTAGAGGGGGAACTAAAATTAATATACGCTCTGCAGCTTGTCTGGCAATTAACTCACGAATTAACATTCCGGACATAATTGTTTTCCCTGCTCCGGGATCATCCGCTAATAAATATCGTACTTGAGGTGACTGTAACATGCGGCTATACACAGCTTCTATTTGGTGTGGTAGTGGGATAATCTTTTTGTTTCCTCGCGCACGTGACTTCGAAAATTTATCCTCTGTCTTTAAAATGTAATATTGTAAATAGTGTTGCAGTCTTTCAGAATTAAAGGAACTTTCCTCTTCTTTAATGTTCTCTAATTGACCTAGCTGCACCCTATCTAAATACTGTTCATAGTATTTATTAGTTTTACGCCCAATTGATTCAACTAAAAACAAATCATCATCAATTTCTTCAAAATGCTTTATTTCAACAATTTCCGGCCAGAAAGAGCCTTTAATAATCTCTCCTACTTTTAACATTTCAGCATCCCCCTCAAATAATTACGATCAATCAACTTAATTTAAATTATATAGCAATCACCCAGATACTGTTAGAAGAAATAAAAGACAAAAAAAAATAGAGAACTATGTAAAATAGTCCTCTAGCTTCATTAGTAAAGCGCATTATACATATGAATTGTAAATTCTGTATCGCGATATGGTGTGACTTTATCATCTTCCACGGTTACCATTTTCAACTCACAAGTTTGCCCTGTTGGATAATAGTTTTCTACAAGGTTAAATATAAGTTGCTCCGTACGTTCATGGTTTTCACCAGTCATATCAAATGTCCATTCAATTTCGTTCGAAATTCGTTCACCATTCAGGTAAAATGCAGCTTGAATTGTTCGTGCCTTAAATTCTTGTGAAATACTTTGTTCTTGATATATTGGCACTTGGATACGGAATCCTGTGATGACACGTTTTGGGATGGCCACACTGATTTCAACAGGAATTGCTTGTGAAGTACGACGATAATCAATTAGTGGCACAATTACTTCTTGAGGTGTTGCACCGCCGTGTACAAACTGTAATCCTCCACCGCCAATAAATCGGTTTACGCCTTTAGCAATCACTTTTTCAACACCTTCTAATGTTGAAAAACCATCTGGCACATTAATAGCTCCATCATCTATTAGTAAATCATGACCAACAGCAAAGCGACGATTCGAATCAATGATTTTACCTTTAACACTCACTACTTTAATATCATTTTCAATTCTTGGATACTGATAAAGGAATCCGTGATCTGCTGTTATAAAAATTCGTTTTGCTTGCCATTTAGATAACCGATCAACAGCAATTGATAATTCTTTTATTGCTCGTTCCGCAGCTATATAAGTATCTCGTTCAGATTTTGCAGAATCACCTGCTGCATCGATTACATCATGATATAAGTAAACGAGACGTTTTCCTTTTAAATTTTCATCTGCTGTCGCTCTTGACCAGTCTAATAAATCGGTTAAACGATAGGCAATTGCTTCTGGATGAGTTGCTTGTAGAATTTTTGTACGGTTTGCTAATCCATTTGTAGGTTGGTCATCTGCTAATACTGTTCCATTTTCAGTAATCGTTAATACTTTATTTGGTAATAAAGATGCCATACCTAATTGTGTATACGTTGGCATATTCGCAACTAACGGACTGATAGAGGCAATTCCATTCGAACGCAAATTTAAACGAGATACTAATTCTGCCCCTACTTCATATCGTAATGCATCCGAAATAATCACAAATACGCGTGTTGATTCTTTATCAAGAATAGGTTGCACAACTTCTTTATAAAATTTAGCCTGTTTTGGTAACTTTCCTACTTCTGCAGTTTCTAAAAGATAATTGGTCTCTTGTGCAATTTTCAACGAGTATTTATTTTCATACCAGTTTGTTAGTTGCTCAGCTAAAGTTTCTAGCATTTCATTATTCTCTAATTGCATATAGCCGGTCATGAAACGTCTATAAGCTTGATCAATTAAATAAAGTTCGCTTGTATATTGAACATATAAAGGCTCACGCGTATCATATTGCTTCAAGAACATTTTATACTTCGTCAAATCAACTGCATCTAACAATACACTTAATAAACGTTGAATTTGTTCATTTCGTTTCGCCCAATGCATTTTTAACCGTTTATGCAAAATGTCTTTCCAAGCATCAAAATTGGATGTTTGATGAAGGAGTTCAGTCGTTAATTTACTCGTCAATAAATGATCAATGACAGGAAAAGTTGAAACGTTGGCATATTGTTCGATAGGACGTTCACCTAACACCTCTACAATTGAAAACCTTTGTTCGATTTCCTTTATATAATTTTCTAATACTTCTACTTCAATTTCTTTTTTATGGTGCCATTCATCAATAAATAAAGCACAAACATTTCCGCGTGTTGTTTCATATTTCTTTTGTAAAGACTGTTCTTCAAATTGTGCATGACGTTGGAAATGAGCATACAAAACATGCTCCATTAAATACTGCAATGTCAAATCATTTGATTGTAAACCAAAGTATTCCGAAATGAGCTCCCACATACGATTCGAGCTAAACCGTTTTGATATGGCTTTATACACTTCATTTGTTTCTTCTTGTAAACCACGCAACAATAAATGGCGAGTAATTTCTTCCATATTTGCAATGGGTGCGCCTGTTAGTACTGCTAACATAGCATACTCTATATCACGTTCACTAGCATTAGGGGGTACGACTTTCTTTAATTTATTTTTACGCTCTGCACTTTTAAAAAAGTCTCCATATTCCTTAATCAAAGGTCTTAAAATGGCATCACTTACTTGCAACTGTTCTGCAAGTAAAGCATTAGTATCAGCTTTAAACTCTGTACCGTAAAGCTCCATATCCAGTAAAAAATTGTCTTCTATCGCTGGTTTTGCAAAATCAGCATATAATAAAAAAGAATCTCTTTTCTTTTCCACCTCGATTTCTAATTTAAGCGTAAAGAAATTATTACGCGTTAATTGGCGGATATGAATTGGTTGCTCTGCTAATGTTTCTTCTAAATCAGAAACAGTGTATTCTCCTTGCTCGTCATACCAAAAAATAACCGTGCGCGGCTTATTTTTCTTATATAGCTCGTCCTCTATTCGCTCTTTTAACAGTTCAATGACATTCATTGTGTCACCTCATTATGAATATTTACTAATAATTTTAATTATACCTTAATATTAAACAAGCCTCCTTACCAAAGTAAGAAGGCCATGATTTATTTAATCTTCGCTAATACACCTTTTCCACCACGATACAACTGCTCATAGTTCACTTTAACACCATCGTCTAGATCAATTTCAATCTCTTCGTTAGCTATCTCAGCTAAACGTTTATCAAACTCTCGTAGTTCATCCATTTTCTTTTCAAAAGAAGTTTTTTCTGCTGTTAGCTTTTTCTTCTCACTTGCTGATAAGTTTGGATTCACTAATCGGTTTTCTAAATCTGTAATTTCATTTTGATATTTAGCTTGAATTTCTTGCAAATACTCAAAACGAATTGTTGCTATTGTATCTGGCTGATAACGATGCATATAAAATAGTGTACGCAACCCTTTTTGTTTACCTGAATCTACTAACCAATAAATTGGCTTTTTTTGATACATTTTGCAATGATCGGCAAAAAACTCATCTAAAAAATACCTACGTAAACGTGCCTCAGCATCCTCACCCTTCTTCATCTCAAGCGCTTCTGCTAGCCATTGCATATTTTCATCCACTGTATCTGAAGAAAAAGCAACCGATAAGAACTCACGTAAACGAACGATAACATCATTTTCAAAATAGACAGTATCTGTAAAATTAATAATTCCATCAGGCAGAGGATTGAATGTTGAATAATGTTTATTATCCCAGTCTCCACCTGCATATACAACTCCCTCGCTATCTAAACTATACCTCCCCAGCAAACAACCGATAAAGTAAGAAATGAATGAACGTACATCACTTGATAAATTAGCAGTTCTAATCGCTATATCATTATCAGAAATAGTAGGGTTAAATTCATCAGTTAAGTTATATATGTTAATTAATATTTTATTTAATTTTTCTTCATTTGACTTAATTTTATTAAATCTATTCTTTGTTATATTTATCCACTCATTATTAGCATTTTGCAAGCTATGTGAATTAACTAAAGGATGTTTTTTGAAATCCCATGAAACTTCGAAAGCATCCCAGTCTTCTTTAGAAATCAGAATATTTTCATCAACTAGTGATTTAATTTGAGGAATCAAATCACTCGCTAAAATCACTGGAACTTTCGCAATATTTCCTACTTCAAAATTGATAGTAGGGCTTAATATCTTCATTAATTCTACTGTTATAACGCTATTTAATAATGCCATTATATATTTGAGATTAGAATTATTTTCCGTGTAAAAAAAAGGGCTAGCATCTCCTTGAATAATACCTTTTCTTTGGAACCGTACTGAAAATTTCCCTGAAGAAAGTTTATTCCAAGTTATACATTGTTTAAAATATTTATCTTCTGATGGTATAATTGCCTTACCAGTAGACTTTATTTTTTCTCCGTTATTGAACCACTCAACCACTTCAATTATATTTCCATACCACTTCCTATAATTACCTCCACTGTTAAATAAAAACCATTTGAATTTTTTCGATATGTCACTTTCATAATTCTTATTATCCAAAAATATTTTATTAATATTAAGTTCAAACCACAATCTTATAAATTGATTAGAATCTCCAGTCTGTAGACCTCTTCGAGCATCTCCATATGTTGAGAGTTCATTTCCCTCTTGGAACACATTCGATATCTTTTCACTTATCCAATATGCTATAGGTTCTCCTGTAATCTTTTTGAATTTTTCTAAAGATGTTGTGTTATTTCTATTTTTTAATATTGGGAACGAAGATGGTCTGTTCAAGTGTTGTATATCTTTATAAGTAACTTCATTATATACTCCTAAATAACTATCAATATAATAATTTTTAAACACAGTAGCAGCTGTTCCAAATGCAATACCCATTACGTTATTGTCCATATGCAATAATGAATCAATCGTTTTTTCACGTAAAATTTTTTTTCTCATTTTTCCATAACTTGATAAAAACATCCATGATTGCATTGTAACATTACTGATTATCGCTGAATTAGAGCCTAGTATAAAACTCTTTTCAATAAACGCTGCAAATAAATCTGCCTTAGAATCGGGATAACTTTTCTTCAAAAAATCACTTAATTCCTTACTCATATTCCCAGAACCCATATATGGTGGATTCATCACAAGAACATCATATTCATTCCGCATAATTTTCGTTTGTCGAACTAAGTCTGGAAGTACTTCTTTCGCAATATCATGCTCTTCACTAAAGAATAAATCTTGTACAGGATTATTTTGAATCTGCTCTAATCTTTCTTTAATAAATGTAATATCTCGTTCCGAAATATTAATTAAAGAACCATATGTTTTCGCATTATTGTATTGTTTGAAAAAGGCTTTCACTGCTTCGAAACGTGTGCCTTTTTCTTCTTGCGCAATATATGAAAAAACATCATCGGAAACATAATTCGTTTCTTGAATCGATGCTAAATTTAACTGAATCCCTTCTCGTTCAACGCTACGTAAGAAACGACGAGAATAAGAAGCAGCTTTCATGACTACAGCAAATGCTGCTAATTGATAAGCTCGGTCATCAATATCTAATCCATACAAATTGTTTTCTAAGATTAATCGTGGAATATCACGTTCTGGATAACCACACTTCTCATAGATTTGAAAGAACACTTCAAACGCATAAACTAAAATATGTCCACTTCCCATTGCAGGATCAAGTAGCTTAATATCCTCTACTCTTAACTCTTTATTCACATAAAGAGCAATTTTCTCATGGAAATCCTCTTCTTCATGCTTTATGAAGTATTTCCAATTACTGATTAAATCCTCATCTTCTCGATGCGCTTCGGTCCAGTAGCGTCCTAGTGAGTTCTGTACCATATACTGCACTATCCACTTTGGTGTAAAGAGTTGTGTTGCAAAAGGAATTTCCTCTTTTTTATATTTGCTTTTTTGCGCAAATACTCGGTCTTTTTCTTCTGCAATGTAATATTGATACAGCCAGCCAATCACTTCAATTTCTTCAAAACTATTGGTTAATTCATCATTTTGAACAAGTACTTTAATGACTGATTCTGCATCTAGTAAAAAGTCTGGAAGTAAAAGCTCTGTATAATCTTGAATTTGTTCAAATAAGAATGGCAATATACTATTTAATGCATTACATTGTGCAATAAATAGCTTGCGATATGCGCCTTCTGTATCCCCAGCATGTAATAATTCACGAATTTCTTCTTGTTTTACAGGTAAATCCATCGTTTCATATTCAAATAAAATATCTGGATCTACCCGTCCTACATTACTTGACAACACATTTACTTTTTCAGGTAAGTAATCATGTATTTCCATATAACGAATTGCAATAATACGGTTAAACCATGTGTAGGCAACTTCTTCAACTAACTGCTTAAAACCTTTTTGTTTAAGCTGGTTTTTCAAAGAAATAAACGCTGGTTTCATATATAGTGGATACGATTTATCTTTTATCATTAATTGTCCGTATTGTTCTTCAATTTCTAAATCATTCTTTTCATCAATACCGTACAAGAGTGCCTTTGTTTTTACTTTATCAATCAATTGACGACGCGATTGAATGGCAAAGTTTTTCAATTCCGTTTTATTCACTTTTTTCACCTCATACAACAAAGGAAGGGAAACCCCCTTCCTCTGCCTATAATTCAATTTTCAATGTATTTTCTTTTAGTTCTTTTAATAACTGTGTTCGTAATTCAGCTAGTACATTATCTAAATCAGATTGTGTTTCGATGTTTGTATGTGAAATCATGTTCTTTAATTCGACTGAAGAAATGACTTTTGTTCCTTTTTCACGTACAACAGTAGTAGGTGTGTCTGGTGTTGGCGGTTTTAATTGTAGTAATTCTTTTTCTTTACGTTTTGCTTCTTCTTGAATTGTTTCTGTTACTGTACGTAGTTTCGTCAAATTCATTTGAATCGTGATTAGACTATTACTATTAAGAATTTCTTGTTGCAACATTTTGAAGTTCTGCATTTTATCATTTATTAATTCCGTAATGATTTCATTATTTGAATAATAATCTTTTAAATCATCTATCTTTTTCTCTAATTGTGTAATTTGACTTGCAAGACCTTGTTTTTGTTCTGCTACTTCTTCTTGAATTGCTTGATCGAGCTTTTCAATTAAACTAGGTAATTGCGGAATTTCACTATATGGTGATACTTTTGTTAAAATGTCGGTTATTTTTTTCTTTAGCAGGTTTACCTTTTCTGATTGGGTGTAACGTAAATCATTTTGTACTTGATTTAAAAACGCTACTGCCTCATCAAAACGCTCAATCGGTGCTTTTAAATAGAAACCGGTTAATTGTTCAATCGTTTCTTGCCAATCGTATAAATCATCTTCGGCATCAATAAATGCCTTTACAAGTTGTTCTGGTTCTCTAATTTGTGTTACTCGAAGTATATCGATTTTTAAAGAATTAATTTTTGTCCCTTCTGGATATGCAAATTCAGAAGATAAAGCTTTCTTTCGACGGTCATCCATCTCGTTTAATGGATCAATAAAATACTTCCCTATTGCAGTTTGAATTGCATTCGCGAACTCTTGATAAGAATCACCAATATCCATTCGTCCGAATAAATCCTTATATAATCCAGTGAATTCACGACGCACTTTTGGATCTACTTCAATTTCAGGAATCACACGGATTTTATCTCGCTCTGTTGTTCGAGCAAGTTTATCATAAAATTGAGGTGAAGTCGTTGGTGTGAAGTGTTCATCTGCAATCATTAACTTTACTTTACCGGACTGCAATAAAGCTAGGACAATGCCAATTGTATCGTAGTCACTCCAGCCATAAGGAACTTGATTATATTTATCAATAAATTCCTTTAACGATGGTTTCTGATGCATACGAATGAGTTCATCTAAATGGCGTAATACTTCGTTATAAGCTTTTATATTACCTGTTTCACCTAATAAATCATTTGTAATACCTTTCTCAGCTAGGTTTCTCCATTGTTCTTTGAATGTTTTCATTTGAATTGGTTCATCAATGTATTCCAAATACTTATAAGTATTTTGGATTAACATATCAAAAGCATCCGATACTTGCTTTTCAAAATTACCTCGGAAGATACGCTCCTGCATTTGAATGAAGAATATTGCTTCTTCACAAGCTTTTCGTAATAATTCTTCTGCCTTTACCTCGTAGTCACCAATACTATCCATTTTCGCATCATAAATACGATGCTGTGCCTGCGTTGTACTTGGATTACGTTTTAAATTCACATAACGACGTATTTGTTCAGAAATACGAATGGCTTCTTCTGCTTCTGCAATTAATTCCTCATTTAAATAAATAACCATTTGTCCTTCTATTGCCTGTAAAGCAGCTTCTATTGTAGTTAACCCACCCGTAATGACTTGCATCGTTAACGGATACTTCATATTTGTCTTTAAATAATTATCAAAGCGTTTATTATAATCAAATAGCATTCCCTTTTGATAGTTATATTTAGCGTTTGGATACATTTTCTCAAAGAAGGTATCGCCTAATCTTTCTTTAATTTTGATAGCATTAACATCAACGTTACGAATTTCTTTATTTATTTCTTGCTCTTCATCTGATAAGAATGAATACGTACCATCTGCGTGCTTTTCAATAAACATCGTCTGCTCTAGACGATTCAATGATTCTTTAATTATAAGTTCATTTTTCTCAGCCTGAATACTTTCTAATAAAAGTGTTGAAATATTATTTGGTGTTGCCTTAATGTGGTCTATTCCTTTAATCAAATACAATACTTTTAATACATCAACATCATATTCAACAAGACCTTCCGAATTTTTTGCACGGTTTTCAGCTCTCGAAATCGTCTGTACAATAGCTGATTCTAAATGTTGACGAATAGTTGGATAAAACTCCGCCATCGTTACTAGATCACCTAACTCTTCATGGCCATTATATATCGCTGCTTCTTGGAAAGCTTTTAATAATGAACGTTCCCCTCTTGAAGCGTAAGAACTACCTTCACCATGTATACCAATTTTCTCTAAAACAGCTTGCAATAAATCCACTTGATAAGGTATAAATGGATATGTTTCAACAAACTCATTAGTTGAACGATAGCCTGAGCGATATTGTGTTCGATCTTTATCAAAAGAAAGGCGATTACGAATTAATTGCTCATTCGGTTCAAAAATGGACTCTAATGTTTTCGAAGCCGTTTCTGTCTTTTCTAATAAACGGCGTTTTAAAACTTCGTCTGTATCTGAACTCGATAAATTAATCCGTGTTTCAAATCTTCCTTGAATTTTCGAAAAATCTTTTGTATTGGCTGCATTCATATTAGAGACGTCTTTAATCTTTTCCTGAGAAGTAACAGCAATCCATGCTTGTCCCATCGCAGCAGCACCAATTTCTTCTACTGCATTTTGTAAATCAAGCATTAGGTTATTATCTGTACCAATATATTGTCCGACTTCATCAATTAAAAAGATTAAGCGATAATCATGTCCTTTTGATTTACAATATTTTGCAACAAGCTCTCCTAACTGAACAGCTGAAATCGAAAATTCCTTTTGTGCTGATTTTACTAAGAAATCTGCAGTTTCTTTTTCATATCCTATTTCACAGAGTACCGATATAATCTTTGCATAACGCAGGCGGAATTTCGCACGGAAATCTTGCCATTTTTCATTATGCAACTCTTCAATTTTCGAACAAAAAGCATCATATTTTTGGTCACTAGATAGTTGTCGTTCGAAATCCGCTACCCATAGCGTATTGGAATAACCTAAATGTTCATTAAAAATACGTAAGATAATTTCGATAATACTTTCTTTCGTTCCACGTGCTGCACTGGCTCCTGCTTCAGAACCAACATTAAATAACAATGCATCTGAGGGTTTTGATTCTATCCGAGACATTGCATCTAAAAGTACGGTATCAGAAACTTTATCTTTAAAGTATTCAAATGGCGTTTTTTCCCCGACTTTCTTACCATCCAATAAGTAAGATAAAATTTTAAGGAAATGTGATTTACCGGAACCGAAGAAACCAGAAATCCACACACCCACATTTTTCGTTGGTGTTGAATACGACTTCTCATAATTTTTATAAAATCTTTTTAAGCTATCTAAAATTTCTGCTGTTACAACGTATTCTTCTAACTCGGTTTGAATTGTATCTTCATCAATTTGACCTGCTTGTACAACACCATTAATTGGTCGGTCAATTTTCTTCTCAAAAATCTCTTGAATAATCATTATTCATACTCCTTATGAAATCCTTGTAATTTGGTATTCATCTTCATGTCGGAATTTGTTAAATAGACGTAAATCTACTCCTGAAAAATAACCCGGATAAAATAATATAAGCGGTGTTCTAAATGCATGATTAGATAGCTTTTTAAGTAAATGACTAGAGCGAATAAATGGATGTACTGTTCCTACACCTGTTATAAAAATTAATTCCACGTTATCTGCTTTTTCAATGAATGCGTTCACCAACAAATCTTGATCTTCTAAAACAGTTTGAATAGCTTGAGAAAGCTCTGTATAGCCTTCTTCTTCAGCAATAGCTATTAATTCTTCTAAATCATCTTCAAACAAGCTAATAAGAAATTCAAAAAGATTGATTTCTTTTATATTTAATGTTGTCCGCTTTAATAATCCTTCAACATATGTTCGTACTGTTAATTCATCTTCTGCTGGATAATCAAAAACAAAATGTGGAATTTCACTGCCAATCCCTTTTGGTGTTGTAAACCCTTCTTCATTTATACGTTCTTCTAATTGTTCTAATCGCTTATATATGGTCACTCTTAACTACCTGCCTTTAATGTTATGATTGCTTTTAACAAAACGTCCTGTTCTTCTGCAAACTGTTTAAGAGCTTGACTCACATGTAAAGGAGAGACTTTATACTCATCTTCTAATAATTCAATCATACCACTTTCTCTGTAAAATAATAGAAGTGTACTGTTGATTTTCCTTTTTGTAGCTATATGCCAATTTGCGATTTTCTCTGATTGTTGTTCCTTTTCTTCCATATAAAAACTCATATCTGAAACCTGTAAAGTTCCATTCCTATGTTGATATCGATAAACAATCAATTCATAGAAATTTTCGTAGGCATATCGATAACATTTAAGAAAGCTATATAATAACAGTACTTTTTGGTCAGAATTGGTGCCATTGAAATAGTATTCAGATAATGTTGGATATAATGTCTTTGCTCTGCGATAAACCATTTGAAACCTTTTACTAATCGCCGATTCACTTCTTAACAAGAAAACATTATCCTCAATTACTTTACTTCTTATTTCTTTACGCCTAAAACCTTTGTGAAGTTGGTCTAAAGTATATTCAATTTCCTGTTGGAACCATCCTTCGCTCGTAAAGCCGGCTGAATATTCCATTAATAATCCCTCGTTTCAAAATCACTAGGTAAATTATATCTATAATTTCCATTTTAAATGAATTAACTTATTATTCAAACTACCTAATGGAGCTTCTGTATATATGTTCATTAAAGAAAAAAAGGTCATCATCTTCCTTTTAATATGTAAATGGATAAGGTAAACCACAACCGGTATCCAATAAAGGAAATAAAAAGATGACTACTGTGAGAAACCAACAATAGTCATCTTTTTCATTTCTTAAATACTTTATTGTTACCATTTTTCAATAATACTTACAGTACCCTTTGGGAATACCAATCATTGATTTACATCAAACATTAGCTGTTCGTTTACTTAAAAAATGTAAAGTGCCTCTCCCTCTTCCATATCTCCCTTAAATATTGTTCTTAGTAGGAAATATAAACCCTTAGCTTGATGGGTATGCGGCATTACACTTACATAATAAAACAATCAATATTCATCCTAATTATTTAGTAGTTCTCTTAAATATTTATTTAAAGCAGCTTCAAAAGTTTCCTCTTTTCGCTTTGCTGCAATTTTCTTGACTTTCTCCCACTCAATTTCAACTTCAATAGATTCATTCGGAATACTACAAATTACTTTGTTTATTACATTTTCAGCTTTATACAACATAATAGAATTGGTTTGAACAGCCTCCCCAAACACTTCTCCCTCAACCCAACTCCCATTTTGTCCGCCCTTCACACCAAACGGATTTCTCCCAAGCACAAAATATTTATAAGAATAACCGCCATAATTTTTATAATGTTTTGCCACTTTTGTTCCTTTACTTACTGTAGCTTTAATCATAATGTTTGCAATCCTACCCTTTCAGTAGTGATTACTTCCCCCTTTTTGCTTAAATTTTAAATATTATACTTTCAAAAAATCAGATTGCTAGATCTTTACTGACTTTTTTAAAGGTATTTTTGAACTTTTAAAATCTAACCATATAGGGGTGGCGTCAGGATTATACGAATTTACAAAAGTATGGATCAATTCGTTAGAGTTTTTTGTCTTTTATAAATGAACTTTTAAAATCTCTTGATGATTGCTATATAGAAATTTTCTTATTAAAATTATTAACCTTTCATTTATCCGAGAAGCAGATTCAGAAGTTAATATTCTAATTTTTTTGGTGACCCTGAAGAATAGCTAAAGCAAAAAAGAAATTGTATGAGTATAGTAATTATGTGTATGCTGTTTGGCGTACAGGTTTTGTATTAGTTGAGGGCATACATCGCGATCACATTTTAGATGAAATCTCTTATGAAGAAAGAGGTTTAAAATACTATGGAACTACCGAATTAAATGAGCTAAATAATAATGATTTCTATGAATTTCTAAGACGGGATGCAAAATTAAATATGCAACATAAATCCGTCACATCCTTAGAGAATAGGAAGTTATGGCAGGCCTTTTAATTTATTATCTAAATTTTTTCATTGAAATTTTTAAAAACTGAAGATTGAAACTTTTATTTTTCTATTAGAATATCAAAAACCCCAAAGTATAATGCTTCAGAACATTGGTTATTCAAGGGTTTTACATTCGGATATATTTTTTAAAATAATTTTATATAAGCTCTTTTTACCTCTTAAAATAAGAAAAAACATGGATACAATGTTCTACACATTAGGAAAGTAAAAGGTTCCTTTACACATCTTTAAAACCAAAATCACTAAGGAGAGAAAAAATTATGAAATGTGCAGCCTACATTCGAACAGCTAGTAAAAGACATGTAAACTTCAATTTGGAGGATCAAACAGAAGAAATTAAGGCCTTTATTTCAAAATATAATTGGGAATTAGATACCATTTATAGCGATATCGGATCTGGAATTCATAAAAATAAAAGCCTACAAGCAATGTTTGAGGATTGTAAAGAAAGTAAATTCGATATAATTGTTACAGCCGATTTATCTCGGGTTTCTAGATCGACTGAATTATCAAATGAACTAATTGATCTATTTACTATGGGAAAAGTGCATATTGTGACAACAGACAATAAAATCAACACTTTCCGCGATGATATTAGCAAATTAATTATTCATAGTACTCTTTGTGCAAGTGAATTCGAAAGAATGGGGCGGATAATAAAGATAGGTAAAAAAAGCTCCAATAAACAGACACTATTAGAATAAATAGTGGGTCTGATAAAAAATCCGCAGAGATTCCAAGTCATTTACATGGGCTTGGTAATCTGCGGATAATTTTTTATTTAAAACACAAGTAGTTCTTTAAAATTTTTCTTAAATGCTATATATATATATCACTTCAAAAGAACCTCAAATAAATATCGAATAAACGGAAAATTTAAACTTTAATTTTATATGAATTTGCTCTTAGAATATCAAAAATCTGAAAGTATCATATTTCAGCTAGATCAGTAAGCCGGCTGAAACATCTAGCCACCAAATTTACGGAGGCTAACAATGAACGTAGAACGCATTTATAAAAATGAAATATCATTAGAAGAAATTATAACTGATCTAATTAATATCCAAATTGACCAACTAGTAAAAAGCTTATATGCTAAAGATATCACCACTACATCTCATGATGAAGGAAGTGTTCAATCATGAGATTAGCATTAGCAAAAAATTCATATAAAGAAAATTCACAACATGAACTAACTAATAAAACATTGAAGGTTGCTGCGCTTGTTCGTGTGTCAACTAATAAAGAAGAGCAAAAGTCTTCACTCGAAAATCAAAGAAAACTTTTCACACAAATGTGTTCAGAGAACGGGTGGGAATTATACGATTTTTACGAAGAAATTGAATCAGGCACACATTCTAACCGTAAAGGTCTAAATCAATTAATTAGTGACGCAAAAGAACAAAGGTTCGACTTAATTATTGCTAAAGAATTATCACGTCTAGCAAGGAATGTCCCCCTTGCCTATAAATTAAAGGAAGTTCTCAACAAACATAAAGTCCATTTAAAAACAATGGACGGTGCTATCGATACTTTAAAAGATGATCAAGATAAGTTTGGACTTTATGCTTGGATATATGAGCAAGAATCACAAAAAACTAGTAATCGTATAAAGCGCACCTTTCGAACAACAGCTAAGGAGGGGCAATTTAATGGCTCTCATCCTCCATACGGTTTTTACGTTGAGAACAAAAAGCTATTTATTAAACACGATGAAACCCCAAATATTATTCGGCGTATTTTTCAAGAATATATCGAAGGAAAGGGATTTGATGGTATAGCTCGTGGATTATATAATGATGGAATCCCAACTCCTGCTCAAATTAGTGGAAAGTCTAACGCAAGTGATAAATGGCATGGTTCAGCAGTTAAAGTAATTTTAATGAATCCTCACTATACTGGAGCATTAGTTCAATGTCGAGATACAAAGCCCACTGTCACAGATCCAAGACAATTAGTTTCGTTATCTAAATTTGTCATAGTGCAAAATACACACGAAGCCATCATTTCTCTAGAAACATTCAATACTGCTCAGGACTTAATTATTTCTAGACAACGTATCAGACCGCAACAAGAAGCTCATTTATTTACAAATACAGCTTTCTGTGCTGATTGTGGAAGAGGATTGCATTTTAAGAAAAATAGAAAAGGATATGTATGTGGCAACTATAATAAGCACGGGATAAAAGCATGTTCAGAACATTTTATTAGGGAAACTCAACTTGCTGAAATAGTACTAGAGGACATTAGATCTATAACATCCAAACTAAACATGGATAGTATAATGGATTCAATCACCAAGAAAGCAAGTAATGTAAGTAATAATACAAAAAAGCGTCTAACTAAAGTTAAAAAAATGATAAAAGATTTAAATAATGAAAAAGTTAAACTCACAAAACTTCTTGCTAAATCAAATATAACAATAGAGGACTACCGTTTAACCATTGAGGATATTGGTAGCCAACTAAGTAATTTGGTTTTAGAAAAATATGAGTTAGAAAAAGCTAATTCAGAAATACAAGAAACGACTCAGTCCAATATAACTAAACTAAAGAAAGAGCTAAATCATTATCTTGAATTTAATGAGTTAACACCTGAGATGTTACACCGTCTAGTAGATCGAATCGAAATCAAAGAAGACGGATCCCCAAGAATCTTTTATCGCTTTTCTAACGAATTGCTTTGATTATGTAATTAGAAAAGCTCGTCTAAATAAGGATCTTTTTAAACGAGCTTTTCTTTTTTATATCAATTTTATCAACGCACAGCACTCCACATGGCTCGTCTGCGGAAACATATCCACCGGCTGCACTTCAACCGTCTTATACCCGCCATCTTCTAAAATTCTTAGGTCGCGTGCTAGTGTAGCCGGGTTGCATGAAACATAGACTACCTTCTTCGGCTTCATATTAAGAATCGTCTGCAGCAGTTTTTCATCACAGCCCTTGCGCGGCGGATCGACGACCAAAACATCTGCTTGTACTCCCTCTTCATACCAGTTTGGAATCACTGTTTCCGCTTCACCTACAGCAAATTCCACATTTGTTATGCCATTTAGGGCCGCATTTCGTTTCGCATCCTCAATCGCTTCCGGGACAATTTCAACTCCGTATACTTTTCCAGCTTTCTGCGCTAGGAACAACGAAATCGTTCCGATTCCGCAATAGGCATCTATAACCGTTTCATGACCGCCTAAGCCGGCATATTCCAGTGCTTTATCATATAATACCTTCGTCTGCTCCGGATTCACCTGATAGAAGGAGCGTGCCGAAATGGCAAATTTGATGTCACCGATGAAATCATAAATGACTTCCTCTCCCCAAAGTACCTTGGTTTGCTCGCCAAAGATGACATTCGTCTTTTTCGAATTGATATTTTGCACAATCGATTTAACCCCAGGGATGGCGGTCACAATCTCTTCCACAATCTTATTTTTATTTGGCAGTTCATTTGACCGCGTGACGAGCACGACCATTACTTCACCGCTGACCATCCCATAACGGGCCATAATGTGGCGGAGCTCCCCTTTATGCTTTTCCTCATTGTAGGCTCGAACACTATTGCGGCTGCAAATATCTTTTACTTTTTGAATGACCTCATCGTTCTTTTCCTGCTGAATTAAACAGGTTTTCATTTCAATGATTTGATGGCTCCGCTGCTGATAAAAACCGCCAATTAGACCGCCTTCATGCTCACCAATCGGAACCTGGGATTTATTGCGGTAGCCCCATGGGTTGTCCATTCCCAAGACAGGGTGGACCTTTATATCTTTGAGCTTGCCAATTCGCTGCAGAACATCCCTGACCTGTTTCTCCTTTGCATACAGCTGCCCTTCATAGCTCATATGCTGGAGCTGACAGCCGCCGCACTCCTTGTAGATCGAGCACGGGGCATCCACCCGATATCGACTGGCCTCAGTTATTTCCATGAGACGGCCAAAACCATATCCTTTATTGACTTTAATAACTTTAATCTTTGCTTTTTCGCCGGGTAATCCGTTCGGTACAAAAATAGGATAGCCATCTACCTTTGCCACCCCTGCTCCATCATGGGTTAAGTCCTCGAAAACCACATCTATGTATTCATTCTTCTGAACTGGTAATGTTTTACTCATTCTTTTCTTCCTTTACTCACAGATTGCCTGCATGAACGGCTGAGCTCCTTTACATCCCTTCTATGGAATTAGAGCAATTACTCATGGCTGTCTTTTACTAAAAACCAAACGTTCATGCAGATGTCAAAATCGTCATTAACTAGAAGAATTGTAACACAAATATTGTTATATGATGAAATGGTATATTTATTTAATCGTGATCGTCTGCAATTTCGATGTCAATATAAGACCCATCCTCTTCTTCAAACAAATCCGCATTGATATCAGATGATGATTCATCGTCTTGAGTATCTTCATTCGCGTCGGCATGGGGCTGCTGGTTTGCCATTTCTTCTTTTAAACCCTTCATGTTGGCAATCTCCTCTTTAAGATGTTCCGTAACTTCCTTTGGCACTGCATCTTTCCCATAAGTGGCACCAATATTAAGGGCTCCGCTTAAATTTTTAATGCCGAGCTGGGCAAAGTTATTATTCTGCTCATATTTATCTAAATAAAGCTTATCAATATAGATCGTTTTAGATAACGGTTCTTGCTTTATGGAGGAATTCTCTACGTCCTCCTCACTATGATGGAGCTGATTCCACTTTTCCATAAGCTGATCCATTTGTTTAAGCATTCCGGCTTGTACTTCATTCACCAGTAGATAATTCTTTTCCAAAACAAGAAGCCGCATGTGGATAGATCCATGGAACGAGTCATCAGATTCCTCATCACTTCTACCATTTTCCCTGCTGAATAAGGGATGGATAGCTTTCACTTCCTCGGCTTGATCCGATTTTTCCACATGACCATCACCCCATAGCTGGGAATGACTCTTTTCGCGCTCCATAAGTTTTGAAACTTGATTCTCTAATGTCTGTATTTTTCTTTGCAACTTTTCTTCCTTGCGGCTATGGGCAGCCAATCGATCGGCAAGGAGTTGTTCTACTATATGCCTTATCCTTTCCTCCTTGAGCAAGGGTTCCACTTTTGAAGAAGGCTGAGGGCTTCTGATGATTTGAGAAGCGGCCAAGTCTTGAGCTGCTGTTTCTAGTCTGTTAAGCCTTCGAGAAATGTCATCAAGCTTTTTATTTTGCCCATTTAATTCCTGCTGCAAGCTTAGATTTTCTATATTACTGCCATCAGTTTGACCTCGTTTCCTCTCTTTCCTCTTTTCTGCCCTGCTGCTTTCATACGTGTATGTCCTAAATTGTTCTTCAAATTTTAGTAATCTCTTAATATGAACCTCAAGTGCATTGATTCTTAACTTTTGCTTGTCCAACTCGTCCATCTGATCTTTATGATTAAAAAAATCTTTAATAGACATACAAATCCCCACATTTATTAAGTATTCATGATTCCCCATCTGCTCCCTATCCAACTGAGAAAAGCCAGTTTTCTTTCGGTGTGATTTTCCCCAAGAAGAACTATTTACCTCACTTGAAAAAAAATAAAAAAGCTTCCCTCATGCTGCAGGTTTAATCAATTGGAACTTGTTCTTCATCCCTAAACTGCCGTTTATATGAAATACATAGGAGGCCCTCATTGAATTTTGCCTTCATTTGATTGGGATATGCCGGCTCAGGAAGCTGAATTATCCGTTGAAAGGGTCCCTGATGCCGTTCTTGATGAACGAGCTTTCCTGTGATGGCTCGACTGTTATTCCCCTTAATTAATAGGTTTGTACCTGAAATGGATAAATGAATATCTTCTTTCGCGTAGCCTGCCAAGTCTGAAATTAACAAGACATCTTCGTCCGTTATATAAATGTCTGTTGGTGGAAAGTGATTTCCCACCCCCGGGTTAAAGCTATGGCTGGCTGGCTGCCCCTGGTCCTGAGTGTTTGTCATAAATTCATTAAAGGAGGGCTGGTCAAATATATCCTTCCAAAAATCAGTCGTTTGGGACTTTTTCGCCAAATCCATCCATTGTAATATCTTGTTCATATCCATGATGGATCCTCCCCGTTACTTTCAAAATAGTCTTATACAAGTCTATCACTATAATTAATCATATTTTAAAATTACCAATTCATTCATGAAAAAAGCCCTTTATCGACGAAACGGTCTTTAGAGATTCGGAATCGAAACAGATGTGTACCAGTATGGTCCTTTCCCAAATAACATAAATTTATCCTCAAATGCATATCTTTAATTTATCTGTAAAAAAATACTGAAAGGGTCATGGACATGAATTTTTTACCAATGAATATTAACATCGGCGGCTTGAAGGTGAATAATGAAGACCACCTGGGCGCTATTTCTTTTAGTTCGACGACGATGAGAAACCGAAATGTATGCGCCAAGAAAAATCAGGGATTTGGACAACAAATGGCAGATAGATGTATAAGAATCGGCCTTGTTGCTTCCATAAATGATAATGATATTCTAGATTCCAGCACGCTGAAAAAGAATCAGCAGGCCTAGTTACAAAAACTTAGGAGGTTTCCAATGGCAGGTCCTGTTCCGTACATCAACATTAATATTAATATTATTAAAGTCAATTCCTTTGAAAATGCCTCGGCAATAAACGTTGGCCAAAACCTATTGGCTGAATGGCATAATTCTGATAAGAAAAATATGGGCTTAGGTCAGAATATGGGGGATGGCAGTAACTTTTTTGGAACAAGGAGCTTTGTGGACGACCGGGATCAGATTGATTCCAATTCTTCCTTTGAAACAACAGGCAATTTGCCGACCCTTTAAGGAGTGAAATTTATGTTTGCACCGGTAGTACTTAACATTGTAGGGATTAAATTAAATACGATGGATAATGGAGCGGTCGTTAATCTAGGACCCAGCCAACATTTGGACCAATTTATTTCGTATAAACGAAGTCAGGGAATTGGAGAACAGAATGGCGACATCTCCCCCACGATATTATCCCAATCCTTGGTATGGGATGCGGACTTAATTGACAGCCCGACACTTAAATCAAGTTTCTTCTAAAATTGGACTGTCCATTGGATTTTTAATTTAAGAAAAAGGAGGGTTTATCATATGGTTTTTATCTCTCCCATGGTAATCAATGTCCTTGGATTTAAAATTAATACAATCGATAATGGAGCGGTAGCGAATATGGGTTCACTTCAATTAATTGATCAATTTATCTCCTATAAACGAAATCAGTCCGTTGGGGAACAAAACGGAGATCTTTCCCCGATCAATTTTCCAATAGCTGCTATATTCGACCCAGACGGAGCAGACAGTAATACGATAAAAAATAGTGTGGTGTGATTGATCCATTTAAAGCCAAAACACACCAAGGAATTCTTTAACGGATTCACTTTAAAGGTGCAAATCAGTAAATCGCAAAGCAAATAGGGTGAGAAAACCGCTGGTTTTCTCACCCTATTTTTTATGGCTGTTTCAAATTATTCAAACCCTTGGATTTGGCATTATTTAGAGGCATTAATCGGAATATCTCCGCTTATATCAGCTTATCAAGCCTCAAAATTTACATTAGCCGGAAATTCTCCGCTTATGAATTCTCATACCTATCCCTTTGTGAATCACCACGCTTTTTCGTATGTTGTTTAACTTATTTTTGTACCCCAAAAGAGAACCCGCTAGGAATTCTTGATGAGGTTTTATTCTTGTATTGTCAAAAAAAGCTAACCTTAATATTAGGTTAGCTTCATTTTATATTGTTAGAAATAGAGCGGAAGACGGGGTTCGAACCCGCGACCCTCACCTTGGCAAGGTGATGTTCTACCACTGAACTACTTCCGCATTGTTAATTAATTATTGTTCTTTGAATAAAGTGCAGAACGAAAATTTAGTTTCTTTGTGCTTTAAAAGCCTTCATGGCTTTTATCGCAAATCGCGTCTCTTCGAGACATGCGATTCACTGAACTACTTCCGCATTGTTAATTAATTATTGTTCTTTGAATAAAGTGCAGAACGAAAATTTAGTTTCTTTGTGCTTTAAAAGCCTTCATGGCTTTTATCGCAAATCGCGTCTCTTCGAGACATGCGATTCACTGAACTACTTCCGCATTGTTAATTAATTATTGTTCTTTGAATAAAGTGCAGAACCAAAATTTAGTTTCTTTGTGCTTTAAAAGCCTTCATGGCTTTTATCGCAAATCGCGTCTCTTCGAGACATGCGATTCACTGAACTACTTCCGCATTGTTAATTAATTATTGTTCTT
>NZ_JACHGK010000017.1 GCF_014207535.1 Bacillus benzoevorans
AAATATATTTAATGTTTATATTATGTAAAAAATAAGAGGATATATGCTCTTATATTGAACATATTATCCTCTTATCAGAGTAGTCTATTTAAAAATACTTTACAAATGGTTTCTTTTTCTGTGAATTGTTTACAAAGTATTTAAATGAATGGAAGTGATTCTTTCGTTTCCGAGTTAATAATCTTTTGCGAAATATTATCGATGAGATCACCTCTGCTGATCACACCAATGACACGGCCAGCGCCATTGACAACTGGGAGTTTTTTGAAATGATGCTTGGATAATAGGCGAAGCGTGTATTCAAAGTCTGCATCTGGCGAGACGAAGGCAATATTCCGTTTCGTCATAATCTCTTTAACCTGAGTCTTCAGATTTTCTTGCAGGAAATCGTCTCTTTTTCCAACTTCGATGAGATATACAGGACCGGCAATACCCAGAGGTTTTGGCACAAGGTAGCGTAATACGTCGCCGTCAGATACCATCCCCGCTAAATTCCCTTTATCATCTACAACCGGTACCCCGCCAATCCGGTTTGTATGGAGCACATGTAATAATTCTTTGATAGTAGTAGAAGGTTTTACTGTACAAACTTTAGTAATCATGAAATCTCTAACTTTCACGCTAATCCCTCTCCTTTGTATGTAACCGTTTACAAATCGATATATTAATATAATAACATAAATACGGTTTTTATGTAACGCTAACAATACATCAATGTAATGGAATAAATAAGGTTACGTAGGGAGCTTTTCGCAAAGATGTCCGATTTTTATGGAGGTCTGCGGTTCATCCAAATTAATCTGTTAGAATGTTTGAGCAATTTACAAGCTATTCATAGTAAAAACTTTTATAATAAATATTAAGATTACAAGTTAATGATAGTGAAAAATTTCGTAATGCAAATTTGAAATGAAATTGGTTTTATAAATGCTTCATTTTGCAGCAAAATCCAGCTTGAACTTTTTGAAAAATGAAGAAGAGGAGTGAAAGAAAATGAAAATTGCTTATCAGGTAAAATTAGGTGACCCTGTCTCCGGGGAAATGATTGGAAGAAATGTGTGGTTCCCAGATGTAGAAAACGCCATATCCGAATCCTATGTATTAATGGAAAAACTAGAAGAACAATATGGCAGCTTTCTGATTTGGGATGCTAGTATTCCATTTAGGGGCAATAAAGAAAATAGCAAAATCGTCGTTTTACAAGGGATTATGCCAGCAATCACCACAAAAGAAAGACCTTTTACGCTGCAAATCAATCGGGAACATGTTTCTGACGAGTTTACATTTGCGGAGCCTGATCAAACAGTGGAATCCTTAAGCAGCATTCAGATACAGCTAAGAAAAAATATGGGAAGATATTTCACTAAATTAGATAAATCGGAGCTGGAAGCCTACAGACGTGAAAGATAGTTAGGTGATTTGGAACCTATTATACAAAAATCAAGGATAGACCATGCAGAGGAACTTTTGCAGGGGCTATCCTTTTGTTATTACTCAGCCGCCGCTAAAGGAACTCCCGATTCTCATGAGTCGTTGTAAAAAAGGCTCTAGACAATGGAGAAAATACAATCAAGCAAAGAAATTTGCTCTATCGAAAAGTAACGCTCAATTTGGGGGATGCGTTACATAAAACAACGAAACAGTTTGTCGAGTGGTGCGTGAATCATGAAGTCAATCATATTGTAATGGGGAATGTAGTAGGTGTTCAACGGAATACTATTAAAAAGACGAGAAGGAAAAGTGCAAATCAAAAATTATCCAATTGGTCATTTGGGAAATTACATTTTATCCTTAAAAATAAATTAGAGGAAAAGGGAATGACGTTCAGAAAAAGGGATATAAGGGAGTAGGATTGTACGAAATATTAAGAGAATGTAATATTACAAAAGGTTCACTCTATCATCATTTTCCGAATGGAAAAGAAGAACTGCTTATCACATGTCTGCAGTCGATGCATAAAACGATTACGACGGACATTGAAGATACTTTCAATCGATTTCCGACTGCTCTTGAAGCAGCACAGCCAATGCTTGAAAAATTAATCACCGATTTTGAGCGGGAAGGGACGATTGTTGGCCATACATTTAGCAGTATGGTCAGTGAAATGGCATCCGTAAGTGAACCGGTGCGGAATGCATGTTTAGAACTTTATGTAAAGATTCAAAGGATTATTGCTGACAAGTTGACAGCAGATGGTTTTTCAGAAGAAAATGCTCATATCATAGCTCTCTCCGTGACGGAAGCCATTGAAGGGGCTATGCTTTTGTGTCTGACACAAAAGTCAAGCGGACCGTTAAAAATGATTTCACAGGTACTGCCCAATTTAGTAAAGGAAGTTGAATAGTCTTACTTCCATTATTTTTTTTAAAAAGATCAAGTATTACTATTTTTCTGTCTGAACAGTATAATCAGGAATGGGAGTTGAGACATTTGAATAAAAAAGATATATCAGCGATTCGCTCACAATTTAAATTAAACAACTATCGCATGAATATTCGGGAAATCTTCCATGTATATGTGCAAAAAGAATCGGGCGAGATTTATCATCATATATGCCAGCCGTTTCAAATGCTGGAACAGGAAGCACAGGAGCTATTTTTGGCTAATTTCAAAAAGGTTTTAACAGGTCCTCTCGATGCTAAACTTTTTGAACTGAAATTTAAACGGGATGTGGAAGATAGCACGCAAAGGATTCTTTTTGAAGGAATACATATGGGATCATCAGATTGGCAGGAAAAAATGCTGCAAATTGTCGAGAAAATGTATGCGAATTCGGTTTATGAATTTGATACTGTGGTGACATTTATTCGCGGAGAATACCGTAAACCAAAGAAAAAGCGGGATCCGGAATCAGAAGAGGGCGGGGATGATGAAGTATTTTCCAGCCATTTTATCCTCTGCAGTCTAAATAAGATGGATCAGCCGAAGAAAGCGTTGTTGTTTGATTATATTGAAAAAGAATTCAAACCGAATACCGTCATTGATCCGATTATTAATTTAGACTCTCCTTTATCCGGCTTTTTGTTCCCTGCTTTTAATGAAAATGCAGCAGATGTGAACCATCTTCTCTATTCAGCGGGGAAAGCGAACGAACCGAGCTGGTCTTATATTGATGAAGTTCTCAATTGTGAGGAAATCATCACCGCCGCGGAAGACAAGGACTGCTTCGAACAGATCTTAATTAATGTGATTGGTGACGAAGTAGATTCCAGGGTGATCTCCAATGTTTATGAGGAGATTGATAAAATCCTTCAGGAGAACGAAGAAGCAAAAGAAAGTGAAATCCCCATGCTGGACTACAAGGACGTCAGCCGTATTTTAGAGGTAAGCGGAGTTGAAAATGTCGATACCGCAAAAGTCGAGCATGCTTTTAAAGCGGTCGTCTCTGATGAAACACACGAGTTCAAAGCAAGCAATGTCCTTCCTAAAACGATAAAAATCAAAACGAATGTGGCGAACGTGTCGATTAGCTCGAAGGATCTGAAAAATATCCGCTATATCACATACAATGGAAAACGCTGCCTATTAGTGGAGATTGACGAAGATGTGGTTATTGAAGGGTTCAAGCTAGAATCAGAGACTCTGGGATTTTAAGGATGAGGCAGGCGTAGATTTTCGGGATGATTACATAACCAGATGAGGTTGGACGATTCTTCATTATGAAGGATCGTTTTTTAATGCGCTATAATGATTGAGTTACAACAACAATCTTAGGTGCATTAGCTTTTGTTCAAGGTAAGTTTAATTGGAGGTGAAGCTATGAGATATGGAAAAATTGTACAGGGTATTTTGGAGAGAAAGGCCAATCGGTTTATTGCCGAGGTATACATAAATGGAGTGAAAGAACAGGTTCATATTAAAAATACCGGTCGTCTAAAAGAACTGCTGCAACCAGGGGCTGAAGTGTTGCTGGAGTTAAGTGATAATCCAAAGCGGAAGACAAGGTACTCTTTGATATCAGTTGTGAACAATGGCAATCTGGTTAATATTGATTCCCAAGCCCCGAATGCTGTAGCTTTTGAAGCGTTAAAGGCGGGAAAATTGGAGGAGTTCGGTTTTGTATTAAAGGCAAAGCGGGAAGTTACCTATGGAGATTCGCGATTTGATCTTTATTTTGAAAAAGAGGCGGAAAAGGGCTTTATTGAAGTAAAAGGTGTGACACTTGTGAATAATGGTGCTGCTTTGTTTCCAGATGCACCGACTTCCAGAGGGACGAAACATGTGCTGGAATTGGCAAGAGCTGTACAGGAGGGATATAGTTGCGCGATTTTGTTTGTTGTGCAAATGAAAGGCTGCCGGGTTTTCGCTCCATTTAGGGAAATGGATTTTGCCTTTGCAGATGCTTTATTGCATGCATACCAGAAGGGGGTGCAGATTTTAGCATATGACTCAATTGTCAGCGAGGATGAATTGGTGCTGAATCAACCGGTTCCGGTTGACCTAGAAGGAAAACAACTAAATAGAGACTAAAATAGATGGGGAGGGGGGGAACTCGGAAAAGCTGTCTTTATGAAGGAGCCAAAAGGACAGGATGAGGTAGGAACGCAGAAAAGCTGTCTTTATGAAGGCGTCAAAAGGACAGGATGAGTCGATTCCTAAGAAAAGGTGTCTTTATGAAGGCGTCAAAAGGACAGGATGAGTCGATTCCTAAGAAAAGCTGTCTTTATGAAGGAGCCAAAAGGACAGGATGAGTCGATTCCTAAGAAAAGCTGTCCTTATGAAGGTGTCAAAAGGACAGGATGAGTCGATTCCTCGGAAAAACTGTCTTTATGAAGGCGTCAAAAGGACAGGATGAGTCGATTCCTAAGAAAAGGTGTCTTTATGAAGGCGTCAAAAGGACAGGATGAGTCGATTCCTAAGAAAAGCAGTCCTTATGAAGGAGCCAAAAGGACAGGATGAGTCGATTCCTCAGAAAAGCTGTCTTTATGAAGGTGTCAAAAGGACAGGATGAGGCAGGAACGCAGAAAAGGTGTCTTTATGAAGGCGTCAAAAGGACAGGATGAGTCGATTCCTAAGAAAAGCTGTCTTTATGAAGGAGCCAAAAGGACAGGATGAGTCGATTCCTAAGAAAAGCTGTCTTTATGAAGGAGCCAAAAGGACAGGATGAGTCGATTCCTCAGAAAAGGTGTCTTTATGAAGGAACCAAAAGGACAGGATGAGGAGGTAAACCAGAAAAGCTGTCTAAAAGCAGGTCCCAAATGTCCCAAATGGACAAGTTAAGCCAGGAAACTCAAAAAGCGGTCTAAATTCAGTTTTCATCTGAACAAAACAGCAACAAAAAAAACAGTCTGAATGCGAAACCATTCAAACTGAAAAATACGCTTATAAAGATTTATTCGTAGTAAGTATGTCTTCTAATTCCAACCGCGGTAAAGTGTTTCTTTAATATCCTGAAAATTGTCTTTTTACTTAAATCCAACCTGCACCACTCGTAGATATCTGGTGTGGTTATCTTTCTTTCAGGAAAAAGCAGCTTAAATTCCTCTACACCCCGTAATATCGCTTGTTCAAGCCTTTCGTGTTCCCCACAATTTTTACAAACCACATCAAAATTTTTAATAAACACCAGAAAAGACCTGCACTTGCAGCAATATATCCCCTTCTGTAACTGATCATAATGATAATCCGGTATTTTGGAGAATGGATTTTTCGGTTGATGTAAGGAGATTAATGACTGAGCTAGTTTATTGTGACCATCATTCAGCTTAGAAGAAGTATTATTGAACTCCATCATAAAACTATTTAATCGGGTTGGTAGAATGATTGGCTGATCTAGTGGGGCTTGATATAAGGTGAATTCCGGGTTGATAAAGATAACAGAGGCTTCAACAAGGTAATTTTGCTTGAGGTTTTGGAGCAGCTGGCGGAAGAGAGTGGCACTTCTTTGTAGCTGAATAATAGGATTCTTAAATTCACGACTGGTTTTTACCGAATAAAGTTTGTCCAATTCAAAGAAACAATCACCTTGAAAATTTTTAATATCCAACAAGTGAATAACTCCTTGTGAGATAATTAAAGAATCAATTTGAAAATAAGAGTTGTTAACCTCTAGCAGAATATCATTAATGATATATCTTTCTTCAACAAGATCTTGTGCTAGTAAGTCAAATTGTAACTCGCCTTCATATCCTTTTTCGATGTTTTGATAATGAAATCTTTCCTTTTCAGTTAGTTCCATTCGTGCGTTTAAACTGCGCATCACCAATAATTCTTCGGATTCAGTTCGCTCTTTGAGTATCATACGACACTTCCTTTCTATTTTCATTTTATAAAAAATTATCAGGCTTCTATCAGAAAGATGTGGAAATTATGTTAACATTTTATCTGTTTATTGGAAAATACAGCCAGCGGTAAGAAACTACTTTTTTAATGTAAAAATAAGAAGGTTTATGCTAAATTAAAGGAAGCGAATCTTTAAGAAGGAAAATACCTGATTCTATCGAAAAACAATTTAATATCATATGAAGTAAGTGGTGAGAACAATTGACACATTATCAAGCCAAAAAATGCTAGAAATATTAGAGGATATTTCCGAGGGTTGTTGTTTTTTAAATGCAAAAATGGAAGTGGAATTCATAAATAAAGCAGGAGAAGCATTGCTGGAAAAGCCTAAGGAAGAAATTATGGGTCAATGTCAGTGGGAGGTTCTGCCAAAGTATAAAGATTCAAAAGTATTTGAACTGTATAATAAAGCATTCCAGGAGCAGGAAGTTCAAAGCTTTGAGTTTGTGACGGAATATTCAAAAGTTCCTATTGAAATCAAGGTTTTCCCCAATAAGGACGGGTTATTTCTTATTTTTAACGATATTACAAAAAGAAAAAAGGATGAGCAGCAGCAGAGATATTTTGACCAATTGAAGATAGTTGCCGAAATGGCGGCAGGTGTCGCTCATGAAGTTAGAAATCCGATGACGACGATTAAAGGATTTTTGCAATTGATGAATCAAGATGCAGATTTAATAAAATACAATGATATTTTTCGCTTGATGATCGAAGAGGTGAACCGTGTCAATGAAATCATCACGAACTTCCTCGATTTAGCGAAGGAAAAACCAAACAAATTAGAATATTGCAATTTGAATGATACTATTAATACCTTGTACCCATTACTGGAAACGAGAGCAATCAAGGAAGGTAAATTTATTGAATTAGAATTAAGCAGTATTCCTGAAATCAATGTGGATAAAAATGAAATCAGACAACTGCTGCTTAACTTAATTAATAATGCTTTAGATGCAATGGAAAAAGGACAGTCGGTACACATAATGACTGTGGATGATGAGGATCATGTAGTTTTATCGATAAAAGATGAAGGGTCTGGAATTCCGCCAGAACTCATTCATAAAGTATCGGTCCCCTTTGTCACTTCTAAGTCAAACGGCACAGGGCTGGGTCTGCCCATTTGTTTTTCGATTGCCAAAAGAAATAATGCAAAAATGAATTTTACATCGAGTACGAAAGGAACAACCTTCTTTATCCGTTTTCGCAAATAATCGTATATTAACCTGCTGAGGGAATTTTCTTTCTTCAATCTAGGTAATGATAGATGGTAAACAAGTCCCTGCCAATGATGACAGGGACTGTTTGTATATTCTTTTTTACCGGACAACCGTCTTGAATGCAGCCTTATCTTTTTTTCCATGAAGGAGGAAGTAAAGTGCTGCGGATGCTATAACCACCAAACTCAATATCATGTACATGGAACTATAGCTCATAGCCGGGATGAAAAATCCAAGCAAATAGGGACCGAATCCAAGTCCTGCATCCAGGAAAATAAAGAAGGTCGATGTAGCCAGTCCCATACGGTGTACAGGGGTAACCTTAATGGCAATTGCCTGGGTACAGGATTGCATATTTCCAAAACCAAGTCCAATCAGGACAGCAGCAGCAATCATCATCATACCATTGGACGCCAGGCTTAATAAAAGCAATCCGGCAGTATAGAGAATAAATGCCGGATACATCACATAGTTGGCGCCTTTTTCATCCATTAAACGTCCGGTAAATGGCCGGGAAAGCAGGATAGCTATCGAATAAACGAGAAAGAAGTAGCTGGCCGCATGAACAAGGTCAATTTCCTTTGCATAAAAATTGATGAAAGACAGGACGCCCGAATATCCAAAAGCAATAAAAAAAGTGATCAAGGCAATAGGGACCGCCTTCGGTTCTATAAAGCTGGAAATCTTAAATTCTTTGATATCAGCCGATGTCGCTGCTCTCTCAGATGCAGGCACTTGGACCCATACTCCTGTAATTAAACTGATGATTCCTAAAGCAAGACAAAGAGCAAACATCGTTTGAAAACTGGTGAATTGTGTCATAGTCATGCCGATAAATGGACCGATGGCTGTAGCCAGCGTCGTACTCATACTGAAATAACCGATGCCTTCCCCTTTGCGTTCCGGCGGGATAATCCTTGCCACAATGGTCCCGACAGCGGTGCTGGCGATGCCAAGGGCAATCCCGTGTAAAAATCGGTTCAAAAGCAGAAAGTGAATTCCCCCATGGATAAAATATAGGGATGTCGTCAAGATATAGAGAATTAAGCCGGTAAACATCGTTTTCTTCATGCCGAATGAATCAATACTGCGTCCGATGAATAAACGTCCGATTAATGTTCCGATAACAAAAATCCCTGTAACCAGGCCGGCCTGGCTTGCTGTCGCATGATATTCTTCAACGGCATAGACACCGATAATAACGATTAATAAATAAAACACTAACGCTAAGAAAAAATTAATCGAGGAGACAATGATAAAATCTTTTGTCCACAATTTAGAATTACTCACATTTGTTACCCTCACTTTTTATGATGTTTTCTCTTATTTTTGGAAGGGTTTGGAATGTAGCAAGTTGATCTTTTTCCGAAATTCCTTCCATGATGCTGTTTTCTAAGTCCGTAATTTTTTTTCTGCATTCCTGATAGACTTCTTCACCCAATGCTGTTAACCCCATTACTTTTTCCCGTTTGTCCTTTCCGGGAATTTGCTCCACCATTTTCATATCTTCCAGACGCTGAACCCGCCTTGTAATCGTTGGTTTTTCCACTTGGTAGTAATTGGATATTTCAACCAGTGTAGAAGGACCGTTATTTTTCACATAATAAAGAACCAGCCATAATGAGTAAGAAAGCTCATAAGGACTCATCAAGGCATTTAATTCTGTAATTAGCTTTCGATATAAACTTAAATAGCGTTGAAAGAAACCTTCCAAATCCCTTCACTTCCTTTTGTAAAATAGTTACTATGGATAACTGTTAGTGTGAGTAACTATATGACGATCTGAACCATTTGTCAAGGAGATTGCTTTGGGATGACGTTTCGGCAGTCTATTTTGATGAAAAAGTGTTACAATATCAGTTGATGTAAAAAAACATTTATGGAATAAATCTGGGAAAATAAAGGATGAAAGTAAAATGGCGCAATTATTTTTTAAATACGGTGCAATGAACAGCGGGAAGTCGATCGAAATACTGAAGGTGGCCCATAATTATGAGGAACAGAATAAACATGTGTTGATTTTTACTTCGGCGCTCGATGACCGCTACAAACTAGGCTTTGTATCATCAAGGATTGGTCTGCAACGGGAAGCCATTCTCATTGATCATAACACGGATCTTTATAAAATCGTTAGTGAAGCCTCACAGCGCATCAGCTGTGTCTTGATTGATGAAGTCCAGTTCGTTTCGAAGGAGCATGTGCTGCAAATGGTCGATATTGTCGACGAATTGAACATTCCCGTCATGGGCTTCGGTTTGAAAAATGATTTTCAAAATAACCTGTTCGAGGGCAGCAAGAATATGCTCTTGTATGCGGACAAAATTGAAGAAATGAAAACAATCTGCTGGTTTTGTGAAAAAAAAGCCACGATGGCACTGCGGGTCGATGAAAACAACAAACCAGTAAGAGCTGGGGCACAAATCCAAATCGGCGGCAATGACAGCTACTACCCGGTCTGCCGCAAGCATCATCGGAATCCACCATTATAAAGTTGGAGTGTTAACGGTGTCACTCGGTCATAAACTTTTATGCTAAGAGGGAGTATATGGAAAAAAACAATCAATCAAAAAAACAAAATTTAATCTATCTTATCCTGATTTTAATTATGATTCTATTATTAATCTTATTTGGCAAAAGCTTCGGGGTTTTATTCATCATAGCCAATCTCCTTGCCGTAACGGTGATTATGTACATAAAGAAAACGGGTAATCAAAAGTTAAAAGCGGTGGGTCGAATAATCACCATTGCCTATAGTTTATTCCTTCTGTCATTTATTATGGTTGAAGCTTTTGTGATTTCCGAAATGCGAGGAAGCAATGAAGCTGCACCGTATCATATTGATGTTGTTATTATACTAGGGGCAGGGCTTCATGGAGAAAAGCCTTCGAGATCACTCGAAACAAGATTAATAGCTGGAACGCGCTATCTAAAGGAAAATCAAGAGATACCCGTAGTTGTCTCAGGCGGACAAGGTGCTGGAGAAACCATTTCCGAAGCGGAAGCGATGGGAAGGTACTTAAAGAAAAATGGGATAGCGGAAGACAGGATACACTATGAAAATCAATCAACCTCAACTTATGAGAATCTAAAGTTTTCGAAGCAGCTGCTAGAGGAATTAGGGGTAAAAGAACCGACCGTACTAATTGTAACGAATGATTTTCATATAGCTAGAACCAAAATCATTGCAAAAGAGGTGGGTCTAAAAAGCAGCTATCTCCATGCCAAGTCGCCGCCGTTTGTAAAAATCAATTATTTAATACGAGAGTATTTTGCTTTTTTGAAAACATGGTTATTACAGGAAATATAACTTCATTCAGCAGAAGTCCCCACTTCTAAAGTTAAGGGATGAGTGCAAAAAAGTTTTCCAATTTAGTGGGGGTTCAACCCCCGGCTGAATGAAGTTAAGCCTCCGGCGGATGCCTCGATTTTTCAAAGGGAATTTTTCGAGCGAGCTCGACGACGGACAGGACGTCCTAGTCAGGCAAAGCAACAGGATGTGGCGCTTTGAGCGTGAAAAAAATCGTGCGCAAATTCGACGGGGCGAATTTGATAAAGTCTCTGTTTATTGGTTACTTTAAGCGGTAAGAGAAATACTAAGAAAAAAGGAGATGATTCAATGGGAGATTGGAATGAACAAGCTGCTCCAAACAATAATCTGACAGCAGGAACCATTCAAACCTCAAAACTAGTCGGCAAGAAGGGGATAGCGAGCCATGAGTTCTCAGAAGAACTTTCTGATGGGGGCGAGCGAGATAAAATCATTAAAAAGCAGATGAAGAGTAAATAAAGCGGTTTACGATAGGCAGTCTTTAAATTAGATTGATGGTAAAAAAATCGGGGCGTCCCAAAGACGCCCCGATTTTTTTAGACTGTTTTCTCTTTTGAAAAGTTTTTGACTTCCTGGCTGATTCTTCCGTGCAGCAGGTAATAAACACCAATTCCTAAAATGGTAAATATCGAACAGTAAAAATATAATGAGCTATAACCGATTCCTGCTCCAACATAGCCAATGATTAATGAACCGATGCCGATTCCCGTATCAAACAGTGAAAGAAACGTAGCGGTTGCGACCCCTCTTCTTTCAGGTCGTGCAACTTGGATGGCAATCGTTTGTGCACTTGGAAAAATCGTTCCCCATCCTAATCCCACAAAAGCCGCTGCTAAAAGAAAGATAAAGGCACTGGCAGCAGAGCTTAAAAGGTATAAACCTGCCGCAAATAATAAAATCGCAGGATAGATAATAAAGTTGGCACCATACTGGTCAAACCATCTGCCTGTGAATGGTCTTGATAAAATAAGAACAACAGCATATACAATAAAGAAATAGCTTGCTACATGTGATAAATGGATTTCTTCTGCATAAACCGACACAAATGAAACAATAGAGGAATAAATAAAGCCAAAGAATAAGGCCACTATTGAAATTTTCAATGCCGAAATTTCAAAAACAGAATGAAGATCAATTCCTTTTTTTACAGGTCTTTCTACTTTGATATCCTTTTTCGGAAGGGAAATCAACAGCCCTGTGATCGTTCCGATCATAACACTCGCAGCACTAACAGCAAACATGATAGTTGCTCCCCAGTTGTACATGGCGATTAAACCTAAAAAGGGACCTAAGGCCATCGAAATATTCATCGTTAATCCAAAATAGCCCATCCCTTCGCCTTTTCTGGAGTCAGGAATAAGATTGGCTACAATCGTTCCGGCAGTCGTGGTAACCATTCCAAAACCAACTCCATGAATCAAGCGTAAAATCAGTAAACTTGAAAGTGTCGTGGTAAAAAAGTACATGAATGATGATGCTAAGTAAATCGCAAGTGCGATAAAGAATATCTTTTTAATCCCGTACGACATAATCCACTGGCCGGCAAACGGACGAATCAGGATGGCTGATATGAAAAAGACGGTGATAACAAGTCCTACTTGTGATTTAGGACCATTCATTTCCTGAATTAAATAAATAGGAAGTGTGACTAATAAATAATAATAGTTTAAAAATAAAAATAAATTGGTTGCACAGACAAGGATAAAATCCTTTGTCCATAAACGCGTTTGCAAAATGATCCCCCCGTTCATAAAATATTCACAACTTACTTTATCATACATTAAAGTATATTAACATATTAATAACCTATTATATGATTAATAAGGACTTTAAAATGGGGATAATAGTATCGCTTGTTTTTGGAATATTAGCTTGTTTTATTTTCGACAAAATAAATGATGTTTTCAGAGTGCGATTTTAAACAATATATTACGAGTCTTGAATGTGATCATTTAATATAGTAATTTTAGAGATTTTTAATCATTGTGCATTGCATTATTGAAAACACTTAATCTGTCATTATAACTATATCTGGAGGTGAATATTATGCATTCAAGGGCACGGAATGTTGCAATCGGCAGTATTGCAATTTCAAGTGTTTCATTAGGTTCCTACATTACATTGCCGGTCTATTTGGTACCGCTTACAGAATTGCTGAATGTTTCCATTGCCCAGGCAGCTCTTTTGTTTACCTGTACAGCTATCGGCGGGTTAATCACATCTCTATTATTCGGACGGTTGTTAAAAATGCTGAAAGTGAGGACACTCGTATCCACCTCCGGAGTTGCTCTGACCTTATTTTTTTGCAGCATATTCTATGGAGAAAGCATAACGCTGATCTATTTAGCATCCATTTTGTTTGGCTTTTCAACCATCTTTGCTGGCTTTGCCATTGCGCAGACAGAAATTACATGGTGGTTTGTGAAAGGCCGGGCTAAAATGATGAGCTTTTTAAACGTGGGTCTTGGTCTATTTGGTCTTATTTTTGTTCCAGTTATCGCCAAAGTAATCGAAAGTTATGGAGTTCAAAATATAGCCCTTTTTCAAGGCGTGATTGGCGGGGGGTTAATCATCGTCATGGCCTTATTTTTGATCTCTGAACATCCCGATAGATATGGTTTAAGCCCTGTAGGTTTTGCACAGCAAGCTAATCAATCAGTTATGACCAATGATTATGTTGAAAGTCATTTGTCGGTAAAAGAAATAACAAAGATGCCTGCATTTTGGATGATTATTGTTTCCATTATATTGGTTAGCATAGCGGTGACGGGTTTTATGAATAACGGATCTGCTTTTTATCAAAGCATTGGATTAGATGCAATGGCAGCAGCCTTATGTATTTCTATTTTTAATGGAGTGCAATTAATGTGGGTTCCCATTTATGGATTATTAGTGGATAAAATGGGTCCTGGATTTGCAACGGCCATTTATGGATTGGCAGGAGCGGTTGTATTTTTCGTGGCCATTTTCTTAACTGGCTTTTCGGGTGCCGTTATGATTGCCGCGCTGCTCAGTGTTTTAAATGTGGCTGGTATGATTGGTGCGGTCAGTTTTCCAAGCATATTCGGGACAAAAGAAGCCGGCAGCTTAATCGGGTTTGCCAATGCCGCCGGTAACATCGGAGGGATGATCGGGGCCCCTCTGGCCGGCATCATCTTTGACGCAACTGGTTCATACCATCTGTTTTTAGCAGCAGCAGGAGCAGCATGCATTATAACTGTTATCTTAACCTTAAAAGGGACAGGTAAAAAGGCAATTGCAAGTGTTCAATTGAAAGAAGCTCAATTAACAGAAACAGAATTACCATTAAAACAAAAGGCGCTATAAGCGGAATATGGCTGTGTATTTAAAATAAAGTTAAGATGTTTATAAAAAAGATGCGATATTTGAAAAAAGCTAAGATGCTTTACCCCTTTAGATAATGGAAATCTAAAGGGGTTTTGCTTTCGTGAAAGAAAAAGTATTTCTGAACTAAAAGGTGTATTAGGAAATGGTTAAGTAACAATAGAGTTTTCCGCAATCGGGCCAAATTGTTGTAGATCTCCTAAAAAATGGCTGGATATTTATGTTAAAATGATGGGTGAGGAAGGTGAAATAAACAGGGGGGATTCTACATGGAACGAGGAGAAGCAAAATCTAAACTTATTATAATTTCAATTGCAATTGTTATAGTATGGTTTTTCTTATTTGGAATACGACTAGTTGGTTATTTTTCAGCCATAAATGAAAGAGGATTACGAGAAGTAGTATGTGGGGCGCAGGGCTGTAACAATATAGTATTAATTTTAGATATACTTTGGACATTCTCATTTTTTCTTGTTATTCCACTTATTATTCCATTGGCTCTTGTCAATTTTTGGAGTTCAAAGGAGAAGAGTTCCTAAATTAAAGGGCAGAATACTTCAACATGAAATTCGAAGATAATGTTCAAAAATTACTAGGAATAAGGGAGGGATTATGTGGTTTTTGAAATATTAATAGGACAACTTGCGATTGTGATTACCCTTGCTTTTGGGGCGTTGTTAATTGTCCTATACCCCCTAATAAATAGGGAGAATAAATACTTTGCTTGGTTTAGCCTTGTGATGGGAGTTATAGTTTTATTGCTTTTATTGTGGTTCACATTTGGCAATGAGGTTATAAGACATCAGATACTAAAATATGGACTTCAATAACTTCTTCTTTAACAAACGGGGACAAATACGGAGGATCATTATTAATCTTATCTTGATTTCAAGTTTTCTGTTATCGGGCGCAAATCCGGAGGATGGATCTGCGTTTTTTTGCGATGAATATTGAAATGATCGTTTTATTTTTGGTATCAATAGCTATAGTATTAAATTCCTTTCTTACTACAGATGCTATAAATGATATGAATCAAATATTGTTTCTTTTCATTATTATTTTTGTAGTGGCACCACTTATCTTTATCAAACTTAATTTTAAAGTAATAACGCGATTCTTTCCGATGCCTGACACCGCTATCAAAATAAGCAATTCTTTTCAGATTCTATAATAAGGGGAATGGAGCACAAGCCCCCATTCCCCTTAAAACTTATCCTTCCTCAGCGTGAAGCCAAGCTTCACGCTCCCTCTAAGCACCTGAAATCCCCAAAAGTCATATATTAACCCAAAACGAAATGATATTCGCAAGCAAAACAATAGCAAGCAAACCATTAATTTTAATCCTGGACGTTTTTGAATAACAGACAGGTTTTGTTTGTTGCTGCGGATTCTTTATGAGAAGCAGCAAGTGACTGTTTTTCTCCATCCATTCTTTTTCAATTTGATTAAGCGGCGAATGGCTCAGTCTTCTTTTCATTTCCTGATCTATACAGCGCCAGCTTTTTAAAATCGCCATAATCATGACGCCATTAAAGCCGCATAAAAGGATATCGATTCTATAGGTGGTGTCATACAGCTCGAGCATTTCTGTAAAGGAGCTTAACAAAGAAACCACAACAGTACCAAAAGCCAGTATTACAATAAAAAATAGATTCGTATAATATTTCGCAAGATGATTAGACATGGTGAACTCCTTATATGGCAAGAATTGTTCTCTGAATCTCTTCATCTTCATTATACTTTAGATTTCAGTTCATTTTAGAAAGTAATAAATGGAAGGGAAGGAACAAAACGATTTTCCCTTTATCAGTAAAAAGGGGAATGGAGCAAAAATCCCCCATTCCCCTTAAAACTCGTCCTTCCTCAGAGTGAAGCCAAGCTTCACGCTCCCTCTAAGCACCTGAAATCCCCAAAAAGTTTATTTATGGTCGGCAATACCTGATGTCGAGCAGACGCTAGTCTTTTCAGCGCAACCCTTCTTTAATTCGCATGCGGCACATTTTCCTTGCTTTGATTTATTGATAAATTTCCACATGGTCCAGCCGGCATAACCAAAAATCAGGACACCGATAAGAATATTGATGATCATTGTTTTCACCTTCTAATTGAAATCGCGCTCCATTTTTCAAGTGAGAATGAAAATGGAACCGTATATTACATCAATCCTAGCAATTTCCCGCCCTGATAAATAATCAATGACAGGACATAGGCAAGTGCTAAAGCATAAACGATGGAAATCGCCGTCCATTTTTTCGAGCGGGTTTCTTTATAAATCGTTGCCACAGTGGCCAAGCACGGGATATACAATAAAATGAACACCATAAAACTATATGCCGCAAGTGGTGTGAAATATTGACTTAAAAGCTCCTGCAATCCAGCTTCAGTAGGTGCGAAATAAATGATGTTCATCGTTGAGATAATCGCTTCCTTGGCTAAAAATCCTGTTAAAAGTGCTGCTCCTGCCTGCCAATTTCCAAAACCAATCGGCGCAAGCAGCGGAGCAAATATCCCGCCAATCATCGCTAGGAAACTATCATCCATGGCAACATTCATTCCATTCGGTCCTGCATAAGATAGGATCCAAATCATAACAGATCCAGCAAAGATAATGGTACCCGCTTTTCTAACAAAACCTTTGCTCTTATCCCATGTGCTTCTCCATAATGCTTTCACTTGCGGGACACGATAAGGCGGAAGCTCGATAACAAACATCGATGTTTCCCCTTTTAAAATCGTTTTCGAAAAAACAGAAGCGAGAATAAGTGCCACGACAATTCCGAGGACATATAGGGATAACACGATAAATGCCTTATTAATGGTGAAAAAAGCACCAACAAAAAGGGCATATACCGGAAGCCTTGCCGAACAAGACATTAATGGAGTCAGCAAAATGGTTAATAGCCGCTCTCTCGGTGTCTCAATCGTTCTCGCTGCCATAACGCCCGGCACATTGCAGCCAAAACCGATAATCATTGGAATAAATGCTTTCCCGTTAAGCCCGACCTTTTCCATAAGCCGGTCCATGACAAACGCAACACGAGCCATATAACCGGAATCCTCAAGGATTGAAATAAAGAGAAAGAGAATAAAAATCTGCGGTACAAAGACAAGTACTCCTCCGACACCGGCGACAATCCCGTCAATCACCAGAGAATGAATAAATTCTGAAGCCCCGGCTGCATTTAGAAGGTTTGTCAGTCCATCTGTAACAGGACCCGTGATCAGTCCGTCTAATGCGTCTGATAGAGGGGTTCCGAGCCAGTCAAACGTAAGCATAAACATGAAATACATCAACAGCAGGAAAATCGGAATTCCAAGCCAGCGGTTGGTAACAATTGCGTCTATTTTCTCTGTTAACGGAATGCCTTTGTTTTCATCTCTCTTCGTACTTTCTTTTAGTATTGCGGCTATAGCAGCTTGTCTCTGTTTGTAAATAAACTGGGCGATTGTTTTCGCATTACTGTTTGCTAATGCCTTTTCGGTTGTTTGCTGAATGAGGGAATCTAAGTTAGATTCAGCGATAAAGGTAGTTAAATAGTCTTTGACATATTCATTCCCTTCCAGCAGTTGAATCGTCAGCCATCTAGTTGAATGGGCTGAGTGGTTCTGAAGCAATGCTTCTAATGCTAGGATGGCTTCATCTATTTCTTTGCCGTAATCTACTAGATTGCTGGAGAATGAACCATCAAAGTGTGTCGTAACCTGCTCTTCCAATTCTCTGCAGCCTTTACCGCTTCTTGCCACTACAGGTGTTACCGGAACACCAAGCATTTCACCTAGTTTTTCAACGTTAACAAGTATGCCGCGATTTTTGGCTACATCCATCATATTTAAGCCAATGACGATTGGTTTGCCAAACTCCAGCAGCTGAATGGTTAATTGTAAATTCCGTTCTAACTGAGAAGCATCGACAATATTTAAGATTCGATCGAAGGGATCGTGCAATAGAAATTTTGTTACTACGCCTTCGTCTTCAGAAAGGGGGCTTAGTGAATAAATTCCTGGTAAATCTATAAGTTTAGATTCATTTGATTTGAAAACCCCGACTTTTTTTTCAACGGTTACACCGCTCCAGTTTCCCACATAATCATAGGAGCCTGTCAGGTTATTAAACATCGAAGTTTTTCCCGTATTTGGATTACCTAAAAGTGCGATTTCCATTATATTGCTACCACCTTTATTGACAATGCTTCTTTACGGCGAATCGCCACACATTGTCCACGGGATTCCAACATCAAAGGTCCGCCAAAAGGCATTTTGTGTTTGATGCATATTTCCGACCCTTCTGTAATTCCGAGGTCAAGCAAACGGCGGCGAACCAATTGATCGATACCGGCAGTATCTATAATTCTAGCCTTTTGACCTACTTCTAATTGTACCATCATACATGCACCCTCTTATATTTCACTGTGATCGTCTCTAATATTTTAATTGAGAATGATTCTCTTTTATTTATTTATATCATCAATGAAGGTGTTTGACAATGATATATTTCACACATGTAAAAAAACACTGCTTTTTTCATAGGTGCTGCTAAACTTGTAGAATAAAGTCACTTTTTTAGTATTAATGACAAAAAAATATGACACTGTGTCATAAAGGAAGTGGACAAATGACACAGTGTCATATAATATAAAAGTATGAGTTAAGTGACACAGTGTCACTAACTAATAAATCTGGAGGACAGCAATCCTTCTAATGAAATAAAAGGGAATAATAACGAAATAGAATGTTGAATAATAGAAAAGCGGGTGCGCGTTATGTACGAAATCCAAATGACTTCAACTGAAAATCAGTCATCAAGCAAGCCATTTCAAACGACCATAAAAATAACAGCAGATAATCGTCATATCGAAGAACAAATCAGTCAGATCCTTCTTCAGGAAGAATACTTCCTGCATACATATTTAAATCCAGTCTTCTGGATTTTAAATTTTTCACCGATGTTTGTGTATATCAGTCAATATCAATCTGAAATGGAAGCAAGCAATCAATTGTTAAAAATGAATGAGGAAATGTTGTTCCAATTTAAAAGAAAATCCCACTGTAAATATTTTGAAAGTGTGATTATTGCAGTATTAACAAAATTTATGGATAAGAAATTAGCTGAATCCAATAAAGAAAAGCTCTCTTTTCCAACAAAAGAACTTATTTCGCATTAACAGACGAGATGATAAAAGGATGCTATTGGAGCATTAGTGGAACCATCATGAGAAGCTTGGAGGAAGACCATTGCCGAAGCAAACATTTTTTAATCTGCCGGAACAGAAACGAAAAATATTAATGGAAGCAGCGGAAAAGGAATTTACAAGAGTGCCAATATTTGAAGCTTCTATTGCCAATATCATTAAGATGGCCAATATACCAAGAGGAAGCTTTTATCAATACTTTGCAGACAAAGAGGATTTGTACTTTTATTTATTAGATGAAAAATTAAAAGAGGGCAGAGAGGATTTTATTGTTTTGTTAAAGAAACATAAAGGGGATATCATCGATGCCTTGACGGAAATGTACAATCGTTTTCTCGTGAAACTGCCGGACGAAGAAGAGCATAATTTTTTAAAAAATGCCTTTTTATATGCTACTCATAAGGTCGAACACTCCCTGATGGATTTTTTTGATTTTACCTTGAATAATGAGCGTTTCAAAGAAATTACGGGATTAATTGATAAGCAGCGTTTTACTATTGAAGAAGACAAAGATTTGTACCATATCCTGCAAATTGTTACGGCTGTGGCATTTCGTAATTTTATCGAAAAGATATCGAAAAAGATGTCCGATGAAGAAGCGATGAAGCATTTTACATTCGAGATTGATTTAATAAAGTATGGAATTTACAAACGAGACCAGTAATTTTTAGGAAAAAAACAGAGGAGAATGCCTGATGACAGTTACAATATACGGACAAGAGTGTCAGTCAACTAAGAAAGCTAGACAGTGGTTCAAAAAGAATGAGATTCCCTTTGTAGAACGAAATATTCTTAAAGAACCTCTGACAGTGAGGGAACTGCAAGGGATTCTGCAGATAACCGTAGACGGGACAGATGGAATTATTGCAGAGAAATCAAATGCGTATAAAGAATTAAATTTAAGTATCGATTTAGATGAACTCTCATTACAGGAACTGCTTGAGTTAATTCATGAGGAGCCAAGATTGCTTAGAAGCCCAATAATTACAGATGGCAGGAAACTTCAGGCCGGGTATAATAAAGAGGAAATTAGTCAGTTTTTACCTCGAGAAATTCGCAAAACACAGTGGCTTAATTGGAGAATTAATCAACTAAAACTTGCTGAAAGTTAATTTATGTAATCATTTTGCCGCAGCTGTTCAACGCTGCGGCTATTTTTATGTTCTATAATGGTATGTTCCTCCTATTCCTATAAACCTCAAATATGTAATATTATGGTAATTGGTAAGGAAATAGATATAAAATTATTTGATATTTTTGAATTGTTTGAGTTTAATTAAAAATTTGGTAATATAATATTGTTTTATAAAATAAACCAAAAATTTGATTAAATAGACTCGCATGATACGAGGCAGGAGAAGGATTAGTAGTTCCTTTGTCTAGTGAGAATATAGGAGGACCATTGGTGAGGAAAGTATTGCTTGTGTTCATGTTACTGTTTCTGAGTGCCTGCGGCGTTGAAACATCACAGAAACTAAAAGGGGAGTATAAGATAGAATTTCACACAGAAATTACCAATACGAAAAAAATTAAGGCCACACTTAGCAGTATTGAAAATAAATACGATGAAGTCATGGGTGAATATAAGGTAGTCACATTTAATGTGGAGAATAGAAGCGATCAAGCCATTGAGGTTCAAGCTCTTAATATCTTCGCCGATGGAAAGAGAATTAACCAAGGCTCAGCCAGCATGAGTCAAGAAATAAAACCTGGCAAAAAAGAAGAATGTATTTTAACACTGCAAAGCTATGCAAGCAGTGAATTGCCTCCTATTGAAGAAAAGATAGAATTGGAACTGCATATTTTTTCATGGAGTCATGATTTTTCCGAAGACTATGATGTAGAGATTAAATTATAATATTTATTGAGCGGCAAATGGAGAATGATTAAACATAAAACAGTAATAGAATTTAATAATGTTCCAGAAAAGCCGTTATGGATTCAGCAGAGAAATCCTGACATAAAATGCAGCAAAACCGGCAAGTAACCGTGCTTTGTATTTTAAACCAACAAAGTAAAGGAGGGATCTGTTTGTTAACTCAGTTCCTTCAGGATCAGTCTATTCAGAATCGGCCTTTAAAGTTGATTTATCAATATATTTATCAGAAAGGATTGGCCTCTCGGTCTGATATTATGAATGAAGTGAACTTGAACCGCGGGAAGGTTGCACGTTCGTTAAAGGAACTTTTGGATGAACATTATATTCTGGAAATTGGGCATGGTGATTCTGAAGGCGGAAGACCTCCGGCACTTTATCAGATAAATCCTGTGAGCAGTTATATCATAGGAATCCAGATTATGAGGTATACGACAAAAGTATTTTTATTCGATCTATTATTAAAACCAATCAGTGAGACAAGCATCGTCATGACCTTAAAGCATTCACCGGAGATGGTGATCGAAGAGATTAAGAAGACGATTCGAAGCTATATGACATTACACCATTTTACGATCGAACAACTGCTTGGAATAGGAATCGGGGCAATTGGACCATTAGATCCTAAGAAAGGAATCATTTTACATAGTGAGCCGTTTTTAGCCTATGTTTGGGAAAATATACTGATAGTGGATGAGATTCAAAGTGAATTTCCCGTACTGACAAAGCTGGATAATGCCGCCAATACGATTGTACTAGGGGAATGCAAACAATATCCGGGTTATAAAAACATTCTAAATGTGACAGTTGGGTGGACGATTGGATGCGGGGCCATCCTCGATAATAAATTACTTCAGGTTGACAGCGGTGATATTAGTGGTTATGGCCACATTGTGATTCATTTGGATGGAAAAACATGCTTTTGCGGGAAAAAAGGCTGTTTGACTGGGTACTCATCCCTCTATGCAATTCTAGACAGAATAAAAGATTGTTCTCCGGCATTTTATCACGACAAATTAGAAAATCGGGACCCTATGGAACAAATTCAAACCATTATAGCTTCTAAAGATCCTGAATCACATAAAGCGATTCTAGATTCCTCCAAATATATCGGGGCAGCTGTTGCAAATTTGGTCACTGTTTTTCACTCGGAATTGGTTTTGGTCAATGGTCCATTGATTGATCAATATCCGGGTTATTTTGAAGAAATTATGGGTCATGTATCATTAAATGTAAATGACCCGAAAACGATTCAATTTAGCCGAGGGAATTTCCATAAAGGTGTCGGTGTAGCAGGTGCCGCGATGCAAATATTAAATCATTATTTCGAATGAACGATCATTTCAATATTGCAGCTGTTTCAGCAGGTATGAATGAGAAGTCCCCTATCATAAATAGTAGGGGACTTTTTTGGGTTTGGGAATATTCCTATATAACGAAATCTTTTTATTAATTCATAAACTATCAACAGATGCTTCAGTGCCTCACGCTCTTTTATAGGCTGATTTCTTTATAAAATGGTGAAAATCTACAGAGAAGCCTTAATTTATATTTATTTCCATTCCAATAAATTTAATATTGACAATTTTCTAAAAATTTAATACCTTATTAGTAGTACTTATGCACAAATTGTGCAAAAGTTCTAATGTTATATGGACATTCAATGTAGAGGGAGAATTTTCCAAACTTTATCGTTACCCAGCTCTAAATTCAAAAAGAGGAGATGTGAAACTTGAAGGACAAAAAATTAAAGCCCAAATTTCCGTTAGGAAAATTAACCTTATTTGGCACAGCTGCTATAATGGCATCAGCCATCACGCTGAATGGAGTCTCAGCAACTACATCAGATGCCGCAAAAGAAAAAAATACAGATAAAAAGGTAAGCAAAGCTGCAGCAAAAAAGGACGAATCGAAAACAAATGTTGTCTATATCGTGTTAGATGATTCTGGATTTTCAGACTTAGGCAGCTATGGTTCTGAAATTAAAACACCTCATTTAGATTGGTTGGCGGAAAATGGATTGCGTTACAATAATTCCCACGTAACACCGCTTTGCTCACCGACTCGTGCATCTCTGTTGACAGGGAGAAATGCGCATGAAGTAGGGATTGGTACCGTAACGAATTTTGATTTAGGTCCGGACTTTCCTAATAAAAGGGGAGAGTTGAAACCAGAAGCTGGAACCATTGCACAAGTATTAAAAGAAAATGATTTTAATACATACGCCTTAGGAAAATGGCATTTAGCTCCGACTGCGGATACAACACCTGCGGGACCATTTAATAACTGGCCGCTGCAGAAAGGTTTCGATCAATATTATGGATTTCTCGAGGATTCATCCGATCAATACAGACCGGACTTAACGATTGACAATACGCAAGTCCCATCACCAACAGATGAAAACTATCATTTTACAGAAGCGATAATTGAAAACGCCAATCGGTATATTACCAATCAAACAAGCGTTTATCCGGACAAACCATTTTTCTTATACTTAGCCCTTGGTGCTCAGCATTCTCCGCATCAAGTACCACAGAAATATATTGATATGTATAAGGGGATCTACAATAAAGGCTGGGATCAGATCCGAGAAGAGCGTTTTGAAAGACAGAAAGAGTTAGGGATTATTCCGGAAAATGCCAAGCTGGCTCAGAGAAACCCAGGTGTTAAAGCATGGGATGATTTAACAGAGCAAGAAAAGAAAGTTTACACAAAGTTCCAGGAAACGTATGCCGGATTCTTAACTCATACGGATGAACAAGTTGGTAAATTAATTGATAACCTGCGTGAAAAGGGACAATTGGAAAATACGATGATTGTCTTTCTATCGGATAATGGAGCAAGCGGCGGCGGACAGGCGAATGGTTCGGTGAATCATACGGTCAATTACAACGGGCTTCCTGAGTCTTTTGATGATATCGCACAAAAATATGAAGAGTTTGGCAGCACAACAGCTGGAACCGAATATCCAAACGGCTGGGCTCAAGTAAGTAATACTCCTTTTGCCATGTACAAAAACACTGCCTTTGCGGCTGGAACGAATACACCATTGATTGTCTATAACCCAAAATTGATTAAAGATCCTGGTGCCATTCGAACACAATATGTGCATGTAAGCGATATTACCCCAACCATTTATGATGTATTAGGAATTAAACCGCCGAAAGAAATTGATGGGATTAAGCAAATGACCATTTCGGGTCAAAGCTTTAAAGATTCTTTAACGAATCCAAATGCAGAAGGAAAACAAACACAATATTTTGAGGTTTCTGGACATCGTGCCATATACCATGACGGATGGAGGGCCTTTACGCAGCATAAAAAAGGTGATGATTTTGAAAACGACAAATGGTTCTTATATCATGTGGAGGAAGATTTCTCTGAAACAAACAATCTAGCAGAAAAGTATCCAAAAAAATTGGCTGAAATGCAGAAGTTGTGGCATAAAGAAGCCGAAAAATACGGAGCACTTCCTTTAACGGACCTATTCTTAGAAGGTTTATTATCTGTACCGGATGATAATATCAGAGCCAAAAACTATTATGCGTATTATCGCGGAATGGACCGCCTCACAGATTCAGCTGCAGCAATTACGGTTAATCGTTCCTATGAAATCAAAATACCGATTGAGCGCTCAAACGAGAAGGAAGATGGGGTTCTTGTGGCGCATGGCGGAAACGAGAGCGGTTACACCATCTATATTAAAAACAATAAAGCGATCTATGAATATCGAATTGGCAACAAAGGGTATAAAATTGAATCTAGTATCGATGTCCCTGTCGGAAAATCAGTGGTTACTTTTAAATTTGAAAAAACTGGTTCAAATAAAGGAAATGGAACATTGTTTGTCAATGATACAAAAGTCGGGGAGACTTCCATTGAAAATACATTGCCGTTAAAGCTTACCTTCGAAGGACTTGATATCGGGAAAGACAGCAAATATCCAGTCAGCCCGGAATATGCAAATGAAGGAGAATTTGAATTTGACGGGAAATTGGTGAAAGTGGAGTATTTCCTTGGAGACGATGAGGAGTTTTTTACACCAGGTAAGTAAGGAACATAACCAGTGGCAGCATCATTTTGCCACTGGTTCATTATTTTTCATAAGGAGTGACAACAAATGATTGAAAAGGCAGAAACGAACTTTCATATGCTGGCGAAACCATCCGGACCGATTTGCAATTTGGACTGCCATTATTGCTTTTATACGGAAAAGGAGTCATTATTTGAACCGAGAACTTCTTTTCGCATGTCAGAAGAAACACTGGAGAAATTTATAAAAAACTATATCGCCGCTCAAAACGCTGAAGAAATTCCCTTTGTCTGGCAAGGAGGAGAGCCCGCATTAATGGGCTTGGATTTTTATAAAAAAGTGGTTGAATTGCAAAAGAAATACGCAAATGGTAAAAGAATAGCCAACTCACTGCAAACAAATGGAACTTTGTTAACCGATGAATGGTTTCCTTTTCTGGCGGAAAATCATTTTCTCGTCGGCTTAAGTCTTGACGGACCTGAAGAAATACATGACAAATACCGTGTAGACAAGGGCGGACAGCCTACCTTTCATCGGGTGTTAAGGACACTGCATAGCCTGCAGAAATACAATATTCAATATAACGTTTTAACATGTGTAACCAATGAATCCTCAATGAAACCATTGGAAATTTACCGATTTTTGAAAAAGGAAGGCGTGGAATTTATTCAGTTTATTCCAATTGTTGAGAGATTGGCCGACCAAGAAGCAAAAGCATTAGGGCTGCGTCATGCCACACCTGCATCGATCGATGAAGAAGGTGTTCATTTAGCGCCATGGACAGTAGAGCCGGAGAAATATGGTGACTTCTTGATTACTGTTTTTGATGAATGGGTTAGAGAAGATATTGGGACAGTCAATGTGATGAATTTTGAGAGTTCTCTTGTTTCCTGGATGGGACTGCCGGCAACGGTCTGTATTTTCGCAGAGACATGCGGGAAAGCGGCGATTATCGAACATAATGGGGATGTATACTCCTGCGATCATTTTATGTATCCAGATTATAAATTAGGAAACATAAAATCTAGTACGTTTAAAGAAATGATGGACTCCATGCAACAGAACGATTTTGGCCAGGCAAAAAAATCTACCCTTCCTAAGTATTGCCAAAATTGCGAAGTGAAATTTGCCTGTAATGGAGAATGCCCAAAACACCGTTTTCTTACCACTCCCGATGGAGAACCCGGACTAAACTATCTTTGCTCCGGATATAAAAAATACTTTACCCACATCCATCGTTATATGAAAGTAATGGTCCAGCTCCTTGAAAACGGAATTCCGGTCCCTGCAATAAAAGATGTCATCAAACAACCGATTGTCATTGCGAAGTAAAATTGGAATCACACTTGTTCTATTTTTTAAAAGACAAGTTTTCTGTTCCCTCTTCATACACTATTATAGACAAGCTGCTTAAGGAGGGGATTTGATGAAACTCATTTATATTCGTAAACGATGGCTATTATCTTCATTTCTTATTCTGTTATTAGCATTTGCAGGCTGGCAATGGTCTCAACCTTCAGCTATTACTACAACTGGTCAAGTAACAAATCCTGAGAATCAATTTAAGATCAATTTGGTCACGGGTGAGTTTGCTTCTAAAACAGAAGCTGGAAAAGAAATAGAGGCATACCGCTGGGACCCCGGTACGATTGTTATTCCAAAGGGTGAGGAAGTAACGATCAGTATTTATGGGGTAAACGGAAAAGAGCATCCTTTTATCATTGAAGGAACCGACTATAAGGGGACTGTTCAAAAAGGGAAAGAAACCGTTTTTAATGCGAGGTTTGAGAAAGAGGGAACCTATCGCTTAATTTGTTTAACCCATTCCTCTATCGAAAAGAACGGTCCCATGATTGGGTATATTGTCGTGGATTAATAATCAGAGATGAAGAGGTGGAAGAGGTTTCCACCTCTTGTTTGGCTGCGCTAACTTCAAAGCATTCACGAAAAGATTAAAGGAAAGTTAAGATGAAAGAAATCATCACTCAAAAAGGTGATTTCAAATTTTGTTGACATCCCAAACTCTTCACGGAAAAATCAGTACCAAAAAAAATCTTTATTTAGTAGCAAATCCATATTCCTCAAAAACCTTTAATGCAGCGTTGCTTTGTAAATACTTGTAAAATTCTTTTGCTGCTTCGTACTGTTTAGAATCTTTAATGATCCCGGCAGGATAAACAATAGGAGTATGTGTGGCAGGATCGGCGGCTGCGGCAATTTCCACTTTATCTGAAACCAATGCATCTGTTTTGTATACAATTCCAGCGGCAACATTGCCTGTCCCCACATAGGATAATACTTGACGGACGTCTTTCGCATAAACCACTTTTGACTTAACATCTTTCCAAATGCCTATCTTTTCAAGAGACTCTTGTGCATATTTTCCCGCAGGTACTGTTTCAGGAGTTCCAATAGAAATTTTCTTTACATCGGCTTTGGCAAGATCTTCGAAAGCTTTAATCGATCGATCCGCTTTTGGGACAACTAATACGAGTGAATTCCCCAGAAGATCCATCCCATCTCCTTTTGTAATAACCCCTTCTTCAACCAATAAATCAAACTTATCTTCTGCTGCCGAGAAAAATAGATCAACCGGCGCTCCTTGAGAGATTTGCTGCTGCAAAGAACCAGAAGCTCCGTAGTTGAATTTCAGGCGTACTTCGGGATGTTCTTCTTGATAGGTCTGTTGAATCACATCCATTGCATCTTTCAAACTAGCTGCTGCTGAAATGGTCAATTCAACGTTTTTTACCTTTTCCTTACTCTCAGATGCTGTTTGTGTTTCTTTCATGTCTAATGCTTGATCAGGGCTTTGGTTATTAGAACACGCCACTGAAAATATAAGTAAAAATAAGAGAACACTGGCTAATTTAAACTGTTTTCGCATGACTTCACCTCGAATAATTATAAATAGTTATAATTGATTATAACTATTTATATCTTATTATAACTAATTTGATTGATATTTTATTGATAACTCTATGTTAGCTGCGATCAGAATGGTTAAAAATAAGGCAATAGGAAAAATTAAGAAATGAGTTCAATGATAATCTAAATCTCTAAACTTTAAAAGGTGAAAGGGGTGAAACGATGCCGCGAAAGCCTGCTGTGAATGATAATGAAACGGAACTGGAAAAAGAAGCGGAAGAGAAACAAGATGCTGCACCAGAAGGCAGCTCAGAAGAACAGGTAGAAAAACTCACCCGTTTTTTAGCTGCGGTATTGGAATATCTGTCTGATGATGAAGTCGAAGTAATCGATATCGAGTATCTTCTCACGAACACCGAAGGGCTTCGGGAATGGTGGGAGGATTATCAGGAAAACAATCGCAATAAAATAGAACAAGAAATACGGGATTCGTTAGGAGAACTATCTTTGGAAGAACTTCAAAGCATTCACGAAAAGATTAAAGGAAAGTAGAAATGAGGGAAATCATCATTCAAAAAGGTGATTTCCCTTTTTGTTGAACATCGTAACGTTACTGCAGTTGAGTTTTTCGCGAAATGAACCGAGACCAAACTAATTGAAGAATCCCGGCAAGCAATACACCGATTAGCGTGTCTCTCAACCGGTCTGTGGCATATTGTTTTGATTGGTGTTCAAAAACAAAAACAAATAGGATCGTTAGTGCGACTTGATGAAGGATTTTTTTATCCAGTTTCAAATAGATGGAGATGTAACAACCTAAAAGGATTAATATTCCTAAGCTCCATCCACTAACGGGTAAATGTTTTGCTATTAAAAGTGTAACAAATATTCCGATAATGGTTCCCATCATCCGTTTTATCGAGAGGCTCACTGTTTTATCCATTGTTGATTGAATCGTGAGGATCACAGAAAGCGGAGCTAAATAAGGATGGTCGGATCCTAAAAGCTTGGCTAATTCCCAAGCTAAAGTAGAGCCTATTGCTAATTTCCATGCTAATATAGATAGATTTTTATTTGACAATTTTTTACCTTGTGAGACCATATTAACCTCAAGTTTTTAAAATTATTTCCATACGATAAAATCTTATTAGTCAGATGGAAGAGAAATCCTGCCTTTACGGGTCAAATAATGCTATGCTTCTAAAAATAGAATAACCTTACTCAGGTATTACTATGTACAAATTCACGTCGTACTTCGAGCGAAGTGAACGCGGAAAGGAGAATTCAATACAATATAGAAAGAGCGTATTTTAGGTAATTTTAAAAAAATACGCTCTTTCTTTGTATAAGTTATTAGGAAATATGTCTTGTTATTAATTCCGAATCAAATAATCAAATGCCCCTAAGGCTGCTGTTGCCCCGGATCCCATGGAGACGATAATCTGTTTATACAGGCTGTCTGTACAGTCCCCGGCTGCAAATACTCCCGGAATGCTTGTCGATCCATCCTTGCTAGTAATGATTTCGCCATTTTCATTTTGTTCGATATTGTCTGCCAGCCATTCGGTATTTGGTATCGTTCCAATTTGTACAAATACACCTTGCAGCTCAATATGTTGTTCCTTCTCTGTTTCCCGATCGATGTAGGAAATTCCATTTACTTTGTCAGTCCCCGTGATTTCTTTTATTTTCGCATTTTCAATGACAGTCACGTTAGAAAGAGTATGCAAACGGTCCTGCAAAATCGGATCCGCTTTTACCGTTGACCTTGCTAAAAGAGTGACATGCTTAACGATACCAGCCAGGTCAATGGCTGCTTCTACACCGGAATTTCCGCCGCCGATAACAGCCACATTTTTTCCGGCAAACAATGGACCATCACAGTGGGCACAGTAGGCAATTCCTTTATTGCGATACTCTTCTTCTCCCGGTACGCCGGCTTTGCGCCAACGGGCTCCTGTTGAGAGGATGACGGTTTTTCCTTTAAGAACAGCACCGTTTTCTAATTCCACCTCGATGAAGTCCTTCTTTTCGATTCGTTTCGCACGCTGCAGATTCATGATATCGACGTCATATTGTTTCACATGTTCTTCAAGGGTGGCAGCAAGCTTAGGACCTTCTGTATAATTGACGGCAATTAAGTTTTCGATCCCAACTGTGTCCAAAACCTGTCCGCCAAAGCGATCCGCGACAATTCCGGTACGAATTCCTTTACGTGCCGAGTAGATTGCCGCGCTTGCACCTGCCGGACCACCGCCGACAATAAGAACGTCATATGGTTTTTTATGAGCAAATTCAGATGCATCCGGTCCGCTCCCAAGCTTCAAGAGAATTTCTTCTAGTGACATGCGGCCGCTGGAAAAGGGTTCTCCATTTAAATAGACTGTTGGTACAGCCATAATCTCTCTTGCTTCTACTTCTTCTTTAAAAACAGCACCGTCAATCATGGTAGAGGTAATATTCGGATGCAGAACACTCATCACGTTAAGTGCCTGAACCACATCAGGGCAATTATGACAGCTTAAGCTGGCATAGATTTCAAAATGATAACTGCCATTGAGTTTCTTAATTTGGTCAATGACCTTTTGATCCGTTTTGGGAGCACGGCCGCTTACTTGCAATAAAGCTAAGATTAATGAGGTAAACTCATGTCCAAGCGGGATGCCGGCAAAAGTAATCCCTGTATCTTCACTTGGACGGTTCACACTGAAGCTTGGTGTTCGATCTAGTTCCGTTCTTTCTACATGAATATTTGCCGACATAGATGCCAATTCATCTACTAAAGCCGACATATCACGTGAAACGTCATCCGTTCCCACGCTTAATTTGATCTGAATGTCTCCCTCCATAAGCTGCAGGTATTGGGATAATTGGGATTTAATTTCAGTATCTAACATCATATTTTACGTCCTCCTTAATTTTTCCATAGAATTAGGATGGGTGTCCGATTGATAAATATTCATCTGCTCCCTTAGTTCATAAGATTGTGAGGATGTTGCACTTCTTTTATCAAGTTTCATTTTCATATTAATTACGTTAATAATATTAAATACTAATTTATAATAATTATTATATAATTAATATTATAAATTAATATTTTTATTTGTCAAATGATTTCAATTAAATTGACCAGAAATAAAGAGTCAGCCCCCAGGCAGAAGTTATGTTCATTGCATCTGTATATGTTAAAATAGCTGTTACTTACTATACAGGGGTGGGAAAAAATGAAGATTATCTCAATCGAACCAACTCCAAGTCCAAACACGATGAAAATCAATTTAAATGAAGAGCTGCCGATGGGAAAAAGCCATAATTATAAGAAGGAATCGAAGGTAGGGGCACCTGAAGTGGTGCAAAAGATTCTAGAGATTGATGGTGTTAAGGGTGTCTACCATGTGGCGGATTTTTTGGCGGTTGAAAGAAACCCGCGTTTTGATTGGAGAGAGATTTTATCCCAAATCAAGAGGGCATTTGGAACTGATGAGACTGATGATAACGAGCGAAGCCAGACAATGGATGACCATTTTGGAGAAATTAAAGCACAAGTCCTTATGTACAAGGGGGTGCCTGTGCAAATCAAGTTGACAGATGGGACGGAAGAAAAACGGTTTGGACTTCCGGAAAACTTTGCAAATGCAACTCTTAAGGTACAGGGTTTGAACGACAATTATGTACTGGTTAGACGATGGAAGGATTTTGGTGTCCGATACGGAGAAATGGACCAAATTGGTGCCGAAATGTTAGAGGAGCTGCTGGCCGCTTATCCGCCGGAGAGATTGGAAGAGATCATTAAAGAGGCCCAAAACCCTGACAATCAAGCAGTAGTAAAACAACGGAAAAAGGTTAGTATTGAAGATTTCAATCAACCTGATTGGCGTAAAAGATATCAATTATTAGAACAAATGCCTGATCCAACGACTGAGGATTTACCTATGCTGGAGAAAGCATTAGGGGATGAAAAAGCCTCGATTCGAAGACTGGCAGCCGTTTATCTAGGGATGATTAAAGATAAGACTGTCTTGCCATATCTTTACCGTGCCTTGAAAGATAGGAGTGTAACAGTAAGAAGGACTGCCGGAGATTGTTTATCAGACTTAGGATATCCTGAAGCGATGCAGACTATGATGGAGGCGTTAAGGGATGAAAGCAAGCTGGTCCGCTGGCGTGCCGCCATGTTTTTATATGAGGTCGGCGATGAAAGTGTTCTTCCAGCCTTAAAGGCAGCCGAACAGGATCCTGAATTTGAAGTCAGCCTGCAGGTGAAATTGGCGATGTCACGAATTGAACAAGGTGAGGAAGCGAAAGGTTCTGTGTGGAAGCAAATGACCGAGGCTAGAAAAATCAATGAACTTGGTGATGACGGCGGCACTAGAACGGTTTGAAAAAGTTCTTCTTATGGGCAGTGGAAGGGCTTACGTCTCTGCCAAATGCTCAGTTACACCTGATTAAGGCTGCGTGCATGGGATGCAAAATTTAAAAATGCGAAATCTTCTTAAATCTATTAACGCAGTTTTTTCTGGGAAATTAGATTGATATTGTTAGCAGTGTATATGTCAGGTTGTTCTAAAGCCTGACATATACATAAAAATATCCATAATCTTCTATTCACCGACCATATTGGCAAATTCTTTAAGAGAAGTTGAATAATTAATATAGATTCTTGGTATCAAGTAGTTTTCGTCCTTGATGCCTTGCTTAGAATAGAGTTTTGGAATGGTCGTAATCCCGAAAGAATAGTATTTTTTCGTTTCTGCTATTACCTTGTCATTATAACTTCCGTACGGATAAGCAAGCGCAATGACGGGTTTGCCGGTAATGTTTTGAATTTTTTCTTTCGATTCCTTCAGCTCAAATGAATAATTTGTGATTTTTGTTAAGTTTGGATGGGTCGCAGTATGGGACTGAATGGAAAATAGTCCAGAGTCCGAGAGCTTTTTTAAATCAGCACGAGATAAACGATTGGAGCGCCCGATAAAATCAGAAATCACGAAAATGGTGCCAGCAGGCTTAAAAGAATCGCTTTGCAGTTTTTCAAAAATGGCCAATACATTCAGATTGTCTTTATAGCCGTCATCAAAAGTAATAAAAATCGGTTTGTTTACTTTATCGATGTCCTGCCAGCGTTCAAAGGTCAATAGGGTGAAGCCTTGATCCCGTAAGTACTTCATTTGTTCCGCAAAATTTTTAGGCATGACATACAAATCCTTCGGACCGACTCCGGTATACTCATCAATCCAGTGGTAAACTAGAATCGGTACTCTTCGCTCAGCAAAGACTTGAAACGGCAGAAACAGAATAAATAGAAATAGAAAAAAAGATACAGTTTTTTTCAAAAATATTCCTCACCTTTTTTAAATTCTCCCCTTTATTTTCCCACGAAGTAGACTGCCCTATGCCCAAGATTTTCTAAAACATAAAACATGATATATTCTTTTTGTTGAATGAAGTTCTTTATGCACAACAATCTGCCTTCATAATAATTTGAAAGAATTGAGAGACAATATAAATATTATTAGTTAAGAAGTGGAGTCAGGAACGGCTATCAACGGCTATCTGAGCAGCTAAATGTATCACGACAGACTCGCTCGTTCCTAAAAAATAACTTGGAAGATATTAGGGAAACGCGAGAACCGTCCCTTTGTTTTCTGATTAATGGGGAGAAAGAAATGAAAGTATTTGGGGTATTTATCTTTATTCTTCTATTAGCCACTGCTCAAAATTTATTAATAGATATGTTATTAGGATATAAGTTTACTTACGCCGTCTCTCATTTACTTAACCCATTTTGGGTGATTGAAGCCGGAGAGATTATCATGTTAGTCTTTTTTTTTCTATTGACAATTGGTCACCAAATCCTATTGATTAGAAAAAATAAAGCAAACAAACAAAATGGTTCTAGCTAGCCTTCTTCTTCATGCGATTACGAATCATGGCAATTAGCAGCATTGGGAAGGGGAGCACGATGAGATAAAAGCCCAATATGTATTTAATGGCCAGCAAACTTTCTTGTCTGACTTCGGCAGAATCTGAAGCCCATACCATTGAAAGGAATACAATAATAAGTCCAGTTGGTAAAAGAATGGATTGGTGATTTTTTAACTTAAACAAATCAACAATTCCTACTACGGCTCCATATACAAAGATAGAGGCTTTGAAAAAGACCGTAATCAACAAGGTAAACACCGCAATGGCATCAAGCCTTTGAATAAACTCCATAATGTTGACCTTTCCGACAGTTGATAACAAAGGAAACGGAGATCTCTCCACTTCTTCGATACCTAGTACGGCGATATCTAAGCTGATCGTATAACTTAAGACAAGTCCGCTTGCAATGATGGCAGTCACCCCCGCCCTTTTAGCTGATTCCGGGCGATTTAAGTAAGGAAGAATCATGGAAAAGGCAAACATTTGCGCGAAAGGCTGCATAAGTGTGAAGGAAAATGTAGTCTTAAAGATGGGTTTCCATCCATTTTCTAAAAACGGCTGCAAATTCGTAAGATCGACATTTCCTGATAAAAATACGAAAAGATTTCCTAACAATCCTATAGCTATTAACACGACAATAAATACTTCAGCTGTCCGAGCTAATACTTCAATCCCTAAATAAAGTACATAACATATCAAAAGAACCATTAAGATAATAATGGCTAATATGGGGGTTTCCGGTAATATCGATGATAGCAGTAATTCAGCAGATATACGAATATTATGTGCCGAATTATACAGAAAGAACAGAATATAAAGCAAACCAATCAGCCAACCTAAATATTTGCCAAATATTATTCTGACATATCCAGTAAGCGGCAGAGTAGGATATTGACGAAATAAATAGTAATTGATAAAAAATAAGCACACTCCCCCGAACATTCCTAAAAGAATAGCAAGCCAGGCATCTTTTTTTGCCTCTATCCCATAATTGATGACCAATGACGTACCTATCTCAAACATAAACATCAGAATAAATAATTGAGTGACACTAATTTTGACTTTTTCCATATTTTTAAAATACCTCCTTTCGCTGCATCCTTTTACCTTTATTTTATATATGGCTTCGTTCGTAATCCTGATCGTCTGATAAATCCCTTTACCTTAACATCGATTTCAGTCTCGGGAAAGATTTCATCATTCCACTTTCCCTTGATTTCCTTCCACAATTTAGGGTCTTTGCGGTTGAGCGTCTCATCAAAATGAAAAATATCACTTTTTTCTGCTCTTGCGGCTTTTAAAGCCAGCAAGACTTCTTCTTTGATTTCTTGTTCCATCTGTTCTTCAAGCTGGTAAAACGTTTCAGATTTATCAAGAGCAATCGGACAATGTACCTCAGAAATGTGACCTTCTGCACGAATTGCAATATGAATAATAGGTTTTCCCTTTTTTATTTCCGCAGTAATGTTTGATTTTGAGCGCAATACGTCGATGGCAATCCCCAAATCTTTTCCTTTGCAATCAAGGTTCAAAACCGTTTTTTTTAATTCATTATTAATCCATGTCACACCGCGCGCCGCATCTCCGTCTAACCATTTTACAAGTTTCCCCTCTTTAATGATCGCAAGCCCTTTTATTTCCAGCTCTGCATCCGGTGCTATTTGTTGAACATTGGTTAATTTATTCCCTTTTTCCGAATCACCGGTAATTTGAACACCTGCGATATGGGTCACTTCACCACCTATTTGTTGAATCACTTTATCAGCACGGGTGCTTGCAAACTCGCCCCACATTTTTTGCGTGGATTCCAGTCCGCCAACAATTTTAGCAGAAGGGATGGGCTCTAAAGATGTCATGATTTTAAGAACATCCCTTGCTGTGTGATCCTTAACGATTAAAATAGGGAAGAGGGTGCGAAATTGGGAATCACGTTCAATCCAATCAAATAAATCTTTAATTCCTTTTTCTTGTACTAACTCTTGCCCTAAGACCATTAATTGAACATGAGGAAAAAATAGTTCCTGAGGTAATTTTGGCGCAATTTTCCGAAGTGCCTCAGCAACCGTGCTCCCTTTTGCTGAAAAAATCGTAACTGGGGAAGTATTTGTCATCCCGCCTTTCTGTGATCCGCCAGCCACTAATCCTTCATTAATCACTTGGACGGTAACAAGATATCTGTTTTCGGCATCATCGCCACCTGCATCAATCCCAATCGCACTGACAATATCAATATCTTGTAATTCTTTACGATCCCAACAGCCTGACAGACATACAATAGATAAAAGCAACACCATGAGGAAGAGTGGTTTACGTATCATGAGAATCCCTCTTTAATCCGTTATTCTTGTGTTCGATTGTCTCTTGGGGAAGGACCAAGATTTTGAGTAGACCCTGTCCTCTTGATTTTCTTTTGATTGATTAAGCGCGGACGTGTGGATAAAAATGGTTTTGGCACACGCACAAAAGTATCCTTCCAATCAGTAAGAATGAGTGGAGCAAAAGGAGTCAAATACGGGATTCCAAACGAGCGGATGCTGCACGTGTGCGCGACTAAAGCCATGACGCCTAGGCCAATGCCATAAAGCCCAAAGGAAGCTGCTAATACCATCATCAAGAAGCGAAATAAGCGGACTGCATCCATCATCGAATAATGGGGGATCGTAAAACTGGCGATGGCCGTTCCTGCCACCACAATGACCATGGCACTTGAGACAATCCCTGCTGAAACAGCTGCGTCCCCTAACACAAGTGCACCAACGATGGAAACTGCCTGCCCAACCGGGCGCGGCATTCGTACTCCAGCTTCCCGTAATACCTCAAAGGTAAATTCCATTAATAGTGCCTCAATAAAGATCGGAAATGGAATCCCCTGCCGTTGCGCTGTTAAGTTGATGAGTAAAGGGGTCGGAATCAATTCAGGGTGATAGGCAATAAAGGCTATAAAAAGGGCCGGTCCTAAAAGAGTGATTAAGAAAGCAATGATCCGCAAAACTCGCAAAAAACTGGCGATATTCCAGCGTAAGTAATAATCTTCTGCTGTTTGGAAAAATTCAATCCAGGTCGCTGGTAAAATTAAAGCGTCCGGTGTGCCGTCAACAAAAATAACCACACGTCCTTCCAATAATTGACCGGCAACTACATCTGGACGTTCTGTGATAAACGTGGTTGGCCATAACGTCCATACATCATCATTAATCCATTCTTCGATGGTATTTGCACCAATAATCTCATCGGCTTCAATTTTACCGAGCCGTTCTTTGACTTCGGTCAGAAGTTTATCATTGACGATCCCATTCACATACATCATGGATACATCATTTTGGGTGATTTTTCCTAGTTTCATCGTTTCAACCCACAGGTTTGGACTTTTAATGCGATGGCGAACCATGGCTGTGTTGGTAATAAGAGCCTCAACAAAACTTTCTTTCGGTCCCCGGACAGCCGGTTCTGATGTCGGTTCTGTAATCGCCCTTAACTCGCCGCCTTGTGCCGAACAGCTAAGGGCATGATTGCAGTCATCCATGAGAAGAATGGATTCCCCTGATAAGAGAGAATGCAACAGTTTGTCCATATCCGTTATCTCCTTAATGGTTCCAACGGATAAAATATGCTCTTTAATCTCTGTAAATAATGGCATTGGTGACTGTGGAGCAGCCTCATCTGTATGGTCAGCATAATTCATGAGTCTTTCGATCATAAAATTGCTAACGACTTCCATATCGGTTAACCCATTGATATAAACAATGGCTACTGGATGAAAAGAGGGTTTCCCCATTTTAAATTCTCGAATAGCCAGATCACTGCTATTCCCTAAAGCTTCTTTAACAATTTGCAGATTTTTACGTAAATGTTCATTCAATTCCCGTTGGTTTACGAGAATTTCTCTTTCTTCAAACTGTGTTGTCTTCTTGCTGTTTTTTACATTCTTTATGAATCGATTCCATGAACTGCTCATATCTTTCAACACTCCAAGGTGGTAGAGTCTTCCTTTAGAATGCCTATATTTCCAATTTTTAATACACTTACCATAGAAATCTATTGCATAATGGAAACATATTGTACAAACCGCCATAAACCCCCTGGTAACATCAGATCCTGCTTCTTCCACAATTCCCAGCGGCTCATTAATGATGGTTTTTCCAATTGGCAAGCCATAGCATATGCTTGAGTGTTTTGCCACAATTTTTAACAATAACTGTTGCGGACTGTTGATAGACTTCAGCTGTTATCTTCTTTATAGTAAAAATATAAGGAGATGAAAAACATGATTGGTATGAATATTCGTGTTTTACGGAAAAAGCAGAAATGGAGTCAGGAACAACTGGCTGAGAAGGTAAATGTATCGCGTCAGACAGTAGCAAAGTGGGAAAACGGGGAAGCTTTGCCTGATATCTATAAATGCCAAGTTCTTGCAGATTTTTTTCAAGTCAGTTTGGATCAATTATCACGGGATATGAGGGAAGAAGAGATCAACCAACTCGGCCCCAAGGGGAAGCAGTTTTTTGGGGTAGTGAAGGTTGGAGAACGGGGCCAGATTGTCATTCCTAAACAGGCACGCGAAATGTATCAGATTCATCCCGGTGATAAACTGATTGTATTGGGGGAGGATGCCACAAAAGGAATTGCCATCCTAAAAAGTGAGGGTTTTCTGGAATTTGCCGAAATGATTCGAAAAGCCGAATTAAAGGGAGAGGAAGCAGAATGAGCAAGATCGTCTTTTTTTCAATTCCCGCTCATGGTCATACCAATCCGACGATCCCGATTGTTGCAGAGCTGGTCAATAGAGGTCATCAAGTTTGGTATTATTCCTTTCAAGAATTTCAGGGGAAAATCGTAGACACTGGGGCAGTATTTATTGCTTGTGATGAGTTTTTGCCAAAAGCTTCGCAAAAAGAATTGGATCGGAAGGTTGGCAAGGATTTTGCAGCATTAATTGAAATGGCTGCTGATACAACGATGGCTTTAGATGAAAAGGTATGCAGGGAATTGCAAGAAATTCAGCCGGATTGCATTGTATCCGATTCTATATGCTTTTGGGGAAAATTATTTGCCAAGAAGCTGGGAATCTCCTATATTTGCTCGACAACAACATTCGCTTTTAATCAGCATACAGCAAAATTGATGAAGCGAAGTTTTAGCGAAATATGGAGAATGATCAGGGGTATGCCGCGCATAAACATTAAAATTCAGGAACTCAAACGCCATGGATATGAGGTAGAGAGTTTTGTCTCTCTGATTCAAAATGATAATGAAACGGATACCATTGTTTACACAGCGAAAGAATTTCAGCCGATGGCAGATACCTTTTCTAACCGCTATGCCTTTGTCGGGCCATCTATTAGGCAATCTCTGCCAGTGCAGAATGTTAAAAAAGATAGAAAAGTAGTCTATATTTCTCTTGGAACGGTACTCAATCAAAATCAGGATTTTTACCACACCTGCATCAAAGCCTTTGCCAATACGGACTATGAAGTTGTGATGTCAGTTGGCGGCAAAACGGAGATTTCTTCCTTTGGCAGCATCCCGGGAAATTTTACAATAAAAGCCTCTGTGGATCAGATAGCTGTATTTCAAACAGCCGATATATTTATAACGCATTGCGGTATGAATAGTGTGAATGAAAGTCTGTATTTCGGAGTTCCAATGGTCTTATTCCCACAGCATAGTGAACAAAGAACAGTCGCCAACCGGGTTGTGGAACTAGGTGCAGGAATAATGCTGAAGGGGAAGAAGGCAAAAGATCTGGCAGCAGCGGCAGCTGAGGTGCTCGCGAATCCTATCTATAAGGAAAATGCACAGAAACTGTCCGAAACCTTTCACAGAGCCGGCGGTGCAGTTAAGGCAGCCGATGTCATTCTTGCTAAAATCGAGAAAGAATCTTAATGGAGATAGGCTTGTCGAAAACAGGGACATCGTCCGGAAAAATGAACATGGAATTTCAAAAATTCCTCCCTCTAAAACGAACGAAGAAAACAAAAAAAGGTGTTTTAAATGTTATTTTGATTGAGTGACTGATGGTCCCACAGCCAAAACAGGAATCTGGGTACCGGTCAAATAGGAAAAAGCTTTGCCTCAGCAGATGTCTTCAATTATCCCGGTTTTTTCTCCTTTAAATAACCAATTGGAATAAATAGAAACACACTAAACCGTGCTTTTGTTGCCTTGTTACTATTGAAAATTATTATTTTTTGTCGGAAAATATAAACAAGGAAATGGGGGGATATGGTGAAAAGAGTATTGGAGGGTCAAAAGAATCTTGAATATTGCGTAAAACAGAAATTAAGGGAATTGGCAGAAAATAAGAACCTTACGGATTATAAAAGCATGGGCTTAATTGAACTAGAATCTTTATTAGCAAAGAACTTTAGAGGCTTCAGTTTAAGAAAAAATTTCTTAAACAAAAGCATGACGATTTCTTGGTTCGAAGAAGGAAAACAATCTGGAATCAGATACTCGTCTGATTCTGCATCTGGTGAAATATACGAAGAGGACATCAATTAGATTGTAAATAAAATGAGACAGGTTGAAACCTGTCTCATTTTCCACTTTCTATGAAACTGGTCCCTTGTCCCTGGAATAAATTAGGGAAACGCGAGAAACGTCCCCTTGTGTTAAATCATTAAAAAGATAAGCGGTGTTGTTGCGATGCAGAGGATGGATGAAAGGATGGTGCTTTTGGCTGCAAATTCTTCATCTCCGCCGTATTCCGTGGCCATAAGTGTCGTATTTCCGGCGATTGGCATCGCAAGCAATATCGCCAAAACCGCAATCATCAGTTCATTCCCATCAGATGGGAACAATTTAAGCAGCAGGACGATGACCAGCGGTGCGGCAATCAAGCGGACAAAGGAAATTTGATATTGCGTACGGTTATTAAACAATTCTTTTAAAGGATACTCACTTAGCGTCAATCCGATAATGAACATGGAAAGCGGACCGGTCATATCACCAAGCATCGACACCGTTCCCTGCACGAAACCAGGCAATGGAATCTGCGTGAAAAAGAGGAACAGCGCAATATAAAGTCCGATCATGACGTTATTAAGGAATACGGCCTTCCAGTTAAATTTGAAATTCTTTTTATCACCGGCAATGACGATAACGCCAGCGGAAAAGAAGAAAAGACTATACGCGATATTCGCGAAGGTTGCCAGGAACAATCCATCGGATCCATACATGGCATTTATGACCGGGAAACCCATATAGCCCAGATTGGAAAAAGTAGAACCTAACAGCCATATCCCTTGCTTGCCGGACTCTACTTTAAAAAGTATCATAAATATAAACCCGATAACAAAACAGACGAAAAACCCAGCACTAGTCAAAACAAGAGTCATGATCCCCTTTTTGAACAATTCTCCATTGTAAGGCTGTACAACAGCATCAACCACCATAAGCGGCAAAGTGACCTTAAGCAAAACAAAGGTTAGGTCATTCTTAAATCCAGACCTCACATATTTTTTCGCCCCAATGAAATACCCGATAATAATAATAATTAAAAAGACCCATAAATTTTCAATTAAAGTCGTCATTTGCTGCATTGCTTCGAATTCCTTCTTCCTAACATCAATAATGGTGTTCCAAGATGTCTCCAAATTTATAAAATTCGTATTATGCTAGTGTGTCCTTCATCATTAACTATTTTGCTATGTTGCTAATACGAATAATTGATTAATAGATAGATCATATTTTAGTCGCTTTTTGTAGGGAAAGCAAACCGCAATGCTTCCAGCGAAAATGGCGGGGATGCAAATGTGTTGGCGCGTACGATGAATTTTGAGTTTTTAAGACCTGTGTTTACCGGGGATATCATTACTTGCGAAGTGAAACAGGAAGAGGCGGAAACCGAGAAAAGCTGTCTTTATGAAGACGGCAAAAGGACAGGAAGAGGGAGGAAGCGGGATTTTGGGCTATACTCCCATAACTCTTTCTTTTTGGTTAATCCCCCATATATTGGATCTGTTTTATCTTCCTCCTGCCTTCTATAATGAATAAGATAGAGAAAAAGACTAATAGGATGCTTTGGAGGAAGAGAGATTCATGAAAGACAATGTTGTTGCATTCCCGGGGAAAAGATTTGATCCGATTAATTCCGTGTTTTTTCTTTTGTCGCATGAGCTGCCGCTGCTGGAGGCCATTTCAACCGTAATGGCGCAAATTACGGCAAAATATGAATTGACGGAAGAGGAACTGGGAGACATTTGGCTCATGTTGTATGAGAAGTTTCTGATCAATCATTTTGAAAAATAAAGAAAGCTTTGGGGATGATCTCCACAGCTTTCTTTGTTTCCCTTAAGAAATTTGTTTCTTCCATCATGATAGGCGAAGCTCATGTTAACATCTTACATATTTGCGTTTGAAACCAATCCTGTCTTTTTCTATTTCTTTTTGAATACTTTGGTAAGCATTTAGGAAACTGCTTTTTTTCTTGTCCCGTTTGATTTCTACTGTACCCACTTCTTCTGCGGTTTGGACTGCTTTTTCATGGAGCGGCAAATAGGAAATTCCCACGGTGTAGAGAAAATTATTCATCGAAGCCTTCGTTCGTTCTGGTGCGTCATGAATCGTATTTTTCACAAGAACAAGCATATCGGAAATCTTTCTTTCGGAAAATTCATGGTCCGGGTGATTTCCTAAAAGCCAGCAGTAGCAGCTCCAACCCGCTGACATTCTCAGTTCATCACCGCTTGTAATCCATTTATCCGCAACGTCTTGGGCAATGTCTGACTCCGATAAAGTGACGGCCACCACATAATCGGACAGCATATAAAAATACGCCCCATCCATCCAACGGTCAAAATCCGACTCCGTCATGGCTTTTGGGTCTGCAATAATGCCTGCAAAGTACATAGCATCGTAGTTTCCTGTGGCATAAAGCTCTTCGGCTAAACGTTGATTGATTTTTATTTTCTTTGCGATTGGTTTCATAGCACCTGTAGCCACACCAAAAAGCGGCTCGTGCGCGCCATTGGATATGTATATTTTTTTCGTTCGTTCCTTACCCAATGCTTCAAGCTCTTGCATCACGGTTTCGCAATCCATATTTGGCACATCCTTTCTTATAATTAAGACCCAGAAAAAAATCTCCCTACTCTTTATAATAACCGTACCTGATGCTGTTGCAGAAACGCCCCCGGAATACATTACATATTCTTTATCGTAAGGAAAAGTCAATTCCCCACTTCTTTAGGCAAACGATAAGAGGCAAATGGTTCTCCATTTTTGAAAGGCAGGCTTACGTGATCGAGTGCTTCGAGAGTTGATGAGTCTAAGTTTAGCGATAGACATTCCATATTTTCAATGACTTGTTCTTCCCGTGTGGCACCGACAATAATCGTAGAAACGACCGGGCGGCTTAACAGCCAGGAGAGCGATAATGCTGCAGGGGATGCATCAAGTTCTTTTGCTATCGTAGAAACTTGGTTCGCAAGCTGCAAATATTTGGCGCCAAGCCGTTGGCTGATAATCGAATTCGGATCTGTGTCTAATCGGGAACCTTCAGGAACTTTTGTCCCATCGCCATACTTCCCGGTTAAAATGCCGGCTGCAAGAGGGAAATAAGGAATGACTCCAGCGCCTTGATCGAGACAACATGGAATCAGCTCTCGTTCAATGGTACGGTCAGCAAGGGAATAGGATTGCTGCACGGAGATAAATTGTGAAAGCCCATCTCGTTCGCTAATGCCTAGCGCCTTCATCAGTTCCCATGCTGCATAGTTGGAAGCACCAATATAGCGGACCTTTCCGGCACGGACAAGATCATCAAGTGTTCTTAATGTCTCTTCTAAAGGGGTATTCGGATCGAAACTATGAATTTGGTACAAATCGATATAGTCGGTTCGGAGCCGCTTAAGGCTGCCCTCAATCTCACGTTGAATATGGTATCGGGAAGAACCTTTGTCATTTGGCCCTTTCCCACAAGGAAGTCCTGCTTTCGTAGCAAGGATGACCTCATGTCTCTTGCTTTCCAATGCTTCTCCGATGATACTCTCAGACATAGTATTTGTATAAATATTGGCGGTATCAATAAAATTGATGCCTTGATCCAGTGCTTGGTGAATGACGCGGGTAGAAGCAGCCTTGTCAGCTCGTTTGCCGAATGCATTTGTCCCAAGACCTAAAGCAGAAACACGTAATCCACTATTTCCGAGATAGCGATATTTCATTTTCGTAACCCCCCAGTTTCTGTTTATGGTGATTTCTGTACACTAACATATTCTCATTTAGTGTAATGAAGGATGGAAATGAAAGTCAATTCTTTTGAACGCCCTAGCAGGATGTTTTGAAGATTATCGAAAAAGATAATGGAAAAGGGGAGCTACATCCGAACAACTCCGTTTTTTCCAGCTGGAATAAATACACGTCTAGGTTTTTCTGGTAATTTATGTTTTTCAGATGGTATCCCTGGTTCTGGTTGATCAGGATTCGTATTTATTGGCTCGGACTGTTCGTACGGTTGCTGGGATGAGCGTTTTAAATAGCTCTGTTGAATTTGTTGGTAAAATTGCTGTTGTCTTGATAAAGTTTCAAGAAGCTGATTTAATCGAAATTCTATATTTGCCATCCTTTCAGCAAGTTGTTGTGACTCTGCTCTTGTCTTTGCGCGAGTATAATGGTTATTATACGAGTTCAAATGTCGATGCATAATTTCCCCCCCTCTCATGGATAAAATCATGAATACAAAACCACATTCGAGATTTTGCCTTCCTATCTTATTTCTACTATGCTAACCGTGTATTTTTTATCAATGAGACGACCTTCGGAACTACATACGTACAATGATTGCTCCACCGCCACCTGCATTGGTATTAATATTATTCTGTTGCATATAGCGAAGCATCTGATTATTATAGTCAACCATTTTAATAAGCATATCTAGCTGCTTCTCAATGTTTATGATTCTTTGATGAATATTTATTTGGTCCATCTGAGCGTTTCTCGGTTGAACTGCGTAATAAGGATTGAAATATTGCGGTGTGTTCATCCTGATTACTCACTCTCCTTTATAAAGGTCTTCGTATTACTTATTTTATGTAAAATACTTTAGGGCGTTCGCCTAAACTTTTTATACTGGGAATGTGAGGTAATTTGTCTTCTAAGTATAAAAACATTGCCTTTTAGCAAACTAAAATAGAAAGGAAGGATAATATGATAAAAAACAGCATACGGATCTTTTTAACAGTTAGTTCAATCTTGGCGGCCTGGTACATTCCCAAAAGGTCCTTTATTAAATATTTACCTGTTACCCTATTTTCATCTAGTATTCTGCTTTCTGAAATGTTCTATTTTACAATTCACAAACTGTGGAAAGCAAAAGGCGGGCCTGGTGTAATGACGTGTAATACATCGGTATTAATTGTGGGACCTTATTTTTTTGCTAATTTGTGGGTATTTCATTTATCTAAGGGAAAGTTTCTCCCGTACAGTTTGATAAATATTATCGCAGATTATATTTATGCATTTCCGATCATTAGTTTATTTAACAAATTACGCTTTTTTAAATTGAAAATAAGTCAAACTTCATTTTATTTGCTGTTGCTTTCAAATGCCTTATTAAATTTCATATTCCAAAAGCTTTATGAAAAGGGCAATGCTCAAAATGAACAACTGATTAGCAATAAACAATTTTAGAGAGATCTGATCCTTCTTTGATTGATAGGCTAAAGGTTAAAAATAAACAAAAGGGTCTTAGCTAAGATGATTAGCTAAGACCCTTTTGTTTTGATGTGTCTTTTACTTTCTTCACAAAACTAAATTTTAAAAAATTGAATAGGCCCCGTTAGGAACAGTCTAGATTTTTTTAAAAGAAGCAATTATGAAATTGATTCAAATGGAGGATTATTGGAGGAAAAACAATAATCCTAACGAATTTATTAGTAAAATTGAAAAAAATGGGGTTTTGTAATGAGAATTGCAGTTTTGTCGGATATTCATGAGGGCCTGAATCGGAAAAATACAGGGGAAGATATTATGGCAATTTTAAAAAAATGGATCAACAGCGACTCTCCCGATGTATTTATCATTAGTGGTGATATGACGGCCGGACCAGAGAAAAGTCTAAACTTGTTAAACCAGCTGCAAATGGACTGTCCACAAACCAAATTATTATTTGTCCATGGTAATCACGATGTTTACCATGAAGATTCCATGCTTGGTTATGAAACACTATTACAATTTCCGGGGAATCTAGGAAATGGGCCGGTAGAATTGAATGAAGATTGGGTGGTGATTGGTGACGGAGGATGGTATGATTATACATTTGGGATCGATGGATTTTCAACAGAGGAGTTTTCATTAGGTAAATATAACGATTTTACCTGGCCAGACAAAACATACGCTCATTGGCCAAAATCTGATCAGGATGAAACGAATCGATATCTTGAAAAAATAGAAGGTTGGTTAATTGACTATCAAGGGAAAAATATCATCATGGTTTCACATTTTGTGCCCTTCTCGCAATTTGTTATAAAGAAGAACGACCCAAGCTGGGATTTTTTTAATGCGATGATGGGAAGCTCACGATTTGGAGAATTAGCGCTCAAATATGGTGTTGAAAAATATATTTTCGGACATATTCATACCCGGTACCATGAATTTTACAATGGCATCGAAGTAATCTGTAACCCATTAGGCTATTACCCACACGAATGGAATTCAGCTAATGCGGAAAAAGAGATTTTTTCAGGAATAAAGGTATTAGAGATTTGAACTGTAAAAAATATTTTGGTTTGTAACAGACTTACCTCTCAATCTTTCTTGTGATTGAGAGGTTTGTCCTGTTTTTGATAAATCGTGATGAGTTCGTCTAACTTTTGACTGCAACGAAGGGTGTCATCGCTATTTAACCCGGTTACTCTTACCGTTTGGTCCAACTCCCTTTTCAGTTGATTTATCCTGCTTTCTAAATCGTTCTTTTCCGTAAACACGGATAATCCTCCTAAAAAATATACCTCATTCTAAGCAACTCAACCATCATATCGCAATTGCCCAACAATCATTAAGATGTGTATTGTGAATGATTATTTTTCGCTAGCCGTATTCCCCATTGCGATAGAAATTCTATTCCAGCTGTTGATTTGATTGATGATTAGAATAAGGTCAACATATTGTTTTTCGTCATAATGTTCACGTACTTGTCGATAGAGTTCATCTGGTACACGTTTTGTAGGGATTAAAGTCACGTACTCTGTCAACTCAAGAGCCGCTTTTTCTGCATCTGTGTAAAATGTGCATTCCCTCCAAGCACTAATGCAATATAAACGTTGTTCTGTTTCTCCCATTTTTCTAGCATCTGCCGTGTGCATATTCAAGCAAAACGCACAACCATTTATCTGCGAAGCCCGAATTTTTATCAGTTCACGAGTTTTACTGTCTATACCAGTAGTTTTCGTATACTTCTCCATTTCCATCATTATGTTAAGTCCTTCTGGTGCTACATTGTAATAATCAACCCGTTGTTCCAATTTCATTTCCTCCTTAAAATAGAGTTACGATTATGGATTAAATTAATCGACGATTAACATTATCTATAATATAAAGTATAATTAAATCTGTCAAATAAATAGGGTTTTCCAAAAGACAGGGGATTTCTTTTAATTTGACTAGAACCCTAAACACTCCTAAGATACAATTTGAATAATCCTTAATTCAAAAGTAGGTGAGTTATATGCAATATAGTGTTGGAGTTGAATATGCTTTACATTGTCTGGTTTATTTAATAGATGCTCCTTCCACGGAAAGTATTGGGATAAAGGATTTAGCAGAATTTCAAGGTCTTTCTGAGACATTTCTTTCAAAAATTTTCAGCAAATTATCCAAGGCAGGTATTGTCAATTCAGTTCCTGGTGTTAAAGGTGGTTATAGACTTGCCAAATCTCCCGAAGATATTTCCTTTTGGGATGTGGTTGAAGCAGTTGAAGGCGCCAAGCCTATTTTCCAATGTAAAAATATTAAAGATAATGGCTATTTGTATAAGGAAGGCTGCTGTTCAGCTCCCTCTTCATGCACCATCAATTTAGTTATGCTCTCAGGGGAAGAAAAAATGCGTGATTATTTACGCAGTAAAACACTTTCATGGTTAAATGAAGAGCTTAATCATGTCCTATCCAAACAAATACGTGAAGGTACTCGTGAATATTTTTCGAAAGGCAATCAATAAAAAAAACTCTCGTGAAATTCCTTGATTAGGGGGAATACGGTGCTAAAGATAAACGAAAAATCTAACAAATCAAACAAAGCGTGATTGCCTTGACTCCAAGAGATTTTCTCTTTAGATCCTTTTGTCTCTTTCAGCTAATTAAATCGAATGATCCTTCTTGTGCCACTGACAGGCGCTATTCCAAATAAGGATTAGCGCCTATGTAGCATATATAATTACGAATAAAAAACCACTTTATACCCCAATCTAAAGAGGGGTTATCGGGGTGGGCTTGCGATGAAGGGACGACTGCTTGAAATCGAGGACATAAAGGTGGGGGGAAAATAAATGAATCGGAATGGAAGTGAAAACGGGGTGAAGAAAGAGAAAATATTCATTCTAGCGGTTTCTTTATTTGTTTTTATATTGGCACTGGGTAATTTTACAAATCCATTTGATGTCACTGCTGCAGCTTCAAACACTGCTACCCAGACCAAAGCGAAGGAAAACGATGAGCTATATAAAAAAATAGAGGAATTTAGGAGCGAACATAGGATTGCCCCAATAGATGCAACCATAGATAGAGTTTGGAAAGCGATCCCCGGTTATAATGGATTGGATGTAAATAGTCAGGCAAGTTATAAAAAAATGGAGAAGAAAGGCAAATTTGATGCAAATAAAATTGTTTTTGAGGAAATACCGCCAAATGTTCATCTCGAGGATTTAGCTGCTGAACCCATTTATAGGGGCAATCCGCAAAAGCCGATGGCAGCCTTGTTAATTAATGTTGCCTGGGGAAATGAATATATTCCAATCATCCTAAATACCTTAGAGAAATCTAATGTTAATGCCACGTTCTTTTACGATGGCAGTTGGGTTAAAAAGAATCCAGATCTGGCAAAGATGATCTATAAGGCTGGTCACGAGATTGGCAATCATGCGTATAGTCATCCTGACCTGCAAAGACGCTCCAAAGGTGAAACGGTTCAGGAAATAAGTAAAACAAATGATGTGATAGAAGAGACCATTGGAGTGAAACCAAAATGGTTTGCACCGCCAAGCGGAAGTTTTAATCAGGTAACGGTCCAGGTTGCTGAAGAGCTAAATATGAAAACGGTTCTATGGACGGTGGATACAGTTGATTGGAGAAAGCCGGCAACGGAGGTAATGGTAAGGCATATTATTACAAATGTGGATAAAGGCTCCATGGTTCTCATGCATCCTACGAAGCCTGTTGCTGAGGGGCTTGGTGCTATGATAGCGGGTATCAAGGAGAAAGGATTTCAACTCGGTACTGTGAGTGACCTAATGAGTGAGAAACGTATTGATAATCCACAACCTAGCGAGGCTGCTATAGACCGCAACTAGCGATTTAACAGCCGCCATTTTGTTAGGCAATTGTGATATGATGGTTGAGTTGCCTAAAAATAAGGTATATAATCAGGTATATATTTTAGGAGGATTATCCGTGTTTACGGAAAAGGACGATTTAGAAAGCAGAATAAATAATCAAAAGTATAAGAAGGGTTTTATAATGAGTCAATCAAATTTAACGGATGAAGAAGAATGCCCTCTATGTAATGGTGAAGGGGAAATCTGGGTTAACACTCCAAGTGGACCTGATCACGAAACTTGTGATTATTGCCAGGGAACCGGTAAAATATAAGTTCTGCAATAAATGTAGAGGACATTATATTCAACTAATATGAGGGCTTTTCATAAAGAACCTCTCCAATTGATTTTTTCTTACTTTTATCAATTCAAACATTGATTAATGTAGGAGTTCAGAAATTCTAATAAATTGAATAATCCCTTTTGTTCCACTGACGGGCGCTTTTCCTATAAGGATGAGCGCCCATTTTGCATATAAGAGCCGGTTATAGAAGCTTCTTTAATTAACTTCAGTATTCGTTGTGGGGAATGGGGTAATAAGGAGATGGGTATCCTAATATTACCAAGTTATTGAATGGAGGCTATGTAATGACGAACAAGAATTATGGTGAGGGAAAGTTACCGGAGTTTCCCGAATCCTTTTGGACGGACTCAACAGAGTTACCAAACTTTCCTCGTCTGGATCAAGATATTCATGTTGATGCTGTTATTGTAGGCGGCGGTATTACCGGAATAACATCTGCCTACCTTTTAGCCAATAAGGGATTAAAGGTGGCGATATTGGAGGCAGACAAGTTACTCAATGGAACAACGGGACATACAACGGCAAAAATTACGGCCCAGCATGATTTAATCTATGATGAATTGATTACCAGTATGGGAAGCAGTAAAGCAAGGTTGTATTATGAAGCCAACATAGAGGCCTTAGAATTTATCAAAAAAACAATCGAACGGGATCATATTGACTGTGACTTTAGTACACAGGATGCATATATGTATGCAGCCACAGAAGAATATGCACAAAAGATCGAAAAAGAGGCTAAAGCTTATGAAAAGCTCCATATTGATGGGAAACTGGTTGATGCCATTCCCCTGAATATAACTGTTAGAAACGCGCTAATCATGAGAGATCAAGCCCAGTTTCACCCGCTTAAATACCTCCAGCGTCTTGTCCAAAACATTACAGAAAAAGGCGGGCTCATCTTTGAAAATACAGTTGCGGTAAATGTAGAGACGGGAAAGCAGCCAACGGTTCTTACGCGGGACGGGGGCCGTGTTACAGCCAATCATGTCCTAGCCTGTTCGCATTTCCCCTTCTATGAAGGACTTGGGCTTTATTCAGCAAGAATGTATGCCGAGCGTTCGTATGTACTTGCAGCCAAGCCCAAAAGTAAATTTCCAGGTGGAATCTACATTAATGCGGGCAAACCGACACGCTCTCTAAGGTCCGTAACCGTGAATGGGGAGGAAATGATCCTTATTGTTGGGGAGAATCACAAGACTGGGCAAGGGATAGACACGATGAAACACTACGAGGCGCTCGAGGTCTTTGGCCAAGAAATCTTCGGACTTGAAACCATTCCTTACCGCTGGTCTGCACAAGATTTAACAACCTTGGATAAGGTCCCATATATCGGAGCCATTACATCTGATCAGCCTAATATATTGATAGCTACAGGGTATAGGAAATGGGGAATGTCCAATGGTACTGCTGCTGCCCTGCTGCTATGCGACACTGTTTTGGGTGAAAAGAGCAAATTTCAAAAGCTCTACACCCCATCAAGATTTTACGCAAATCCCAGCTTAAAAAGCTTTTTCGTCGAGAATGCCAATGTTGTTTCACATTTAATTAAAGGAAAACTTGAAATAACCAATCTTAACCCGAACATGCTACCCAATGATGAGGGGGCTGTTATCAGCATTAATGGAGAAAGAAAAGGTGCCTATCGAGATACAGAAGGAAAACTTCATATTGTTGATACAACTTGTACTCACATAGGATGTGAGGTTGAATGGAACAGCGGGGACAGGAGCTGGGATTGTCCGTGCCACGGCTCTAGATTTTCGTATACCGGTGACGTCATTGAAGGTCCGGCGGAAAAACCATTACAGAAGTATGATTATAAGATGATTGACAATCTCCTATCAGAGGACTCCGGTTATTAATTAGTAGAGGGGGAATTTAAAAATAATAACTGATTCAAAAAGAGAGCCAAATGGCTCTCTTAAAATGTCACCATATATATAAAATATTTAAAAAGGTCAACATTAAACCATTCTATTCATTTTTTTGTTGACTCTCTGTGTGAATTTGAAAGGTTACACCGAACTTATCAGTTACAATTCCATAGGCAGGGCTAAAAAAAACCTCCTGCAGTGGCATTTTTACTTGACCGCCCCTCAGCAAGGATTCAAACATTTGTTTTGATGATTCGATGTCGTTGGTTGAAATACAGATCGTTACTTGATCTCCAATTTGACTCGTTTGACCTGGAAAATTATCTGAAAACATGAGTTCCGTTTCGCCAACCATAAGAATTGCATGTGACACAAGTTCCTTTGCTTCCTCCGGTAGAGGAAATTCAGGATTTTCTGGCATTTCTCCAAAGGTTTGGCTAAATAGGACCTTCGCATTCAAAGCATTCTCGTAAAATCGGATCGCTTCCTTTGCATTTCCATTCATCATTAAATAGGGGGACAATTTCAATGTCATAATCACTCATCTCCCTGTCATTCTCTGCTTTTCAACTGAAAGTCGGGATCAAGTAGATGAGATAGTCAATAAGGCATTGTCATCTGGTGGTAAAACTTTTAGTGAGCCTATAGATCATGGGTTTATGTATATATGGGGGTTTCAAGATTTAGACGGCCATTTATGGGAAGTTGCTTATATGGATGAAAGCGCAATGAAACAATAAACTAAACGACGACGGCTGGTCCGATGCGCTCGACAAGATTGTGGAAAAATATACTTAAACGGGTGAGATAGCTGAACAAACTTGTCGCTTCTTTAACTGTTGGGCAGCACTCTGCAGGCAGGAGAACTGGGAACAGCCGCTTGGACGAAACGACGGAAACGGCAATCTTGCTCTTTTGTTTATTTTCAGGGATATTGGAACCAATTACATCAGGATATTTGCTCCATAGAATCAATTCTTCTATGAGAGCGACTATAGACCACCAGCTTTTTTTCTGGAAAGAGGAGGAAGGCATCATTGGAATAATAGGTGTCGTATTTTTGATAATCACCTAATTAAAATACAGCACATTTCAGTTGACCCTTCCCATCGTGGGAAAGGGGTCGGCAAAAGAATGGTAAAGGCCCTCAAAGAACTTCATAAAGATACTCATTTTGTTCCCAATGAAAATACAGTTGCGTTTTGTGATAAATGCCACATAAATGAATCTATGCCGAAATTAGGTAATAATCTCCCCGTATGTAGGACCTAGCATAAATATCAATTCAAATTAAAATATTGAATTCATCTACTAAAAAACTCAAACACATATCCAGACCAAAAAAATCTAGCATAAAAAATAAGCGGCAAGCAGTCTATCTGCATAAAAACAGGGCTTCTTGCCGCTTATTTATTGTAAATCTTCAGTAATAAAGACAATAAGATACAATGGGTTAAGCAGTAAAAAGTCGAAAGGAGGATGGGGGGATGGTTTATGTCGCTCTTCTTCGGGGGATCAATGTGGGTGGAAAAAATAAAATTGACATGAAATTGCTTAAACAAACGTTTGAACAAGCCGGGATGAATGACGTGGTGACATATATCAATACAGGTAATATTATTTTTTCATACAAAGACCATTCAAAAATTAAACTATCAACTATTTTGGGAGAAGCGATCCAAAATGAATTTGGAATGCAAATTAAAGTACTAATTCGTAGTATCGATGATGTCAAAGGAATCATTAACGCTATTCCTGACACATGGAAAAATGATAAAAACATGAAAAGTGAAGTTATGTTTCTATGGGATGACATGGATGATGAATCCGTACTGATGAATTTGGCCATTAAACCAAATATTGATACGGTGACATATGTCCCTGGTGCGATTCTGTGGTCTGTAGACAAGAGAAATATAACCAAAGGCGGAATGTCAAAGATTGTTGGATCAAAGTTATACAAACAAGTGACAATAAGAAATGTCAACACTGCTCGTAAGATATATGAATTGATGCAAGCTCAAAACAATTAGCACTCCCAATTATCATTGTTCCAGACTTAAGTCAATTTGCAAAATCATCTTGTTTGTCCATTTCCACCGACTCGGCTTGCTTACAAGGAATAGGTATTCACCTATGTTTACTTAAGTGAGTATCTTATTGTTAAAGTCATTTTGATTATTCGGGGGAATCGGTATGGGATACTATGTGCGTGTAGAATCAGGTGTGAAATTATATGTGGAAGATATCAATCCCGAGGGCAGTAAGACGGTAGTGTTTTTACATGGGTGGCCGTTAAACCATAAACAGTTTGAGTATCAATTCAATGTTCTTCTTGCCATGGGCTACCGCTGTATCGGAATTGATTGGAGAGGGTTTGGAAAATCGGATAAACCAATGAGCGGCTACAATTATAATCGATTGGCTGATGATATTCGTACAGTAATCGGTGTACTGCAATTAGATAACATCACGCTTGTCGGTCATTCTACGGGCGGAGCGATCGCGATTCGCTATATGTCCCGCCATCATGGTTACGAAGTGTCCAAGCTTGTCCTTGTAGACGCTGCAGCTCCTATCGGTTTTACGACAGAAACGGCAAATACCTTTCTTAAAGAAGCCTTAAATGACCGCCCTAAAATGATGCAGGACGTCACAGATGGTTTTTTCTTTCAATATATTACGAAATCATTCTCTGATTGGTTTTTTCAATTAGGATTACAAGCAGCAGGCTGGTCAACAGCAGCCATCATTAAGATGCTAAGGGACGAGAAGCTTGATAGGGATTTGCCAAAAGTATTTGCACCAACCTTAATTGTTCACGGTGTTCACGACAAAGTGATTCCATTCGCACAAGCTCAGGAACTGAATCAAAAAATAGTAAATTCACAGCTTGTTCCGTTTCATTACAGCGGTCATGGTCCTTTCTGGGAAGAACGTGACAAGTTTAACCAGCTATTGAGACAATTTATTGGTTAATAATTGTGAATTCTTTTCAACGGTCTGCATGATTCCCAGATAGGGCGTTATTCTCACATACAGGAGAATACGTCCTTTTTAATTGGACTAAATTGGTTAACAATATATAAAGGGGACTATACTAAATACAATTAGAAATGAAAAAAAGAAAACATCCAGAGCCTGTAGAACAGTTCCTCGTGTTAAACAGGCTTTGCTTAAAAGGTCTTTTTTTCTATTCCACTTTTACTTTTATCCTGTCAATGGCATTGAAACCATAGCCTTTTCGATTCCATAAGGGTTTCTTTGGCTGAACATTGCCGTGAGAATCAGTTGCTCTTGATTGAAGCGTATATTCACCTTTTTTCTGAACCTCCCATTTATAACTCCAGGAAACCCATGAATTTTTTTCAGAGGCAGATGTGTATCGACACAGATCCCAAGTTTGACCGTCATCTAAACTGATTTCCACTTTTGTTATATTTCCTTCTCCAGTCCAGGCAATGCCCTTAATGTCATATACGCCTGTACGCAGCAATTGCATGTTCAAAGGAAATTGGATCGTAGAGTTAACATTCATTGTCGTTACAGAGAATTTTCCGGTATCGATTTCTTTGTCCGGATAATAAACGTAATCATCAGCTTGAAAGGGACCGTTAAATTCATGGTCAATCACCGTAAGTTTTTTCAGCCATTTGACAGATGCCATGCCATACCATCCTGGGACAATCAGTCTTAAAGGAAAACCATGCTTGAAGGGAAGAGGCTGGTCATTATATTCATAAGCAATGATGGTGTCCGGATCAAGTGCTTTTTTCAGCGGCAGGCTTCTTGAAAAAGAAATACTTTGGCTTGAACCAGGTCTCTGTCCATAATCATATCCCTCAAAAACAAATTCTCTGGCTGAATTCATTAATCCTGTATATTGAAGCAAGGTTCGCAGAGAAACTCCTTTCCAAATCCCTTGGGACATCGCTCCTTTGCCCCATTGTTCGCCAAAGACTTTTGGTTCGAATAATTCACGTTTATTTCCGGCGCATTCAAGAACCACTTTAATCGTTTTTGCCGGCAATGAGTAAATTTCCTGTAAGGAAAAGGTTCTGGGAGAATTCACAGATCCACTAATGGGAAGAAAGTAAAACGATGAAGTGAAGTGCGGGTAAGGAAAATGATTCCTTCTATAAAATAGCTTTCTTCCGATAATATCATTCGCAATAAAATGGATAGGCGTTTCCTTGTTTTCCGGAACGAATGATTTTGTAATCAGGCAGGGTTTCACTTTTGAGAAAAATGAATGATCCAAATAATTGCCTCCTTAATATGAATGACTATTTAATGGGTATGAAATAATCAGGGGATTATTCAATTTTGAAGGAAGATAAGTGATGCAGGTTCCTGTTAAACCTTTGAATGAAGGATAAACTGGAGTGAGAAATGGGGGGACAGGTTTGAACTGTCCCGTCAAACAAATCCTGTAATAGCGTCACAGTGGTTTGTTGGATTTTCTTATCACCGCTGCGAAGAGATATTGCAGTACGATGGCGATGAAGATGCCGAGGATGTGGAATGGGTAGGCGCTAAGCTCTTCGGCTGAGAGGAGGGCGAGTCCGATTAGATTGTAGAGAGCCGACATCAACAGTGAGAAATGCTTTTTACCTTTCTTAAGCTTTACGATAAATAAAACGAAGCAAATAATACATCCTGCTATTAGAAAGATAGTGTAAGTCTTTACTAGTCCATCTGTAAAAAAGGCTTCTCCGTAAATTTCTTTTCTATAGAGTAAAAATCGAGCAACACCCATTTTTTTCGGTGCTAAATATTCCAGAACCGCTGCACCGCTCAAGACGGCATATTGTAAGATAAAAAAGATGGAATATAAGATTACTTTCTTCATAGATTATCGTTCCGTTTCCCTGTTTATTTTTTTCAATAATAAGCACAAAATAACAGCAATAGCATTCTAACATAACGAACTAAAAAGACAATACAGTTGCCCGTATTGTCTTTTTGCAATTAGTAATATTATTTGCTTGGAGCGCCTGTTTCAACAGGATTTGATGGATCCATGCTCCATTCATTCCAGCCGCCGTCGTAAAGGGAGATATGTTCTAAGCCCATAACGTCTGCGTAGAATAAAACTTCAGCCGCTCTCCAGCCTGTACCACAGTAGAAAGAAAGATTTTTGTCAGGAGTGATGCCGTCTTTTTCCCACATAGCAAGGATTTCCTGGCCGTTTTTCATCGTACTATCGATATTTCTGAAGTCTTGCAGATTGCTGTTGTCAGAGCCTGCGTGGCCCCAGACAGAGCCTGCCGGACGACCTTTTGCTTCAATATAGTCATAGCCTGATATTTTTCCAGTGAATTCATCCCAGCTTCTAATGTCGACAAGAATGCTTCCTTCTTTATCAGCAAGAATTTCTTTAGCCTGTGGCAGGTCAATGATATAGCCAGGATTTGCCGGTACTGTTGCTCCGAACTCTGTTCCTGCTGTTTTAGCGTTATCTTTTTTATCGATATCATATCCAGCGTTGCTCCATGCAGTAAAGCCGCCGTTTAGAACGCGGACATCCTTTACGCCCATGTATTTTAAAATAACAGCTACACGGTAAGCTGGCATAGAGTCACTGCCATAAAGGACAACTGTTGTGTCAGTAGTAATTCCGTTGTTCAATGCGAATTTTTCAAGTGCTGGATCTTTTAATCGGTTCCAAACTGGACCTTCTTCTACTTCGTCTGTATTAATATGGACTGCGCTAGGAATATGTCCTTTTTTATAATCAGGTGCTTCGTCTCCCCAGCTTGCTTCAAAAATTTTGTATGGTTTTCCGTTATTCTCGTTCTTGATTAAATCATTAACCCATGCTGCCGGAACGAGCATTTCATAGTTTGGATAGCTTTCCATCGCTAAGTCCTTGGTGGAAGCCCATTCGTTGACATCAAAAGTATAAAGGTTTTTAAAGCCTTTGTCGGTAAGGAATGCAGCGACTGCTTTCGCATCTTTGCCATTGGCATCGTAAAGAACAACATTTTTGTCAGAAGTAATGCCTTTGTCTTTTAAAGCAGCTTCTAATTGTTTCTCTTTGTCTTTTGCATCAACAGTTAGCCATGTGGCAGAAAAGTCAACTGCCCCTTTAATATGGCCGCCTCTTTCCACGCCTTCTAATTTCCAGCCGTTATAAGCATCGGTGATTCTTGTGTCAACCACAACCCAATCTTTTTTATCAAGATTGCTTTGCAGTTCATCTGAAGTAATGGTTTGTACTGATTTTGCTTCTTCTTTAGGTGCTTCTTTGCTGCTTGTGTCTTCTTTGCCTGAACATGCAGCAAGGACTAAACTGAGCATCATGATAAAGAAAACAGCCCAAATTTTTCTTGTGATTTTCATCTTCTCTACTCCTTTTATATTTTATTGAAATATTAGATTGGTTAAGCCCTGCATCTCTTTGACTGCATCTTTTGTAACAATTTGAAAGCATACGATCATCAGATGATTGCTCATATATTATTATAAAATAACTTTTTTGTATAGGAAATTCGTTTGATCGATACGAACAAGACCTGCCTATCTATATTTTGAATAACACTAAGCATAGGTAGTTTTCCACTTTCTCGTCTGTCTATCATTTTAAATAGTGCAAAAGAAGGGGCGAGGGGACAGGTTCTGTGTCCCACCTTTTTTGGGAAGTGGGACAATAAACCTGTCCCCTCCCAGAGAATTCTTAAGCGGCTAACTTATTATTGGACTTTTGGGTAAAATACAGTTGTATTCTCACCTAAGGATAGACAGATTAAATTTTGGAGGTAAGTATGAAACATTTTACAGAGGAAGAAAAGATAAAGATTTTATCTGACCTTATAGCGATCAAAACTGTTAATGAAAACGAAATCGAAGTAGCAAATTACTTGAAAAAGTTATTTGCTCAATACGGAATTGAATCTAAAATTGTTCCAGTTACAGACACACGTGTGAACTTAGTGGCTGAGATTGGAAGCGGGAGTCCAGTCATTGGCATTTCTGGTCATATGGATGTCGTTTCTCCTGGTGATGAAAGCAAATGGACTTCAGATCCGTTCACAATGACAGAAAGAGACGGAAAATTATACGGACGTGGGACAAATGACATGAAAGGCGGTTTAGTAAACCTTGCTTTAGTGATGATTGAACTCAAAGAAAATAAGGAACTAACAAAGGGTACTGTCCGTTTTATGGCAACGACTGGTGAAGAAGTTGGTGGCGCAGGTTCTAAAAAACTATACGAAGAAGGCTATATGGATGATGTAGATTATCTATGGGTGGCTGAACCTTCTCATGACACGATTATTTACTCTCACAAAGGATCATTGAACTTGCGTGTAACGTCTATTGGTGAAGCAGCACACAGCTCTATGCCTGAACTAGGTTATAACGCGATTAATCCTTTGATGGAATATCTATTAGAAGTAGACAAAAAATTGAATGGTGATGATCGTAAAAATGAAGTTCTAGGTAAATTGGTAATGAGTACTACTATTTTTCATGCAGGGAATCAAGTAAACTCCGTTCCAGAAAAAGCAACAGCTGAAATAAATGTGCGAACGATTCAAGAATTTGATAACGATGAAGTGATTGACTTGTTTAACACAACAGCGAGCATTTACAATCAAGGAGGCGCTAATATTAATGTGGAAGTGACCATGTCATTACCAAGTGTTTTCACTTCAGGACAGTCTAAAATGGTTGAGCTTGCTAAAGAACTCGGTAAAAAACATTTAGGTTTAGAAATTTCTATGAAAGGGTCGCCGGGGGTAACGGATGGGTCAAACTTATTACGAGGTAAAGATGACAACTTCCCATTCATGATGTTTGGTCCAGGCGAAACGAAAATGGCACACAAAATAGATGAATATGTCTACAAAGAATACTACTTGGCATTCTTCGATATCTATAAAGAGTTAATTTTAGGATTATCGAAATAAAAAACTTTGGGATTTCAGGTGCTTATAGGGCACGTGAAGCTTGGCTTCACTCAGCGGTGGGATGAGTTTGCAGGGGAAAGATAGGGTAGTGGCTTACTTTTTTCCAATACAAATGCGTAAGTAGTGAAAGATGTACAAGGGGACCAGGTTTATTGTCCCTGTTGGATATTCTCCAGCTAAAAAAGGACCGGGCGGTTTCTGCCTGGTTTTTCTTATTTCAGGTCCTTTCGTAATCTCGGTCAATTTCTCATTGGCAGGAAATTCATTACCTGTCCTGTTCCGGATAACAAATGTTAGCTGATAGTTTCAGAAAAATCATGAAATGCAGGCAACAATGGAACCGACCGTAGCAATAACAGCAAAAGCCAAAGTTTTTTGTGAATATTTTATTAACCCAGTTATTGAAATTGGAACGCTTAATATATATAATCCATTGAACTACTCCACCTTATCGACTTTACGGTCTGATTGAAGATGGAGATTCCTGCGAACACCGAGGCATCTCCCACTTATTTTTGGGCTACTCCCTGCACAAAATTGAAGTGGGAGTCTTCTGTCGGGAAATGATAAAATATACTCAAGCGAAGCGACATTCTCAAGATAGATGATGTCAGAAAAGGAAATTGGATTTATATACATGATTATTCCCTAAAAACGAATGCTGAGGTTAGCTAGTAGAAAGTGAGGTTGGGATATTGATGCACTTCCCTCTACAAGAACCAGTACACATATTTGGTTTTGCTGTGTTGATTTTTTTGTTATTCCCTATCCTAATGCGGAAATTAAGAGTACCTGCTATTATTGGCCCCATTATAGCAGGAATAATCGTCGGACCCAATGGGCTGGAAATATTAGCACGAGATTCAACCATTGAATTGCTTGGAACAGTCGGATTGCTGTTTATCATGTTTATCGCAGGGCTTGAGTTGGACCTTGATGGTTTCAAAAAATACCGAAATCGCAGTATTTTATTTGGCATTCTTTCGTTTGCAATCCCACTAATACTCGGTACAATGGTAGGATTATGGCTTGATCTCAGTATGCTATCAGCTGTTTTATTTGGTTCCATTTTTTCTACACACACTCTTTTAGGGTACCCAGCCATTAGCCGGCTTGGCGTTACGAAAAACAAAGCGGTCACAACAGCAGTTGGTGGTACATTATTAACAGATAGCTTGGCATTGCTTGTTCTTGCTGTCATAGCAGGGGCATCCCAAGAGAATTTAACATTTGGGTTTTTGGTATCCTTGATTATTGCAACAACCCTTTTTGCTGTAGCCGTTTTAGTTTTGACCCCTTATCTGACAAAGTGGTTCTTTAAACGCTCAAATAATGAAGGAACGTTAGAATTTAACTTTGTTCTGGCCATTTTATTCGTTGCAGGGGCAATATCATTGTTTGTGGGATTAGAACCCATTATCGGGGCATTCTTGGCCGGTCTAGCCTTAAACCGGTACATTTATGATCATGGCCCATTAATGAACAGAATCCATTTTACGGGAAATGCCTTATTTATTCCGTTTTTCTTGTTATCTGTCGGAATGTTAATGGACCTGCGTGTCCTTATATCCAGCCCTAGCGCATTACTAAAAATCCTACTCATTACAATTGTGGCGGTTGGCAGTAAACTGCTTGCAAGTACGGTGACGAGTAAAGTATATGGTTATTCCAGGACAGAAAACAAAGTCATGTTTGGACTTTCCACTACCCATGCAGCAGCAACATTAGCCATAACACTTGTTGGATATCAATTTGGATTATTTGATCAGCAAATCATAAATGCTGTCATTTTGATCATTTTAGTTACTTGTATTTTGGGCCCGTACTTCTGTGAAAAATATGGCAGAAAACTGGCCGTTGCACAAGATAAAACGGTGCTGGACGATTCACTTCCTGAACGTATCTTAATCCCGATAGCAAATCCAAATACAATGGAATCGCTATTGGATTTAGGATTTATTTTAAAAAAAGCAAAAAAAACAGATGAACCACTTTACCCATTAAAAATCGTGCAAAAGGATTTAAAACAGGCCAGCAATGAAGTTGCACAAGCTGAAAGAATGCTTGGACGCGCCATCATGTATGCATCAGGGGCAGATGTTTCTGTTAAGATATTGACACGTGTGGATCATAATATTGGCTGGGGGATAGAACGTGCTGCAACAGAAGAACGAATCACAACGATCATCGTAGGATGGGATGGTGCAGGTGAGGGGAGCCAAAAGGTCTTCGGGAAAGTGATTGATAATTTTCTTGAACATACCTATCAACGCTCACTCATAACAAATATCAGGCAGCCGTTGAATACGATGGAACGGGTGATTCTTATTCTGCCAAATAATATCGTATACAAACCGGGTTTTGAAGATTCGATTTCAATTATTAAGGGCATCGCATCACAGCTCAGTACAACAATTAGGGGCCTTGTCATTCACGATGACTTAGAAACTTATAAAAAGGTTTCCGAAAAAGTAAATCCTAATGTTAAAGTTGAGTTTCAAACCATTGACGGCTGGAATTCCCTTTATAAAAATAATTTAAATGATGTTAAATCAACCGATCTTGTGATTTTATTAAGTGCTAGAAGAGGGACTGTTGCATGGCACCCAGACTTAGAAATGATACCAAAAAAACTAGCTTCAATGAATTTTGAGAATTTCATCGTGTTCTATCCAACGGAAATGAAGGAAACCGACATTCGCGGTTCACGTGGTATGGAAATCCCGAAAGAATTACTTTTTAAAAGTGATTATGAGGATTAATCAAAACAAAGGGACGGTTCTTGCGTTTACCTAAATATTCCCAATTGGGGTACGTATATGGTGTTTGGGATTTCAGGTGCTTATAAAGCACGTGAAGCTTGGATTCACTTAGTGGCGGGATAAGCTTACAGGGGAAAGAGAGGGTGGTGGTTTCCCTTTTCCCATACAAAGTGGGAAGAAGTGAAAAATCCGGTAAAGACCTTTATTTTGGAGGAGACAATGAAGAAGGATATTTATGTTGTTGGAGCAGTGATTATAGAAGATGGTAAAATTTTGTGCGCACAAAGAGGTCCGACTAAATCATTGCCCTATAAATGGGAATTTCCTGGAGGGAAAATAGAAGAAGGGGAATCGCCACAGGAAGCGTTAAGAAGAGAAATCAAAGAAGAAATGCGTTGCCAAATAGAGATAGGTGAGCAAATGGAACATACCGTTTATGAATATGATTTTGGTATTGTTCATTTAACAACATTTTCTTGCAAGCTTAAGGAGGAAAAACCTCTATTAACCGAGCACGCCTCTATTAAATGGTTATTACCGGGTGAGTTGAAATCGCTTGACTGGGCGCCTGCGGATATACCAACAATTAATAAATTGGATATGGCAAAAAATTCATAATGAAAAAAATGCAAAGGAAAATAATAAAATTATTTCTTTGGTAGAGGTGGATAATTCTTTGATTACCGTCGTGGAAAACATATATGGATTATCGATAGCAATTCTACTCTTATGTTCATTTTTTTATGTAAGACAGTTGAAAAAGACGAAGCGGGAAAGAAAGTTAACAACCTTTGAATATGTAATGTATCTAATAACACAAATTGCAATTGTTCTATGGGTAGGTAGTTTTCTACTTCTTAGATATGGAATGTAAATAGCATTTCTTCCTCAAATAAATAATGGGCGCATTTATCGAGAGATGATTGCGCCTATTTCAGTTTTGAGCCATATTGTGAAGAATCTTTCCTAAAGATAATTGGATGTTAAAGAAAAGCGTTTTTCCATCAAATACATTTGTTCCAAAGCAATTCCCTTTCTTTCAATTGTAACTCGTGGACAATAATCTGCAATAATGATGAGGCATCACAGACTATGATTGTATCTGAATTTGATATTTCCCGTCATTGTGTTGTTTAGCCATTAAATGGAATTTGTATATATTGGTTAATCTATGATTTCGTAGTTGAAGTAATCTACCACCTCTTTTTCTTTTCGCAGGGTCCTGCTAATCTCATCAATAACTTTTTGCTGGAGTAAAGAGATTTTTTGATGATTTAAATTTACTATTCCTTTAATAGGTTTATTAGTTATATTATGTGCCATAAAAGTTATATCTTTATTTAAGTGTCTAATATCGGGAATAAAGGCTAGTATCCTTTCTATAGTCTTTTCAGTGTCATCTGTAAGGTCCTCATAACGGAAATAGCATGTATTTTTTAGATGTTTTAAATTATAGATTTGAAATTTTGCACATTTCAACCAATATTCAGCACCTGCAGTTGGAGAAGAATTATCTCGTCGTATTAAACCTTCTATATGGGCATACGGGTTACGTATACCAATAAGAAAATAAGAGGGGGAGAAAACCTTTTCTATTTGTAATGCCCTGACCAAATGTGGAGGGCTTTTTTCGAACAATACCGGTTTATCAAAATCCCAGTTTTTATAAAAAATTTCTTTTACTCGGTCCCAATAGACTTCTAAATCAGGGTTCCACCTATTTTGTTTAAAAAGAATTTCGCTGGCTCCAGGTAAGGTTTGACCCTCACCACAACGGCCTTCTCGAAAAGTAGAAACAAATTTACTTGATGCTAATAATTCTTTTATCATAGTTGACCCTGAATATCGAGGCATTAATAAAAATAAAAATTTGTTACTGATATTTTTCATGTCCACTTCCCTTTCCCTTTTGCTGCGCTAATAAATGTATAACCACAGATAAATAAGAAAAACGAAAGATGAAAGATTAAAAACCCCCTTGCACTTAAAAGGCTTTTCATCTTTCGTTACTAACAATAAGGTTGATTAACAAGATAGGTAAAGAGCCTACATAAAGAAGATAGTAAATAAGTTTAGTAATTAATATAAAGTAGATATCGTTTAATCAGCAGCACCCTCTTCGGTGACATCTTCCGCTAAAAAACCGGCAAGGATCGACAATCACTCTCACATTGAACGAACAAGTACTGATATTTCCAGCAGCATCAATTGCTATACAAGTGACAGTTGTTGTACCACGAGGAAAGAAAGAACCAGATGCTGGTGTATACACAGCCGTGACACCGGGACAATTATTGCTTACGGTAGGTTCTGAAAAGTTGACAAATGCTCCATTACTACCTGGATCATTAAATACTGTAATATCGACCGGACAAGTAATTATTGGCGGTTGAGTATCGTTTACAGTTGGGATGGGTTGTTGTATAGCTAAACTATGGAAGAATCCTCCTGCTATAGCGACAACATTGGTGAGGCCACTCACGTTTATGGGTACATTACTGTCAGTATTCGAGCCGTTCCCTAGTTGCCCACTACTGTTAAAGCCCCAAGCCCGGACCGTCCCGTCGGAAAGAAGGGCGAGGCTATGGGCTAATCCCGCTGCAATAGCGATAACATTGGTGAGGTCACTCACGTTTACGGGTACATTGCTGTTCGTATTCGTACCGTTCCCCAGTTGACCAGAAAAGTTATCTCCCCAAGCCCGGACCGTTCCGTCGGAGAGAAGGGCGAGGCTATGGAATCCTCCTGCTGCAATAGCGATAACATCGGTGAGGTCACTCACGTTTACGGGTACATTGCTGTTCGTATTCGAGCCGTTCCCCAGCTGGCCAAAGAAGTTATCCCCCCAAGCCCAGACCGTTCCGTCGGAAAGAAGGGCGAGGCTATGGAAGTTTCCTCCTGCTATGGCGATGACATTGGTGAGGTCACTCATGTTTACGGGTACATTGCTGGAAATATTCGAGCCGTTCCCCAGCTGACCCGAACCGTTAAAGCCCCAAGCCCGGACCGTTCCGTCGGAGAGAAGGGCGAGGCTATGGTTTCCTCCCGCTGCAATAGCGATGGGACTGGTGAGACCACTCACGTTTACGGGTACATGACTGGAAATATTCGGGCCGTTCCCCAGTTGACCATTTCCGTTTCCTCCCCAAGCCCAGACCGTTCCGTCGGAGAGAAGGACGAGGCTATGTTCTCCTCCCGCTGCAATAGCGATGGCACTAGTGAGGCCACCCACGTTTACGGGTACATTGCTGTCAGTATTCGAGCCGTTCCCCGGTTGACCAAAAAAGTTCCTTCCCCAAGCCCAGACCGTTCCGTCGGAGAGAAGGGCGCGGCTTTGGAGGTCTCCTCCTGCTACAGCGAGGACGTTGGTGAGACCACTCACGTTTACGGGTACATTGCTGTCAGTATTCGAGCCGTTCCCCAGTTGACCAGATTGGTTATCCCCCCAAGCAAAGATAATACTCATTGATTCTATCGTCTCCTTTTTATTCATCCAAACTCATACCATGTATGGGTGAAACGAACTGTTATTCATTGTTCCCATACTAAGGCTAAACCCCTTGATAAATCATGTGTTTCCTTAAACGACCGTTTTGTAAGTGGAATACTATCTCTCGGATCATTGTAAAATAGTTCAATTTTATTCTCTTAATCCTTCCAGGTCTCTTTTCAAATGTATATTTAAGTGAAAGGGAATGGGGTTATCGTAATGAATAACACTATTTTAATATCAAAAATTTCTTTACTTCTTTTCCGTTAACATGTTGGTGTTACCACCTAGTGTATGTTAAGACAAACATCTAGCGCTTAGACAGATACCCAAATCAAGAGATTATTTTAATTTGCCGGAATGTACCACAAATTTCCAATTTTGGAAACACTTTTAAGTGTCTTTCACCTGTCCCTTTTTCCCTCCCACCTCTATCTCCGATGGTTAAATAACTCACCATTTCTGGTGAAGTTAATATACTGTTTAGGAGGTGTTTCAAGCAATGAAAAAGATTGGCATTTGTGCTGCGATTACAGGTTCGATGACAAAAATGCCCGGGCTTCCTGTTACTGTGGATGAGATTGTCCAATGTGCGTATGAATGCTCTATTGCAGGAGCTGCGATTGTTCATGTCCATGTTCGTGACAAAAATAAAAGACCTTCTTTGGATGCTTCATTATACAAAGAAGTGTTGATTGGAATTCGTGAAAAATGCGACATATTAGTATGCATTTCTACCTCAAATCATCTTGTGGATATATCGGATAAAGAACGGATCAAGTTAATGGAACTAAAACCGGACTTAGCATCAATAGAAGTGACTTCCCTCAAACGACCTGACGGCGGTATTAGAAACTCGAAAAAATTTGTTAAAGATATCCTTCAAGCTATGAAACAGTATGGTGTGAAGCCCGAATTTGAGATATTTAATCCTAAAATGTTAAAAGAGCTATGGCGCTTAGTCGATGGAGGTTTCATAGATGACAATGCTTTTATTCAATTCGTAATTGGTTCAACCGGTGGGATGAAGCCCGACTATAAAAATATTCAATGGATTCTCGATTCCGTGCCAAAAGGTTTTCCTTGGTCTGTCGCCGGTATTGCAGCAATGCAGTTACCGGCAAATTTTATTTCCATTTTAAATGGCTGCGATGTGATTCGGACAGGTATGGAAGACAATCGTTACTTTTTAAAAGGAATTCCTGTGAAAAATAATTTGGAATTTGTAAATAGGGCGGCAGCAATGATTCAAATGCTTGGCGGCAGCGTAGCTGATGCTTCTGAAATGTCAAAAGTATTGGGAGTAAAAGGACGAAAAGATGATTAAATTTGCACATCCACATATTGGTCAAGAGGAAATTGATGCAGTTAGTACTGTACTGAAAAGCGGGCGATTAGCAAGCGGAGAAATTGTATTGCAGTTTCAAAGAGAGTTTTCAAGGTATCTGAACCATGAACATTGTATTGCGGCTTCCTCTGGGACAGCAGCTTTAGAAATCGCCCTTAGAGCACTTGGAATCAAAAAGGGGGACAAAATCATTACCACAGCGTTCTCATTTATAGCAACATCCAACGTGATTGTACATGCTGGGGGAATTCCAATTTTTGCGGATATTGATGAAACTACCATGAACATCTCTGCTGAAAGCATTGAACACATTCTTCAAGAGCAAGAAGGGATAAAAGCTATTTTAATTGTTCATTTGTTTGGCCAAAGTTGTAACATGGACAAAATTAAGGAAATTGCAAGCAGATACCAATTACTGCTCATAGAAGACTGTGCGCAGGCGTCGGGAGCAGAATGGAAAGGACGTAAATTAGGAACTTTCGGGGATGCTGGTGCGTTCAGTTTTTACCCAACAAAGAATATGACAACGGCTGAAGGCGGTATGGTGGTTTTCAAGGATGAAAAGGCAGAAGGAATCGCCAGACAACTGATTCAGCATGGTATTAAAGAAAGAAATCAATTTGAATTCATCGGATACAATTATCGTATGACTGAGATTTCTGCGGCAATTGGTTTATGCCAACTTAAAAAGCTGGAACATTTCAACTCAGTTAGAAGAGAAATTGCAGCTTTTTTTGATGAAAACATTGCTCATGGCAACATGATCAAACCGCAGGAAGTTCTTGGAGCAAAGCATGTATATAATCAGTATACATTACGTATTTTGAATGGGAAAAGAGATGCATTTATTGCATATATGGAAAATGAAGGGATTGGAACTTCCATTTATTATCCCTATTTGATCCCCGAGCAAGTCTGTTACAGATCCATTGATTTTCTCCCGAAAGAATATGATAAAAAACTTAAAGTTGCAAACATAATTAAACATCAAGTAGTCTCAATACCTGTTCATCCTAGCTTAATGCAAGGACAAATAGAACGTATTGTAACTACAATTAACAAGTTTTAAGTATGCGTACTAGAAAATAGTCTTAAGAAATTTGGTGAACTGTTTTGAGGCTTGGATTAATTGGGTTTGGAAAATGGGGACCGAATATTGCAAAAGAAATAGCATTGAATAAGAATATGCGGCTTTGTGCAATTTGTGATACCAATGAACAGCGACTTCGAGCTGCTGAAGATATCTTTGCAAAAAACAAAGATGTTTTTATAACGACAAATTACCATTTACTGTTATCCGACAAAATTGATGCAATCGCAGTAGCAGTGGGAGTGGGGAACAGTTTTGAAATTGCAAAAGATATATTGCTTGCTAACAAACACTTATTTATTGAAAAACCATTTGCGATGACATGTGAACATGCAATGGATCTCCAAAGCATTGCAATTCAGAGGGGTCTCACGATTCATGTTGACCACATCATGGTTTTTCATCCTGCGATAAAAAAAATTAAATCCAACATGGTTAAATCTAGCCCGATGATAAATTTTGAATCAACAAGAAACACTATTGGGCAGTACAGTGTGCCTGCTGAAATGCTTTGGGATTTGGCCGTTCATGATTTGGCTGTACTAGATTACTTGTTAGATGGTCAAGAGCTCGATGTTCTAAAAATAGATTATCATTCTAATGAAATGACTTTAACTCTGAGTTGCAATACAGTCTTAGGACGTATCAGGGTGGGGCAAAATGCGACGGAGAAAGAACGTCATACAAAAATCAGTTTTGCCGATAAAGAAATCTATTTTGACGAATTGGATGATAGAAAGGCATTCACCATCTACGACAAAGATAAAAATGAAAATCTGTGCAAACCAATCGATCAAATCTATGATGGACCCGATGCATTGACAAGCAGTTTAACTCATTTTATCGACTGTGTGCACTGTCGTAGAAAATCAATTTCAGGAGCAGAACAAGCGATCCGCTGTTTAAAAGTAATGGAGAAGGCTGAAAAGATGATGAAAACGGAGAGGCTAAAAAGAGTGATTCATGAAAGCGCGTATATAGATAAAAAAGCAATTATAGGAGAAAGAGTAAGCATCGGTGAATTTTCAATTATCAGTGATGGTGTACGAATTGGTGATGGAGTAACCATATCCAGCCATACAAAGATTCATCCATCCACTACCATTGGAAACGGTACATTCATAGGCAGTTTTTGTTCCATTGGTGCCCTGCCTAATCTCAAAGGTTTTGACACATCAATCGAATCTGGACTTATTATTGGTTCAAACAATACGATTAATGATCATACAGTCATAGCCAGGTCCAAAGATCCGGGCGGCAAAACGATCATTGGCGATTGCAATCATATCGGTCATGGTGCTTATATAGGTCATGATGTGATAATTGGAAATTCAACCACATTATCGGCTCATGTACGGATTTCCGGGTACACCCGAGTCGATGATTTTGCTCATATCGGTATGTCTGCTTTTACACATCAGTTTACTAACGTGGGCAAATATGTAATGATCGGTGCATTGGCAAAAGTCGTCCGGGACATTCCGCCTTATTTTCTGGTAGACGGCAACCCTGCGCTGATTAAAAAAATAAACAAAGTCGGTTTGGAAAGACAAGGATTCACTGTTGAACAGATTTATCAGCTTGAATGTATTCTAAAAGCATTTGCAAGCAGTTCCTATCCTTCTTTGAATACTCAGGATCGAGCGAAGCTGATAAAGCAATTTCAAGCATGTGAAATGTTCTCAAAGTTGATACAGTTTATTAATGATTCAAAAAGAGGGTGCACTAGAATTGATGTATAGTGAGATCATCGAGAAAATTCTTAATAGTTTAAAAAATAAGGATTGCGTGGTTTCATTTTGTCATGACGATTACCGGAAGGTTACCGGAGGCGCGCAAAAATACGAATTAGAGCAACAAAAAATGATGAATGATCGCTGCATTTCTTTTGTGGCATTATTCACCGTCAGTAATCAAGATGTAAGTAAAATCGAACCTAATAATTTGATTGTTGAAATTGTGATTGATGGTGAAACGACTTGCTTTTTGGAAGCTTGCCAAGTGGGATATTGTTTCGGAAAGCTTATTGCTGAGAAAAAAATTAATCTCTTACGCATTTTTCTCAACAGCTTATACAATATGAATATAGCGATGATTGATGGGATCATTAGCAGAATAAGAGAAACAAAGGATATAGAAACCCTTCATATCATGCATGATTATTACTCTATCTGTCGTAATATTTTTTTGTTTTATAATGACGAAGAATTTTGTGGTCCCGCACCTGTCGTATCACCGCGGTGTGCAGCCTGCCGTTACGGAGAAGGTCGCAAAGAGCATTATGACAGCGTCAATGAGCTATTTATCAAACATAAAATAATCATCGTAGCACCTTCGGAAAACGGGAAACGGATTTTTTTACGGACATTTCCGCATCTTGAGAAAAATGTTCGCGTGGTTTCCCATCAGAATATGCTGCCATCGAAGAGTACCCCTGCTGGCTATTCAAATGTAGATCGTAGAATCAGAGTCGCATATATTGGCTATTCCTTCAAATATAAAGGCTGGGATGCTTGGGTAAAGTTGAATGGTATTTCTAATAAATCCGATTATGAATTTTATCATTTTTCATCCATTGATCAATCCTTACCTGGGACGATTTTTGTTGACACTAGTTTTCACAATGGTTCTGAGAAGGATACGACATCAAGGTTGGTAGAACATGAAATTGACGTTGTACTTCTGTGGTCAAATTGGTTCGGTAACTATAATTACACCTATTACGAAAGCTTGGCAGCAAACTGTTTTGTGATCACATACAAAGACAGCGGCAATATTGCAGATCAGACAAACCACTTTAAAAACGGACTCGTTCTGGATTCTGAGCAGGAATTGGTTAAATTGTTTGATAATACAGAAAAACTTAAAGAATGCATTGCGATGTACAAAAATTCTAATGAGTTCTACCGAGTAATTGTCAATAATGAACTGGCAGACGAACTTATGGACTAGGGACAAAGGTTTGATGTGACCCATCTTTTTTGGAAAGTGGGACAAAATCTATCCTTCTGTTCCCGCTATAATGGGGGACTGCAGGATTTGCTTATACTATCTTTATATTATATTTATTATGTTATTTTCAATGTTGACTTGGAATGATGGAACTTTTTCAATGTCTGAATGGTGAATCATTACTAATAATACGATTTTACGTAGTATTGTTGAAGATGATATCCACATAAAAAGGCTGTCTACCGAATGTACGAAATGAGTATCATTTGTAGCATCAGAAGAGCGGAAGTACAACAGATGCATAAAAACAGCTTGAAAAAGGCGAGCACTATGATAAGTGCTGCCTTTTTCATTTATCCATTGTTTATGATATGAGTTGGTCTACCATTTGCGGCGGCCCCTCCAGCCAGCCGTGTTTCATCATGATTTTAACTCCCTCAGGCGTATACAGAAACACATCTTTGGCTGCTTTAGATTGTGAATCATCTCGGTCGTTTTCGAAATGGTTATATGAGGTGCAGCGTTTTTATTCTCTTTTTAACTGCCCGAATAGTAAACACTATCATTTACTTCTTTTACACCTTCCAATTTCTCAATTTCCCCTACTATCGATTCAGTTGGAGCTTCAATTTCAATAAAAGTAGTTCCGTCAGACAATGTATATGGTTCATTTTTTAGACCAAGGCTGTTTAAATAATTTTGAACTTCTGCTTCCTTACCCATTTCTACTTGTGCAGTTTTATAGAGCATTTATATCTCCCCTTTTGTTTTATTATCTTTGGTGCAAATGAATCCGCCGCCCACGCTTTGCGTGGAGGGAACCGTCGGTTTTTATTTTTTCCTAAATAATGATTTAAATTACAATTACCATTTTTACTTCTTTGAAAAAAAGAATAGGCTGTAGGTTCTTTTGTCTGCTTCATATGAATTAGCAACATCTGATAACGACAATTGGATCACTCCTAAATGTTTTATTTTCAGAATTGACTATTTGGGGGTGGAATTTTCAAACATAAATGGAATTTGGTGTTAAAATGTATTAAAAGATACATTAAACAAATGGAGCAATAGAGTTTAATATGATGTGAAATGCTTGGAGGTGTAGGATGTTTAAAAAAAGCATCAGATTTCCCTTGATATATTTTGTAGCATCAACCGTTTGGCAGTTAATTATTAAAAAAGATATTGAATGGATAAATAATATAGGTGTCTGTTTTATAATGATTTTGTTTATTTCCCTCTATAGTTGGGCAAAGAAACCATATGAATGGAAAAAGGAAAAATAAAAGTTATCTTTACCTAAATGATGGGTATGATTGGTTAATAAAGTGATTCGCTTACTGTGCTAATGATGCACTTTACTTCAATAAAGACAATTGATTTCGTTCTGGTAATATAAGTATAAAAAGGGTGGGATTTATGTCTGATAAATCAACTAAGAATATAATGATAGGTATTTTAATCTGAATCATTAATTGGGCAATATTTTTCTTCTTTTTCATATTAACTATCTTCTGTAAACTAAGGAAGAAGTGGGGGAATACCTGCTTCTGGTAATAGGAAAATGAAAATAAAAATTCCTACTAACGGTATTAGCAAAAAAAGAGATAAGAAAAAAATTATACATCCGATTGCAAATTTATCTATTAAATTATTATTGATGAAGTCTCCCCCCATTAAGTACCAAAGGTTACTTATTAATATAATTACACGTTAATATTCTCCATATTTTATTATATTATATCATCATATACATAGAAATGCTATGTATATGATGATATATGTTTTTTTTACTAACTGATCCTTTAACGAAATAAATAAAGAAAAGTAAATTTTTTCTTATCAAATTCAAACTTTGTTAAAAGTTTGTTCATATTATCAAGATAAGCTTGGGAAAAGTAAAGAATCTACGGGGGCAATTAATGAAAAAAATATTTACTTATAAGAGAGTAAACATTGCCATAGTGACCTTTATATTATTGGGGATAGGTGCCATTTTGGGCGGTGTCTTTTCCAAAGATGAAGTAATAGCAAAAGTTGTGGGGCAAGGGGACTGTACCTCGTCTCTTTTACTCAGCATATTCAGTATATTTGGTAAACAGCATCCTTTTTTTATTTCTAGTAGCTTCCTTTTAATCACATTACAGCGATAAATTAAGCAAATGAAGACAAAGAAAAATCGGTTCCATGACAACGATGGAAACCGATTTTCTATTTGCTCCATTATTGAATTAAGATTACGATAATTTTGCTGGAATCTCATGACTTAAAAATGGATTTCATGTTCAAACAATTTAATTGGTCATCCAAGCAGAAAAACAATTACCATTTCCTTTCCGGATGATCTGCTTCACCGAAAAGATCACGAGCGGATTGTTGATGTCCAGTATGAAAATACGGAGTTAATATCTGTGTGAATGAAGAGGGGGGAACAGCTAATCGAGCGTACCTCCTCTTTTTCCATTATTTACTCTGTGATGGATATCGGGTTCTAATAAAAAAAGCAAACAGTCACAGCTACTGTTTGCTTTTTTTACTTTTTCATCAGGTTATGCTGCTAAACCGTAGTAAATAGGTTATATCTCCTAATTTGTTACGAATCTTCTACATGGACACTGAATCAGGAAGAGACATTTTAAAAAGAAAAATCAAGTCACTAAATAGACAAGTAGTTAGATGATAACACATTAAGTTAGGTTTCCTAACGTTGTAGACGAATCTTCCACTTTGTTTAACTTTAATTATCTAGTGTTTTCAATAGGGTGATAAGACTTTTTGTAACGTGACAATAGAAAAAAAGTTGAAAAATTTCAAAAAAGTTATTTAATATAACCTATTAACGTGATATTATCTAACATATACAAAAAACGAATTTTTTGAAAATATAAATATTACCTTTTTTATATTCTTTGAATTTGATATCTTGGTAGGTTAAGTCACACTGTTTTTTTTTAAAATCTAATCTTTAAGGGGGATTATACATGAATAAAAAGAAATTGCTTCTAGTTGGAAATGGCATGGCAGGTGTCAAAACAATCGAGGAAATATTAAAAGTATCGCAAGGTCTGTTTGATATTACAATAATTGGAACAGAATCATATCCGAACTACAATCGAATTCTTTTATCAAAGGTGTTGCAAGGGGACACAAATGTAAGTGATATTACCTTAAATGATTGGGATTGGTATAAGGAAAATAACATTAAACTTTATATTGGAGAAACAGCGATTAAAGTGGATCCCGATCAGAAAGTAGTGATAACAGATTTAGGCAGAACTGAGCCTTATGATGAATTGATTTTAGCAACAGGTTCTGTTCCATTTATTCTCCCTATACCAGGAGCAGATAAAAAAGGAGTAACAACTTTTAGGGATATTAATGATACGGATGAAATGGTTGAAGCTTCAAAAAAATATAAAAAGGCTGCTGTTATTGGCGGTGGATTGCTTGGATTAGAAGCAGCGAGGGGATTATTGAATTTAGGGATGGATGTGTCCGTTATACATCTTCCAGCCTATTTAATGGAACGTCAGCTGGATCCCACTGCTGCCAATCTATTAAAAGAAGAATTAGAAAAACAAGGAATGAAATTTTTATTAGAAAAAAATACAGAAGCGATTATCGGTGGAGAGCGTGTAGAAGGTGTAACCTTTAAAGATGGCACACAAATTGAAGCAGATTTAGTGGTCATGTCAGTAGGAATAAAACCAAATATTTCTCTTGCCAAAGAAACGGGTATTGCAGTTAACCGGGGTATTGTCGTTAATGATTATTTACATACAGATATTCCGCATATTTATGCGGTCGGAGAATGTGCCGAACACAATGGAATTCCATATGGGCTTGTCGCTCCATTGTTTGAACAAGCAAAAGTGTTGGCTAAACATATATGCGGCATAGATACTGTGCCTTACACTGGCTCCGTTTTGTCTACTCAATTGAAGGTATCAGGTGTCGAAGTATTCTCGGCAGGGGATTTTATCGAAGGAGATGGAAAAAAGGCATTAAAAGTTTTTGATGAGCAAGATGGCATCTATAAAAAAGTTGTTTTACAAGGTAACCAAATTGTCGGAGCAGTTTTGTTTGGTGACAGCGGTGAAGGAAACCGGCTATTTTCAATGATTAAAAAACAGGCAAACATCTTGGATACTGCTAAAATATCAATCTTACAGCCATTAAATCAAGAAGCAGGAGAGAGTTTAGCTGCCAGTATGACAGCAGATGAAATCATTTGCGGATGTAATGGTGTGTCAAAAGGTACAATTGTTCAATCCATTCATGAACAAGGCTGCAACACAGTAGAGCAAGTGAAGGCTTGTACAAGTGCATCCCGTTCTTGCGGCGGCTGTAAACCGCTGGTTGCTGAGTTATTACAATTAACACTCGGTTCAGAGTTTGATGTAAGTGCGCAAAAAGAAGCAATTTGCGGATGTACTCCCTTGTCAAGAGAAGAAGTAGTGGGGGGGATTAAAGCAAAAGGCTTGACGCATATAAAAGAAGTCATGAATGTTCTTGGATGGGGCACAGAAGAAGGCTGTTCAAAATGCCGCCCAGCTCTTAACTATTACATCGGAATGGCGCATCCAACTGAATATGAGGATGAAAAAGAATCTCGCTTTGTAAACGAACGGATGCATGCCAACATTAACAAGGATGGCACATTCACGGTGGTACCGCGAATGTATGGAGGTGTCACGAATTCATCTGAATTGCGTCGTATTGCCGATGTTGCGGATAAATATGATCTTCCTTTAATAAAAGTGACAGGAGGACAGCGCTTAGACTTGTTCGGTGTGAAAAAAGAGGATTTACCAAAGGTTTGGGCTGAGCTGGATATGCCATCCGGTTATGCCTATGGAAAATCCCTTCGTACGGTTAAAACATGTGTCGGAGAACAATTCTGCCGATTTGGAACACAAGACAGTATGGGGATGGGTATCGCATTAGAAAAGAAATTTGAAGGGTTGCAAACTCCTCATAAAGTCAAAATGGCAGTATCCGCGTGCCCTAGAAGCTGTGCAGAATCAGGATTTAAAGACATCGGATTTATTGGCATAGACGGCGGATGGGAAATTTACGTCGCAGGAAACGGCGGAAATCATGTTCGCAGTGGAGATTTATTATATACGGTAAAAACGGACGAAGAATTAATCGAAGTAACTGGCGCTTACTTACAATATTATCGTGAAACAGCTAATTATTTAGAGCGTACATCCGCTTGGATTGACCGTGTCGGCTTAGAACATGTCCAATCAATTTTAGATGATACAGAAAAACGTAAAGAATTAAACACTCGAATTGAAGAAGTGTTGGCCCTTCATAAAGATCCCTGGAAAGAGATTATTAATAATCAAAAGACAAAAGAAGTGTTGTTTGAGAAAGTTACTTTATAAACAGGAGGAAATAAAATGGTAAATAAAAGTGTAACGAAAGTTTTGATTGGCCACATTGATGAATTCCCAGAGCGATTAGGGAAAACCGTATGTTTGGGAGATAGAGAATTCGCAGTATTTCGTTTATCTAATAACAAAGTTCGTGCTGTGCAGAATAGCTGCCCGCATAAAAATGGTGTTCTAAGTGAAGGAATGGTAAGTGGGGAATTCGTCTTTTGTCCAATGCATGACTGGAAAATTGATTTAGGGGACGGAAAGGTGCAAGCTCCGGACCACGGTTGTGTCAAAACGTATAAAGCATCCGTGGAAGATGAACTGGTGTATTTAATTGTAGAGGAATAACCCAGCTATGATATGAATCTAAAGGATAGTCAAGCACCTGATGAAACGATAGATTGCTGACAAGTTAACAAATAGATCCGCTATTAGGTGCTTGGTGCTTTAGGTTATTACTTCGATTAGAAACGAGGGAAATAATGATGATGGGAAAAGTATTTTTAGTCGGAGCAGGACCAGGAGACCCGGAATTAATCACGGTAAAAGGATTAAGATGCATTCAAAAAGCGGATGTCATACTATATGATCGTTTGGTAAATAAAGCATTATTAGAGTATGCAAAACCTGATGTTGAATTGATTAACTGCGGAAAACTACCAAACTATCATATGCTGCAGCAGGAAACGATTAATCAATTGCTTGTGAGATATGCTAAAAGAGGAAGAATTGTCACACGTTTAAAAGGTGGAGACCCATTCGTATTTGGACGTGGGGGTGAGGAGGCTGAGGCATGCCAAAAAGCGGGTGTCGCATTTGAAGTGATTCCTGGAATAACTGCGGGTATCGCAGCACCGGCTTATGCAGGCATTCCGGTTACTCACCGTGACTATAGCTCATCCTTTACGATCATTACAGGTCATCGAAAAGAAGGCGCGGAGGACAATATAAAATGGGAGGCGATCGCAAAAGGAATTGATACGATTGCCATTTATATGGGAGTAAAAAACCTTCCCTATATTAGAGGAAAACTACTTGAACACGGAAAAAGTCCCGATATTCCTGTAGCACTCATTCATTGGGGGACCTTAGGAAAACAAAGAACCGTTATCGGTAAACTTAAAACGATCGTTGAAACAGCTGAACGTGAGGAGATTACCAATCCGAGTATGATTGTCATTGGTGATGTTGTCCATTTGCATAATAAATTAAACTGGTTTGAAGCAGCTAAAGAAAAGGAGTTACTCGCAAGCGGTACTGTAAAAGTTGTGTGATTATTCCAGATGTCATCCAAAAATTGACGATGTTACAAGAACGAAACACCGAGAGGAAGTAAGTTGTTAACAATAGATACTAAGAAAGGCTTATATATAACAAGCATTTCAATACAATCAGTAAAAATGCTTTATATCAGCTAATAATAAGAAGGATAGGGGAAAGCATTAAATATATTCTTTCTTTAGAGAGTTGGTGTTATGTAGGCTGTTTCGGTAGGAGTGGTAATTATGGATTATGTCAATTCGAGTAAAGTTTTAGAAAGTATGATCGATGCTGGTGCTAAGAAAGGAAAGTTATCAATTTCACAATTATTAATACGGGGATTTTTAGGAGCAGCATTGTTAGGGTTTGCCACAACACTAGCCTCTTTATTCGAACTTCAAACGAACATTGGGATGTTAGGAGCGATTATATTTCCTGTCGGCTTTGTCATGATTATTCTGCTTGGTTTTGAGTTGGTCACTGGAAATTTTGCACTTATACCTGTAGCAGTTTTAGGAAAAAAAGCTACTTTCCAAGAAATGTTAAATAACTGGTTTTGGGTTATTGCTGGGCATCTAATTGGAGGTATTGTTTATCGGATTTCCGACAGAAGACTCCCACCTCAAGTTAAATAGACTATACTAATAAGAGGATAATATGTTCAATATAAGGGCATATGTCCTCTTATTTTTCACATAATATAAAGATTAAATATATTTC
>NZ_JACHGK010000018.1:0-62788 GCF_014207535.1 Bacillus benzoevorans
GATAGATGGAGCGCGGAATGCAGGGAAACTTGCACGTTCCGTGCGGAGCAGGGGAAAAGCCGGAGATTGCATCAAACGCTTACCTATTGCTGACGAAAATGGAGCAATGATGGACTATTTCAAGTATTCCATTTTTTGTATCTATAACAGAGGGCATTATTTATGTTGCCATGGGAATGTGCTATGGTAATGATAGGACAATAAAACAAGGAGTGATAAACAATGAAATGGGAAGAGGTTCGTAAATTATACCCAGATCAATATGTAAAACTTACTATCCTTGATTTCTACATGGAAGATAATAAAAAGATTGTCACGGATGTTGCGTTAATTAACGTCATTGAAGATTCTAAATTGGCTACAAAAGAGTTGCTTCATACTAAAGGTAATACCATTGTTTATCATACAGGCTCTGACAAAATTGTAATTGAAATGAGAACCCCAACCGGCTTAAGAGGGATAAGGCTATGAAGTTAGAATTAGTGAATCGTCTGCTTGAAGTGGAAATGACGATTGCGTATAAAGAAAAAACGAAGATAATAGATAAGCTTATAATTGATACCGGTGCGGCGCACACTCTTATTTCATCCGATATTGTTGAAGACTTAGGTATTTACTTTGAGAATGGAGATCCTTTAGTTAGTGCGTATGGAATTGGCGGCGAGGAATATTCTTTCCGAAAACCAGTTGATTTTATTATACTCGGTACGCATGAAATACAAGAAATGAAGTTGGATTTTGGAAATTTAGAGGATTGGGGTATCAACGGTCTCATAGGGCTTGATATCTTAATGAATGGAAAATTTATTATTGATCTAGATAAATTGGAATTAATCAGAAACAATTAATCAAAAAATTAATTCCTCAGCAATTTAGTTATAGCGCATCTCTCAAAGGGGGATGCGCATATTTTCGTTAGGGCAAAAGATTCGAATAACAATGAGCTGCAGCAGTCTATTTTTTGACCCTTTATTAAATTGGTAGAATATATTCTTAAAGGGGCTGACAAGATGAAATTAAATATTTTAGATTCAACCTTTTCCATTGTGAAAATTCCCCCAACAGCAACAATACCATCTTGGGCAACCACGTGCGATATATTTTCTATTACTCGTACAGATGAGGAACTTTCGATTGTATATCCCACCGATTGTTTGCCGATTAATGAAGAGTTTGAGGAAGTTGAAAGTGATTGGAAATATATAAAAGTAGAGGGTGTTTTGGACTTTGGCTTAACCGGCATATTGGCCTCATTAGCAAATCCATTAGCAGAAAATAAGATAAGTATTTTTGCCATCTGCACTTTTAATATGGACTACTTACTTGTTAAAAGCCATTCTATAGAAAAAGCTAGGTTCGTATTAGAGAATGAAGGTCACTCTTTTATTTAAAAAGATTTACATAATGATCCTCCCCGTAAACGGGCTCTCTAAGCGCCTGAAATCCCCAAAACCTAGCGACTGGGGAAAACTAGGGAAACGCGAGAACCGGCCCCGCGTTTTATTGATTTGCTTCGTACCAAATCCAAGGTTGAAATTGAGGAAATCAGCGATGTTTCACCGACAGTGGTGCATAAAACTTTGATGATCCAGAAGAGGTCACTTGTGGAACCTTGTTTAACATTAACTTGCCCGGCGATGCGTATCCCAGTGGGAGTGTTTGTGTTCATATTCTCATCTCCAATTTCTATCATACCGGCCTCCAAAAAGGGCCGGTATTCTTGTTAGTGATGCACAGATTGAATGCGGTCATCCTTTTCAGTCGTTTTCGGAACAAGCGGGATGCGGTTATAAAGATGGATAACGATATTAGCAAAAGGTTCAAGAAAAGGATGCAGTTTATAAACAATAAGACTCACGGCAAGTGAAACGATGATGCTGCCTGCAATATCAAATGGATAATGATGCCCGACATAAATCCGGGAAAAACCTGTTAAGCAGGCAAATAAGAGCATCCCTATGCCAATTTTTCGATGCACGAAAAGCACCGCTAGTGCCAGAGCGAAAGCACCGGTTGTATGGTCACTTGGAAACGAAGCATCCGGGGCATGTGTAATCAATAAATGGACGGTATGGGTCACAAACGGCCGTGGTTCAAAGAAGATATGACCGATGATGAAGTTGATGGATAATCCCAGGGCACAGGTAATGCCCGCGTAAACAACCGTCTTCTTATACTGCTCTTTGCCAAAAAACCACATGAGAAGCAACACAAGGGCACAGATGAGCAAAGAGTAGTTCGTCACACCAACCATCAATCCATCTAAATAAGGGTGATGCCCTGCTAATTGATTAATCGATTTAAAAAGAGTGTAATTCATAGTAGTCTCCTTCTGTTTTGTCAAATGACAAATACCTTTGGCCCAAAGTGGGTATCTAAACTATAAGAAAGGAATCTAAACAAGCGATGAAAAAAACATTAATAATTGATTAAAAAGGGAAAAGCATCTGAATGAAGTGTTACAGTGAAGAAGGTGAAGGATATTTATTAAGATAAAAAAAGAGAAAAGCAGAAAATGATGTGAGGGAGAACGATGAGTAGTTGGAAAAGTTGGAGCAGAGAAAAGAAACAGCTTTTTCTGGCTTTTATTTTATTAATTTTGTACTTATCTCCTCTATTTATATTGGGGGAAAACGCTCATATCAGGGTTCACGATAATCTAGATTCTAACATTGCTTGGTATAAAACGTTAAAAAATAGCGGTCAATTATTTGGCGGGATAAACTCAGTTGTTCCTCAGGTTATCAATGGGATTCCCCGTAACACTTATGGAACGGAATTTAGTGGGATACAATGGCTGCATCACCTATTTCCTTCTATGCTGGCATATGCCATTAGCCAATCCATTACAAGGATTGTTGCCTTTTTGGGCATGTACCTTTTATTAAAAACCTATTTTGTGAGAGAAAAGGATGGGGATTGGATTCGTGTTTGGGTTTCCCTTGCGTTGGCACTGACTCCATTCTGGCCATCCGGGATGCTCAGTACACTTGGTATGCCGCTTGCATTATGGGCCTTTTTACAGATTAGAAGCGGAAAATACTCGTGGAAGGAATGGGTAACGCTTATTCTGCTGCCATTCTACTCTAGCTTTGTTTTAGGATTTTTCTTTTTTCTTGCAGCAATGGGGGGTTATTATGGCTCAGAGATTGGCTCGTGAAAAAGAAAGGGAATTGGACATTCTTTGGCAGCATTGTGATGATGACAGCAATTTATTTGCTGATTGAATACCGTCTCATTTTTTCGTTAGTTTTTCCAGAAGCTCCAACCAGCCGAAATGAGTTCATAAGTTCTACGTTAGGCTTTTGGCACAGCACTCGCTTGGCGTGTAAGAATTACTTTTTAGGCCATACACATGTGATGACCATTCATACTCTTGTCATAGTGCCGCTTTCCTTTATGGTATTATGGGCGATAAGAGGGAAAGTGAACGGATCCTTAGAAAAACGCTATCGTTCTTTATTTATTTTAAATATCGTCTTATCTGTTTGGTATGCATTTTGGTTTTATCAAGGATGGGGACCTTTAAAAGAGAAGTTTCCATTATTGAATACATTCAATTTTGCCCGCTTTCATTTTTTGCGACCGTTAATCATTTATCTGATGTTTGCGGTTGGAGGTTATATACTTTGGCGGAAAGGAGCAGGCTGGCAGAAGTTCGTTAAGATTTGTTTAATATCTCAAGTCATTATTTTATTAGGATTTAATGAAGAAATTCGCTATCGAGTGGCAGGAGAGCCGTCCTTTAAACAATTTTATGCAACGGAGGAATTTGCGGAAATCAATCAATATATTGGAGAACCGAAAGGCAGTTACCGGGTGGCCAGCATCGGTCTGCATCCGGCGATTGCGCAGTATAATGGCTTTTACACCCTTGATACGTATAATAACTTTTATCCTTTGGAGTACAAACATCAATTCAGAAAGATTATAGCTACAGAATTAGATAAGAATTCAAACTTGAAGAAGTATTTCGATACATGGGGTGGCAGATGTTATATTTTTGTGGCTGAATTAGGGAAAAATTATGATTTTCGCAAGGACTCAGATAAGAAAATACGACATTTACAGTTAAACACAAAAGTGTTCAAAAATATGGGCGGTAAATATATTTTTTCAAGTGTGCCTATTATGAATGCCAAGAGCAATGGGCTGATATTTAAGAAGGCATTTGAGCAAAAAGATTCTGCCTGGAGAATTTACCTTTATGAAGTAAAATAATCGTAGTTTAAGGGGAGAGTAACTGTCCGTAAATAGAAAAGAAGGATAACAACTCAGCAAACCGGAGAAATTAAAATAAATAGTAAGGAACTTCCATCTTTACTGACAACGAAAAAAGAATCATAAAGGATGATAAGCAGTGGGGAATATAACAGCCTATATCGATCAATATGGCTATATGGTGCTATTTATCGCATTATTATTAGAATTGATTGCTTTTCCATTACCCGGTGAAGTTCTGATGAGTTATACAGGTTTTCTTGTTTTTCAAGGGCATTTAAGTTGGCTGTTAAGTATTTTAATAGCTGGAATTGGAGCTTGCATTGGAATGACGCTTTCATATTGGGTAGGTTATAAATTGGGAGAACCATTCTTTGAAAAATATGGATCGCGTTTTCATATGGGTGCGGAACGGCTGGAAAAGCTATCCCTTTGGTTTAGCAGGTATGGGAATAAGCTTTTGCTCATTGCTTATTTTATCCCGGGAATTAGACATATTACGGGGTATTTTTCAGGAACTACCCGAATGTCTTTTCGCAAGTACGCAATTTTTGCCTATAGCGGAGCCTTTCTGTGGGTGGGAGTATTTATTACACTCGGTAAAGTCTTAGGTCCGCAATGGGAGACCTTTCACAGTTCGATTAAAAAATACCTCATTATTGGCGGAATAGCAGCTGCCGTCATTTTGCTTATGATCTACTCCTGCAAAAAATACAAAGAAGAGCTCAAAGCGGCCACTATTCGCTTATTAAATCTGACTTTAACTATTTTTCATACCAGAAGACGGGTTGGCTTTCTCTTAGCAGCAACTTCGATCTTGACATTGGGTCTTGTGATTTTAATGATTAGCATGATACAGGATTTTCTTGGAAATGAGTTTACCAACTTTAACAAAATTGTGGTTTTATTGCTTTCCTTAGTTTTTAATACTGAATGGACCGAGACGATGCAAACATTTTTATTGCTGGGTTCAAGGCAGGTCCAATTTGTCCTTCTCGGCTTTACCTTCCTGTGGATTTTATGGAAAGGGGAGAATAAATTCATTGAAATGGCTTCTTTTGCCTTCATTATTTTAGGAGGAGAATTGTTTGAAGAAAGTATAAGGAGAGTTTTCCAACGCCTTGCCCCTGTTCCTGCTTCGTTCACGGATCAGATTTTCCTTAGCTTTCCAAGTGAGCAATCTCTATTGAATTTTGTTATATACGGTTTCACAGTGTTTATCATTGTCCGATTTGTCAAAAATGCCTGGGCACACACGATTGTCCCGATGGCTGGATTTGTGGTGTTAATTCTGATTGCTGTCAGTCGATTGTTCTTTAACATCGAACTTCCAAGCGATATTGCTGCCGGCTACGTCTTCGGGGGAGTATGGCTCGGCGTAAACATTCTATTACTGGAAATATCCCGATTACTAAGAAGACTAGATATCCAGCCAATACATTAACGCGGCCCCCCGGCATTCTTTCTTTTTCCCTAAGCTCTGTTAACGTTTATTGTTGATTTTAGCCATATGTGTATGGAGCAACAACAAGATTTAACAGTGCATTTTTATTAAAAAATGAAAGCAACCGTAGGGAATGGTACAGTGAAATAGAGGGAGATGTACAATTAGTTTGCTGTGGAGGGATATAAGTGAAAGCTCATATTTTAGTAGTCGAAGATGAAATACAAATAGCCCGTGTTTTAAAGATGGAGCTGGAATATGAGGGCTACAATGTGACAGTTGAACATAACGGAAGGGACGGACTGGAAAAGTCCCTGCATAGTGAAATCGATTTAATCTTATTAGATGTCATGCTGCCTAAATTAAGCGGGATTGAGGTGTTAAGGAGATTACGAAAGGAAAAAGAGAATATTCCTGTTATTCTTCTAACAGCGCGAAATACCACCTTTGATAAGGTTGCCGGGCTGGACCATGGTGCCAATGATTACGTAACGAAACCATTTGAAATTGAAGAATTATTAGCAAGAATCCGTTCCTGTCTCCGCCATTATTCCAAGACTGAACAGACGGAGAGGGATGCCCCCCTGACTATACAGGATCTCATTATCAACACGGAGGCACGGGAAGTAATAAGGGCCGGTAAATCTATTATCTTAACGCCAAAGGAATATGACTTATTGGTTTATTTAATGGTAAATAAAAATAAAGTGGTCACGAGAGAAAGCATCCTGCTAAATGTTTGGGGCTATGATTATGAAGGAGAAACCAATGTCATTGATGTGTTCATCCGGCATTTACGAAAAAAGATCGAGGAGGGTTTTTCTACTCCATTGATTACGACGGTAAGAGGGATCGGCTACACAATAAAGGAGAACGCAGATGAGGATCACCTTAAAAATTAATTTATTAACAACCATATGGATGCTTTTTATCTTAATTTTGATTAATATTGTTGTCTTCATTTTATTTATGAGAACGACTGTGAATATGGAAGAGGATAGGGCGTTCCAAAAAGCAGGTGATATTGTAAAAGACATCCGTGCCGATGCAGCATCTGAGCAAATCGAAAGTAATTTGAAAAATAATTTAACGGCCAAATCCTATATTCGCATTCTAAAGCCTGATGGGAAGATCCTTTATGAGGTCACGAATGAAAAGAAACTAGCTAAAAAGGTGAAAGGGAAATTTGTTCAGACCGGGGAAGCTGAGAGAAGAGCATTTAGGATAGAAGAAAAGGAAAAGCAGGTGCTAATTGTTCGAGTTCCCCTAGAAAATGTACCCCATTTAAAGGGAAGTATGGAGATTGGGGAAGAACTGGAAGGTCTGGAAACAAGGAAGGATATTCTGGTGCTGATTCTTGGAGTCAGCACGATATTAGCCGTTATTTTATCATTGCTTAGCGGCAAATGGTTATCGAATATCATTATGCGGCCGATTTCGAATATGATCAATACAATGGAGGATATTGAGCGCAGCGGTGTCCCGCAGAAGATTACGATTCAGAATGATACGAAGGATGAACTGCAAACGTTGGCTAATACGTTTAACCGGATGATTGACAGACTTGAGGAAAACTTTGCCAAGCAGTCCCAGTTTGTTTCTGATGCTTCCCATGAATTAAAGACACCGTTGACCGTCATTAAAAGCTATGCGAATTTGTTAAGACGCCATGGACTTGAAAATAAAGAAGTGGCGGATGAAGCGATCCAGGCCATTCACTCAGAAGCAACGAGGATGCAAAAAATGACCGAAGCATTTTTGGATGTAGCTTCATTAGAAAAAGAAGTGAAGCTGGATATAGATGTGGTCAATCTCGTCGTGTTATGTCAAACCATTTTAAAGCAGTTGAAAGAGGTCTATAAAAGAGATATTACTCTTCATTTCATGCAATCACCTATTCTTATTTTGGGGGATGAATTAAAAATCAAGCAGGTTATCGTTATTTTGCTCGATAATGCGATTAAATACAGCAATGATAGAATTGATGTCTTTTTGGAAAAAAATGACGTACATGCCATTGTCCGAGTGCAGGATTATGGTATTGGGATCCCGGAGGAAGAGATTGAGAACATTTTTGCCCGCTTTTACCGCGTGGATAAAGCGCGAAGCCGGGAAACCGGAGGCTTTGGTTTAGGTCTGCATATTGCAAAAAGGATTATGAAGTTACACAAAGGGGAAATAAAAATGAACAGTAAAGTAGGCGCGGGGACCGAGGTAGAATTGATTTTACCGGCAAGCTTGGAGATCGTATAAGAAAAAACACGGCTTCGCATCATAAAGTCGTGTTTTTCTGTTCTAAATTTGATTAGCTGCCATTTTACTCTTAAAATAGGTGAACACAATGGGCAGAAGTGAAACGACTACGATGCCAATCACGACAATGCTGAAATTATCTTTGATAATCGGAATGGCACCGAAGAAATAGCCGGCAAACAAGGCAATGCTGACCCAAAGTAACCCGCCGATTGCATTATAGGAAAGAAATTTACGATATGGCATCATGCCCACTCCGGCCACAAAAGGCGCAAAGGTCCGTATAATCGGGACAAATCTGGCTAAGATGATCGTTTTCGAACCGTGCTTTCTAAAGAATTCTGTGGTTCTATCCAAGTATTCAGTTTTAATGAAACGAATATTCGATTGCGAAGAGACCTTATTCCTTAGAAAATGCCCAATGGTATAATTCACGGTATCGCCGGCAATGGCAGCCACACAAAAGATCAGGTAAATAGGCAGTAATTTGATCGAACCGACAGCTGCCAGAGCTCCGGTTGCGAATAGGAGGGAGTCTCCGGGTAAAAATGGCATAATAACAAGACCTGTTTCACAAAAGACGACGATAAACAGGATAAGATAGATAAACACACCATAATCATTCATGTAAAGACTGAGGTGCTTATCGAGATGTAAAAAAATGTCAATGATGCTACTCACAAAAAAAATCTCCTTCTATATTAATGTTATCTTGTTCATTCTAGTTTAATCTTTACAATTTAACAAATCATTAAATAGAGATTAACATCGAATTTAAAATTAAACGATTATTTGAACATTTAGCCCGTTGGTTGCTGTAGAGGATTTTTTTCTGTAAAATAAATCGGAGTGAATGAAGGCCTTTTAACTTTATGTAAAATAAACAATAGCAGATTCTTTTAGAACTAATAAAGGAGCGATTTTTGTGGCAAAAGTATATGTATTTGACCACCCTCTCATTCAGCATAAGCTTACATACATCCGGAAGAAGGATACGGGAACGAAGGAATTTAGAGAGCTCGTTGACGAAGTGGCCACTTTAATGGCCTTTGAAATTACACGTGATATGCAATTAGAGGATATTGAAATTGAAACACCTGTATCCGTCACAAAGTCCAAGGTCCTGTCAGGAAAGAAAATCGGTCTTGTTCCGATTTTACGTGCCGGAATTGGTATGGTGGATGGCGTCTTGAAATTAATCCCGGCTGCAAAGGTGGGGCATATCGGTCTTTACCGTGACCCGGAAACATTAAAGCCGATTGAATACTATGTGAAACTGCCAAGTGATGTAGAAGAACGTGATTTTATCGTTGTCGACCCCATGCTGGCAACAGGAGGTTCAGCCATTGCAGCTATTGAATCTCTTAAAACACGCGGGGCAAAACATATTAAATTCATGTGCCTAATTGCAGCCCCGGAAGGTGTTGAGGCATTAAAAGCCGCACATCCTGATGTGGATATTTACATTGCTGCACTGGATGAAAAGTTAAACGACCACGGCTATATTATTCCGGGACTTGGAGATGCCGGTGATCGATTATTTGGTACGAAATAAGGAAAAGAGCTAGTCGTTTGCGAAAAATACAACAGAGGTGAGGCTGCGGGTCAGCCTCACCTCTATGTCTAATGAATGGACAGGGGCTGCGTTCGTTTCAGCCGCCATGAAGCGATAAGAAGGTGTAAAACATTGAATCGACGTATTAAAGTAATGACGATATTTGGGACAAGGCCGGAAGCGATTAAAATGGCGCCGCTTGTCCTTGAATTGAAAAAGCATCCGGAACGGTTTGAAGCTGTTGTTACCGTGACAGCGCAGCACCGGCAAATGCTTGATCAGGTGTTGAATATTTTCAAGATTGCGCCGGATTATGATTTAAATATCATGAAGGAGCGGCAGACATTAATTGACGTGACAACACGAGGACTGGAGGGGCTTGATAAAGTCATGAAGGAAGCATCCCCTGATATCGTGCTTGTACACGGCGATACAACTACGACCTTTGTTGCCAGTCTTGCGGCCTATTACAATCAAATTCCGGTGGGTCACGTAGAAGCGGGTCTTCGGACGTGGAATAAGTATTCGCCCTATCCGGAAGAAATGAACCGCCAGTTAACTGGTGTTATCGCTGATCTGCACTTTTCACCGACAGCCAAGTCGGCCCAGAACCTCATTCAGGAAAATAAACAGCAGGAAAACATTTTTATCACAGGAAATACCGCCATTGATGCATTACATACAACGGTTAAAGAAGAATACGACCATGAGGTGCTGCAGCGTATTGGCAATGACCGCTTAATCCTGCTGACGGCACACCGCCGGGAAAATTTAGGACAGCCGATGAGAAATATGTTCCGCGCCATTAAAAGAATCGTTGATGAGCATGAAGATATCCAAGTGATCTACCCGGTTCATATGAATCCGGCCGTAAGAGAAGTGGCTAATGAAATTCTTGGGGATCATGCAAAAATACACTTGACCCCGCCGCTTGATGTGATTGATTTTCATAACTTTGCCGCCCGTGCTCATTTAATATTAACCGATTCCGGCGGTGTGCAGGAAGAAGCTCCATCGCTCGGAGTTCCGGTGCTTGTTCTGCGGGATACAACAGAGAGACCGGAAGGAATTGAAGCAGGCACATTAAAGCTGGCCGGCACGGATGAAGAAACGATTTATGCGCTGGCAAATGAGCTTCTAACGAATCCGGCCGAGTATGAGAAAATGGCTAAAGCCTCCAATCCCTACGGGGACGGACAAGCTTCGCGCCGAATCGTAGACGCTATTCGCTATTATTTTAAACAGACAGACCAGCGCCCGGATGAGTATCGCTAATTAATGGTTAAGACGTTTAGTGAGTAAAAAGACTGTCTTTTCTTAGGAAGGTGCTGCTCAGGATCTGCTGAAGGGAACAGTCTTTTTTTTTGATAATAATATAGAAATAACTCTGCGGATTGCGCTGGCATTGGTAATCTGTGCCACCTGCATACCCCTATCAAATTAAGCAAAACCTATCGAAAAGGGGGTTTTGCTTTTATGAAACGGATCATTCACTTTGTCCTTCTTCTTATTTTATCTTCCTTATTCACTGGGGTAGACCATGTTCCGCTAGACGCAATTCCCATGAATCGCGTCTCAGCCGGTACGGTGCAAATCTCGGACGCGGCACGAATGCAAACCGCAGCGGCCGCCATCCCGCCGCTCCCAAAACCTGACAGCCGCGAGGAACAAATCGCCATAGCCATAACTGACAAGAATGTGACAGCTGCTGAGGTACAACAAATCATGCAAAAATATCCAAACATCAGCGTAAGAAAAATATTCAGCCATGCCTTAAACGGGTTCTCTGTTCAGGGACCGGCAGCCTCACTGCAAAGACTGGCGCAAAATGAAGCGGTCAACACGGTCACGATTGTCAACCAATACGGAACAGTTCAGCCGCCGGCCACGCCAGCTTCCCCAGTCGCCGCCGGCAGCTTTATCACCAATCAATACCAAAACCATGCAGCGGACAACATGGAACTCATAGGGGCAACAGAGGCCCGCGGGATCCTCAATAGGAAATGGACCGGTAAAGGTGTGAAGATTGGCGTCATTGATACAGGAGTCGACTACAGCCACGCTGACTTGAAAAATAATTACCGCGGCGGACATGATGTGGTAGACGGCGATGTCGACCCGATGGAGACGAGAGGGGTATTCGGCCAGGAAACGCTGCACGGCACCCATGTGGCTGGGATTATCGCGGCAAACGGCCAGATGAAGGGGGTGGCTCCGGAGGCATCCATTTATGCCTATCGTGCTCTCGGCCCTGGAGGAGCCGGCACTTCTGAGCAGATTATAGCGGCAATTGAGCAGGCGATCCGTGACAAAGTCGATATTATCAACCTATCACTTGGTACAAATATCAACGGTCCGGACCTGCCGTTAAGTCTGGCTCTGGATAAAGCGGTAGAGCAGGGCATTACCGCTGTCACCTCCTCAGGAAACTCCGGTCCGAACATCTGGACAGTCGGAACACCAGGAACGGCTTCCAAAGCCATTTCCGTGGGTGCTTCCACTCCGACGCTGAAAATTCCCTACATCATGGACAGGGAGGGGGAGCGGATCAAGCTGGAACCGATGCAGGGCTCTATTTCCTGGGATTTAAACCGTGAATATGAACTGATAGACGGAGGAATTGGCAGAATGGACGAACTCAAAGACTCCAGAGGGAAAATTGTTTTAATGGAGCGGGGAAGTCTTACTTTTTCGGAAAAAGTAAAGAATGCCGCTGATGCCGGTGCCGTTGCCGCCATTATTTATAACAACACAAAGGGTCCTTTGCTCGGAAACCTTGAACAGGTAAGTCCGATTCCGATCATGGGCATCAGCAAAAAAGAGGGAAAACGGCTCCTCAAGGAAATTGAGGAAGGGGATGCCCATATCAACACGATCGTTATGGAGGAAAGGGATGAGCTCGCCGAGTTCAGCTCGCGGGGGCCTGTGACATCATCGTGGGAAATTAAACCTGATGTCCTTGCCCCGGGGGTGGCGATTCAAAGCACGGTTCCCGGGGGTTATATCCCACTCGCGGGAACCTCAATGGCATCCCCGCATGTGGCCGGTGCTGCGGCGCTGATAAAAGAGGCCCATCCGGACTGGGACCCGGAAAAAATTAAAGCTGCACTGATGAACTATGCCCAGCCGCTTCGGAATAAGGAAGGAGAGCTGTATCGTACATATGAACAGGGTGCCGGCAGAATTCGGCTGCAGGAGGCGCTGGAGGCGGACGTGCTGGCTTACCCGGCATCCCTCCAGTTCGGCCGCTTTCAAACAAGCGATATACAGCATGTGCACAGTGCCAAAATGACCATTGAAAATTTAAGCGGAGAGGAGAAATCTTTTTCCATTACAGGTCCGAAGCAGAAATCAGGACTACTCTGGCGTATCCCTTTGCCTTTTACTCTTCAGGCTGGTGAAAAGAAGACAGTAGAAATTCAGCTTTCAGCAGATCCGCTTAGGTTAAAGGAAAAAATTCAGGATGGGGCATTCATCATTCACACGGGAGGAAGGGACATCCGCATTCCCTATCTTTTCGTGCTGGAGGAACCCGATTACCCTAGGGTTATGGGATTTGACTTCGGAGCAGGCGATCGACCCGGGACTTACCGCTATGAAGTTTATCTGCCTGGCGGTGCGGATGAGTTTGGTATTGCCCTGTTTGAACCGGATACGCACCGTTTTATTCAATTTCTCGACTGGAAGCGGAACGTCGCGAAAGGGTTACTGGAGCAGGAACTTCATTCAGAGCAGATGCCGGACGAAGGGTTCTATCTCGTAAAGGTTTTTGCGCGAAAGTCAGGAAAGGAGGATATGCTCGACACATTTCTTTCATATTATATTCACAGTTAATAAACCTAAAAATGGGGTATAATAAAGCATCGTTCGATATAGCCAAATAATAAGTGGGAATTTCACCCATAAATTAGACGGCATATTAGTATAACCTTTTTAAAGAACAGGAACGAGATTTACTGGGATTGTCTATGATCTGTATCACTGCACAATCGAAGGGGGGTGTTCCTCTATTCCCGGAGCAGTCAATGTGACAAAAATCACCGAACTCAAGACCTTTATAGCGCCAATAAAACTGACTAAACTACAAAATGTTACAAACTTGTGAACGTAAGGCGACCTTAATATGTCGAATTTTCAAAACAAACACATTGACATTGCTAAAGTGCTATTGTATGCTATTCAAGGGTATAATGAGAGGGTTTTCAGATAAATTCCAATGGGTTGTCGAAATTTTTTGAAAACATCATTCCCCAAGCCACGAAATTATTCTTTCTTTTCTTTGAGCAAAAGATAACATTCACTCTTCATCACAAATCAAAAAAATGTTATCCTAATGAAGTAACTTGTATCCATCATGTCTCACGATCACGATCACAAAAAAAGGTGGTTTAATGAGTCGCAATCGTCATCCGTTAAAAGCGTACGCTCTCATGTCTGCAATTGTATCGCAGCTGGTCGGCTCCATTTTAGCCGGGATTTTTTTGGGGAGATGGATTGACAGTCATACAGGTACGGAACCGCTATTTCTCATTATAGGAATGCTTTTGGGATTAGGTACAGGCATCTATGCCATGCTGCGCTTAGTGCGGCAATTTTATTCGGGAGAGCAGTAGATAATGACTGAATTGTCGGAAGTGTATGCTAGACAACGGAAATACATATTCTTTATATTGGCGATTTTGGTGCTCGGCTGGGGTTTCACCGATTACCAAACCATTTTTTTAGGGCTCATTCTTGGTACAGCCATAAGTCTCTTTAATTTATGGAATCTGGCCAGAAGAACTGAAAAATTTGGCGAAGCAGTAGTTAAGGGCGGGAGGAAAAAACGATCGCTTGGTATGTTCACGCGTATGGCAGCAAGCATAGCGGGGGTTATCATTGCGATGGAGTTTCCTGAGTATTTCCATGTCCTTAGTGTGGTTATTGGATTAATGGCAGCTTATATTGTCATTATGATAGATTCATTTTTACAGCTTTTTAATGTACATAAGTAGCAAAGGAAGAGAGGTGAAAACTGATGGAACATGGAGAACCAATAGTTAAATTTTTAGGACTATATTTTAACTTAGCAAATGTAATGATGATTACCATTGCGAGTGCGATTGTTTTCCTCATTGCAGTCATTTCCACCCGCAGCCTAGCCATGAAACCAACCGGATTCCAAAACTTCTTTGAATGGGTGATGGATTTCGTCAAAGGAATTATTAACAGCACAATGGATTGGCGCGATGGCGGACGATTCCATATACTAGGAATCACAATCATTTTGTATATTTTTGTCTCGAACATGCTGGGTCTTCCGTTTGCCATTGTATTAAATGGAGATTTATGGTGGAAATCACCAACAGCAGATCCGATTGTTACTTTAACACTGGCCGTTATGGTAGTGGGGTTATCACATTATTATGGTGTGAAACAATTAGGACCAAAAGCATATGGAAAAACATTTTTCAGCCCAATGAAATTCTTATTCCCATTGAAAATTATCGAAGAATTTGCGAATACATTAACGTTAGGTCTGCGGCTTTACGGGAATATTTATGCCGGTGAATTATTGCTTTCGTTATTAGCTGGAGGGTTAGCTTGGACAGGCTGGCTCGGATTTATCGGGGCGATTCCATTAACATTAGCTTGGCAAGGCTTCTCAATCTTTGTTGGTACTATCCAGGCATATATCTTTACAATGTTAACAATGGTTTATTTGTCACACAAAGTGAGTCATGACCATTAAAATAAAACTTGTTCTATATTAATGAACAATAAAATTGAAGACAATACAGGGAGGAACATAGAAATGAATCTTATAGCAGCAGCAATTGCAATCGGTTTAGCAGCGGTAGGCGCTGGTATTGGTAACGGTTTAATCGTAGGTCGTACAGTAGAAGGAATCGCTCGTCAACCAGAAGCACGCGGTCTTCTTCAAACTACAATGTTCATCGGGGTTGCGTTAGTAGAAGCATTACCGATCATCGGGGTAGTTATCGCATTCATGGTTCTAAACAAATAATAGTACGAAACAAACTTAGTGGCGAAGAAGCTAATAACAACTTCGCCATTCCTTTATGCCTTATTAATGAGTTCAAAAGATAGATACTATTGTTTTTTCTACGTTTCGCGAAGGGAGTGAATCAAGGGTGTTAACAAGTTCATTTGTATTAGGTTCAGCTGAAGCTGCTCATAAAGCGATTAATGCTGGGGATGCCGTATTCCAGCTTGTTATGTTTCTTATTTTGTTAGCATTACTTAAAAAGTTCGCATGGGGCCCGTTAATGGGAATCATGAAACAACGTGAAGATCATATTGCAAATGAAATTAATGAAGCCGAGAACAACCGTGTAGAAGCGCAAAAGCTTTTGGATGAACAGCGTAATCTGTTAAAAGAAGCGCGTCAGGAAGCGCAAAACTTAATTGAAAACGCTAAGAAACAAGGCGATGTGCAGCGTGATGAAATCATCAAAACAGCTCGTGCGGAGTCTGATCGTCTAAAAGAACAAGCGAAGATCGAAATCGAACAACAAAAGGAAAATGCTGTTGCCGCTATCCGCGAGCAAGTGGCTTCCTTATCTGTACTAATAGCTTCTAAAGTGATTGAAAAGGAACTAAATGCCAAGGATCAAGAGAAGCTTATTAATGAATATATCCAAGAGGCAGGAGAAGACCGATGAACGTCTCTACAGTAGCGAAACGCTATGCATTGGCTCTTTTCCAGCTGGCAAAAGAGAAACAACTTCTTAACCAAATGGAAGCAGAGCTTCGTATAGTAAAAGAAGTCACAGAAAAGAATCCGGATTTATTTGCGGTATTGAAGTCGCCAAAGCTTTCCAAGGCGGACAAGAAAAAGCTCGTTGAAACAGCTTTTTCCGGCTTAAATCCATTTGTCTTAAATCTGTTAAAGCTTTTAATTGACCGCCATCGTCAAAGCGAAATTGACGCAGTGGCTGATGAATTTATTGGGCTTGTAAATGAAGAAAATGGTGTTGCTGCAGCAACTATTACTTCGGTTCGTGCGTTGACAGAAGAGGAGAGCAAAGCACTATCCTCCTCGTTTGCAGCTAAAGTAGGTAAAAAATCTCTAAAAATTGAAAATATCGTTGATTCCAAATTACTCGGAGGCTTAAAAGTGCGCATCGGAAACCGTATTTTCGATGGCAGTCTGCAAGGCAAGCTCGAACGTTTGGAACGTCAATTGTTACGCTAGATAGGGGGGAATCTCATGAGCATCAATGCTGAAGAAATCAGTGCGCTGATAAAAAAGCAAATTGAAAATTATCAAGCGGAAATTCAAGTGAGTGATGTAGGTACGGTTATTGAGATTGGTGACGGTATCGCACGTGCTCATGGCCTCGACAATGCCATGGCTGGAGAGCTTCTTGAATTTTCAAACGGCGTTATGGGGTTAGCACAAAACCTTGAAGAAAATAACGTCGGTATCGTTATTTTAGGACCATATTCAGAGATTCGTGAGGGCGATGAAGTTCGCCGTACAGGACGTATCATGGAGGTTCCAGTAGGGGAAGAATTAATCGGACGTGTCGTGAACCCGCTTGGACAGCCAGTAGACGGATTAGGTCCAATTAATACAACAAAAACTCGTCCAATTGAACAAGTAGCATCAGGCGTTATGGCTCGTAAATCTGTACACGAACCATTACAAACAGGTATTAAAGCGATCGATGCCCTTGTACCAGTCGGACGCGGACAACGTGAGTTAATCATCGGTGACCGTCAAACAGGTAAAACATCTGTTGCCATCGATACAATCATCAACCAAAAAGGCCAAGATATGATTTGTATCTACGTAGCCATCGGACAAAAAGAATCAACTGTCCGCGGTACAGTAGAAACATTGCGTAAATTTGGCGCATTAGATTATACAATCGTCGTGACTGCATCTGCATCACAACCAGCTCCATTATTATACTTAGCTCCATATGCCGGCGTTTCAATGGCAGAAGAATTCATGTACAATGGCAAGCACGTTTTAATCGTATATGATGATTTAACAAAGCAGGCATCTGCTTATCGTGAATTATCATTATTGCTTCGCCGTCCTCCAGGTCGTGAAGCCTATCCAGGGGATGTATTCTATCTTCACAGCCGCCTTTTAGAGCGTGCTGCGAAATTAAGTGATGCGTTGGGTGCTGGTTCTATTACTGCACTTCCATTTATCGAAACACAAGCAGGGGACGTTTCTGCTTATATTCCAACAAACGTAATTTCCATTACAGACGGACAGATCTTCTTACAATCTGACTTGTTCTTCTCCGGTGTTCGTCCGGCGATCAACGCAGGTTTATCTGTATCCCGTGTTGGAGGATCTGCGCAAATTAAAGCGATGAAGAAGGTTGCCGGTACACTGCGTCTAGACTTGGCGTCATACCGTGAGCTTGAATCATTTGCTCAATTTGGTTCGGACCTTGATAAAGCAACAAAAGCTAAATTAGACCGTGGTGCTCGTACCGTTGAAGTGTTAAAACAAGACTTGAACAAGCCGATCTCGGTTGAGAAACAAGTAGCAATTCTTTACGCTTTAACAAAGGGTTTCTTAGATGATATTCCAGTAAAAGATATTCGTCGCTTCGAAGGTGAATATTACATTTGGTTAGATGCGAACCGTAAAGAATTATTAGACCATATCGCAACAACAAAAGAGCTTCCTTCTGACGACGATTTTGCTGCTGCGATCAACGACTTCAAGAAAACTTTCGCAGTTTCTGAGTAAAAAATCGTTAAATTTTGATTATGACTTTTAAGGCTTTAGCAAGGGTGGTGAGAACCTGTGGCATCTTTACGCGATATTAAAAATCGGATTACGGCAACAAGCAAGATGAGTAAAATTACGAAAGCGATGCAGATGATGTCAGCTGCAAAAATGACTAAGGCTGAACAAAATGCAAAATCTTTCGTTCCTTATATGGAAAAGATTCAAGAGGTAACAACCTCTGTAGCACTTGGAAGCAAGGGTGCAGCGCATCCAATGTTAAAATCCCGTCCGGTCAAGAAAACGGCTTATATCGTTATCACTTCAGACCGCGGACTTGCAGGGGCATTTAACAGTAACGTGCTTCGTGCGGTCAGCCAGGCGATCCTCGAGCGTCATAAATCAACAGATGAATACGTGATCATTGCTCTTGGTCGTGTCGCACGTGACTTCTTTGTGAAAAAAGGCGCCAATGTCATTCTTGATGTGATTGGTCTGCACGATCAGCCTGCTTTTACGGACATAAATAACTTTACATCGAAAGCCGTTGGCATGTTCTCGGATGAGACATTTGATGAACTGTATATTTATTACAGCCATTATGTCAATGCGATTAAATATGATGTAACAGAGAAAAAGCTTCTTCCATTCGCGGATATGTCAGCAGAGGGCGCTAAATTAACTTCTTATGAATTTGAGCCATCTGCAGAAGAAATCCTCGATGTATTGCTGCCGCAATATGCAGAAAGCTTGATTTATGGGGCATTGTTAGACAGTAAAGCAAGTGAACACGCGGCGCGGATGACAGCGATGAAGGCTGCTACGGATAATGCAAATGATATTATTAGTACGCTGTCTTTGAGCTACAACCGTGCACGTCAGGCTGCGATTACGCAGGAAATTACGGAAATCGTAGGCGGAGCCGCTGCGCTTGAGTAGGATAGAACCGTGAAAAGGTACTAAATAATAGAGCCGGACTAATACCCGGCCTCTCGATAAAGATAAGTTCGGAAAAGCTTTAACAGAACTATAGGAGGAAAAAACATGAACAAAGGACATGTCGTTCAGGTTATGGGTCCGGTTGTTGACGTTAAGTTTCCAAGTGGTCAACTTCCAGAACTTAATAACGCATTAAGAATCGACGCCCATGTAGGCAACGTAGATCTTAAATTAACACTTGAAGTTGCGCTGCATTTAGGTGACGATACCGTTCGTACTATTGCCATGACTTCAACTGACGGGGTTACCCGCGGAATTGAAGTAACTGACACAGGTGCGCCAATTTCTGTACCGGTTGGAGATGCAACACTTGGACGTGTATTCAACGTACTAGGTGAAGTAATCGACCTTAAAGAAGAAGTTCCAGCAAGCGTTCGCCGTGATCCGATTCACAGGGAAGCGCCGACATTTGAACAACTATCTACAGAAGTAGAAATTCTTGAAACAGGTATTAAAGTAGTAGACCTTCTTGCTCCATACATTAAAGGGGGAAAAATCGGTCTATTCGGTGGTGCCGGTGTAGGTAAAACCGTATTAATTCAAGAATTAATCAACAATATCGCGCAAGAGCATAGTGGTATCTCTGTATTCGCCGGCGTTGGTGAGCGTACACGTGAAGGAAATGACTTATTCTGGGAAATGACAGAATCAGGCGTTATCAAGCAGACAGCCATGGTATTCGGACAAATGAACGAACCTCCTGGTGCTCGTATGCGTGTAGCCTTAACTGGATTAACTATGGCGGAATATTTCCGTGATGAGCAAGGACAAGACGTGTTATTGTTCATTGATAACATCTTCCGTTTCACGCAAGCAGGTTCTGAGGTTTCTGCGCTATTAGGCCGTATGCCTTCTGCCGTAGGTTACCAACCGACACTTGCTACTGAAATGGGTAGATTACAAGAACGTATCACATCTACAAATAAAGGATCTGTTACATCTATCCAAGCGATTTACGTACCAGCCGATGACTATACTGACCCGGCTCCGGCGACAACATTCGCCCACTTAGATGCAACAACAAACCTTGAACGTAAATTATCTGAGATGGGTATCTATCCTGCGGTGGACCCTCTTGCATCAACATCTCGTGCGCTTTCTCCTGACATCGTTGGGGAAGAACACTATGAAGTTGCACGTCAAGTACAACAAACATTACAAAAATACCGTGAATTACAAGATATCATTGCGATGTTAGGAATGGATGAGCTTTCTGACGAAGATAAGCTGACCGTAGCACGTGCCCGTCGTATTCAAAACTTCTTATCACAAAACTTCCACGTGGCTGAACAATTTACAGGACAACCGGGATCATATGTACCTGTAAAAGAAACAGTTCGCGGATTCAAAGAAATCCTTGAAGGAAAATATGATGATCTTCCAGAAGATGCATTCCGTCTTGTTGGTAGAATTGAAGAAGTAGTGGAAAAAGCGAAACAAATGGCATAATTTCGGACCAGGAGGTTAAAAAATGAAGGCATTTACTGTCAATGTTGTTACTCCTGATGGCCCAGTGTTTGATTCGGAAGTGGAAATGATCATTGCCAAGGCCAAAAGCGGTGAGCTTGGTATAATGGCTGGACATATCCCTTTGGTTGCCCCATTAGAAATTGGTGCCGTCCGTCTGAAAAATGGGGGTAATACTGAACTTGTAGCAGTAAGCGGCGGTCTTTTAGAAGTCCGTCCCGAAAAAGTAACGATTTTAGCTCAGGCCGCTGAAATTGCAGAGAAAATCGATGTAGAACGCGCTTTGGCAGCCAAAGAACGTGCTGAACGCCGTCTGAATGAAATGAAACAAGATACCCTTGATTTTAAACGTGCAGAGCTTGCTCTGCAGCGTGCCCTTAACCGTATTTCGGTTTCTGGCAAAAAGTAATATAGTAAACACCTTCCTTACGGGAGGTGTTTATTTTTTTTACTATATCTTTAGAATGAACAAACTCCTGTATATGCTATTATGGCAAAATATGTAATTTGTGAAATGACAGATTCTCGACACCATACGCCCATTGTCAGCCGCTCCATAACGACAAATTCCTACAAATGTCTACAATTATTTCCCAAGAAATAATAAATCCGAATAATAATCTGCTGCCATAGTTGCCTAGTTTAGTAGAACACGAATATTAATGTTCATTTTGTTATACAACAAAAGTCATATTTAACCTGCCTTCTCTTTATTTCTATATCTAATGGAAAATGAAACTTCTGTACACACACATCTGAATATTTGCTTTTTAGTTCTTAGGTACAAAGCCGCAAATTATTTTTTTAAAGATGCTAAATCAATTCTTTATATGTTACAACTTTATGATAAAATACTTATGGCGGGTTCTGATTATGGATAAGAGGATAAGGCTGGTTTGAATCATGTGAAGGAGCGCTGCTTATAAAAAAGATAAATCACCCTATAACCTGTTCGGGTATAGGATTTGTAATGCAAGAAAAGGGGGGTTGTTATCCGGACTAGAAAAAAATGGCACTTAAATAGAAAATAGAGTAACCACTTATGAAAATCCTCTATCGCTGAGTAAGAAATGCTTATTCTTATTATGATCCGAAAGATCCTGCATATATATACTTAAACGGGTTTCATTGTCCATTTTATCGTTGATTCTTCCTGTGAATGATGTTGTTCCAGGGGATTGCAACGCTCATATTGGGCATAGTAAATCGTGCCCAGCAAATGCAAAATAAAGGGCAAAAGCACTTTTTTGACAATGAAATTTCCTTGAAGAATTAACTCAATTCACTTTGAAGTCAACAGTCGACACAAAATTGTAACAGTGCTATAATGATTACGGTTACAAAATTGAATGTTTTGGAAATTTTTAATAGAATTGGAGGGATTTGGCGTGGAACTTTTAAATTTATACCAAAATAATTATATGGTAGTGGCAATATTTCTAATTCTCGGAATATTACTCCCTGTCGTAGCATTAACTTTTGGTAGATTACTGAGGCCGCACAAGCCTGAAGAAGCTAAGTACACGACCTACGAAAGTGGTATTGAACCATTCCATGATTCCAGGATTCAATTCAATTTAGGGTATTATATTTTTGCATTAATGTTCGTTATTTTTGATGTTGAAACAATCTTTTTGTATCCTTGGGCTGTTGCTTATGACAAACTGGGAATTTTTGCACTGATCGAAATGCTAATCTTTGTCATTATGCTTGTCATTGGACTAGTGTATGCATGGAAGAAGAAGGTGTTAAAATGGAGCTAAAAACAAACGAGTTTACACCAGAGGAAATGGAAGAGATTAAGCGTAATGTGTTTATGTCTAATCTCGAATCGATTAAAGGCTGGGCGAGAAGTAAGTCATTATGGCCTTTATCATTCGGGCTGGCTTGTTGTGCCATTGAAATGATGGCGACAGGAGGAGCCCATTATGATTTTGACAGATTCGGAACAATATTTCGTGCCTCGCCGCGTCAATCCGATGTCATGATTGTAGCAGGGACAGTAACTAAGAAAATGGCACCCATTTTGCGGCGTTTATATGATCAAATGCCAGAGCCGAAATGGGTCATTGCTATGGGTTCCTGCGCAACTGCCGGAGGTCCGTATGTTCATTCGTATTCGGTAGTCAAAGGGGTCGACCAAGTGGTCCCTGTTGATGTGTATATACCTGGATGCCCACCAAACCCGGCGGCGCTCATTTATGGAGTGAATAAATTAAAGGAACAAATCCGCTATGAGGCAAAAACCGGGAAGAAGGTGAAGTAGGCAAATGAGCGGGGAAAAGGATTTAGCACAATTAAAGAAAGATGCTGCCGCAAAGGCAAAGGCTGAAGCGCTTTCAAGGTTAGAAAATGGCGCACCTGCTGCAAAAGACGCTGACGTAGCTGCTAAAAAGGCAGAAGCTGCAGCAGCTGCTAAAGCGGCCGCAGCAGCGAAAGCCAAAGCCAAAGCTTCCGTGGCTGAGAAGGAAAAGGACACAGAAGGAACAGAGGCAGTTGGGGAAGACCGCGCAAGTGAGAAAGCGAAAGCGGCTGCAGCGGCAAAAGCAAAAGCAGCTGCCGCCGCGAAGGCGAAAGCAGCAGCAGCGGCAAAGATGCAGGCAGCCGAAGGATCGGAGCCGGCAAGCGAAACGGACGCCGCAAGTGAGAAAGCGAAAGCGGCGGCCGCCGCAAAAGCAAAAGCAGCTGCCGCCGCAAAGGCGAAAGCCGCAGCTGCAGCAAAAGCTAATGCTGGGGCAGGAGCGGGCGCGGATAGCGACAGTGAGAAAGCGAAGGCGAAAGCAGCCGCCGCGGCAAAAGCGAAAGCAGCCGCTGCCGCGAAGGCTAAGGCACAAGCTGGCACAGATGGTGATGCCGAAAGCGAGAAAGCGAAAGCTATTGCTGCCGCAAAAGCAAAAGCCGCAGCAGCAGCAAAAGCGAAAGCCGCTGTCGGAGGCACGGAAGTCTCTAAAGCAGCTGAGGAAAAGAAACCATCGCCAAATCAGCCTTATTTAGATAAATACGTAAAAGTCATTGAGGATCATCTGGGAAAAGACGTCCTTGAGGACAACTATATTAATGAAATTTCTAAGGATGTACCGACGCTTGTGGTGAAAAAGGAATCCTACTACAAAACAGCAGAATTTCTGAAATATAACGAACAGCTTGGTTTTGACTATTTATCAGAAATACACGGAACCGATTTTCAAACACATATGGAAGTGTATGTACACCTGTATTCTTATAAAAATCATCAGTCAGTAGCCCTTAAAGTGAAGATTGACCGGGAGCAGCCTGTCATTGATTCACTCGTACCGCTATGGCCTGGGGCAGACTGGCCTGAATGCGAAGCCTATGATTTGCTGGGCATTCAATTTAACGGACATCCAAACTTACATCGGATTATGCTGGGAGAAGACTGGGTCGGTCATCCTCTCAGAAAAGATTACGATGTGGAGGTGTAGACGGTGATAAGAACAGAGGAAATGATATTAAACGTAGGACCTCAGCATCCAAGTACGCATGGAGTATTCCGCCTGGTTATTAAAATCGATGGGGAAATCATCAAAGAAGCACAACCGGTCATTGGCTACTTGCATCGGGGTACTGAAAAAATAGCAGAAAACCTTCAGTATACACAAATCATCCCTTATACAGATCGGATGGATTACATTTCAGCGATGACGAATAACTATGTAATCTGTCATGCGGTAGAAACGATTGCAGGCATCGAAGTGCCGGAGCGCGCAGAGTATTTGCGCGTCATCGCTATGGAGCTGAACCGGGTTGCCAGCCACCTTGTCTGGTGGGGGACGTATTTGTTGGACCTTGGGGCAACAAGCCCGTTTATCTATGCATTCCGAGAACGTGAAATGATCCTCAATCTATTTAATGAGCTTTGCGGGGCACGGATGACATTTAACTATATGCGTGTCGGCGGCGTTAAATGGGATGCACCTGAAGGCTGGATTGAAAAAGTAAGAGATTTCGTTCCTTATATGCGCGAACAGCTGAAGGGCTATCATCAGCTCGTTACAGGAAATGAGATTTTCCTTAACCGCGTAAAAGGCATCGGCACATATACGAAGGAAGACGCTTTAGCCTATTCATTAAGCGGAGCAAATCTCCGCTGCACAGGGGTTAAGTGGGATTTACGTAAAGATGAGCCATATTCCATCTACGACCGCTTTGATTTTGATGTACCGGTATTTGATACAGGTGATGCTTGGGCCCGTTACCAATGCCGGATGGCGGAAATTGAAGAGTCGCTGAAAATCGTTGAGCAGGCAGTTGCTCAATTCCCGGCAGATGGTCCGATTTTGGCTAAAGTTCCAAAGATTATTAAAGCACCTAAAGGGGAGACCTACGTCAGAATCGAGTCTCCTAGGGGAGAAATTGGCTGCTATATTGCCAGTGACGGCAAAAAAGAACCGTATCGCTTGAAATTCAGACGTCCGTCATTCTATAACCTGCAAATTCTCACTAAATTGATCGAAGGAGAAAATATCTCAAACCTGATTGCTATTTTAGGGGCGATTGATATTATCCTTGGGGAGGTTGACGGATAATGATCAATGAGTTGCTGCGTTCAAGCCCTAGTTTAGGACATTTTGGAATCTTCTTTTTACTGACTGTAATATTTTTATTCGTTATCTTAGGATTTGTATGTTATGCCGTTTTAGCAGAACGGAAGGTGATGGGTTTTATCCAATTGCGAAAAGGACCGGATCAGCTCGGAGGCCGCTGGGGACTGTTGCAGACGGCCGCTGACGTTCTAAAGCTGTTACTTAAAGAGGATATTATACCAAAGCTTGCTGACCGTCCGTTATTTATTATCGCACCGGTTCTTGCCTTTGCTCCATCCTTTATAGTCCTTGCCGCTATACCGTTTACGGAAAATCTGAAATTCGCTGATATCGGAGTCGGTCTGCTTTATTATATTGCGGTATCCGGTATCACGATCCTTGGGATTGTAACAGCAGGATGGGCATCAAACAATAAATACTCACTGCTTGGCGGAATACGGGGCGCTGCACAGATGATTTCCTACGAAATTCCGCTTGTCATGTCTGTTATCGGCTTGATCATGATGACAGGAAGCTTGAATTTAACGGATATTGTTCATGCGCAGGAAAATGTTTGGTTTATGTTTTCCCAGCCAATTGCCTTTATAGTCTTTATGATTGCAGCAAATGCTGAATTAAACCGGACGCCATTTGACCTGCCTGAGTCTGAAAGTGAGCTCGTTGCCGGTTACAATACCGAATACTCCGGATTCCGTTATGCCTTCTTTATGCTGGCGGAGTACGTGTATTTGTTTGCCATGTCGGCATTAGCAACCGTATTATTCTTTGGCGGCTGGCAGCCGGTGATATTCCTTGACTTTATCCCAGGTGCTGTCTGGTTTGCCTTGAAATTTAGTGTTGTTCTTTTCTTCTGGCTGTGGCTGCGTGCAACATTTCCGCGTGTCCGTGACGACCAGTTGATGGAGTTTGGCTGGAAGGTACTCCTGCCAGTGGCTTTGGCAAATATCTTCCTGACTGCTGTCATCAAAGAAATCATCAACTTGTTCTAAATGCGTGAGGGGAGTGTTCCCCTAAAATTTGAGAGGTGATCAAATGTTTGGCTTGATGAAAGGATTAGGCTACACGATAAAAAATTTGACACGTGAAAAAGTAACCTATGATTATCCGAATAAGCCGATACCGCTTCCGGATCGCTTTCGGGGAATTCAAAAATTTAATCCGGAAAAATGCATCGTCTGCAACCAGTGTGCCAACATTTGTCCGACTGGCTGCATTCAATTGACAGGGAAGAAGCATCCCGACCCGGAGAAAAAAGGAAAAGTGATCGACACATACAATATCAATTTTGAAATTTGTATCTTGTGTGATCTCTGTACAGAGGTCTGCCCGACAGAAGCCATTGTGATGTCGAATAACTTTGAGTTAGCGGAATATACCCGCGGCAAGCTTTATAAAGATATTGAATGGCTTGACCATAATGATCAGAATGTTCGGCAGGTGAATAAACCATGACAGGAGAGTTTCTTGCTTTTATCCTGCTGGCGTTAATCGCCATCACAGGCGGCGTATTGCTGCTTAATTTATCGAAAGTTGTGCACATGGTCATGGCACTCGTTGCCACGTTCTTGAGCATAGCAGGAATTTACATCCTGCTCTCAGCAGAATTTCTCGCCTTTGTCCAAGTCCTGATTTATTCAGGTGCGATTACGATTATCATGCTGTTTGGGATTATGCTGACCAAGCATGATGATAAAGAAGATGTATCACCAGGAAGATTAAAAAAACTGCTGCTATTCCTTGGGATAGCCGGATTTGGCATTGTCTTCTATATGGGGATTTACAATCTTGGTTTCTCAGGCACAGCGGAGGACCTGCATATCAATAACACAGCACAAATTGGTACTGCGATTTATACAAAATACATTATTCCATTTGAATTAGCATCTGTTGTGCTGTTAGTAGCACTAATCGGAGCCATTATTTTAGCGAAAAAAGAACCTGAAGAGGAGGCTGAATAATCATGAGTTCTGTACCTCTTTCGGCGTATCTGGCTCTGGCCTTAATCTTGTTCTGCATCGGTCTTTACGGGGCGCTCACGAAACGCAATACGATCATCGTGTTAATTTCAATTGAGCTTATGCTCAACGCCGTGAATATTAACCTGGTGGCATTTAGTAAACTCGGACCTGTTCCATCCATTACAGGTCAAATCTTTGCCTTATTCGGTATGGCAATCGCGGCGGCAGAGGTAGCAGTCGGAATTGCCATCCTCATCGCACTCTACCATAACCGCAAAACGGTTAAGATCGATGAAATGAACACCATGAAACATTAATAGTGCTTGAATTAAAAAAGGAATTCATGAACAGACTAGCGTGATTTGCCCCGGGAGCCGCGTGCTTAACGGACGAATCACCTATCGTGCTAAGAATTCAAAAGGGGATCTGATATTAATGGAGAGTGCATGGCTGATACCGCTTTTCCCGCTATTATCGTTTCTCATCCTCACGATTTTCGGCAAAAAGCTTAAAGAGGCGAGTTCCTATATTGCGATTCTGCTCGCTTTTTCTTCCTTTATCTACTCATTGCTGGTGCTGTTCGACCGCTTTACCGCACCAACATATAAGGCAGAGGCTGCCTGGCTGAAAATAGGGGATATAACCATTACCGCGGGATTTGAAGTTAATCAATTAAATGCATTAATGCTAGTGATCGTTTCACTCGTCAGCTTTCTAGTTCATACCTATTCAAAAGGGTATATGAAAGGTGATGACCGTTTCTCTGTTTTCTATGCTTATTTAGGTCTTTTCACATTTGCCATGCTCGGTCTTGTGCTATCGCCAAACCTGCTGCAGACGTATATGTTCTGGGAATTGGTTGGTCTTGGTTCCTTCCTCTTAATTGGGTTCTATTTTTACAAGGAAGAAGCAAAGGCAGCGGCAAAGAAAGCCTTTATTATGACGCGGATCGGGGATGTTGGCCTTTTGATCGGAATGATTCTCTTATTCTGGCAGGTAGGCAGCTTCGAATATGATGAAATTTTTAAAGCTGTCGCAGCAAATGTCATCTCACCCGGCATGATTACGTTAACAGCACTGTTGATTTTTGTTGGTGCTGTTGGGAAATCAGGTCAATTTCCGCTTCACTCATGGCTGCCGGACGCCATGGAAGGTCCAACGCCGGTATCTGCATTAATCCACGCCGCAACAATGGTTGCAGCGGGTGTTTACTTAGTAGCGGCGCTGTTCCCGCTTTTTACAGCAAGCAAAACCGCTTTGCTTGTCGTGGCAACTATCGGCGGATTTACCGCAATATTTGCTGCCAGCATCGGGATTGTCCAAACGGATATTAAACGGGTGTTAGCCTACTCGACTGTGAGCCAGCTTGGTTACATGATGCTTGCTCTTGGTTCTGCCGGTTATGTCGCAGGGGTTTTCCACCTGACAACACATGCCTTCTTCAAGGCATTACTGTTCCTCGCTGCAGGTTCAGTGATTCATGCTGTCCATACTCAGGATATTAATGAAATGGGCGGTCTTTGGAAAAAAATGCGCTTCACCGCGCCGCTGTTCTTAATTGGAACAATGGCGATCAGCGGTGTCCCGTTATTCTCAGGATTTTTCAGTAAAGACGAAATTTTAGTGGCCACATGGAATGCAGGACATCCGCTTCTATTTATCCTGGGAGTCGTTACCGCATTCATGACGGCATTTTATATGTTCCGCCTGTTCTTCCTCGTCTTCACAGGCAAAACGCGCGGACAGATGCACAATGTTCACGAATCACCTTCCGTGATGACCATGCCAATGATGGTGCTTGGCGTATTGGCGGTTATTGCCGGTTATATCAATACACCTTGGTTCGGAACATTCCTTGGCGACTGGTTAGTTTCGGGGAACCAGCAGCTGATCGAGGCAAGTGGACATGGTCATGGCCACGAAGGTTCAACATGGATCATGATCACAGCAACCGTTGTTTCATTGCTTGGTATTTATGTTGCATGGCTGGTATACGGGAAAAAATCAATTTCCCGCGATATCAAAATGCCTGCGCTATATGGAACTTTATACAATAAATACTATATCGACGAGATTTATCAATACATCATTGTAACACCAATGAAAGCCTTCAGCCTGTTCCTGCAATACATTGAAACCTTCCTTGTCGAGGGAGTGATGAAGGCCGTGATTGGTATTACTGAAGGTTTTGCCCGCTTAGGGTCTAAGTTCCAAAACGGACAAACTCAGGTCTATGGAGCAGTGGCATTTGTCGGCTTAGCAGTTCTCGTTGTAATTTATGCTTTAACAGGGGGGTACTTAAAATGAGTTTTCTATCCTTCTTAGTCTTTTCCCCTCTGATTGGGATTTTGCTTTTGCTATTCGTTCCGAGAACGAAAGAAAACACGATTAAATTTCTCGGTGTTTTAGCAACACTGCCAGCACTTGTGATGGCCCTCATTGCTTTTTTCCAGTACCGGAGAGGCTTTGATCTAACCCAATTACAAGAAAGTGCAGACTGGATTGCTTTTAAAAATCCAATCGCTTACGGCGATTTATTTACGATTAAATATGAACTCGGCGTCGACGGACTATCGCTTGTGTTAGTGCTGTTGACTGCTGTCGTCGCGGCACTGGCTGCGATTGCATCGATTCATATTAAAAAGGAATGGAAAGGATACTTCATGCTGTTCCTGATTCTTGAAGTCGGGATGCTCGGTGTATTTAGCGCCGGAAACTTAGTATTATTCTTCCTATTCTTTGAAGTAACTTTAATTCCAACCTTCTTCCTGATTGGAAAATGGGGTTATTTTGAAAAAGAAAAAGCCGCTTTCAGCTTTTTAATCTATAACGGCTTAGGCTCAGCGATTCTCTTAATTGTTTTGATCGTGTTATTTGCCCGCACCGGTACGTCTAATATTGAAGTACTGCGCTCGCTTATGGCATCTGACGCACCGCAGCTTGTAGCACCAATATCTGAAGGGTTAAAAATGGGGCTGTTTATTGCCTTGATGATTGCCTTTGGTGTGAAGCTGCCGATTCTGCCATTGCACAGCTGGATGGTCAAAGTGCACGTACAGGCACCGCCGTCCGTTGTTATGATTCACTCAGGGATTCTGCTTAAAATCGGGGCATACGGAATAATCAGATTTGGTCTTGGCATTTTTCCGGAGCAATTCGCTAAAGTTGCCGGCCTGATTGCCCTCCTAGGAGTCATCAACCTGTTATACGGGGCATTCCTAGCCTTTATTCAGGATGATCTGAAAAAAGTACTGGCCTATTCGTCCATTTCCCATATGGGGATCGTTCTCATCGGACTTGGAGCACTAAACGAATCAGGGATCCAAGGGGCGATTTTCCAAGTCGTATCACACGGCTTAATCTCAGCACTGCTCTTCTTCTTAGTCAGTGTACTTTATGAACGCACGCAGACGACCGAGATTCAAAACCTTGGCGGCATGGCAAAAGGAATGCCGATTACCGCCGGATTTTTACTGGCTGCAGGGATGGCCTCATTGGGTCTGCCGGGAATGTCAGGATTCGTCAGCGAATTCATGTCTTTTGTTGGTTTGTTTAAAGAAATGCCGGTTCTCGCCGCAGTGGGGGCGATTGGGATCATCATAACCGCCGTCTACTTATTGCGCGCCATTCTGAATATTACGTATGGCCTGGCGCACCGGGAATGGGTCGGAACCACCGATATGCAGCCTTTGGAATACGTGCCGGCTGTTGTGCTGACCGCATTCATTGTGCTGATCGGGGTAGCGCCGAATCTGTTAGGCGAACCGATTCAAGCAACGATTGAAGTCTTAATGCACGGGATAGGAGGGTGATGAAGGATGGATCTCGAGACACTGTTATCTTTTAACTGGAATATTATGACGCCGGAATTCATCATTCTTGGCCTTACAGCTGTCCTTACCCTGCTTGATTTATTTATGCCAAAGGGTCAAAGCCGAAAAATCCTTGGCTGGATCAGTTTAGCAGGGATTTTGGCCGCCATTGTGGCACTGCTCGGTTTATTGGGCACCGAAGCAACATCGATTCTTTACGATACATTCAGACTGGATGCTTTTGCTTCAGCCTTTAAGCTGTTACTGCTAGTTGGTTCAGCGATGGTTATTCTTCTTGCTATCAGCTATGAGCCGAAAGAAGGGATAAAGGAATACAGAGGAGAGTTTTATTATCTGTTCCTTACCGCTTTGCTTGGTGCGATGGTGATGACATCAAGCAGCGATTTGATTACATTATTTATCGGGCTTGAATTGCTCTCGATTTCTTCCTATATATTAGCAGGGATCAGAAAGCGAAATCTGCAGTCCAATGAGTCGGCAATGAAATACGTGATCAACGGTTCGCTTGCGACAGCGATTATGCTGTTCGGGATGAGCTATGTCTATGGCTTAACCGGCACAACCAATATTGCGGATATGCGCGGGATGCTGATGACATTAAATGATACGCAAATCATTTATTTATTGGTTCTGGCTTTCTTTATGATTACCGTCGGAGTTTCCTTTAAACTTGCGGCTGCTCCATTCCATATGTGGGCACCGGATGTTTATCAAGGGGCACCGACACCCGTTACAGCGTTTTTAAGTGTTGTATCGAAAACAGCCGGCTTCGTTCTGTTCATCCGTCTATTAGTAGCTATTTTTGGAAATGCAGCGACAGCCGGACAAGGCTCAGCGCCAATCCTCCTGGAGATGCAGAATTACATCGCGGTTATTGCCGGCGCCACGATGATTATCGGAAACCTTGTGGCTCTAAGACAGCGGAATATTAAACGCCTGTTTGCCTACTCAAGTATCGCCCATGCCGGTTATATTTTAGTAGCGATTTCCGCCCTGTCTGTCTTTATGTTTGACTCGATGTGGTTCTACCTGATGGCATATTTGTTTATGAACATGGGAGTCTTCGCGATTATCCAGCTATTAACGGAAAAAGAGGGTTCAGAGGATATCAGCCACTTTGCCGGTCTGTACCGCAGGTCGCCGCTTTTGGCTGTGGCCATGAGCATTATGATTCTCTCTCTTGCCGGGATCCCGGGTACAGCCGGATTTATCGGTAAATTGAACATTATTACAGGTGCCACAGTTGTTCCGGAACCGCACTATGTTCTTGTTTCCGTTATGATCGCCACAACGGTTATCTCGTATGTGTACTATTTCGGCATCATGACGCAAATGTTCTTCCGCCCTGCGGAAGCAACAGAAAAAATAAAAATTCCAGCCGGCGTCGGCATTGTCCTCATCATCTGTGTCATCGCCACCGTCTGGTTTGGAATCCTGCCAAACACAGCATTCGACTTCCTGCAAAACAACTTCCACGAGTTTGCGGATTTTATGCAGTGATGCGGGGAAAGGAAAAGGGAAGCTCTTTGGGGCTTCTCTTTTTTGTGTGAAAAGGCGGATTCAGATCACTCCGGTTCGCTTCGGAAAAACAACTCGATGCACCCTCAAAAATCAGGATGAGTGTCCGAAATATATAAGGGACACTATATTGGCGTACTTCAGGGGGGATTTTTGCGAATAAAGGATCGCTTTTTCCACTAAAATGGAAGTATTTTTGCAAAAGGCAGAAAAGGTCGAAATTTATTTGTAATAATTGAAACTTAATTGTTGCATAAAGAGTAACATATGGAGGACAATTTAGGTAAACAATGGTAAAATAGAGATTAAGTTGTAAAGGAGATGATGGCAATATACGCAGCCAATTCTTTAGTGAGCATTATCTCGCATCTTGTCTTTATTGCTTTAGCATGGTGGGCATTACAGGCAGTCAATTTTGAAAAATTTTTACGGCCAAACCGGGTATTTCAAGCGAGGATCCTTTTGATCTTGTTATCCATTATTGTTGGTTCCCTCGTGAGTAATTTTTTCCTTGATTATCTATTTTGGTCACAGCAGCTGCCGCAGGTCTTTTCTTAGAAATATAGGACTTAGTACATGTTCCATTGTTGCTAGGATTGAAGTAAAATTCAATTTGTTATGTCCTTTACACGGCAGTACAGCTTAGAGTTTTTCAGCATAAATAAAAGAGCAAACCAATGTCATACCGCAGCAGACTTTTTTCTTGCAAGTATGGAAAGCTAAGGAGGGAGCGGTGTATGGTTGGTTATTGCTTATGGCGTCTGCGGCCTTAAGGGGTAAACCACGTTAAAATGTGAAAAGAAGGCTCAAACGCACGGACCTTTATAAAAATAGATAGGCCGGAGCGAATGGCTGATGATGGTCTGGCAGATTGAAGCCCCAAAGGAATTCTAAAGGGGTAAGGTTTGCTTTCATCTTAAGTATCACATAAGCGTCATGAAAAGAGATATGGTACATAGGGACAGTAATTGTGTAGTTCTGTACAAACTGAATTGTCAAAAAGTGACGGCCCGTTCGAAGTATGATCCTCGCAACCTTGGTAACAATGGTACTAAGGAGAGGATGAACGGTGAAAAAGTTCTTATACGGATTATTCAGTTTAACAGTACTCAGTTTTATTATATTCAATATCGCCAGTGCGAAAGGGCAGTCGAATACAGATATAGAAAAAATGGCTTCTATTTTGCAGCGCGAGAATATTTTCATCAATCAATGGTCTTTATATGCGAGGCAAAAGCTGGAAACATCCGGGGAAGAGCAGAAAAGAGCATTGGCAGATGAGTTCCCGGATTTAAACTGGAACATTTCTCAAGGTGAAGAAAAGTGGGAAGCGACTGCTTTTTTTTCAAAAAGAGAAGATGTTCAAGAGTCGATTCGGCTCCTTTCATCCGGCAAGGAATCCTACCTTGTTTATGAGGTAAAAGGGACCGGTTGGAACGAGGAAACAGAGAAGCTTTTGCAAGGAAAAGTCCAAAAGACAATCTTCGACATTTTTCATGAAAATGTCACTATTTTTTCTTGTCTAATGGGTGAGTTCGATGGTAAGCTTAATGAGTCTTTGGGCACGAATGTAAATGCCTTGTTAGCGGCTTTCGATGCGCGTGAAATCGAGAAGCTGGAGGAATCATCTTTTGTTTCAGCAACAGCTTATACTCCGCTTTTTAGCGGCTCGATTAAAGGAAAATCTGAAGCCATGAATTTACAGGTTGGTTTAAGAGAGGAAGGATTGGGCGGGAAGACGACCATTGTAGTTGGAACACCAATCATTACGATTGAATATTAATATAGAGAGAATGGACGCGGAGGGGAATAGACTTTGGAAAAAATCATCGTCCGTGGCGGAAGAAGGTTAAGCGGCACCGTCAAAGTCGAAGGAGCTAAAAATGCCGTTTTACCTGTTATCGCTGCATCATTATTAGCAAGTGATGGAAAAAGTATCATTCGGGATGTTCCTACGCTCTCCGATGTATATACGATCAATGAAGTCTTACGTTGTTTAAATGCCGATGTGGCATTTAAAGATAACTGTGTGACAGTGGATGCATCTAGAGAGTTGCAAGTAGAGGCACCATTTGAATATGTGCGAAAAATGCGTGCGTCTGTCCTAGTAATGGGATCATTATTAGCAAGAAACGGCCGTGCCAGAGTGGCGCTGCCGGGTGGATGTGCAATTGGCTCCCGTCCCATTGATCAGCATTTGAAAGGCTTTGAAGCCATGGGTGCAAAGGTCAAAGTTGGGAACGGCTTTATTGAAGCAGAAGTAGAGGGCCGTTTACACGGAGCAAAGATTTACTTAGATTTCCCAAGTGTGGGCGCTACAGAAAACATCATGATGGCAGCTGTTCTTGCCGAAGGAACAACTGTGCTTGAAAACGTCGCAAAAGAGCCTGAAATTGTTGATTTAGCGAACTTCCTTAATAAAATGGGAGCGAAGGTAAGAGGTGCCGGTACCGGTACGATCAAAATTGAAGGTGTAGACGTGTTATTTGGCGCTGATCATGCGATTATTCCTGACCGTATTGAAGCTGGAACCTTTATGGTGGCAGCTGCGATTACCGGCGGTGACGTTCTCGTTCAAGGCGCCGTGCCTGAACACCTGACTTCTCTTATTGCCAAAATGGAAGAAATGGGTGTAACGATAATCGAAGAAAGCGATGGCGTTCGTGTTATCGGTTCAGATAATATGAAGGCTGTTGATATTAAGACGATGCCGCATCCTGGATTCCCGACTGATATGCAGTCGCAAATGATGGCATTGCTGCTTCAAGCCAAAGGGACTTCGATGATTACAGAAACCGTTTTTGAAAATCGCTTTATGCACGTGGAAGAGTTCCGCCGCATGAATGCTGATATCAAAATCGAAGGACGTTCTGTTGTGATGAATGGACCAGTAAAGCTGCAAGGTGCAGAAGTGTCCGCTACTGATCTGCGTGCAGCCGCAGCCTTAATTCTTTCCGGTTTAGTGGCTGAAGGTGTAACTCGTGTCACAGAATTAAAACACCTTGACCGCGGATATGTTGATTTCCATGAGAAATTGGCGGGCCTCGGTGCAGACATCGAAAGAATCAGCGAACCAGAAATGGAAGAAATCATCTACAATCAGCAAAAGCTTGACATGAATGCCTAATGGCGTGAACGCCCGGCAGGTTTGTCTTATTCGTAATAATATATGCAGAAAAACCGCCGGACTTGTGCGTAAAATGCGCAGGTCCGGCGGTTTTTTTTTATTTTGTGCTGGACTTTCACCACAACCGCCATTTTTAGTCATAAAAGCTTGTCCGCCTCCATATGAATGAAATGAGAAGGGGATTGAATAGTCCTTATTTGGTCTTGGGCGAATTTGATCATAGCCAACACTTTATAAAAATGGAGGCAGCCATGAAAAAGATAAAACCGATCATGCTTCTAGCCGCGGTACTGATTACTGTCACATTGATTGTTCCAGCTATATTGGTGCTGCCATTTCATGGGGAGAAAGTGAGTGGTACTTTGGAGGAGAATCTACAGCAGCCCAAGCCGCAGGCTGAAAATACAGCGGCACAGCCAGCAGTGGAGGTGGCTGTCTATCGAACGGCAAAGCAAATGGTTGAAAAAATTCCACTGGAGCAATATGTTGTCGGTGTCGTAGCGTCGGAAATGCCGGCAGATTTTGAAAAAGAGGCCTTGAAGGCGCAGGCACTGACAGCACGCACGTATATTGCCAAGCAGCTGATGAGCAATGAAAAAATGAAGCTTCCGGGTGATGCGATTGTCGCGGATTCAGAGCTTTATCAGGTGTATAAAAGCGACAATGAACTGAAACGGGTCTGGGGTTCTGATTATAGCTGGAAAATAGAAAAAATTCAGGAGGCCGTCCAAGAAACGAGCGGACAGATTCTGACCTATAATGGAACGCCGATTGATGCAACCTTTTTCTCCACGAGCAACGGCTACACCGAAAATTCTGAGGCCATTTGGTCCAACTCTGTCCCTTATTTGAAAAGTGTAGCAAGCCCCTGGGATAAAAACTCACCGCGGTTTAACGGTCAGAAGAACTTTACAGTAAAGGAATTTGAGTCCCTGTTAGGGGTGAAGCTCTCCGGCAGTTCGACAATTGGCAAGGTCATTGAACGGACAGCCGGCAAGCGGGTGGCGAAGGTCGATATCAACGGGAAGGTCGTGACTGGGAAGGATATCCGCGAAAAACTGGGACTCATGTCAACCGACTTCACTTGGGAGCGGAAGGGCAGTGATATTATCATCCATACAAGAGGGTACGGCCACGGGGTTGGGATGAGCCAGTACGGCGCAAACGGAATGGCGAAAGAGGGAAAAACCTACGCGGATATTGTCGCGTATTACTATCAGGGAATTGAAATTGGCGGAACGGATACATTGATGGCGGCAATTACGGCGAAGAAATAAGTAATGCGGGACAAGGGGACAGGTACCTTGTCCCTATGCCAGCTTATGCAGCAGTCTCCCCAGCCGCTGAAAACGTTTCTTCTGATAAGCGCCGTACATCACCCAGGAAGCCGCAAGCACACCGATGACGTCTTTTACCAAATCAATCAGCGTCGCCGAGCGGGCCGGAACAAAGGATTGATGGATTTCATCGGACAAACCATATAATGAGGCAATAAGGATACAGACTAGATTAAGCTTTCGCGTCAATCCCCGTATCGTCAACAGCGCCAGCACCAATAAAACATACAAAATCGCAAACTCAACCAAATGCAGCGATTCCTTAATCCCGCCATCCCACTCCGCATTCGGCAACTCCACCACCGCATCCACCGGCATACCCGACAACTTCCAAATCAAAGCCATATACAAAAAAGGCAAAACTCTTAACAACCATTTCGACATCACAAAAACCCCTCTCATAACAAATGGTGCCTGGCACCAAGGAAAGACAAATGTCCATACTGAGTGGACAGAATATAGGTTGTCCACCGCATACATACAAATGTCCATTATTGGTGCCAGGCACCAAAAACGTCCCCCAAAGAATAAAATAGGGTCAAAAAAAACGCCGACCCCCAGAGGGAAGCAACTTCCCGGAATCTCCGATCCCCAGGATCCCAAAAAAGCATCCCAAAAACTATGAATAATTATAAACCAACTAACAAATAATAAGCAGTAAAAAAAATTTTTCCGAAAATGTATATATCACCGCTAAATTGTTCACAATGATTGCAGAGGTGATGACAAATGAGAGAGGAAGAAAACAATAAGTCTTCTCAAAATTCAAAAGTAAAAAGTATCTTTAAAAAGCGTTGGGTGTTTCCGGCTATTTATATCGCAAGTGCGGCCATTATTTTAATCGCGGTTCTTTGGTTCCAAAACAGCAGCACAGACAATGCTATTGATTCAGATAAATTCGGAATGAATAGTGCAGAAAAGCAAAAGAACTTTGATGACCTGGCTGTTGAAGTAAACCGTACAATGGAAAACGTTACAATGCCGCTTACAGCGAAAGACCGCGAAGCAGCCGTGATTCAAAAGAAATTTTACGATGATCAAGCTTCTGAAAAAGAACAAGAAGCCGCTCTTGTCGTTTACGAAAACCAATACCATCCAAACACAGGTGTTGATATCACCGTAAAAGACAACGAAAGCTTTGATGTCGTTGCCGCTCTTTCCGGAACGGTTACAAAAGTCGAAGAAGATGCACTTTTAGGAAATGTCATTGAGATTGAACACGAAAATGGAATCGTGACACAATATCAATCTGTGAAGGACTTCCAAGTGAAAGTTGGCGAAGATGTCGAGCAAGGACGCGCGATTGCCACTGCCGGTAAAAGCATGATCAATGAGGAAGCTGGCGTACACGTCCACTTTGAAATCCGCAAAGACAGCATGCCGGTAAATCCTGAAGATTTCTTCGATAAGCCAATGAGCGCACTGGAAGAAACAACAGACGAACCAACAGTCAATGAAGAAAAGGCTGCAGGCAACCATGAAATGACAGAAGAAAATGCTGAAGGCGAGAAAGAGCCGGCAGCGGATAAGCCTGCTGATGACAGAAAAGGTAAGACAGAAGAAGGCACTTCTGAGAAAAAAGAAGAGACTCCTTCTAAATCAGAGGACAAACCGACATCTTCTGACAAACAAGAAAACCCAGCTGATGACAAATCAGGTGCTGCTGACGACAAGCAAGCAACTGAAAAGAAAACATCAACTGACAAAACAGAGGAAAAGGATCAAAAAGATACACCGTCTAATAATGATGCAAAAGAAGAACAAACGCCAAACAAAGATGCCTAACCAACGCGATTCTTTATATATGGTGTCAGACACAAAAATAGTGTTTGACACCATTTTTTTTGCTATTTCCTTGTCCCTATTGTGGAAAATGTGCATAAACTCCCATCCAGGCTAATAAACTGTTACAAACCTATATAAAGAGAATGTATGAGGTGAGGAATCGTTTGAACTCAAGTGTAAATAGTTATGTACCTGTCTAGATCCTGTAAGGGGGGAAAGCCTAGGCTTTCTGCCGCGTGGATGTAAGCCCATGCGGATTCAAAATAGATAATTTGCCAAAAGCGAGTCTCATTTCACGCTTCTCACATCCAATTTAGGGAGGGCGAGCGGTGTGCACGATTACATCAAAGAGAGAACTATCAAGATTGGAAAGTATATCGTGGAGACGAGAAAAACAGTTCGTGTCATAGCGAAAGAGTTTGGCGTATCCAAAAGTACAGTCCACAAAGACTTGACAGAAAGACTTCCTGAAATCAATCCTGAGCTGGCAAATGAAGTGAAAGAAATATTAGATTACCATAAATCCATCCGTCACCTTCGCGGCGGCGAAGCAACCAAACTGAAGTACAAGAAAGAAGAATATGAAGAAGAGCCGGTAAATTAACCGGTTTTTTACATAAGCTGTCATGCGGTCAGCTTACGGGAAAATAAGGCTGGCATTTTCCCGTTACATAATCGAACGAAACAACTGCGGTCTTGGACCGTAAAACATATGATACGTAAGTCCTGCCTTTATTCGGTATATTTTATTTTTTTGACAATTTGTCGACTTTTTTTACAAAAAAGTCCCTTTTTCTCGACAAAAAGTTACTTGTAATCATCTAAGTATGGTAGAATAAACAATTAGAATGGATCCTGTGTGACCGAATTATGCGCATTTTTTTGAAAATTATCTACAAAGAGAAGCGTTGGCATTTTACAGGATAGTTGAGTCGGAAAATAACATCTGTGCTGGGGTTCATCCCTTTGGTGCTTTAAGAAGAATATTCACGTCCATGGGTAATAAAGCATGCTGACGATAAAAATAAAAACATCCGACCAATAGGATAAGGAGGAAAAACGAGCAATGTTCGCAAGGGATATTGGGATTGACTTAGGAACGGCTAACGTATTAATTCATGTAAAAGGCCGTGGAATTGTATTGAATGAACCATCCGTTGTTGCGATTGATAAAAACACCAACCGGGTGCTGGCCGTGGGTGAAGAAGCCCGCCGTATGGTCGGACGGACACCGGGGAATATTGTTGCCATCCGCCCGCTGAAGGATGGGGTCATTGCTGACTTCGATGTGACGGAAGCGATGCTGAAGCATTTTATCAATAAACTGAATGTTAAAGGATTCCTTTCTAAGCCGCGCATTTTAATCTGCTGCCCGACGAATATTACCAGTGTAGAGCAAAAGGCGATTAAAGAAGCAGCTGAGAAGAGCGGAGGCAAGAAGGTTTATTTGGAGGAAGAGCCTAAGGTAGCAGCCATTGGAGCCGGAATGGATATTTTTATGCCAAGCGGAAATATGGTCGTCGATATCGGTGGCGGTACAACCGATGTGGCCGTGCTTTCAATGGGGGATATCGTAACCTCTTCATCGATCAAAATGGCCGGTGATAAATTCGATAATGAAATTCTTCATTATATTAAACGACAATACAAACTTCTTATCGGGGAACGGACAGCGGAAAATATTAAAATTAATATTGGAACCTGTTTCCCTGGCTCTAGAGTAGAAGAAATGGATATCAGGGGCCGCGACATGGTTTCAGGTCTGCCGCGTACCATTACTGTAAATTCAGAGGAAATTGAAACCTGTCTTCGCGAGTCTGTTGAAGTCATTGTTCAGGCGGCGAAAAGCGTGCTGGAGCGGACTCCGCCGGAATTATCTGCGGACATCATTGACCGCGGTGTAATCTTAACAGGAGGCGGTGCGCTGCTTCACGGCATCGACATGCTCCTAGCCGAAGAATTAAAGGTGCCTGTACTGGTAGCCGAAAATCCAATGGACTGCGTAGCGATCGGAACCGGCATGATGTTAGACAATATCGACAAACTGCCAAGAAGAAAATTTATCTAAGCAAATGAAAGCCCGCTGCAGGGAGCAAAGACTCCTGCAGCGGGCTTTTTTTGGGTCAGGGGGACAGGTCCCTTGTCCCATTCTTATCACCGCATGGAATAAAGAGGAAGGTACTATTTCTACAACAAGCGCCATCTTTCTTAAAAACTGACTATATCTTTTCGACTTTTTTTTCTATAATAAAAGAAGGTATGTATAAACTTCATTCAGCATAAGTCTTACATCTTCTAAAGGTAAGGGTGTATGCAATAAAGTTATCCAATTCAGTTGGGGTTCAAAAAACTCTGGCTGAATGAAGTTAAGCCTCCGGCGGATGCCTCGATTTTTCAAAGGAAATTTTTCGAGCGAGCTCGAAAAAAATCGGGCGCAAATTCGACGGGGCGAATTTGATTATTGGAATATCATAAAAATTTTATATAAATGTGGGACGGTTTATTTTTCAGATAAAAAGAGAAATGAGGTGGGTGCATGCTCAGAGGGTTTTATAATGCTTCATATGGGATGCTGTCGCAGCAGCGGAAGACGGAAATGCTGGCCAATAATTTGGCCAATGCGAATACGCCTGGGTACAAGGCGGATCAGGCTTCACTTAGAGCATTTCCTGAGATGCTGTTAAAGCGGTTTGAACAGGAGAACACTGGAGAATTCAGCTTGCCGCTGCAAAAAACAATCGGACCGCTGAATACAGGTGTCTATTTACAGGAAACGATGCCGAAGTTTCTTCAGGGCGGAATCCAGGAAACCGAATTAAACACGGATGTGGCTCTGTTGGATCTCAACCTTCCGCTAAACCCGGAAACAGGAAGTCCGGGGTCTGTCTTTTTTACAATAGAGAACGCGAAAGGCGAGACGCGCTATACAAGGAACGGGAATTTCACGCTCGACAACCAGGGCTTTTTGACGACGGCGAGCGGGCTGTATGTGCTTGATAGGGATGGTGCGCGGATTCAGCTTTCCAGTGAGGAGTTTACCCTTGATGAGGCTGGCAATATCACGGATGCAAAGGGCAAGACGGCAAGAATCGGCGTGGCGTATTCGGACAACCCGATGAGCCTGGTGAAAGAAGGTGACGGTCTGTTCCGCGCGCAAAATGAACTGCCGGATGCTTACGGTGTGGATGGTGTGCTGTTTAAAACGGAGCAGGGCTTTCTGGAGCAGTCCAATGTCGATACCGCACAGACAATGACGGAAATGATGACAGCCTACCGTTCGTTTGAAGCGAACCAAAAAGTACTGCAGGCCTATGATAACAGCTTACAAAAAACGGTTAACGAGGTCGGAAAGCTATAATGAATTAGACAAAATTCGTGGCGTCACAGTGAATTTGGAGGTGATAAGGTGAATCGGATTATGAATACGGCGTCCAATACGCTGGGGCAGATTCAGAAGAAAATTGATGTAATTGGGAATAATATTGCCAATGTGAATACGACGGGGTTTAAAAAGCGCGATGCCAAGTTTACGGACTTGCTGGTGCAGCAGCTGAATAATCAGCCGAATGCCTCGATGGAAGTTGGGCGGCTGACGCCGAATGGAATTCGTTCGGGTACTGGAGCGAAGCTGGCCCAGGTTCAGATCATGATGGCACAGGGGTCTTTAAAGACAACGGACCGGGAGCTGGATGTGGCGTTTACGAAGGAAGGGCAGTATTTCCGTGTCTATGATGCAAAGACGGAGGACATCATGTATACGCGCGACGGGACGTTTTATTTGTCGCCGCTTTCGGAGACGGAAATGATGCTGGTGACAGGTGCCGGGAATCCTGTGCTGAATGAGAACAATCAGCCAATTTTCCTTCAAGGAGAGACGAAGGAAATTCAGATTGACAAAAATGGTCATGTTCTTGTGATAAAAGCAGACGGCAGCGTGGCGCAGAATGTTAATCTTGGGGTAACGCGAATCGATAAGCCACAGTTTCTTGAGCAGAAAGGCGGAAATTTGCTTGGGTTTCCAATCAATGCCGATGAACAGAGCAGGGGAGCGGCCGTTACAAATATGAACGCGGACAGTCCTGGTGAGATCGCCATTCAGCAGCGGGCGCTCGAGCAGTCAAATGTGGATTTAGCCAAGGAAATGACAGACTTGATGAATGCGCAGCGGTCCTATCAATTCCAAGCGCGTTCTATGAGTATTGCGGACCAAATGATGGGTCTCATAAACGGAATGAGATAAAGGGGAAAAATCGATGGCAATGAATGAAGCACAAACCAGCCGTGAGTTGTTAAGAAAACAAAAGAGTGAGAAGAAAGATAAAAAGAGAACGGAAAAGAAAATAAAAAAACAGGTTCGCTTAATTCCAATCTGGCTCAAATTCTTGATCGTGTTTCTGCTGATGATTGTTTTTGCGCTTATTGGAGCGATGGTTGGCTACGGTGTACTTGGAGAGGGAGCTGTATTGGACGTATTTAAACCTGCAACATGGACGCATATTTATGATTTGATTCAGAAGAAATAGAGCGGGGGCCGGGGGGAATGACCCTGGCCATCCAGCCGTGACCAATGGTTGAAACTGCTTATCTGAGCGGTTATACTTTTCTTTGACATACATGTAAATGAATGGCAGCATTCTGTGCTGCTTTATTGCTTTCAATTGCTGGGTCTTAGGCCAAATAAGGAGTGTACATAACTATGGAACTAAATATTGATCAAATTAAGGAAATCATTCCGCATCGCTATCCGTTTCTATTGGTGGATAAAATCACGGAATTAGAAATTGGAAAGCGGGCTGTCGGTTTGAAAAATGTGACGGCGAATGAAGAGTATTTCAACGGACATTTTCCGCAGTATCCGGTTATGCCGGGCGTTTTGGCGCTGGAGCACGCGGCGCAGGTTGGGGCGGTGGCCCTTCTATCGATGGATGAATACAGAGGTGCCATTGCTTTGTTTGCCGGTGTGGACAAGCTAAGATTTAAACATCCGGTACGGCCAGGGGATACGATTGTCACCGAAGTGGAGCTGCTGACGGTTAGACGCGGCATCGGAAAAGGAAAAGTTCTTTCGAAGGTCGATGGAAAAGTATCGCTGGAAGCGGAAATCATGTTTGCGATTCAAAAAAATAATTAATACGTAAATGGGGATGGTTCTTTTCAGAGCCATCCTTTATTTTTTTGGATGTGTTAAAGGTTAATGTTGATTTTTATGTCCCTTGTTGATTGGAGTGGAAGGCACGAAGACTCCCGCGGGAGAGAAGAGACAGACGAGACCCCGCAGACACGAAGTGTCGAGGAGGCTCGTCTGTCGCCCGCAGAACCGTGCGTGCCTGGAACGGAAATCAACAATCAAGTTTAAAAGACCTTTTTTTTAAAAAAATAATGCAATAAAATCAGCCATTGGGACAACCTAACTAAAGACCAAAGGAAGGTCTTTACAAATTAAAAGCAGCGAAAGGGGATTTATCGTATGAAGAAAAAGTTATTAACCGTAATAGGTGGGTCTTTGTTATCCATAATGTTATTAGCGGGATGTAATAATAATGATGATAACGATCAGAACCCACCACCGGAAGATAATGGCGTCACAGATCACAATGATGTCAATGATCACAACGGCAACATGAACAATGACAACGACTTGAATAATGACAACAACGATGATGATAACATCCTAGACAACAATGTGGGGAATGACAACCATACCAATGACATTAATACTGACAATGATGGCGATCCGGCTACTGACGAAAATACGCCGCAAGAGGACATTATCGAAGACAAGCTAGACAGAAACGATCCGGATAACAAAGACAGATAACGGAAAAGAGGCAGGGGATTTGTTCCCTTGCTTTTTTTGATCCTCATAGAGGCCTTGGGTCCGTTGTGCGAAACCGCCCTCATAAGATGTTCCGCACAACGAAAGCAAAAACAGCCTCAACAAAACGCCGCCCCACAGGGGGAAGTGAAACTTCCCGGAAAATCCGCTCCCCACTCACCTAAAAAAATCCTCCCGATTTGGAAATTTCAAGATATTTGTGGATAAATACTAAAAAATAACAGAAACGATACCCTGAATTTAATGTTTAAGCGATTAAGTCTGCTATAAAGACCATTTTTTCCGATTTTACATCAATGAACCATGGAAGTATGATAAACACATCAGCAAAGAAAGGAGAAAAATGATGATAAATCAGGTTACGCTCGTGGGCAGACTGACGAAAAATCCGGATTTACGGCTAACGCCGGATGGTTTGTCAGTCGCAAGCATTACCCTTGCCGTAAACAGGCAGTATCGCAACCAACAAGGTGAAATAGATGCCGATTTTGTCCAATGCAAGCTATGGAGAAAAGCAGCTGAAAATACCGCAAAGTATTGCCAGAAGGGCTCGCTGGTAGGAGTTACCGGCAGAATTCAAACCCGCAACTACAACAATAGCGAAGGGCGGAGAATTTATGTGACTGAAGTAGTCGCCGAAACGATTCGCTTTCTTGGTACGAAGCGGTCAGACGATATCATCCACCATGTTGAACCAGTATCAGTCATGGAGACGGTACAGGAGCAGAATGACGTTAGATTGCAGGAAAACTAATCCCATTGTGCTAGGTGAGGTGGAAAAATGACGGTTAACCTTAATAATGAACAAAACCTCGAACTTCTTCTGGAAAATTTGATCAGAGTGCAGGCTAAGCTAATTGAAAAAGTGGACAGCTTGAACAAACGCTTAATTCAAATTGAACAAACCCATCATATGACATCACATCAAGACATTTTATCTATAAATAAAAGGCTCAGTTAAAGTTTAGTGTTGATGAATCAGCAACAAGATTTAACAAAGCCAAATAAAAAAGTAATGCGTGGAAATGAAAACGTTCTCGGATAAAAGCGAGGTATTTTGCGATTTCGCTTTAAGGATATTTTCCTGGCGAAGGACAAAAATATACAATGAATATCCATATCTTTAATGGTCAACTTCTCCGAAAAAAATCCCTCCTTAAAAAGAATCAATGACCTCCTCTAGACCATCCCCATTTTGAAACTGGCGGCCTCCTACCGCCGGTTTTTTTGCTGTCTGCGGAATTTTGATACGCCGATGTCTTGATTGCGTCACCTGCTCTCCTTCACCAAGTTCGGAGCGTCAAAGTGACGATCGGAATTTGTCAAATGGTATGAGCGAAGAATAATTCCGCCCGCTTTTGCAGAGCTTAATGAAAAAAGAGGTTTGAAACAAGATGAGATTATTTCTAGCGCTTCCGATCGTTTTCGCTTTATTGTTCATTGGCAGTCCCGTATCTCCCAGTTTGGCGGGTGAAGTTGTCCAAACAGAGCGGCCGATACCGCCGTATGCAAAATGGGGACAGATTGCGATGTCACGTGTGCAGGAAAAGTATCCGCAGGCCCAAATCGTGGATTATCTCCATATTGGCAGGGAAAAAGGAGCAGCCACTTCCACGGAAAAGTTCAAGCTTTGGCTAAAACAAAACAACAAAGAATTCGGTGTTTTTGTAGACATTACCTTTGATAATGGCACAGAAAAAATTATCAATATCAGATACAGGGAAACAACACGGTGAAGAAACGCAGGATTCCCGCGTTTCCCTAGTTTATTAAAATAATGGTAGATCCACACCAATTATGGGGGATATGATGGAAACGGCAGAACCATCTCCCTGTTTTTTCCTGCTATAAAAAGATATGCAAAATCACAAATCCGAAAAAGATAAAGGCCATTGTGTAATGAAATTTTCTCCGCTTTCCCGTTGCTTTTCGATGCCGCAGCAGACCGCTGTATAAGAGAACAGCGAGGAGGCTGAGTGACAGGGCACCAGCGAGGATCTTCACATTCCCCAGCTCGCTGCTATGCGCATTCACCATCATCGCTCCGTGAATCACAATGAGCAGGGAAGCCGTAATCGCAAGCGGAATATGATATTTCATCATCGTTTTTGAAATCTTAGCCAGGCGCACCTTTACATTACGCACTTTGCTTTTCCGAATAAGGAGAAACACGAAATACATGTTGACGTTGATTAAAAATAAAACGAAGGCCGTCTGCGCAGCCATTTTTCCAAGCAGTATATAAAGTGAATCATAGCCGCGATACAAGCTCCATAGAACGATTGCAATCACAGTTAAAATATTGACCAACAGCCATCTGGCAATCATTTCACCACTCCTCAATTTCCTTGGAATAAACCTGGATCCCCTAGTTCCAATGATAGACGGCAAACCCAATATCCTCCATACTATACCAAAAACCAGAGCTAAAAGAAACGCGGGGATGGTTTTTGTGTTTCCCTGTTTTATTGAAGGGGCGGATTACGACGGTAATAATGGAAAATATTATGAAAACGGGAGAATCGTCCCCCTGTTTTTATGTTAACTGAAGGTAAAATTGAGTTGACATATTAGGGGTAGTCACGGTAAATTTATGTCAACGTACTTTATATTTTAGTTAACTAGGGGAGAGTTATTATGAAGATTAAAGAAATGACCTATGTGGCTTTGTTTGCTGCGATTATGGGGGTTTTGGGACTGCTGCCTCCGATTACACTTTCGTTTACTCCCGTGCCGATTACGCTGCAAACACTTGGAGTGGTCTTAGCCGGGGGAGTTCTTGGAGCACGGCTGGGTTCCTTAAGTATGATTGTCTTTTTACTATTGGTAGCCGCTGGCATGCCGCTTTTATCCGGCGGGCGCGGAGGGATCGGGGTATTTTTCGGTCCGAGTGCCGGTTACTTGATCGGGTATCCGCTTGCTGCTTTCTGTATCGGCTTTATTTTTTCGAAAATTCGCACACTTAAGTTTAGACATATTATAGGCACGAATCTGACGGTTGGGATTTTCACTGTTTATTTAACAGGAATTCCAGTGCAGGCATTGATGATGAATCTGCCGCTATTGGAAACAATCAAACTGAGTCTTGTCTATCTGCCTGGAGATATTATTAAGGCCGCGATTGCCTCCGTTCTCGTTTATCGATTACAAAAGTATCCGATCATTTACCGCAATTTTGCGAAAGCCGTTCCGCCGCAAGTGAAGGAGGGATAAGGCCGTGATTACTTCGCCGTATTCACGCCATGCCCTCACTTTTCCGGAAAAAACAGCCATTCGAACGAAAGAGGATGCGCTTAGCTATCGTGAATGGGATGAGGCCGTAAGGAGAACCGCGGCCTGGTTTCAATCACTTGGGTATGAAAATAAATGCGTCTGTCTCTATTTGCCAAATGGAATTCCGTTTCTGCAAGTCTTTGCCGGAGCAGCGGCAGCCGGCTGGACAGCGGTTCCGCTTGATTTGAAGTGGAAGGCGGAGGAGCTGTCTAAGCGCCTCGAGCTTTCTGATCCTGCTGTTTTGATTACAACGGAAAGTCTTTTGCCAAAAGTAAACGTGCCGCAGGCAAATATTCGAATCTGGGAGGAGTGCGCTGGGGAAATCGCCGGAACTGCACCAATGGCGGACGCCGGCAGCGAAGACTTGCCGTTTTACCTGGGCTTCACTTCAGGTTCAACCGGATCCCCGAAGGCCTTTATCCGCTCGCATCTCTCTTGGATCGAGAGCTTTGCCTGCACCCGCCGCGAATTTCAAATTCATGAAAACGACCATGTACTGATTCCGGGGCCGCTGATCCATTCCCATTTTTTATATGGAGCCATCAGCACCTTATTCATTGGCGGCACATTGTACTTGTTAGAGAAATTTTCCCCTGAAAAAACCCTTTCCGTCCTGAAGGAACAAGCCGTTTCCGTGCTTTATTTAGTGCCGACGATGGCAGAGGCCTTGCTTGGAAAAAACACAGTAGTGGAGCAGGATCTGAAAATGATCTCTTCGGGCGCCAAGTTCGAAGCGCACACAAGAAAAAGAATTCGGGGGATGTTCCCGAACTTGACCTTGAATGAGTTTTATGGTGCCGGCGAGCTGAGCTTTGTTTCTTTTTCGAATGATGAAAAAAAGCCGAATTCGGTTGGCCGGCCGTTTCATAATGTCAGCGTGCAAATTCGGCGCGAAAACGGGGAAGCCGCAGCTGTGGATGAAATCGGCAAAGTTTATGTGCGCAGTCCGATGACGATTATCGGCTATATGGAAAAACCAGGAGAGAAGCCCCAGCCGATTGCCGATGAAGAGGGCTGGGTAACGGTGCATGACATGGACCGGCTTGATGAAGAGGGCTGTCTCTATGTGGCCGGCCGGGAAAATAATATGATCCTGTATGGCGCGCTGAATATTTTCCCGGAGGAAATAGAGGCCGTTTTGACAATGCATCCTGCGGTCGAAAAGGCGGCGGTGGTTGGCTTGAGCGATCCTTACTGGGGGCAGATTACAGCAGCGGCTGTGCAGGGAGATGCCGCCGTGCTTGAGTTGAAGCGCTTGTGCAAAGCCCATTTGGCGTCGTATAAGGTGCCGCGAAAATGGTTCTTTATCGAGGAAATGCCGTTGACAACGAGCGGGAAAATCGCCCGCGGGGAACTGCGGATGATGTTGGAAGAGAAGCAGAGGGCAGATTTGACAGCAGCGAGAGGGCAGAATTAAAGGCATTTTAACGGAAAGCATGTCCGCTCTCCGTTCCATATAGGAAGCTAAAGGCGTAAATCGTCGACTTCTAGAGATTTATCGTCAACTTTTACAATATATCATCGACTTTTATTCATATATCGTTTTTTAGAAAAAACAGACCAGTTCCCCCGATTGCGGGCTGTGCCAAGGAAAATAGAAAGGAGACATGCCATAAAATGAAGCAGGCAGTCATTGTTGCGGCAAAAAGAACGCCGGTTGCGCGGCAGAATGGAGCGCTCCGCCACTTGCCGGCGGAGAAGTTGGCAGCGCCGATTCTCACGGCTCTCAGCTCAGGCGTAGAGGAGCGGGTGGATGACGTGATTCTCGGCAATGTCGTTGGACCCGGCGGCAATATCGCACGCTTATCAGTTTTGGAAGCAGGTCTTCCATTTTCCGTACCGGGAGTGACGCTTGACCGGCAGTGCAGTGCCGGTCTCGAGGCCATCCGCATGGCGTGTCTTTTTATTCGTGCCGGCGCTGGCTCCTGCTATGCGGCGGGCGGCGTTGAGAGTGTCAGCACTTCGCCGTTTCCAGAGCGGGCGCGCTTTTCTCCTGACAGCATTGGCGATCCCGATATGGGTGTTGCTGCCGAATATGTGGCAGAGAAATTTGCCATCACGAGGAACATGCAGGATGAATATGCCTTGTTAAGCTGGCAGCGGGGCCGTGATGCCTTTTTGACCGGGCTTTATGAGGATGAGATTCTTCCGCTTGCCGGACTGAGCCAGGATGAGGTATGGCAGCGCGAGCGGAATATGGAGAAATTGGTGCAGCGGGCGGGTTCAGCTTTTGTGAAAAATGGCACAGTGACGGCGGCTAATAGCTGCGGGATCCATGATGGGGCGAGTGCTGTCCTGGTGATGGAAGAAGGTCTGGCTCAGGAATTAGGCTACAAGCCAGTGCTGCGCTTCGTTGACAGCCAAGTATCTGGTGTGCATTCGTATTATCCGGCTTACGCTCCGGTCCCGGCGATTGGGGAATTGCTGCAAAGAAATGGGCTTACGATCGAGGATGTAGACTTGTTTGAAATTAACGAAGCCTTTGCTGCAAAAATTGCTGTCTGTGCTCAGGAGCTGTCCATTCCGTATGAAAAAATAAACGTCCGCGGCGGGGCGCTGACCATTGGTCATCCATATGGCGCATCGGGTGCTGTTTTAGTGACAAGACTATTCTATGAAGTTCAGAGGCGCCCGCAGGCAAGATATGTGGTGGCAGCCATCGGCAGCGGCGGAGGCGTAGGAGTTGCGGTATTGTTTGAAGCCGTTTCTGAGCGGGGGTGAGTCCTTCATCGGTGGTATGAAGGACAAAAATGAATGAGCGTGCTGGAAAAAGGTCTTCATCAGCTATCCTCCCTTGAAAACCAGAGTGATGCCCCGAACAATTGCTGGCGCGGAAAAAAGAACCCCCCACTGGTTCTAACGAAATTCGGGGTATCACTGTGTTTTTTAGAGGAGCGGGATATGCCGCTGCAGCCTATTGTGACTATAACCTGAGGTGATGAAATGAAGACAGAGCGTTATGCCTTTATTTTTACAAAAGAAGAAGTGCGTCAATATAGCGAATTATCATGTGAGCAAAATCCAATTTATCATAGTCCGCAAGCCGCCCAAGAGCTGGGGTACGAGGGAATTCCTCTCCCGCCTGCGATGCCTTTTGCTGCCTATCGCCATATTGAAATACCGTGGACACTGAAGGGGCCGGTGATTCACCGGAAGCAGGAGTGCAGGCTGCATCAGGTGATGTACACGGACCAAATTTATACCGGCAGCGTCACGCTGACGAATCATTCTTCGCGTCATAACCGGACGTTTATCCAGCAGGATTTGGAAATCTATGATGAGCAGGAAAACCTTTGCTTTACTGGAATCTCTCATTTGATTGCAGGTGGTTTGAATGAAAACCATTCACTTTAAAGTGTCAGAAAAGGACATCGAAGGCTACGCCGCGCTGTCCGGCGATTTCAATCCGATTCATTTCGACCAAGAATATGCGGCAGCACATGGCTTTGCGCACACAATCGCTCACGGCATGCTGACGATGGCAAAGGTATGGAGCGTCGTTGCAAACGAATTAGGGCTGGGGCCGCGGCACATCCAATACAGCCTGTCCTTCCAAGCCCCGGTCTACGCCGGCGCGCAAGTAGAACTGACGATCATTGAAAAAGAACAGACAATCTTTATAACCGGTAAAAGCAAGGGGACAACAGTCGTCAAAGGACATATTAAAATTGAATAAGGCACGAAAAATCAGGGCGCCACAGTGACGTCCTGATTTTGCTCTCTAATAAGTAACACAAAAACCATCTCTGTGTTCCATTTGGAAAATATTGGGGAAATGGGAGAGCCGTCCCCCTGTCTTTAAATAATTTCAAACAATGGCTTAACATTCGCATCATCCGCGATATGCTCCGGGTAGATAAAACCTTTTGCATCGCGCTGGAATTTAACATCGAGCTGCTTAAAGCATTCGTCGACGAATTCTGAACAAATATATTGTTCATCATCTTTGTGCCGGCCTATACCTAAGCTAATCCGTGCGACAATTTCGGCTATGCCGCTTTTATCATACTGGCAATTAAGCAGATCAATAGCTTTGCCCACCATCCTGGACAGCTTTACTTTTTCAAAAAGAGGATCATTCAAAGCCTCGTGCCGCGCAACAAATAATTTACCGTTGTACTTTTGCTTGGAGTTTTCATAATTGAAAAGGTAATGAGACAGCGGCACGGCCCTGACACCATCATCTTCAACACTTTCAAAAGCCACTACCCGATCATTCCAGTGACAGAGCACACCGACATGGCTAAACATGGAGTTCGAGGCTTTTCTAATCAGCTGGCTGACAAGATAATCACCGCTGCTAAAAAAAATATCTCCCGTCTGTATTTCCTTCCGTGCCCGATCATAGGTAAGTTGATGAATCCCGATAAATTTCGTCGTTCCCACTCGTAAGATACCCCCATAAATAAAATGTGCATCAAATAAGCCAGCCAGAAAGAAGCTGAGCAAAGGTGATAATCGTTAACCATTCTGACTGTGAGAGTATATTCATTTTGATCTAAAAAAAGAAACGAGAGAATCGTTTTTTTTTTGTAAATGGAAAATATTAGGGAAACGGGAGAGCCGTCCCCTTGTTTATCTTGACCGATTTGGTCAACGGGATTACAATTGAGTTGACTGATATGGTCAATGGCTTGGGTATACTAAGGGCAAAGGGGGCGTTTAGGATGTTTGCCAAGTTTTTGCGGCTGGATTCAGAGAAACAGGACCGTATCGTCAATGCTGTGATGAAGGAATTTGCTCAGAAAGGATATGAGCGCGCATCGACTAATGAAATGGTGAAAGAGGCGGGGATTTCGAAGGGGCTCTTGTTCCATTACTTTCAGAACAAAAAGCAGCTCTACTTGTTTCTCGTTGATTATTGCTATGACATGGTTGTGGCTGAATTTTATAAAAAGATAGACTTGACTGAGCCTGATTTTTTCAAAAGAATTCGCGAGGCGGTTCACATCAAAATGGAAATGCTGACCCAATATCCGGACATTTTTAAGTTTATGGAAGAGGCGTTTTTGGAGGATGCCGCGGAGATCAAGCCTGAGCTGGAGAAAAAGAAACGGGAAATGACCGACATCAACATGGGGAAATTTTTCGAAGGAATCGATTACTCCAAGTTCCGCGCTGATGTGGATCTCAAAATCGTCTTAAAAATTATTACCTTTACCTTTGAAAAAATGAGTGAAGAGGTGCTTTATAAAGCAAAGTTCGCGCCGGGGCACGAAATCAATTATGCAGAAATCAGGCAAGAGGCCGAGCAGTATTTTGACGTTTTAATTAAATGTTTTTATCACTGATGAGGTTTTAACGGCGGACGGGTTTTACATCCAAAGGAAGCCGGACCGCCGGCCAAAGCCTCACCACCATCCATTTAAAAGGGGGCCATGACAATGAATGCAATCGAAATCAGCCATCTGACAAAGAATTACGGCAAAGCAAGAGGGATTACCGACGTCAGCTTTACGGTTGAGGAGGGGGAGATTTTCGGTTTCATTGGTCCGAACGGTGCCGGCAAATCGACGCTGATTCGCACGCTGCTGTCGTTAATATACCCGACGAGCGGCAGCGCGAAGATTTTCGGCAAGGATTGCCTGAAACACGCGCCGGAAATCAAGAAGCAAATCGGCTATTTGCCATCAGAAGTGTTTTACTATGACAATATGAAGGTTATCGACCTATTAAAATATTCAGCTAGCTTTTATAAAAAAGACTGCAGTAAGCGGATCAAAGAATTGGCCGAGATCATGAATCTTGATTTAACGAAAAAAATCGATGACCTCTCGCTCGGCAATAAAAAGAAAGTCGGGATCGTGCAAGGTCTGCTCCATGAACCGAAGCTGATCATCCTCGATGAACCGACGAGCGGCTTAGACCCGCTGATGCAGCAAAAGTTTTTCGACCTGCTCAAGGAGGAAAATCAAAAGGGAGCGACGATTCTGTTCTCATCCCATATTTTGACAGAGGTGCAAAGGCTGTGTAACCGTGTTGCCATTATTAAAGAAGGCCGGCTCGTGGCGGTGGAAAAAATCAGTACGCTGCAGGAAACCAACTATAAAAAGTTCAAGGTCGAAACGAAAACGGCACTTGGCGCGTCTTACTTCCAGCTCGACGGCGTGACGAAATTAGAAGTGCATGGCAGCACAGTCAGTTTCCTATTTAAAGGCAACATCAACACCGTTTTGCAACAGCTCGCGCAGATTGAACTGGTCAACCTATGGATTGAAGAACCCGACCTTGAGGAGATTTTCCTTCATTATTATGAAACGGAGGCGTAAAGGGCGATGAACATTTATCTGCATGAATTAAAGGCTTATCGGAAATCAACGCTGATTTGGACGATTTCCTTAATTGCGATTGTGTCTCTTTATATGTCGTTTTACTCTGCATTCGCTGCGGATGCCGAGGCCTTTACGAAAATCATGGAGGGATATCCGGAAGCGGTGCGGCAGGCGTTGGGCGTCAATCTGGGTGCTTTTTTTACCATCCTCGGCTTTTATTGTTTCCCGTTAACCTTTGTGACGCTGTGCGGGGCGGTGCAGGCGATGAATCTCGGCACCTCCATTGTCAGCAAGGAGGTTCATGATAAAACAGCGGATTTTCTCTTAACGAAGCCGGTGACGCGGCAGAAGGTACTCACAGCGAAGTTCCTGGCTGCCCTTACATCGCTCGCCATCACGAACATTCTCTATTTGGCGGCAGCAAGCTTGGTACTGTTCCAGGTCAAGACGGATGATTTTAGCTATAAAGTATTTCTGATGCTGTCACTCACGCTGTTTTTCGTGCAGCTGATCTTTTTGGCTATCGGGATTGTGATTTCTGTTTCTGTGCCGAAAGTGAAATCGGTATTGACGGTGTCACTGGCGACCGTCTTTGGTTTTTATTTTCTCGGCATGCTGAGTGATTCCGGGGAGTCCGCGAAACGCTATCTTTCGCCGTTTAAATACTTTGACACGAGCTTTATTTTGCAAAATAAAGCCTATGAAGGACCGTTTGTAATTGCAGGTGCGCTGATCATTGCGGGAGCTGTCGCGGCAAGTTTCATCGTCTATCTTAAACGGGATATCCATGCTGTGTAAGGGGGTGTGAATCATGAATATTTTTCTAAAAGAATTAAAGTTTCAGCGGAAATCGCTGGTTCTGTGGTGCCTCGGCGTGATTCTGATGATCATCGCGGGGATGGCAAAGTTTGATGCCTATTCAGCGCAAGGGCAGTCGATAAATGAGCTCATCGGCGATATCCCGAAATCGATCCGGATTGTCCTCGGCTTTGGCGAGGTCGATGTCTCGACAGTTGCCGGTTATTACACGATTCTCTATATTTATATGCTGTTAATGGCGGCGATCCATGCCGCAATGCTCGGGGCGGCGATTATTGCCAAGGAGGAGCGCGACAAGACGTATGAGTTTCTGTTGGTGAAGCCAGTCTCACGCAACACCGTGGTCACGGCCAAATTAGCAGCGGCGCTGACCAATATCGTCATCTACAACGTGGTGAACCTCGTGTCGTTCATCGTGATCCTGGGAGGCTACAACAATGAAGGTGCCGATATGAATGGAAAAATTGTCCTCACGCTTGTAGGAATGTTTATTTTACAGGTGCTGTTCATGGTTCTTGGCAGTGCTCTTGCGGCGGTAAAAAGAAAAGCCAAAAGCGCGGCATCCCTGGCGGCTGCGATCATGCTCCTCACCTACATGCTCTCGGTAGCCATCGACCTAAACGAGGGTCTTAAGGTGCTAAAATACGCAACGCCATTCAAATACTTTGAAGCAAAATATCTCATGTTCGGCAGCGGTCTAGACGTCGGCTATATCCTATTATCAGCTGTCCTCATCACCGCCTTAACCATCATCACCTACAAAGCCTACAGCAAAAAAGACCTGCAGTCACACTGAAACAAGGGGACGGTTCCTGCGTTTCCGTAATATCTTCCAAATTTGGTGCAGGCTGGTCTGGAGAGAATGAATCCTTCTTTTTCGATCATACTAAGATACGAAAAAGGAGGGGGACGCGATCTATGGATAAACGATATAACACGAATGATGATGCAAGTGCAGAGTTGAAGAAGGCCCTTAGCAAAAGTACACCGCGAAAATATCCGAATATGAGCGATGCGGAGATGCAGTTGAAGATTCAAGGGAAGAAAAGTTAATCGGGTGCTTGCCAGGCACTATCCAGAAAACTGGATGGTGCCTTTCTATCTGTACAAGACTTGCTCATTTCATCAGGTCCTATTTCATATCATCTAAATTCACATTAAAGATACTCAATAGGGACAGGATAATGATGAGCGATAATACCCATGCCGCCAGGGGTTTTTTATAATGGATAGGCAATAGGAGGAAAATGATAACGGTAAATAGAATAGACCAGCTAAAATTCCAGCCATTATGGTAAGTAATAAAACCGAATTCATGGTTAATAAATTCAGCCAGCGAAAAAATGCCCAACCATAATAAAAACCATAACGAACGTTTTCTCCATCCTTCGGGAAAGCGTCCTAAATAGATTAATACGGTGGCAGAATAAGTCACGGCCATCGATAAAAGGGTAATCGTTGTATGGTTTGGCAAAATGAGATCATGAAATAACCACATGGATTTATTATAGAGCAGGAAGTCATATAATAGATCTCCAATAATAAGGAAGAGGATGGTCGGATAATACTGGTGCCAGTTCCGCCAATCCCCCCATTTACAGCCTGCTATTAAAAAAAGTAAATTAATGAAAATATACATAATATCACCTTCGGGACGAATATTGTTATTCTTCCCAAAAAGGGGATAAAATATCAATTTAAATAAACGCGGAGACGCTTCTCGCGTTTCCCGATTTTATTCCCGTAATGGTATGTATAGGTATTCTTGTAAAATAATATGAAAACGGTAGAGCCGTCCCCGTGTTTCACTTGTTTCATCAGCCGCGCAAAAGGGATAGAATAGAGAAAATAGGAACACGAAAGGATGAATCGATCATGGAAAAGATTATGTTTATTGAAACAGGAATGGGTATCGATGTGCACGGGCAAAATATCACGAAAGCCGCCATCCGGGCGGTACAAAATGCGATCCACTTTAATTCGATGCCGGGACTAGCCTCTGTGCTGCCTGATAACGATTTTAATAATATGAAAGTGAATGTCAAACTGGCGTTACCTGCGGAAAAGGAAAATCTTGATATCGCTGCGGTAAAAGCCGTCCTGCCATTTGGGACCGTAACCGTCGAAGTGATGGACGGCGGGATGCTGACAACAAGCGGGGTAGTGTTAGCGGAAAAAGGCGATAAGAACGATTTGATGTACATTGTCGTCGCATCAGTCGAAGTCGGCTATTAATAGAAAGGCTGTGTTAAAGGTCAATGTTGACTTTTTGTCCCTTGTTAATTGGAGTGGAAGGCACGAAGACTCCCGCTCAGAGAAGAGACAGACGAGACCCCGCAGACACGAAGTGTCGAGGAGGCTCGTCGGTCGCCCGCAGAACCGTGCGTGCCTGGAACGGAAATCAACAATCAAGTTTAACAGAGCCAATAGAAAAAGGACGGCACGCCGCCGTCCTTTTTCAATATCATTATTTCACAATCTTCATATCCTCTAAAGGCCAGTAAATCACATTGGTATTGCCTACTACTTTGTCTAACGGGACCACTCCAATATGACGGCTGTCTTTGCTGTTTCTTCTGTTATCTCCCATGACAAAAATGGTATTTTTAGGCACTGTTTCATAGCCCCAAAGCTCCTTTAAGGTAAAATCTTCTGTGAGGAGGGCATCTTTACCGTACAATGCTTTCATTTCCTTTTTGCTTTCGTCTAAATACTTTTCCGCATACGCTTTATCATTGATATAAAGAACATCATTTTTGTATTCAATTTTATCGCCGGGCAGTCCGATGACCCGTTTAATATAGTCATTATATTCATCGGCATGAAAAACAACAATATCAAACCGATCCGGAGTGCCAAATTTAGAAACAACCATCCGGTCTTCATTATGCAAAGTGGGTATCATCGATTCCCCATCTACAACAATCGGTGTAAATAAAAATGTACGAATCCCTACAGCTATCAAAATAGCAACTAGAATTGCCTTTGTCCATTCAAAAAACTCATTTTTCCTTTTTGTCATAATGTTCATCCCTTAGCATTTAGTAATTCTATTTTACAGATATCCCGCGAAAAAGAAAAATAGTTTATCGAAACGCGGGGACGGTTCTCGCGTTTTGTTTTCGACAAAATTCGACAAAAGCAAATAGTCATCGCGGTATTTTCTGCTATAATACTAGTATTCCATCCCATCTAAGAGGAGCTTAAATGATCATATGAATCAGGAATTTCTTTATGTTATTTTTCCCAAGAAGGCTTAAGTCTGAAGCCAAGAGAAATTTTGAAAAAGCTCGGGAAGTCTGTGCCGTTAATGACTTACATCCTCGCGAGTATATTGAATTTCACCCACATCCTTTCTAATTGGTAAAATCTAGGGAAACGTGAAAACCGTCCCCATGTTTCTGATGAAAAAAAGTTTGTTTTATAGGAAAAAGTTCACAGTTTCCACACAAATTTATGATTTAATTTTAACGATAACGATTCTCATTTCTAATGATGTTTTTCTGCCATGTTAGAGTATGTTTGAATGGTTAACATTTTGCGCTACAATGGTGAAAAATGAATAAGGCAGGTGATAGATTGTTCGCGAAGGAAAGACGGAAGAGGATGAAGGAACGCATAGTTCAGTACAGAAAGATACCGCTGCTGTGTTTGAGTTTCCTTTTTCTCATGATTCCGCACGAAGTTTTTGCTCATGCACAGCTGGAAAAGGCTGAGCCGGCACCGGACAGCACCTTAACGGCTCTCCCTGAGGAAATTGTTCTGACGTTTAATGAAAGATTGGAAAAGGAACTTTTTTCGATAAAGGTATTCAATGAAGCGGGTGAGCAGGTAAGTAAAAGCGAAACAGAGATGAGCAAAGACCAGAAAACGATCACGCAGGATTTACCATCGCTTCCAGAAGGAAACTACGCTATATCTTATAGTGTCTTATCAGCAGATGGTCATCCTATCAAAGGTTCGTACGTTGTCTCGATTGGGGAAAAAACGGCTCCCAGAAGTGAGATGAACCAGTTACATAACGAGGAAAATCCATCCTTACTGTCCAGCATGATTCAGTCTGTGAGCAGAATTCTGTATTATCTGGCATTGCTCCTGACTGCCGGCTGGATGATATGGGGCACCGTAAATAAAATAGAACACGGCGAAATGAGGGCAGCTTTTAGACAGAAGGCACGTTATTTGCAAGCTGCGCTGTTGATCACAACGATTGGCATGGGATATTTCCAATTCGCAGAATTACTCAACAGCTGGAGTGCAGATGAAATTTGGCCGCTTTTAACAGGTACTGCCCTTGGCATATCCTGGCTCCTATCCATGGTGTTGTCTATTTTAGGTTTTGCGCTGTTACTCCGTTTTACATGGCTGGATCGATTGTGGGTCTTCGTGATTCTCACAGTAAAGAGTATCAACGGACATGCGATGGCATTTGACCCGCCAATTCTCACTATTGCCATCGATGTACTTCATTTATTCGCAGCGTCCATATGGGCGGGAGGGTTATTCTATATCTTCGCTTTTTGGAAAAAACAGCGGGAACATGTCAGACAATTCCTCCCGGCTTTTTCACAGGCGGCATTCATAAGTATTCTGGTTTTAATGGGAACTGGAGCTGCTTCGACGTTTCTGTTTTTGCCGCAAATCGGCTATTTGTTCGATACAAAATGGGGCATCCTGTTATTAATCAAAGCGGCCATTGTTTTATTGGTCACCGTAACGGGTGGGATATTACGCTATTCATGGAAAAAAAGGTCAGAACATGCAATCGGCAGGCTGCTGAAAATTGATTTTAGCCTGATGCTCGTTATTGTCGGGATTGTAGGCGTCTTTACACACTTAAGCCCGCTCCCGCAAAATGAACCGCTGGAGTGGCATGAACAAGAAAAACACCTTGAATTCACGACATCAATTTTTCCCAAAGCACCGGGAAGCAATCATTTCATGGTTGAAGCCGGCTCGCTTCAAGAGGGAATAGAGATTAAAAACGTTGAACTATTTTTAAAATACCAAGACAATCCTGATGTCGCGCCGATTCAAGTACCTTTTTCCCAAGCGGAGCAGTCCGGGAAGGTTCATTATATGATCGATGGTCAATATCTTCCATTTGCCGGCAATTGGACAGCCGAGCTGCGAATATTAGATTCAGAGGATAATGAGGGCGTATTCAGCACGGAGTTTATGGTTTACTAAAAGATGGCATGGTGAAAAAGTGTCTGTTGGGTGTGCGGTAAGATTTTTGCTCAATAGGAATGTATGAATCAAGTCAAATATAGAACGATTGGGGATGTACAATGAAAAAGTTAGTATCTTTAACCATATCGATGATCGCTGCGATTACTCTTTTTGCAGGCGGAGCAAGTGCTCATGTCACCGTTCAGCCACAGGAAACATTACAAGGAAAATACGAAGTGTTCACACTGCGGGTGCCATCGGAAAACGAGGCGGCTCCGACAACAAAAGTCGAAGTGAAGTTCCCTGAAGAAGTGAATATTACTCGTGTTGAGCCGAAACCAGGCTGGACATACGAAGTGCAAAAGGATGATACGGGGAAATTGACGAGCATAACATGGACGACAGAAGGAAACGGCCTGTCGGCAACTGAATTCGGTCAGTTTCTTTTTCAAGGAAAAGTGGGCGATGATGCCACAGAACTCGTGTGGAAAGCGTATCAAACCTACGGCGATGGAAGTGTAGTGGAATGGGTTGGTGCTGCAGACTCTGAAAAACCGGCTTCTGTCACCGTTGTAAACCCGGCCGATGCCTCAGTCTCACATGGACATGACAGCGGAGATACAAAAGCTGATACGGCGGCAGAGGACGAAGGAACTGCTGTAGAGCACACAGCTGCGGCTGAAACAGCATCAAGCACAAGCAATGCCCCGCTCTACCTATCCATTGCCGCTTTAATTGCAGGATTACTAGCATTAGTGATTTCCCTTAGAAAAAGAAGATAAAACAGGGGGAAGGTTCTTGCGTTTCTATTTTGATCTAATTCGGGGCTGCCACAGTTACCTGTCGAATTTACGGCCTCTCGGATTCAAACAAAAACCACTCGGTTCTGTACCGGGTGGTTTTGTTTGGCTTTAAATTAAAAACAATACGACAAAGTATACAGCCATGGTGATCAGACCGACCGGAACTCCGAAACGGGCCCATTCTTTGCTGGTGATGTTGAGTTTGCCGGCTGCAATGATATTTGGAATATTCCCTGGAATCAGCATCCCCCCGCTAATGAGCAGACCGAGAAGGATGGCACGAATCATCTCATTGTCCATCGTCGGACTGATTTCGGCGGCAGCCAGTGTGGCGTTATCAAGGATCGCTGAAATCATATTAATCCAGTACAGCAGCATCGGGTTGAGACCAAGAATATATTTTTCAATCAGCGGCTCAAATCCATGTCCGAGGAAGGTTAACCCCATGACAAACAAATAAATTTTCGCGGAGCGAATGAGTATTTCCCGATAGCTTTCGGAAGCCTGCTTCGAGTCTAAGCCGTGTGAACTTGCGTGCGGTCTGACAAAAACCATCGATAACAAGGCAAAAGCGATTACCGCAGTAATGACTTCCCAGCCGACTAAATCAATCAGATAGAAGAAATCCTCATTTAATTTGCTGACAGTGATGGTCGAAAGCGGTTCGCCAATTGGCGTTAAGGCAGCGCCAAGACCGATGGCGAAACAGGCAATAATCGTATAGCGGACCTCGGACGCCCGGTCGAGGGGCAGCACATTGACAATGATGACCAGCACGATCGCCGCAATAATCGCGGTAATAATGCTGGAAGCCAGTCCTAAAATAATAATCGTTAATGCCAGGAAAATCCGCGGTGTCAGAGCCTTGCTCAGAGAGAGAATCGAGCGCTCCAGCGGGCCCTGCGCCCATTTACAAAGCAAGCCGGCGATCAAAACCGCAAGCGTAATATGAATCGGGTCGCGCAAAGCTTTCCCAATTAAATGAAAATTCATCATACCGCTGATGGAAGCAGCGGCAATCCCCATAATAAAGAGGAAGGCTTCCAAATTGTGCTCCACCTTTTTCACCGTAAATGGTAAAAAGAGCACAAGTATTAAGATAATGATTAATCCAAATATCATAAATGCAAAATCCCTTTCCGAAAAATTCACGCAATTTGAAACATAAAATCATTATACGTCATTTTTCTAATTAATTGAAAAATAAATGCATCGATATATTTTCCCATCATGCCCGGGCAAATTCAATGACCTTTATCACATTAACGCTTTAGCAGGTCTGGAATGTGCCCCGCAAGTCATTCACCGCGTTAAAATAAAGAAGAACCCGCAAGACCTTTTACAGCCTCGACGGGTTCTTCTTTGTTAAGAATGGACTATATAATAACTTTTTAAAAAAAGTGGAACACACTTCACTTGAATTTCTATTGTTATTATACCAAGAGAACGGATTGAAAAAAATGGATAATTTGTAAGAATTTGATGAATTATTTGTTAATTAATTGGGAATTACGCAAATTTAAGTCCTTATGCTGTTGAAATTGTTCATACTTGTATGCTCCCAAATTAGTTTGTACATGATGGCATTTCTGCTGTATCCAGGCTCAAATCTTTATCTAAGTGTTGTTTCACCAACGATTCTGCAGTCTGACCGTATCCCTGTCATGAATCCCCGCGCGGCGGGGGAAAGGCTGCCCCACGCGGTCGTCGCTATGAGGGGCTGATAGAGCCCGTCAGCGGGAGAAAAAACAGAGGACGGTCACTATGAAGGGCTGATAGAGCCCGTCAGCGGGGGAAAAAGCATCGGACGGTCACTATGAGAGGCTGATAGAGCCCGTCAGCGGGGGAAA
>NZ_JACHGK010000018.1:62884-63334 GCF_014207535.1 Bacillus benzoevorans
GATAGAGCCCGTCAGCGGGGGAAAAAGCATCGGACGGTCACTATGAGAGGCTGATAGAGCCCGTCAGCGGGGGAAAAAGCATCGGACGGTCACTATGGGGGGCTGATAGAGCCCGTCAGCGGGAGAAAAAGCAACGGACGGTCACTATGAAGGGCTGATAGAGCCCGTCAGCGGGAGAAAAAGCAACGGACGGTCACTATAAAGGGCTGATAGAGCCCGTCGGCGGGAGAAAAAGCATCGGACGGTCACTATGGGGGGCTGATAGAGCCCGTCAGCGGGGGAAAAAGCAGAGGACGGTCACTATGAGGGGCTGATAGAGCCCGACAGCGGGGGAAAAAGCAGCGGACGGTCACTATGAGGGGCTGATAGAGCCCGACAGCGGGAGAAAAAGCAGCTGACGGTCACTATAAAGGGCTGATAGAGCCCGTCGGCGGGAGAAAAAGCAGCGGA
>NZ_JACHGK010000018.1:63431-74738 GCF_014207535.1 Bacillus benzoevorans
GGACGGTCACTATGAAGGGCTGATAGAGCCCGACAGCGGGGGAAAAAGCAGCTGACGGTCACTATGAGAGGCTGATAGAGCCCGTCAGCGGGAGAAAAAGCATCGGACGGTCACTATGAAGGGCTGATAGAGCCCGTCGGCGGGAGAAAAAGCATCGGACGGTCACTATGAAGGGCTGATAGAGCCCGACAGCGGGGGAAAAAGCAGCTGACGGTCACTATGAGAGGCTGATAGAGCCCGTCAGCGGGAGAATGGTCCGTTGCAGCCAATTAAAAAAAGTGCCCCATGAATTCCTCATGAGACACCTTTCTAACGAGCCAGCGCAGCCGGCGGCCTAATCCAGACCTAATTTCAGCAGCAGCCCTACCCGCTCCATTATCTATTTCCCCAAATGAATCAACTCGCGCAGATCATCTGTCGACAGCTCGGTAATCCAGCTGTCACTCTGAATAATCTCATCGTTCAGCGACTGCTTTTTGTCGAGCATTAAATCAATTTTTTCCTCCAGCGTGCCGGTACAAATCATTTTATGGACATGCACAAACCGTTTCTGCCCAATGCGGTACGCCCGGTCGGTGGCCTGGTTCTCGACAGCCGGATTCCACCAGCGGTCATAGTGAATTACATGGTTCGCCGCTGTCAAATTCAGCCCGGTGCCGCCCGCTTTCAATGACAAAAGGAAAATCGGGAACTCGCGGTTCTGGAACTCATCAATCATCCGATCACGCTGCGACTTCGCCACACTTCCGTTCAAAAACGGCACCTCGACCCCAAACTCTTCCTCAATCATCGTCTGGATCATATGCCCCATCTCAATATACTGCGTGAAAATCAGGCAGCTTTCCTCCTGCTCAAGCACGGCGCCAACCAATTCCTGCAGCTTCTCCAGTTTTGCTGACCGCTCAATCAAATTCACGGGCCGCTGCTCCTTCAAATACAGCGCCGGATGGTTGCACAGCTGCTTCAACCGGCTCAGCATCTGCAAAATCAGCCCCTTGCGCTCAAACGGCGACAGCTTATCAATATCCGCCAAGGAGTCATGCACCAACTGTTCATACAGCGAAGCCTGCTCCGCCGTCAGCGGGCAATATTCCTTCTGCTCCAGCTTGTCAGGCAGATTCAGCGCCACATCTTCGTCCTTTTTCGTTCTTCTTAGTAAAAAAGGCCGGATCAGCGCCTGCAATTGGCGGATGCGTTCTTTTTCATCGTCACGCTCAATCGGCAGGACAAACCGTTTTTGAAATTGACCGCTCGAACCGAGGTAACCATGATTAATAAAATCAAAAATTGACCACAGCTCGCTCAAGCGGTTCTCCATCGGCGTACCCGTCAAAGCAATATGATGCTGGCCCTTCAATTTCCTTACAGCACGGGACTGCTTCGTATCGGCATTTTTAATATTCTGTGCCTCGTCAATAGCAATCGTACTCCAGGTCAGCTGTAAAAAGTCGTCCAAGTCAAGGTGGGTCAACCCATAGGAGGTCAAGACGACATCCGCCTCGAGCACCTTCGCCGCAAACTCTTCGCCATGAGGCCGCGCCGGACCGTAATGGAGATAAATCGACAAATCAGGAGCAAACCGCTCCAATTCCTTCTGCCAGTTGCCAAGAACGGAGGTTGGGCAGATGATCAGCGCCGCTTCCGTTTGTTCCGCCGCCGTCGTCTCACTCGAGTTCCCAGCAATCTCCGCAGTCGCTGCCGTCTCACCCGGATAGCCAGCAATCTCCGCATCTGCATTCGTTTCACCTGGATTCGCGGCAATCCTTGGACCCACATTCGTTTCGCTCGGATTCGCAGCAATCCCTGCAGTCGCCGCCTTACCTGAGTTCCCGGTCACCTTCGCGACCGCACCTCCATTTTCTTCCTTCACCTTTAACATATAAGAAATCAACTGCACCGTCTTCCCAAGTCCCATGTCATCAGCGAGGCAGCCGCCAAAGCCGAACTTCCTTAGGTACAACAGCCAGCTCATGCCCAGCTGCTGATACGGACGCAACTCACCACGGAAGCTTTGCGGCACCGGTTCAAGCGGCAGTTCCTGCAAATTGCGCAGTCCCTTGATCATCGACTTCCACTGCCGGTTCAATTCAATCTGAATCTTCGCAAACGCCTTCGGATTCTCCAGCTCATCGGCAATCGAGCCGACTCCCTCCTCAGCGAACAGCTCCTGCTCAATCACATCGCGGACCTGCAGACCTTCCTTCTCCGCCTTCTTCATCAGCTCTTGAATCTGGTGGATAAACTCGGGGTCGAGCTTAATCCAGCGCCCGCGCACAAACACAAGGCGCCGCTTTTCATCGACTAATTGATTGAACTCTTCCTCCGACAGCTCGACGCCATTCATCGAAAAGCGCCAATCATAATCAAGCATCGCCTGCAGCCCAACGAATGACGGACGGTAACTTGTCGACGCGCTTTTCACCTTCGCCTTGACCTTCAAGCTCGCACTCTTCATCGCCTGCCACCACGAAGGCAGCAGAATATCCACGCCAAGCGCCAAGAGCGTTTCACTTACATCTGTTAAAAATAACCATGCTTCATTCTCTGATAATTTATCCGTCAAACGGGGTTCATGTTTGCCGCCGTTGAGCCAGGGAAACAGGCGCATCCAGCGTTCCTGTTCGGCCTGTACTGTCTCCAAGTGCGGCAGCCAAGTACGCGGATATTCACCCGAATTGCCCAAATCCACGACCAAATCCTGATTTTTTTTATCACGCAAAAAACATTCCAGCGTCCAAAAATCAGCTGCATCGGCGGGTTCCTCCAGCTTCACACCTAAAGTAAAAGGGACCGCACTCTCTTTGATCCCGATCCACTCGCGGAAACTATCCTCATCAAAATACTCCGCCAGCTGGCTGGGGGCAATTGTTCCGTCTCGCAGCGCCTGCAGTTTTTTTCCAAAAGAATATTTGAGCTCCCGGTTTTGCTTCATATAACCTTCAAGCGCTAAATTGAACCACTTCTCCATAAACGAACGGACGCCGTTCTGCTCCCAAAACGCGGGGAGGAACTCGTTCACGACGCGGTCCGGCAGCGCCCAGCGAAACTCGTCCTGCTCCCACGAAGCAAAATCGGGCATCCATTCCTTCTCACTAATCGCATCGTATACCGTATGCGCCGCGGCGAGGCAAAGCCCGGCAGTCTCATCCCAATCCCAGTCCACCATGCGGTTAAACTGCTCCCCGCTAAACAGCGTCGCCAGCTGCCAGCCGTTCAGGACAATGCCCTCAATCCCGGCCACTGTCTTATGGTCGACCATCGTCCCGTAAAAGCTTTCCTTATGCCCGTTCAACAGAAGATGCTGCCACACGGACGGGTAGAAATAACGGTCTCCCTCATCCATGGCACTCAGGAAATACTGCTCCGTTCCCAATTCCGATACAAGTATTTTGATATATCTTGTTTTAAGCATCGATCAATTTTCCCCTTTTGCATTCTTCATGAAAGGCACGGAGCCTTTTGGTGCGCATCATCAGGAGCTCGAGAAATTCCTCCCACTCCTCAACCCGCTTCATTTTTTTATACAGCGTCCGCAGTTTCTTCAGCTTGCGCACCGCCTCCTGATAATGCTCGCGGTTCTTCACATCAATATGGAGCTGCACCGCCTGGTGGTAAAGCGGCAGCAACAGCTCCGGCGCTTCATCCTGCAAAACCTTTATCTGGCCTTTCGAGAGCGACTCCATTTTCAAGCCAATATACGTCTGCAGCTCCATCCATTTGGCGAAATCTTTTTTTTCAAAAAGAAAATCCTCGTATTCGCGGAAACTGTACGGGAGCATTTCGTAAAGCGCCTTTTCAAACAGTTCGGTCCGTCTGGTCTCCGCACAAAATGGGAGCGCGGATTGTAATACCATCCTCGTGAAATCGCGGCAGGCATAATAATCGCCTTCAAGGGCTAAAAAGGCACGGATGCGGGCGACAAATTCAGTCAAATATGGGTCCATCCGCAGCCATTCTTTGCCCTCTGTGAGCAGGTCCATCCAGTAAAAAAAGTACGGAGTGATGTTTTCAGCACAGGACTTGATCAGCGTCATCGCCTCGTCATCATTTTTCAGCAGCAGGTGCAGGTGGATGATCGCAACGGTCTGCGCCAGGCTCCGGTCATAATTCTTTAAATGCTCAATCAACTGCTCCTCGCGCCAGTTTTTCTTTTTAAAAAGGCGGGTCCATAGGAGGCAGTAAAGGTGAATCCGGTCATATTCAATCATATAGTCCGACGCTAAAAGGGCGTTTGTTTCGTCTTTCAGCTGTTCAATGAAATCGTCAAAGTCGAAGGGGAGCGCCTGTACGGAAATCGAATCCGATAATTTTGTGATGTCGTTCATCGACATCTGGAACAAATCGCGGTACTGCTTGTTGACCGTCTCTTCATCGTGCCCGAGGTCATGGCTCAGCTCAAGCAGCTTGATGAAGGAGACGATGGACGCGACAAGGAAATAAAGATTCTTCCATTCCTGTTTCAGCGGCGCCCCGGCTTTGAGACGGCGGTAATAGGTCTCAAACAAATCGGGTATCACGTGCGGTTTCGGGTCGCCTTGACCGCGCATAATCAGATCAAAGCTTTCGCGGAAAGTGTTCACCCACTGTGAGTAATTGGGTTTAATCAGACCGGCTGTTTTGAGCAGGTCCTTAGCCCGTTCGAGCCCCCACGATTTCGCCGCCTGCTTCTCCTTAAGCGGCTTGCGCCAGGCATCGACCCATTCAGCGACACTGCGCTCATAGGAAAGAAGCTGAAAGAATGCCGCCGTAATATGGCGGCAAATCCCATCACCCGGACAAGTGCACTCGCTCATCGGAGGCAGATCCAAATCAAGTGTCACCTTCACCGGCGCCACATCCTGCACCGCAGCTGCAGCGAGGCCCCGATCCAACTTCACCGACGTCACCGCTCCCTGACGGTACAAATGCAGCCCTTTCTGCACCACATTCGCATCCTCCTGCACATCCGGCGCCAATCTCTCCCGCATATAATCCGAAAAATACTGCAACGGCTCCAAATAACCCTCCGGAATCCCACTCATCAATCATCCCTCCTTTGGAAACACGGGGACGGTTCTCCTGTTTCCCTAATTTTTTCCAGTCCCCGGGCATAAAACGTTCTCCCGAAAAAATCCATATTCTTTCATTATACACACTTTTTATCGGGTTTAAAAAGTGTACTGGTGTCAGGCACCGAAAAAGGACAGATGTACGTGTGAAGTGGAATCCTAAATAAAGTGGTTTATGAAAGGGGTAAGGGACACAAAAATAAAGGTTCTCTTTTACATAAAGTGAAAAGGAGAGATGCATAGTGACAAACAACTTATACCACGATATATCGATATATAACAAAAGCCTCATCACAGAGGATATTTGGGGGCCTAAAAAATTGATTCACCAAACTCTAATTTGTTGTGAAAAAAGTCCCGTCCTAGATGTAGAGGACACCTGTTTGAAGCTCTCTTTTCATGGCTAGGTTGCCAGCTATAAAATCATCATAGTAGATTCCAGTAGAAATGTACTATAATAGGTAGATACATTACATCCTGAGGGGATTTATATAATGGAATCAAAGGCGTTTCAAATTAAACAACCGAAATATCGGATCATTGCCGAAGATATCGCGGCAAAGATTGTGGAGAAGAAGTACAACGTCGGGGAGAAAATTTATGCCCGTTCTTCATTGGCGTCGCTGTACGGGGTATCAGCTGAAACCGCGCGCCGTGCGATTGCCGTGCTCCAGGATTTAAACATTGTGAAAACGACAAAAGGCAGCGGAGTCATCATTATTTCTTACGAGAATGCTGCGAAATTTGTTCATCGTCTTGAAGGGGTAAAATCGGTTCGCGAATTACAAAAAGAACTAAGCATCAGCATTGAAAAACAACTCGCTGAATTGACCAACCTGCAGGAAATATCGAAGGAGCTTATTAATCGAACGAATCGCTTTCATTCTATCAATCCATTTGTCCCGTTCCAACTGGAAATTACATCATCCTGCCCGTATATTTCGAAAAACATCAGCGAAATTAATTTCTGGCAGAACACAAGGGCGACCATCGTGGGAATACGGAAAAACAATGAACTGCTGCTTTCCCCCGGTCCCTATGCGACACTGGAATTAGGCGATATCATTTATTTTATCGGTGATGAAATGTGTCTCACCCATGCAGAGGATTTTTTACAAGTTGAAAAAGGATATATCCAATAAGGTGTCAGGCATCCACAAATTTATCTATTCCAGCCAAAGGGATATTAGATAAATGTGGTGCCTGACACCTTTGTCTTTAGGACGGCTTTTTATGACAATTTAATGTCAGATGAATAAATAGTTTGACAAAAGAAACTACTTTATAATAAATTGGAGTTGTTACTTAAGAAACAACTCTGATTTTATAACAGGTTGTTTCTCTGCCGAATTAATATCACATTCATGCAGCAAAGCCAATAGTAAGCTGCTGCTATTCATTTCTATCATCCTCAATTATTTGATCTACAGTTTGTTTCGTTAAATCTAAACATGTGTGACTAAACAAAATATGTTTCCATTTACTTGAGTCATTTCGGACTCTTTCCAAAAAGGCATCTGTCGTTCTTCGCCTGTATCGCCTTTTCAAAAAACAACCCCGGTTCGCAAATGGAACAGTACGATACATTTAGGCATACATACCTTGCACAACTTTCATAACATAATAAGTTTCAGGCAAAATCAGACAGACAAGACAAGAATATTTCTACACAGGAGGTTTTTCAATTTGAAAATTTCAATCGGATTATTTGGTTTTGGCCGCACAGGTTCAGTTGTTGCGAATGAGATTATAAAAGATGCAGATTGTGAATTAAAATGGGTCATGAGAAAATCCGGTGAAAATGCGGGTGAATACGCGAGCCATTTGCTGGGGCATGTACATGATGAAGGCAGGTTCTTTTCCTATGAACAAGTCGACTTCGATCACTTTTATGAAGAAAATAAAGTCGATGTTATCATTGATTTTTCCAGCTCATGTGCTGTGAATGAATATAAAAACGCTGTGAAATATGGCAGCCGCATTGTTTCGGCGATATCGAATTATCAGCCGGAAGAGATTGAGCAATTAAAGGCTTTGAGTTCAGAAACTGCGATTCTTTATTCACCGAACATTACGTTGGGAATTAATTTCTTAATGGAAGCTTCGAAGCTGCTGCAGCAAATTGTGCCGAATGCTGATATTGAAATCATTGAGGAGCATTTCCGCCATAAAAAGGATATTTCCGGTACGGCTGTGAGAATCGCTGAAGCTCTAGGGCTCGATCAGGAGCAGCATGTGAATTCCATTCGCGTCGGCGGAATTGTCGGCAAACATGAGGTCGTTTTCGGCCTGCCGAACCAAACGATCCGAATTGTCCATGAATCGATTGACCGCGGTGCCTTTGGCCAAGGGGCCATCTATGCCGCCAAGTGGATAATGAGTCAAGAAGCAGGTGTCTATAATATGGAACAAGCGCTGAAGTTAATTAAGTCGGAACCTTATCATGAGGAGGAAAGGGAATCTGTCCTCGTTTGAAAAAGCAAAAAAATAGGCCATCCAAATGGATGGTCTATTTTAAATGACAAAAATTACCTCAAATTCAACGTTCTCCTAAATATAGATATTAAATGGTCAGCTCGAATTTCATATTGTTATCAAGATATCTATCATTCAAATCTTCGTTAAATAACCGCTAACGTATGTAAGGAAAAAACTTTTCTTCAATAGTTTTCATTGCTGTGCTTTTGTTGAATAAAATGCATAATTGAATATGTTTCTATAAAAAATTCTTTTCAAGAAACGAATTAAAACTTCAATTCAAATAATATTTACTATTGTCCTTTAGGAGCCATCATAAAGATAGTCCTTTTGGGCAGTTTTTATATGGAGGAAAAAAATGACCTTATTACTCCGGCATCCAGTATCTGTTTTTATCATGGCTATTACTGCTTTATCCTATTTGTGGCTTTATTTTTTTCAAAACGATGAATGGATTTACAAGTGCAGATAAAGCCATGTATGCAGCGAAAGAACGCGGTAAGAACAACTATCAATTTTATAGTACCATTCATCATACGGTTAATCGAAATTTGAATTTAGAAAAAGGACTCAGAAATGCGATTGAAAACAATGAATTGTATCTATATTATCAACCTCAAATTGATTTAAGTTCCAATCAAATTGTAGGAATGGAGGCACTTTTAAGATGGGATCATTCAGAACTTGGAAAAATTAGTCCGGATGAATTTATTCCAATTGCTGAAGAAACCGGCCTTATTATTCCGATAGGAAAATGGGTACTAAAGTCAGCCTGTCAGCAAATAAACGCATTCGTTGAAGCAGGTTATTCACCCCGTACAGTTTCTGTAAATGTATCCCCTTATCAATTTAAAGACCCTAATTTTCTTGAAGATGTGAAACAAATTATAAAAGAAACAGGGATGCAGCCAGAACTTCTCGATATAGAAGTGACAGAAAGTCTTATGCATGATATCAAGGAATCCAGAGTCATCATAGATGAACTGAAAAAGATAGGTGTACACATATCAATTGATGATTTTGGAACGGGATATTCCTCATTAAGTATTCTAACTTCATTACCGATTGACCGTATCAAAATTGATCGAATGTTCATAAATGAAATGACAACAAATCTAAACACGAGCACGTTGGTAAAAACCATTATCGAAATGAGTAAAAATTTAAATACCTTAGCTGTTGCTGAAGGAATTGAAACCGAAGAGCAGGCATTACAACTAAAACGGTTAAATTGTCATATAGGTCAAGGTTATTTTTACTATCCACCCATTTCTGTAATGGAGATGGAAAAATTACTTTTGAACCATTAGAAACAGGGATGTTCTACGTGTTTCTCTCATTTTTGCCAGAAGGGTCGAACTCGGTGCCACAAGGTTTGAATCGTTCCCGTTAGAAAGTGAAACCGCGGTCTGAGGGGAAGAATCGCGCATTCCTCAAAGGAGTTCATTGATTATGGGAAGTATCAGGACTTGATAGAGCCCGTGAACGAGTAAAACCCTTGATGATGGGAAGTATCGAATGTGATAGAGCCCGTGAACTACGGCCTGATAATGACCGAGAGATTAACTAGCGTTCGCGGGGCCCCGAATCCGAATTTTGACTGCAAAAACAGCAAAGTAAAAGAGACTGCTCAAAGTTGGGCAGCCAATTACCATTATTTATACTAATCTAATTTCTTGTGTTCCTCCCGGGTACGCTTATGCCCCGTCTAAGCCAAATATTTTCTTGGAGTGCCATAATAAAAAGTCTGCTGGTATTGCGGAAAACTAGATTCATATTCAATATAAATAGGGGCATCAAGCAGAACTGGATAGCGGCGTAAAAACGGCAGGTCGCCATAAACCATTGCTCTAATGGCCGTATCCATTTCTTTTTTAAAAATGTTTAAACGACGTTCTGCAGCCGCTTGACTAAATTCCCCGCCGTCAACATAGGCCTTTCCTAATAAATTGAAACCGCCGCTCCCCGTTCTTCGCCACTCTGCCAGCACTTCATCGCGCATTGATTTATTAATGGCTTCATAGTTGTAGTCAAATCCAATATCCAAAAAAATCTGAGCTGTCTTGTCTGAATGAGTAAGTGTGTATTTCCTTCTATTGATGGGCTGCGCCGAATTTGCGGGAGGAATCATTCTCACAAACAACTTTTCCGGGTTAAAAGCGGCCATCATTTTCCCCCTATTCGCAGGTTAATAGTAAATAAATATGCAGGTTTAGTTGTTTAAGTTCCTAGAGGTAAAATAACTGCCGGGACAAACCTGGCTTCAATCATTCAAAGCCCCACAAAATGATTCACTAAGCTCTCACAAACGATGCAATCTGCAAGGTAACAGTGTGCTAAGATTTGGTAAGGGGGTATTAACAATGGATAAAGAAAACAAACCATTTAATGACGTTATCGACCATATGCAAAAAATTGAGGGAAATACAACGCCTGCAACAACGACTGATAGGAATAAACTCCCTAAACCAGTCAGATATTTCGGCTATATTGTGATTGCCTTCATTGTCCTATCCCTATTAATGCTAATCACTCTAAACTTTTTAAAATAACATTTCACCAATCTTCATTATTAAAAAACACCCATCCATGAAACTTTTTCGTTCCCATATCGTCTAATATCTAAAGGGGGACCAGACTTGAAAAAATTGCAATACATATTTATTTTTACGCTAATCCTACTATTGATAGATACGAACGTTTCCGCGACAAGCTGGGTCGCCCTGGAGCCGGAGGAGGTCGCAGCGCGGGCCGATGTCATTGTCAGTGGGACATACGATTTTTACAGCAAGCCAGAGCTAAGTGATTTTGTCTTCCAAGGATTGGATTTTTATGTCAACAAGGTTTACAAAGGCGATGTCAGTAAAAAAATAACCGCCGGCATCGACGGCTTTGATATTGGCTGGGCACAGGAATTTCAGAATCAGGGCGGGGAATTTGTCTTATTTTTAAAGAAGAGCGAAGACTTTCATTTCCTTATCCCAGTCTCTGGTCCAAATGGAATGGTTCAAGTCCAGGGCGGACAAGTCGTGGACCACAATGCAGAAAGAAAGGCTTTTTTCGAGGATTTTCTAAAAATAGGGCAAAGCATCACAGTCAGCTCTGTTCAATCCGCTCATGAACAGGGGAATTACCCTGCCACTTTCTATTTTTCCAGTGCCGGCATGTTGCTGATTATCGCAATTTTTATTATGATTTACCGCAGTTGGAGGAAACGGCTCCTGAAGAAAAAGGATTAAGCAATTTAAAAAGATATTCAAATGTAACAAAGGATATGTAAGATACAAATGAAACAGGAAAAATTTGAACTGCAATCAATAAAGCTTTTAAAAAAAGAGTTGATCTCAATTAGGGGTAATGATACTATTAATTTCCCTTTTCCTTTTAGAAGACAGATAGGAATTAAGTTCATATTTCTTCTTTGATATAGAGAATAGGGATTAATACAGAATAAACTCAAAAAAGAAGTTGACTTCTGTGAATCCAGATGTTATAGTAATGAATGTCGCTGATGCGAAACAACTAAAAAAGATTACTTCTTAATAGTTGACTTCGGCGAAACGAAATGGTATAATTCATTTTGCTGCTGATAAGAATCAGTAGATGATTGTTCTTTGAAAACTAAACAAAGCAGAAACGTCAACGTAAGTTTTATTTTTGTAACAAAACATGAGCAAATCAAACACTTTTTGGAGAGTTTGATCCTGGCTCAGGACGAACGCTGGCGGCGTGCCTAATACATGCAAGTCGAGCGGACTTTTGGGAGCTTGCTCCCAAAAGT
>NZ_JACHGK010000019.1:0-11587 GCF_014207535.1 Bacillus benzoevorans
GATAGATGGAGCGCGGAATGCAGGGAAACTTGCACGTTCCGTGCGGAGCAGGGGAAAAGCCGGAGATTGCATCAAACGCTTACCTATTGCTGACGTTGTTGAGAAAAAGACCGTCTTTTTGACGGCCTTTTGTAAGATCAAAAATAAAATTTTTACAACCCAAGGACAATAGGACTGCTTTCCGTCCTTCATAGGTGTTGTTGATTAATAGGCTTTCGCATCATTACGCTTATATTCCAATAGTTCAAATTTTGTATCTCCTAAGTCTCCGTCATTATCATTACCTGGAACTCTTGGTGTAAATTTAAAAGTCATTGAATCAAATTTGACTCCAGCTTCTTTATTATCGGGGTCTTGTATTATAATGACAGTTGTTAGTTCGTACCATCTTTTTTTCTCATCATTTTTTATAATATGCTTATCATTCTTAATTTTAAACCAACCCCACATCATTTGTTTCCCGTATTCTTTTTGAATAATGTTATCGGCTTTAATTTGGATAAAATCTAAAATCATATCATTAGGTGTTGCATAGATTTCCTGTACATTTGTATTCCCGTTTTTATTTTCTGCTGCATTCACGGAGGTAAAGGGCGTAACAAATAATATAGCGAGTAAAACCATGGATAGTGCTTTTTTCATTTCATCACCTCGATGTTAAAATTCCCTCTTTTGATAAAAAAATGTATTTTAATGATTTAAAATTCAATAAATAGTTTTTTTATTCAAGAAAAGGGCGCTTTCCAGATGTATTTGCGCTCTTTTTGCTTTGAAGGGCCATTTACTTGAAAAAGGATAATTGTAATTGAATTGGGGAAAATACCCTTAAATATAATTTAGGGATGATGCAAATGAATAAAGGGATCTCTCTTTTATTGCTTATATTTAGTATCTTAATTTGTGGGATAGATACTGATAAAGTCTGTGCAAATGAAAATGACAAACCACCATCTTACGAAGAGTTTTTTCCTGAAATAGGATATAAAACTGCTGAAGAAGCAATAAAGGAATTTGAACAACATTTTAAACAAGATTTGAAATTGCCCCTTAGAATACCACCGATAGCATTTACTCATTATTTCGGACGATTTAATAATTTAGACGGCGACACAAATGATTCTTTGGATTTAGCGTTTATAAATGAAAAATCACCGGAAAATCACTATAAAATTGATATACGTTACTTGAAAAATAAAATTACAATAAGGGATAAAGGCAATCAGAAAATCTATACACTTAAAAATGGACAGAAAGCCATCTTTATCATTGAACGAAACTCTAATATCCTTGTTTTTGAAAAAGATCATTGGCAATATATGCTTGGAATTGATAAACGGATAGCAAACAAAGTGACACCAGAAATATTAGTTGAAATCGCTAATTCAATTGATTACTAAACTAACGGATGCCATACTTCAGGAAGGAAGAATGGCTATTTTTATTGAAGTAAAGGGCGCATTAAAGAATTGCAAGGAGGGAGGAAGGCAATGAGGAAGTTTAGTATCGTAGCTATTTTATTCTTTGTTTTTATATTAAGTGGTTGTAATGGTGTAGTTACTAAAAATAAGGATGGCAGTGGAAATTTATCTGGGAACAAGCCTCCAATTGTAAATATAGAAATTGATGGTGTAAAGCATGAAACTAAACTGGGTTCATATTGTTGGGGATCTAATGGGAAAGCAGAATGTGTTGATACTGCAGGGCCAGTAGAGTTGTTGGATGATGATGAGCCTATACAAATAAAAAGTGGTGAGCAAATCACATTAACAATGGATTACACACCAAAACCTAATGAAATTCATCTTTTACAGATAAAGAATAACGATGAAATGGAAATTGAAATAAATGATCAAAAGTTTACAGCACCCGGCGAAAAGGGAATTTATTATTATTCGTACGGAGTATGGTGGATGGATGAAAAAGAAGAAAATGTATCTCATGGTGATGCGTTCTATGCATTTGTTTTAGAAGTTAAATAATTCTTATTCTGTTATCGGGCGCATAACTGCAGCAGTTATCCCGCTAATTTCCATTTTTAGGCGTGAAAATCAAGCATGATGGGCTGCTTCAGCAGTCCATTATTTCATATCTTTAATAGTTAATAGGATTGTTTGATAAAGGGTAACGAAAGGAGTAGGGGTGTTTATTACCATTTATCTCTTTTGATAAAGGAAATAATATCAATATATAGGCTGGTCATTTCTTGAGAGGTTTTATCTAAACCATTTTGAAACCATTGTTCAATTAATCCTAAAAAAGCAGACGTGATAAAGGATAAAAAGTATTCCAGTGGGACTTTTAATTTGGCATTGAAACCTTCATTTTTCTCTAAATTAATACGTACTTTTTCTGAAAAGGCATCTCTAAATCGAATATGAAAACCCGCTCTTCCATGATCACTTAAAAATATTTGTAAGATTGGTGAATGTAATTCAATAACGCTAAATAACGTATTAGCTAAATGCTCTTGTTCTTTTTCAAATGCATGAGTAAAGGAATAGCGAGATTGTAATTCATCAATATGATTACCTATCTCCGTAAATAACTGTTGCTCTATTTGATCCAGCAAATCGAATTTATCAATAAAGTGCAAATAAAATGTCCCGCGATTGATTTGTGCTATTTTCGTTATATCCCCTATCGTAATCGATTCAAACCGCTTATTCTCTAAAATTTGCAAGAATGACTTTTGAATAAGCTCTTTTGTTTTGCGATTTTTCTCTATATAAATACTCAAAAAGAATCACCTTCTTCTTAAAATACAACAACCTCTATACTTTTGTTCATTGCTTTAGGTACTCCCTGATTATAAGATAGTTACGTACCAATAAACAACATGTTGAAAATTCAGAAGGAGTGAAATCAGTGAGATTATTTAAAGAAAAATTAGCATGGTCTGCTCCCATTGCTGTTATATTGATCATCGCACTATTCTCTTTAAACCTATTTGCGCAAGGAAATCCACAAGTGAAAAATCTCCCGGTTGCCCTGATTGTAAATGATGAGGGCGAGCATGTAGACACAGTAAGGTCAGCCATTAAGCAAATGAGTAAAAGCACGGATGGAAAGGATCCTATATTAGCCTTTACAATTGAAAAAGAAAAAGATATTGAAGATTTATTTGATGATAAAAAGTACTATGCCGCTTTAGTTATTCCTAAAGGTTATAATGATACACTACAAACAGCAATGACTAACAACTCTGCTGCAACTTTGCAGGTATATATTAACCAAGGTTTTAACATGACCGGTGCAAACTTTGCGAAGACGGCTTTAAACGGTTTAATTACGCAGTTAAGTAACCAATATTCCAAAAGCTTTATTGCACAAATGCATGGGCAGCAAATTGATGCGAACCAAGCATCTGTACTTGTTAACCCGATTGTTTCTGAAGAAAAAGTATTCAATCCTATTACTGCCTCTACAGCTAATGGCAGTGCGCCAACATTAATGGCGGTTCCTGCTTGGGTAGGTGCTTTAATCGGTGGTTTCATTGTATTTTTAGCAACATCAAATATCTTTAAGAAAGAACTATTAACACGTAGACAAGCAATACATTTAATGGGCGGCCAAGTATTATTCGGCATGATTATCGCCTTATTCTCAGGCTTTACTGTTGCAACACTTGCTTCACTAGCTGGTATTAATATGCCAAGTTACTTATTAGTGGCATTCTTCGTATCGTTCGCTGCATTCTGTTTCTTCTTATTAGTATCAGCAATTACAGCATGGATTGGCAAACCAGCGATTACACTATTCATGGTGGTCATGCTATTAGGTATGGGTGTTCTTATGACACCAGAAGAAATGCTTCCAAGCTTTTTCGTACACTTTATTCGTCCATGGGTACCTCTTCGCTTTGCTTCTGAAGGGTTACGGGAGATTTTCTACTTCGGCAGCGGTCTCTACACTGGCCAATCCTTTAACATCATTTTAGGAATTGGGATTGTCAGTTTAGTAATTTACGTTCTGTCTATGTTTAAACCAGCACGTGACAAAATACAGAATAAGAATATGAACAATCTTGCGGGTGCCCAACAAAGCTAAACTGTGAAAAGCCAACCTATACGGTTGGCCTTTCACACTTATCAATGGAAAAGGAGATGAAAGCATGAGTAATAAATCGTCAAGTACAACTTGGGCAATCACTTTTCGCCCCCTGCCATTGGCAGGGGGTGTATACATATATTGTTTACCACTTATAAAAATTCAGCCATTAGGTTAGAAGTCTTGCCAGGCCAAACGCTACGGCCGCAGCCAGCCCTCCGGTAATCATCGTTTGAAAAGCACTCTTCTTCGGGGATGTTCCGGTGAACCTTCCTTTTATGTATCCAAAAATGAGCAAGGCAATGAGTGTAACAATCGCTGAAACCATTAATGCAGTTGCAGGTTTATGGAAGATAAAATACGGAAACAATGGAATTGCTCCTCCGACAATATAAGAAATGGCAATGGTAATCGCGCTGTTTCTCGCTCTTGTCGGCTCCGGCTTCTCCAATCCCAATTCAAATTTCATCATAAATTCCACCCATTTTTCAGGATTCTTTTTCATGGTTTCTGTAATCGATTTGATTTGGTCTTCTTCAAGGCCGTATTCACGGAAAATTTCGGAGACTTCTTCTTCCTCGCGCTCGGGAAGTTCTCTTATCTCGCGTTGTTCACGGGCAAATTCAGATTCGTAATGTTCTGTATCTGTCTTTCCTGCTAAGTATCCACCGAGTCCCATGGCAATGGAACCTGCTGCAATTTCAGCACTTCCGGCAGTAAGAATCAATGTGGTTGTATCCACCGCACCGGTCAAACCGGCAGCTAATGCAAATGGTACGGTTAATCCGTCTGACATCCCAATGACAACATCTCGAATGAAGTCAGATCCTGAAAAATGTTCTTCTGCATGATGCAGGTGTTGATCCATTTTATCATCTCCCTGAGTGTTACTTCCGTTTTTATTTCTTCTGTAACTATAGAATTATCTCCATTTTTAAAGCTTTTATCAATATATTTCAAGGTCCAGAATGAAAATTTTCATATTTCAATTGGAATATATTAGGGGATGTGTGAAGCCGCCCCTGCGTCCAATTGTGCGGATAACGGGAAGGGGGCTCCTTTGAACATAAAACAGTATGAGACAACATAATTTAGTAGTAAAGGGAGGGCGGTTAGATGAATAACTTTGATTCAATTTGTAAGCAATTTGCGCAAATCCTGAAAGGGAAAAGTGAAGTTAATCAAGATGGTTGTTCTGTATCGTTACACCGCGGTTTTACGGTGTTGATTCAAGGGCGCCAAAGCCGTTCAGCAGTGCCGGTTGGAGTCTCATTTGAATCAATGGATCAAAGTGGTCATGCCTTAAATATGGCTGAAATCGCTATTTTACAAGAAGAGATTCCTAGTTTTATGCATTCAATTGTGCAGCAGGGGTTGATTGTCAGTGCTTTACATAATCATTGGCTATTTACTGAACCCGAAATTTTATATATTCATATTCAATCGGTTGAGCACCCATTAACTTTTGCGAAAAAGATGGCGCACTCATTTTCATTTTTACATCGTTACCCCGTTGCTTAAGTTTTGATTTATATGACCCAGCATAAAGAAACAGGCGCATTCCCGATGAAATGCGCCGAATACCACAGCTATTGGAAGTTTTATTTTATTTCATTTGCAATGCGCTAAGATAGATTTCTTCATACTTCGCTGCAGCTGTAATGTGAGAGTATTCCTGTTCAATCTTTTCCCGCGCTTTTCTTGCCATTTCCGCGCCTCTTTCCGGATTGTCCAGCAGTTCCATGATCGCCGCTGCCATTTGCTCGGCGCTTTTTTCTTCGATTAACAGTCCGTCCACACCCGGGTTGACAATTTCTTTTAAACCGCCGACTGCACAGGCGATGAGCGGAGTGCCGGAACCCATTGCTTCCAGGGCTGAGATTGAAGTCGCTTCTTCGACACCGGCTGAATAGACGCTGGGAACAATGACAATATCCGAGAGGGCGAAATAGTCCTTCACCTTATCATGCGGCACATTGCCGAGCAGGGTCACCCGGTCCTCGATCCCATTCTCCGCCGCGATTCTTTTGATTTCAGCCATTTGAGTTCCTTCACCGGCATAAATTAACCGGGCTTTCGGATACTTCTGCAGCACAGCGGGAAACGAAAGGGCAGGGTAGATAACGCCATTTTTTGGCACAAGCCGTCTTGGAATAAACACAACCTGCTCGTCCTGGTCAACGCCGTACTGCGCGCGAAATTCCTGCCTTTTTCCTTTATCCGGCTTAAAACTATGAATATCAATAAAATTACGGATCGCTGTCGCCTCGACACCAGAAACCTCTTTAATATAATTTTTCAAGCGCTGGTCCACTGTGACAATTTTTCGCGTTCCTTTATAAGCTTTGATTTCAATGCTCTGAAACTTCTTCGCTTCCGGACTTCCCTCAATCATCGAACCTTTGCTGATCGATTCAAACGTCGCGTAGCCGTGAACCGTTGACACGACTGGAATGCCAGTCTCCAAAGCCGCTAGTGTGGAAAAAGGGTCCTGGGCGTTAATAAGACAATAGTTTTTATGTTTATTTTTCTCAATTAATTTCTGCACACAATTTTGCCGCACGTGATGTGTCCAAAGGATCCCGCGTCCCTTGCGGATTTTGTTCATCACGTAGCTCGGTCCTTGTGCATAAAGCTTGCGTACAACTGGGGCAATATTGGCAAACGAGAGGACATCGACTTCATGCCCCCGGGCTTCAAGCCCTGCCTTTAACGTCGTCACATGTGTCGACAATCCCCCAATATGCGGGTATTCATAGGCTGTAGCCAGCAAGATTTTCATAATCGTCCCTCCATTGACTGGATGTTGCTATGTATTGCAGGAGAAGTTTCCCCCTGCTGTTCTATTTGTACCTGAATGGCCTTCATTAGAGGAAAAATCAGCTCTATTTTTTAAAAAATGAAAGAATTATTACCAAAATCAGAGCTTGTTTCCTGGAAAAATAAATAATTGCACCGAAAAGTGAGGGAATCGCACTAAATTTTCATTTATTGCACCAAAACCAGACATAATTGCACCAAACTTTGGATTATTGCACCAAAACTACTGTTTATTGCACTATTTAGAATGATTACAATTAAATAAAACGGGAAATGTCCCTTCTTCGCGGTTTATAGCATGAACTAAACTAACCACAGCAGGCCGCCCCGCTTTATTTTAAAAACTTCTCCTTCAAAAGCTCCACATTCCTTAGTGCTTCCTGTTTCAGTTCAGCCGCACTGTTTAAAATGATCTCGCTGTATTTTTCCCGGTGATCCATAAGCCCGATGGCGTTGGTAATCATTTCATCCACATCAATATCCTGGAGTGCGGCGGAAAATTCCCACATATGGTTGCGTTTGAGCAGACTCTCGACCTTTTTATCGTAGCTCAGACCGATATGAGGAACGCCCATAATCGTGGAAAAAATAAGAGCATGCAGCCGCATCCCAATCGTTAACTGGCATTCGCCAATGAAATTCACATATTGGTTCGGTGAAAAATCAGTTCCTAATACATAACATTGATCCTTGTGCACCATCTGGGCGAGTACTCTTTCGGATGCCTTCGCATCATGATGTCCCTCCATCGGTACGAAAACAGGTGTCACGCCGCGGTGCTCAATTAAGGCATCAAGAATCTGCGCCATTTGCTCAAACTGCTTTACTTTTTCAAACCAAGGACGCACGGAAACGGCGACCAGATTGTCCCGGTTCTCAAGCGGCAGGCTGTCAATACACGCCGTACTTTTGCGCGGCTGGTAAGCAAAAACGATATCAGAAGTGACAACCGTTTGCGGACGGGTCACCCCGAGCCTATGCAGCAAATCCTTAGAGTATTGATCGCGGACCGTTACGAAATCGGCCATATTAGCAAAAACCTTCATTAATATTTTGCCCCATTTGGAATGGACGGGTCCAATACCCTGTGAGAAAAACATCACCTTCGTGCCGCAAAGTTTGGCAAGAAAAACGATTAATAAATAGTAAGGAAGAGGACCGAATAAAAAGCGGGTTGGGTATGTATCTTGCAACAGCCCGCCGCCGCCGCTGATTAACAAATCGGCTCCTTTAAGCGCCCCGACTTTCTTTTTAAAATCATGGCGCCAGCCCCGGTACACACTATTGACATGATGTTCTTTAGCGGTTTTATCAGGGGAAAGGGAGAATACCGTAATCTCAGGATTCTCCAACTGTTCCCGTAAATTATAGATGATTGCTTCGAGGATGGCCTCATCCCCGGTATTTCCAAGTCCGTAAAATCCTGATATGACAATTTTCAAAGAGAAGCATCCTCCTTTATAAGGAATATTTTAAACAGGCATCCAAGCCTGTAACCCTATTAATGCTTTGAATGTCAGCTAACGGCCCTCACGCTTATGGAAAATATTAGAGAAACGCGAGAACCGTCCCTGTGTTTCGCCAGGGAAGCAGGACCCCGTGTTTCGCCCCACGTTTTTGATTATGACAGAATTTGCTGGGAGAATAAATAGTTTAAGTGCTTGTTGAGCCCCTAAAAAGGGCAAATTCTGGCGATTGATAGCAAAACCTGTATATAAAAATCATTTCTTTGTTTCTATTCTACTGTAAAAGTTGGTATAATGTCTTATGTTGACGTATGAAGCGTCATTCATCGACAAATGGTTGAAGAAGGAATGGAATGAATGAAGCAACCGTTACACGATAAAAGGGTATTGGTTATTACCAATATGTATCCAACGCAAAACCATAAAAGTTTTGGCATTTTTATAAAAAATCAAGTGGAAGCTTTACGCAAAAGAGGTTTACATATCGATGTGGCGGCTATTACCAATCCCAAAAACGGGAAAGTAAATGTCATGACAAAGTACACAGCATGGGTGCTGCAAACCATCTTTTTCCTTCTCACAAAAGGAAAATCCTATGATCTGGTCCATGCCCATTATACCTTTCCCAGCGGCTATTTAGCGCTTTTGTTTAAAAAGCTCTTCGGCTGCCGTATGGTGGTGACCGCCCATGGCGGCGATATTGATAAAATGGCGCGGAAAAGTGATAGGCTTTTTCATTTAACAAAAAAAGTACTGCACGCAGCAGACCATGTCATTGCCGTCGGCGAAGAACTGCGGGAGAAGATTGTGAGTGAATTCTCCGTTCCGGATGACCAGGTTTCCGTCATTAATATGGGTGTGAACCGGGAAATATTTAAACCGTACGGGAAGCGGGCGACGAGAGATGAAATCGGAATTGGCGCGGAAGAGAAGGTCATTCTTTTTGTCGGAAATATTCTTGAACAAAAGGGATTGACTGAATTATTGGATGCGTACACAGCGATTCGCGAACCGGGACAAAGGATGACATTGCGCATCATTGGTGCGGAGAAGGATTTATTTTTCAAAAAGAAATTTGAAGAGACGATTGCCGCTAGGAATTTGCAGGAGGATGTGCAGTTTCTTGGGGTGATGGAGCAGCGGGAAATCGCGCGCTGGATGTGTGCCGCGGATTGTCTTGTCCTGCCTTCGCATATTGAGGGTTTCGGACTGGTGGCACTGGAGGCAATGGCGTGCGGGACACCGGTGGTGGGCAGTGAGACAGGCGGCTTGAAGTATTTATTGGCAGATGGTGCCGGAGTAACGGTGCCGGTGAAAAATTCACGTGAATTAGCACATTCTCTTTCATTTGTGTTATCTTCTAAGAATGAGAGAGATGTTTTAATAAAAAATGGAATGAAAAAAGCAGAGGAAAACGACCAAGAACAAATGCTCAATCGGGTAGTGGAAGTCTATTTTCCTACTGGAGGGTAGGATGCATGAAAGGCGATAGAAAAAGAAGAAAAAAGGTTTTGTTCATCTCATCATTGGGCGGGCATTTGACGCAGCTTTTGCAATTAAAGCCGCTTTTTGCTGAGTATGACTATCATATTATTACGGAAAAATCGATTATTACAGAGGATTTAAGCCAGCAGTATCAGATGTCATTTTTGATGTATGGGGCGCGGAATTATTTGTTTCGTTACTTTTTTAAGTTTACGTATAATATTTTTAAATCGCTGTATTATTTTTTTCGCGAGAGGCCGGATGTGATTGTGACGACTGGCGCTCATACAGCTGTGCCGATGTGTTATATTGCGAAGCTGTTTGGACGGAAGGTTGTCTTTATTGAGAGCTTTGCGAAAACGTCGACCCCGACGATATCGGGGAAGCTTGTCTATCCTATTGCCGATTTGTTTATTATCCAATGGGAGGAAATGAGAAAGCATTATCCTAAGGCAGTCTATGGAGGGTCTATCTATTGATATTTGTGGTATTGGGAACGCATGAACTTCCGTTTGATCGTTTGCTGAAGGAAATAGACAAGCTAATTTTGGCAGGGAAGATTCAGGAAGAGGTGCTTGTGCAGGCAGGTCATACGAAATACCGTTCGGAGCGGATGAAGTATTTTGATTTTACGACCTATGAGCATATGGCAGAGCTTTACCGGGATGCCAGCGTGATTATTACCCACGGCGGAACGGGATCGATTACGATGGGGATGAAGATGGGCAAGAAGGTGATTGCCGTCCCGCGCTTGGTGAAATACGGCGAGCATAATGACGATCACCAGCTGGAAATCGTGAAGCAGTTCTATCAGACGGGGCATATTCTCTACTGGAATGAGCCGATGGAGCTGTGGGAGGTCATGGAGCAGCTGGAAAGCTTCGCGCCAAAGCCGTTCCATAGCGGAAACAAGAAAATCCTCTCCATTCTCCGCGACTTTATTGACTCGATTTGAATAAATGTTTGGCAAAAGGAGCCCTTGATGATGCGGGGGCTCCTTGTTTGTGCTTTGGGTGATACAGACTGGTTCATGAGGCGCAAACTGTCCCGGCTTTCTCTCTGAATTTGTCTGAGAGGGGCGTGAATGCTGCCCAGTCACTCGGTCTTCCTACTTAAGGAATTAAAAAGCGCCCGTGATTCGGACAACCTCAGAGGAAACCAAGCGGAAGTTGTACAAAAGAAGGCGTCAAAAGGACAGGAAGAGGCGGAAGCCCGGAAAAACTGTCTAATAGAAGGCGTCAAAAGGACAGGAAGAGACAGGAACTTGTAAAAGCTGTCTAATAGAAGGCTTCAAAAGGACAGGAAGAGGCGGTAACTCGTAAAATCTGTCTAATAGAAGGCGTCAAAAGGACAGGATGACTCAGGAACTCGTAAAAACTGTCTAATAGAAGGCGTCAAAAGGACAGGAAGAGGCGGAAGCCCAGAAAAACTGTCCAATAGAAGGCGTCAAAAGGACAGGATGACTCAGGAACTCGTAAAAACTGTCTAATAGAAGGCGTCAAAAGGACAGGAAGAGGCGGAAGCCCGGAAAAACTGTCTAATAGAAGGCGTCAAAAGGACAGGATGACTCGGGAACTCGTAAAATCTGTCTAATAGAGGGCGTCAAAAGGACAGGATGAGACAGGAACTTGTAAAAGCTGTCTAATAGAAGGCGTCAAAAGGACAGGATGACTCAGGAACTCGTAAAAACTGTCTAATAGAAGGCGTCAAAAGGACAAGAAGAGGCGGTAACCCAGAAAATCTGTCTAATAGAAGGCTTCAAAAGGACA
>NZ_JACHGK010000019.1:11683-74103 GCF_014207535.1 Bacillus benzoevorans
GACAGGAAGAGGAGGTAACCCAGAAAAACTGTCTAATAGAAGGCTTCAAAAGGACAGGATGACTCAGGAACTCGTAAAATCTGTCTAATAGAAGGCGTCAAAAGGACAGGATGAGGCGGAAGCCCGGAAAAACTGTCTAATAGAAGGCGTCAAAAGGACAGGAAGAGGAGGTAACCCAGAAAAACTGTCTAATAGAAGGCTTCAAAAGGACAGGATGACTCAGGAACTCGTAAAATCTGTCTAATAGAAGGCTTCAAAAGGACAGGAAGAGGCGGAAGCCCGGAAAAACTGTCTAATAGAAGGCGTCAAAAGGACAGGATGACTCGGGAACTCGTAAAATCTGTCTAATAGAGGGCGTCAAAAGGACAGGAAGAGACAGGAACTTGTAAAAACTGTCTAATAGAAGGCGTTAAAAGGACAGGAAGAGACAGGAACTTGTAAAAACTGTCTAATAGAGGGCATCAAAAGGACAGGATGACTCAGGAACTCGTAAAATCTGTCTAATAGAAGGCTTCAAAAGGACAAGAAGAGGAGGTAACCCAGAAAAACTGTCTAATAGACGGCGTCAAAAGGACAGGATGACTCAGGAACTCGTAAAATCTGTCTAATAGAAGGCGTCAAAAGGACAGGATGACTCAGGAACTCGTAAAATCTGTCTAATAGAAGGCGTCAAAAGGACAGGAAGAGGAGGTAACCCAGAAAAACTGTCTAATAGAAGGCGTCAAAAGGACAGGATGACTCAGGAACTCGTAAAATCTGTCTAATAGAAGGCATCAAAAGGACAGGAAGAGGAGGTAATCCAGCGGAAGTTGTCCAAAAAAGATGCCGATTCTCGAAAAAAAGAATCTGGCCCAGCTTTCAAAAAGACCGGACGCGGGAGATGGATGCATCATACCCGCACCGCTTAATTGCTAAAGAGCTGTATTTTCAAAAAGCAAATAAAACAGTGATATTCCAGCTGCCACATACAGCAAAGCCCTCACAGCATCACTATGCCTTATATTCAACCTTCCTCATCTTACAACCTTCCGTCTCTCTATCCGCTCTGACACCTTCAGAAATCCGGCTCCCTAAACGGACAGAGGTCATGATGCTGAATTTATGCACGGCCAGCATTAAAATTCCTGCGATGAATTGGTCTATTTTTGAATTAAAAAATGGCGGCAGAATATCGAATGAGCTCATCTGCAGGGGGAGGCAAAGATGAGCGGTGATTTGTGCCAGAAATGGATTATGGATTTGCCCGGAAAAAATATTCAGGATAAACAGCAGGCAGGCGGGCATCAAAATCAGCCCGCTATGAAAGCCATAAAGCTTCATCTGCTTCTTTGTCAGCCGCTGTTTTGGATTCGGATCGGTCAATGGCCGCCACATACTGAAGGATAAGGCGAACATCAGGAACACATAACTATTTTGCCACAATACATGTTGTGTGGTGTAGTTCAGCACCACGGGCATATGGTACATCGTGAACAACATGGCAAAAAGAATAAGTGAAACCATAGGAGGCGGCAGAAGCCTGCTTATTTTCCTTAACAGAGAATGGTTTATCACCCGTTGAAACAGTGGATAGGGAATACCCAGCAGGATCAGCGGCGGGACAACGAAATACATGATACTCATTTGCAGCATATGCAGGCTGAAGGAGAGGTGGCTGAGTTGTGCGAATGGGCTGCCGACCATGATGTAGAAGAGCGATAAAGCGAGAAAGAGAAGGAGAGTTTGTTTATAAAAAGCCGTGCTGTCAGGCAGGAGCCTCAGGAAATAAAGATAAATCATGGAGAAGAAAACGAGACCGAGCAGCAGCGGTATATTCCACACCCAATCGCCTATCAGCCATAATTCATAAAACATATCCTCACCCCTCAGATTCAAGATGCCGTACACTTTCCCAACGAGTACAAACGATCAAGTGTATGATGAATAATATATAATATGTTTTCATTGGCTGATTTATTAGGAAAAAATGGATGCGGTGTTATGAACGAGGAGAGACGAGGTGAATCATCAATGCTTTCATGTGATACCGAGGAAAGGGACGGGTTCCCTGTATTTTCCTCATTTCCGATAACCCGATAAAAAAAGAAGAAATCGGTCAGTATTTTTCGACCGATTTCTCCTTAAGTGCATAAGTGTATTGTCTTTTCAATTAACTGTCCATATTGTTATCCGATTCTGATGAACTGGCAAAGTCTGTTCCGTCATTCGCAGAGCTTGAGACGATTTCAGTTGTTTTTAACCCTAAATGGGTGCGTAATTCATCGGAAATTGCCTGCCTTGTATCGTCATCAACAAGGTAAAACCAAGTGCCGTCGATGGTTTCATTTTCACCAGGAATTTCAATCTTTTCAATCGAATTAGCTGCTTTCAGATAAGACTTTTGCATGCTGACGATTTCCTGCATCTTTAAGCTTGTTTCCACGTTGTCGGAAAGAGCTCCCAGGATTTCATCATAATTGGTTAAGCCTGATACCGAAGCACCCTTTTTAATAACCTTTGTAATAACTTCGCGCTGCCGTTCCTGGCGGCCGAAGTCACCGTTCGGGTCTTGCTTTCTCATCCGTGCATATTGAAGTGCTTCTTCTCCATCTAAATGATGATCGCCCTTCGATAAATAAGTACCGTCTAATTCAAACGCATATTTGTTGTCAACATCAATTCCGCCTACGGCATCGACGATATCTCTAAATCCTTCCATGTTTACCTTTACATAGTAATCAATCGGGATATTCAAGAAATTTTCGATGGAATCAATCGTCATTCCAATGCCGCCGTATGCATAAGCATGGTTCATCTTGGAAATAGTATCATTATCATGGTCACTTTTATCAATTAATTCAGCACGAGTATCGCGTGGGATACTGACAATCTTAGTTGATTTCAGCTCGGGATTCACGGTCAGAATCAGCATGGAATCGGTTCTTCCTGAGTCTTCCTTCCGTTCATCTACCCCGACAAGCAATATAGAAATAGGATCTTTCTTGTTAAATTCAACTTCATCTTCCCGTTTATCGGATTTTCCCCGATCAAAGGTAGTGCTCATTTTATCTACTGCATTTACGACACTGCCATATATGTTATAAACAAATAAACCTCCGGTAATAAATAAGGCAAAAAAGGTTAATAATATAATTCGTTTCCAGCGCAACTTTCTTCGGCGTTTCTTTTTAGTCCTGCTCTCCATCACAGAATTCCCTTCTCTAAAATTTTTGCCCCCAATAAATGAATCTCACTCCAAATTATAAGCTTGTACCGTAAATCCGTGCAACAAGTAAATATAAATAGAATAACCATATCTATGAAACAGACCCTAGAATATGCTATAATTCTGACGGGTTATGGTGGGGGAAAAATAAGCAAACCTTATTATAACATCTATATAGTCCTTTTTACATGAAAAATTAGTTTCCAAATTATAAAAAGATAAAGCGTCCCGCTTATTTACGGAAAAATCACGAATGTTTAATCCTGACTTGCGCTTTCCATCGCGGCAAAGCCGGTTTGTGAATGTGGTAAATAGCTTGCGGTGGTGCAGGAGAGGTTTTGTTGAATGAATAAATTTGAAAAAGTATTGCTGACGCTTTTTTTTATCGAACTCTTTACCGGCGGCGGCGGGCGTCTGATTGATTTCGGCGTGCTGTCCATCCGCCAGGTCCTCTTTATCACATTAATTGCGGTATTCGTCATCCGGATTCTCCGGGAACGGGCTCTTTTTGATCTGGAGACCAACACGTTTTTTCGCTTAAACCCCATCTCGATCGGCATCTACGGATTATTCATCTGGTTTGCGGTCAGCTTTAGTATAGGCTGGCTGAACGGACATGCCTTATCGCAGATTGTGACTGATTTTCTGCGGGTGTCTTTTTTTGCGGCTTATTTCCCGCTGGCTTATTATATATCGGAAGAAAGATTTTCCAAGGCACGTATTATCACGATTTTGAAATACAGCGCCTTTGCCGTCGCCGTGTTTACCGTCTTGCTGGCGCTGTTCGGAAAAACCGTCTTTAGCACTAATTTCCAGCCGTATAAGCATTTCTGGCTCGGACTCTTCGGTGATGATCTCTTATTCCGTCCCAGCTATAGTGTTTTTTATAAAAGCCATTTTTATGTGTTTGTCGGTTTCGTTGTTTCATTAAATGCCTTGCTATCGAAAAACTTTTCCAAAGTGGATATCCTCAATATTATTCTCTGCCCAATCTCGCTTTTCTGGTCAGAAACAAGAGGCTTTCTCTTTGCCATTATGGTCAGCATCCTGATGATCATGGCCCTTGATATCAAAATTCTCATGGACCCAATTAAAGGCTTTTCTCATAAAATAAAAGCCGTACTCCGAAATTCACAGGTGCTGAAGAAATCATTGATTTTGCTCGCTATTACCGTTGCGGTCCCCTTTCTATACCAGTATATGACGCTGGAGCGTTTTGAAAAAACAACACCTGCAGCGCAAACCGAAAAGGGAGAGGTCAATGATACCAGTGCCAGCGTCCGTGTTAAGTATCTAAAACATTCCAAGGAGCTGCTGACGGAAAATCTCGATATCCTCATTATTGGAAGCGGCTATGGCACGGAAATTGGCGGAAGGGTAACCGGTATCGAAACAAGCTTTCTCGATATTTTAGTAGAACAAGGAATCATTGGCCTTTCCATCTGGCTTTATCTCTGCTTGCTTGTCTTTTACTACTATCATATTGTTCATAAACGGGGAGCGTTCATCCCCGCAGAAGACCGTTCCTTATTAGGCATCTTCGTTGGGGTTCTGCTCCTGACGAATATCAATCCTTTCATTAATAATCCGATCGGGATCGTCTTCTTCCTTGTCCTTCTTGTCTTATCATGGAATGCGAAAGAAAAGACGAAAGAGCTCAGCGGACTGGCCGCCAAATAGGGTATTTTTTCCGCCATTGCTATAATTTGAAATGTTTTTGTAATGATCTTAAAACTAAACTGTAAATGAAATAAGGTAAAATGATGTCACAATGGCAGCTCAAATTTTGTCGAAAAATGTCAAGAAGGGCTGTCTGAAAAAAATTTGCGGGTAATCAGTCTACCTACCCCGGGCAGACAATTACATATATATTGCATCAAAAGAACTGGTCTAACCTGCCAGTTCTTTTTCTTTTTTGCCGATAAAATAGGATGGCGCCGCGAAGAACAAGAACGATCATTCGGTAAATAGCGAGGCACCACAGTGACGCCCCGAATGGGACAACGAAGGACGAGGATTGAACTTCTGCACCACTTTTTGTATAATAGTTTGCGATACTTAGGTTAACTTCATTCAGCATAAGTCCTCCACTTCTGTATGTGGGGGATGAATGCAGATAAGTTTTACAATTCAGTGGGGGGTCAAACCACGGCTGAATGAAGTTAAGCTCCCGGCGGATGCCTCGATTTTTCAAAGGAAATTTTTCGAGCGAGCTCGAAAAAAATCGGGCGCAAATTCGACGGGGCGAATTTGATTAAGCGAATTTTGTAAGCAAACAACGATAAGGGATAATTACTCTACTGATAATTCCTAAATATAGATGCGTATCCCAAAAGAAAGAAGGAACTTATCATGATGAAAAATGTACTAATTACTGGCGGAGCGGGATTCATCGGAAGCAGCCTGGCTTTGAAATTACTTGAAAAGGGATATAGTGTAACCGTTCTGGATAACTTATCCCCGCAAATTCATGGTGAAGACGGTACATCATCAGAATTATTCTTGAAAATTAAAAATAAAGTCAACTTTATTAAAGGTGACGTTATTAATATGGATGACTGGAGAAAAGCATTAAAAGGCCAAGATGTTGTCGTGCATTTAGCGGCAGAGACAGGTACCGGCCAATCGATGTATGAAATTAATAAATATATCGATGTCAATACGAAAGGGACATCGAACTTATTACACATATTAACAAATGAAGAGCATCAAATTAAAAAAATAGTGGTCGCCGCTTCAAGGGCGATTTATGGGGAAGGCATGTATCACTGTTCAGAGCACGGAACCGTGTACCCGGTGGAAAGAACGGATGAAGAGATGAAAAAGGGTGATTTTGAAGTCAAATGCCCAATTTGTCATCGTAATGTCGAATTAATGGCAACAACGGAGGAAACAAAAATTCATCCAACCTCCATCTATGGCGTGACGAAACAAATGCAGGAAGAAATGTGTATGGTGGTCGGGAAATCATTGGATATTCCCGTTGTCGCATACCGTTATCAAAATGTATATGGACCGGGGCAATCGTTGAAAAACCCATACACAGGCATTCTGTCCATTTTCTCTACGATCATCAAAAACAACAATAAAATTAATGTCTTCGAGGACGGCAAAGAATCAAGGGACTTTGTATTTATTGATGATATCGTGGACGCAACGATTTTAGGAATCGAAAAAGAGGAAGCAAACTTTGAAAGCTTTAACGTGGGAACAGGAGTCTGCACGACGGTTATGGAAGTGGCCACAACGTTAAAGGAAAAATATCAGTCAAATACAGAGATTGAAATTAGCGGGAACTATCGTTTAGGCGATATCCGTCATAACTATGCTGATCTGACAAAAATCCATGATAAATTAGGGTTTACGCCAAAAGTAAGCTTTGACGAAGGCATCAGTAAATTTGTTGCATGGGTGAACCAGCAAGAGGTTGTTGAAGATAATTATCAAAAATCAATCGATGAAATGAAGAAAAAGGGATTATATAAATAATGGAATCTATCTTGAAAAATAAAAAGATTTTATTCTTATGTCCTTTATTTTTTAATTATCATAAAAAAATAATAAAGGCTATGGAATCACTTGGTGCAGAAGTAGACTACTTTGATGAGCGCCCATCAAATACGGTTCTTTCGAAAGCATTATTAAGGATCAATCGCAATTTTGTCCGAGGACAAATTCATCGTTACTATGAAGAAATTACGTTGAAAATTAAAGATAAGACCTATGATTCCATTTTCATCTGCCAGGCTGAAGCAACGCCGCAATCATTTTTAAAGGATGTCAGAAGGATGAATCCCAGTGCCAAAATTGTTCTTATGCTCTGGGATTCCATTGCGAATAAAGTAAATACGCTGGAGAAGCTGGATTTGTTTGATGAAGTGTTTTCTTTTGATAAAAAGGACTGCGACCAATTCGGACTGACCTTCAGACCTTTGTTCTTTGATGAAGAGTATGAACAAATAGCCGAGGAAAATGCTCCGCTTGTTTACGATTTATTTTTTGTCGGTACGGTGCACAGCGATCGCTATCAAATTTTAAAAGAAGTCAAGAAGCAGTTTGAACAGAACCATTCCAAAGTCTTTTACTTTATGTATATTCCAAGTAAATTAATGTATTATCAACGAAAGTTTTTAACGAATGAATTAGCAGGCAGCCAAGTGACAGATTTTTCCTTTGTCGGCTTGCCCAGTGAGCAATTGACGGCTAATTTAAAGCAATCGAAGACGGTCATCGATATTCAGCATCCAAAGCAATCGGGCTTGACGATGCGAACGATTGAAATGCTCGGTGCCAATAAGAAAATGATCACGACCAATGCGGATATTCAGAATTATGATTTTTACCACCCGAACAATATTTGCATTGTGGATAGAGAAAATGTCCATATACCGTCGGAGTTTATCACAGCTCCCTTTGTGCCTGTAGATGAAAAGATAAAGGAAAGATACTCAATTAAGTATTTTGTCTTAGATATATTGGGATTAACAGGAGAAAAAGAGCATCACTTTTATGTGGATAGATAGTGGAGGAAGAAAATGAAGGTTTCGGTAGCAATGGCCACTTACAATGGAGAAAACTATATAAAGGCGCAAATCGACAGTATTCTCTCCCAGCTGGGACTTGAAGATGAGTTGATTATATCGGATGATCATTCTTCAGATGCGACGGTTTCAATTATTGAGGAATATAGGAAGCAGGATTCCCGGGTGAAGCTGTTTATGAACGAAGAAAAAGGAGTCACCTCAAATTTTGAGAATGCGATTAAGCGCACGCAAAATGAGATTGTCTTTTTAAGTGACCAGGATGATGTTTGGAAGCCGGAAAAGGTGCAAACAGTTCTATCTTACTATGAAAAAAATCCAAAGATCCTGATGATTATGTCGGATATTACGGTAGTCGATAATGAACTTCATCCAACGATTGAATCGTTTTATGAATTTAGAGGCAGCCGTGCCGGCGTGTTGAAAAACATCATCAAAAACAGTTATATCGGCTGTGCGATGTCCTTTCGTAAAGAGTTAAAAGAGCAGATTCTGCCCATACCAAGGAATGTTCCGATGCATGATATGTGGATTGGGCTGGTAGCAGATATGAACAAAGCGGCATTACTCATCCCGGAAAAATTAATTTATTACCGCAGACATAACAGTACCGTGACGACGGTAGAAAATAATTCATCGTTAAAGGAAAAAATTGTTTGGCGATTCCAAATTTCTTCGCTGTTGCTGAAGGCATATCGAAAAAATAGATAACAGAAATCATTCCATCCTACTATATTTTGGCAATATTGCTGCAGGAAGAACGAAAATATCCTCATTCCTTGGTCTTTCACAGCCTTTACTGTTGTGGCAACAGGCAACAGGAATAAAGTCCTGCAGCTTTTACTCCTATTGACATCTCTCCTATAGTACCGTTTTAGCAAAAAGACTCTCCGCAAGATTATTCCCTGTCATATAACCGATTTCCCGCGCTCAGAACCTGTCGAATCCGCTAGAACTTCGCAAAATAAAGGATACAAAATTCAACAGGATAATGCTATAATTTATCTTTGTAAAAAACGAATACTAATCATTGGAATTTGGAGTGTGATTTCTAAAGGAAAAGGTGGATGCTGAATGTTTTTAAGTGGGAAAAGCATTGATCAGTGCATCGATGCTAGAAAAAATAATCTGGATATCATTCGATTCATCGCAGCTACGTTAGTTATTTTTTCTCATGCCTACCCATTAACCACAGGTAATAATGCAACAGAGGCTTTTGCGGTTTTTTCGAATGGTCAAATGACCTTTGGGGAATTAGCTGTCAGTATTTTTTTTGTGATCAGCGGCTTTCTCATTACCCAAAGTTATGACCGGTCAAAGAATCCGATCTATTATTTTAAAGCCAGAGTCTTGCGGATTTTCCCGGGGCTTATCTTTTGTGTGTTATTGACCGTCTTATTTTTAGGACCGATTCTGAGCGAATTAGGTGTGAAGGCTTACTTTACGAATCGGGAAACGTTTGATTACCTAAAGACCATTACTTTGTATTGGATTCAGTATGATCTGCCCGGAGTATTTCAAACAAACGCATGGCCTGGTGCCGTAAATGGCTCGCTATGGACATTATGGTACGAGTTTTTCTTTTACATTGTCGTAGCGGTTCTTGGGGTGGCAAGACTGCTGGATAAAAGAGTTGTTTTGGCCGGATTCATCTTAGCTTCTGCGCTTTATTTTCTTGGCAAAGGCGCCCTGTACACAGATCTATTCCGCTATTTCGGTGCAGGAATGGCATTGTACCTTTTTAGAAAACAGATTAAATTAAACGGCTGGATGGCGCTTGTATCACTGGTTATCCTATTCATCACAGTCAAAGCGGGGTACTTTGTTTATGCGTTCACGATTTTTGGAACGTATCTGATTTTCTATGTGGCATTTGATACAAGGGTTAAATTACAGAACTTTGGGAGATATGGGGATTTTTCTTACGGAATTTATATTTATGCATTTCCAATCCAACAAATCATGAGCTATCTTTTTCATAATCAGCTGAACGTTTGGGGGAATTTCTTACTAACATTCCCGTTGGCTCTTCTATTGGCCATTATTTCATGGTACTTAGTTGAGAAGAGAGCGTTAAAATATAAAAAGGTTACATTAAAATCTTTATGGCTGAAATGGAATGCGAACCCCAAGATAAAACAAATTTAAATAGGGAGGAGATCCGCGTGGAAAAGGGGATCCCTATGGGTATATGTGAGGTTTGTATATGAATCGCTTTGAAAAACTACTATTAACTGTTTTTTTTGTGGAAATTTTTATTGGCGGCGGAGGCCGGCTGATTGATTTTGGCGTTTTATCTATTCGCCAGGTTTTGTTTCTGCTTGTATTAGGAACTTTTATTTTTCGCATCATAAAAGAAAAAGCAATTTTTAATAAAGAAATAAATACATTTTTCCGCTTTAATCCTGTTTCGATTGGGATCTATGCGCTTCTGGCTTGGTTCTGCGTCAGCTGTCTAATCGGCTTTGTCAATGGCCATCCGTTAGGGGCGATCGTAACGGACTTTTTTAGAGTATCGTACATTGTGCTATTTTTTCCATTAGCCTACTATATTGCTCAAGAGCGTTTTCCGCTCTCCAGAATCATCACGTTATTAAAGTATAGTGCGATTGTCGTTTCGATCTTTACCATTACCGTTTCTGTTTTAGGAAAAACGATCTTTGCCGCTGACTTCTATTATTTTTGGAAGTTTATGAATACGATTATGAATGATGATTTATTTTTCAGACCAAGCAACAGTGTCTTTTACAAAAGTCATTTCTTCGTCCTCATTGGGGTGATTCTGGCATTTAATGATTTGCTGCATAAAAAATACAGTAAATTGAATATCGCCCTGATCACGATTGGTTCAATATCCGTGCTTTGGTCGGAAACAAGAGGTTTTTTACTGGCATTTATGATCAGCGTCATCATGATTATCCTTTTGGATATTAAAGTCATTGTGGACCCGATTAAAGGATTGAAAACAAAAATCCAAAAATTGCTCCAGTCGAGGGATTTTCTTAAACGTTTTATCATCTCTATTGTCGTGATGATGGTCGTACCGGTGATGTTTGAAAATATGACCCTTGAACGTTTCGGAACAGAGACAGTCCAGAAGCATAAGTACAGTGACGAAGAGAAAAAAGATAAAAAATATAAAGAAAAAGTTGAGGATGTCAGTGTCAATAAGCGCATCGAGTTTATTAAGGATTCGATCCACATCCTATCCAAACCAGCCAATTTGATTGTGGGAACCGGATATGGCATGGAGATTGCCGGCAGAATCACCGGAATCGAAATGAGTTTTCTTGATATTTTGGTGGAACAGGGAGTCATTGGTCTGGCTATTTGGGGCTTTCTCTTTTTAATGGTTTATTATAATTATTGGGTCAGCTATAAAAAAGGGCGGAAGCTCATGCCGCTGGATTTCGCTCTCCTGGCTGTGTTTATGGGGATCTTATTATTAACCAATATTAATCCATTTATAAACAATCCACTGGGAATCAGCTTTTTCCTCGTTCTCCTGATTGTTTCACAGAAGATTAAGGAATATAGCGTAAAAGAGGTTTTCAAATGAACATAACGATGGTTATGGTGCTTTATAAGCAAAAACCGGAGGAAAGTAAAACATACCGGACGCTAAAACAACACTTATTCAGCCAGATTCAGTTTCCAGAAGGTAAAATCGAACTGATTCTGTATGATAATAGTCCGGAGAAACAAGGATTTACTCCTCCTGTTATAGAAGGGCTGCACATATCCTATATCCATGATGAACGGAATTTAGGCATCGCAACAGCTTATAATTACGCCTATTCCATAGCAAAGAGCAATGGCAGTGAGTGGCTGCTGCTGCTTGATCACGATACCGAATTAACAGCGGACTATATCAATAGAGTACTGCATTTAGCGGAAGTCCCGGAGGAAGCAGCTGCTGTTGTCCCGAAAATCAATAGCGACCATGCGATGATATCTCCTGTTTACAGCGATACACTGCGGCCGCTGATTGGGGAAAAACCGCAGACGGGAATTCAGGAGAAGCCGGTCATGGCGATCAATTCCGGCAGTTTAATTAAGGTCTCCTTTTTAACGGAACTAAACGGGTTTAATCAGGAATTTGCCTTAGATTATCTCGACCATTGGCTTTTCTTTGAAATTTATCACAAAGGCTATAAGGTGCTGTTACTCGATACAGAGCTGGAACATGAATTGTCGGTCATGGATTATGACCGGGTTTCACTGAACCGCTATAAAAGTATCCTGGATTCAGAAACAAACTTTTACCGCAATTATAAGAAAGACTTGTTTTCTTCCTATCGCACACAGCTGGTCAAACGATTTCTGAAACAAATTCTGCTCGTGAAGAATAAAAAGATTGCCACGTATACACTGAAGAAAATATTTTCACTCTAGCCATCGTTAACACCTGTGAGAGTCTAACGAGCGGGAAATGTGAATTTATTTTATATATAAAGGCTGTGTTAAAGGTCGATGTTGATATTTAATACCTTGTTGATTGGAGTGGAAGGCACGAAGACTCCTCCGAAAATGCTGCGCATTTTCATCGTGCGTGGGCGGATTCGAGGAAGCTTATTCAATGTCCTGCGGGAACCGCGAGACAGACGAGACCCCGCAGGCACGAAGTGGCGAGGAGGCTCGGCGGTCGCCCGCGGAAAGCGAAGTGCCTGGAACGGAAATCAACAACCAAGTTTAACAGAGCCTATATAAAAAAAACCATCATAATCATTCACTGTGCTGGTGAATATTGTAAAATGATATGATGGGGTGAGAAATTAATGAAAATAGGGAGTGGGATTCAATGAAAGGCATCATTCTAGCTGGCGGGAGCGGCACAAGACTATATCCTTTAACAAAGGTCGTATCGAAACAATTGCTGCCTGTATATGATAAACCGATGATTTATTATCCGCTATCTGTCTTAATGCTTGCAGGGATCAAAGACATTTTGATTATTTCAACCCCGCAGGATACACCGCGTTTTGAACAAAGTTTAGGGGATGGATCCGATTTTGGGATCAATCTTTCATATAAAGTACAGCCGCATCCGGGCGGACTGGCGCAAGCCTTTCTAATCGGGGAAGAGTTTATTGGAGACGATCATGTGGCCCTTGTGCTGGGAGATAATATTTTCTACGGACACGGCTTAACCAATCTCTTAAAGAAAGCAGAAGCACGTGAAAAAGGTGCAACGGTGTTCGGCTACTATGTAAATGACCCGGAACGCTTTGGGGTTGTTGAATTTGATGATAACGGAAAGGCGATTTCGATCGAAGAAAAACCGGAGCAGCCAAAATCAAACTATGCCGTAACCGGGCTTTATTTTTACGATAATCGTGTTGTCAAGATTGCGAAGAGCATTAAGCCATCGGCACGCGGGGAATTAGAAATTACCGATGTCAACAAAATCTACCTTGAATCAGGCGAGCTGAATGTGGAGCTTTTAGGCCGCGGCTATGCATGGCTTGATACCGGCACGCATGAATCTTTGTTAGAAGCATCACAATTTATTGAAACCATTGAAAAACGGCAATCACTAAAAATTGCCTGCCTTGAAGAAATCGCCTTTAAAATGGGGTATATTACAAAAGACAAACTAATCGAACTAGCCGAGCCGCTTTTGAAAAATCAATACGGACAATATTTGATTAAAATTGCCGGCACAGGTCCTAAACCTATCCAATAAGTGAGGTCTTAATCGATGAACAAAATAGAAACAAAATTGCCAGGTGTTGTGATTTTAGAACCAAAAGTATTTGGCGACCACCGCGGCTATTTTATGGAAAGCTATAATAAAAAGGTCTTTGAAGAACTGGGACTGCACTATGATTTGATTCAGGATAATCAATCCTTATCAGCTCCAGTCGGCACGTTGCGCGGACTTCATTTCCAATTGAATCCAAAGGCACAGACAAAGATTGTCCGCTGTATCACAGGCGCCATTTATGATGTGGCCGTCGATATCCGCAAAGGCTCTCCGACTTACGGTCAGTGGATCGGTGTGATTTTATCCGAACATAACAAACGCCAGCTTCTTGTGCCAAAAGGCTTTGCCCACGGTTTCTGCACCATTGTTCCGGACACAACCGTGGCCTACAAAGTGGATGAATACTATTCGCCTGAGCATGACGGCGGCATTCTCTGGAATGACCCGGCGCTTGGCATCGACTGGCCGACAACAAGCCCGATTCTGTCCGATAAAGATACAAAGCATCCAACATTAGCTGAAGCCACGCATCTGAATTTTGTTTACGAAGACTAATATGTTACCCCAGCCTTCTGTGCCTGCGTCTATCATGCTGTGCACAGAAGGCTTTGAATGAATAGAGAAAAGGCCTGACCCGGAAGATGACTTTCGGTCAGCCAGTGAAAAACAGGAGGATCACATGAAACTATTAATAACAGGCGGAGCTGGCTTTATTGGCAGCAACTTCGTACGCTACATGGTGAATAAATATCCTGAGTATCAAATTGTAAACTTAGACTTATTAACGTATGCAGGCAATCTCGAAAACCTGAAGGATATTGAAAGCAAGCCAAACTATAAATTCGTTAAAGGCGACATTGCTGACCGTCCATTTATCCAGGACCTATTTGAAAAAGAAAAATTCGACTATGTCCTAAATTTCGCCGCTGAATCCCATGTGGACCGCAGCATCACCAATCCGGAAATTTTCGTGCAAACGAATATCCAGGGAACGCTTTGTCTTTTAGATGCAGCTAAGGCAATCGGCGTGAAAAAATACTTACAGGTTTCCACTGATGAAGTGTACGGTACCTTAGGCGCAACCGGTTACTTCACTGAAGAAACACCGCTGGCGCCAAACAGCCCGTACAGCGCAAGTAAAACAGGAGCTGACCTTTTGGTGCGTGCCTACCATGAAACATACGGCATGCCAATCAATATTACGCGCTGCTCTAACAACTACGGTCCGTTCCATTTCCCGGAAAAACTAATTCCGTTAATGATTATCAACGCCTTGCATGACAAGGATCTTCCTGTTTATGGCGATGGCTTAAACATCCGCGACTGGCTTCATGTTGAGGACCACTGCCAAGCGATTGACCTTGTGCTCCATAAAGGCCGCGATGGTGAAGTGTACAATGTCGGCGGCAACAATGAAAGAACGAATGTTGAAATTGTCAAAACGATCCTTGCTCAATTGGGCAAACCGGAATCATTAATCAAGTACGTCAAGGACCGCCCAGGCCACGACCGCCGCTATGCGATCGACGCTGCGAAGCTGCGCACAGAACTCGGCTGGGAGCCAAAATATACCTTTGAAACAGGCATTAAGCAGACAATCGACTGGTATCTCAACAACCAGGAATGGTGGCAGAACATCATTTCCGGCGAATACCAGGAATACTTTAAATCTCAGTACGGGGATAGATTAGAGGTTGAAAAATGATTGTTTTAGTAACAGGTGTGAATGGTCAATTAGGCCATGATGTTGTCAAAGAATTAAGCGCAAAAGGTCACCAGCCGCACGGTACCGACCGCGATGATTTCGATCTGACAAACGAAGAAGCTGTCCATGCCTATGTGAAAAAAATAAACCCGGACGCCATCATCCATTGTGCTGCTTTTACAGCAGTGGACAAAGCGGAATCTAAAGAAGAAACAGCTTATAATGTCAATGCTCTTGGGACAAAATATTTAGCAGAAGCAGCCAAAGCCTTGGATGCAAAAATGATTTACATCAGCACAGACTATGTCTTCAATGGCAATAATAGCGAACCATACGAAGCCGATCAAAAGACCGATCCAATCGGCGCCTACGGCAGGACAAAATTAGCCGGCGAAGAATTTTTAAAAGCCGCGTTGGAGAAATATTTCATTGTCCGCACTGCATGGGTGTACGGTTTGAACGGGCACAATTTTGTCAAAACGATGCTCCGCCTTGGCAAAGAGCGCGGCGAGTTAGGCGTTGTAAGCGATCAAATCGGTTCGCCAACGTATACCGTCGACCTGGCAAAGCTGCTGGTTGAAATGGTGGATACGGACAAATACGGCGTTTACCACGCAACCAACAGCGGCATCTGCTCCTGGTATGAATTTGCCGTAGAAATTTTTAACCAAGCAGGTCTGGAAGTAAAGGTCAACCCGCTGACAACGGACCAATATCCAACCCCGGCAAAAAGACCGAAATATTCCGTTTTAAGTAAAAAGAAACTTGAAGAACAAGGCTTCACTCCACTGCGTGATTGGAAAGAAGCACTTTCTGCATATTTACAGGAATTAAAAGCACAGGCATAATATAAAGAGGGACAGGGGACAGTCCCACATAAATAGAGAAAGGCTGAATGCGTGCGTTCAGCCTTTTTTACATAAGAAGCATTTGAAAGAGTGAAGGACAAAACCCCGTGATAGCTTTGTTAGAATGTCCTTCATAAGGGGCATGAAGAACAAAATCCAGTTACAGCACCATCAAAATGTCCTTCATCAAACCCGCTGCCCCTTCGCATTTATCGGCAATTTTTCGACAAGTTCACCACTTTACAATCCTTCATGAAACTTTCATGAAATTGTCATCTTCAGTTGCACATCTGACATAAACATCGTTTCATTATGAATAAAATGGGTATATAATCATGGTTAAGCGGTGACGAAAATCCCTTGCTTTCTATACATAAATGTTGTTTCTAGGAGCTAAGACCGTCCTGAATCTATGAAAATAGCGCTTTTCCCTACCCTTTGATAGGCTAAATAAAGATTCTCAATTTCCTAGAATTGTGATATAATCCTCAGTGTTGTGGTATATGCATATGGAAAAATCTAGTTATATTTAGAGAATAATTAGGGATCTTGGGTTAGTGGATTTTGCCTGTTTCATTTTACATAGAATGGGCAAGATACAATTAAGGGAGGATATTCATGATTTACTTAACGATGTTAATATGTCTCATCAGTTCTATCCTTATTACTCCTGTTGTGAAAAAATTAGCATTTGTAATCGGCGCAACTGACAAGCCGAACCAAAGAAAAGTTCATCAAAAAATTATGCCTCGTCTTGGGGGCTTAGCCATTTATATAAGTTTCGTTATCGGTGTTTTCATTTACCATCCAGTATCACCGTTCTTACTGCCTAATGCTCTGAAAGCCATTATGATTGGGAGCGGCATTATCATCATTACGGGTGTCCTTGATGACATGTTTGAAATCTCACCGAAAATGAAAATGTTTGGTCAGCTGCTGGCAGCTTCCATTGTTATTTTCTATGGCGGAATACAGGTGGAGTTTATCAATTTACCGTTTGTTAATAATCGAATAGAGTTTGGATTCTTTAGTGTTCCAATTACCTTTTTGTGGATTGTCGGAATCACAAATGCGATTAACTTGATTGACGGTCTCGATGGTTTGGCTGCAGGTGTATCATCGATTGCAATCATCACCATTTCCGGAATGGCTATTCTGTTCGGAAATCCATTTGTTGTTGTAATGGGAGCGATTCTTTTAGCAAGTACAGTTGGATTTTTGTTCTACAATTTCCATCCGGCCAAGATCTTCATGGGAGACACAGGGGCCTTGTTCTTGGGATTTATGATTGCCGTGTTTTCGCTGCTTGGGTTCAAAAACGTTACCCTTATCTCGTTTATCATCCCAATCATCATTCTTGGAGTGCCAATCTCCGACACATTCTTTGCCATCTTGCGCCGTATTGTGAACAAAAAGCCGCTATCGGCACCAGATAAATCACATTTGCATCATTGCTTATTAAGATTAGGATTTACCCATCGTCAAACAGTATTAATCATTTATGCAATGGCCGCTTTCTTTGGCTTAGCAGCAATCATCTTCTCACAAGCCAAAACACTTGGTTCCGTTGCGTTAATTGTCGTACTGTTAATCGTAATTGAAATCTTTGCAGAAAAAATCGGTCTCGTCGGCAAGAACTATAATCCATTGCTAAAAATAGTCAGGGGTATCCGGTACTCAACCGTTAAAAACCGCTAAATTAAAAAGGTCTGTCCTATAAGGCGTTAATCGTCTTGCGGGACAGACCTTTTTTTTGGTTGACAGAAAATTGCCTTGATGAAGCATTTCACCATTTTTATGAAAATGGGCTCTGTCTTTCTTTTTTAATAATGAAATGATTCAAATTGTAAAGTTCTTGAAAAGGTATGGCAATTTAATGAACATTTGCTTTTGCGGGCGACCAATTTCGCAGCTATGATATACTAATGTAAATTAAATATGCAGGTTACTTACTTTAAATTTTTGTAAATGTTACTGCTAGATTATTACTTTCGGAGATGTTTAGGTTTATGAAAAGACTGAAGATTAACCGGCTCATTAGTTTGGCTGCATGGAATGGGATCTTTGCTTTTGCATTATTGTTTACGATTAAATTATTTCGAAATCGTTTTAGTATCGATAACTTCATCTATTGGATGCAGGAAGATACAAAGAAAATGACCGTCTATCTTATCATCATTTTTTTCCTATTGTTTTCCACGATAAAGATACAATTAAAATTGTTTGCATCACTTGAGCAGCATCACCCCAAGGTATTAATAGGATTCAAATACCTCTTTATTTTTATTTCTTCATTTGCTGCATCCATGATTGTCAATTATTATTTTCAATACTTTCAGATGCTAAAGGATCCAATAATGACATCGGAATGGATTATAAGTAATTTCAGTATTTATATGGCTGGTGTTCTCTATATTTTATTTATCTTTTTGCTTGCCTATGTGTTATTGGGAAATCTCTATTTTAGTTCTCTGATTACGTCGTTTCTGCTGCTGGCGATTGGTTTTATCCATTACAACAAGCTTAACATAAGGACTGAACCTCTTTATTTTAATGATTACAAGCAAATGAAGGCGATGAAAGATGTTATTCCGATGATCAAGGAATATATCTCGGTCGGGCAAATATTCGTAATTCTTCTGTTGTTTATTGGCATGGGGTTTCTTTCCCGTTATCTGCCAAAACTGAAAATGGCGCTGTGGATGAGGGGAATCACCTTTGCTGTCGTGATTACGTTGCTGTATTCGTATACAAACTTTCCCAAAACCTTTATGAATACCCTTGTGCAACGCAGTCATGTGGAAATCGTAAAATGGAATCAAATTGAGAACTATGAGGTAAACGGTTTTCTTTTCGGATTTTTATCGAATATTCATAGCGATATTCTTGAGAAACCTGGAACTTATTCAAAGGAATCTGTTTTGAAAATAGCGGAGAAATATGTAAAGGTTTCCAGCAATGAAGCAAGGGAGGAAAGCGGACAAAAACCGAATATCATCTATTTGATGAGTGAATCTTTCTGGGACCCGACCAAGCTGGATGCGGAATTTAGTGCAGACCCACTCATTTCACTTCGTTCTTTGATGAATGAACACCCTTCAGGGGCCTTGTTGTCACCCGTCTTTGGCGGGGCAACGGCTAATGTGGAATTTGAAGCCTTAACCGGGTTCTCGACTTCCTTTTTAAAAATAGGTTCCATTCCGTATCAGGAGGCGGTCACAAAACAATCCTTCATTCCAACCATCGCTAGTAATCTAGAATGGGAAGGATATCGGACGCTGGCAATCCATCCTTATAATCGGGTGTTTTATAAACGAGATCAGGTCTATAACACCTTTGGCATTGATGAGTTTATTGATGAAAAAACAATGTCGTTTCAAGAACGGACGCCGGGTGGAGTGATAACGGATGAGTCGCTTAGTCTTGAAATTTTGGATCAGATCAAAAAGACCGATGAACCGTTATTTATTCATGCTGTTTCCATGCAGAACCATATGCCTTATAATCCAGGTGCTTACAAGGAAAATAAGATCAAAATTGCGGGCTTGAGCGAAGAATCCATCGAGACGCTGGAAGTCTATACAGAGGGCATCCGCAGGTCAGATGAAGCATTAAAGCTCTTGGTAGACCGGCTAGAAGGACTGGATGAACCGACCATTGTCGTCTTTTGGGGAGATCATATGCCCATCCTTGGGGCGGATCAAGCCATTTACAAGGAAGCAGGATACGAGACCGAGGATAAGCTTATGATGACGAGAAAATATTCCGAAACACCATTGCTGATCTATTCTAATTTTGCCAAAGGGCAAAAGGATTTAGGCAGCATCAGTCCCAACTATTTGGCAACAATTGTTTATGATTACCTTGGCTTCAAAAAGCCTGCGTTCTACAATTTACTGGATGAACTAATGATCGAAATTCCAGGGCTTAAATCCAATCTAAGAATAGACAGCGCCCAAGAATTTATTACAGAATTAAGTGGAAAACGAGAAGAGTTATTAGATGACTACAAGCTTCTGGTATACGACCTGTTAATCGGAGAACAATACAGTTTATCAATCCTGTATCCATAGGGAAACACGGGGACGGTTATTACAGCGGACGTCTGGCATCGACCCAATACAAAAAGGAGAGGCACGCAACCGCCTCTCCCTATACCAATTCCTCCATATAAAGCACTTCGCCCTCACGTATCTCTGCCTGGCCATTCGTCAGCTCGATCACCCAATCCGTAAAGGCCGCAACATCTCCCTCTTCGACATATGTATCAATCACCACATTATCGAGATACTGAATCTCTTTAATCGTATAGACAGAGGACCGCAGTTCATTTTCCATTTTGCCGAGCCAGGTATAATCAATTTTCGTCGATACCACCTGCATCAGCTTCCGCAGCACGACACCTGTTGCCTCAATTCCCTCAGAAGTTGCTTTTCCGTAGGCGCGGATGAGACCGCCTGCTCCAAGCTTAATCCCGCCGAAATAGCGCGTTACCACGACGACCGTATCCTTCAGCCCCTTTTTCTTCAACACCTCGAGAATCGGCACGCCGGCTGTTCCGCTCGGCTCTCCGTCGTCATTGGCCTTTTGAATCTGGTCATGCTCGCCAATTAAATATGCGGAGCAATTATGAGTCGCATTCCAATACTGCTTCTTTATTTCCACAATAAAATTCTGTGCTGCTGCCTCTGTTTCGACCCGCGCTACATGAGCGATAAAGCGGGATTTTTGAATAACAATTTCATGTTCGCCTTTAAGGCTAACTGTATAATAACGGGATAACATCTAACCGATCCTTTCTCTAATTCAAATATGTATATATATTCGTTTCGTTACCTGATCACACCTTCCATTATAAAGGAAATGGCTGAAAAGGGGGAAGCCGGCCGAATGGGATTCGACAAAAAACTTACTCGTATTATCATGGTTAATATAGGTATTCATCCATAGGTACATTACTTTTTCTATAGAAAAACAAACCCATCAGGTTGCATCCCAAATCCCATATCTTGCAAATATTTTTACAATACTCTGATTCCAAATATAGAGATTGTAATAAAATTTTAATATAAATGGCTCATTGGAGTGGTATAATTGGACGTAATTATAGGATAAAATATTCAATAGTATAAAAGTATTAATAATTCTTAGGTGAGAGAAATTCCGCATGGGATATACAACCTATTAGTGATATAATAATCATGAGCCTATTTAACGATTTTTTCACTCTTTTTCGTTATTTTCATACAAAATTCTCCTTTTCAAGATACAATAAATGAGGGATGTCAAAGGCTCATTTGTCTTTTGGGGGATATAGATATGAAAGTAAAAAAATTTGATACGAAAGCACTCGATGCCATTCTGGAAAAAATGATTGATACGGTCGAACACAGTAAAACAGAAATATACCAAATTGGGGAGACCTGCCGCAAAGACTATGACACTTTAGCAAATGAACTCAAAGAGGTTAAGCTGACCGTTCTCAAAATCATTGAAGAAGGCGACAAGCTGGATAAGATGGCAAGAGCTTCTCGGAAACGGCTCTCAGATGTAAGCCGTTGCTTTAACGAATTTTCCGAGGATGAAGTAAGAAAGGTTTATGAACATGCCAACAATATTCAAACGACCTTAAGCATGAATCGGCAAAAGGAAAAACAGCTGCGGATTCGCCGTGATGAGCTTGAAAGAAGGCTTGTCGGTCTGCATGAAACGATTGACCGTGCTGACAACTTAGTCTCGCAAATCAGCGTTGTCATGAATTATTTGCAAAGCGATTTACAAAAAATCGGTGAAGTATTAGAGGACGCCAATCTAAAGCAGCATTTCAGTATCAAAATTATCGAAGCACAGGAGGAAGAACGAAGACGTCTTTCACGGGAAATTCATGATGGACCGGCGCAGATGATGGCCAACGTGATGCTGCGTTCTGATTTGATTGAAAAAATATTCCGTGAGCGCGGTGCAGACGAAGCCATGGCAGAAATCCGCAATGTGAAGAAAATGGTTCGTGATGCGCTGTACGAAGTTCGTCATATTATTTATGACCTCCGCCCGATGGCACTCGATGATTTAGGTCTTGTTCCGGCTCTGAGAAAATATATGCAGACAACAGAGGATTACTTCAACACCTCTCGTATCCAGCTTGTTTGTCTCGGAGAGGAAAGGCGACTACCGGCAAAATATGAAGTTTCTTTCTTCCGTTTAATTCAAGAATCTGTACAAAATGCGATGAAGCACGCCGAAGCTAATGAAGTGCTGGTGAAATTGGAAAACTACAAAGACAAGATCACCATCATCATTCAAGACGACGGCAAAGGCTTTGACAAAGAAACGAGGAAAGAATCCTCTTTCGGATTAATCGGCATGAGAGAAAGGGTAGACCTTTTAGATGGAGAATTGACGATCGATTCTGAAATTGGCAAAGGAACGACTGTCACGATTAAAGTACCGCTAAAGGATTAAACGTATAAAAATTTTGCATAAATATGGTTTCAAGCAACTGCTGGGCAGAGAGCCTTCTGAGTCTTGAGCACCGGGAGTCTCAGGAAGGGCTGCTCGGCATCTTATAAAAATAAACAGCAGTATTTGCATCCCGGGGAAAAGCTTGATAGGTTGAAAGCGCCGCCTAATCTGGAATGTGTTCATACTGAACGGCCGCTAGACGGACTTTTAGCGTGAACAGCCCGCTATAATGACTTATCCATATCTAAACTCTAGGCAATAAAGAACATCATCCGTATGGTTATAAAAACTTGCCCCTGCTTTATAAATGGTATCATTCTAATCATATTTATTAATTTTCTTTTCCATACTGTGTTTGCAACTAGTTTAATAGAGCTTTTGACATGTATCTATTATCAACATTTTTAGGAATTATCAGAATGATTTCATGTATTTACATAAAGTAAGTGGTAAAATAGCAGTAGATGTAAAATAATAGTAAGGAACGGACATGGGAGGCGGAGTAATTGAGTACTAGAATCGTCATAATAGATGATCACCAACTATTCAGAGAAGGGGTTAAGCGAATTTTAGAGTTCGAGAAATCCTTTGAAGTCGTGGCTGAAGGCAGTGATGGAACGGAAGCAATGGAATTAGTGGAAAAGCACCACCCAAATGTTGTGTTGATGGATATAAATATGCCAAATGTGAACGGAATTGAAGCAACACAGCAATTAATCGAAAACTTCCCTGATTCAAAGGTCATTATCCTTTCGATTCACGATGATGAGAACTATGTAACACATGCATTAAAAACAGGTGCCAGCGGCTATATGCTGAAAGAAATGGATGCTGATGCCCTGATTGAAGCGATCAAAGTGGTTGCTGATGGAGGTTCTTACCTGCATCCGAAAGTAACACATAATCTGGTTAAAGAATACCGTCGTTTGGCTTCAGAGGAAGGTTCAGGAAATCAATTCCTGCGCCAAATGGAAATCCGCCGGCCGCTGCATTTGTTAACACGCCGTGAATGCGAAGTTCTTCAGCTGTTAGCAGATGGAAAAAGCAACCGCGCCATCGGTGACGCATTATTTATCAGTGAAAAAACAGTTAAAAACCACGTAAGTAACATCCTGCAAAAAATGAACGTGAACGATCGTACTCAAGCTGTAGTCGTAGCGATCAAAAAAGGCTGGGTAGAAGTAAGATAATGATCCACAGACCGTCAATAAGTAAGGGCTGTCACACAAGAGAGACATCGATCAGGTATATTCAACAATACCAGAAAAGATCCATTTCGTATGTGATTTCTGTTACTCAACGACGGTCTTTTTTTGAATTTTGCACGCAAATATCCAGACCCTTTACGAAAACTTCTCCACGATATAAACTGTACAAAACCTCGAAAAAATATTACTCAAACCCCAAAATGTGGATAAGTGAATAAAATTAGTGGATAACCTGCTGGAAACTGTGAGTAACTTATCCATATTAGTGGATAAATATCTGGATTTTGTTAGTAATGTGTTAATAAAATGGAAAACTAACCTTTTTTGTGGATAACTAATGAAAAGTACTCCGATCCTTTTAAATATGGCTTTGTTAAATCTTGTTGTTGATTCATAAACCGCCTTATGTGCATGGACTTGCATAGGATGTGCTGACTTCGACGTTCGCCACAGGACGTGGCGGTATTTAGTCGAAGTTCCTCTGTGCGTTCTTTGTACCAAAGAAAAGTCGTTCACGCCATACACATAAGGCTATTATCAACTCTGAACTTTAACTGAGCCTTAAATATAGACAAAATGAAGAATGTGAAGATAGAAAGAAGCTGATAGAAATGTTTACAATAACTTATAAAAATGAAAGTTTCATATGCACGGAAACTATATCGATAGTGGAAGCAGCAAAGATCCAAACGGCAAAAATCCCGTACGGCTGCAATGGCGGCGGCTGCGGAATATGTAAAATGAGAGTTGTTAAAGGGCAATATAAATTGACGGATGCCGCAGCTAAGGCTTTATCAGAAGAAGAAAAAAAGAACGGACATGTATTCCTCTGCCAAACCTACCCATTAAGCGACCTGCAGCTCGAATTGATTGGAAAGCAGCCAACTTTCTAATACGGGCTGCCTCCATTCATATCACGTTCTTAAAAAACCACCTATTTCCTACAAACTGAATGATCCCGCAACAAAAAGAAAGAGCCGCAAACTAAATAAGGCTGCCGGGTTTGGCCTGACAGCCGGCCGTACATGAAACAGTGAGCCCCGTCGAAAACACTGATTCGTGAACAAAACTGACATTTATCCACAAGGGCAATAAGGTAAAATAGAAATTTAACCGCCCTAACCTAAAACTATCCACAATATTCTGAAATTTATCCACCGATTGAGGATAACCATATGTGAATATTGAAAATTATCCACAATATGACTAATGATGAGGTGATCCAATGCGTTTTGCTCATACTCAAGGAAAATTGATTCCAGAAGTCTTGCTCTCGTCCGCGGATAATACTCTTCCCATTTCCCAAATTGAAATACCGCCCCAGCCCGCTTTTAATAGCGATTTCCAGTTCGATGAAGCGTTACAATTTATGCTTACCGGCAAACAACTCCTGCTCGAGGACCTTCCGTTTCCAATCGAGGCGATTCAATCCCATTATGAAAATGGTTTTCTCATCTATCGAAAGGGAATTATCATGGAGAACAACAAGGCAAAATGCATCCGCTGCGGAAATCAGGAAAGCCGTCTTTTCGCCAGTTTCCCGTGTGCCCGCTGTGGTGAAACCTGCACTTATTGCCGTAAATGTATTATGATGGGAAGGGTCAGTGCCTGCAGTCCATTAGTCAGTTGGACTGGACCAGATCCTGACGCCATGAGTAAACTGGAGTCAAATCCTAGCGAAGCGAATGAGATGCCACCATTAGAAATTCAGCAAATCCTCGCGAATATAAGTGATAATTTTCATGCAAAAAATAACCATTTGCCACTCCAAGATTCGCCGCCAACAAGTAAACTCTCTCATACAAGCAAGGGAGATTCTTTGCTGCAATGGAGCGGGACCTTGTCATCCGGTCAGCAGCACGCATCCGAACGGGTCGTTGAGGCTGTTTGCCAAACACAGTCACTCCTCGTTTGGGCCGTTTGCGGCGCAGGAAAAACAGAGGTGCTTTTTCAAGGCATTAACGCTGCACTAATGGAAGGAAAGCGCGTCTGTATCGCCACACCGCGAACGGACGTCGTCCTGGAACTCGCGCCCCGTCTGCAAAAGGTATTTCCGACTATCACCGTCGCGGTGTTATACGGCGGCAGCAAAGACCGTCATCTCTACGCACCACTCACGATTTCCACGACGCACCAGCTGCTCCGGTTCTTTCAAGCCTTTGACACCATCATTGTCGACGAAGTCGATGCTTTCCCATTTTCCGCAGAGGAAACCTTGCAATACGCGGTAGAGCAGGCTCGTAAACCGGTGTCCGCGCTGATTTTCTTAACAGCAACGCCCAATGCCGCACTGCAAAAGGAATGCCGTTTAGGAAAAAGAAACTTCGTCACCATCCCGGCCCGTTTTCACCGCCATTCCCTGCCGGTGCCCCGGTTTGTCTGGTGCGGTAACTGGAGGAAGGGGCTGTACAAAGGCAGCCTCCCGCCAAACGTCCTCACATGGCTGAAACAGCGCATCAGCGCAGAAAAGCAGGTCCTGCTCTTTTTCCCGCGGATTGAATTAATGGAAAGGCTGCTCCCTATTATGAAAAAGATCCATCCCAAGATAGAGTCCGTTCATGCTGAAGATCCGCAGCGTAAAGAAAAAGTCCAAGCGATGCGCAACAAAGAAATCCCGATTCTCTTAACGACAACGATTCTAGAACGGGGCGTTACCTTCCCCAATCTTGATGTCGCCGTTCTCGGCGCAGAGGATCGAATCTTCACTGAAAGTGCCCTCGTCCAAATCGCCGGCCGCGTCGGCCGCAGCCCTGACTATCCATCCGGCGACATCACCTTTTTCCATCACGGAAAAACAGAAGCGATGGTCAAAGCCCGAAAACAAATCCTCGCCATGAATAAAGAAGCGAGGGAAAAGGGATTGATTGATGATTAATTTAAAAAAACATCACAAAGAAGGGGGGCAAGCCCTAAAATCAGGGCTTGTTCCCTTGAAAAATTGATAATCGCACCAAAATATAGAGGAATTGCACCTGATTTTTATTTATTGCACCAAATCCCAGCATATTTGCACCAAAAATAAAATAATTGCACCAAAACTACTGTTTTTCGCACTTATTAGAGTAATTATAGATTAAAAGAGGGGGCTACCCATCCTTATTAATACTTCATTCGATAAACAATTCCTTTCGTAACTCCCTCTCTAGTTAAATTCATAGAATTTAATAGTTGCTCTGCTGTTCTTCTTGAAGTAATCAGCAGAAACTCCCTGCATTGTTTATTCGTCATTGTTTCTCCCAACAGTAGGAAATAATCCTGTATTGCTTGAATATGGGCATCTTTCGAAACTCCTTTACAGATTGGACAGTACCAAGCGCCATGAATTCTTGTCATCGGAATGGTGTGGCAGAAGGGGCATTCAACACCCGGGATTATTTCCGTTGGGGAAATATCCCATGATTTAAGAATGTCGCTTGAGGCAGATGTATCTTCTTTTATTAAAGTTCTGCTGAGTTTACGTATCATTTTCTCATCGATCACGTCAGTTCGATAAAGTTTATCAATGGCTTGAACTCTGTTTATGACTTGCTCAGTATGGATTACTTTTTTAAAAATATCGATATGATTTGATTTCAAGATGGTTTGCGGCAGTGTGATTGTTACGAGGTATTCAATAGGAATAGCAGGGAATTTATGTTTATGCAGCCAGTTTCTGAGTTGAATAACATGTCGTTCTGCTTGCAGTATAGGATTAGAAAAGCCTTCTTCTCCACTATCTCCATATTTTCGAATCATCTGTTCTGAATGTTTATCAAAGGTAAGGGTCCCGGAAATGTTTTTTGTTTCAATGGAAAAAATCAATTGAGGAGAAAGGAGAAGAGTATCAATTTGAAAGAAATGTTTATCAATAAGGCGAAGCCCACGAGAGGAATTTGAGCGGGGAAAGCAAATCTATTTCCACGCCCAGATTTATTTACATAGATGAATAAAAAGCCAGCCACATTCCTCTGACCCTGGTTAATCTTAAATAGAAAGGACGAACCCCAATGACCGACTACTGCCTCATCTGCCATACAGAAATCAGCCCTATTCTAGGCTGGACCTTCCTTATCTCCGAAGAAAAGAAACAAACCATCTGCCCGACTTGCAAAGGGAAATTGCAGCCCATTGAAGGACCAACGTGTAAAATTTGCAACCGGCCTCTCAGTCTATTAGACCCGCGCTTTATCCACGAGCAAACCTGCAACGACTGTATCCGCTGGGAGGAGGATCCCCAGTGGCAGGGCTGCCTGCAGCAAAATCACTCCTTATTCCACTACAACGATTTTCTCCAGGAAGTTATCGCCCGTTACAAATTCCGCGGCGATTACATTCTCGCCGCGATTTTCTCCGAGTGGATCGAGCAAAAGCTCAAAAACCAGCAAGCTGACCTGCTCGTCCCGATCCCATTAAGCCCAGAAAGGCTGCAGGAGCGCGGCTTCAATCAAGCGGAAGCGATTATCCGTGAAGCGGGTCTCCAGCCGCTCAACATCCTCACGAGAATTCATACGGAAAAACAATCAAAAAAATCCCGCACAGAGCGGATTCATGTGCCGCAGGTTTTTCAACTGCGGGCAAATACCACTCTGGCGGGTAAACAAATTATGCTATTTGACGACATTTACACAACCGGGTCAACACTCCATCACGCCGCCAAGCTGTTAAAGACAAATGGTGCGGCATCCGTGTCGTCTTTAACAATCGCAAGGGGATAAAATAAATTTTCCTATGACTATAACGCACTTTCACTGTCTAATGCATCCTGATAAAAACAGTACATATTCTTGCCAAGCTTTTTGGCCGAATACATCGCTGTATCTGCAAGCTGAATCAGTAATTCACCGTCTTGGGTATCCTGAGGATAAAGGCTAATTCCAATGCTCGTGGAAATCGTGCATGTTTGATCATTGATCAGAAATGGCTTGTTAAATGCCATAATTAATCTTTCAGCTATTCCCTTCGCCTGCTCTTTGTCAACGTCGTTTAAAAGAATGATGAATTCATCACCGCCTAAACGCGCGGATACGTCTTCTTCGCGGACACTGTCGGTTAATCTTTTTCCTGCCTGCTGCAATAAAGCATCACCGACATCGTGTCCAAATCGATCATTGATCATTTTAAAATTGTCTAAATCGAGAAACATGACGGCCAGATTGGTGTTATTTCTTTTACAAAAAGCAAGGTACCGCTGCAAATAGTCATTTAGCAAATATCGATTTGGCAGACCGGTCAGGTGGTCGTGATAGGCGATATGTTTCATTTGATCTTCCAACTGTTTCCGCTCCGTAATATCATAGGCGACACCTGTAAGCTTTACTACTTTGCCGGAGGAATCAAGCAAAGGATTCCCATGGATTTCCACCCACTTCACTTCACCATTATTTGTAAAGATTCTTATCTGACAGCGGGAAGGCTTCGCTGAAAGTAATTCATTATATTGATGTTCAACAATATCCATATCATCAGGATAAAAAAATGATGCCCAAAATTCAAAATAATTATGAAAGTCTTCCTGTATACAACCAACCATGTTTTCAATCCCTTTTGATACGATTACCTCCCGCGTCGCTAAATCAACCGACCAAAGAAAAGCATTGCTATTTTCAAAAAGACTTAATAATTCATTCTTGCTCTGCTGCAGTTCAACGTAACTCGCCTCAAGCTCCTTCTGCTGCTGCAAATACTTTTTCAAATAATACTGCGACAAATCATACTGCTTGCCAAAATACCAGGCAAGGAGCAGCATTGCAGGTAATCCCAAAAATTCAAACCAGCTTACATGGCCATCCCTTATATAATAAAAAGCCATATAGCATAAGTTTATAATCAAAACGATAAAAAACGTGATGAAGCGGCCTTTATAGCTCATATGTATCGTCCTTTATAATAGTAAATAACGTAGTATAATTTTATCATGAATCTTGAAAATCAAACATGATAATAGTTGCTTTTTTAGAAATAATATTATGAATAAAAGCATAATTTGTCTGTAAATCCTGTTCCTTGTAAAAACGAAAATCAAATTATAATGAGAAAAAATACCCACGAATCCGGATTTCTATTATAATAGTAATTAACTCGTAATAAAAAAGGGGTGCGCAGCAATGCCGGATTTAGTCGATTGTCCAAACTGCGGTTCGATTTATGTGAAAAATAAATTCCGCGATGTTTGTGATGCTTGTTATAAAGAGGAAGAAAAACAGTTTGATCTTGTATATAAATTTTTGCGAGTCCGTGAAAATCGGGCGGCAACCATTCCACGCGTCATCGAGGAAACAGGGATTGATGAAGACTTGCTCCTCAAATTTATTCGCACCGGGCGCTTAAAGATAGCTACATTTCCAAACCTGGGCTATCCATGTGAAAAATGCGGAACCCTGATCAAAAAAGGGAAGCTGTGTGACGACTGTGCCGATGAACTGCGCAAAGATCTCGAATTTTTTAATAAAGAAGAAAAACGTAAAAAAGAACTAGAAGAAAGAGAAAAACGCGGAACATACTTAACAAATGGCTTGAGGAAAAGAGAATATTAGGCTTATGTTCCTTTTTTTCAAAAGAAAACACAATACTATCATACTAGTTACAGGAATCTGGTCCCGGTTGGATCGGGTTTCTTTGTTTTTTACTGCAAAAAATAAAGTTTAAATAATAAATCGCACTGCCGATAATAAGACTAGATACAAGGACGATAATCATAACATAGATCCTTAAAAGTAAAGGAAGTGATCGGCAGTGAAGATTAATAATTTCGGCCCCTCCGGCATCAATCCGTATAAACGGCAAATGAACAGCATGGAGAATGCCAAAAGCTCAGCAAAAGCAGGCGCTGACAAAGTCGAAATCTCCGCAACAGCTAAAGAAATGCACCAGCTGTCGCAATATTCGGCTTCCCGTCAGGAAAGAGTCGAGCAGCTCAAACTGCAGGTGCAAAACGGCACATACAAAGTCAATCCAGAGCAAGTAGCTAAGAGTATGATTGATTTCTATACGGAAAAATAACAGCACAGTTTGAAAAAACAGCAGAGGGAGGGATCACATGTCAGCGACTCTTTTAATGGAAACACTAGAAAAACTGGACAAACTTCACAGCAGTTTGTATGAAATTGCCGTGAAGAAAACAGAAGTCATTAAAAACGGGGACATCGAATCCCTGAACGGCATCATGAAAGAAGAAAATAAGCATATGTATGCGATAAATAAATTAGAAGAAGCACGGCAAAAAGCAGCGCAGCAGATTTGCCCGGAAAAAGAACAGCCAACGGTTTCCGATTGCCTGGAAAAAGTAAGCGGCAGCGAGCACGAGAGCTTGCTGGCATCAGCGGATAAGCTGGCATCACGGCTGGCCGATTTGAAGGAACAAAACTATTTAAACCAGCAGATGCTGCATAACTCACTGCAATTTGTTCATTTTTCACTGAATCTTTTGCGTCCGCAGCCGGCAGCGATTAACTATGCCCCGCCGACAAAGAAAACACCAAACAACCCGGCACCGGGAATGTTTAATTCGAAAGCGTAACAACCGAACGGAGGAAAAAAAATGCGTTCATCCTTTATGGGGTTAGAAACAGCCCGCCGCGGCTTGTTCACCCAGCAGAGTGCTTTATATACAACAGGACATAACGTGGCTAACGCCAACACACCAGGCTATTCAAGGCAGCGGGTCAATTTTCAGCAAACAAGTCCATATCCATCGGTCGGCGTCAACAGCCCGGCCCTTCCCGGGCAAATGGGGACAGGGGTTGAAGGCGGAACGGTGCAGCGGATTCGCGAAAGCTTTCTCGATGTCCAATACCGCGGTGAAAACAACAAAGTCGGCTACTATGGTGCGAAAGCTGAATCACTGCAGAAAATGGAAGGCATTATGAACGAGCCGACAGAAAGCGGTTTGCAGAATACATTAGACCAATTCTGGAACGCCCTCCAGGATTTAACGACACAGACAGAAAACTCCGGCGCCCGTGACGTCGTCGCGGCCAGAGGACAGATGGTCGCGGAAACGATTAATTACTATTACAATACGTTAACTCAAGTCCAAAGTGATATCGGCGATCAAGTCGGAATCAAAGTCGATGAAGTCAATGCCCTGATTGGAAAAATTGATCACCTCAACAGAAATATTGCCGATGTCGAACCGCATGGCTATGTTCCCAATGATCTTTATGATGAGCGGGATGTGCTGGTGGACGAGCTCTCCGGGTTGGTAAATATTAAAGTCACAGCTGTTAAACCAAACCAATACGGCAAAGCATCGGATATTGCCGAAGGTCTTTATAATGTTGAATTGGTCCAAAAGAATGGCACTTCTTACAATCCGCCCATCAACTTAGTGTCCGTTACAAAAGCAGATGGAATGAAAGGGATCAATACGCTGACAATAAATCCAGCTGATAGCAGCGGTCCTATTAAAGAAGTGAACATTGGCGGCAGCATCATCACGGATAACAGCTTTTCCGGTGAACTGGCTGGCTTAATTGAGAGCTTTGGTTATGAAACTGGCGGGCAGGTAAAGGGAATTTTTCCGGATATGCTAGATAAATTAAATAATATAACAAAAGCTTTTGCGAATGAATTTAATGCCATTCATCAAAGCGGCTATGCCCTTGGAGAAAATACACCATCCGGCAGGGACTTCTTTGAGTTTGACGCGAATAATCCAGCGCAAACCATTACGGTAAATAAAGACATCATTAATAATTCAGATTTAATTGCCGCGGCTTATACAGCAGGAGGCTCATCCGGCGACAATGAAAATGCAAAACAACTTGCAGATGTATTGGAAAAGGATTTTACAAATTATACAACAGCCGCACCTGCGGGATTAAACGGCAGCCTTGTCTCCTATTATTCCGGAATCATCGGCAGCCTCGGTGTCGACTCACAAAGTGCACAAAAGGATTTAAAGAACTCGATTACATTAGCTACGTCAGTTGAAACAAACCGGCAGTCAACTAGTTCCGTTTCACTCGATGAAGAAATGACCAATATGATTAAATTCCAGCAGGCCTACAACTCATCAGCACGAATGATCACGGTCATGGATGAAATGCTTGATAAAGTAGTAAACGGCCTTGGTACCGGAGGCAGATAGGAGGTGAATCACGATGCGTGTAACACAATCGATGTTATCCAATAATATGTTGAAAAATCTCAGCAACAGCTACAGCAGACTAGGCAAACTCCAGGATCAAATCTCAACGCAGAAAAAATTCACCAAACCATCTGACGATCCTGTTGCCGCGATGATGGGGATGAATTACCGCAGTGATGTGAATAAAATTGAGCAGTACACCCGAAATATTGGTGAAGTGAATAACTGGGTAAACAGTACCGATGATGCGTTGAACCATGCCGTGAATGTCCTGCAGCGTGCCCGGGAGCTAACCGTGCAAGCGAGCAACGGCACTTATGATGGAGATCAGCGAGAAGCCATTGCCCAGGAGATTCAACAAATACAGGATCAGATTCGCGATATCGGCGATACTCAAATCGGCGATAAATATATCTTTAATGGCAAAAACACCAATCTGCGTCCGTCTGAGAATGGTTTTTCTACAGGTGAAGTGAGGTTCGAAGTATTCTCGGGGATCACGATGCCAGCCAATGTCGATGGAAAGCCATTGTTTGAAAATGCAAATGCCTCTATGCAGGACTTATATGACAGCTTGATGAATAATGACAACAATATTGGTGATCACTTAGCTGCTATTGATGATACGATTAATAAATTTTTGGCCGCCCGTTCCGTCATTGGTGCGAAGCAAAACAGGGTGGAAATGATGGAAACTCGCCTGGCTTCACAGGAGGTATTTTCGAAAGAAATCCTTTCCAACAATGAGGATATCGATATCGAAAAGGCGATTGTAGAATTCACAGCCCAGGAAAGTGTCCATTCAGCGGCCCTTAGCATTGGCTCAAGAATTATCCAGCCTTCGCTTGTTGACTTTTTAAGATAATGTTTAATGAATAAATAACTATGTATCTGGCTATCTTTCGTGATAGCCTTTTCTTTTAAAAAAAGGATTCTTAATTCATTTTGAACTGAGGTGAACGGAAATGAATCTGCCGCAAATCAGACTCAAAACCACTTTTATTAAAACAGGCTTAACCATTGATAAACCAGTCCAAGAAATCCAGCAGCCGAAAGCGATTCAGCATATTGAACAGCCGGCAGCGATTCTGGAAATTGAAACAATCCCAGGACAGCTGCATGTAGACTCATCGCAGGCGCGTGCCGATGTCGGTTTAAAAACAGATCGCCAAAGGGTTCAAGAGTTTGCACAGGATGGGTATCAGGATTGGTTAAAGGGCTTGGCAAGGAGAGCGAGGCAGGGGAGAGATCTGATGCAGATTCATAAAAAGGGCAATCCCGTTGTTGCTCATGCAAAAGAAAATAGCAGACTGCCCGAGAAGCAATTCAATATTGGCTGGATTCCCTCTCATTTCAGTGTCAAAATGCAATATGATCCAGCTCAAGTGAATATTACCGTTAAACCGCAAAAACCGATAACAGATGCGGAAATCCAAAAACCAATCCATAACTATACACCGGGAAAAGTCAGACTGGATATCCTGGCGAAAAATACTCTCGAAATTGATTTTACCAATTTATTTCCAAACGATATTGAGAATGAAGGTGTGAGCAAATGATCATCCAAACAAAATTTCATGGTAAGCAAGAAATAGCAGCAGAAGATATCATTCATTTTGAAAGTGGTATACCGGGATTTCTGCATGAGAAGGAATTTTGCATTCTGCCAATGACGGATACTCCTTTTTACGTCATGCAGTCGATTCAAACAACAGAAGTAGCTTTTATTATTATGGAGCCGTTTCAAATTTTTCCTGATTATGAATTTGACTTGCCTGATGAGCTTCTTGCAGGATTGAATTTCAGATCAGATCAAGACCTTGCTGTTTTTGTCATTTTAACCGTGCAAGAACCATTCAATAAAACCACTGCAAATTTGCAGGCACCGATCATTCTAAATCAAGCAAATAAAAAGGCAAAGCAATATATCATTAATCAAAGTTTATATACAACCAAACATTTAATCATTCAGCCTTCTGTAGAACAGGGGGTTAAATAATGCTAGTCCTAACACGTAAGCTAAAAGAATCGATCATGATCGGTGACGAAATTGAATTAACTATTCTAGCGATTGATGGTGAGCAAATCAAACTCGGTATCAATGCCCCAAAAAATATCGAGATTCATCGCAAAGAAATCTATCTTGCCATTCAAACAGAAAACAACGAGGCTCTCAAAACAGAGGTGAATGTATTGAAAAACCTCAGTGCCTTTATTCAAGATTACAAATAAAAAATTTTTCTAACCTCCCTAAAAATAACTCCATATAGGCCGATAAACTAATTGTAAGGCTAAATAACCAAAAGGCGGCCGACTTTGGAAGTTATTTAGCTGACAATTAACCACATGGATGTGGGATGAAAAGTCAGGGAGGAAAAGGAAATGAGAATTAATCATAATATTGCAGCGTTGAATACGTATCGTCAGTTGAATGCTGCATCAACTGGTCAAACAAAATCAATGGAAAAGTTGTCTTCAGGACTGCGTATTAATCGCGCTGGAGATGATGCAGCAGGACTAGCAATTTCTGAAAAAATGCGAGCACAAGTACGTGGGTTAGAACAAGCTTCAGCAAACGCTCAAGACGGTAGACTAGAAATGCCGCTCTAAGCAGTAATGCTTAGATGAAAACTTCGTGAATTCGGTGGAACCCTGAACCAACCTTTCTAGGGTGGATGGAAGGCAATACCGAGCCAAGCCTAATGAATCGGTAACTAGTAGTTAGGAAGGTGTGACGGTCAGGTGGTGAGGAACCGTACCGATAACCCACCCACGAGCGCGGGGCATCCTTTGGGATGAAGATATGACCTGAACTTTATGGAAACATAAAGAGGCAGTGGATTAAACGCCGCTGCGATAACATAATTGATTTCTATGATTCAAACTGCTGAAGGTGCATTGAATGAAACACACTCAATCCTTCAACGTGTTCGAGAACTTGCCGATCAATCAGCAAACGGAACAAACACAGCTGATGACCGTAAAGCGATTCAAGATGAGGTAACTCAGTTAAAAGAAGAAATTGATCGTATTGGTAATACTACAGAGTTCAATACGCAAAAGTTATTAAATGGTAACTTGAAATCAGCTGGTGGTGCTTCTGTAGGGCAAAATACTACTACTGGTGCTGCTATTTCAAAATTAAGCGAAGGTAGCATTTCGGGTGCATTAGCAAATGCGGCTGCTGATAACAGCGATTTTGTAAAAGAAACTATTAATGTCGATGGAACTGATATCGATGTTAACTGGCAGGATCTTTCCTCTAGTGAAAAGGCAGTTCTTAAAAATGCGGATACAGATGCAGATTCTAAAAAGGCAGCTGCAGAGTTGATTCAAAACAAAATTAATGAAGCAATTGATGCATCTGGAAAAAATGTTGAACACGTTAAAGCATATGTTGATGCAAGTGATAATTTAGTAGTAGAAAGTGGTTCTAAAGGTACTAAATCTATCGTAGAAGCTGGTTCTGCAGGTGTCTTAACTGCTATGACTGGTGGAGCGACTGGTGCAGCTGGTGAAAGTAATTATAACGGTACTGCATTGGCTGGAACTGAAACAGCAGACCTATATGTGAATGGAACTTTAATGGAAGTAACACTTCCTGCTGCAGATCCTGCTACTCCGACAACTATGGACGACTTAGCTGACGATTTAGCAGCAGCAATTAATGCTTCAATTGCAGCTTACAATGGTACTACTGGAAAAGCAGATGGAGATGAAGGTTGGATTAAAGATGTAACAGTTAAGGCCACTGATGACGGTCGACTATTAATTAATAGTGAAAGTGGCCCTGTTGAATTAAAGGACAGAGCTGGTCAAACTGCAGTAGCAGACTTAGGATTGACTCAAGCACAAACCGATGCTTCAGGTAATGGTGGAATGACATTCCAAATTGGTGCGAATAAAGGACAAACAATTACTTTTGGTGTCAACGATATGCGTTCTGCAGCACTTGGAATCTCTGGTGTAGATGTATCTACACAAGCTGGGGCTTCAAATGCCCTTGAAACTTTAGATAAGGCAATAAAAAATGTATCATCTGAGCGTGGTAAACTAGGTGCTGTTCAAAACCGTTTGGAACACACTATTAATAACTTGAACACATCCTCTGAAAACCTAACTGCTGCGGAATCTCGTATCCGTGACGTAGATTATGCTTTAGCTGCATAAGCAGTCACAAGCACAGTCGTCCTAGCTGGTAACGGCTAGTGATTATAATCGGGTGAATTGCTGGAAAACCCTACAGAGCTTTTCTTACCACAACGTAGTTGGAAACGACAAGCGTGATGGTTTGAAAAAAGAAAAGATATGGGTAATCAGCAGCCAAGCTCCTGTCTCGAAAGAGTGGAGAAGGTTCAACGACTAGGATAGACCATCTAAGGCAAATGCTATGATGATGAAATCCGTAGGTGAAACAATGTCCATCAGCATTGTGAATCCGAAGTGCCCGACCCTTACTAGATTGCTAGAAGGTGAAGATATAGTCTGGTCATTTGTGAAAGCAAATGTTCGCACGATGGCGAAAGAAATGATGGCACAAACTAAGAATTCTATACTTTCTCAAGCAGCACAAGCAATGTTGGCTCAGGCCAACCAACAACCACAAGGAGTTCTACAACTTCTTCGTTAATTTTAAATTATATGGAAGGGACTCTAGTTATGCTAGGGTCTCTTTTTGATAGAATGTATGGATTTTGTTACTCCATATTGAGTTACTCCAAAAGTAGAGCCAAAATTTAAAGTAAGGTGATTCGTATGGTAACGAATATAAGAACACTTATATTTAGAATAAATAAAAATTGTGAGGATTTAGATTTTATAGAAGCAGAAGATTAATAGTGTTTAACATCATAAAACTTTCTGAATCAGTATACTATAAGTTGCTAAATGAAAATGCAAAAGTATTAGTAAAACTTATTTTAAACGAGCAGACTAATAAGGATTATCCACCTCTAACTCGTTCAGATAAGTTGAAAATTAATAACATTAATCTATTTTGCTCGGATTTTGATATATCCATGTTAAAAAGAACATTAAAGGACTCTATTGAGCTTATTCAGAGACCTGATGTAGAACAGTTACTCAATCATGATGCTAAAATTGTCCTTAAAACGATGGAAGCATTGCTAGAGGGGAATCAGGTAAGGATGTGAGGGCAATATCTATTTGATTCCTAGAAAAATGTATTTTTTAATTTTATTTAAAGACATAGCGGCGAAGCAAGCCAATCAACAACCACAAGGAGTTTTATAACTTCTTCTTTAATTTTAGTTATGAAAAGGGAAAGGCTCAAGACATTCAAGTGTATCTTGCATATAGAGCTGTTTGACAGGAGGGACGAATGGATAAAGAAAAGCAGGAACATAAGCAGTTTCTTGAACAACAGCTTGAATGGTGTAAAAAACAAGATCGTATTTTAGAAGTTATAGAAATGAAGCTTAATGAAATGAAAAAGATCGCCCAATCCACTCTTGAACATGAACTTACTGAAATAGAAATTGAGCGATTGAATAGTCGATTAAAAGAATTAAAAAGTGAGGTTTATTTTTTAGAAAATCAGTTATACACTGTTGTCCATTAGAAGGAGAAAGGTGATTTTTCCATGGATATCGCATTAATGTCAATGGCATTGAGTCAAGGACAAATCCAGCAACGAGCCTCGATGTCAGTTATGAAGATGGCAATGGGGAATGCAGAACAGCAGGGCGAGACTGTTCAAAAGTTGATGAGTTCAAACGATGTAGCTGCCATTCAACACACAGCTCAGCCACACTTGGGTGGGAATATTGATTTAAAAGTGTGAGAATGCAATAGTAGCTAATCAGAACCGGAAACTCTGAGGAAGGTACAACGACTAGAGAATATTAAGGCAAATGATATGACTATGAATCTCGTAGGGCAGCAAAAGCTGTTCGAAGTGCCCAGCCCCTTGAAATATGAGGGTGAAGATATAGTCTATTCTATGATCGAAAGGCATAGCGGCAAAGCAAGCCAACCAACAAACAAACACAAGGAGTTTTACAACCTCTTTGTTAATTTTAAATTATCCGAAAGGGACTTTAGTACTTCTAATATTCCTTTTTTTATTTAAAATTTGGGGATAATTTCATAACATAGATGATTATGCCTATTTATAACGGTACCTAAGATGTAGTATAATAGACACAAAAATTAAACAACCAAGTGAAAAAGGCAAACCGTGGGAAACCATGGGACGCAAAGCCAAGGGCCTAAACCGTGTGATTAACCTTGCACATGGATGGCAGCCGGTTGCCACAAGGATCATAGTTTCCTATCCTATGAACCTTGTTTAAGGTTCATTTTTTCATTTGGGCTTTTTAGAGAAAGGTGAGCCAATAGTATGAGAAAATTAATAATTAGGAAAACTACTTATCTAGCGTTACTCCTTCTTGTGCTTCAAGTATTTCTTCCTTTTGGGAGCGCATTAGCAGCCGAAATCAGTATTTTACCTCCTAGTAATTTGGCTGTTCAGCAGGTAACGGCAGAAGCCGTAAAACTGACATGGAGCCCGGTTTACGGAGCAACGGGTTACAATGTATATGAAATTAAAGAGGGGCAACTTAACCTTCTCGGTAAGTCTACGACGACTACTTATAGCCTGAACAACCTTGCAGAAGGATCTTACAGGTATGTAGTGTCGACTTTGAGTGTGGAAGGGGAATCCGGTCCTAGTGCACCGATTACGGTCGAAATCGTTTATCCAGATTTGGCAGCACCGACATCTTTGACGTATTCGGTTAAAAATGGTAACGATATTGTGCTTAACTGGGGGGCATCTCAATATGCCCAAACATATAATCTCTATCAAATCTCGACAGAAGGAGATAAGACTTTGCTCACTTCAGGAACTTCACGAACTTACATGGTAAGCAATGCTCCTGAAGGGAAGCAAACGTACTCGGTTTCGGCAGTAAACTCCACATATGGTGAATCGCCCTTGGCGGCTCCAGTTGAGGTTGAGATTGTTTACCCGACGATGACGGCACCTGACAATTTTACATATTCAGTGGCAAATGGTAATGATATTACCTTTAAATGGGGTATTGTTCCCTATGCTACGAACTATAAAATATATGAAATTGCAGACGGACAATCCATTTTAAAAAGTACTGTAACCGGCACAACAGTGCAGATTCCAAACGTTCCTGCCAGGGATTATGTTTATGAAATCCGCTCTAACAGTGACCGCTTTGGAGAGTCGGCAGAGGTAAGCCGTCTTTCTGTAACTGTAGGTGCTGTAACCATGGCAGCACCAAGTAATTTTACGTCCAAGGTACAAAATATTAATGATATTGTTTTGAATTGGGGTAGTGTACCATACGCGACCGGTTACAAAGTTTATCAAATTATTGATGGTGAAAAAGTCTTTAAGAGTACTGTGACAGGAACAACGGTTACGTACCCGAAAGTGCCAGGCGGAAATTATGTTTACGAGGTATACTCCTACAGCGATCGTTTTGGTGAGTCAGCGTTGGGAAGCAAAGTTTCCTTAACTGTAGAGAATGTAGCAATGGAGGCCCCGAGTGATTTTACTTACAAGATCCAAAATGGCAACGACATCGTCCTAAGTTGGGGAAGTGTATCAAACGCAAACAGTTACAAAGTGTATCAGATTATCGATGGTGAAAAAGTCTTGAAGAGTACGATTACGGGAACAACTGTCACTTATACTAATATGCCAGCCGGTGATTATGCTTATGAGGTATACTCTTATAGTGATCGTTTTGGTGAATCGGCAGAAGGAAGCAAAGTGTCCCTTACAATAGAAACTATTACAATGACAGCACCGAGCAACTTTGAATATAAGATTCAAAACGGGAATGATATTGCTTTGAGTTGGGAAAGTACCTCAAATGCAACTAATTATAAGGTTTATCAGATTGTTAATGGACAAAGAGTGTTAAAAAATACGGTAACAGGAACAACTGTCACATATGCCAATATGCCAGAGGGTGATTACAAATATGAAGTCTTTTCCTTCTCAACTCGCTTTGGTGAATCCAAAGAAGGAAGCCAACTTTCGTTCTCGCTCGTTCACCCGACAATAAAGGCACCGGCCAATTTAATGCAGACAATAAAAAGTGACACTGAGTTTACTCTAAACTGGGAAGCATCTCCGTATGCAACCAGTTACAAAGTCTACCAAATTATTAATGGTCAAAAAACTTTAAAAAGTACGGTTTCTGGAACAACCGTTACTTATACGAATATGCCATCAGGCGAATATACTTATGTTGTTCACACATACTCATCTCGATTTGGAGAGTCAGTAGAAGGAACTCAGTTGACGTTTATTCTAAATGGAAAAACGTTAGGAGCGCCGACAAATCCGACTTACACTATCACAAACGGAAATGACATCACTTTAAGGTGGTCGGCTGTACAGTATGCTACAGGTTATAAAATCTATCAAGTTGTTGATGGACAAAAATTTCTAAAAAATACAGTAACGGGTACGTCTATCACATATACTAACATGCTAGGCGGCGACTATCATTACGTTGTCCACTCTGTCTCCTCACTTTTCGGTGAATCACCGGAGGGAGCGGAAATGGAACTTCCTCTCGTTCTTCCTTCTATGGAAGCACCAGGAAACTTCACGTACAAAGTCCAAAATGGAAATGATGTTGTGCTGAATTGGGAAGCGGTTCAATACGCTAACAGTTACAAAGTATACGAGCTCGTTAATGGAGAAAAAGTGTTAAAAACTACGGTAACGTCTTTGGCTGCAACACTTGCTAAGGTAGCGGCAGGTGACCATACTTATATTGTTCACTCTGTTAGCAACCGTTTTGGTGAATCACCTGAGGGAAGTAAAGTATCCTTTTCTTTGAATGAACAAACGATGCAGGCTCCAGAGAATTTAACTTACAGCCTGACAAATGTAAATTACCTTACATTAAAATGGGACCCAGTTACTTTTGCAACAGCTTATAAGGTATACCAAATCATTGATGGGGATCCGGTCTTGAAAAGTACAGTGACCGGCACGTCAGTATCGTTTAATAGTTTGCCCGAAGGTGAATACCAATACGAGGTTCACTCCTATAGTGATCGTTTTGGAGACTCACTAGAAGGAAGTCCATTATCATTTAAGTTAGTCTTCCCGATTGTGCAAGCACCAGGAAACCTGACATACAAGATCCAAAATGAAAATGATGTAGTATTTAGTTGGGGGTCGTCAGAATATGCCAACAGCTACAAAGTGTATGAATTAGTTGATGGCGAAAAAGTGTTGAAGAGTACGACATCTTCCTTGACGGCAACACTTACAAACGTACCGGCAGGTGACCACACCTATATTGTTCACGCTGTCAGCACTCGCTTTGGAGAATCGCCAGAAGGAAGTCCATTATCATTTAAGTTAGTCTTCCCTACTGTACAAGCACCGGGAAACCTGACATACAAAATTCAAAACGGCAATGATGTGGTATTGAATTGGGAAGCAGTTCAATACGCCAACAGTTACAAAATATATGAGATTGTTGATGGCGAAAAGGTATTAATAAAAACCGTAACATCTTTGACTGGTACAATACCTAAAGCACCAGCAGGTGATCATACTTATATTGTACACGCAGTTAGCACTCGTTTTGGAGAATCACCTGAGGGAAGTCAAGTTTCCTTAAAAATGAATGAGTATAATTTAGAGGCGCCGGGAAACCTGACATACAAAATTCAAAATGGCAATGATGTTGTATTGAACTGGGAATCAGTTGAATACGCCAACAGCTACAAAGTGTATGAAATTGTAGATGAGCAAAAAGTGTTGAAAAGTACAGTATCTCCCTTAACCGCAACACTATCGAATGTACCAGCTGGCGACCATACCTATATTGTACACGCAGTCAGTACCCGCTTTGGAGAATCACAAGATGGAAGCGAAGTTTCCTTTAAATTGGTTCACCCGACAATGCAAGCACCGGAAAACTTGATTTATAGTTTTACAAATGTTAATAACCTTACTTTAAAATGGAATGCTGCTACCTATGCAACATCATATAAAGTGTATCAAATTGTTGACGGAGAACCAGTTTTGAAAAATACAGTAACTGGGACATCCGTAACATTTTCCAATATCGCAGAGGGAAATTATAAATATGTGGTACGATCTGTCAGCACTCGTTTCGGCGAATCTCCGGAAGGCAGCCAAGTTGACTTTGAACTAATTTACCCGACCATGCAAGCACCGGCTAATCCGACACAAAGTATTACGAACGGAAATGATATTACTTTGAGATGGGATGCTGCTACGTATGCAACAGCCTACAAAGTGTATCAAATTATGGATGGTCAACCAGTTTTGAAAAAATCCCAAACAGGAAGGTCTGTAACATTTACCAATATGCCGGAAGGTGATTATACCTATCAGATTCATTCGTATAGCGACCGATTCGGTGAATCGCCGAAGGGCAGTGAGTTGAACTTTAACTTAACTTGGCCGGTCGTGCCACAACCAGAATTAACAGGGGCTGTTTTTAATGCTAACAACATCACTCTTTCCTGGAAGGCAGTCCCTTGGGGGAATGAATATCGGCTTTATAAATTGAAAGATGGCAATAAAGAGTTAATTTACAAAGGGACGGCACTAAGCAGCAAAGTCTACAATCTTACGGAAGATACACATTCCTTTGAAGTGACAGCATATAACAATCGTTTTGGAGAATCAAAGCCGTCAAATCCAGTAACTGAGAAAATTGTTTACCCGATCATGCAGCCGCCGACAGCAAGTTTGAAGCTTTTAAGTGATACCAGTGCTCTCATTATTTGGGACTTTGTCACTTACGCAAACGGCTACAATATATATGAAATGATTGCCGATAAACCAGTTCTATTGGCGGAAAAGGTAAATAATTTGTCTTATACAGTTTCAAATCTGTCATATGCGGATCACGAATATTTTGTAACGTCATTTAGTAATTCTTTTGGCGAATCAGCTCCGTCCAGTAATGTTATCGCGAAACTGATTATTGATACGGAAGCGCCGTTTACAACGACCGATACATCAACAGAATGGACGAATCAAAACCCGGTTGTTACCTTGTCTGCAATGGATAATGAAACTGGAGTGGCAAATACTTACTATTCTCTAAATGACAGTGATTTTATTGAAGGAACATCCTTTACTGTTGAAGAAGAAGGCGTGCATAAAGTTTCCTTTTACTCTGTTGATAAGGTAGGAAATAAGGAATCCATTCAGACAATCTATATTAAGGTTGATCAAACTGCGCCAGTAACGAACATAAGCGATACTCCGTCTGGATTTACTCAACCGGTTACCTTGAAACTGGATTCAACTGATGCTCAGAGTGGAGTTAAGAAAACCTTTTACTCTATTAATGGCTCAGAATATGAAGAAGGTACGTCCTTTACAGTGGATAAAGAAGGTATCAACCAAGTTTCTTATTATTCAACTGACCAGGCGGGTAATATTGAAAAAGCTCAAATGCTCGAAGTGAAAATCGACAAAATGACCCCAACCACTACCTCTGATGCCCCTAAAACATGGAGCAAGGAAAATGTGACGGTGAAGTTGACTGCAACGGATGGGGGAAGTGGAGTTGCCAAAACCTACTATTCTATTAATGGTTCAGACTATGAAGAAGGCACGTCCATTACAGTAGAAAAAGAAGGGGTTAACCAAGTTTCATACTATTCAATTGACCAGGCAGGCAACATTGAAACAGCACAAACGACTGAAGTGAAGATCGACAAAACAGCCCCAGTCACAGCCTCTGATGCCCCAGAAGCATGGAGCAAGGAAAATGTGACGGTGAAGTTAACTGCAACAGATAGAGAAAGTGGTATTGCCAATACATTCTACTCTATTAATGGTTCAGACTATGTGCAAGGCATGTCCTTTATAGTAGACAAAGAAGGAGTCAATCAAGTTTCTTACTATTCGATTGACCAGGCAGGCAACAGGGAAAAAGCTCAAACTACTGAAGTGAAAATCGATAAAACAGCCCCAGTCACAGCCTCCGATGCCCCAGAAGCATGGAGCAAGGAAGATGTGACAGTGAAGTTAACTGCAACAGATAGAGAAAGTGGAGTTGCCAAAACGTTCTACTCTATTAATGGAGCAGAATATCAAGAAGGCACATCCTTTACAGTGGATAAAGAAGGAGTTAATGAAATTTCGTTCTATTCAATTGACCAGGAAGGTAACATTGAAAAGGCACAAACAATCGAAGTGAAAATTGATAAGACAGCACCGATTCTTACTATAGATTTGAAAGATGAATACAAATTGGGTTCGAGCTTCCAACTGCAGTATTCATCCAACGATGATTTCTCTGGAATCGTTTCTGAGGAAATGACTGTTTTAGGCCCAAATGAAACTACTGGAAAAATGATAGCTAATGGTACTGCTCTAACACTAGACAAGCCGGGTATTTACCATGTAAATGTTAGTGCAACAAATGGTGCAGGAATAATGACTACGATTCAAAAGCAATTTGTAGTATACATTCCAGCAGCAATTGAAGTGACACCGAAGGTAATAAAAGGTAATAATGGCGTGTTTACAGTTCGCGCTGATCTGACGGAAGGTTATAATAGTGAAGATTTTAATCTGAATACGGTTAAACTAAACGGAGTAAATGTCCTTACAAGCAATAAAGGGTACTATAATCAAGCGAAGAACGGACAGTTCAAGTTTGAACGTTCTGACTTTACTTGGACATCATCCGAGGTGATGGTTGAGTTCCGTGGCTACCTTAAAGGCTATCTAGTAGTCGGTCAAACAACTGTTAAAGTACAAAAGTAAAAATTTCCTTAACCCTCTTTGTTAATTAACAGAGAGGGTTTACTATTTGATTTTGTTATAGTGGAACCTCGGAAAGACTATTGTCGAAGGGGGAGGGGGCAGGTTCTGTCCCACTCAATTCTCTCACGTAAATCATTTATAGCTGACGCTTCCAAAACCTTTATCAACCCACAATATAATTAAAAAAGGGGCGATGGAAACAGATTTCGAAAGTCCCTTCCTTAAATGGGACATACTGTTCCTATGTCCCATTTTGTCAGATCATCAATAATAAACCCAATTGCATTTCCCGTGTACATCGAACGAATTTTTTGAGGTGTAAAGTAAAGGGGCGTATAGTCAATAAGCATTTCAAATACATTTTTTCTTCTCTTGATTACTAAGTCATCATTTCCGAAACTGTGAGACAACTCATCCCCCGCCTGATGTAGACCTCAGAACTTCCTGTTAAAAATGACAGCGGTTTTACAGTGAATCCCACAGCTTTCACCTTCTTTCTCTTTATCTTGATTTTTTAATTACAAACCAAATAGCACAAAAGTTCTATGTGAGTGAGAAAATAATTGATGCTATAATCATATATAAGAGTTAATTAAACATTTTATGTTGGATGAATGATATAAAAGAAACTTTGAGGTTAGTTCTTTAGTCTATAGAAATAAGGAGTATGTCAGACATGATGAAATCAGCACTTATATTTTTGACCTTTTGTCTATTAATTACAGCTAATATATTAATTTACTTCAGTCTCTATGACCATTTTAATGATAGCAAGAAACAAAGTGAAAATTCAATGCTAAGCAGCGCCTTAGCTCAAGATGAAGGTTCTTCCAATTCAAAGGAAGCACCTGAAACAGAGGTTCCTGCAGAATATGATAATAGTCTTGATCCAACACCAGCAACCAATACAGAAGCAGAGAACCCCCAGAATGAAGAAATAAAAATGAAGAAGGCTGAGGAAGCAAAAGATAGTAAAGAACAAGATTCATCAAATGATGAAAGGGAAATGGAGACTACAGATTTTCAAGTAAATCCTCCTAATCGACTTGGTCATGTGAATGGGACTATAACATGGCAATATAATAAATTTGTTGGAACAAAAGGGGATGTCGGTGCGTATGTTTATCTTATTCCAACGGATTTAGATGTGGAAAAGGTTGATATAAACAACTTGAAATTATATCTTGCTGTAGGAACAATTCCACAAGGAGCGCCCTTATTTTTCACCAAAGCAGACGGCTATGGGAATTATGAACTCAATTACATACCTGAAGGAGAATATATATTAATTTTTTCTTCAGAAAATACCAAAACGGACCCTAATGAACCCATTCACCCATATATTGTGAATCTTTTACAACCTGTATTAAAAGAATCCTATCAATTTTTAGAGACAGTACGCCTGAATCTGTATAAGAGTGAGGTACAAGTGATCCAAATCAAGAACGATCGTACTCTTAACGAAAGCTATGACTTTGGTTATACGTACTTTTAACAGAAGGAAGGTTTTCCAATATTATACTAGCCTATAAGCTTCAATCATAAAAACACTTAATGCCTCGAAAAGGGGCATTCTTTCGATCCCGGTGCCTCACGGACTGGATTATTGAACAAAATGGCAGTAAATGTATCATTGAATATGGTCGCTTTTTTGAATCCTAAAAGATGCAATGGTTGAAGTTGCATATTAGTTTCATTTGAAATTTATCGGGGATATGGGAAAGCTTTCACAACTGCCATACTAAAAATGACAAATTACGTGCTTAAGTAAGTGCTGTTTTTTCTAAAAACAGGTATAGCACCATTCCTGATATGGAAGGTGCTGTTTTAATTAGATGAACATTTGTTGCGTGAAGCCTTATTTTTGAGTTTTTAAGCTTCTTAATTTTTTTCTTTTTTAATTTTGATATCTAGTTTAGTAAGGAATTCTGAATTTTTCTTTGCTCATCTAAAGATGGAACTTTAATTTCAGTCTCGTCTAAGTCTGAACCATTAATAGCAGGGTAACTCGTACCTGTACATCTTTGTAAAACATAATAAGAAGGGACGGAGTTGATGTTGTCCCACCAGGTTTTGGGAAAAAGGCAACAATGGCAGCCGTATAGGCAAGGGACTTCATAGAACCAGAGGAACCGTCTGATTTTTCGAAAATGAGAAGTAATGGGACAGGACTTGTCCCGATAGCCATTAAGTTAAGCATTTTCAATGACAAATATGCCAAATGTTATGTATATCTCTCCCGGTGATTTAACTACTGAGGGGAGTATCTTTATTACCAAGAAGAGCAGATCGAGAGTTACATTAATTATTTCAGGAATTAAAACACACTTTTACAAATAGAGAAAGTGAAGTTTCCGATGTCGATTAATAATGATTTAAAGTACGATAAATCGGTTTATTCCTCCTCCTAAATTATTCTGAATCTCAAATTGAATCATTGGTTAGATGTGCATATTTGCTTTTTTATAAAATTTCTTCAAAACATTGTAACTCAATAAAGAAGTTAATTGTTCGTTGTCAACCAAGGTTCAACATCTTTTTAATCAATGGCACTCAGGGGTTGTCTTTATATGGTAAAATATAGAGAAAAATATCTTCGATTTTACAGGTGTTCGGCGGGGGATAAAATTAAATGACTACTAACGAACTAATTATATTTAAAAAGGACACAGATGCTCCCGGTTCTAACCGAGGATTTGTCTATCAGTATCTTAAAACATTGTTGCTATGGATAAACAATTATAAAAATAAGAAAGCTATAACAATATATTGCGAAGTGGATGATGACATCAAAGAAATTAATTTGATGGAACAAACCATCCGATTTACACAATTGAAATGTTATTCTTCGGCGTTGAATATAAATAGTGATGAAATAAAGAAGTCTTTCTATAATTATTTTTTGCTGCATCTAATTTACGAAGGATATGAAGGGGAATATGTATTTGAAACAAATACAAATATTTCTAATCGTGATACAGTAATCGAAAAATGGATGACTTTTCAAGGGAAGTTACACAAGAATCAGCTGATTCAAAATTTGTGCATTGTCAAAACTAAGGAAATCTTGCGAGAAGTTTTTGTTGATGAAAAAGAATCAATGGAAAAAGCTATTAAGAAAAAGATATCTACTCGTCAGGAGAAGATGAGAAAAGCTACTTCTGAAAATAAGGAGTTACTTTTAGAAATTGAGAAGCTTGATAAAGAACTTGAAGTCCTTCAGAATCTTTCTGCGACCTTGGAAGGGAAAATAGATAATAATGACATCATGAGTGATTTTACAAACCGCATTTCATGGATATTTGAGAGTATAGATGCTGTTCAATCAATTGATGTATTAATAGAACAGGTGAACGAGGCATTGAGGGGTATTTCTATAGATGACAGTAGAATAGATTTATATTTTGGTAGATTGCTTTCGGAAATTAATTTTAAAGCCGTAAAAGAAAAACGGGAACTAAGAATTCTTGATAATGGCTTGTTAGAAAGGATTCTTGGTGAAACGGATGATGTGATACGCTCAGGCATTGATAGTGAGATATTACAAAAATTTGATGGATTAGAACTTAAATTAGAACAGGGATTCTCAAGTGTAAGTCAGAATGTTTCTGAATCTGAAAATCGAATCAGGCAAGATATTGATTCCTTGGGAACCCGACTTGAACAGCAACTCCAGACAACTTCCAATGAATCAGAATATCGTTTATTTGAGATGCCTAGAGCTGAACCTGAAGAAGTACAAGAATTTATTAAACAAGAGAATAATGGGCAACAAAGCAAATTGGAGATGAAATTCAACAAAATTGAAGGTTTAGATGAAGAAATGAGAAATAATTTGCTCGAAACGGCAACTGAGTTAAGGTGCCGGTATTTATTGTATCTTCAGGGATTGAGATTTCAGAATTTTCACAGAGAGTATGATGAAATAAAAAAATTAGAGAAGAAAGTTGAAGGAATTTGTAATGATGCTGTCCTAGAATTACACTTAGACAGTGAAATGACATCTGCAAGGTTCTATCTTGCCTTTAAAAAAGAATTAACATTGGCTCTAAAAGAGTTTAATAAACAGGTGAAAATCAAAAAGTTCATTGTTGATACTGAAGTTGTTTATGGACAAATGTTTCATATGGCAGCCAAGTGTTTCTTAAGGTGGCATAGAGAAAGGTAAGGGAAGTATGGAGAAAAAAGATAGTTCGTTTGATGATTTTTTCGATATTTTAATTGAAAATAATGTGATGATGGAAACAGCTCCTGTAGAAGAACAAAGGGAATATATCCAACCTGATGATGATTATGATTTTCATGCTTATAGAATTTTACTATTAATTCGGATTTGCGGCATTATTAATGAACCATTTTTTAGTGACTATACAATATATGGAAGAGGGAAATTTTCTTTTTTTGATTTTCTCATTCGTTATCCATTCTATTTAAAACGAGTGATTGAAATTGAAAAGAGACATATACTGTTGGACAATTTAAAACTTAAACCATATGAAACTGAAAGAGCCTTTTCTCCAATGATTAAATACATACGCGGACCGTGGGACCACCGCTATGATGCAATCTTAAATTATATGGTGAGTAAAAAGCTGATTAAAGTTCATTTTTCAAATTTCAATAAAAATAAAAAGGCCATGTGTTTGACATTAACAGAGCTAGGCATTGATATTTCAGAACAAATTATAGCAGAAGAACCTGTTTGGGTAAGTAGAATGGAAATTATCAATACTATTTTTCCTAGGAATACATCAAACGAACGAATCGATGGTTATATAAGAAGGCACTTTCCAGCACTAATGTTGGGGATTGAGGGTGAGTAGATTTGTTTATAGAAGCAATAAAGATTCGAATTATAGCAAAGAGCGGTAAAAAATATGGTCGTTATCTTAGTTTTTTAGTAGAAGATGATATTAGTGAAGTGAATATGATTTTTGGTAAAAATACTTTAGGTAAATCAACACTGATCGAAAGTATTGTATATGGACTTAACGGTGAAGCCATATATGGCAAAAAGCAAAAAGAAATTATCAATTTTAAATTGTTATTAAGAAAATTTATGGATGAAAAATTGGAACACGCTGAAATTTACTTGCAATTACAAAATTATGGGGAGCGTGTAGTTGTTCAAAGAGATGCTGTTGAAAAAAATGAACCGGTCATAGTGTTTAGAAATGTTTCATTAGAAAAACATGATACAGGGAAGTCTTTGGATGACCGTGCTACGGAGAAAGATTATTATAAAATCAATAAAGATAAAAATATTATCGGAAATCAAACTTATCAAGAATTTCTATTTTCTTTCTTGGGTGTAGAACCTATACGGAAAGTAGGTGAGGATTCAGAGGAAGAGAATGATAATAAAGAAGAACGTTTGATATTTTATATCCAAAACCTTTTACCGCTTTTTGTTGTTCCACAAGAAGCGTGGACAGATATTCAGGCAACCAATCCTAAATATGAAATTGCAGATGTAAAGAAAACTGCATTCGAGTTCTTACTTAATCTTTCGAATGCAGATGTTGCGAAGTATAGGCATTCCTTAGAATTTTATAATTCCCAATTAAGACAGAAAATGAACTCATTAAAGGATTTGCAAGAAGTTGTACAACTATTATCTCATGATAATTCAAAACAAATCGATGATGTGATTAGAGATAAGAAAAATGAATTGATTGACCTACAAAAGAAAATTGTAGAAATTGAAAATGGGAATCGTGTAGTTGATAATGTCTTAAAAGAAATTCGTTCTAAATATCGACATATGGCTATGATTGCTAAAAGACATGAAGAATCGCTCGAAACTTTGGAAGCAGAAATATCTCAATATCAATATTACATAACGAAGATTGAATCGGATATTGAAAAAAATGATAAGCTAAAAACTGCTAAAAAGCTTATTGGTATTTTGCCTATCGAAACTTGTCCAAGGTGTTTGAATGATGTTGAAATCAAAGAGACAGAAGAACTATCTTCTGGGCATTGCCATTTATGTGGTTCTGAACTTCAAAATGAGAATAATACGGTTCAAACATTGCATTACCTATTGGATGAATTAAAAGATTTTAAACGATTAATGGAAAAGAAAGAGGATGCAAAAAAAGAAGTAGCAAACAAATTATTTTTAGTGCGCCTGGAATTAAAAGAACTAAGAAAAACTATGGATGGTTATGAAGACCAACTAAAACCACAAAGTATGGAACAATATAATTTCTTTTCAAGAGAAGTTGGAAGAATTGAAAACAGCCTGAAAGAACTTGAAAAAGATAAAGAAGTGCTTAAAAAGTACGAAAACATTTCAACAGAAAAAGATAATATAGCTGTTAAAATAAAATCATTGAAAAAGAGTATTAAAGATGCAAAAGCAAGTGAAGATTTAGACAATGAAAAACTTGAAACTTTTGAGGAGGAATTCAAAGATATCCTCTTCAAACTGGACTTTTTAAAAGATGGTTTTGATACAGCTAAAGTAGATAACTTAGATAAGTCGATAAAGGATAAAGGAAGAAAAAATATATCTGTTATCAATAGGATATATGAACAGATTAAAATAGACAGAGAAGATTATTATCCGAAAATAGATGGAGTAAACTTATACAATATTACATCCAGCAGCGGATTGATAAGAATTATCTTGTCTTATTACCTTTCGTTATTAAAGACTAGCTTACTCTATAAAGAATCCACTAATCATCCATTTTTTTTGGTCATGGATGAACCAAGGCAGCAAAACTTAGACTTCGATACTTTTAATCATTTTCTTGAGCAATTGTATAAGATAAAAGAAGAATATCCAAAACAATTTCAAGTAATTGTTGCTTCTTCTGTAAAAGGGAAAATTGAAGAAGAAGACGTACGACTATTTTTAAATAAGATAAACAATAAGTTGATTAAAGAGATTGCTGAATGAACTGAAAAAAGCCGAAGTCGAACTTCGGCTTTTTACCTTATTTTTCGTAAGCTGATTATTGCAGATGAATTGTGCCACTTATGCATAGTTTGAGCTATTCTTTGCGGATAAAAGAGTCACCATTTGCGGAACACGGAGCCACCGCTTAGCTGTGTAACTGCTAAACTATTTTCACTTGACGGTTACAAGCTGCTTACGGTTGACTGTAACGTCCGATTCTAAGTATCCGTTGGAAGGGGGTCGGAGCCCCACTATCGGATGCTTAGATTCGATTTGTCTAGGCTATCATGTTTGAGTAGGTGTGCCTTTTAGGTATTATTTATGCCATGCATGCGATAGGTCCACTACACGGACAAATGTTAAGTCAATGGTGGCGGACTACGAATTGGAATTATGGTGCCTAGTAAATTATCAAAATATTTTGGAAAATTTTACTTATTTAATACAATCCATATGGTCTTTAACTGCATCAGGATAATGAAATAGTTAAATGAAAAATGTTAATTCTCAATGAATTGTTTAATTGACCGATATTAAGAGAGTTAAATGCTACACTTAATTTATTAAGAGAAGGTGGTGCCTTAGTGGATATCGCTCTAATGTCCATGGCATTAAACCATGGACAAGTCCAGCAACAAGCTTCAATTTCAGTCATGAAAATGGCCATTGGAAATGCACAGCAACAAGGACAGGCTCTTCAGAATTTGATGAGTACTGCTGATGCATCAGTTTTGCAACATGCTGCACAGCCACATTTGGGTGGAAATATTGATGTGAATGTGTAATGCAATTTATGGAGTAACCTTAAGTGGTTGCTCTTTTTTAGTATTTAGAATAAAATTGAATAATGTAGAAACGAATGTTCGTGATTGTGTTATAATATAATTGGGTGATATTTATGAACGCAAATAAATATAGGAAATGTGATCATGCTATTTTAATCAAAAATCCTATTATTACTACCTATCATGATTTGCTAAATGACCGTATTAAAGTAATGTCACGTGGAACATGGCAGAACGATGAACAGGTGATTGTTCTCATCCGTTATGTGTTGGAAGTGAAACTAGGTTTATCAAAAGCAGAAATCCCTCTGATCAATCGCACAATAATCGCTGAAAACAAACTTTGGGGCGCATTGAATAGATTTAAATCGCTTCATAAACTGATTCACTTTGTATATCCTGGGGTATACCATGAATGTGATTTTCAACGCGTAACTCCGGATTATTGGTCAGATGTTGAAAAAATCAAAGAGCGCTTCGAGTGGAAATTAAAAGAAGAAAATCTGCTGGTTTCAGATATCCCATCATTTATTACATGCCACACCCTGTTAAAATGGGGATTTTCCAATCCATTAAAACGGCACGGTGATTCACCTTTTCGTTTAATGAATGCCCTATATCCTAATCGCTTCAAAGAAACTGACTTCAAGAAAACACCCCAACGATTCAGAAAAGACAAAACTGCATTGAGAAAACAAATACTTGAAATTCTCCAAAGTGAGGGCATTCATTTTGAAGATGTACCTGAGAAGGTAAATCATGAATTATTTCGCCGCCACCATTTATTGGGGGTTTTAAGTTCTTATTCCAGTTCCATTTCAAAATTATTTTGTTCACTCTTTCCTGAGAATTTTACCGCAGATGATTTTACAAAACCCAATGGTTACTGGGATAATCTTGATAATACCCGAATTGCAATTCAGCAGCTGTTTAAAAGGGATAATATTTTGGAAAAAGACATTCCAACATATCTTACGAAAATTAGATTACAGGAAGCCAAACTGGGAGGCTTGCTTTACCGGTTTCATGGGTCTCCGATTGAGATTGTACAGATCCTATATCCAGGAAGGTTTTCTGTATTGGAATTTCAACGTGTCCCTAATAAATATTGGTATAACAGAGATCATCGAATACAGGCTATGAGGGATTTCTGTCACAAATATAAAATTACAAGAAAGGGACTGCCGCTTCTCAATAGAGCATATTTTCGAAAACATTTTCCACGGTTTATTAGCATCGCTGACCGCCATTATGATAGTAAATTTTATCAGTGGATAATTGAAAGTTTTCCAGAATATAAATTTACCCCAGAAGAATTTGAATTACTTGTAGGGAAAGACGGACAGATTTGTGACTCCAAAGAAGAACTTATCCTCCATAATTTTTTCCTGCAAACACTCACAGACGCCGACATACAACGGGAGAAAGTCCATTTTCGTAACGAACAAGCAGACGAAACCTATATCCCAGACTGGATTATTGAACAAAATAGCAGCAAATACATCGTTGAATATTTCGGATTATACGGGTCTGGTTTATATCCCGGTTATACAGAAAAAGCAAAACGGAAAATTGAGTTTTATTCTTCGATAAAGGATTATCAATTTATGGCTATTTTTCCGGCGGACTTTAAAGAGGAGGGATTTGATCGCTTAGTTAAAATCTTAAAAGATGCAAAGGTTAGAGTTGTATATTAGTCTCTTTTACATTTCTGAACTATTTCTTCATAATTAAATTCTTTTAAAATGGATTGCAGCTTGATTTCTATAAGATTACTTTGAATCGATATTTGATACTGGATATTCTTTTTTATTAGGGATACCATTTTTCGTAATTGTTGGTTGTTGGTCACTTGGATTTTGCAAGAAACCTTTCTTTTTTTATTATTGTAGGAAAGTATCGGATAATCATACGTATGTAGTGAAATAAAATTATGGGATAGAATCTGCTTAAATGGGGAATGTTTTTTGATGAAAAAGGAAATATACAGAATAATAATCACGTAAATAAAATGCTGGGGAATTACTAAGTAAATTGAATATGCCCCTTTGTGAATAATGGTTCTTTATGGTACTTTATGTTAAACTGGGTGTGCTAAATATAGTGAAAGAAGGGGAAAAATGTACACGGAGCAGATAAAAAATAACTTTTTTGAAATGGTAGATTCCCTAAAAAAGAGTAGAAGAGCTGATTTGTCTGATATTAATGACGATAGTCAGATAATTGAAAGGCTCTATACAGACCCATTACATAATAATCTTATTTTTACTACCTGTTTAAAGGCAAACACAACAATTCTAATTGGTAGAAAAGGTACCGGTAAGTCCACGATAATTGCAAGATTACAACATGAGATTAGAAAATCAAATAATAAGCTTGCCGTTTATATTGATGTAAAAAATATTTATGAACAATCTAAGACGTATTCTTATGATGAAGCTGAGTACCAAGGTTTAATGCACCATGTTGATTTACAAAAATATTTAGTAGCAAAATCTTTTTTATCCTCTATTCTAAAGCAAATTAAAGAAGAAGTTAAAACAAATTCACTACGTTTCCAATTAGCTCGTATTATCTCTCTTTTTGGACCCGATAAAAGAAAATTCGAAACTGAAATAGATAAGATTTTTAAAAGTATCAATAATGATGAGTATAAAGATATTACGGTCCTAAAAAACAAACAACTAGTTAATAACGCGGGTACTGAACATAAGGATACAAATCTTTCTCGAGTAGAAGGAGCAGTATCTGCTTCAGCAACAAATCAAACATTATCATTAAAGGCTATTGGGGAAAATAAATCAGAGCATATGGAAAATGATAATACCCAAGCTACATTTTCTGAAGTATTGCTACGGCATTTCAATCCTTCTCAAATTATCGAACAAATTAAAAATTTACTTTCACAAATTGGAATAAAATATATATTTATATGCTTAGATGATTTTTCGGAAATTGATGAAGATGCGATGAAAATATTTGTCGATACTATTATCGCTCCATTAAATAATTGGTCGGATGAGTTTATTAAATTTAAAATTTCTGCATATCCAGGGCGATATTATTTAGGTGAAATTGACCCAACTAAAATAGACCAAGTTAAACTGGACTATTATGATTTGTATACTTCTACCAAGGTAACTGAAACTGAAAGGGAAGCAGCAGAAAATATTAAACGCTTACTAGGGAAAAGAAGCCAATATTTTTGTAATACTCACTTTGAGACTTTCATAGATAGTAAACAAAACGTTGATGAATTTTACGAAGTATTATTTCGCACTTCCTCAAATGTTCCAAGAAATGTTGGGTGGATACTTTGGTATGCAAATCAAAACAGTATTTCAAAAAACCGAGGTATGACAGTACGAGACCTTGAGGTTGCGGCAGAGCGATATTATGTTGATTCCATTGAAATATTTTTTACACAAAATAGGTATATGAGAGAAAGCTTCAGAGAGAAGTTAGGTAAATATCATTTAAAGGTTTTATTAACTGAGTTTATTACTGAAGCTAGGAAAAATAAATCTGAAATAACGTCTTCTGACGCCAAAATATGGGAAAGGGATAGGGGGAATCCTCCTACTAGTCATTTCTATATTAATAAGGAGAGATATGAGGATATTTTGCAAACTCTTGAATTAAATTATTTTATTACAAAGTATAATGAGCAAAAGGACCAAGATAGCAGGGATCTTATGTCATTTTATAGTTTGAATTATGGGTTATGTATGAAGGAAAATATCTCTTATGGTAGAGGTAGTGATAGAAAATATGTAATACAGAGGAGATTCAATTATAATAAAATAATTGAAGGCTTTTTAAATACAGCGAAAACCATTATTTGTGATAACTGTAATAAAACATATCCAATGGATTCACTCGAAACTTTAAAATTCTACGATATGTTATGTCCTGGTTGTAAGAAAGGGAAGTGTTACGTAGTTGATGTAGAAGTTGAAATTCCGGGGGAACAGCCGGATGAACTATTACTTACAGAAATTGAATTGGCTGCTATTAACTCTCTCAGAATTTCACAGCCGCAGTATGCAACACAATTAGCGCAAGAATTAGATTGTACTCAACAAAAAATAAGCAGGGTTGTAGATAAATTAGAAAGAAAAGAATTAGTTATTCGGAGAAAAGAGAATGGCGCCGCTGGCAATAGAACCTATTATTATTTAACAGATACGGCAAGAGAAATATACTTTTAATGGGTCTTAGAGAAAATGGGGGAAGGGACAGGTTCGAGACTGCTGAAAAACGGTTTCAAATAATTGGAGGATATTCTTGATCCCGTTGATTTTCTTTATAAGAACTACGGGATATCAACATGGACGTGCATAGTACGCTGCGATCCAAAGGGACGGAGGGACAGTTCGTTGTCCCACTAGTTTTTGGAAAATAAAACCGATGGTAGCAGGAAAATCGAGGGACTTCATAGAAACAAATGAACTGTCTAATTTTTTTGAAATGGGTGATAACGGGGCAGGTAACCTGTCCCCATGTCCCAACAAGGGGGCTTTTATGAATAAAAAACTGTTATTCGCCACGATCTCTTGTCTTATTTTAACAGCAGGCTGCGGAAGAAGTGACTTTGTTGATATAGAAGAAAGCGAAACAGAGGAAACAGGGACAGAAACTCAGACCCCCGTACAGACACCTGGAACGCCAACTCCACCAGCAGGTATAGATGAGCCTCGAACAACAAGCGAATCCTCTTATGTTTTAGAAAAGACCAGTTATCAAACTGGAAATCTAACGATTCATTATCCTCAATTTCGGCAATTAAATGATAAGGAAAAAGAAGACAGCATCAATCAATGGATAAGGGAAGAAGCCCTGTCCTATATCCAGCCGTATGAGGATCCTGAAGTATCAATGGATATGGATTATCAAATCATGATGCAGACGCCCAAAATCGTAAGTATCGTGTATACGGGAGAATCCAGTATCAAAGGCGGAGCCTATCCAACACATCTGCTATTTACGACGAATGTAGATATCACCAGTGGGAAAAAACTCAAGCTGCTTGATCCATACACTATCAATGATGCTCTTGTCGAAGCTTTAAAGAAAGGAACCTATCTGGATAGGGAGAATCCTTCTCAACCGAATCAAGAAAAAACAGCGGCCGTCTTTGACTTTCTCAATAGCGTACAAAATCAGGAGTGGGTAGATGCCCTGAAACAAGCGGATAACCCAAATTTAGAAGAAAATACGTGGGGGATTTTTACCTATCAAACGCCGGATTCATTGGTCGCGAGCTTTCAAGTTCCTCATGCGCTCGGGGATCATGCGGAAATCCGCTTAGATCGTACAACACTTCAGTAAACTTGTCACACGAAAATGGCCAACAGCTTTCCGCTGTTGACCACTCATACCGATTACTACTTGATATTCAATAATATTTTGAATGTCCCCTCGGTTTTCTTGCGTCAGCAAAGGCACTAACAAACAAGACGATGCAGGCTATGGTATGAAGCAACCAACCAACAACAGGAATCCAAGCTAATAAAGCCGTAACAATTCCGCAAATACTTGGGGCAATCGAGGTTTGACTGCCAATTGAAATTCCTAATACGATTAGATGTATGACTAAACTTAATGTTAAGGCTTGCCAGCCACTTGATAGTACGATTAGTCCTCCTAAAAATGGAATAGCTAAGACTAATTCGTATCCACCCGCTATTCCTTTGGCGACAGCCGATGTTGTGGGATTCACATGTCCACCTCCTAACTTTATATCTTTATTGTAGATGATTTCTATTAACTTATAAAATACGAGCCATCACCCGAAGAAACAGTGGTCCGGCCTACTTGATCGATCCTTTCGTAATGATCTGGGTGCCTAGTGTCACTAGTCGATAATCCAGGAAAAACAAGTAAGTGCTTGAGTAAGTGTAAGATTTTCTTACTATGTTCTTTTTCAAGATGCAAAAAGGGTACGAAGTCACAATGATTTTCGTACCCTTTATAGCTGATTAGGTTGTGTAAAAATAAATAGGCGAATAATCTTGGTGTCATTTCCTATTAGATTATTCTTATCCGTGATACCATCCTGTTTTAACGTTTACCGTAACAATATGAACTTCTTTTCCATCGATGATCGTATACACTAAATAATACCCTTCGTTTTTGTCGTTAACGTACCCTTTTTTATAGATAATATGATCCCGTGAATCGATATAGCCATTTTCATCGACAACCGACTTTTCGAACTGTTCTTTTATACCCGGAGCCCATTCGTATGGGGAAGCTGCCTTGGATTCTGAAGCTTTTTGTTCAGCTTCTTCTTTTGCTTTTGCGATTTCAGCATTTGTAATCGCTTCATTGTTTGCTTCTTTTAATTTTGCGGCTTCAGCTTGAATGGCGGCAAATTGGGTTAAATCCGCTTGAAGTAATTCCTCCAGCTTTTCATTGGATTTAGAAAATTCACCGGATTGGTTTAAGTCTTTTGCGTCAGTTAACAGTTTGTTATATTTTTTTTCGCTGTCCTGGAACGTAAGCAGTGTTTTCTTTTTATCTTCTGACTTGGACACTATTACCTTTGAACCGTCTTTCACTCTGATAGATTTATCAAGTGCTTGTACGGCCTCGTCTATTTTATTTTGATTCACTAAATCATCAGATTCTATAATCCATTTCACTTGATCTGAATAAGCTTTCGCCTTCACATCATCCTTTTTCGCTTCTAATGCCGCCTCGAAAAATCCTTCTGCTTTGCTGAAATCATCCTCCGCAATCGCATCAAGCCCTTTTTGGATGGAGTCCTGGTATACTGCGTCAGTTTTCGAACTGCACCCGCCTAAAAGCAGCAAAAATCCTATTAAAACGACCATTGTTCTATTTATATGATGTTTTTTCATATACGGCATATCCTCCTTTTGAAAGATGGATGAGGGGACAAGTACTTGTCCCCATATCACACTGTGATTCATCTTCCTCATACTGGGACGAGGAACCCCTCGTCCCACCCGCGTTTTTAGGGAACCATCTAATAGGTGACGGTTACACCGCTTGCTTCTAGATTTTTAATTACTTTGTGGGATGCTGCATTCAGTTCATTATCTCGTATAGTGAGAAGTTCCAAATCCGCGAGATCGTTTAACGGAGTGATGTCGCTTATTTTGTTAGCGGATAAATAAAGAATCCGCAGCTTGGTTAATTTGCTTAATACTAGGATGTCACTGATTCCAGTTGAAGTTAAATCAAGGATTTTAAGATTGGTTAAGTTGCCCAATACAAGGATATCACTTAATTCATTTTCAGCTAGATCGAGCTCCTCAAGCTTGGTTAATCTTTTTAAAGTTTGAATATCATTGATTTCGTTGAAACTTAGATAGAGTGATGTAAGTTTGGTTAAATCACTGAGAGCACTGATATCAGCGATTTTATTGTTGTGCAGACGGAGTGTATGAAGGTTGGTTAGACCGCTTAAGAAGCTGATATCGCTGATTTGATTGCCGCCTAAAGCAAGATCCTGCAAAGTTTTAAGTTCGCTTAATACGTTGATATCACTGATGTTGTTGTAGGATAAAGCAAGTACATAAAGAGTTTTGAATTCGCTCAACGCACTGATATCACTAATTTCATTGCCAGTTAAATCAAGATCGGTCAGCTTGGTTAATCCACGTAATGCACTGATATCGCTGATGTCGTTCTGAAATAAATTAAGCATAAAAATCTCCGTTAAACCCTTCAAGGCACGAATATCACTTATATCATTGAAGGCTAAATTGACAATTTCAAGCTTGTTTAATCCGCTTAAGGCGCTGATATCACTTATATTATTGGATGGTAAATGAAGTACTCTCAGCTTGGTTAATCCAGCCAATCTACTAATATCACTTATTTCGTTCATACCTAAATCAAGGTACGTTAGGTTCTTTGCATATTCAATCCCTGTTAGATGGTTAATAGCATATCCCTTGGCTTCAATTTTATTAATACTGTCCATATCAGCAGCTGTTATGTTTCCCGCCGGTTTGTGAAGTGTATCTCTTATGGCCTTTTCAAAATTTTTATCAGAAAAATGGACCACTTCCGCTCGAAATGAAGGTTCCAATGCCCGCGCCATAAATGCAGAAAACTGTCCGCGCGTTACCGCTAGATTAGGTCGATACGTCCCATCTGCATATCCGCTGGCAATCCCGTTTGCGGACACATTCAGAATAGATTGATAGGCGGCAATTTTGGAAGAGACATCAGAAAAACCATTTTCATTCCCTGTTGTTAAGGAAAAGGCCTGGTTCAAAAAGATTGCCATTTGCCCACGGGTGACAGCATCGTGAGGGCGGTAAGTCCCATCCGTAAAACCGCTGATAATCCCCTTTTCAACAGCCGCAGCAATATACCCTGAGCCTGTGACATACGCCGTGACATCCTTAAATTTCGTATTTCTTGGTTCGCCGTTTAAGTTCAAAGCACGACCCAGCATCATGGCTGCTTGGGCACGGGTGACTGTGTTATTCGGCTTAAAAGTTCCATCCGAAAAACCTGCAATCACTTCCTTTCCAGAGAGATAGAGAACCTCATCATAAAAAGTATAGCTGGTTGAAACATCCTTAAATCCACCTTCAGCTTGACCTTGGAGCGGAGCAACAAGACCCAAGACCAAAACGAAAAGGACTAAATAAGGTAACTTCTTCATAAAAATCCCCTCCTTTACTGTAGTATAACATCAATACCAGATTTTCCCTTTTGAATTTTTGTAAAATATCGCACAGGTGGGGCAAGGAGTTGGTTGCTTCCAAAATTACCGGATGAGAAGGGGATGTTCTTTAGTGAAACGCTGGGACGGTTCCTGTATTTTCCTAATATTTACCATTTTGAAAAAAGTATGGCTTCCAAGCAACTTCCAAGGCTAGTATGGACTAAGTGTAACGCGAGAAGAAGTGTTGGCATGGGACCCGTTTGACATTGATGTTGGATGGAGAAGCAGCAAGAATTGAGGGAAAAGGGAGCACGAAAAGATGGTCCTGCAGAAGGTGCAGGCAAAGAAAAGAAAGCAGCGGCTAAAAGAATGCTCTTAGACGGATTAGCAGTAGAACTAATCGCTAAGTTCACAGACCTAGATGTATAAGAAGTTGAGGAAATAAAAAGGGAGCATTCCTGTTAGAAGGATTTTCGGGGACTTGAACAAAAAAGAGCCCTCTTGGTATGATACGGGGTGTCAAATCGTTGCGCGAAATG
>NZ_JACHGK010000020.1 GCF_014207535.1 Bacillus benzoevorans
ATCAAAATATTGTTAGAGGCCGTGTCGAAAAATATTTTTTTGACACCCCACCAACGGCTTAAACCGTTGATAAATCAGCATTTATAGAGGGAGGTTAATAAATGAAAGATTGAAAATTAGCGTTAGTAGAGTGAGTCTGTGAAGTTCCTAGTTTTTACAAAAAAATATTTTTAATAAAATTCATTCAAAATTATGGGGGAGATAAAAATGAGAAACATAAAAAGAATCATCAGTTGCATATTAACAGTTATTTTGATTATGACAATATCTTCAACAGCTTTTGCAAGGGAAGATATAAAAAATCCTAACACGTTTCCTAACTAAACTAATACAATTGAAGTGGAGTTGAAACAAGGGGAAACCGTTGATGTTCCTATCTTATTAAATTCCACTAATAATGAAATAAAAACAGAGAATACAGTTCAACCGTTGGTGGACTTCCCAGGACCTGCAGGAATGTTGAGTTTAACAGCTGTAGGAAATAGGGTTGAATATAAAATATCTATGTCTACACCAGCTGATAGTTTTGTAGGTATATTGTCAATAACGAACGTTACATCAGGATTCAGTCAGGGAAGGTATGATATAACTAAATTTAGTGGTTCTGTAACATATAATGGATATTATAATAATAGATATGGAGCTTCATTAAATGGAATAGCCTATCTTTCAGGAAAACCTGTTGCAAAAACCGTGACTAATTATATAACATGGGTTTATAAATAAGATTGCCGACTTGAGGGTAAGTTGTTTTATGAGTAGAAATATATAATATATTTTCTACTCAATATAATAAATATATATCGGATCATACGGGGAGAAGGTATTATAATATGCTTGATAATAATGATCCAAGAGAGTTATTAAAAATACTTTTTGAAAAATACAAATTCCCATTAAATTCTTTGAGTAAGATTACTGGTATTAAAGACGAGCTAATTTTAAATTATGCAAATGGCGAAGATGCTCTGTCTTCTTTATCTCTAGAAAAGCAACTGGATTTAATTGATTTAATTATGTTGCTTACATTAGGAATGAATTCAATTGAAGAGGATGAAAGAGTTCGTTCTATCATAGAAACCCTAGAAACGGAATTTGGGATATCAACGGAAACATTGGCCTTATATGCTAACCTCGATCGTGAAGAAATAACTAATTTTCTTAACGATTATACTTCTATTCCTATCGAAAAGAAATATAGGCTAGGTATTACGGTGCTCTTCTTGCATTATATTTGTAAATAAGCAAAAACCACTTCATAGCTTAAATCAAAAGTGGTTTTTACTCTGCTTCAAGTAGACAGTTGAATTAATAATACTCTAACCAACTTTAGTTGAGGGACAAGAACTAAATAAATGGAATAAAAGGTTTTTAGGGGAATTTGTCCAATTATTACAGGCACAATACTTGAATACCTATAGAAGGGAGTTCTGCCCATGAATATTATTGATCTCCATTGTGATGCTTTGCTAAAGCTTTGGGAGGCAAAGGGAAAATTATCATTTGCTGATGGAGCAGAGTTGAACACGAATAAAGTCAATTTACAAAAAGGGAAGATTAAAGTACAGTGTTTTGCTGTTTTTCTCGAACCTGATATTCCTTCAGATCATAAATTTCAGGCTGCGTTGGAGCAAATAGATTACTTTTACAGCGAAGTGCTGGGAAAAAATCCTGAAATGAAGCAAATCACCAAATGGTCAGATTTTGAACGGCTGCAGGACGGGGAAATCGGTGCGATGCTGACCCTTGAAGGGGTTGACGCCATTGGTAATGATTTAACCAAGCTGAATATTCTCTACCAGCTTGGAGTCCGTTCTATTGGGCTAACATGGAATCATGCCAATCTTGCTGCAGATGGCGCCGGGGAACCCCGCGGCGGCGGTCTGACATTATTCGGAAAAGAGATTGTCCGCTGGAATAATGAGCACCATGTATTAACGGATGTTTCTCATTTATGTGAACGTGCTTTTTGGGACGCCATCGAGATAGCCCGTTTCCCGATAGCCAGCCATTCTAATGCCAAAAGGATTTGCAATCACCCGCGTAATTTAACCGATGAACAGGCAAGGGCCATGTTTAAAGCGGACGCAATGGTGCATGTTGTTTATTATCCGGAGTTCATTCGAGATGGAGGAGAGTCGGCAGCCATTGATGATTTGATTGCCCATATTGATCATTTTTGTTCCCTTGGCGGCAAAAAGCATATTGGACTGGGATCTGACTTTGACGGAATCTCTGCCTTCGTACAGGGACTGGAGGATGCTTCAAAAACCCAGAATTTAATCGAAAAACTGCTGCAATATTTTAAAGAGGATGATGTGAAAGGATTTGCCTACAGGAACTTCCTCGAGCATCGGCCGGAGGATCTGTGATCATAGAACAGTCGATAGAGAATCTACTTGTCAGCAGTGTCTAATATGGTAAAATAAACGAAAATCCGGGCTTGAAAAAACTCGGATTTTCTATTTATTTGTCAATCTTTTGTATTTTGTTCGCCTGGAAAATACAATTGTCTTTATATAAGAGAAATAGTTATTGCTTTTTTTTACAAAAGAGCGGATAATAAAAAAATACAATTTTACTGAAATTTATAATGTAGGGGTTGTAAAAATGAAGGTCGTAAAGTTTGGCGGAAGTTCTTTAGCGAACGGAACTCAATTAGAAAAAGTCTATAATATTGTAATGGCAGAACCAGAACGTAAGGTTGTCGTTGTTTCCGCACCGGGAAAACGATATAGTGATGATATAAAAGTAACGGATCTATTAATTTTATTAGGTGAAAAGTGTCTTGCAGAGCAGGATACAACTGAAGAGTTTAATACGATTGTAAATCGATATGCAAGTATTGCGGAAGAATTAAATATCCCGGAAACGGTGATTGAACAAATTAAAAATGATTTATCGTCTATTATGAAACAGGAGAAACAAGACTCTGTTCTTTTCATAGAAGCGATGAAAGCTGCTGGCGAAGATAATAATGCAAAGCTTGTTGCCGCCTATTTTCAATCAAAGGGTGTTGAAGCCCATTATGTAAATCCAAAAGATGCTGGCATTTTTGTAACAAATGAACCGGGGAGCGCCCAAGTATTACCTGAATCTTATGATTTAATTTATAAATTACGCGACCGTTCAGGTATTTTAATTGTCCCTGGATTTTTTGGATACAGCAAAGAGGGAGATGTATTAACCTTCTCACGCAGCGGATCTGATATTACCGGCTCAATTTTAGCAAATGGAGTTAAAGCAGATTTGTATGAGAACTTTACTGACGTTGATGCGGTCTATACCGTTAATCCATCTATTGTAAAAAATCCAAAGGAAATCCGCGAATTAACTTATCGTGAAATGCGTGAGCTTTCCTATGCAGGTTTCTCTGTTTTCCATGATGAGGCATTAATTCCTGCTTTCCGTGCCGGTATTCCGGTAAAAGTGAAAAATACAAATAATCCAGCTGCTCCTGGAACAAAAATTGTCAATACTCGTGAAAATACGAATGGACCAGTAGTTGGAATTGCCAGTGATGACGGCTTCTGCAGCATTTATATCGGTAAATATTTAATGAACAGGGAAGTGGGCTTCGGTCGCCGTCTGCTGCAAATTCTTGAGGATTTCCATTTAAGCTATGAGCATGTTCCATCAGGAATTGATGATATTACGGTAATTTTGCGTGAAGACCAATTAAATGAAGAAACGAAAAAGGCTGTTATTGACCGAATTAAAGAAGAACTTCATGCGGATGAAGTGAAAATCGCGCATCACCTTGCTTTAATTATGGTGGTAGGAGAAGGAATGCGCCGCAGTGTCGGTACAACGGCAAGAGCAGCTAAAGCTTTGGCAGAGGCTGGGATCAATATCGACATGATTAATCAAGGGTCATCTGAAGTAAGTATGATGTTCGGTGTGAAAGAAGAAGATGAGAAAAAAGCTGTACAAGCGCTGTATAATGAATTTTTTGCTAATGTACTAGTGGGTTAAGAAATTTATATAGATAACAATGAAATAGTAATCTCTTATCCAGAGTGGCGGAGGGACAGACCCTATGAAGCCCGGCAACCTTCAAGATACTTGAAAAGGTGCTAATTTCTGCAGAATGTTTTCTGGCAGATAAGAGGAGGAATCGATGAAAGGCCTCTTCTTATTTATATTTGAAGGGGTCTTTTTATATAGAAAATTAGTTGTATCAGGGGAAAATACAACAACTTGGCGGGCTGTCTGTGAAATTTCGGCTGGGAGTCATGCAAAAGTGAATGAAGACTTTAAGGATTAGGATTAGAATTTGAAAGGGATGAGGCATGATGACAGCAATTAATGTTGCGTTATTAGGATTTGGAACGGTTGGGCAGGGAGTATATGAAATTATTCAAACGTCACAGGAGCGGCTGCAGTTTTTCTTGAAAAAGCCTGTAAAGATTGCAGCTGTACTGGTAAACAATAAAGAGAAGCATAAGGCAATTGAAAAGGAAGTCCTGTTAACAGACAACTTTGAAGAAATCTTGGGGCTGCCGCAATTAGATATTGTCATAGATGCGATTGTAGGGAATGCCAGCTTTCCTTACTTGAAGCGTTCTATCGAGAGAGGTTGTCACATTGTGACGGCTAATAAAGAAATGTTTGCCAGCCATGGTGAAGAACTGTTATCATTGGCCGCACGTTATCAAACAGCCGCCGGCTTTGAAGCGACTGTTGGAGGCGGTATACCGGTCATTCAAACCTTGAGAAAATTACTAAATATCAACAGAGTAACAAAGGTGGAAGGTATCATTAACGGTACTTCGAACTTTATTCTAACTTCGATGAGGGAGGAGGACCAGCCTTTCGCAGATACATTAAAGATTGCTCAGGAAAAGGGCTATGCTGAGGCTGATCCAACCAACGATATCGAAGGCTTCGATGCCTATTATAAGGCATTGGTTCTCAGCCAAGTTGTCTATGGCGAGCTTCCGCAAGAGGAACATGTTTATCGTAAGGGAATCACCTCCATTACGCAAAATGAAATCCAGCAGGCGGAAGCACTGGGGTTGAAATTTAAACATGTTGCTAAAATAGAAAAATATGAAAATGCCATTCAATGCAGGGTTCAGCCTGTTCTTGTATCTGCCAGCCATTCATTCTATGGAGTAGAAGGGGTGCAAAATGCCGTTTCGATAGATGCGGATATCGTTGGAAATATTACCTTGACAGGTGCTGGTGCAGGTAAATATCCAACAGCAAGTGCTGTGATTGAAGATCTTCTTCATTTGTATCAGGAGCCAGTACCTGTTTATACAGAAAAGGAGCAGGAAGCAAGTGAACAGGTGAGGTCAAGCAAAGGAAAATGGCTGATTTTTAATAACTCTATCGATGCTTCCCGATTACCGCAGGAATTTACCGGCGTTGATCGATTAAATGAACAGACGCTATATTTTGAAGCGGTGGAGAAGGATGTCAGAGCTTTTGAAAAGCAGAGCCCGGAAATAGCTGTTTACCCTGTTGAAGGGGAATTCTTCTTTGCAGGAAAAACATTAAGATTATAATGTGAAAAAGGAAGAGGCTGACTCTAAATTTAGAGCCAGCCTCTTCCTTTTGGGTTAAGCCTTTAACGTCGTTTGGTCTTTTGCTGCTAGTTTTTCCCGGGATCTAATTTGCTTGAATTCCCTTGTTTCTGCTACGACCACACCGGAAAGGAATAGAAGACCGATTAAGTTAGGGATGGCCATAAGGGCATTAAAGATATCGGCAATGGTCCAAACCAATCCCAGATTCATTCCTGCACCAAGTAACACTGTTGCTGTGTAAATCACTCGGTAAATCGTAAAGGACTGATTGCCAAATAAGTAGGCAAAACACTTTTCGCCGTAATAGGCCCAGCCTATTACGGTTGAATAGGCAAAAAGGATAATCCCGATTGTTACAATCCAGCCTCCCCCCGGAAGCAGAGCATCAAAAGTTTCTGTCGTCAGCGCTGCACCTGTCAAACCATCCGTATACATACCGCCCATTACAAGAGTAATACCGGTGATAGAGCAGACAACAATTGTATCCAGGAAAGTACCTGTCATTGATATCAGTGCCTGACGCCCAGGGTGATCCGTTTTGGCAGCTGCTGCTGCAATTGGAGCTGAACCCATACCTGCTTCATTGGAGAAGACACCTCTGGCAACTCCATAACGGATAACAGCACCAATCGCACCGCCAGCTATTGCCTGTCCTGTAAAGGCATCTGAAAAAATAAGACCTAGAGCGTTAGGAAGCAAATCAAGATTCATCATAATAATCACGAGACCGCCAAGGACATAAAAAATGGCCATTATCGGAACGAAAAAGGCAGAAACTCGTCCAATACTTTTAATCCCGCCTAATATAACCAGTGCTGTAAAGATAGTAAGAATAATACCAGTAATCCATGGATTGACACCAAAGCTGTTTTCTACAGCAGCGGCAACGGAATTAGATTGTACGGAGCTGCCGATACCGAATGCGGCAATCGAACCGAAGAGAGCAAAAAGAATGGCGAGCCATTTCCAGCCTAATCCTTTTTCGATGTAATACATAGGACCGCCAGACATTAAGCCGTCTTTTCCTACTATTCTGTATTTAACAGCTAAAAGGGCTTCAGCGTATTTAGTCGCCATCCCAACAAGTGCGGTGATCCACATCCAGAATACTGCACCCGGTCCGCCTAATACAACAGCGGTAGCAACACCGGCAATATTTCCTGTACCGATGGTAGCAGATAATGCCGTCATTAAGGATTGAAAGTGTGAAATGTCCCCTTCAGAGGTTTTGTCTTGATTTTTAGAGAAAGCAAGCTTAAGAGCATAGGGCAAACTGCTGAACTGATAAAGGCCAAGCTTTAATGTTAAAAAAAGTCCAGTACCGACGATGAGGATGAGTGTGGGCGGTCCCCAAACAAAATTGCTAATCTTGCCTAATAGTTCTTCCATTTTACACCAGCCTTTCTTATTTCATTATTAAATAGAAGGGAATTTGCGTAAACATATACGTAATGGAAGATTACGTATATGTAATATTATTATGATAATATTAAATAGCAAGGAAATCTATCTAAATTTTAAAAAAATACAGAATATATTTGCTGTATAACAGTTTAATATTACTGATGTAAATTGTAACAGATGATGGTGAATAATCAATACGGAAAGTAAGAGGTCTGTTTAATAAGTAAAGGAGCCGGACTCCTTTATACGATATTCAATTTTAACAAAAGCTGAATATCGTATAATCGGGAGTCAGACCCCTTAATAGTTAGCGCTTGATTTTATATCATTTGTTCCTGAGTAGATGTCTGCAATTGCGGCTGTACTTCCATTTCCGGTTCAACTGCACCACCAGGATGGAACTCATCTTCCATTTTAGCAACAACTACCGTTGCTACGCCATTACCGATTAAGTTTGTAATTGCCCTTGCTTCAGACATGAAGCGGTCTACACCCAGTAAAAGGGCAATTCCTTCAACAGGAATCATCGGGAATGCAGCGAGTGTTGCAGCCAGGGTGATAAATCCGGAGCCTGTAACGCCTGCAGCTCCTTTAGAAGTAATCATTAAGATCCCCATTAACGTCAGCATTTGAATGATAGAAAGATCTACACCGTACGCCTGTGCGATAAACATAGCTGCCATAGACAGATAGATGGCAGTTCCATCTAGATTAAAGGAATATCCTGTCGGAACAACTAATCCAACAACTGATTTAGAACAGCCATAACGCTCAAGTCTGTCCATCATCTTTGGCAGTGCGGATTCTGATGAAGAGGTTCCTAACACGAGCAGGATTTCTTCTTTAATATAGGCAAGAAATTTAAAGATATTGAATTTATAGAATTTTGCAATGGTACCAATAACAAAAACGATGAATATGAACATGGTAATGTATACAGAGCCCATTAATTTGCCGAGTAAGGCGAGTGAGCCAAGACCGAATTTTCCAATTGTGTAGGCCATTGCCCCTGATGCAGCAATAGGTGAAAATTTCATAATCATGTTAACGATTCCAAAGAATACATCGGCAAGTTTTTCGAATAAAGAAACAATCGGCTTTCCTTTTTCCCCCAGGTGAGCCAATGCGAATCCGAATAATACGGCAAAGAATAGTATTGGCAGCAAATCGCCCCCAGCAAGTGCTGCAACAGCATTATCTGGAATGATATTGAGAATAAAAGCCATAGCTCCATGCTCTGATTCAGCGGCTTGTGTCGTATACTGGGATATATCCCCGCCTTCTACAGCATTAATATTGAAGCCAACCCCAGGTTTAATAATATTTACAACGATTAATCCGATCGCAAGTGCAAAGGTCGTAACGATTTCGAAATAGATAAGCGCTTTTCCCCCGATGCGGCCTACCTTTTTCATGTCCCCCATACCGCCAATTCCAATTACAACTGTAAAGAAGATAATCGGCGCGATCACCATCTTGATCATTTTGATAAAAATATCAGCTAAAACTTTTAGTTTTGCGCCGAATTCCGGGAACGTAAATCCAATAATGATACCGATGATAATACCGATGACCACTCGGACAGTTAAATTGTTGAGAATTTTTTTCATGTTCATGCTATCCCCCCTATTTATAAAACGGTTTTCATTTCGTGTTTTTATATTAACAAACAATTTTCACAATGTGTTTTTATGGTGATATTGTTCTTTTTGGTCTTTTTGGTCGTATTTTGTTGTATAACAGATATAAAATGTCTATAAATCAATGTTATTGCCTAATAAGGTTAATTTATTGCACATCATTTATATGAATAAATGGGTGCTGATGTATAACAAGGGACTTCTGTAAGCCAGAAGTCCCTTGTGAATCCTTAATTTTGCGAATTTTGCGCCGCCTTTTCTTTGATCGCTGTAATGAGTTCAGGGTCAGTTTCTTGTTCTACTTCACGGTACAGTGGTTTAAATCGCTCCATCCACCTTGCTTTTGCATCAGCAGGAAGTTTATATATATGAAGGTTTTCCATTTTCCGCAATTCCTCAAGCTGAGTTTTGTTCATTTGGACGGACATTTCCATATTCCACAGGGTTGATTCCTTCATCGCATCCTCGATCTGCGGCCTGATATCCTGCGGGAGGCTGTTCCAAAATTCCTGGTTTACAATGACCGCATAACCCAAAACCCCATGGTTGCTTAACGTCAGATAGGGCTGATATTGATACAGTCCTTTTGAATAAATATTCGATATCGTATTTTCCTGTCCGTCCACCACCTGTTTTTCTAATGAGCTGAAAACTTCCGTGAAGGCGGTGGAAATCGGTTTAGCACCGAGGACATAGAACTGTCTTTTTAATACATGACCAGGCATGATGCGGAATGTCTCTCCTGCAAAATCCTCCGGTTCAATGAGCGGATGGCTGTTGCTTGTCATTTGTTTAAAACCGTTACTCCAAAATGCCAGCCCTTTCATTTCCCTTTCATTTAAATATCCAAGAAGCTGTTCCCCTGTTTCACCGGTAAAAACTCTTTTGATATGATCATCATCCTGAAACAGGAAGGGCAGGTCTAATACCTTCCATTGAGGTACGATATTGGTCATATTGGTAAAGCTTGGGGCAATCATCTGGACATCCCCTGCCTTTAAGGCTTCCAGCTCATCATTATCTGAATATAAAATTCCGTTTGGATATACCTGTACTTTTACACGTCCGTTTGTTTTTTCATAGACGAGCTCTGAGAACTTTTGTGCCGCTAGACCCTTTGGTGTATTTTCTGCAACAACATGGCTGAAATGAATGATGATTTGATCCTTCAGCCCGTTCTGTTCCTCATCTGCTGTGATTTTTTGCTCATGAAAAAGATAGCCGTTGTCATAGAAAATGAATAAAATTAATCCAACAATGGTCAAGATACTGGCAGTGATGAAATGTTTCATACAAATACGCCCCGTTTTTAGAAGATAGATTATTTTTATTTAACTATATCATTTTTTTTATAAAATGAATCCGATTGCATGGTAATATAAAAGTAGAAAATAAAAAATATTAAGTTTTATTTAGAAAAAAATGACAATTTAGTGACAAAGTTTAAATAAACCTCTCTGAAAGGGGTTATGCATCAATGAGGGTACGACGGCTGCCGATTCAATGGAAGATGACGGGGATGATTATTTATATTGTCTGGTTTTCCTTACTGCTCCTCGGAATCATTTTAATTGGCCAGTTTTTTCATGAAGAGGAAAACCGGTTAAAGGAAAAGGCGATGTTAACGGCTAGAACTGTTGCAGAACTGCCAAATTTAACAATGGACACCAAGGTAAACCCTGCAGCCGTTGACAGCCTATCGAAAACAGTGGAAAGAATGCGGATGATTAACGATGCTGATTACATTGTGGTTCTTGATATGGATCGTATTCGTTTAACACATCCAAATAAGGATTTGGTTGGAACCCCTTCGAGCAGTGCTGATGAAGGACCGGCTTTTACCGAGCATTCCTACACTTCTAAGGCTAAAGGGGAGATTGGCACCGTCATACGTGCATTTGTACCGATTATGAATGCTGATCATCAGCAAATTGGCGTGGCCATTGCCGGTTATAAACTTCCGGGATTTATCGATATGATTTCTTCTCTGAGAAGCCAGCTGTTTCTAACTGCCGGCATTGCCTTAGCCTTTAGTGCCTGGGGAGCTTGGCTGTTGGCACGGCATATTAAAAGGCAGATGTTTAAGCTGGAACCGGATGAAATTGCCCAATTATTAGTGGAGCGGACCGAAACGTTTAATGCGATGCATGAAGCGATTATTGCGATTGATAATAATGGGGTCATTACGATTTTTAACCGTAAGGCGAAGGAGATTCTCGGGATTGAAGAAGATGTCATCGGCAGAAGAATTGTCGATGTGCTGCCTGATACGCATTTGCTGGAGATATTAGAGATTGACAAACCGATTTATAATAAAGATTTGCATATTCGAAATTTGGCTATTCTCAGCAACCGCATTCCAATTAAAGTCGAAGGAAAAACAGTAGGGGCCATTGCTATTTTTCAGGATCGGACAGAAGTAAATAAATTAGCTGAAGAGCTGACAGGTGTTAAAGCGTTTGTCAGCGCACTCAGGGTTCAGAATCATGAACATATGAATAAACTCCATACGATTGCCGGCTTGATTCAACTTGGAAATAAAGAGGCGGCGCTAAAATATGTTTTTGATATTACGGAAGAACAAGGAGAACTGACCCGCTTTTTAAGTGAGCATATAAAGAATGACAGTCTCACAGGACTGCTGCTGAGTAAAGTAAGCCGGGGAAAAGAACTGGGAATCCATGTCGAGATAGACCGTCATAGTTTTATGAAAAGTTTTCCGCAGAGGATGGATCACCATGATTTTGTTCTGATACTCGGTAATTTAATTGAGAATGCTTTTGATTCTTTTAAAAATCAGCTAGAAAAAGAAAAGGAAATCTATATCAGCATTCAGCAAACGGAAAAAGTCTTTGCTATTTTGGTAGAGGATAACGGCTGCGGAATTCCGAATGACGCGGTTCAGTTCATATTTAATGAAGGTTATTCATCAAAATCTTCATCGGGAAGAGGGATTGGGCTTTATATGGTTAAACAGATTGTGGAGAAAGGGAATGGCGCCATTCAGGTAGATTCCACAGTCGATATCGGAACATCTTTCTCGATCACGTTTGAAATGGGGGATGAAAGTGATCAAGGTAGTGTTAATAGAGGATGATTTAATGGTTCAGGAGGTAAACCGGCAGTTTGTCGATAATGTTCCGGGATTTCATGTCATCGGCCTGGCGGGAACCGGTACAGAAGGGCTTAATCTGATTCGGGAATTAAAACCAGACCTTGCCCTCATTGACGTGTATATGCCGGATCAGGACGGGCTGGAGACGCTATATAAAATTAGAAGAGAAGCACATAAGGTGGATATTATTGCGATTACCGCCGCTAGCGATATCGAGACGATTCGTGGGTTTATTCAGCAGGGAGCCTTTGATTACATCGTAAAACCGTTTAAATTTGACCGGATAAAAAAGTCACTCGAGAAATACCGATTATTCCGCAGCCAATTGCAAGAGAAGGCTACGATGTCCCAGCAGGAATTAGATGAGATCTTCTTCCAAAAGGATGAGACGGAAGAAATAACGCTGCCAAAAGGGCTGAATCAGCATACGCTGGAGAAAGTGACAGCCTTTTTAGCCAAATGCACGGAGCCGCTTTCTGCTGACAGTGTTGCAGAAGGAATCGGACTGGCACGGGTGACAGTCCGCAGATATCTAGATTATCTTGAAAAATGCGGGCTTGTTGAAATGGACATCCATTACGGCGGCATCGGCCGCCCGATCAACCAGTACTTATTGAGAAAAAGATAAAACTGGAAAACTGGTGCCTGGCACCAAAAATGGACATTAACATTTGATTACGAAATTTTTGCAGCCGGCGGAAAACAAAGCGGATTCAGTGCGCCTGATAACTTAACATTCGATACTCAGGGGAATCTTTGGACAGTTACGGATATTTCTTCTAGCAAGCTGAATGGCGGCATTTATAAGCACTTTAAAAACAATGGGATGTTTGTCATTCCGACAATGCCAAACAAAAATATTAAAGAAGACGAAGTAGGCGCAGCATACCAATTTGCTTCTGCACCTAAAGAAGCAGAGATGACCGGACCATGCTTTACACCGGATGAGACGACCCTATTCTTATCTGTTTAGCATCCTGGTGAAGAAACAGAGGATATCAACAAACCGACAAGCATGTGGCCGCATCGTAAAGGCGACAACATCCCAAGACCGGCAGTATTAGCCATTACTGGATTCTAAAAAAAGTTCATCTCCTTGATGAGCTTCTTTTTTGTCCTCAATTGTTTGTTCATATGAGAAGAATATAGCTTTTAATGGCAAAATTTTGATACTATAATAAGCATATATCAAAACAATCAAATTTGTTTAAGGAGAAATTAATGACAGAACAACTTATCACGCAATTAAAGCCCTCAATCCAACAGGTATGGGAAGAGGCAGGTTTTGCCCGTCCAACATCGATTCAGTCATTCGCGATTCCGGCTATTCTTGATAAAAAAGACATTATTGCCCAGTCACCGACAGGCACAGGAAAAACATTGGCCTATTTGCTTCCTGTATTAAATGCCATTGACCCAGAAAAACTAAATGTTCAAGCGGTTATCCTAGCCTCTTCACAGGAGCTTGTGATGCAAATTCTCTCTGAAATTCAAAAATGGGCAGAAGGCAGCGGGATTCGCAGTGCATCGTTTATCGGCGGGGCAAACGTGAAACGGCAATTGGAAAAATTAAAAAAGCATCCGCATATCGCGGCCGGTACCCCAGGCAGGATTAATGAACTGATTAAACAAAAGAAATTAAAAATGCATGAAGTCAAAACCGTTGTTCTCGATGAAGGAGATCAATTATTAGTCCCTGAGCACACAGATACGATTAAACAAATTATCAAATCAACATTAAGCGATCGCCAGGTTGTCCTCTTTTCGGCGACTCTGCCGGAGCATACAGTCAAGCTTGCAGAAGAACTGACGAACGGCGCTGAGATTATTTCTGTGCAAAAGGATGAAACCATTGAAGCAGCAAAGGTTGAGCATATTTATTTTCAAAGCGAGGCGCGGGACAAAATAAAGCTTCTTGAAAAAGTATCCCGCCTGCCTTCCGTAAAAGCACTTGTTTTTGTCAAAGATATCGGGAATTTAACCGTTATATTTGAAAAGCTGCAATATAAACAAATTAAAACCAGTCTGCTGCACAGCGATTTAAATAAAATGGAGCGGCAAAAATCGCTGCGCCTATTCCGACAGGGAAAAACACCGATGCTGCTGGCAACCGATGTAGCGGCACGCGGGCTTGATATACAAGGGATTACCCATGTTGTCCACTTTGATTTTCCGAAGGACCTGAATCAATATGTTCATCGTTCAGGACGTACTGGTCGTTTTGGTGCAGCCGGCAGCGTTATTTCGCTCGTGACGGAAAGAGAAGAACGCGAATTAAAAAAATATGCCCGGGAACTGGGAATTGAGGTTGAACTCAAAAGGTTCCATTCAGGCGATATAGTTGATGCCGCACAAAATACATCAGCAAACTGACAGACTAAAGCGCTGGGTGCCGTTCCCCAGCGCTTTTTCATACTGTAAGCCGAGTCAGTCTGTTAAGGGCATAATGGGTATAAGAAAGGCGGATTTACTTATACTATCACTGTAAGAAGTGAGCGCATCGGGAAAAACTGATGGCTCTAATGATAAAAGGGAGCAGTGATATCAATGGGCAGAACAAAAAGAGGAAATGCAAATGCACAGCGTAATAAAAATAAAAAGCGGGGACAGCGTGTAAGCGAAGAGTTGGTTGAATTTACAACCGGGGCTAAGGAAAGAAAGGACCAGCCGATTATTGAGTAAAAGGCTGGTCCTATTACGCTCCAATATTCACATACAAATAGCTTCTTCTACTTGGGCACACCATTTACATAAGGTGTGTCTTTTTTATCGAGATTGAGCTGTGTGCCACAAAATCAGAAACACTAAGATACTAGATAAGATGGAATACCGGCTGCTAAATATTCTTTTATTTTTACCTTTGCAAATTGAAAGGCGTCGATTTCGGTTAATCGTTCTTTATAGGGGAGTTTTTTATCTGTTTCAAAGTGATGTCTGAATCCAGGGTCAAGGTCCTGCATCACATGGCGGAGTTCATGAAACAGTGTCTCCATTAACGGAATAAATTCCTCAAATTTAAAGATAAAAACAATCCCTAATTCTCTCCAATAAATCCCGGAAGCAAAGCGCAAATACTCATCTTCATCTTCTCCTAAATCAGAGATAATTTTGTTTGCTTCAAGAATGGAACAAAAAACAACTGGAATATCGATCTTAGTCCCTAAATGTTTAAAAGTAGAATGGTAAACAGATTTTAGATTCCAAGAAAAGTCCTTATCTAAGGCGTACCATTGCTTATGCTGCTGGACAATTACGCGTTTCTCGAGAACGTGCTGCAAAGTGATTGACAATTCATGATCCCCCGTTCTTGTTAGAAATGTAATTTCTATAGGATATGAGCAAAGAATGCTTATTTATACCATTGACATATTTCGCCAAAATTCGTCATTGTGAACCCATTTTAGTAAAAAAAATTTAAAGAGTAAAATGATAGTTTATTACCTAAATTCTTTATTTTCTGTTATCCGCACAATTTGGTTTATTGTAAGTGAAAAGGAGCAAACTCGGTGTTGTTCGTAACCGATTTTGCTCCTTTCTTATTAAAAGTCTATTTTTTTCAAAGGTTTGTGGGTCGGTCCGTCCAACACTTCGCCGTCAATGGAATAACGTGAACCATGGCACGGGCAGTCCCATGTTCTCTCACCGTGATTCCATTCGCATTCACAGCCAAGATGGGTGCAAGTCGTATCCACAATATGGAGAATGCCTTCGGTATCCTTATAAGCCCCGGCCCGCTTACCGTTCACCATCACAACGGCACCTTCATCATGGTGTAAATCATTTGGATCCTTCCCTACATATTCCAATTTCCCTTTAAGAAGATGACCGGCAACATCTGCATTAATCGTAATCAGTTTTTTGATGCTTGGGTCTGCTTTGAAGTGCCGTGTGGGTGAAAATAACTTCTGATACGGATTTTCTTTTTCCAGAATCATATCAGACAAGAGTCTTGCTGCCGTCGTTCCGTTTGTCATGCCCCATTTTCTGAAGCCGGTCGCAGTGAGAATCCGGGGATTATCGGCGGTAATTTCGCCGATATAGGGAAGCTTATCGATCGTGATTAAGTCCTGAGTGCTCCAGCGGTATTTGTATTCCTCGATCCCGAAATGAACATCAGCGAATGATTCAAGGGCTAAATAATGCAGCAATGTGTCCGGTCCCTGCCCCGTCTTATGGCTTTCCCCGCCAACGATCATTAACGGTTCCCCGTTAACAGGTGTATATCTTAAAGAACGGCTTGGTTCATCAACGCTCAAATACATGCCGCCCGGATAATCCTTCTTTGCCTTTATTCCAATCGCATAGGAACGTTCCGCATACATTCGTGTAAAATACATACCTTTTTTATCGAAAAAAGGAAAATGAGAAGCCATGATTAAATATTTGCAGGATACTCGATGCCCGTCCCGGGTCATAACCGTCGGTGTGTCGCCTTCTTCAATATCAATCGCAGTCGTGTTTTCAAAAATAAGACCACCGGCAGCAATAAAGTCCTTTGCTAGCGTTTTTAGGTATTTTAACGGGTGAAACTGTGCCTGCTCCTTCATCACAAGAGCACCTGTGATCGGAATATCAAAAGGAATGGATGACACATGATTACCATTGATATGTAATCTTTGATAGGCTTCATTCTCTTTCTCTATTTTGTCGGCATATTCATCTGTGATCGCGTAAAGATAAGCATCTTCTTTACTAAAATCACAATCAATTCCCTTTTCCTGAATCATTTTTATGATGAATTGCAGTGAATCGTCAGCAGACTGATAATACAATCTTGCTTGCTCCTCACCAAAATGATGAATGAGTTCATCATAAATCAAGTTGTGCTGAGCCGTTATTTTTGCTGTTGTATGCCCGGTCGTTCCATTTAGGATATTTCCTGCTTCAAGAATAGCAACATGTAAACCTTCCTGCTTTAATAAAAAACCAGCGGTAATCCCTGTAATGCCGCCTCCGACAATCGCAACATCGACGGCCAGGTTTTGTGTCAGTTTTTCAAACGAAGGGAAGGTTATCTCCCGCCAATATGGTTCAGGAAATTGCGGCATTTGATTTGCAGAAGCTGCCATGGTTGTACCTCCTCTGTAGTTTTAAATCATGCATAATTTTTCCAACCCCTATAGTAACTATACAAGTTTATTTCAATGGATAGTTTTTGGATAAAATTTCATATACATGACAAACTAAAGGAAGAACTTTGATTTTCTTTGAAGTTAGCAGGATGGGGAAAAGATGAGCAAATTCAGGTGCATCCATCCATGCTTTAAAGGGAGAATGCGTTTATGTTAAAAGAAAATATTTCTGCTTCACAATTATTTGCATTAGTTGTTTGCTATATACTTGGCACTGCAATTGTTACTGGTACTGGAAAAGAAGCGATGCAAGATACGTGGATTGCAGTCATGATCGCAACTGTTATTGGAATAGGGCTTATGTATTTTTATTATGCATTGAATCAATTACTTCCGAATAAGAATCTGTTCGAGATAATGGAGTTTTGTTTTTCCAGATTTGGAGCGGTCTCTTTAAGCTATATTTATATCACCTATTTTCTCTATATCTTCACCCGCGTTGTCAGGATTTTTACCGATATGATTACTTCAGCCATTCTACTCAGGACTCCTAGTGAGATAATTATTTTAACGATGATCCTGGTGTTTATCTATATTGTTTTTCTTGGTTTGGAAGTAATAGCCAGAGTCACAGAAATCTTTTTCCCATATATACTTGGATTTCTTATTATGTTATTTCTTCTTCTGTTTGTCAGCGGTGCTGTCGAGCTGCATCACCTGCAGCCAATATTGGGTGAAGGCTTGCGGCCGGTATTAAAAGCACTGTATCCTTCTTTGGCTGCGGTACCCTTCGGTGAATTAATGGTTCTTACGGTAATTTTATCCAACGTTTCTCAATTGAAGAAGGGAAAAAAAGTAATGCTCCTTGGTGTGTTGACTGGAGGATTTTTTTTGGCTGTTGGAACGTTCTTAATGCTGACCACGTTAGGAGTGGAAATGTTCCAGTATACGTATTTTCCAATGCTGAGTGTAGCAAGAAGAGTGGCTGTCGGCAATTTTATCGAAAGAATAGAAGTTATTGTTGTTTTTATTATTATGTTAGGGGTGATAGTGAAAGGGACACTGTACCTTTATGCTGCCTTAAAAGGGCTTGAATATGTTTTTCGGATTCCTTACCGCTATTTTACAATCCCTGTTTCAATCATAGGAGTTGTCTTTACTAAATTAAATACGATGAATCCGGGAGAGTTTTCATCTGAATGGGTAAACTCCACTTTGCCATATATTCATCCCTCCATGCAGTTCGCTATCCCTTCTGTAATCATGACTGTTTTGCTTTGTAAGAAACATTCCTCCCAAAATGCTGCAAAGAAAACGGAAGGGGAGGGTTTTTAAGTGAAAAATAAATTTCCTAACAATTGGAAGTGAAAAGGAGAGAGTAAGAGAATGGTTACACTTGCTACCATTTTAGTATTCATTTTTCTTAATGGAGTCATCTTCACCATCGATATAATGATGTTTCATTATTCATTTTTTGAGGAGTTGGGCAAGCTTTATTATTTCAATCCATTATTCGGAAGAATTATGCTCTACTTTATGATCTTTCTCGGCTTCGGGTCAGCGATTGCGATTGATATAAGAATAAAAAAGAATAAAAACAAGAAGCAGGCAACATAAAAGATCAATTAGAAGGATCTCCACCAGTTTTCATTTGAGCACAGTGTGAATAGCAGTTGCTGTAAGGGGGTCAAAAGTTCATTATGTTAAAAGAAAATATTTCTTTAACACAATTATTTACTTTCATCGTCAATTTACTGCTGGGCAGTTCCATCGTCGTCGGCATCGGGAAAGATGCACAGCAAAATGGGTGGATTGCCATTCTAATCGCTACGCTTATCGGGGTTGGATTGATGTTTTTTTATTTCAGTTTGATTCATCTGCAGCCCAACAAAAATTTATATGAAATCATGGAATACTGTTTTACAAGAAAAGTAACAATCATACTGAGTTCCATTTATGTTTCGTACTTTCTTTACATTAGCGCGAGGGTCCTTCGTACTTTTGGAGAAATGATAACTGCCGCCATTATGCCGCAGACCCCTTTGGAAGTCATCGTCTTATCTTTATTATTTATATTAGCTTATATCCTTTATCTTGGCATAGAGGTGCTTGGGAGAGTTTCAGAAATTCTTTCTCCCTATATCTACTTTTCCCTCTTGTTCTTATTGCTCTTTTTACCATTGAGCGGCAATATACAGCTAAATCGTTTATTACCTGTTATGGGAGATGGCTTTAAACCGGTTTTAAAGGCGGTCTTCCCTTCATTACTTTCTTTTCCCTTTGGAGAATTAATCGTGTTTACGATTATTCTATCCAGTATAAATGATTTGAAAAAGGTCGGAAAAATTTCTCTCATCGCGGTTTTGACTGCGGGTCTGCAGCTTATAATTGGAGCTGTTCTCATGATTATTACGCTCGGCGCGGATGTCAATCAATTCTCCAACTTCCCTCTATTAAGCACGGCAAGATTGGTTGCGGTTGGTGAATTCGCAGAACGATTGGATCCGCTTGTTGTTTTTATTATGATACTGGGGGTCATTATCAAAAGTGCCCTTTTTCTCTATTGCTGTTTAAAGGGGCTTGAATACATCTTTCGCCTGTCATACCACTACTTCGCCTTTCCTATTTCCATATTGACGGCTGTTTTCACGCTGCTAATTGCAGCGAATTATGGAGAACACCTCGCAAAGGGGCATTATATGCTTATTAATTATTTTCATATGGCGATGCAATTATTGATTCCAGGAATAACCTTTATTTTTCTCATAACAAAGGTTAGAAAACAAAAAAGTGAATGGAAAACAGATGCGGGAAAATGTTAATTCATAACAAAAATTACATGAGTTGGAGGATGGGAGACCATATTAATAACATCATTATTCACTAAGAGGGGGTGTGATGATGGATTCTGACAAACCGCTTGTAAAAATTAGACGTAGAAAAAAGCTCTTTGAGGAACAAAAGGGAAACGAGTTTCATGATGAAGCAAAGAATCATAAAGGCAGCCTGGATCATCTAAAGGAAAGAATGCTTTATGTTTTTGGGAATACGGCTGATTTAATATTTGAAGACATGAAAATAGCAGAAACAGATGGCCTTTTGTTTTATCTTGAAAGTTCCATTGATACGCAGCAATTGCAAAATAGCCTTTTAAACAAGCATACTTTTCAGGAAACTCATGCCTTCGATTTGCATTCAGAACAGGGATTAAAGGATTATTGCCGGCAGCAATTTGGCGGTGCTGCTTACGGCATTTTTAATAACGACGAAGAAATCATAAACGCATTGTTAAATGGGTCTGTTGTGATTGCTATTAGCACATTTCCGATATTTATTTCTCTTAGTATGGCGAATAATAATTTTCGCCAGGTAGCCGAGCCAACCTCACAGACCGTAACGAGAGGACCAAAGGACAGCTTCGTAGAAGGTTTAACGACGAATATGTCACTAATTAGAAGAAGAATTAGGAATGCAAATCTTTGTTTTGAACAGTTTTTAATCGGAAGTGATACGAAGACAAGAGTATTGATTGGCTATATTAATGGAATTGCCAATGCTGAAATTGTCGCTGAAGTAAGAAAGCGAATTTTGGACATTGATGTTTCGGCTGTATTTGAGTCCGCCAATATTGAGGAATTAATCGCGGATAAAACATTTACCCTATTTCCGCTGGCGCTGAATACGGAACGGCCTGATACCGCTTGCGGTAATCTAATCGAAGGGAAAATCGTTATTATTGTCGATGGCACACCCTTTGTCTTAATCGTGCCGGCTGTATTTCCTGATTTCTTTGTCTCGGCGGAAGATTATTATCAAGATATTTATATAGCGAGTTTCACGAGGCTCCTTCGTTACATATCTTTTTTAATCGTGATTATCACGCCGGCAGCTTATGTAGCTATTCTGACATTCCATCAGGAAATGCTGCCGACCAATTTATTAATCAGCATTATTGCCCAGAGACAGAGGGTTCCCTTCCCGGCCTTTATTGAAGTATTAATTATGGAAATCACGTTTGAAATATTACGTGAAGCCGGGATCAGGCTGCCACGGGCCGTTGGACAAACTGTATCCATTGTAGGTGCTCTCGTCGTCGGTCAGGCAGCTGCGCTGGCAGGCCTTATTTCTAATATTATGGTGATCATTGTGGCGATTACCGCTACCGCCAATTTCGTGGCACCGGTAGCCAGCCTTTCGGCGGCATCAAGAATGCTGCGATTTCTTCTTCTTCTTGTGGCATCTTTCCTTGGACTGTATGGAGTACTCTTGGGAATCGTTTATATGGTGGCCCATTTAGCCTCGCTCCGCTCCTTCGGAGTACCATATCTCGCTCCGGTAGCTCCTTTTACGAAAGAGAATTTAAAGGATATCTTTGTCCGCTTTCCTTATTGGGCTATGAATAAGAGACCCAGCTATTTACGCTCTCCAAATCAGAAAAAGTTTCCGAAACAAGGCTCTCCAAGCCCTCCGGATCTATCTGGAGGGAGTAAAGGATGAGGCGGAATTTGCTTATGTGTATGGCACTGGGTATTTTTTTGACCGGGTGCTGGGATCAAAGAGAACTGTCAACAGTGGCCATTGTTACCGGGATGGCAGTAGATAAAGGGGAATCTGGAAGGTTTCAATTATCCGTATTAGGGATTAATGCTGCTGAATTGAACGAGCAGACAGCACAAGGTAATTCCCCGACGGCCATGTATACTTTGGAAGGGAGTACCCTGGCCGAGTTAAGTCAGAAAATGAATGTCGCTTTTTCTAAAAACTTAGTTTATTCACATATGAAGGTATTTGTTATCAGCAAAGAAATTGCCCAAGAGGGGCTGCTCCACTTTCTTGATTACCTGGAGAGAAATAGAGAGATTCGCGATGATGTCAACATTGTAGTAGCAAAAGAAGGCAAAGCAAAGGACATCTTAAAAGTTACTTCGATTCTGCAAAAGGATTCAGCATTAAAATTGGATATGCAATTGCAACAGGCGCGTAAGGTCTGGGGATTACATCCAGATGTGCGATTAAATGATTTAATTGATGCGATTACATCACCAGGCCGCCAGCCGGTATTGGCTGTAGTAAAAGCTAAAGGAGATGTTAAAAAGGGAGAATCGGTCGATAATATGAAAAAGCCTGAGCCGGATGCTGTTATCGTCATTGATTCAATGGCTGTGTTTAAGGATAAAAAAATGCTGGGATTTCTTTCTGAAGAGGACGCACGAATGTATTTATGGACACAAAATGAGATTGAGAATACAACGCTGTCTGTCCCGTGCGAAGGGAAAAAGTTTTCAACGGTAAAGATTACGGATTCCAAAACGAAACTAAAGGGGAAGCTGGTAAACGGGACCCCTGAAATTCACATAGATTTATCCATGCTGGGATACCTTATGGGAAGTGATTGCGGCTATCCGCTTGATAAGCCTGACTCTTATACAAAAATTGAAAAACTGACGGAAAAGTATGTAGAAGAACATATAGCTGAGACAATCAAGAAAGTGCAACAAGATTATGGAGTGGATATATTCGGATTTGGTGAGGTAATACAGCGCCAAGACTATCAGCAGTTTAAAAAAGTCAAAGACCATTGGGACGAAGCCTTTCGTAATGCCAAAGTAACCATAACAACTGACGTCTTAATAACTGATGCAGGCATCCGCACCAGAGGCGTATTTGACAGAATCAAATAATGGTGCCAATAATGGTGCCTGGCACCAAAAAAAGACAAATGTCCATATGGGTGGGACGAAAATAGGTAATTCCTATAAGCTTTGTCGAATTTGTGTATGGCATATGGCGGAATTTTGCGTTAAAATAAAACCAATATAGTCTGACCATGATAAAGGTCAGACTTCTATTATTTTTTCAGACTTCGGAACACGGTACCGGATCGACCTGTCATCATGATTTATTCCTTGGGTACGGTGCCGGGAAAGGCAGATATAAAAATGAAATTTGAGACTATGCTTGTTCACACAGAGAAAAAACAGGATCTGGTTATTAAAAGTAAAGTAACACCTATTTATCAATCATCCGCTTTTACGTTTGATGATTTAGATGAAGTAGAAGGATTTTATGAAGGCAATGGAAGTTATCTGTACAGCCGCGTAGGAAATCCGAATACAGATGAGTTAGGGCTTGCAGTTGCCAAATTGGAAGGGGCGCCAGCCGGGGTTACGGCATCTTCTGGTTTAGCAGCTATTTTAGCCGGAGTACTGGCGGTTGTGAAGGCTGGTGATCATATTGTTGCCGCGGAAGATCTTTACGGCGGCAGTTTCCACTTGATTAAAGAAGAATTAGCAGATTTCGGCATTGAAGTATCTGTTGTCTCATTTGCGGATTTGCAAAAGATAGAAGAAGCGATTAAGGATAATACTAAACTGCTTTACACTGAATCGATTACAAATCCAATGCTGCGTGTTGAAAATATTGAAGCAATTATTGAGATTGCTAAAAAACATCAGCTGGTCACGCTGGTTGATAATACTTTTGCCTCTCCGTATCACTGCCAGCCATACACGAAAGGCGTAGATTTAGTCGTCCATAGTGCAACGAAATACATTGGCGGACATAGTCACATTACAGCCGGTGTTGTCGTGGGGAAGGAAGAATTAATTGCGAAAGCAGCCGCAAAAATAACGAATCTTGGAACGATCTTGAGTCCGTTTGAAGCATGGTTAACATGCATCGGACTGAAAACATTAGCACTTCGTATGAGGGAACAATCAGCTAATGCCAGAAAGCTGGCTCATGCACTACGTGAGAACCATTTAGTGAAAAAAGTCTATTACCCATTTGAAAACGGGGAAGAAGGATTTGGAGCCATTGTGACAATTGAAGTCGATGATACAATAGATGTCTTCGAATTTTTCCGCCAGCTGTCCTGGGTGAAATTTGCCCCGACACTGGCTGGTGTTGAAACAACCGTGTCCCATCCATTGAAAACATCCCATCGCGCTCTACCTCCTGAAGCACAGGAAGAACTCGGCATCACCATGGGTCTTGTTCGCATTTCAGTCGGAATCGAAGCTGCTGAAGACATCATCGAAGTATTCACAAACGCACTGGAAAAATCAAAAAAATAATCGGTGCCACACGGAAAAGCGGGAAGCGCCTTGCCCAGTGACGTATGACTTGCACAGGATGTGCTGACTTCGACGTTCGCCATAGGACGTGGCGGTTTTTAGTCGAAGTACACTAGTAATGGTTCAGAAACTTTACATCTTAATCTACTGATAGAACTAGGGAAATCTCCTTAGTTCTTTTTTTATGGAATCAAACAGGTTTCGTTGACCTCATTTAAAGTCCTACATCCGCTAAGCCTTAAGTCTGAGAGGAAAATACATTTCCGGTTCGTTATAGGAAGTTCATGAAAAAGGTAAGATGTAATCAAGAAAGGAGGCAGCAAAAAATGAAAAAATTTGGTTTGCTTTTAATAGGAGGGGTCGCAGCGATTGTCCTGCTGCACAATCTGGCTCCAATAGTTGCAATGGCAATCAGCTTGGCCATCCTGTACTTTGTCGTCAAACAATTCTTAAAGACTGATTCCATCTTAATGAAAATCGGCTGGGGAATCCTTGGTTTTATGGCATTAATGGCCTCTGCATCAAATATTCCGGCTGTATTAGGCATTGCCGCTGCTTACGTCCTCTATGTCGTGTATAAAAACTGGAATAAGCCTAAAACCGTTATAAAGGAAGAAAATGATCCATTCGTTAATTTTGAAAAACAATGGTCACAATTAAACAAACATTAATTTCAGTCACTGGCTTCGAAATAATCATAAACAAAGGAGAGAAATAGAATGACAAATTTATTCATCCGGATTAAAAATACCATTTTGGCAGATTTGCACAGTGTACTCGATGAAAAGGAGCAAAAAAATCCCATTGCCCTCTTGAATCAATACTTACGTGAATGTGAACAAGAAACGGAGAAGGTACGCCGACTATTAGAAAGACAATACAGATTAAAGGATGAATTCACCCGTGAATATCAGCATGCTGCCGCGTTATCGGCAAAACGCAAATCACAGGCTGCAATTGCATCATCCGCAAATGAAACAGAGCTGTATCAATTTGCCTTGAATGAACAGCAGCAGTATGAAGAACGTGCGATCCGTCTAAAGGAAGCAATGGATGCGGCAGGCAGCCAGTTGATAGAATTAGAACAAAAATATGAAGAAATGAAACATAAGCTGAAGGATATGAATATCCGCCGCTTGGAATTAATGGGCCGTGAAAATGTCAGCCGTGCCCAGCATAAAATGAATACCGTACTGGATAATCATGTCTATTCAAACAAATCCTACTCACGTTTTCAGGAAATTGAGACCTACCTGGACCGTTTAGAGCAGCAGGTGAACAGTTCCTATTATCGCAGCACTATTGATGCGAGAATTGCCCAATTGGAAAAGCAAACATCATTTCCTGATTTAAAAAAGGATGAAACAAGTTCAATTTCGTAAGATAAACTGTTATTCTAGAAGGGCATAGGAAGCTATGCTCTTTTAGTAAACTTTAACTTCATTCAGCAGAAGTTCTCACATCTAAAATAAAGAGATGAAGTGATAAAGTTAAGTTATTCAATGGGGGATACAAACCCCAGCTGAATGAAGTTAAGCCTCCGGCGGATGCCTCGGATTTTTAAAGGAAATTTATCGAGCGAGCTCAGGTATTATCCGGGCGCAAATTCGCCGAGCCGAATTTGATCAATCCTGCTATAACAAGAAGGGAGGAAAGACGGTTGTTTCAGAAGCTTAAAAGCGATTATCTCAGCTGGATTATGTTAATCGGGGCATTTTTTCTTTTATTAGATATATTCTTTTTTAACCGTGGTTCCATTTTCTCTCTTATTGTTGCAGCAGGAATGATTTATTTAGGCAGAAAGTGGCTGCCAAAGATGAGAGGAAAGCTACTGTTTGCGGCAGGGATCATTTTCTTAGCGGTCAATGCGCTCAATATGCTTGTCATCAAATTCCTTTTTCTTGCCCTTTTAGGTGTATATATTTATCAGTACGCGCAAAGGAAAAAGCATCCTGATAAAATCACTCCGATCATTCATCAAGCACAGAAGCGTTCTGCCAACATAGTGGCAGCCAAACCATTGTTTCAAAACCGTTTATTCGGAGGGCAAAAGACGCCGGATCACGTATATGAATGGAACGATATCAATATTTATAACGGCTTTGGTGATTCAGTCATCGATCTAAGTTATACCGTTCTGCCAAAGGGCGAATCAGTTATTTTTATCCGCAGCGTGATGGGAAAAGTAACGATCCTTGTTCCGTATGATATTGAAATTAGTGTTCATCATTCTGTTTTATTCGGCAGTGTCAGAATTTTTGATTATGAGGAATGTGCTTTATTCAACAAATTACTCACGATTCATACGGAAGATTATGAGCATGCGAAGCAAAAGGTCAAAATCTTCACCTCGACCATGATTGGGGATATTGAGGTGAAACGGGTATGAATATCATAACACGCCAAATTATAGTTGGAACAGGGTTGGCCTTAGCCTTATTTCTTCTCGTGTGCGGTTCCGTCTTTTTTGTTTTTCCCCTTCGGGACTTGCGCGAGCTATGGGAAAGAAATGTATTGGATATTCCGTTTATCCTTTTTGTTCCAAGCGTCAGTATTGCCGCAGGGATCCTGTTTGGGATGATGTCAGGGGTCTATTGGAAAAAGCAATTCCAATCCGTCGATGATTTGCTGCATCAATTAGAAGAAAGCCGTCCGCTTGAATTGGACAGAGCCCTCCCGGAAGAATTAACCGTCATTACGAAAAGAGTGGCAAACATCCAAAGACAAATCACCGAGCAGACGAAGCTTTCGCAGCGAATCGTCAAGGAAGCGGCAGAAGATCACGAAAATCGAATGCAGGAAATTATCTTCGAAGAGCGCAACCGGCTGGCACGCGAGCTTCATGATTCGGTCAGCCAGCAGTTATTTGCGGCCTCGATGCTGATGTCTGCGATCACTGAGGCAAAGCCAGCATCTGATGACAGGGAAACGAATCAGTTAAAAATGGTCGAATCTATGATCCATCAGTCACAGCTGGAGATGAGGGCGCTGCTCCTGCATTTGCGTCCTGTCGCATTAAAAGGAAAAACATTGCAGGAGGGCGTGAAAGAACTGCTGCTTGAACTGAAACAAAAGGTTACCATGGATATTGAATGGAAGATGGAGGATTTCCCTGTTGATAAAGGGATCGAAGACCATTTGTTCCGCATCCTGCAGGAGTCCGTCTCCAATACACTGCGTCATGCTAAAGCCAGCCAGCTGGAGGTTTTTCTCGTCAAGCGGGATGGATATATTATCTTAAGAGTCTCCGATGATGGGGTTGGATTTAATCAGGATGAGAATAAAGCCGGTTCTTACGGGCTGCAAAATATGTATGAACGGGCAAGGGAAATTGGCGGTAATTTAAAAATAATCTCGCTCCCTAATCAAGGAACACGCCTTGAGGTAAAAATACCGAACTTAATGGATGGTGAATGATTTGATAAAAGTGCTTTTTGTAGATGATCATGAGATGGTCCGCATTGGTGTTTCCTCCTATTTATCAGCTCAGCCTGATATTGAAGTCGTTGCTGAGGCTGATAATGGAAAAACCGCCATCGATTTGGCCCTGTCTTTAAGACCGGATATCATCTTAATGGATCTGGTCATGAAGGAAATGGATGGGATTGAAGCAACAAGAAACATTATCGCCAAATGGCCTAATGCCAAAATTATTATTGTGACGAGTTTCTTGGACGATGAAAAGGTATATCCTGCGCTGGAGGCTGGTGCCACCAGCTATATGCTGAAAACCTCAAAAGCAAGTGAAATCGCCGATGCTGTGCGGCAAACCTATCAAGGGCAGTCCGTTTTAGAGCCGGAAGTGACGGGGAAAATGATGCTGAAAATGAGACAAAAGCAAAACACGGAGCTTCATGAGGAATTAACAGGCAGGGAAATGGAAATTCTTTTGCAAATGGCTGAAGGAAAAAGTAATCAGGAAATAGCAGACGAGCTGTACATTGCCTTAAAAACAGTGAAAACCCATGTCAGCAATATCCTTAGCAAGCTGCAGGTACAGGACCGCACCCAAGCCGTGATTTATGCCTTCAAGCATTCGCTGGTAAAATAAATATAGATGAAGAAAGGGAGATGAGAATGGAGTATTATCCGGTTCATCTTCAATTGCAAGGCAAAAAAACTGTTATGATCGGCGGTGGGAAGATTGCTGAACGGAAAACAGCCGGGCTTCTATCAGCGGGGGCTGAGGTAACGGTGATCAGTCCGGATCTGACAGAGAGAATGCAGTCTTTTTTACAAGAAGGAAAAATGAAGTGGAAGAAAAAGCGGTTCTCCCCGGAGGATATTCATGATGCCTTCCTCATTATTGCGGCAGCGAATGATCCGGACGTGAATTTGGCTGTAAAAAAAGCAGCCTCCGGGAATCAGTTGTTGTCCCTGTGTGACAATCCGGAGGAATCGAACTTTATTTTACCATCTGTCATCAGGCAGGGAAGACTAACGATCACCATATCAACCTCTGGTGCCAGTCCCATGCTGGCCAAAAAGATTAAAACAGAGATTTCAGCTCAGTATGGTTCTGAATACAAAGATTATGTTGATTTTTTATTTAAAACGCGTAAATGGATCCTGGAAGAAATAAAAGAACCGGGGTTAAAGCGGCAGTTACTTTCGGCAATTACCGAGGAAGACTTTTTACATAGCAGCAATAGAGAAAAAGATTTTGCCGATCTAATGATTCAATGGAGGAACGAAATATAAATGACAGGGGCTGCTCATAAAAATAGGCAGCTCTTTTTTTATACCAGAATGGTTCTGTCAAAAAACAGACAAAAATAAGCATCTCAGTCCTTGAATTTGTGAAGAAAAAATAGATTTTTGTATGTTCATTTCACAAATTTCACATAAGTAATTGTTATACTGAACATAGGCTAATTGATTTAGGAGGATGAATAAATGAACAGATGGGGCCTATTATTAGGAATTCTGTTTCTCATCTTGTATGCGGTTCCAAGTAATTCACATGCTGAAGGAACATTGCAGCAGCAGATAGATGCTGTACCGAGCGGCGGAACAATCCTGTTAAAGGATCAAGTATATGAAGAAACCATTGTTTTGTCCAAACCGATAACGGTCGAAGGGACTGCCGGAACTAAAATAAAAGCCTGTTCAAAGGAACCGGTTATTGCCATCACTGGTCAGAATGTCACGCTGAAAAACCTTCAGGTTGAAAACTGCAGTACAGTGAAAGCAACAACGGCGATAGCTGTAAGCGGTGAAAAGCATCAATTGGAAGATTTGCAAATCACAGCAAATGAATTTGGTATTAAGTTAAACGGTGTGAGTCTTTCGACCATTACCAATATTATATTGACGGGAAAAGGCAAGGAAAATGGCATCGATCTATGGGAATCATCTGATAATATGATTTCAAAGGCAAAGATCCATCGTGTACAGGACGGTGTTTACCTGGAAAAGAGCCACCGTAATAAAATCATAGAAAATGATATACAGGATTCTCGATATGGTATCCACTTGATGTTTTGCGATCAAACCGAAGTGTTAGGTAACCTTTCGAAGAATAATTCTACCGGGATCATGATTATGGGCACGAAAGATACCATTGTAGAAAATAACAAACTGTTGGAAAACAATAAGAATGTCCATGCACAAGGGATTTTATTATACGATGGGATCAATACCAGGATAATAAACAATCAAGTCAGCACGAATCGCGTTGGAATCTTTGTCGATCATGCCAATGGGAATTTTATTGAACAGAATCTATGGTCTGAGAATTTTATCGGGATGCAAATGAATCAATCACATGAAAATACTGTCCGCCATAACAGCTTTATCGGCAATGTCAATGACTCCCAGGCTGTCAACAGTAAGGGTAATACGATTGAACAGAATTACTGGGATCAATCATTGAAATTGGATCAGGAAGGGAATGGCATAAGTATCATTCCATTTGCATCCGATCCTTACTTTTTAGCATTAAGCAGCTATAACCCGGAATATCAGCTATTTTTTCATTCTCCGGGAATGATCGTGCTGCAAAAATTAATGAAAAGTGATGAAAAGGCTCTGCTCAGGGATGAAAGCCCGAGAATGACTCCGTACGTAGGAATTGAACAGGAGGAGAACGCCGATACCCTGTTGTGGATTTTGAGCTTCACGATGATTATGGTTGGTGCGCTATTTTTTATTAGGGGAAGGAGACGTGTTTTATCATGAAAAAATGGTTCTTAACATCTTTTACCTTTGCGGTAATGCTCTTCATCATTTCCGGATGTGGCAATAAAGAAATTGAACCGCGGGCCATTGATGAAAAAAACGATAAATGTGTCCAATGTAATATGGCAGTGGCTGATGATCAATTTGCCACTCAATTAGTAACAGAAAAGGGACAGATTTTTACGTTCGATGATATCGGTTGTATGTTCCAATGGAAGGAACAGAATCAAAATGAAAAAATCGCTGCCGAATTTGTTCGTGACTATGAAACTTTAGAATGGATTAAGCTTGATGAAGCGTTTTATGTCTATCATAAAGAAATTTATACTCCGATGGCCTACAATGTTGTTTCTTTCGCAACAGAAGAAAATGCTAAGAAATTTGCCGCTGAATACGGTGCTGAGATGATGAAAGGCACTGAAATTAATGAACATAGCTGGGGAATGAGTGAGGAAGGAATGGAAGGACATTCTCATGAATAGTACCTGGGAGAGATGGGATTGCTCTCAATTTTTTTGAAACGGGGCATGTGAAAATGGGGACAATTTGTCAATTTGAATGGAGAAAGATGCTGCGCCAGAAATCGTCCTATTTATTCCTCGTCTTATGGACGTTTGTGCTATTGCTTATTTTTCTTTTAGTGAAAGGTTCACCGGTAACGGCTGATTATACGAATATCACAGGGACGGCAGTGAACTTACTGCTTTATTTACTGCCGCTGTTTATGCTGATTACTGGTTCATTTGCCATTGCTGCCGAAATGGAGAATGGACAGTGGAAGCTTTTGAACACATATCCTGTTACCGCTCTTTCTTATTTAAGCGGAAAGCTTATCGGGCAGTTGATCGCCCAGACGGTTGTATTCACGTTAAGCTTTGGGATTAGTCTGTTAGCAGGATTAGTATTTCAAGTCAGTGTCAGCATGAAATGGGTGCTGGCGATCTATTTATTTTCTATTCTGCTTCAGTCTGTTTTTCTTGTCATCGGTGTAACAGCAGGGGCATTTGCCAAAACCAGGTGGCAGGCTTTATCGGTTTCGGTAGTGATCTGGTTTGTCTTCATTATGATTTGGCCGACACTGTTAATCAGTGTTTTAAATCTAGTGCCTTATCAGCTGCTTTCGCCAGTTATCCATGTGGCAACGGTCTTGAATCCTGCTGAATTGCTGCGGGTTGTTTTTGTCGTTCAGATGGGCGGCGGTGCTGTGTTCGGACAGGCCTACGATGTACTTGTTACATTTATCAAAAAAGATTATGCCTTATATATTTTATTGTTTTATATGATTTTCATTTCAACTCTCTTTATTTGGCTGGCATCATGGAGATTAGAAAGGAGAAGAGCGGCGTGAGTTTATTAGAAGTAAAAGACATATCCAAAATCTATAAAAGCAAAACAGCCCTTTCTCCGCTTTCTTTAGAAGCAGCAGAAGGAGAATGCCTTGTTTTAGCCGGAGGGAACGGAGCCGGGAAAAGCACGCTTCTTTATTTGCTTTCAGGAATTTTGTCACCTTCAAGTGGAAGGATTATGTTAAATCATATCGATTTACACAAAAATCGGAAACAGTATGTGAAGGAAATTGGGTATATGCCGGATGACTTTCAGGCGGAGCAAACGCTAAGCGTAGAAGAATTTCTCTCTTTTTATGCGTCACTCCGTCATGTCGGAAAGGACAGAGTACGGGCAGTAATTGACCGTATTGGTTTAGAAGAACAAGCACGGACCCGCATCAGCAAGCTGTCAAAGGGGATGCGTCAGCGCCTGATTTTCGGGCAGGCTATTCTCTCAAAGCCGGCTTTATTATTGCTGGATGAGCCGACGAACGGGTTGGATCCGTATTGGGTAAATGTTTTTGTTAAACTTATCAAAGAGATTCAAAAGGACGGAACGATTGTCATTTTTTCTACCCATATGATGGATGTTGCCGCAGATGCCGCCGATCGGATTTTTTTTATGAAGGACGGACAGGTAATAGATGAATTATCAGGAGAAGAACAAAAGGATAAACTGACGATGAAGCTTCTCAAGCTGCATCGTCAATCATAGATTGAAGAGGCTGACTTTGGACTAGGAGTCAGTCTTCTTTTTTTACATGAATCACAAATATTCCGAAGACTTGTCTCATATGTTGTATAGAGTTAGTTTACAAGGACTAAAGCTGCCTGCCTCAGCTTGAAAGAGGTTTGCTTTCCATGCCGTTTGAAATGAAAGAAGGGGTCTCGGACTTCTCTTTCTTAGCATTTGTAAAGGGAGAGGTATATGAATTCATTTTTAAAAGGGACATTGATGCTCATTGGCGCAGCATTTATTGGGGAATGTGTAGAATTTCTCATAAATATGGTTTTGGCAAGGGAGCTGGGGGAAAAGGGATTGGGAATGTATATGTCGATCATGCCGACCGTTTTTCTTATTGTCCTTCTCGCCAGCTTCGAAATGCCTGTCTCAATTTCGAAATTTATTGCGGAAAAGGATACTAGAATCCATCAAAGTATGCTGAGTCATGTTTTGAAGTGGACCATTATCTTGACCGCGATCCTCATGCTGATCACATCAATTGTGCTGCCGTTTATCCCTGCGTTTGATGAGTACCATCCAATCTTTAGATGGCTGATACTGGTGTTAATTCCGATTGTTTCATTTACTTCCATTGCCCGGGGTTATTTTATGGGCCGCTCGCAAATGAGCAAAATTGCCATTGCGAATTTCCTCCGTAAACTTGTACAGCTGGCATTGCTTGTTTATTTATTCCGTCTCTTTGATTTTGAGTTAAATGCCGCTGTTTTAATTTCCTTCTGTACCCTGATCGGCAGTGATTTAGTTGTGTTTCTCTATCTATTTCATGTGTTTATGATTCAATATCAATATATGAAGAAGCAGCCTTCCCGGAGATTACACGGGAAAGTGGTCATGAAAAATTTAATGCAGGTCTCGATTCCCACTACGGCATTAAGGGTGTTTCATGCTTTTACCTCGGCATTCCAGCCCTTTTTGATTACAGGCGCCTTGTTTTATGCCGGTGTTAGCAAGGACCTGGCCACAGAACAGTTTGGAATGGTTGCCGGTGTAGCGATGACGATTGGCATGTTTCCGGCATTCATCTCCCATTCCTTTATGATTATGCTCATTCCGACGATTTCGAAGGCGAATGCAGAAAGAAATGTCGCACAATTACAAAAGTTACTGCGTCAAGTGATGATATTAACCTTGCTTTATGGGATTCCAACCGTGCTGGTTTGCTATTTTTTTGCTGAACCATTGACGACCACCTTTTTTCACTCGACAGGTGCAGCCCGTTACCTGCAGCTGCTTTGTCCCTGCTTTTTGTTTCACTTTTTTGTTATGCCGCTGCAGGCCTATTTAATCGGTCTGGGGCTGATGAAGGAAGCGTTTATTCATGGAGTATGGTCAACGATTATTGCCTTTGCCATCATTTATCTGCTTGGCTCGAATAGTCAATTTCAAATGGATGGAGTAATCATTGGCATTAATGCAGAGGTAATCCTGCTCTCTCTGCTTCATTATGTAACAGTTTGTAAAAAAATCGGCGTCTCAGTCTGGATGCTTCCTCCGAATAGCCTTAAATCCCAGCCATGACTATTGTTAAACTACTGCTTGGAAAAAGGTATTGTTCCTTATCTTTTTAACTGTATTTATCGTGTAAACAGTAATTAAATAAGACGTAAGGAGGATTTTGCCAATGGTCTTTTGGGATATCGCAGAAAGTTTGATATGATTAGAATAAAATGGATACATTGTTATCTGAAAGAGGAGTTTATAATGGTAAAATCTAGATTGTGCAGAGAAACATTAGCGGTTAAAACAAGTCTTGTATCACCACCAGACACGAATGTAAATGGGACCATGTTTGGCGGAAAATTGATGGCCTATATTGATGATATAGCGGCCATTGCAGCGATGCGCCATGCACGGAGAACAGTTGTGACGGCCTCAAATGACTCTGTAGACTTTCTCCATCCTATTTTTCAAGGGAATTCCGTTTGTCTCGAGGCATTTGTTACGTATACCGGCACATCTTCAATGGAAGTGTTTGTCAGGGTGATTTCTGAAAATATGCTGTCAGGGGAACGCAATGTATGTGCCATATCATTTCTTACCTTTGTTGCCCTTGATGAAAATGGAAAACCAACTCCTGTTCCGAAAATTATTCCTGAATCAGAGGAGGAAAAGCATTTATACGAAACCGCTAAAGAAAGATTAGAAATTCGAAAAAAACGCAGGAAAGACAGTGAAGAAAGAGCAAAAGAATTTGGGGCCGGATTACCCTGGTAAGAAAAAAGGCTAAAAAGGAAGACATTTTTCCTTTCTAGCCTTTTTTTAATTATCTTGCTGTCTTTCTTTTAACAGGTCACGAATTTCTGCCAGCAATTCTTCTGAAGTCGGACCTGCAGGCGCTGGTGCAGTTTCCTCTTCTTTTTTCTTAAACCGGCTTAAAAGACGGATGACGAAGAAGATAGAGAAAGCAATAATAAAGAAATCAACAACTGACTGAATAAATATCCCATATTTAATTTCAGCATCCAGAAAGGTATAAGATAGCTTTGAGAAACTGATACCGCCAAGCAGCAGCCCTACAAGGGGCATAATCAAATCCTGAACAAGGGATGTCACAATTTTCCCAAACGCAGTTCCAATGACAACACCGACAGCTAAATCGATAACATTGCCTTTCATAGCAAATTTCTTAAACTCAGACCACATATTTATGCTCCTAGATGTAAATTATTATTTTTAGAATGTGAAGCATTATCAATACTTAATCGTGAATGAATGAAAATGTTCAATCTGATCCATTTCCGTAATCTCCATGTTATTGATCTTAGAAAAAGGATTGCCTTTGCGCAGTTCCTCCGTAAAAGGCTCAAGCTGGTCATTGGTCCCCAGTGCAATGATTTCCACTGACCCATCCGGCAGGTTCTTTGCCCAGCCTTTTACCCCATATTGGACAGCTTTCATTTGTGAAAAGTAACGATAGCCCACGCCCTGTACTTTTCCAAAAACAATGATGTGCAACTGGATCATTTCTACCCCTCCGCTTTAATTACAAATAAGCTTTGCTTCTCTAATCTTTCCACAAATGGAAGGATGTTGCAAGCCTTCAGGAATAAAGTTAAAATGCCCAGTCCCCGTTTCGGAAAACAGGTTCCGCTGTTCCCTCCGCTGTAATCCCATCAATATTCATTTCTGCAGAACCGATCATAAAGTCAACATGGGTAATACTTTCATTTAGACCATTTGCTTTCAGTTCATCTTGTGACATAGACTTTCCGCCTTCAATACAGAACGCATAGGCACTGCCGATAGCTAGGTGATTAGAAGCATTCTCATCAAATAGCGTATTAAAGAAAAGAATATTCGATTGCGAAATAGGAGAGTTATACGGAACAAGTGCTACTTCTCCTAAATAATGTGATCCCTCGTCTGTAGCGACCAGTTGTTTCAATATTTCTTCACCTTGCTTCGCTTTGACATCAATAATTTTGCCTGCTTCAAAGGTCAGGGTGAATTCATCAATGATATTACCGCCATAGCTTAAAGGCTTAGTGCTGGATACAGTTCCGTTGACTCCAGTTTTATTCGGAACAGTAAAGACTTCTTCTGTCGGCATATTGGCCATGAACTCAAAGCCCTTTTCATTAATACTGCCGGCACCGCACCATATATGCTTTTCCGGAAGTTCAATTGTTAAATCTGTTCCAGGTGCCGTATAATGAAGCTTTTTATATTTTTTACTGTTTAAATAGTTCACTTTTTCATGCAGTGTCTCATCGTGCTGCTTCCACGCAGCAATTGGGTTTTCTTGATCCACTCTGGTTGTCGTGAAGATGGCTTCCCATAGCTTGGCCATTCTTTTTTCTGCCGCCTCATTTGGAAATACCATATCCGCCCAGCCTTGTGACGGTGCTGCAATAACGGTCCAACTGACCTTATCGGATTGGATATATTGCCGGTATTGTTTCAGGGCTGTGCCGGCTGCCTTTTGATAATTGGCGATTCTTTGAGAACTGACCCCTTTTAACAGAGCAGGGCTTGAGGAAACGACAGACATAAAGGCTGCGCCTTCTTCTGCGAGAGCGATCATTTCTTTGGCACGCCACTCTGGATATTCCTGAAAACTTTCATCTGGTGCTAAATCATATTTTAAACGGGTAACCACATCATCGTTCCAGTTGACAATAACATTCTTGGCGCCAACTTCATAGGCATTTTTGACAATGACCCGAATAAGTTCTTGAGCATCGAGTGCCGCATTTATCACAAGTGTTTGTCCTTTTTGCAAATTGACCCCAACTTTAACGGCTAGTTCCCCATACTTTTCTATTTTTTGTTGCAATTCGTTCATTGTTAACAGCTCCTTTGTCAAGATCTTCTTTACTATTGTAGCTTTTTCTGGGATAAAAGGAAAATTTGGAGCAGGGAAGAAGTAAAAGGAATACATCTTATTTCTGTTTGATTCCGGCTCATTAGCGGGCAGGTTTATCATTTCGTGCCATCTTGTTATTTTTTCAGGCTGACCGCTCTGTGCTATTATTACATTATGGATGTAAGAAAGGATGTTTAGTAAATGGCAAAAAGCTTAGTTTTAGCAGAAAAACCATCGGTAGCCCGTGACATTGCAAATGTTTTGAAGTGTACGAAAAAGGGAAACGGCTGGCTTGAAGGTGACAAATATATTGTCACATGGGCGTTAGGACACTTAGTCACACTTGCTGATCCGGAGAGCTATGATGTGAAATATAAAAGTTGGAAACTGGAAGACCTGCCAATGCTTCCGGAGCGTTTAAAATTAACAGTTATTAAACAAACAGGGAAGCAGTTTAATACCGTGAAATCCCAGATGGTACGCGGCGATGTATCAGAGATTATTATTGCCACAGATGCCGGACGCGAAGGGGAATTAGTGGCCCGTTGGATCATCGATAAAGCGAAAGTGAATAAACCAGTGAAACGTCTGTGGATTTCATCTGTTACAGATAAGGCGATTAAAGAAGGTTTTCAAAAATTGAAACCAGGCAAAGCCTATGAAGACTTATATGCCTCTGCTGTAGCACGTTCTGAAGCAGACTGGTATATCGGATTAAATGCGACACGGGCGCTGACAACAAAGCATAATGCGCAATTGAATTGCGGTCGTGTACAAACACCGACGATAGCGATGATTGCTGCTAGAGAAGATGAAATTAAAAACTTCAAGCCTCTGGACTACTATGGAATTGAAGCACAAACAGAATCGATTAAACTTACATGGCAAGATGTAAATGGCAATAGTCGAAGCTTTAATAAAGAAAAAATTGATAGCATCGTAAACTCTTTTGGAAAACAAGATGCAAAGGTTATCTCCATAGATCGTAAGCCTAAAAAATCTTTTGCACCAGGGCTTTATGATTTGACAGAATTACAAAGAGATGCGAATAAATCATTTGGTTTCTCAGCAAAAGAAACGTTAAATATCATGCAAAAATTATATGAACAGTATAAAGTTTTAACGTATCCACGAACAGATTCCAGATACATTTCAAACGATATCGTTTCCACTCTTCCAGAGCGCTTGAAGGCTTGTAGTGTTGGTGAGTATCGTTCTATTGCTAACAAGATTTTAACGAAACCGATTAAGACAAATAAATCATTTGTCGATGATTCGAAATTAAGCGATCATCACGCCATAATTCCTACTGAAGGTTTTGTGAATTTGTCATCTTTTAATGACAAAGAGCGTAAAATCTATGATTTAGTTATTAAACGTTTCCTAGCAGTCCTTTCGCCAGCACATGAATATGAACAATTAACAGTTCAAGCAGCGATCGGTAATGAAAAATTCATTGCTAAAGGTAAAACAGTGATTACTGCAGGTTGGAAAGAAGTATACTCAAATAAATACGATGATGAAGAATCAACAGATGATGTGAAGGAGCAATTATTACCTCATATTGAGAAAGGCGATTTATTAAAGACCAAGTTAATCGCTCAAACTTCAGGGCAAACAAAGCCTCCTGCACGCTTTACAGAAGCGACTTTACTATCAGCAATGGAAAACCCTACAAAGTATCTTGAAACCGGTGATAAGAAACTCGCAGACACCTTAAAATCGACTGGTGGGCTAGGGACAGTTGCAACACGTGCTGATATCATTGAAAAGCTATTTAACTCTTTCATGATTGAAAAGCGTGGTGGCAAGGAAATCTATATCACGTCTAAAGGTCGTCAACTTCTGAATTTAGTACCAAAAGAACTACGTTCCCCAGCGACAACAGCTGAATGGGAGCAAAAACTTGAATTGATTGCTAAAGGTAAATTGAAAAAAGATGTGTTCATCAATGAAATGAAAGAACACACAAGAGAAATAGTTGCAGAAATAAAAGGCAGCGACAAAAAATATAAGCATGACAATATCTCAACGAAATCATGTCCTGATTGTGGTAAGCCGATGCTTGAAGTGAATGGTAAAAAAGGTAAAATGCTTGTATGCCAAGATCGTGAATGTGGACATAGAAAAAATGTATCACGTGTCACAAACGCACGCTGTCCACAATGTAAAAAGAAAATGGAATTACGTGGTGAAGGAGAAGGCCAAATCTTCGCATGTAAATGCGGCTATCGTGAGAAGTTATCTGCTTTTGAAGCAAGACGCAAAAAAGAAGGTAACGGTAAATTGGATAAACGTAGTGTGCAAAAGTATTTAAAACAACAAGAAAAAGAAGCAGAACCGATTAATAATCCTTTTGCTGATGCATTAAAAAATCTTAAGCTGGATTGAAAATATAGGGACCGGACCTGCAGCGTTTTACTGCGGTCCTGGTCCCTTATTAGCGGTATCATACTTCATCTTCTTCGATGCGGTTTTTAAAAGCTTCTTGGGTGACCAATAGCTCCTCGTCCTCTTGCGCTTCTGTTGTATGGCGTTCAACTAATGTATGAGCAGGAAATTCACCAGGGTGATTTTTCTTTTTGTGATCAAAATATTTGCCGCGTCCCATCATTTTTCACTTCCTTTCCTCATTCTTTCACTATGTTTTGCATGGCGAAGGTTCTTTATGTAAGAAAAATGGTTGCTGTTTCGACATTTTTATGAAGGCGTTATCAACGTGTGAAATGATTCACAATTTGTTCATAGTAAAATAAAAGCAAACATACTATAATAGCATTATGAAACTCAGACATTCCAAGAGAATGTTGAGCCCTTCCCCTAATTTATGATATACGGATTTCGTTAAAAATAATGCTCTTCCCCCAAAGAGCATTATTTTTATTTTCTGCTATTTTTCATCTGATTCGTTTACATTTCCAGATTTTCTCCCATTTTTGTTCCGAACGAGAAATTGGCTCTTAATAATATTTGGTTTTTGTCGAAATAAATAATGATGATAAATAAAAATGATCATCGTGTTGGATGATACTGACATAGTTTGAAATAAGATGGGTGATGGACATGGATATAGCTACAATCATAGGATTACTTTTGGGCATTATTGCCATTGGAGTTGGGATGGTTTTAAAAGGGGCCAGCATATCTGTCTTAATAAATCCGGCGGCATTCTTAATTATTATTGCTGGAACCATCGCAGCGGTGGTGGTTGCTTTTCCAATTGCTGAATTGAAAAGGATACCGATGCTATTCCGGATTATTTTTAAAGAAGTAAAAACGACTGATACAGTGGAATTGATTAGATTGTTCACCGATCTAGCGCAGCTGGCCAGGAAAGAAGGTCTGCTCGCATTAGAAGTAAGGATCAATGAATTGGAGGATCCTTTTCTGCGTAATGGATTGTCATTGGCTGTTGATGGACAAAGTGCGGACTATATCCGAGATGTATTAACGGAAGAAATTGAGGCAATGGAAGAGAGACACAGGAGCGGTGCATTAATCTTTTCGCAGGCAGGTACATATGCTCCGACTTTAGGGGTTTTAGGAGCTGTCATCGGTTTGATCGCTGCTTTAAGTGATATGTCTAATTCGGATGCACTTGGACATGCGATCAGCTCGGCTTTCGTCGCCACGATGCTGGGTATTTTCACCGGATATGTCCTTTGGCATCCTTTTGCAAACAAGCTGAAAAGGAAATCAATGATTGAGTCTAATACAAAATATTTGATGATTGAAGGAATATTATCGATTCTTGAAGGAGAAGCACCGCGAGTCATTGAGCAAAAATTAGTCTCCTACCTTCCTTCACGTCAAAGAAACAAATTTTTTGCAGAAGGCAGTGTGACGAAGGATGAGAGAGCGTAGGAAAAAGAAGGCGGATGATCACATTGATGAAACATGGCTGCTCCCGTACTCCGATTTATTAACCTTATTGGTTGCTCTATTTATTGTGCTTTTTGCGATGAGTTCTGTCGATAATGATAAATTTCAATCTTTGTCCCATGCATTCAATGAAGAACTTAAGGGCGGGACAGGTCTATTAGAATATCCAAGTCCTCTGCCGGAGGGCAGTTTAGAATCCAGTGATAAGAATAGTGAAAAAAGACCGGAACAAACATCCGGGCAGTATGAAGAACAGCAGAAACTTGGCGTGATTCAAAATCGTGTAAATGCGTATATTGCTGAAAACGGACTGCAAAATTCATTGGAAACTTCTTTAACGAACGAGGGTTTATCCGTAACCATCCGTGACAATATCCTTTTTGATTCCGGCAGTGCCGATATCCGGCAAGAAAATTTAACGACGGCCAAGGAAATTTCCAATCTCTTAGTCATGGATGTTCCGAGAAATATTATTGTGAGCGGTCATACAGATAACGTTCCAATAAAAAACGCCCATTACCGATCCAATTGGGAGCTTAGTGTTATGCGGGCGATTAACTTCATGAGGCTATTATTGGAAAATGAGCGGCTGAATCCTGAATTATTCAGTGCAAATGGTCATGGAGAATTCGATCCGATCGCATCAAATGATACTGCTGCAGGGCGTGCGCAGAATCGAAGGGTTGAAATATTAATTCAACCGATTACTACAGACAGCAATAACACAGAAAATAATCAAACGGAAGTGAGAAACTGAGTCTTTTTTTGGCTCAGTTTTTTTGATCTGTCAGAAAAAAGAATAATTGTCGAATAAAGTCGGAAAAAACAGCAGAAAGACTTATGAAATCAGACAAATTCCAACAATCTAACAAATTAGAATCATTTATAATACTATAGATGGTAGTGGAAAAATCGTTTATAATAATATAGATGATGATGAAAAAAGAGATGAAAAAGCTAACCAGATTATGTTTGGACTTTATTTAAAATTAAAGAAAAAACAATTCATGGTAGCGAGTCTGCCTGGAATGCGAATTGTATTTTAGGAGGATATAAGGTGGAAAAGATAGAAAGCAAAGAAAACGAATTAGATTTGGAATGGATCCAGCTGATTCAAGAAGCAAGAAACTTAGGTATAGAGATAGAAGAAATTCGTGAATTTTTGAGCAGCCAAAAAGAAACAGAAACAGAAAGACTGCTTTAATTCGTACTTTAGTCTTATAAAAATATATAATAGACTAATTGATTCGACGAAGTATTTCTCCATGAGAGAGATGCTTTTTCTTTTTTTTGTATAAAAAATGAATAGACAGCAGATACTGGGCGATAAAGATGGAGTACTTTCACCATTCATGCTGTCTATTAAGGCTGATGATTTCACTATAGATCATTTGACCGGCGAATTACATGATTTGAATGCATCCAAGGGTCTATTTCTTTTGACTCCCTTTCCATTTATTAAACTCAAGAAATTCACGGAATTGGTCCTTAGATACGCCGGACTCCATTGCTTCCTGAACAATTTTTATCCATTCAGAGTCTAAATCTTCTTTATTAGGTTGATCAAGGATTAGACTGTCAACAGGTACTCCAAGGACAACAGCAATTTTTTCTAGGAATTGGATAGAAGGATTTGTTTGTAAATTTCTTTCAAGGGAGCTTAAATAGGACTTTGCTACCCCTGCCTGATGGGCGAGTTCAGATAATGACATTTTCTTTTCTTGTCGGAGTATTTTTACACGTTCACCAATCATCTCATTCACTCACTTCTTTTTGAATAGCACTCATAAACTACGGTTATAGATTCATTTTTCCTGTTCTCCATAAAGAAGTATCAGGAACACAAAACGGGATTACTTTAGTAAAATAATGAAAAAAGTTCCGTATTAAGAACGTAAGGCTTTAATCATTTTACCACAGAATGCAGTTGATATACACTTTCTATAGTATAAAATAATTTTCCTCTAAATTGAACTGTTTTTCTTTTTGTAACATTTATTTAAAGAACGATAATGTTTTGCAAGAGTTATCATAACCATTTAGAATGGTATGTGGCGCTTTGAAGCGTGATAAAATTTGGGCGCAAATACGCCAAGGCGCATTTGATATATGGAAGAGGGGCTTATACAATGATTGTGTTAAAATCAGCAAGGGAAATTGAAAAAATGAAGAAAGCGGGCGAAATCCTCGCTTCTGTTCATCGGCAGCTGTCTTCTCTGATTAAGCCAGGGATTACGACTTGGGAAATAGACCAGTTTGTCGAAAATTATTTGAAAAAATCAGGTGCAACTCCTGAACAAAAGGGGTATAAAGGATATCAGTATGCAACATGTGCCAGTATTAATGATGAAATTTGTCATGGATTCCCTCGAAAAGAACCATTGAAAAACGGGGATATTGTCACAATTGATATGGTTGTAAATTATCAGGGGGGCTTGGCAGATTCCGCTTGGTCTTATGGTGTCGGCGATGTTTCTGATACGGCGAAGACATTACTCGATGTTACCAAGAAGGCACTTTATATTGGAATTGAGCAGGCACAACCCGGCAATCGAATTGGTGATATCGGCCATGCTATCCAAACATATGTGGAAGGGGAAGGTTTTTCGGTTGTCCGTGAATTTATCGGTCATGGAATTGGTGCGGTGATTCATGAAAAACCGGATGTTCCACACTATGGTCTCCCCGGAAAAGGACCGCGGATAAAAGAAGGGATGGTCTTTACGATTGAACCGATGGTAAATGTAGGTACCCACAGAATAAAAATGGATAATAACGGATGGACGTCTAGTACGGAGGACGGACAATTATCTGCTCAGTATGAACATACCCTTGCCATTACGAAGGATGGCCCGGTTATCTTGACTAACCAGGATGAGGCCTAAGGGAGAAAAGGGGTGGTCTGTCATAAGCCGACAGATCACCCCCTATACTGAACTGTGTTTTACTGTTTTCTTAAGCTTCCTAATTCTTCGACAATGGCCTGCATTTCATTGGGGCTGAAGGAATTTTTTTTCATGACTAAATCATAAATGTCTTTCAAGTCTTCATACATATTTTCATCAAAATGAGAAGGTTTAATCGCACCAAGGTTCAACACTTTTAACTTCTCTTTAATTTTTTCGATCATAAACTCAACATTTTCAACTGACTTTTCTGCTAAATTCAAGCTTTTCACCCTCTCAATTTTTAAACAATCTTACCACAGAAATACGGATGACTAAAGAAATAAAGAAAGGAACTGTTGCAAATGATTCAAGTATTATTTGTTTGTTTGGGAAATATATGCCGCTCACCGATGGCAGAAGCGATTTTCCGCGAGCTTGTTAAAAAGAAAGGTTTGCAGGGGCTGGTTCAAGTAGATTCTGCTGGAACCGGGGACTACCATGTGGGAGAAGAGCCGCATCGCGGAACGAAAAACATCTTACAAAAATACCAAATTAATGCTGAAGGTTTAATTGCCAGACAGATTCAGCAGGAAGACTTACATACATTTCAGTATATTATTGCGATGGATTCCGATAATGTAACGAACATCCGCCGCTTAGGTCAAATTTCCGAAAAGACAAAGGTGATGCGTCTGCGTGATTTTGTCCAAGACGGAGGGCAAATGGATGTTCCGGATCCTTATTTCACAGGAAATTTTGAAGAAGTGTATGAGCTGGTAAGAGAGGGCTGCGAACATCTTCTACAGCAAATCATGCAGGATCTTGAGCTAAGGGGGAAGAAAGGATGAGTGGTTCAAAGTTTTGGAAAGGTGTCCTATTGGGAGCTGTTGTTGGAGGAGCGCTAAGTTTATTTGACCGCCAGACGAGAACAACGGTAGTAGGAAATTGCCTGAAAACAAAGGAAAAGATTACCTATTATGCGAAACATCCGGATGAAGCTGCACAATGTATGACGGAATCTGCAAGAAAAATACGTTCGACGATTGAGGAAGTGGGAGAAGATATCTCTTTTATTACGGAAAAAGTAGAAGAATTAAGAGAATTAACACCGCAAATGGTGGATATCGTAAAAGATACAAAAGACGTTTTACTAGATCCTGATGAAGGCAGCGATAAGACGTTCATGTAAGATGAATGACGAGAAAGAGGGGGACAAACTTGAAAAAGATGTGGTCATTTTTTCAATATTTATGGAGGAGATTAGAGATAGATGATTATTTTGGGGTTGCGGCCCAATTATCCTATTATTTCATCCTTTCATTGTTTCCGCTCCTCATCTTTCTCGTATCCTTATTTCCCTATTTACCTTTAACCCAGGCTGACGTGCTTGGACTGGTCAGGGATTTTGTTCCTCAGGAATCGATGAAATTAATTGAAACCAATCTGTCGGAGCTATCGCAGAAAAACAGCACGATCTTATCTTTCGGACTTATTGGAACCATATGGTCCGCTTCAAATGGCATTAATGCCATTATGAAAACATTAAATCATGCGTATGAGGTAAAAGAGGAACGTTCCTTTCTGCGGGCGCGTTTGACAGCTGTCTTATTAACACTGGCTATGATTGTGGTGATAGCGGTGGCTTTACTGCTTCCTGTATTCGGAAAGCATATAGGTTTGTATCTTTTTTCAAAATTAGCATTATCCTCCCAGTTTCTTTCTGTATGGAGTGCACTGCGATGGTTAGTAAGCCCATTGATTATCTTTATTATTTTTATTGGGCTTTATTGGCTCGCACCCAGCAAAAGGTTTACCTGCCGGAGTGCGATTCCGGGGGCTCTTTTTGCGACGATAGGCTGGATTCTGACTTCCTACGCATTTTCCTATTACGTTGACCAATTTGGCAATTATTCCGCTGCATACGGCAGTATAGGAGCGATTATTGTTCTGATGGTCTGGTTTTATCTTTCTGGAGTGATTATTATCATCGGAGGAGAAATCAATGCCTTTTACAGTCTTAAGAACAAAAACTGCTGATTTCCTTAAGTTACCTTCATGAAAAAACTCCTCTTTGCTTAAAATAATGAAGGGATATATTCCACTTTATTTTAGGAGGAGATCATATGACAAAGCATACGAAAAAGGACGGCGGTACAAAGCAAAAGGGGAAAAATAAACCAAGCCAGAAGACGTCCGGCTCTGCTAATGGTCAAAACGGGTATCACTAAAAAAGAAGGTCCGAAGAGGACCTTTTTTTTAGTGTGAGGTGTTTTGTTAGACATCCGGTATTCGCTGATTACCCGCTTTCTATCTGAGTAATCTAAGACTATTGAGGATAACGAGGATCGTGCTGCCTTCATGACCGATAACTCCTAAAGGCAAATCCACTGCCTGCAAAAAGTTCGATGAAATCAGAAGGACAATGACACAGATAGAGAAAATCACATTTTGTTTAATGATTTTATTCATGCGCTGCGATAAGTGAATCGCTTCGGAAATGCGCGGAAGATCGTTTTTCATTAAGACAATATCAGCCGTTTCAAGTGCGACATCTGTACCGCCTCCCATAGCGATTCCAACACTGGCGGCAGCAAGTGCAGGCGCGTCATTGATCCCGTCCCCAACCATGGCCACATTTCCGTATTTTTCGCGCAGCTTTTTAAGGTACTCCACTTTGTTTTCAGGCAGACATTCGGCAACATATTCATGGACATGGCTTTCAGAAGAAATCGCTTGTGCTGTTTTCAAACTGTCCCCCGTGACCATAACCGTATAAATCCCTTGTTTCTTTAATTGATCAATGGCTGTTTTCGTTTCTTCCCGGACAATATCCTTAAGGGCAATAACCCCTGTTAATTCATCTTCTTTTTGGATAAAAACGATTGTTTTGCCTTCACTGGCAAGATGGAGAGCAGCACCATCGGCAAAATTCCTTGCCCTGTCTTTTCCGACAAATCCCGCTTTACCAATTTTCCATTCTGCCCCAGAAACAACCGCCTTCACACCCCAGCCGGGAACATCTTCTATACGATCGGGATGAAGCAAATGAACTGATAAGCTTTCTTTGGCATATTTGACAATCGCATTGGCAAGGGGATGATTGGAGTGATTTTCGATTGATGCGGCAATTAGCAAAACCTCTTCTTCGCTGAACCCATTCTCTGTGATGATATCGGTGACTACCGGTTCCCCCTTTGTTAAGGTTCCTGTTTTATCAAAAGCGATCGCTTGCAGATGGCTTAAATTTTCTAAATGAACGCCGCCTTTAAAAAGGATTCCGCGGCGGGCCCCATTTGAAATAGCGGACAAAGTGGCCGGCATAATCGATGCAACAAGGGCGCAGGGGGATGCCACAACAAGTAAAACCATTGCTCGATAGAAAGTCTCATTCCAGCTCCAGCTCAATACATAATGGGGGAGGAACAGCATGAGCGATGTGATCAAAAGGACAATTTTGACATAATGCCCTTCAAAACGTTCAATAAACAACTGTGATGGAGATTTTTCACTTTGCGCACTTTGAACCAATTCGATAATTTTTTGGAATAAGGTTTCGTTGGTTGGCTTCGTTATTTCAACGGTAACCGAGCCGTTTAAATTAACGGTCCCGGCAAATACCTCATCGCGCAAATTTTTTGTTACAGGAATCGATTCCCCGGTAATGGCGGATTCATCAATGGATGAGGACCCTTTTATGATTATACCGTCAACCGGAACCCGTTCCCCAGGCTTGATTAAGATATGGTCTCCGATGGATAGCTGAGAAACTGGAACCCGCATCTCTAAACCATTTGTTATCCTGAGTGCATCTTCAGGCTGCAATTCCATCAAGGAGGAAATTTCTTTATGGCTTTTGTTCATTGTATATGATTCTAATGCGCCGCTAAGGGCAAAAATTAAAATTAAAATCGCCCCTTCTGTCCAGTAACCGATGATGGCTGAACCAATTGCGGCAAAAATCATCAGGAGTTCCACATTTAAGTCCTTATTTTCAATGGTACTGAGAATTCCTTCCTTTGCCTTTGCAAATCCGCCTATGAGAAAGGAGAGAATATATGCCGCCGATGCCAATGTGTCCAATTCATAGCGATCAAGCAGCCAGCCGCAAAAAATGAATATACCGCACAAAACAGTAGCAATCAGTTCACCCCGAAACTTTACTTTTTCTAACCAACTCTCTTGTAATGCAGGCTTTGGATTACTCATAACTTGTGGTTCCATTTCGTGCTCCCCCTTTTACACTATATTCACAGTGTTTAAATGATAAGGATAATCAACATCAATGCCCCTAAAAAACACGAAAGCTGCCACCGACTGGTGACAGCAAAAAAACGCTTAAATCATGAATTGAACTTACGAATACTTTACCAGATAATGGTGCATTGGCAAAGAAAGATGCTTATAATAGAAATGGAAATTATTTCTCTGCCTTCTTATAGTATGCAACGGCATAGTTCATGTGTATTGATAAATGGATTTTAATGAAAAATAATCATTGGGCATACTATGAAGACTGAAAATACTTATAAATGATGTTTTGGGAGGAATGAATGAACTTTTGATTTGATTCAATTTAAGGAAAGGCGGAATTTATAGAATATGAACAGAGTTTTTATGATTTTAACCTTTGCCGGCGTGCCTTTGTCAGTCATTGGCACGTTGCTGCATTGGTCAAGTATTCTTCTATTTATCATTTACTGCTTAACCATTATAGCACTGGCAAGTTATATGGGGCGTGCTACTGAAAGTCTTGCAGTTGTTGCCGGACCGCGAATCGGCGGTTTGCTCAATGCTACCTTCGGAAATGCAGTTGAATTAATTATTTCTATTTTTTCTTTAAAGGCAGGCTTAATTGGCGTCGTTCTTGCCTCTTTAACCGGTTCTGTATTGGGGAACCTTCTCTTGGTTGCCGGGCTTTCCTTTTTTGTTGGCGGAGTGAAATATAAACGGCAGTCCTTTAATGTATACGATGCCCGGCACAACTCAGGGCTGCTTATGTTTGCTGTTATTATTGCTTTTGTTATCCCTGAAGTATTTTCCATGAAGATGGATGATGCAGACACGATTTCACTGAGTGTGGGAATTTCGATCATCCTCATCATCCTTTATCTGGCGGCACTTTTTTTCAAACTGGTTACCCACCGCGGTGTTTATATATCTGACTCGGGCAAAGGTTCCGTTCACGAAGAGGAAGAACCTGAGTGGGGAAAAGGAAAGGCCATTACGGTTCTGGCACTGGCAACAGTTGCTGTGGCCTATGTCTCTGAAAATTTAGTTCATACATTTGCAGCAGTAGGGGAATCATTCGGCTGGACAGAGCTGTTTATCGGGGTTGTTATTGTTGCCATCGTCGGTAATGCGGCTGAGCATGCATCTGCTGTTTTAATGGCGGTCAAAAATAAAATGGATATTGCCGTCGAAATCGCGATTGGTTCGACTCTGCAGGTCGCTATGTTTGTTGCACCTGTTTTAGTGCTAGTCTCGCTTTTGTTCCCAACTGTTATGCCGCTTGTATTTACGCTGCCTGAACTGATTTCGATGGCATCGGCTGTTCTCCTCATGGTTGTGATTTCAAATGACGGGGAAACAAACTGGTTTGAAGGGGCAACACTGCTGGCGGCATATACGATCATGAGCATTGGGTTTTATTTGCTATAAGAGTACTGTTTGATTGCGGGGATAGCATTGATTTACCAGTTATAGGAAAAGAAAATAATCGATGGCAGATGGATAAACTGATAGAACTCCGAAAACAATATACTGTAAGAAATTTTTGTATAAGTTGAAAGGAGTTTATCAAAAATGAGAAAAATAATCAGCTTAATTTCGATTATTTTCATGTTTACTTTCCTGCCTTTAGTCAATGCTGAAAAGCCAAAAGGCGAGAGCCCGGCAACACCGGTAAAACAGTCTTTTACTGTTCCAAATTCAGTTTTAAATATTGCTAAAGACAACACGTATCCAAACGCAACATTAGATTTACCAAGACTGGAGCCAAGTGACTTAACGAGTGAACTTATTGATTCATCTAAAGTGAAAATTGAAAACCCAGATCTTATTCGTATGCTTAATGAAACCTCTGTTAACAGCACGCCATTTGCCATTGGCTACAGGGCGATTATTTATCTTGGCCAATGGCCGCTTAATTATGAATCTATTGAGACAGCGCCAAACTGGGAATATCAAAAAGTCAATACGAATTACTTTGATAACCGCGGGGGCAAGGCGCCCTACCAAATTCATTATGTTCAAGAAGCTCAGAAAATTGTCCGCGGAGGATTAACGGCGAAAATTTCCGACACGGAAGATGTACAGAAAATGATGCTGATGAAAGCAAGTCAAAAGACCGATTTACCACTTGCCTTTGAAACCATTATCGGCGGGGGAACGAAAAAAGATCAGGTTTACAATGTTCAGCCAAAGATGCTCGGTTATCTATACGGCTTTGCCCCGGCGATAAATGAGAAGGGAAAGGTAACCTTTGGCGAAGTATATCTCATGCTGAAGGGCGGCAAAAAAATGATTCTCATTAAAAATATAACCACCCAGGGGATAGGCGCCTGGATCCCCATCCAAGACCATGTATCATTCAGCTTCGTAGCCAGCGAACTCCCGCGCTGATTTGGTTATAGATTCGGTGCCAGGCACCGCAAAAAGACAAATGTCCATATACGGTGCCTAGTATAGTAAATAGATACAAGAAAGACAAAAAAGGCCACCATTTTCATAGTAAAATGGAAGTACCTATCACAGAACTTCCAGCTACATTCCCTATCACAAGGAGATGAAAATGGTGACTTATAACTTATTCAATCATATTCAAGGCAAAAATGGAAGTCGATGGGCACAATTTATTAGGGAAACAGGTACAGAAAATCTATTACTGGTGGCGATAGATGCAGCGAAATATACACATAAGGCAATGATAGCTACATTTTATGGGGACATCATTGTGAAACCATTTGAATTTGATGCATCCTTAACAGGATTTGAAGTACTTAAAAAACAAATCCAAGCCGAGAAAGGTCTTAAGGATATGAAGGAGGTGGTTGTGGGAATTGAGACCACTGGTCATTATTATGAGGATCTAGTAAGAAGTTGTCATTCTGAAGGTTATCATGTTCGTATCTTGAATGCAGCGACCACAGCTCGGGAACGAGATGCCCTTTTAAATTGGTCAAAGACAGATAACTTGGACCTTATGGCCATCCTACAATCAATCATTCATGGTCGTGGAACATCTAATGAACTGCCCAGCGGAGGAGTTCACACGCTACAAAAATTGACACGTGCCCGCCGCGAGTTAGTTCAAGAACAGACTGCCACAAAAAATCTTATTCGCGTTTATGTGGACCATATTTTTCGCGAGTTTCAAGGGAAAAGTGTATGGATAAATGGAAAACGTGAACATGTCCAACCGTTTTCGGATATCTGGGGAAAGTCTTCATGCTATTTTATGCGTCATTGTCTCCATCCAAGTGATATTCTTTCCCTTGGACAAGAGGGATTACGGGCTCTTTCGATCCGTGAAAATCTTAAGCTGCGGGATCAAACGATCCATTGTTTACTTGATTATGCAAAAGACTCAATCTCTCAATCAAAAGAATTTTTAGAGGCAGAACAATTTCTGCTTGTTCATAGCCTGGATCGACTGGATTTATTGGATACACAGATTCAATTATTAGAAAGAAAAATCGAGGATTTATTTGTTCAAACTGAAGGGGCTATAATCCTTAGTGTTCCTGGAATCGGAGTTGTAACCGGTGCTGAATTATATGCTGAAATGGGGGATATTTCTGATTTCGACCATGCAGGGCAACTAATTAAAATGGCAGGAACCAATCCTATTGTTAAGCAGTCCGGAGGAAAAAAACCTTCTTATTATGCGATATCTAAGCAGGGAAGGCGAACCTTTCGTAATGTAACTTATCAAGTGGGAAGATCCTTATCTAAAAATAACCCTGAAATGAAACAGAAATATATGGCTCTAAAAGACCGTGGAAAGCTTCCAGGTCAGGCGTTTATAGCTCTAGGGAACCGAATGATTCGTCTAGCCTTTTCAATGATAAAGCATCAAACCTTATACCATACAGAAGAACCAGACTACGTTTTATACGATCAATTATACAAAAAATTGCATAGGGCCAATATCCATCGATTTTATGAAAAGTTCGTCCTATCAACTAGTTCTCAAATTGCATAGACTTTACGTCAATTTAAAGCATTATCGCCCTTTTGTGCCTATTTCAATATTGATATTCTGCTTATTAGTTAGTAGAACACTCTCTTAAATAAATTGTTTTCAAATGGAGCTCCTCTAGGACGTTAGATCACATTGTACTTCGTGCCTGAGGCTCTAGACCTCGTGTGTCAGCTTTATGGATCTTGTCCTGAAAGTACGAATAATACGTGAAAACTAAGTTTATATTCACTAGGCTGTATCCTCTGTAGGATGAAAACGCAAGATCCCTTCACGTTCTAGAGGAGCTCTATAATAAATTCTGTGATAGTTGGACTCATCCCAAAAAATGGAAATATGAGTTCTACTTTAAGTCGGTCTTTTTTAAATCAATTACTTCCTTGACTTATTTACCATTATACGCTGACACCGAAAAAAGACAGAAAAGGCGAAAGTGTCCATATGGAGAGAACACTTCCGCCTGAATTTGTCTTTTTTCAAATCTATTTATTGATATCAATCAATGATTGACGATGTTTAAAGTCTATATCTTGATAATAGACGTTTTTCACCAAGACATTTGGACCAAGGCATTGAACGTTTGGACAATGGCAATTCAATGATGCGGCAAGGTCTGTTTTCAGCCAATTGTCAAAGGCATCTGTAAGCCTGTCTGATTTTACGTTTCCAAGCGGCGGGGCATCGCCAAAATCAGTGACAATGATTTCACCGGTAAAAATATTTACATTTAATCGGGAGCGACCATCCGGGTCATTGCGAACAGTCACGTTTTTCTCATTTGAAAGCCGTTTTATTAGCTCTAAATCTTCTGCTTTATTCATGCAGGCATAAAAAGGCAGTGTTCCAAACAGCATCCATGTGTTTTGCTCACGGATATCGAGGAGCTGGTGAATACACTCACGAATCTCAGCTAAACTTAATGTTTCAAGCGATGAGGCGTAGTCTACGGCGTACATAGGGTGCACCTCATGCCTACTGCACTTCATTTCGTGGACAATTTGCTGATGGATTTTCTCTAAATGAGGCTTTGTCCGTTTGCTTAACATCGTTTCAGCGGAGACCATTACTCCATTTTCAGCAAGAATCCGGCTGTTTTCAATAATATTGTGAAACAGTTTCTTGCGCTGCTCGATGGTCGGTTTGCGCTCCATTCTGGCGAAAGCGCCTTCGATAAAATCTTCCTCCGTTCCCCAATTATGTGAGATATGGAGCACATCTAAATAAGGAATAATATCTGTATAGCGATCGATATCCAATGTAAGATTTGAATTCAGCTGTGTACGAATCCCGCGTTCGTGAGCATACTTCAGCAAAGGAATGACATATCCCTCGAGCGTTTTATTAGACAGAACAGGTTCCCCACCGGTAATGCTCATCGTCCGTAGATGGGGAATCTCATCTAATCGCTGAATCAATAGTTCAAGCGGGAGACCGTCCGGTTCCTGCGTTTGCAATGTATAGCCGACAGCACAATGCTCGCAGCGCATATTGCATATAACGGTAGTCGTGAATTCAACATTTGTCAGGACTAATTTACCGTGCTTTTCCATGTCCAAATAGGTTTCCCACGGGTCATAATCAGGTCCTAGCTTCTTTCTCTCGGAAATCATTATTTTCTCCCCTTGTAAGTCGTATTACATCATCTTATGATGGATTTGCTACTGTCATTATTGATTTATTAAATTGCACTGTCAATATGACTAAGAGAATAATTATTTCTTATAAAACTGAACGGCGGCTATCTTTTTTGCTGGAAAGGTTGCCATTCCGGTGATTTTTCGATAGGATGAATAACGTAGGTGAAAGGAGCGAATTTTGCTTGGGTAGTCCGATACAAGATAAGAATGGTCAAGTATCCTTTTTGAAGGAGCGTCTTAATATGTTTCTGGATGTATTAGATGCCATCGATCCAGGGGATACAGACATTGAAGATATTGATCGTTTAATTGAGATGATTGATGACCTCGAAAGTAAATGCCGTGAATTTAAACACCGCGGGATGTAAGAGCCTTAATGAAAGGGCTCTTTTTTTGCCATTAAAACGTTTTCATCCTTTATCTTTAAAAATTAAAAACATACAGTTATAATAGAAATGTCCAAATTGTTGAAAAATAGCTACGTAATATTGGGGAGGAGAATAGCGGCATGAATACAGAACAATTCCAAGAGAGTATGTACAAGCTTATTGTTGAAACATCAACAGGGCTTCCAAAGGACGTACGTCGTGCCATTAAGGCAGCGAAAGAACAGGAAAATGCCGGAACAAGCTCTGCGATGGCACTTGCAACCATCACAAATAATATCAAAATGGCAGATGATAATATTTCGCCAATCTGTCAGGACACAGGTCTGCCTACATTTAAAATCAAAACGCCTGTCGGGGCTAATCAAATTGAAATGAAGAAAGCCATTTACAACGCGATTGCTCAAGCGACGAAGGACGGAAAACTGCGCCCGAATTCAGTTGATTCTTTAACAGGCAAAAACAGCGGCGACAACCTCGGCGGCGGTACACCCGTTGTCAAATTTGAACAATGGGAAAAAGATTATATTGACGTTCGTCTGATCTTAAAAGGCGGCGGCTGTGAAAATAAAAATATTCAATACAGTCTTCCATGTGAATTAGAAGGACTTGGCCGTGCCGGACGCGACCTTGATGGTATCCGCAAATGTGTCATGCATTCTGTTTACCAAGCGCAGGGACAAGGCTGCAGCGCCGGTTTTATCGGTGTCGGCATCGGCGGCGATCGTTCTTCAGGCTACGATTTAGCTAAAGAACAGCTTTTCCGTACGGTAGATGATGTGAATCCAAATGAAGATTTACGCAAGCTTGAAGAATATGTAATGGAAAATGCCAATAAATTAGGCATTGGCACCATGGGCTTTGGTGGTGAAACAACGCTTCTTGGCTGTAAAGTCGGTGTGATGAACCGTATTCCGGCCAGCTTCTATGTATCTGTAGCGTATAACTGTTGGGCTTTCCGCCGTTTAGGTGTTGCAATCAATCCTGAAACAGGGGAAATCAATGAGTGGATGTACCAAGAAGGCGAAAAAATTGACTTCGGTGCAGAGGCAGAAAAAGAAACGGCTGCAGCTTCAGCATCCAACGTCAATGTCGTTGAATTACAGGCTCCAATCACCGAAGAACAAATTCGTCAGCTGAAAGTCGGTGACGTTGTCCGCATTAACGGCAGAATGTACACTGGCCGTGACGCGATCCATAAATATTTATCCGATCATGATGCGCCGGTAGACTTAAATGGACAAGTGATCTATCACTGCGGTCCAGTTATGCTGAAGGATGAAAATGGTACATGGCATGTAAAAGCAGCAGGTCCGACAACAAGTATTCGTGAGGAGCCATACCAAGGTGATATCATGAAAAAATTCGGTATCCGCGCTGTTATCGGTAAAGGCGGTATGGGACCGAAAACATTAGCGGCTCTTCAAGAACATGGCGGTGTCTACTTAAATGCGATCGGCGGTGCTGCGCAATATTATGCAGATTGTATTAAATCTGTCGACGGTGTTGACTTAACAGAATTCGGTATTCCGGAAGCAATGTGGCATTTAACAGTTGAAGGATTTACAGCGGTTGTGACAATGGATTCACACGGGAACAGCCTTCACAAAGATGTTGACCAATCTTCACTTGAAAAATTAGCGCAATTTAAAGATAAAGTATTTAATTAACTATCACTGTAAGGGATGGACATGATTGTTCATCCCTTTTGTATTTTATTGGCAAAATAGACCACGCATGATTCTAATTCAGGCACAAACAATAAAATGAACAAGAAATAGTGAAAGGGGAAATATTATTGAAGTTCAATTTTAAACTATTCACCATCTTGATCCTGCTATTGTTTGTGTCGGCAGCAAATGCCGCAGCAGAGAATTTCTCCAATCAGCCGATCCATTGGGGTTTTAAAAGAGCGACAGAAGGCCAGCCGGCTGAGGCAGGAAAGCAGTTAGATGATCTTACTGCAAAATATGGTGCTTTTTACAAGGCAGATCCTGCTAAAAAAGAACTCTACCTAACCTTTGATAACGGCTATGAAAATGGCTACACAGCAAAGGTCTTAGACGTATTGAAAAAAGAAAAGGTACCGGCAACCTTTTTTGTTACCGGGCATTACTTAGAATCAGAGCCTGAGCTTGTGAAAAGAATGGTAAAGGAAGGGCATATTGTCGGCAACCACTCATGGAGCCACCCTGATATGACGCAGATTAGCAATGAGCGTATCCGGGAGGAACTTGAAAAAGTAAGGGCCAAAACAGAAGAACTGACCGGTAAAAAAGAAATGACCTATCTGCGCCCGCCGCGCGGCATCTTAAGTGAGAGGACAATGACCATCGCCAAAGGGCAGGGCTATACACATGTCCTCTGGTCGTTAGCCTATGTCGATTGGAAAACCGACCAGCAAAAAGGCGCCCAATATGCCTACGACAACATCATGAAACAAATCCATCCAGGGGCAGTGCTTTTGCTCCATACAGTTTCGAAAGATAATGCTGATGCATTAGAAAGAGTTCTTCAAGACTTGAAGAAACAAGGGTATGCCTTTAAAAGTCTGGATGATTTGACAAAGAAAGGGAAAGTGAAAAAGATAACTGAAGAACAAAAGGAATAGAACAAAAGCTGACTCCAAAATGACGTGATATCGGCATTTAGGGTCAGCTTTAATACATAAGTCAGCCTATTAGAAAATAGAAAGAATAGTTTTTTCACTGCCCACTTTCCTTCTTTTTAAAGAAAAACAGCGCCGTAAACACACATAGCAGGATAAGACTAATGGTATAGAAGAAATTAATTCCGTCAATATATTGCAGGGAAAATCCTTCAATGAACGGCCCGCTGATACTGCCGACGGAAAAGAGCAGGCTGCATAGCATATTTCCGGTCGGAAGCAGCGTTTTCGGCGTCAGGTCGACCATATAGGATACACCGAGGGAATACGTCGAACCAACAAACATCCCGGCAGCGAAAAAGCAGACAATCAAGCCGATAACAGATTCCTGAATGATGCCGGCTAAAGTAAAGCAGGCGAAACCGGAAAACATCACGCTCATCAGCACCTTTCTGCGCTCAAAGCGGTCGCTCATCAAACCGAGAGGCAATTGAAAGACGATACTGCCAATGGCGAATGCTGGTAAAATGATCGCTACGGAACTTACATCAATTCCAATATTTAAAGCATAGACAGGAAAATTCCCGTTCAGAGAGGCCTCAAGAAATCCGTAAGTGAAGGGAAACAGAAATGCCACCCAGGCATATTTCCATGCCTGACCCAATCGTTTAAAGGTACTGAAAAAGGAACCCCTTTGTGCCGCTTGTTCAGGCTGCTCATTTTTTAGCAAAAAAATAGTAAGACAAGCTAATAAGCCAATTCCTGCGGTAAGAAAAAACGGCAGGGTCTCATTTACCTCTAAAAACCTTGTCATCATCGGCCCTATTCCAAAACCTAATCCAAAGCTCAATCCAAACAGGGCAATGTTTCTGCCTCTTTTATTTGCCGGAGAGATCGAAGTGATCCATGTTTGTGCACCGAATTGCAGCATGCAAATGCCAACTCCAATGAATAAGCGCAAAATAAACCAAAAGATTAATGACTTCCATAGAGGAAAAAAGGCAAGCGGTAGAACAATAAAGAGACTTCCTTGGAGGAGAATATTGCGATAGCCGAATTTCCGCAGCAGACCTTCCATAAAGGGAGTGGCAAATAAGATTCCTATGTATACTCCTGTAGCGTGAAGTCCGTTAATAGATGAGGGAATGCCTGCCTGCTCAAACAGAATCGCTGTTACAGGCAGCAGCATTCCCTGAGAAAAGCCGGCAATCAGACTGATTTCCATCAGAATCCAAAATCGGAGACGCGGATAAATATTATCGTACATTATTTTTACACCTCGTATGATTGAACCGTTCTAAATGAGTGCAACTAAATAATTTTAACATACGCCTACAAGGTTGCTTAAATTTATATTTTTCCAAATAGTTAATGGAAAAGGGAGCTTCATCGATCTATTGGACGATACTTGAAGGGAATGACCAGGCATTTTTGCAATGGACAAGATTTGCATGATAGCTTATGCTATACTACGGAAATGGACTAAGAACTTAATTGACATAGATTGAATAGTGTTTTATAAATTGGAGTGAATAATCTTGAAAAAAGAAGAAACGGCAAAAATAGAGCCGAAGCAGCAATTTCCTTTAACCATCAAGCGGCTCGGGATCAATGGCGAAGGTGTAGGATATTTTAAAAAGCAGGTTGTATTCGTACCGGGTGCTATTCCGGGTGAAGAAGTGGTAGTCGAAGCGGTCAAGGTTCAGCCTAATTTTGCCCAGGCAAAAGTCAAAAATATCCGCAAGCAGTCACCGTTCCGGGTTCAGCCGCAATGTCCCGTTTATGAAGAATGCGGCGGCTGTCAGCTGCAGCATTTGGAATATGGCCAACAGCTGAAGGAAAAACGCGATATTGTCATTCAAGCACTGGAGCGGCATACGAAATTACCTATTGATCAGCTTGAGATTAGAGAAACGATTGGAATGGAAAACCCTTGGAATTACCGTAATAAGAGCCAGTTTCAAGTGGGGCAGAAGGATGGGAAAATTCTTGCCGGCTTGTACGGGATGGATTCCCACCGTCTGATTAATATTGACCAATGTGCCGTGCAGCATGCGAAAACAAATAAAGCGATTGGTACGGTCAAAAAAATCCTGCAAAGACTGCAAATTCCAATTTACAATGAAAAAACGAAGAAGGGAATAGTCCGTACGATTGTCGCCAGGGTAGGTGTAGAGAGCCGTGAATTGCAAATCGTTTTGATTACAGCAAAAAAGGAACTGTCACAGAAGGATATTATTATAGAAGAAATCAGGAAAAGACTCCCTGAAGTCAAATCTATTATGCAAAATATCAACGGAGAAAACACTTCGCTAATATTTGGCGCAGAGACGGTGAAATTGGCTGGTAAGGATTTTATTCAGGAAACATTGGGAGATTTGAGTTTTGAATTGTCGGCAAGAACGTTTTTTCAATTAAATCCGGAACAGACCGTGGTCCTTTACAACGAGGTGAAAAAAGCGGCAGGGCTGACAGGAAGGGAAAAGGTTGTCGATGCCTACTGCGGCGTTGGTACAATTGGCCTGTGGCTTGCCGAGCAAGCAGCTGAAATCCGCGGTATGGACGTGATTCCTGAATCGATTAAAGATGCAAAGAAAAATGCAGAGCGCCACGGGATGAAACATGCGAAATATGAAGTCGGAAAAGCGGAAAATCTTCTGCCAAAATGGGCAAAAGAGGGCTGGAAACCGGATTGTTTAATCGTCGATCCGCCAAGGACAGGCCTTGACGATAAACTCTTAAAAACGATACTGCAAACCAAGCCGAAAAAAGTAGTTTATGTTTCCTGTAATCCATCTACATTGGCAAAGGATATACAATTTCTTTCGCAAGACTACAGCGTAGAATATATACAGCCAGTTGACATGTTTCCGCAAACAGCACATGTCGAGTGCTGTGTATTGCTAAAATTAAAATGTGACTAAAAAATAGAAATCCTACATGTTAAAATAAACTTTTTCCACAATTCATCCACAGTTGGAATAAACATTTTCAAAAAGTCGGGACAAAAATCCGATTTAAGCCCGACTTATCAACAATCGTGGGAAAATGCTCGATGAAAAACTTTATTTTAACTCGATAAAAAATGTGAAAAAAAGTGTGGGAAAAGCGGGAAAAAACGTGTGAGTTTTAAGCGAAAATGAGGGAAAAGCGGGAAAAAAGGAAAGACTTTATTTTAATAGCGAACGAAGGAATGCGGGTTGGAGCGGGGTAAAATGGTAGGGAGAATTTTTTAACTGCACATAGTAGCAAACGAAAAAGGAGAAAAAAATTAACGTTTTTTTCTCTTTTTTGTTTAAGGATTAAGGTTTGCATTTAGAACTGAAGGTTTACTGATCCGCTTCAGGAGACCCTTGGTTTTTTTTTGAAAAAGTGCTGGAGGAGGGATAAGTATAAGAAGAAATAGTAGGAGAAAAAGTGTGATAGAAAGCGGGAGAGGGTTTAAGGAGAAGGGTGGAAGGAGGATCGTGGAACTTATTATTAGCTTTGGACAATAAAAAGGCTCGTTTAATGCTTTTATTTAGATGAGCTTTTCGTTCTTCTCAATATTTATCTAAACGCTTTTTTGTCCTATTGTTGCTTTAGTACCTTGATTAACTAGTCTTAGTTGAAGAATAATTATTTCCTCTCAGTTCTTCAATAACCTCATTGCCCGTTTTTTTTATTTTTTCGATTACTGCTCGGAAACAGTACAAGCGTGGCTGATACAAATCCGTAAATAAAGCATCTTTTGGTAATGATACATCAATTTCCCCTGAAAATTTGAGTCCTAATCCTTCTATAATGGTTGCTAAAAAATTTAAATCGATAATTGGATAATCAAAAGTAACCACTATTTTGCCGTCAGGCTTTAATATTCGCTTAAATTCCTTAAATGCGTTGATAAGTGTTTCTTTGTCTAGGTGTTCTAAAACACTGATGCAAAATACCCTGTCGAATTTCTCGTCCATATAGGGTATGCTGCCTAAATTCGCGCGCAAAAATTGTATTCTTTCAAAGTATTTTCCTTTTTGAATAATATTTCTTTGTTTTGATCCAAATTCAACCTCCACATCTTTCAAAATTTTATCTTTTGAAAGAATACGCATATCTAAATCGCAAGCGTGCACTTCTTTACAAATATCAGCTATAGCAAATTTAAATGGGTGACATATACCAGTTGCAGCATCTAAAACAACTTGATCTTTATCGGTAAACTGAATTGCCCAATGGTATTCAAATGGACGACTCCACCATGGAGCAGGAAGTGGGAAGAAGCATTCAGAATTCTGTTCATCATTATTCGTGAAAAATCTTGATTTTATTAATTCCAAAATAAACACCTCACAATAAACTTTGTTTTTAACAAAGAATTTTTTAAAATTGTATGATTTTGCGAGTTGTACTTATTCTTCCGCTGTGGGACATGGACCCTGCCCCCTCCCGATCATAATCATTCATTTTTTCGCGTATAATCCAACGAATAGTTTTGTGCAGATTGGAGGGGTTGATTTGAAGTTTGTTGTTTTTAGCCATTCGGGTTGGACCTCTTTTTCTTACCAGCGTTATATTGAGTTGTTGCCTGGTCGTGGGAGTAAGTTCTTTTTTGGTAAGGTTAGCGATGAGGATGAAGAAATGTATGGACTCCAATCTTTATCCTTTGCGGAGATTGATGGCTTAGAGAAGGGTGAATATACTGCTATAGTTTCATCTCCGTATTTGCTTCCGTTTGTGTTTCAAATTCAACCTAAGTGTATCATCGCATTGATTGACCCTGTTCCGAACGATGAAGAAGCGGGATTGTGGCAAAAATTCACCGGGTTACTGGCTGCAGAAGCAGATTTGATTGGCTGCTGCAACGAAGAAATATATATGGAGCAATGCCTTCGCCACGAGAATGTGATGCTGCTTCAGGATGAAAATAAAGAATGTGAAACGATATGGACTGAAGTCATATTGGCTATGGACCAAGATCAATCATTGGACTCGTGGAAGCAGCGCCAATGGGAATCCCGTGCAGCCTTTTACAAAGATTTACATGAGCAAGTGGGTGATCATGAAGAGGTGTGTTATTCGCTCGCTTCCTATCTCTACTTTTTGAACCGGTCGCTGGCTAAAGAATATCTGACAATCTCTTTCGAACAAATGATATTGAAGAATAAAAAAGAGTGTCTTTCCCAGTATTATCGATTTTTTGCGGCAATTGAGGCGAAAGCAGGGAATCTGGATCGTGCCGTACACAATTATGCCATATCCGCGATAACCGAGGAGGAAAAGCTAAACGTTAAATCCTTTCACCGTTTACTTGAGGATGGTCGGAAAAATTTAGTTCAGGCCGGTACTTTCAAGCTGAATCAAGATTATCTATCTGCTATTCGCGTGTTAATGATTTCCAATGACCCGGAAGCCAGACGATATCTACTGCCCAATTTTTTGAACACTTATCGGTGGGAAGAGGCCTTAAACCTTCTGGAAAAAATGGAACTGCCGGTTACGGAGCAGTATTTCGCCGATGGCATTCGCGGCATACTGCAACAGATTCGCGGAAAACGGCATGAGGGGATCCATTCTTTACTTCGCGCATCCGTCTACGATTGGAAAGTCTTGTCCAGTATTGCTGAAATGGATCAATGGGATCAAGCGATGAAGAAAACGATTAGGAGATTGAATGATGTTAAGTAACGATGGGATGAGGAAAACGGGAGGAAATCGGCTTACAGCGATCATGCAAGTGCGGAATGAAGCAGACAGGTTTTTAGAAGCGTGCCTTAAAGATTTAAGTGAATTTGTTGATGATATCATCATTGTCGATGATGCGAGTACGGATGGCACACCGAGTATCTGTAGGTCTTTTGCTAAAGTCAGCACCCTTATAACGTTGGAACAATCCAAATTTCATAAGGAATGGGAACTTCGTTCGCTTTTATGGAACGTTGCTTGTTCTAAGAAACCTGACTGGCTGCTGGCCGTTGATGCAGATGAATTTTATGAAGAGAAAGCGAAAATGTCGATGCGAATGTTAATGGATCAGGATCGGTACGATTGGGTCGGTTTCCGTTTCTTCGATTTTTGGGGTGGTATCACGCACTATCGGGATGATAAACTTTGGCAAATTCATCGTCGGCATACGTGTACGCTTATGCGCTATCTTCCTGGGTACCACTATTTTTATCCGAAGATGGATCATCATGTTCCACGTTTTCCTCTCTCATATGCCGCTTTGCCTGGGTTCTTATCAGAATTTAGAGTCAAGCATTACGGGTGGGCCATATCCAAGGAGGAGCGCTATCGTAAATATTTACGCTATATGGAACGAGATCCGGAGGGACAATGGGGGAGTTTGGAGCAATATCAATCAATTCTTGATAAAAACCCGAATCTGGTTCCTTGGAGGGAGTAGGAGTATGGCGCGAGAAATTGGCATTTTGACGCATAGTTTTGTAGATGCATATAACGGCCAGACGGACAAAATTTACGGCGGCGGCTTGGAACGCTATTTGTACGATTTAGCTGAAACGATTTGTGAGATGGGATGGCGGCCGGTCGTGCATCAGCTCTCCCAATGTGGTACGTTTCGCAAACAAATCGAGGAGATTGAGGTTATAGGACATGATTACCGGGATCAGGATATGGTGACAGTCTTCAATCGGATGGGTGCAGAGGTCGAAGGGAAGTTAATATATGCTAGTTTTATCTGGCATCCAATCCAATATAAGAAGGGCAGCCTCGCCATTTGCCATGGGATCAATTGGGATAATCCAGCGCTTTCAACGGAGCATAAAGCAGATGTCGCGAAAAATATCCAAAGCGCCATAAGGCAGCTGAAACGGATCGTTTCCGTTGATTCCCATTTTCTTACATTTTGCCGCTCCGTATGTACCTTCCAAGATCCGGAACAAATTGTGCTGCTTCCAAACGCTGTAGATACACAAGAATTTACACCCGAGGAGAAGATTCAGAAAGATTCGAATGGGATACATATCCTATACCCAAGGCGTATCAGCATTGAGAGGGGGATCGTTCCGATGATGCTGGCAGCGGATCGGATCCTCGCTGCCTATCCTCAAGTAACAATCGAATTTGCTGGAGAATTAATTGAAGACAGCTTGCTTACAAAAACGTTTCGCTTATGGCTGGATGCCCACCCCCATAGAGATAGAATTCATTACCAAGCCTATACATTCGGGCAGATGGTTCATGCATACCGACGGGCTGATATTGCAGTGATCCCGACCATTTTTTCAGAAGGAACTTCGTATTCTTGCCTCGAGGCGTTGAGCTGCGGTGTACCGGTTGTTAGCGCCAATGTAGGGGGACTTAATGATCTAATTCTTGATGGATATAATGGACTGCTTGTCGCACCGACTGAAAATCACCTCTTTGAAGCGATTCGCACCTTGATCGAGGACTTAGAGATGCGTCGTCAGATCGGTGCGAACGCTCGTGCTACGGCAAAAGCTTTTGATAAAAGAATATGGAAAGCGAAGTGGAATCAGATTTTAAGCGATTACCTCGCTTAAGAATCGGCAGCATAAGAAGCTCTCAAGATCCATCGTAAATCAGGAAATTCACAAGGAAGACGCTGATAAAAAGCTGCTTTTGCCAGTTGGCAGTAGGCGGTTCCTGCATAAGCCATGCAGTGGTCTGAAGGTAAAGCAATCGAGCTAGGTACATTGAGAATCGTGCCACAGGACAGTGCAAGCCAAGTGAAGACTAATAACTCTTTATAGTTCGCTGTGTTTTGAGGCGGTTTTTCGCGATGTTGGTTTTCATAAATGGTGCACAGTTCTTTTTTTATATAGGCTGGAGCTTGGGACAGTCCGGATAAAAGTAGTAATGGGATGTTCGTCCAGCAAAGCTCGCAGCACGTTTCCCGGTAAAGGATTACAACGGCATCCCATGCCCCGACTTGAATAAATATTTGCAAAACAAGCGATAAGTCTGAAGAAGAAAGGATCTGTTTATTTTCTCCTTCGAGCCTTTGCTGCACGGAGGCAAGCGGTCCCCGGGCAAGAAGTCCCGCGATGTTCCGGGCATCCTTCATATCGAGCCTTTTCCATGCGGAGGCCCACAGATAGATCACAAGTTTCTGGTCGCAGGGGGATTCCCGCAACAGTTCCCGAAGCTTATGATGAGCGTGCTCATCTTCATCATTTTGAAAGAGATATAATATTTTCAGCAATGGAGCAAGTGTAAATCTTCCACACTCGGATCCAAACAAAAGGAACTTTAGCAACTCTACTGCCCTAGCATTCAATACAGAAGGGATTAGTACAGATAGCTGTTTCTGATTTATGGACTCCGGATGCTTAGCAATAAAATTGGTCAACCGAAAGGACCGCTCCATTAATAACTCGACCGCAACAAATTCTACCCATGCCGGCATATAATCAGGGCGAAAAGAAAGAGATTGCTCATAATGGTCAGAGGCCCCTTGAAAATTCAGCAGCCTTTCACATAGTCGGCCGGCTAAATAATGGGTGCGATAGGTTCCACTGCCTGAGGAGGATGAATAAATGGAGGAAACATCCCCTATACGTAATGACGTCTGCAGCGTTTTATAAGCATCCATTGTTTTATCTTGCCGCTGCAGCAATTGGGCTTGAAGTTCGTATAAATCACTGAAATCGCCGTAATGGCTCAAGCCTTTTTGGATCACTACGCTTGCATGTTTATCATCCCTAAGCATATAAAGGCAATAGGCTGCTTTTAGGTATAAGTCCGATACATGACCTAGCCCTGCTTCTTTGTTGTCAAGTAAAGGCAGTAAGATGTTTACGGCTTCCTCATATTCTTCCATTTGAAAGTATTCAGTTGCCAGCGCATATTGCATCATAAAATCTTGCGGATCATCCTCTAATGCTTTCTGAATAATTGATTGGTTACGCTTAGATTTATCCTTTTTGTTGATTTCAGATTGTAAATAACCGTAATGATGAAGCTTCAAGTTTGAGAATAAGAGCTTAGAGTCCGGAAGCTCTAAGATGCTTTGCGAGACTTCTTCATGAATTCTTCCACGAAACCGAATGCGTGGGTCGTTTCGGAATAAACGGCAGACGTTGTCCGTAATAAATTCCCGGCTATCAGCCTCTCCAACATAGCTGACCATTTGCATGTAGTAACCATATGCATTTCTTACACTCAGCAGCTTCTCCAGTTTTAAGGGATCCCAGTCGACTGCTTCCTCATCTGCATCCAGCACAAGGATCCAGGAGCAAGCAGCCTGCTCTAGTACCGCATTTCGGGCTTTGGCAAAGTCTTGCTCCCATTTTACTGGTACGACATGGGCTCCAAATCGGCGGGCAATATCAGTGCTCCCATCTTCTGAGCCTGTATCGCCGATAATCATTTCGCTCACAAGGCTGTGTACGGAATTCAGACAGTTCTCCAAATGCGCAGCTTCATTTTTTACGATCATACATAAGGATATATCCAATGGATTCATGGAAAACATCTCCTAAAACTCGAAATGGGGAGAAGGTAATGTGTATCTTGCCCGCTGATATATAAAGAATTGAGAAGAGGTAAGTGTCATATCATGCAGGTGAGTGTCGGCTAAGGAAAGCAAAATTCTACTTTTCCTGTAAGCTTCTTGAACCGGAGCATCCGAGGATGATGTATGTTTCGATAACCAAGGCTGCAGTATTTGGAACGCCTCACCTGTATTGCCGTTTATTAAAGCATTTTTGATTGTAAAGTCCGTTTCGATTACAGGAAGCATCCCACTTGTACCATCCGCAATGTTATCTTTTTCTGCAGCTGAAATGCCATGCTTTAAAAGGGATCCTTCGACTGCGGAAGCAGCAAAGAAGCAGTTTTCCTCAACCAGGGCATTAACGACCAATAGTATGGTATCTTTCCAGAGTGGAAGAAAGCGTTCTATGAGCAGCTCTGCCAATTCGTGTTCTCGATTGGCGCATTTCATGACACGGATCAGTCGCAAGAGTGGTGCTGTCCAACGCGGCTGGAATTGAATCGCTTCAGCGTACCAATGAATGGCCGAGCGCCCGTCGCCCATTTCTTCACAGATTTGCCCTAGTGCGAAAGCGGATAAATACGTTCCATTTCCGGCATCCGTATGGTAGAGCAATGGTGCCGTTCCCTTCTGCAAGGCAACTAAGAACATTTCTTTTGCCTCTTGTTTCCGGTTGGAAGTAAGCAGCACGGTTCCTTTCAAATGATACAAATCGGTATAATCTGAAAACAGAGAGATTCCTTGATCGCATGTCTCAATCGCTTCCGCGTCATTTCCGAGATGAAAGTGACTACGAGCTATATATTTGTATAATAAGTGAATGTAACTAGTCTCAGGCGGGGCTAGCGACAAAGACTTCTGATGATGTTTTAATGCGGCGTGCCAGTCGTTCATCCGCATATATTCAACACCGATATTGTAGTGATGAAACGGATCATCGGGGGAGTCTCGCAATGCTTTCTTGAGCAGTTGCAGATTTCTCTGTATTTTATCTTTTGCGGCAACAACGGTTCCCGCGTAGCCGTAATGGTGAATTTTGACGGAAGAAATATGCAAGGCAGCTTCCGGCTGTCTTTCTAGAATAGAGGATACAATCTGTTCGTGTATATATCCTTGAAAACGGTATTCGGGTCGATTGCGAAACATCCGGATAATTGGATTTACCGTCGCTGTAATCGAATCAAGAGTTTCCCCGGAATGATTATGAATTTGTAAAAAGAATGCTTCAAATTCGAGATGTTCGGCACAAGTTTTTAGCTGCACCGCATCACCTTGATCCAGTTCCTCATCGGCATCAAGAAACAAAACCCATGTTCCTTTTGCCCGATTAAGCCCAGCATTTCGGGCGTAGGAAAAGTCACCTTTCCATGGAACCATGATGACTTGTGCCCCCAAATTTTTTGCTATTTGAACAGTTTTATCGGTGGATCCGGTATCCACAATAATGATTTCATCTGCGATTTCCTTGACGCTATTCAGGCACCGAGGAAGACAGTCTGCTTCATTTTTAACGATCATACACAAGGAGATGACTGGTTTCTTCATCATGTATCCCCCTTTTATATCCAGCCCATTTTGTATGCCATGATGTGCGGTTTAATAGCTGAATGGTATCGTCGATTTTTTTCAAATCGCTTGCTAAGTTTTGAGCGTCGGGTTCTTGTACTAAGGCTTCGTTGAGGTTTTCTGCGGCAAGATGAAGGTAGCAAAGAGCTGCACCTGTTCTTGTTCTTGGATTTTCGTCTCCGTTATTCATTGACGTTTCAAAGATTTCAGCAGCCTGCATGTAGTGTCCTTTGTCGAATAAAAGCTCGCCAATCATGAACATGACTTCCTCGTCATGGCGATTTTGCTGAAAGAGTTCGAGTAACAGATCGGCGGAATGTAATGTCTTGCCCAAATAATAAAGCTCCTTCGCATAAAGTATCAGGTATTCTGGCATTATCACTGCTAGTCGATTTGCGGTATCAAAGCATTGGAGAGAAACAGCTTCGTGTATCAGTTTCTGGACGCAATTGAACAAACGTTTGCTTTTTACCGGTTTTTCCGTACTTAGCGTATTGTCTGTAAGGTATCGGTCAAGCTCAGTGAGTGGACCTCGAATGCTTTCGGGTATATTTGCCGCAAATTCTTCGTGAAGGTGACCTGCCAGCTGCCATTGGCAAATACTTCGAAGGTGGAATAACCTCTCCATATCCTCTTTTTTATCAGAGAACCGGCTTAAAATTTGGTCTGCATCTGCGTAATTTCTACATTGCATCAAAGCAGCTGTATAGCGAAATAATAGCCTGGGCTCTGAAAGCTGAGTTTCCGGTATAGCATGAACGACTTCTTGGAATGCTCCAACTTTGTATAAAGCATCAGCCAAAATCACATAATCGTCTGAACCGTGTGGCCGGACAATATCGTGTAATAACAGTGAAATTTCTTTGTCTGGAACCTTTAATTGTTGAAAAACTTCCGCAATGCCATGTAAGGATGGAACGTAAGTATTGTGTATGAGCAGTGCTTTGTGGAACCATCTTGCCGCATTTTCCCGATGACCTAGAAGTAAGGCTGTTTCCGCCATTTTGTTGAAGGCACGATAGCTGTTTATACCTGCCTCCATGACATAATGATCATTTTCATATTCTGTAGCACGTTGATAAAACTCCATTCCGGCCTCAAGATGTCCCTGCATTTCTAATGATTCGCCTAACAAATAGCAGAGGTCAGAGTAATCAGGATAGGTGAGCAGTTCCTTTCGCAGAAGCATTTCTGCTTGTTGGACTTCTTGGAGCTGAAGCATGATTTTGCTAAGATCGCGGATGAGCGTGGCTCGATATGGCGCAACATCCGGGGTATGAATCAGAGCCTTTTGCATGTAAGCTTTTGCTTCCTCTAATTGGCCTGCCTGACAGTAAGTAATTCCCATATTATATAAATAAAATGGATGATTAGGGTGATCAGCCAACTCTTTTTTTAATAGCTTTTCGTTTCTAACCACCTTGTTTTTGGTGGCAAGGATTTGAGGCAAATAGCCGTAATGGTCGATTCGAATGGGGGAATCTTTAATAATGGATGAGCCGCACTTATCGACAATCGATTGACCAATATCTTCATGGATTCTCCCGCGAAATTTATAGCCTTGCCCATTGCGAAAGATTCGCAGCGCTCTGTGCCTAAGACACTCCTCCGGATGTGGACCAAGTTTATTATCAATTAAGACCGTAAACGCTTCTGCATTCGTCGTTTGTAAAAACTCTCTAACCTCATTTAAGTTGGAAACCAGTCGTTCATCAGCATCCAGATACAGAATCCAGTCGGTATTTGCATGTCGCAGTGCTTCGTTTCTTGGGTCCGAAAAGCTATCCTGCCACGGCATATTTACTACTTTGGCTCCAAAGGACTCTGCTAAACCGGATGAGTTATCCGTCGATCCGGTATCTACCACAATAATTTCGTCTGCCCCCTGTACGCTTTCCAGGCATTGAGGAAGCAGCTCTGCTTCATTTTTGATAATAATTTGGATTCCAATTTGAACTTCACTCATCTTTTTCCTCCTGAAGAAAGAGTACATGAAGGTCCATGTACCCTTAGGGTCTATCTTATTATATTATCTGGCCTAAATTAGGTTCCTTCTGAATTCACAATTAAATTACTAAACGCTAGGAACGGACGAGCTAACGTACATGAGGATATATTTAATGCAGGTTTTTCCCTTCAAAAGAAAGAGTATATTATATTAATTGGTCTTGATTAGGTTCCTTGACCGTCAACAATAACGTCTATGGTGGTAGGACTTCCCGGTGTGGACGATTGATAGGACAAGCGAGTATATTTCAAGAAACGGGCCGGAACAAGAACATCAACGGATCCGGATGCCAAAGGATCGATTGATATTGTGTCCACAAAATAATGGGTGCCATCAGCACTTACTTCCACTTGAGTATTCACAGGGTTCGAACCGCTGTTGTAGACAAAGAAAGAGTAGAGTCCTAAAACGCTAGTTGTAACTGGAGACAATGGAGTTAACGCGTCAGCAGTTGTGATACCCAGTGTTTCTTGCTCAAAGAAACTTTTTTGGGAAATAGCAGTAACGCTGCTCAGTGTTCCGTCGGTAATGGTGGCGCCGAGTACGCTGGTGATCGTCCCGCCAAGGATGTTGGAGACCGTCCCCGCGGACGTCAGCGTACCAGCAGAGATGGTAGCTCCGAGGACATTGGTGATGGTCCCGTCAAGAATGTTAGAAACCGTCCCCGCGGACGTCAGCGTACCAGCAGAGATGGTAGCTCCGAGGACATTGGTGATGGTCCCGTCAAGAATGTTAGAAACCGTCCCCGCGGA
>NZ_JACHGK010000021.1 GCF_014207535.1 Bacillus benzoevorans
CAAAATATTGTTAGAGGCCGTGTCGAAAAATATTTTTTTGACACCCCACCAACGGCTTAAACCGTTGATAAATCAGCATTTATAGAGGGAGGTTATTAGATTGATAGAAGGGAAGGGGCTCGGAGGTAAACGCGTATGCCCGACTAAGCTATCCTTAACAAACAGAATGGATAGTAATTTGAAGCGTTTAGCAACATCATGCGGGATGCCAAAAGCCACATTAGCAGCGTTAATAATTGAAAGGTGCATGAGCGATCCATTATACGTGAGTCAACTGCAAAAGGAATTCAATGTAAATCCTTCTTACCTGGTTATGCCGGTTACGCGAAACGGGGAAGTCGAATTGGTCGTTAGAAGGACGGTGCAGTGATGGACTGGATAACGTTTTTCTCATGGGTACTTGCTATCGCGCTTGCTTACGCTCTATTTTCCGACAATGGAAAGGCGCAGTCGTATGATGGTGATACAAGAGGACGTCAGGCGGGATTGATGTGCGGAACCTGCCGGAAGTTTCAAAAGCATGAGGAAATTGAACCGTATTTATTTGAATGTAAAAAATGCGGTCGTGAAACCGATTTAAGGGGAGGGATAAACCATGAAAGACCAGGAATTACAAGATAGATTGAATGATATTATTTGGCGGAATGTACCATACCACGAACAAAAGCTATTAACGCGCGAATTGGCTGAACGTTTTGTAAAACTCAGATTTTATAAAGAGCCAGGTGAAGCAGCAGAATCATTCGTGGAGGAAGTAAAGGGGGAAATAAGGGACGTTTATTATGGTATTAGTTATATTTTCCTTAGAATATTCGGAAAGAAAAAAGCCATTTCATTTTTACAAAAGAAATACCAAAAAAGTAGATTTTAAGGCGTGTGACTAATCTCGCAGAATGGTGACGCCTGCCGTGTTACGGTTAAAATATCGGAATTAATAGGAGGAAGTAGAGGAATGATTAGAGTAAACGCGTTTTTATTAGAGGAAGCAACGGTCGAGTTATCGCATGATGGAGTTGAGCGCATAATGAAGTATTTATTTAACGATTGGGTTCGGATGGGCTTTCCAGGCACGTTAGAATTGCCGACGGTTCAAGCCGGAACATTTCGCGGATATGTAAATGATAACGGTGCGCCGGTTGGTCAATTTAAGACGGATGAAGGCGCGATATATAAAGTATTGGAGGATAGCGCGGAATTAATTGCGTAAGAATGACGCACCTATGATGCTTGAAGTTTGGACATGCCTTTTGTGGAAGTAGTTAATAAACTAGCAAGGTGAGGTTTTATAGATGAAACGAGTTAATTTAGTTTTGATATCTGACGACGGTGGGAATAACGTTAATTATTACGATGCAGTGCTAATAAGAGAAAACACGATAATGCTCAAGTATAAAAAAGAAAAAAAGTTAGGCATTGAACGGTCAGATTCACCATATAGAGTCGATCAGAACGGACTGGCTCATGAAGTAGGTAAAATCCGCGGAATAGAAATCGAATTAAGCGAAGAAGGATACACAAAGGACCTTGAAGAACTGGCGTCAATGACATTCGCGGAGTTATCGCAGTATTTGGGATTCCCTCGATAATTATTCGGGGATTCTCGCCCGATGAAGCTGCGACAATTGGCGGTGTCGCGTACGGAAAGGCACACAGAAAGGCGCTTAGGCAGATTATATACATATTAACGTTTTGGCGGACGTTAATACATAACGGAAAGCTTGAACATGCGGCAACATGGTCAGGCTTTTTTATTTGTCTTATATTTTCTGAATATTACAACTCAAATTAATCTTGTCCCAAAACGGAGATCGGCGTGGACATTATTATAGTATAGGCAGAATCTTTTGCTAGGTATGTCCCAAAACGGATTATCAAGGTGACATACATTAAGTATAGGCGGTTAAAAAGTTTTACGGAGTTGTCCCAATTTGACGCAGATTGTGGCGATAGTTCTAGTATTGGCGTAAAAAACTTTTATGTCTTATGTCCCAAAATTATCGACGTCATGTGGGTAGTTAGAGTATAGGAGGTAAAAAAGTTTAATGAAAAAGCGCGCGGTTTGGCATGTAGAAACGTCTATTTAAGTGAGGTCAAAAAATTTTACATTCACAGTAAAAATAAATTACAGGAATGGAGCGATTGAAATGAATAACGTTATTAGTCTAGGAGCAGAAAGAATTAAACGAATTACACCGGATGAATGGATTGCTGTTTTTAAACAAGCGCAGAAAGATGTCGCTAAGCATGAATTAGAACTTAAGCGTCAGTTAATAAATTCGGATATGAAGGCGATCAATGAGCCATCAAAATGGAAATATTTATTCGCAGGTATTTTTATGGATGAAGGTGAAACCGATCCGATTTACGTATGGGCAGATTCATCAGATGAAGCGATGCAATACGCGGCCGAATACGACCTTTGGATTTGCGCGAAGGTAGTAAATATTGAAGGGAATCTTGAAGGTTGGTAAAACGCCCGGATTCGGTCGGGCTTTCAGAAATGTGTCACGTGACACAATGGAAAGGGAGGCAATCGTATGAATCCGCAACTATTTAAACTAATGCGTCAGGCTGCCGGCTATTCTCAGAGTGGCCTGGCGGCTGCCATCGGAGTCAGTCCGACGCTTATCTGTCTGACAGAAAAAGGAGAGAAACGGATTAGCAAGCGAGTTGAGAAGGGATTCCGCGAGATAGTGGAAGTCACGGAAGAAAGGGAGATTTTGGCCGGAATGCTACTCAAAAATAAAGCCTAAATTTCCACGTTAATCGTTTAGCTACTTCGCGACTAACTGGAACATCGCGAGCCTTCCGATTCTTTGCCTTATTAGCCGGAATATTAATCTCGCAATATCTTAAATTAATCCGGTCAATCGTAATACTAACCGCTTCTTCGATGCGTAGGCCGCAATCCAATAGGAGCAGGCAAAGCGTTTTATCTCTCCATTGTGCGAATTGTCGTTCGTCAAAATAGTTGAGAATGCGTTCAACTTCTATATCCGTTAGACCTGGAACCTCGTCAACTTCATCCGCCTTCACTTTCCTTACCTTTGCCGCAGGATTAGACGCGAGCATTCCTTCTTCATACCAAAACGCGCACATCGTCTTTAAGGACCTTAAACGTAGATTAATAGTGTACGGTGATAGGCCTTTTGATTCTCGCGCACGCTTTCCAAATTCCTCATAAGCTACGCGATCCTTTGATAGATACGTAATATACTCGCGAATCAGTTTTGACGTTATCTCGTCGATATAGAAGGGATTCCGGTCGATATACCGCATTAAATGCCTTGTATGCTCGCGATAGTTTTCAATGCTACGCGGCCGCAAGCCTTCCGCCTCTTTTGATTGGATAAAGACATCGAGGGCCTCGTCAATGGTATAGCGATTCTTTACATTTTTACTGCGCGGAACTGTGGGACTATCTTTAACGTTTCTTTCACCGATATAGCCTCGTTTCATCGCGTTTTTCACCTCCAAATAAGTCTCACAAACGCGGAAATAATGTCCTACGTATCTTTTTTAGAAAAACGCAAAAAACCCGTCATATCATCGCTTATGTCACCGTTGGTTTAACGGCTTTAAACGTTGATATGACGGGTTTTCCCGTGTGTTTAACGATTATATTACGTCCCAGATAGGATTCGAACCTACGACCTACAGTTTAGGAAACTGTTGCTCTATCCTGCTGAGCTACTGGGACAGTATGTGACAACAACTAATTATACTCATTTTATACCAATTGGTCAATATTTTAACTAAAGAATGATAAGATAAGGAGAGGGAGGACCTCTCTTTATCTTTTTACCGTAATCAATTTATCTTGTTTTTCTACTACTTCTCCGATTATCCAGGATTCCTGACCGGCTTCCTTCATGGCTTGGACATATTTTTCGGCATCAGAATGATTTATGGAAACCAAAAGACCGCCGGAAGTGATCGCATCACATAGGAGCAGCTGTTCCTCCACAGCAATATCCTGATAGTCTACATCTTTCTCCAGCCACTTATGATTTGCTTTTGAACCCCCAGGAACTACTCCTTGTTTAGACAGCTCCAAAGCACCTTCAAGTACAGGAACCTTATTTAGATAAAAAACCAAGGCCACATGGCTGCCGAGTGCCATCTCGCTTCCATGACCAAGCAGTCCAAATCCCGTTACGTCAGTAACAGCATTAGGTGAGAAACTGCTTAGTACTTCGGCCGCTTTTTTATTTAACATTGCCATCAATTCTGTCACTGTTTTTTCCTGCTCAGCAGTTACAGCACCGCGTTTAATTCCGGTTGTCATGATCCCGACACCAATCGGCTTTGTTATAACAAGAACATCCCCTGGTACTGCACCAACATTTCGCCAAAATTTATCCGGGTGAACAATCCCCGTAACGGACAAACCGTATTTCGGCTCCTGGTCATCAATGGAATGCCCGCCGACCGTAATAGCGCCGGCTTCCTTCACTTTATCGGCTCCACCGCGTAAAATTTCAGCCAGTATTTCACCGCCTAATTTCTTCACGGGATAGCCGACCATATTCAGTACAGTTTTAGGTGTACCGCCCATGGCGTAAACATCGCTTAAAGCATTCGCAGCAGCGATTTGTCCAAACATATATGGATCATCTACAACAGGAGTAAAATAGTCAATTGTTTGTATTAAAGCAATAGTATCTGTCAGCAGGTATACACCGGCGTCATCAGATGTTTCATGTCCAACAAGCAGTTCAGGAACTCTCTCTTGTTCAGGTAATAAACGCAAAACTTGCGCTAAGTCCTCAGGACCAATTTTACAGCCTCAACCAGCTTTTGTTGAGAATGAGGTAAGGCGGATTTTTTCATGTTCACTCACATTAATCACCTCCAACCTCAGTATACAAGTTTTACATGAGAAAAGCACATACGATGCTTATGAAAGAAAAGTGGAGGAATTGAGAAAACGGATTTATATTATTGGACAATGAGAACTTTACGAATGATTCCTGCGCATAATTTATTTTTTGCAATAAAAACTTCAAGCACTTCATCATGAAATGCGGCTGTCACCTCATGCTCTATTACTGGAAAAGGAAAAGGTATATTCCTTTGTTTTCTATTATGTTCGGAGCTACCTTTAGAAACCCGTATACTGATATTATTGGTTTCCAAAATAATTTCTATATCTTGCAGCCGATAGGCAGGGAGCAGTGCCTCGATAATATATTCTTCGGCCGTTTCAAATAAGTCGATCCTAAATGCAGCCTCATCTAAATAAGAGGTTAAAGGATCTAAAAAATAATTTTCCAGCCACCGTTCGATATCGTCTACCTTCAGCAGCTGCTCTTTCTTACCATGTACCATGATGTTCGAATCCCCCTTAATATAATTTAAAGTATGCAACATATGGCAATGAGTGAAAGATGTTATCATAAATATGTGAATTAACTAGGGGGGATAAAACCTTTGCAGCGATTCAATCCCAAAAACTCCCAAAGAAGAAGAAAACCATTGGCGGTGAGTGCCAATGGTTTTCTTCTTTTACATATCGTGATGCGAATTATGTTTTTGTCTCGAATGATTACGATTTTTAACCTTTTTAGAACCACTTAATGGCTCAGGCTGACCTGAAACCTTTGGCGCATTCTTGCGCATATCCTGACCGTCATTTTTATTAACCATAGAATAATCCTCCTCAAATTTTATAAAGTGCAAAACCTATCTGGAGGTAAATATTTAGTAGGTTTGATTTACTTCATCTACCATTTTTCGTAAATCATTTTGAAATTGTTCTAATTGTATCCTTTGATGTTCGGAAGCCACTTCCATTGCATTTTCAATTTGCTGATAGGCTTCATTGACTTCTTGTTTTAGGTGCTTTAGCTGGTGGCCGTAGCTTGCGGAATCTTGCACAATTTCATGGTAAACCTCTTCCGCATCTTCCATACCTTGCTGTGCTGCTTGGAATGCTTGCTGCTTATTTTTATGATAAGGCATTTGATTATCCCTCCTTGCCGCTATATACTGTTACATTGCACAATTAAGTGCCTAACTATACAAAATAACAATGAAGATCCATTTAGAAAAAAGCGGATAAATTCATCCGCCTTTACAAAAACTTATTGGTTTTTCTTTCGTTTTTTATTATTCATTCTCTGTGCTGCAGTTAGTGGTTCATTTGCGAATTCCTCGTTATAACCAGCCCCTTTGCCTTGTGCACTTGCCGCATTGGCACCGGGTATAATGTGATTAGCTTTTCGTTTACTCAACTTTCTTCACCTCCACATTTCGCTATTTTCCCGCAATTTTCGCTTTTTATGTCACTTTTTCTGGCGAAAAAGTTCATTGAAAAGATGGATGTAATAATATCGAACATATTGCAAAATATAATTATAGGTCCTGTATTTCAAAAAGGAATTTATTATTTTTATGTAAAAATGGATAAAAAAACAGGATCTATAAGTATAACTTATAAGAAACAATAACTTTCTTGTTATTTACTTATAGAAGTTCCTATATTAAAATGTAATAGTTAGAGAGTTTAGAACAAAAAACAATATTCAAACTTTTCGACAAATGCTATATAATGATATGTGATATTTCATATAGGGGGGTACTACATATGTCAAATGATGTTTTTAATTCTCGTAAATCATTTACTTTAGACGGGAAGAAGTATAACTATTATGAACTTGCTGCATTAGAGCAAGCAGGTGCAGGTAATGTTGCAAAATTACCTTATTCAATTAAAGTCCTTTTAGAATCCGTTCTTCGCCAATTAGACGGCCGTGTCATCACAAAGGAACATGTAGAAAACTTAGCAAAATGGGGTACAAGTGAAGTAAAGGATATCGATGTACCTTTTAAACCTTCACGCGTTATATTACAAGACTTTACAGGTGTTCCAGCCGTAGTTGACCTTGCTTCTCTACGTAAAGCAATGGCTGATTTAGGCGGGGATCCGGATAAAATTAATCCGCTTAAACCAGTGGATCTTGTTATTGACCACTCTGTACAAGTTGACAAGTATGGTAATCAAACTGCACTTGGCGAAAACATGAAACTTGAATTTGAACGCAATGCGGAACGTTACCAGTTCTTAAGCTGGGCGCAAAAAGCATTCAATAACTACCGTGCTGTTCCACCGGCAACTGGTATCGTTCACCAAGTAAACTTAGAATTCCTTGCAAATGTTGTTCATGCACTTGAAAATGAAGACGGTGAATACGAAGCATTCCCAGACACATTAGTTGGAACTGACTCTCATACAACGATGATTAATGGTATCGGTGTTCTTGGATGGGGTGTAGGCGGTATTGAAGCTGAAGCAGGCATGCTTGGACAGCCTTCATATTTCCCTGTACCAGAAGTAGTCGGGGTAAAATTAGTCGGTGAACTGCCAGATGGCGCAATGGCTACTGACCTGGCATTAAAAGTAACTCAAGTATTACGCCAGCATGGTGTTGTAGGTAAATTCGTTGAGTTCTTCGGTCCTGGAGTACCTGCACTTCCTCTTGCAGACCGTGCAACGATTGCCAACATGGCTCCTGAATATGGTGCTACTTGCGGATTCTTCCCTGTAGATAATGAATCACTAGAATATTTACGTCTATCAGGTCGTACGGAAGAACAAATTAAAGTGGTTGAAACATACTGTAAAGCAAACGGATTATTCTTTGATCCAGCTTTAGAGCCAGTATATACAAGTGTAGTTGAAATTAACCTTGCTGAAATCGAAGCAAATCTTTCTGGTCCAAAACGTCCGCAGGATTTAATTCCGCTTTCAAAAATGAAGGAAGAATTCAATAAAGCGATCACTGCACCACAAGGGAACCAAGGTTTTGGTTTAGATGCAAATGAAATCAATAAAGAAGTGACTGTAAACTTTGATAATGGCGATACAACTGTTATGAAAACGGGTGCCATCGGCATTGCTGCTATCACTAGCTGTACAAACACTTCAAACCCTTACGTATTAGTAGGTGCTGGTTTAGTTGCAAAAAAAGCAGTAGAGCTTGGTCTACAAGTTCCTAAATTCGTAAAAACTTCTTTAGCACCAGGATCTAAAGTGGTAACAGGTTATCTACGTGATTCCGGTCTGCTTCCATATTTAGAACAAATTGGTTTTAACGTGGTTGGTTACGGATGTACCACATGTATCGGGAACTCCGGTCCATTAAAAGATGAAATTGAAAAAGCAATTTCTGAAAGTGATTTACTCGTAACTTCTGTTCTTTCAGGAAACCGTAACTTTGAAGGACGTATTCACCCGCTTGTAAAAGCAAACTATCTAGCATCACCGCCATTAGTTGTTGCTTATGCTTTAGCTGGCAATGTTAATGTTGATCTACAAAAAGAAGCAATCGGCAAAGACAAAAACGGAAATGATGTATTCTTTAAAGATATCTGGCCAACAACTGCTGAAATTAACGATGTAGTTAAACAAACGGTTACACCAGAACTATTCCGTAAAGAATATGCGAACGTATTTGGCGATAATGAGCTTTGGAATGAAATTAAAACTAGCAATGAGCCGCTTTATACATTTGACGAAAATTCAACATATATTCAAAATCCGCCATTCTTCGAAGAATTAAAACCAGATCCAGACGAAGTAAAACCATTAACAGCACTTCGTGTTGTTGGTAAATTCGGCGATTCCGTAACAACTGACCATATTTCACCAGCAGGTGCCATCGGTAAAAATACACCGGCAGGAAAATACCTTCTAGATAATGGTGTAGAAGTTCGTGACTTCAACTCTTATGGTTCACGCCGTGGTAATCATGAAGTCATGATGCGCGGAACATTCGCTAATATTCGTATCCGCAACCAAATTGCACCAGGAACTGAAGGCGGATTTACAACTTACTGGCCAACTGGTGAAGTGACATCTATCTTTGACGCTTGCATGAAGTATAAAGAAGATGGAACAGGATTAGTTATTTTAGCAGGTAAAGATTACGGAATGGGTTCATCCCGTGACTGGGCTGCAAAAGGAACAAATCTGCTTGGAATCAAAACAGTTATTGCTGAAAGCTACGAACGTATTCACCGTTCAAACCTTGTATTAATGGGTGTTCTTCCATTACAATTCAAGGATGGCGAAAGTGCAGAAACACTTGGTTTAACAGGCAAAGAAACCATCGATGTTCAAGTGGACGAAAATGTTCGCCCTCGCGATCTGATTAAAGTAACAGCTACTGATGAAGCCGGAAACAAAAAAGAATTTGAAGTGGTTGTTCGTTTCGATTCTGAAGTAGAAATTGATTACTATCGTCACGGCGGTATCCTACAAATGGTACTGCGTGAAAAATTAAAATAAGCCTTTAAATTCAAGACATAAATGCCATACAGTACAAGACTGTATGGCATTTTTTTTAAAACCTATGATTAAAACCTTCCCTGAATAGGCAAAAAGAGTTAATTTAATTTACTTTTTGGGTTAAAATAATGATATAAACATAAAGAAATAGGGGCGGGGGTTTTTTGTGATTAAAAAAGTTATTGCCGGTGTATTATTATTTGGATTACTTGCAGTGGCCATAGTACAGGCGATGGAAAAGGAAGAAAAGCCTGACAATCTACCTGGTTTACGAATTGGTGTAAAAGCACCAGATTTTGAACTAGAGAATTTATCCGGGGAAAAAGTAAAACTTTCAGACTATCGTGGGAAAAAAGTCATTTTGAACTTTTGGGCAACATGGTGCCCGCCTTGTAAAGAGGAAATGCCTGCAATGGAGAAGTTTTACCAAAAGGCAGGAGATGATGTTGAAATTTTAGCTGTCAACATTGATCCGCAATATAATGTGCAGGAATTTATAGACAAAATGGGAATTACTTTTCCTATTCTGCTTGATAAAAATGATAAAGTCAATTCAGCCTATTTGATCATGACGATTCCAACAACTTATTTTATAAATGAAGATGGTCTAATCACGAATAAATATTTAACTTCCATGACAGAAGATATTATGAAAGAATATATTGATGCCATGTAATAGAAAAAGCATTAGCAGTATAATTGCTAATGCTTTTTCTTTTTATAAAGAATAAAGAATAGAGATTAATTTTCGAAAATTTGTAATAATTTAAACATCCGCTGGGCATAATAACCTTTACAATAGTTAATAAGGAAGGTGAAGCCAGTTGAGAAAACCTAGAAAACGCTCTTTTGCAGATCTTGTTAATGAAAATAAACGCCAATTATTAAATGATCAAGAAGCCATTGAAAGAATTGAAAAACGTTTAGAAAAGAAGCATATGAGCAAGGCCCAATAAATGTTATTTTTCAAACTCATTTATGAAAACGCATTCATGGGGGATACTTAACTTGAGGGTAGCATCCGGTTAAAAGCTAGGCAGGATATCATACCTCATCTTAATGAACCCCGAGGAGGCAGAATATAATGGGTAATCCGAAAAAAGATTCCAAACATTTTACACCGGAACATATTGGTACACAGCCAAGAGGTTTTGGAGGGAATAAAGGAAAACAAATGCAGGACAAATCTGGAAAACATGCACAAGTGATCCAGACAAAAGGCGAATAGAAACATAGGAGAAATACTAAAAAGTATTTCTCCTATGTTTCTGTTTACATAATTATATTACGTTCTACTGTATTAACCTTATAATCCCAATCATTTTCTCAGAGAAATTTGACAAACTAATTTTGTACGATAAATTCATTCTTAAGGAGGAATCAATATGACATTCAATAATCGACCGAATCCAGATGACCGCAGCGATAATGTAGAAAAATTGCAGGAAATGATCGCCAATACGGATGATAATATTCGTAAGGCTGAAGCCACGATGAGAAATCTAAGCGGAGATGAAAAAGCTCAGGTGGAAGCTAAAAATGAACGACGCCGTGAAAGTATTACCAGTATGCGTGCCGAAATAAAGGATGAAAACAACAATTTACATTGATGTCAATAAAGCACGGTTTTCAAGTTTTGAAAACCAAGAATTTCCCCCATAATTTCTTATGGTTATTACGCTAACCATTTCCCCCATTGGAAAAGAAAATGCTTTTTCAATGGGGATTTCTATTCTAATCCCTCCAAACAGTTTCTTCTATCAAAGTGTGTTAAAATAATAAAATGACCCCAAAGGAAAAACTACCGATAACAAATATAAGAAGTGGTGCTTATGCAAAGATTTCAACTGTCCAAGCAGCAATTGGAACATGTTCCAATTGAACAATGGGAAAATGACCTTAGTATCCATGGTTTCATTCAAAACGAAGGTGAGTTGCTGCAATTTATAAAAAAGAATAATCTCCACAACGAAGAAAACTGCAAGAAAGCCGCACAGCTTCTAACTATTGTAGCCCGTTCCTTCGCTGGTAAAGGGAAACGTGAATCGCTTATTTTGGCTTTGATGGAGAACGCAGAGCAGCTGGATCCTGATAATCGAAAAGCACAAGAATATCTAGCCTGTTTTAAGTGGAAAAAAAACGATGTACTGCTGGACGAACTGACCTTTCCGCCGCTCCGGGAAACGGATAACCGTCAGGCAAAAAAACAAACAGTAGATTTGTATATACATACCTGTAAAACCTTCCTCAAGTCAGCTGAAGAACATCTAAATCAACTATCAGATTTATCAGACTCGCCCTGTGATATCACAAATGCTGACTCCATGGATGTTTATGAAAAAGTAATTTCTTTACTGGAAGAGGTTAAAAGTGAAACAGAGTCTTTATTACGATCGGCAACGGAATATAAAGATTCGCTCGTTGGTACGTTTCATACTGCAGGTTACCTTGAGGAGATTAAGAAACATCTGAATCATATTGACGAATTAAAATCTCAGTGGAAAGAGTTTTTTTGTGTTAAGGAAGAGCCAAATGAGGAGAAAAACCTGACAGTGCTTGAAGAATTACAAGCGATGATTGGGCTGCAATCGGTGAAAAGCAGAGTAAATGATTTTTACCAATTTTTCAAATACCAGAAACTGCGAAAGGAACAAGGTTTTCAAACAAAAGATGAAGTCAGCCTCAATATGATCATAACTGGAAATCCGGGCACAGGAAAAACAACTCTTGCACGATTATTGGCCAAAATTTATCATGAACTTGGAGTACTGCCAAGGGAAGAGGTTATTGAGACAGACCGCGCACAATTGGTAGGGTCGTTTATCGGGCAGACAGAAGAAAATGTACGTTCCATTGTTGAAAAAGCACTTGGCGGTGTTTTATTTATTGATGAAGCCTATAATTTGAAACGCGTTGGTCAATCTGGAAATGATTATGGACAGACTGCAATAGATACGCTGGTTTCCTTAATGACGGGCTCTGAATTTGGAGGGACATTTGCGGTCATATTGGCTGGTTATCCAGATGAAATGCGGCAGTTCCTTGATGCCAATCCTGGACTCCGCAGCAGGTTTCCATCATCTAATTTCATTGCGCTGCCCAATTATTCCAATCAGGAATTGCTGGAAATAGGAGAGAAATTAGCGGCGGATAATGACTATTTGATGACGGATGAAGCTAAACAGGCGTTAGAGGAAAGCATTGAAAGAGAACGGGTAGACAACACCTTTGGAAATGCGAGAGCCGTTCGGAATCTTGTCCTTGATGCCATCTTTAAAAAAGGCGCAAGGTTCAAAGAAGATCATAAAGGCGGTATTTTAGAGTATTCCCTATTGGATCAAGAGGATTTTTCAATGGATAAAATGGAAATCAGAGAAAGTCCGCAGCAGAAATTGTCATCTCTAATTGGTTTAACCGACGTAAAAGAAGAAGTGAACGCTATTATTTCTTTTGTAAAGATGCAAAAGCTGCGCAGGGACCACGGTTTACCTATTTTACCGATTCAACTGCATGCTGTCTTTACGGGAAACTCGGGTACAGGAAAAACGACTGTTGCAAAAATTTACGCAGAATTATTGAAGGAATGCGGATTATTGAAAAGAGGCCACTTAATCACAACAAGCCGCGCTGATTTTGTTGCCGGATATGTTGGGCAGACTTCGATAAAAACAAAGCGTAAAATCCGTGATGCTCTCGGAGGAGTCCTTTTCATAGACGAAGCCTACTCATTGTTAGGACAAACCATCGGGGATTTTGGGAAAGAAGTGATTGATACACTAGTCGACGAAATGACAAAGCATAACGAAAACCTTGTCGTTGTCCTTGCCGGCTACTCTAATGAAATGAAGTCTCTGCTTGAAAGTAACCCTGGTCTGCAGTCAAGATTTAAAAAATTTATCCATTTTCCGGATTATTCCGACCATGAGTTGCTGCAGATCATGAAGTTATATGGTGATCAATATGATTATCATTTAACGCAAGATGCTGAAAAATATGTACTGGAAAAATTAAACAATAAAGCCTTTAATGGAAATGGGCGCTTTGCTGTCAATTTAATCACCGAAACGATTCAGACACAAGCACAGAGATTGATGGCGCAGACTGCGCACATGACAGAGATAGATAAAGCATTAATCATCGAAGTAGCAGATATTGAGAAAGCATTTAATAAAATGGAAAGAGGAGAATAGCAATGTTAGTTTCGACAAAAGAAATCGCCGTAAGATACGCAGAAACCGATCAAATGGGAGTTGTCTATCATGCCAATTATCTTGTGTGGATGGAGGTAGGCAGAACCGCCCTTATCGAGGATTTAGGTTTCAGTTATGCCCAAATGGAACGGGACGGAATTATTTCTCCTGTTCTTGATATTCAAGCGTCCTATAAAAAGCCGCTGCGCTATGGGGAAAAAGCCATTGTGAAAACATGGATTGAAGAATACGATGGTATCCGCATTACATACGGCTATGAAATCAGTAAAGAAGACGGTGAACTGGCTGTTAGCGGGTTTTCAAAGCATGCTTGTGTGCTAAAAGATTCATTTCGTCCTATTTCCATTAAAAAGAAATTCCCAACATGGCACCAAGCTTATGAAAAGGAAAAAAAGCAGCCTGAACAATGATGGATACAAGAGGGGTGAGAGGAAATTGGCTTTTGGCATTACAAGAAAAGAACTTCAAGAATGGAAAGAGAAAATAGACAAAGGGGAAATTGCCTTTCTAACTCATTATTGGCTCGATGACCGTTTTCCGGAAAGTAAAACCGTCACAAAAGTCGGATGCAATGATTTGCAAAAGTTAATTGAATGGGGCAGTCAATATGGTTTAAAGCCTGAATGGATCGATAAGAGAAAGGATGGGTACTCCCATTATGATCTTTTAGGGACCAAACAGAAAGATATCCTCAAAAAAGAAGGACTGTTACACCATCTATGGACATAAAGCAAATCATTGCCGAAAAGGGCAAAAGGAGTGGACACGTCCTTGAAAATCCACTCCTTATATCGGCAAAAATGTAAAAGCGCCGCTGAGTACCATCAAAATTTGAAAAACAAAATGCCATAGAATAGCTGGAATGATACTGCCTGAACGGGAAGTGAAAAAGGCCCAATAACAGCCAAACAGGGCAATGAGCATACAAATGGCCAGGGAATAGCCGAACATGATATAAGAAAAACCGTACGCAGCACTGGAAAAGATAATCGCAAAGCCCTCATTGGTTAGATTCTTCATTCCTGTCATAATAAGTCCACGCCATAATACTTCCTCCATTATACCGCTGATGACCGCATAGACGAGAATCCAGATGAACCAAGGAAGTTTTATATCCGGTTCTTCTATGATAATAAAAGGAATGTACATGATGATGGAAATGGCTGCTGCTGCTAACAAAAAGTGAAAAACAGAGAGACTAAATAGCTTAGTTGAAAAGAAAGAAAAAGCTACTTGTTGATTCCAGACAGGCTTTTTGAAATATAAAGCTACATCTTGTTTAAATTTGCGGCAAACATACAAGATAATGGCGATCGGAAAGAGCAATAACAGCTTGTCTAACATTAAAAGAACATTGACATGATAAGACAAGCTGTTTAACAATCGATTTCCATATAAATAGAGTAATTCCCCTGTAAAATAGGCAATCGTTATCCAGACAAATATCCGCTGCTTTTCTTGTAAAAAAACAACAAGAAGCAATAAAGCAAACAATATGATAAAAGCAATCGTTATCCTGTTTAATTGAAAAAATATGAGAGTAGTGATAAAAAGAAAAATGAAGGTTAAATTTCTTAATGGATATTCCTTGAAATGCAGCACAGAGCCTTTACACCCCTTTTTGCCTTTTATATCAATATTTTAACGCAGCAGGGCAAGGAATAAAAGGGAGTTTTTTGAATCTTCTCAACTTATTATAAATGATAGAGGACGTGATTTTTTGTTTACTATTACAAATGCAGCACAGGAGGTCCTTGAGCGAGCTATCAAGCAGGAGCAGCAAAACGAGGACGAAAAATTATATGTCCGCTTAGCAATAGGAATAAGCTCATGTACACCCCAATTATTAACCCTTTCTCTTGAAGAAAAGCCCATAAGAGGTGATCAGGTTTATCCATTTGATCATATTGATATTTTAATCCATGAAGATGAATTCAAATATTTTCATCATAAACAATTAGACTATATCCGTGATGCTCTGGGAGAAGCCCGATTTCAATTAATAAAACTATAAAACTTCATCGAGATTTTCAAAGAACGAAATCAATTCATCAAAATTGCGAATGATTTTTTGAGGTCCAGCACCATCTTCATAGTCTTCAGGAGAAAATAGTTCAACAATAAATTCTTCTGGATCCACTGAATATTCGATGGATGTAGAAAAGATATAGTTTTTTTCTTTATCTTGAGACTTTTCCATGTTGAAAACCTCCAATTCCTATTATTTTGTATTATTATTTTATATCAATTTCTTGCGTAATTCGGGTTATTATTTGTCTGTTTTTTAACATCAGTAAGTGTTTGTCAGATTCATGAACAATTTGAACTAAATATGGCAAAAAAGGTGAGACCCTTGCAGGAGTCTCACCTTTTATTCTTGCTAAAATTGTTTGCATTTTTACTTAGCCACGATACTTTGGGCTCTGTTTTATTCAAAATCCGCTTTATATTGGCACGGTGGCGGTAAACAACAAAAGCGGTCAAAATAGACACAACGACAATTAATATCTTGTCCTGAACGATTACTGCATAGAGGATGGCAACTACACCGCCGAACATGGACGACAATGACACATACTTTGTTATATATAAACAAATAAAAAAGCTAGCAATCGTAATCAGAAACATGAATGGGGCATAACAAAGCAGGACGCCTGCTGAAGTAGCAACCGCTTTACCGCCGCGAAAACCGGCAAATATCGGATAAGTGTGCCCGATTACAGCAAAAATTCCGGCAATTAATGGATCCATATCTGTGCCAAATAACAAAGGCAATGCCGCTGCCAGCGTCCCTTTCAAAATATCAGCAGAAGTAACTACCAACCCCGCTTTCACGCCCAAGACGCGAAAGGTATTAGTCCCGCCTAAATTTCCGCTCCCATGCTGCCGTATATCTACTCCATAAAATTTTTTTCCGATAATTAATCCGGAAGGGATCGATCCAATTAAATAAGCTAATACAAAAATAATACCATTCACAACCATGAATAAAAACTCCTTCAGAGGTTTCTCTTTTACCTTCCTGTTAATAGGAAGGTGACCTTCTAATTCAGAATACTTTTGCTGCAAGTGCTTTTTCATTTTACCATTTTATTATTCATTAGAGAAGATTGGTCATATTTGGTTGATAAAAATTTCTTTTCAACGATTGCTAGTTTCGATACGATAATACTGGGAGGGTGTATAAATGGCAAATCTTGTATATCAGCAACAAATAAAGAGGCAAAAAAAATGGGTGCTTACAGGTTTTATCCTGTCATTTATTTTGATCATATCTAGTATTCTATTATTTCTTTATCCCTTTGATGCCCGAAAACAAGCGGATTATTTTACAGGAGAATATCCGATTGTCTTTAACGGGAAACAGGTAGGAAATGGAATGATTGATGGAAAGTCTGTCTATGTTCCGTTTACCTTTATGAAAGAATATATAGATGAACAACTCATTTTTGATGATAAATCCCATTCCATCATCATGACAACGCCAAATAAAGTGATTCAAATGCCGCTCGAATCGTTAACTTATTATGTTAATCAGAAGCATGTATCATTACAAACAGCCCCTGTAAAAGCACTAAATGGGGAAAATTATATGGCGCTCGACACGATTCTATCCATTTACGGAATTCAATATTCTGTATTACCAGAGACAAAGGCGATAGAAATCACCAAGGACGGAATGAAAAAAACGTATGGAACGATTAAAGGTAAGGATATTAATGAAAAAAGACTTCGCCTAAGAACAAAGCCTGACCTTCAGGCACCGTATACAGCTCAGACAAGAGATAAAGATATAATCACCATTGAAAAAGAAGGCGCGCAATATTTTTATGTCCGGAAAGAAAACGGGATTGCAGGTTACTTAGATAAAAAATATGTCATGAAAGATAAGACGGAGACGATTCACATCCAAAAAGAACAGGTTGAAATGAACATTCCACAAATGAACGGTCCAATTAATTTAACGTGGGAGGCCGTATATACGAAGAATCCCAATACCGCTGCCATTCCTGAAATGCCGGGCGTGAATGTGGTATCTCCAACTTGGTTTGAATTAACGAATACTGATGGAACAGTAAAGGACCTTGGTTCGCTGGAGTATGTAAATTGGGCAAAAGCTAGAGGATATCAAGTATGGGCTTTATTTTCTAATGGTTTTAATCCCGATTTAACTCATAAAGCATTAAAGGACTTTGAAACACGGCAAAATATTATTCGTCAGCTCCTCGCTTTTTGTCAAACCTATCAATTGAACGGAATCAATCTCGATATTGAAAATGTCCGGGAAGAGGACGGACCGCTTGTGACCCAGTTTGTGCGAGAAATAACGCCTTATCTGCATCAAGCTGGATTAATCGTTTCAATGGATATTACGTTTATAACAGATGGAAATTGGTCTGCATTTTATGAAAGAGAAAAGCTGGCAGAAACAGTCGATTATTTAATGGTCATGGCCTATGATGAGCACTGGGGAACATCTCCGGAAGCAGGCAGTGTAGCAAGTTTTCCGTGGGTGGAACAAAATTTAAAAAATCTGCTGGAAGTGGTTCCAAATGATAAATTAATTCTCGGTGTACCTTTATATACCCGTTTATGGGAAATCAAAGATACGGGGGAAGTTTCATCAAAATCGATGAAAATGGCTGAAGCAAAGGAATGGCTGGCAGAAAAAGGGGTAACTCCTGTTTATGATGAGGGCAGCGGTCAAAACTATGCTGAATATTATGACACTGAAGCAAAAGCAACGTATCACATATGGCTTGAAGATGATCTATCGTTGAATAAACGAGCTGAACTTGCGGCGAAATATGAATTAAAAGGAATTGCCAGCTGGTCGCGCTATTTTGCTGACGAAACAGCCTGGCTGGCACTTGCAAGCGAAAAAAATCAAGTGGTACAGAATCAATAACATTTCAAGGGAATTCACGACAGTTGAGTTCCCTTTTCTTCTTAGGCAATATATTTTTGATTATTTTACCAATATGTTAGACTAGAACCAGGATGTAATACTAACAATATTCTTAAAATAATCATATTGTGGAGGGATTTCGATGGCAATTGAAAATCCAACGAGAGATGAAATTCGTGAAATATTAAAAAAAGCGAAACGTATTGCAGTAGTAGGCTTGAGTGATAATCCAGACCGTACATCCTATATGGTATCGAAAGCCATGCAGGATGCAGGCTATGAAATCATACCTGTAAATCCAACAGCAGAAACTATCCTTGGTGTTAAAGCTGTTTCAAGTCTGAAAGAAATTGATGGACATGTCGATATTGTGAATGTTTTTAGACGCTCTGAATTTCTGCCAGAAGTAGCAAGAGAGTTTGCCGAAATAGATGCGGATATTTTTTGGGCGCAACAGGGGCTTGAAAATGAAGAAGCCTACCAATTTTTAAAAGAAAAAGGCTATACGGTAGTAATGGATCGCTGCATTAAAGTGGAACATGCGATGACAAAATAAACGAATTTGCTAAACATACACCTCTTGGGTGTATGTTTTTTCATTTGGATCCAATTTTTATGGTATATTTTTAAAAGGATAAGCATAGTTATGCAGAAAAATTTCATTCTCATGAAAAAATCAAATTTGCCAAAATGAAAATAACCGATACAATAAGACATGAACTTTAATTTTAGATATGATATGATAGTGTAAGGAACACACGTTCTTTGCATCAGAACATGATGTAGTTTAATTGGATTCATCATTCTGCTTTTTCGGCCGGATAATTGCTGGTTAAGCTGCCTGCCGTTTACGCGTTGTTATTTTTAGATATGAAAAGGATTGTATACGATTATGATGAATATATACTCTACAGACTTAAGAAGTCGGCAACAAAGAGACGTGTACTAGTAATAGTGGTTATTGTTTAGTAATGAAAGGGGTATGTTCGTGGCAAGAAATCAAGCAGCATCTCAGTATGATTATAATGATGATGCCATACAAGTATTAGAAGGGCTTGAGGCTGTCCGTAAGCGCCCGGGAATGTATATTGGCAGCACGGATTCAAAAGGGTTGCATCATCTTGTATATGAAATAGTGGATAATTCAGTTGACGAAGTGTTAGCCGGATTTGGTGATCACATTATCGTAAAGATACACAAAGATAATTCGATTAGTGTTCAGGACAAAGGAAGAGGAATGCCAACAGGAATGCATAAGATTGGCAAGCCCACTCCTGAAGTCATTCTGACCATCCTTCATGCTGGTGGGAAATTCGGTCAAGGCGGGTATAAAACAAGCGGTGGTCTGCATGGTGTAGGGGCCTCTGTTGTAAATGCCTTGTCTGAATGGCTCGTTGTAACCATTAAACGTGATGGTTATACATATGAACAGCGTTTCGAAAACGGTGGTAAACCAGTCACCACTTTAGAGAAAGTAGGCAAAACAAATCAAACAGGAACCACGATTCACTTTAAACCGGATCCGACTATTTTTTCTACAACAACGTATAATTATGAAACACTTTGTGAACGCCTTCGGGAATCTGCTTTTCTTTTAAAAGGTGTCAAAATTGAAATAATTGATGATCGTAATGACTGGAAAGAGATGTTCCATTTTGAAAAGGGTCTCGCTTCCTTTGTTGAATATTTAAATGAAGAGAAGGATGTTCTTCACCCCGTGATTCCATTTGAGGGTTCACAAAACGAGATCGAAGTGGATTTTGCCTTTCAATTTAATGATGGCTACTCGGAAAATGTTCTTTCGTTTGTCAATAATGTCCGGACAAAAGACGGCGGTACCCATGAGGTTGGACTTCGTACAGCTGTTACCAGAGCATTTAATGAATATGCTCGTAAAGTGAACCTTCTGAAGGAAAAAGATAAAAACTTAGAAGGCTCCGATATCAGGGAAGGATTTTCTGCTGTCATTTCCGTAAGGGTTCCTGAGAATTTACTGCAATTTGAAGGACAGACAAAAGGGAAACTGGGAACCAGTGAGGCCCGCTCTGCAGTTGATTCAGTAGTATCAGAGCATTTAGCTTATTTTCTTGAGGAAAATCCAGATATCAGTACATTATTAGTGAAAAAATCAATCAAGGCATTTCAAGCACGGGAAGCGGCACGTAAAGCACGCGACGAGGCTCGCAGTGGTAAGAAAAAGAAGAGATCAGATGCGCTGTTATCCGGTAAACTCACTCCTGCACAGTCACGAAATCCGCAGAAGAACGAATTATATTTAGTGGAGGGAGACTCTGCGGGAGGTTCCGCTAAACAAGGGCGGGATCGCCGGTTCCAAGCAGTGCTGCCATTACGTGGGAAAGTTATCAACACGGAAAAAGCAAAGCTGAATGATATTTTTAAAAATGAAGAAATCAACACCATTATCCATACGATTGGTGCTGGTGTTGGATCAGAGTTTACGGTTGAAGACTCCAATTACGATAAAATCATTATCATGACAGATGCCGATACAGACGGAGCACATATCCAAGTCCTTCTTTTAACCTTCTTTTACCGCTATATGAAGCCGCTAATCGAGGCGGGAAAAGTATATATCGCTCTCCCTCCTTTATATAAAGTCTCTAGAGGCATGGGAAAAAAAGAAGTGGTTGAATATGCCTGGAGTGATGATGACCTTCAAGATACGATTAAAAAGGTCGGCAAAGGATATATCCTGCAGCGTTATAAAGGTCTTGGCGAGATGAATGCCGATCAATTATGGGATACAACGATGAATCCTGAGACAAGAACATTAATTCGGGTTCGGATTGACGATATAGCACGTGCAGAACGAAGAGTGACCACCTTAATGGGAGATAAAGTAGAGCCTCGCAGAAAGTGGATTGAATCAAATGTAGCCTTCGGTCTTGAAGAGGATGGAAGTATTCTTGAAAATGAGAATATTACAGTAGCAGAGGAGGCTAATCCTTCATGAGTACAACAGAACATTTCATGGAACTCCCATTAGAGGAAGTCATTGGTGATCGATTTGGTCGCTATAGTAAATATATTATTCAAGAACGGGCCTTACCGGACGCCCGCGATGGCTTGAAACCGGTACAGCGCAGAATTTTGTATGCTATGCATGTGGAGGGGAATACACATGATAAACATTTTCGTAAATCAGCTAAAACAGTCGGGAATGTAATCGGTAATTATCATCCGCATGGTGATTCCTCGGTTTATGAGGCAATGGTCCGCATGAGCCAGGATTGGAAGGTACGCAATGTATTAATCGAAATGCATGGGAATAACGGGAGTAACGACGGAGATCCTCCTGCGGCGATGCGTTATACAGAGGCTCGGCTATCGGCGATTTCAGCGGAACTTCTTCGTGATATTGATAAGAGAACGGTAGATTTCGTTCCAAATTTCGATGATACTTCAAGTGAGCCAACCGTACTTCCATCGATGTTTCCAAACCTGCTTGTTAACGGTTCGACAGGGATTTCAGCCGGTTACGCCACTGAAATCCCGCCGCATCATCTTGAAGAAATCATCAATGCTGTGATTCATCGCCTGGATCACCCAGAGTCTACCGTTGATGACTTGATGGGATTCGTCAAAGGACCTGATTTCCCAACCGGAGGAATTATTCAAGGGGTAGATGGGATAAAGAAAGCCTATGAAACTGGAAGAGGGAAGATCATCATCCGCGGTAAGACCGAGGTAGAACCTATCCGCGGAGGCAAGCAGCAAATTGTGATCACAGAAATACCATATGAAGTGAATAAGGCCAATTTAGTGAAGAAAATCGATGAATTTCGTTTTGACCGTAAATTGGAAGGAATCGCTGAGGTACGTGATGAAACTGACAGAACCGGTTTGCGTATTGTCATTGAGTTGAAAAAAGACGCAAATGCTGAAGGTGTCTTAAATTATCTATTTAAAAATAGCGATTTACAGGTGACCTATCACTTTAATATGGTGGCCATTCATAATAAACGACCTATGCTGATGGGACTTCGCGAACTGCTTGATGCCTATATCAACCATCAAAAGGAGGTCGTCACAAGGCGTTCTCAATATGAGCTGCAAAAGGCACAAGACCGATCCCATATTCTAGAGGGCTTAATGAAAGCATTATCGATATTAGATGAGGTTATTGCCACCATTAGGGCCTCAAAAGATAAAAGAGATGCTAAAGTTAATTTATCGGAAAAATTTCAATTTACAGAGCCTCAGTCAGAAGCTATCGTTTCTCTTCAATTGTACCGATTAACGAATACAGACATCACTGCATTGATGGCTGAAGCCGAAGAATTAGCCAAAAAAATAGCGGAATTAACAGCTATTTTAAACAGCGAGACAAAACTTTATTCTGTGATTAAAAAAGAATTAAAGGATGTACAAAAGCGTTTCAGAGACGAGCGCCGCACAAAAATTGAAGCCGAAATTGAAGAGATTAAAATTAATCTTGAAGTATTAATCGCCAGTGAAGATGTTATCGTGACCGTAACAAAGGAAGGCTACGTAAAACGAACGAGCATCCGTTCTTATACAGCTTCGAGCGGCCAGGATTATGGAATGAAGGATTCCGATCGAATCATTGCCCAGTTGAATATGAATACAACTGATGTTGTATTGCTATTTACCAATAAGGGGAATTATTTGTATTGTCCTGTCCATGAACTGCCTGATATCCGCTGGAAGGATATCGGTCAGCATATCGCTAATATCATCCCGATTGAGCGTGATGAGACAATTATTAAAGCTATTCCAGTGCCGGATTTTGAAAAAGAAACCTTCCTATTATTTGTGACAAAAAATGGTATGGTGAAGAAAACAGAACTGCAGCACTATAAAGCTCAGCGGTACTCAAAGCCGCTTGTGGCCATTAATGTAAAAGGGGATGACGAGCTCATTGATGTCCATGAAACAGATGGAAATCAAGAGCTATTCCTCACCACTTATCAGGGATATGCTTTATGGTTTAAAGAAGCAGAAGTCAGTTGTATCGGTGTACGTGCTGCCGGTGTCAAAGGAATCAATTTAAAAGAAGATGATTTTGTCACGGGTGCAAAAGTAAAGGACACAGAACGTCACCCATCAGTCGTCATTGCTACACAGCGTGGTTCAGTTAAAAAAATGAAATTGACTGAGTTTGAAATCACTTCAAGAGCAAAACGTGGTGTTGTCATTTTAAGAGAATTAAAGAACAATCCACACTTTTGTATCGGCTTTGTATTTGCTGATGAGAATCAAGTAATATTAATTGAAACAGAAAAGGGTAAAATTGAAAGTGTAAACTCTTCAACTTTACGTTATAATGACCGTTATTCCAATGGTTCCTTCCTCTATGATGAGAATGAATCTGGCAAAGCAGTAACCATGTGGAACCAAAGCGACATCGAATCCAGTCCAAACGAATCTTAAATGTAAATAAACCACTTGCGAATATGAATTTCGCAAGTGGTTTTTCATTTATTACATTAATTTCCTCCAAATGGATAGAATAGCAAATAGTGTCCATTTAGGAGGAATTATTATGAAAAAGGAATTTGGGCTAGTGCTTATAGCTTTATTTTTTCTGTCTCTAAATAATACATTTACTGCTGTGTATGCTTTAGATAAAGATGGAAAGGAAGTGGTATTAATCGAGGAAAAAGCTGATATTTCAGGTGATGGAAAAGAGGATACTATTTTCTTGAAAGGCATTCCGTATGAAGAAGGGGCTTCCTATTTAAAGGAAATATTTTTGCAAATTACAGGTTCAAATGGAAAATCCGAACGAGTTGAATTGGAAGGTGGATATGAACCAGGCGTCACCTTTGTTGATCTAAACCATGATGACATAGAGGATATGCTTATCAGCATTCCATCAGGCGGCAGCGGAGGGATGACGAATTACTCACTTTTTACGTATAAAGATTTTCAGTTAAAAGAAATAGCACCGCCGGATCCACTTACGATTACAAGTCAATTTCTTGATCAGTATCAAGCTAAGATTACCATTGAGAATACTGGACAATCATACAATTTTGATTTAAAAAGCCGAAAAAATGATTATGATCGATTAGGAATTTATCAAAACGGAAAGCTAAATGAACCAAGGGAACTAATGGTCGATCCCTACAGTACATTAAAACCGGTAAAAATAAACGATAATTCCTATGGATTAAAGGCCATTCAACAGATTAGCGGAGCCTACCATGCTGATGGAATCGCATTTATTGAATCTACTTGGAATTACGAAAACGGGAAATGGCTTCTTTTGGATACAAAGGTAATGGAAAGAAAACAAAGGGTGAAAAGATAAATAAATCATTCGAAGATCAGCATTAGAAGCTGATCTTCGAATGAGCATAAGAAAGTTAGTTAGATTGATTAAAATATAGCAGCAACAGAAGATAATAACTCGTTATGTAAACTAACGGATTAGAAGACAGGATTTGAACAGCTAAAGCATGTCAGATGATCTAATAAGTAATTAAGCAATAAACGAAATGGCGGTTTTGATATATACCTAATAAATAATTCTAATGAAAATACAAGATACTTAGGATGTTTTATTGTGAGGAATTTGAATTTCTAATCCAGCAATTCAAGTTTCAATTTGAATTGCTTAATTGGTATGAAAAATCTTTAGTTTGTCTCACTATTTCAAGTAATCTTTATCATTGAGACCGTTTGGCTCTCTTTAAATATAACTTCCTATAATAGTTATTATGTAAACTAAAAAATAGTTATCAAGTAATTGGTAATTCCCTTCTTTTTAAGGTGTAAATTGATCTAAATAAGGATTGCTGACAATAAAAAAGATTTATTCTTTTATAATTAATTAAATTCCCGACTTCATCTTTATATATCATTTCGGCTAAACGTAAAATATCATTTCGGTCTTTAACATTTATAATTCTTTTTTGAAACATTCCGGACTAAACCAAGTTCCAAAACAATATTTTATTATAAGATGCTGATCGATTCGCTGAATAACAATCCACCCTTTTTATTTCCATTTAGAGGAGTGACGTCAAGATGGTTACGATACAGTATTTTGAAAATAACTCATTATTTTTTAGTCAATTGGTCAAACATGTTCCTGCAGTTGATCATGATATTAAGATCAAAGGACGTAAGGCAAAAGTGATTCGATTGAATGAGATAAACGAAAATCTAGTACAGGTTCATGTTAATCTGGAAAAGAAAAATAAAAAAGTGCTTGTTACAAAAGAAGAATTAAAAAAGAAGAAAAAGTAACGTTCCTCTCAACTGCGCAATCAACTATGCTTGAAAAAGCAAGGAAAAATCAAATTGATTATCCTTGCTTTTTCATTTATGGTTAAGAAATAACATTAACAAGCAATTTGCTTGGTTTAGTTGCTTAACGAGATCGATCATTTGGTTATGAATAAAATTCGGACGAAGAATTTTTATTTTATAATGTGTAATCAGCACAATGTGCCATCTATTTGCGGATTTGGTTTTCAACCCTTGTGAAGCATACGAAACCTTGTTTATATTTTCTTTATATAAAATGTTCTTGTCCGCGGTCCATCGAACTCACAGAAATAGATGCCCTGCCATGTCCCTAGCAAAAGCTTGCCGTCCGTTACGATAACATGCTGGGATGGCCCAACCGCGCTTGCTTTTAAATGTGCAGCCGTATTCCCTTCCATATGACGGTCAAGCGGATGTTCCCAAGGAAAGACTTCATCCAGCCTCCGGAGAAAATCAATCTTCACATCAGGATCCGCGTTCTCATTTATCGTGATTCCTCCAGTAGTATGAGGGCAATAGATTATAACGGTCCCATCTTTTAATTCTGATTCATTAACAAAACTTCGCACATGTTCAGTAATATCAATCATTTGATCCCGCTGATTTGTCTTTAGCATGATTTTTTTCAACATGATATTTATTTCCCTTCTCTGTTTTGATATGGATCTATTATAACTAATGTCCGTATTTATGACATTCTGAATAAATATTAAAATAAAAATGTATATTGCAAATGAACTTGATTGTGTATAATCAAGGAATACATACCACGATACTACATAGGAGGATCTTACTTGATGAAAATTGCCTGGATCACGGATAGTACTTGTTTTATAGACCCGGAATTTGCAAACCAACATCATATCTTTGTAATACCGATGAATATCTCCTTTGAGCAGGAAACCTATCGCGACGGAGTGGATATTACCGAAGAAGAGTTTTATCAAAAACTAACTGCCTCCCCTAACCTGCCAAAATCATCACAGCCGGCACTTGGTGAGTTAGTATCCCTATATGAAGAGCTGAAAAAAGAATACGATTTGGGCATCGCTATTCATTTATCATCCGATTTAAGCGGAACGTGTAATTCGTCCAAGCATGCCGCTGATATCGCTGGCTTTCCCTTGGAATTAGTGGATTCAAGACTCATTTCGCTTCCTATGAAATATATGATCGAAAAGGGACAGGAAATGATCCGACAAGGAATGTCACCTGCTGATACAGCAGCCAAACTAAGAACGATGTATCAGGATAATCAGCTGTTTTTTATGACTGGTTCCTTAGAGCAACTGCATAAAGGCGGACGCGTTAGTGCCCTTCAGCTGCTAATGGGCAGCCTTCTGCAAATAAAACCGGTTTTCTCGTTTCAAGAAGGAAAAGCGGTCCCTTTTGAAAAGGTGCGTTCAAAGAAAAGAGCATTATCTTACATGATCTCCCTTTTGCAAAATGATTTAGAAAAAGGTGTTACTATTAAAAAAGTGTTTGTTTTATCTGGCAGTGCAGCAGAAGAATCATTGATACTTCAAGAACAAATTCGCTCCCTCACTCCGAATATCGAAATCGTTACCGGTCCGCTGGGCTCCGCTATAGGCGTTCATGTCGGTGCAGGGACTATTGCCATTTCATGGTTCAGAGAATAATAAAGAGACAGCCGCAGCTGTCTTTTTATTAAATGCTCGATAATCATTATATAAGTTTCGTTTACAACCTGTTATCGTTCAATAACTAATTCAGGAACCACTGTAATAGCATTTGATATATTCGCCCGATTTGGCGAGTAATCAATGACTTTTTGATGGATTTTCTCAAACTGTTCCCTTGTCCCGTTCCCTTTTACCCGTATCGTATATTTAACATCTTTAAACCCAATTGATGCTTTTGGGTCAACCTCTAAAAAGCCTCTTAAATTTAAACCAGCTTCAATATCAATTTCAAGCTTTTCAAGTGTAATTCCCATAATAGATGCACCAACAGAATAACCGACAATCATACATGCCCCCATGCCGCCCAGTAGATATTCCTGCGGAGTTGGGTAAGCATTTTCTCCTAACAACTGTTCTGGTTCATCCACCAAAAAGGAAAAATTTCTTTCTAAAGTTTGATTTCCTAACATAATCCCTTTTGATGTAACCTTTGATTTAGTACCGCCCTGCCACTCGAGATTTACTTTGTAGTCAATCATAGCGTTTTCGGGCTTCTCTTTTATCTCCTCAATATAATTCTGTAGAGCTGGCACATTAATATCATTGATATTTTTTTCCATAATAACAATCACCTCATTAACCTTTTCTTAACACTTCCTTTACGATTAAATTTTAACAACCTGTTTTATCTGTGTATGTAAGCTTCCTTACAAAAAAGGAAAAAATGTAAAAAGCAAACAAGAATTAAAGATATCGTTCTAATTTATCTTTCTTGATAGAGATTTGTTTACCATTTACCGCAATGACACCTTCCCGCTGCAGAGAGGATAAATTGCTAGTAACCGTTTCACGAGTTGAACCAATCATGGCCGCTAAATCATGGTGGCTCATATCTGAATGAAATTTGATTTCTTGATTACTATTTTGACCCGTCTGCTTTCCAACTTCTGATAAAAGCAAAAGTAAACGTTTACTGACAGAACTATAGGCAATGGCCTGCATCATCTGCTCCGTTTCTTTTATCCGTATGCTGAGCCCTTCTAACCTAGAACGGGTAAACTCGGGATAATGATATAATAATTCTTCATATTCCATTCTCGAAATCAAGATACATTGTGAATCGGTGATACTTTCAACATACGAATCTCTAATAGGACAGGAAAGAATATCTTCTTCACCTATAATCTCTCCTTCATTTAATCTCCTTGAAGCACATGGTTTTCCACAGTTTGTTAAGCGATAAGCTAAAAATTTACCTTTTTCTACAATATATACATAATCATTTGTCTCTCCTGGCTTATATAAAAAGCTCCCTTTATCATATTGTTTACGAAAACATTTCTTACCCAGTTCTAATAATTTCTTACTTGATAATCCATTAAGGCAGTTCAATCCACTCAGTCCATTCAATTTGCCATTCACCCTCACATGATTGGTGATTCCCTTCGTTTATTCCTCATACATCATCTTCCTTGTCATCCCACCGTCAACCACAAGATTAATACCGGTCACAAAATCATTTTCCTTTGCGGTTAAATATAAGCAGGCACGTGCGATATCTGAAGGCTTTCCTACCCGTTTGGAAAAATGTTGTTCATGGTCGATTCTTGTTAATTTTTCATAATCTCCCGTTTCAATCCAGCCGGGGGAAATGGCATTGACGGTGATATAATCGTCGCTCAATGAGGCGGCAAGGGCATGTGTCAGCGCAATAATTCCTCCTTTTGATGCGGCATAGGTCTCTGAATTGGGTTCAGACATGATCGCTCTTGTAGAAGCGATATTGACGATAGCCCCGCCATCCTTATTAGTACACATATATTTCGCCGCTTCTCGTGATCCCAAAAATACGCTGCGCAAATTTGTCTGAATGACATCATCCCACTCCTCTATGGTAATGTCATATAGAGATTTCCAAACGCCTTTACCTGCGTTATTAATCAGAATATCAATCTGACCATAGGTTTGCTCAGCTGTTTTCATTAAATGAACAATATCAGCCTCTTTTCTGACATCTACTGGAACAAATACAGTCTCTCCTCCTTGTGCTTGAATCATCGCTGCTGTTTGCTTCCCGGCTTTTTCATCTATATCTGCCAATACGACATGGGCCCCTTTTTCGGCATATAGCTCTGCAATTCCCTTGCCAATTCCATTCCCGGCACCTGTAATAACGACTGTTTTATTTAAAAATCCCATGATGGCACGTCCTTTCTAAATTTCTCTGTAATTAAAGACTTTGTGCAGCACGAAAATACTCATATACAATCATATTCTACCTAAATATCCCTTTACTAGTAAGTAATACTGCCAATAATATAAAAACTAGCCCAACCATTATTCGAGCCCATACATTAAAAAGAAAATAGCAGGAACACTATTAGTAATGTCAAATAATATTGGAAATAGGAGGTCAAGCCATGGTCAATAAGAAGTCAAACAATAACGAGCCTTCCATTGCACCCGGTATGGATGATAGCGAAGAACTTGAAAAAAATGCTTCCCAAGAAGAAATGAAAAAAGGTGAATTTACCAGCGTTACCACTTTATCCTTTGATGAAGTAGATCCTAGTTAATAAACAGCATATGCGTTTGTCAGCAGTAACTGTGGCATAATTTGAAAAGGGAAGCGATCACGATCGCTTCCCTTTTCATTTAGCATGATTACGTACGAAAGTGGTGTTCCATTTCCCTTTTACGAAGCTCGATTCGTCTGATTTTTCCTGAAGTGGTTTTTGGCAGTTCTGGCAGGAATTCTATTTTCCTTGGGTATTTGTAAGGGGCAGTTAAGCTTTTGACATGCTCCTGCAGTTGTTTTACAAGGAGAGGATTGTTATTATCCACACCGTCCTGCAGAACAATAAAAGCTTTAACAACACTGCCTCTAATTTCATCGGGACTTGCCACTACCGCACATTCTTTGACGGAAGAGTGTTTCACGAGTGCATCTTCCACTTCAAAAGGCCCGATGGTGTAGCCTGAACTGATGATAATATCGTCACCGCGCCCTTCAAACCAAAAATAGCCATCTTCATCCTTTTTCGCTTTATCACCTGTAATATAATAATTGCCCCGGAATTGCATCGCTGTCCGTTCTGGATCCTTATAGTAATGTTTAAACAGAGCCGGTGTTTCAATATGAACAGCAATGTCCCCTACTTCACCTGCCTGGCACGGCTCTCCAAATTCGTTGATAATCTCGACACTGTTTCCAGGGATCGGTTTGCCCATCGAGCCTGGTCTCAGCTCCATCCCCTTTGTAATTCCGACAAGCAGTGTATTTTCTGTTTGCCCATACCCGTCCCGGACATCCACGTGAAAGTACTTTTTAAAAGTATCGATCACATTTACATTTAACGGTTCTCCTGCCGAAACTGCGCTGCGGAGTTTTGCTAGTTTATATTCTTGAAGATTTTCCGCTTTTGCCATGAGACGATATTCAGTCGGTGTGCAGCACAGTACGTTTACATCGTATTTATCCAATAATTGCAAGTATTTTTGTTCTTCGAATTTCCCGTAATAAACCAAACCTGTTGCTCCAGAACCTAATACAGATAAAAAGGGGCTCCAAATCCATTTTTGCCATCCTGGACCTGCAGTTGCCCAAACAAGATCTTCTTCTTCAATACCTAACCAATTAGGGGCAGCGGCTCTTAAGTGGGCATAGGCCCAGCCGTGCGTATGTACAACACCTTTCGGATTCCCTGTTGTTCCTGATGTATAAGATAAGAAGGCCATGTCTTCATTGTCTGTATCAGCAAAAGGCAATACTTCGGAGGCTTTTGCTATTTGTGATTGCAAATCAATCCATCCTTCAACATGTTTTCCCACTACAAATTTAGTCAGTGAAGCGGCCGCGTTTATTTCATTAAATTGAGCGGCATATTGATCATAGCAGACAATGGCTTTGACCTCTCCGTGTAAAATTCGGTATTCTAAATCCTTCGATCGCAGCATTTCAGAACTTGGGATCACAACAAGTCCCGTTTTTAGTGCAGCTAGATACACTTGATAAGCCTCAATTACTCTTGGCAGCATAACAAGAATGACGTCCCCTTTTTGTAAACCATGTTCAAGAAATACGTTACCAATTTTATTCACATTTAAAAAGAGATCGTGATACGTCATTTGTTTTGTTTCCCCTTGTTCTGATTCCCAGATTAAAGCCAGTTTTACCGGGTCGGCGGCGAACCGCTCGATCTCTGACACTAAGTTATATTTTTGCGGCGCTAAAAGGTCTTCACGTTTCATAACATACTCCCTTCTTTTTATAAATGGCAAAAAAACTACATGGTTTCATATCATCCATCTGAAGTCGATCCATGGTATGTTCATTTTACTTATTTCTACATTTTATATAGTTTCCCTTTTTAATAATTCAAATATTCTGAAATTATTTTATGAATCTATAGAAATAAAAAAGGAGCTTTAGCCCCTTTTTTCACTTCATCGATTAATTGATGAATCTTGCCTGAATATCTGATAGTTCTACTTGAAAGTACACTTTATAAACTTCAAAATCTTCTTCAGTACTGTTAGAATGAGTGACATAGTCTCCTTTGTAGGTCTTACACTCCTCATCAAATAGAAAACATTCCTGCCCTTTTTCCGCTGATTCTAGCAAGCTCTGAATAAGATCAGGTTTCTTATACGTCTTTTCACGAAGTATTTCTTGGGTTTCTGCATTATACACTTGAAGTTTATACAATTAAAGCACCTCCCAAATGTTTTCATATATCAAGCATATACTAATTTGAAAGCGTTTTCTAAATGAAATATGTCCTTTTTAAGAACTTTTACACGGTAAACAATACAGCAGACAAAAAAGAGTGAAACTCCACAAAATTAACGGAGGTTCACTCTTTTTATATCATATCGATTCATAAAGTCCAAGAATAATCATCCGACAAATATCGAGACTTCACAGTGACTAATTTTTTTGAATAGTTACTTCTGGTGATGTCACCTGGTCGTAGAATTCTACAAATTTGTCGCGTTCGTCAGTTTTACGGTAAGCCATGGCAACGCGTGGATGTTCGTTCAGGATGCCGGAAATCATGTAAGGGATAATGTAGCCCCACTCCCAGTTTTCACGCATTTCAAGCATATGTTTTTCAATCACACCAAGGATAGGTTTCACTTCGTATTTAGGGTTTTGGATGTAACTGACAAGCAGTTCTGTATTACAGTTCCCTGCTGCACGACCCATACCATACACTGACGAATCTAAAAATGATACGCCGCTTCTTGCTGCCGTTAAAGTATTCGCAAATGCTAGCTGCAGGTTGTTATGAGTATGAATTCCCAGCTTTTTATCCGGCACCATGGCATGGAATTTTTTCACTTGATGCTCGATTTCCGCCGGATCCAAACTTCCGAAGGAATCTACGATGTAAACAACATCTACAGGACTTTTCCTCACTAATTCGAATGCTTCGATAAGCTGGTGTTCAGGAACATGAGATAAAGCCATAATGTTAAGAGTAGTTTCGTAGCCCAAGTCATGAAACATTTGTACTAGCTCTAAACCTTTATCTACTTCGCGGATGTAACACGCAACACGAATCATATCCAAAACGCTTTCTTCACGCGGTAAAATATCGTCCGGATCAACACGACCTATATCTACAAGAGCAGATAACTTTGTGGATTTTTTCACAGGGATAATTTCTTTTAAAAATTTATCATCAAGAAATCTCCAAGGATTAGGCTCCGTCGCATTTAGTAATTTCGGGGAATTCTTGTAGCCGATTTCCATATACTCAACGCCTGCAGCACTGAGGCTATTGTACAAATCTTGAACAAATTCGACACTAAAATCCCAATTGTTAACTAAGCCTCCATCACGTATTGTACAGTCTAATATATTGACACGATGCTCCATCTTTACATAATCCCCCTGTTATTATCACTTTTTTATCAAACCGAAATTTTTTGAAAATACTTTTAATCGTATTTCAATTTCTTACTGTGTTTATATCACTTAAAATCTAAGGTGTCAAATCGTTTTTTTAAAATTCTATTAATTTAAAAACGATATGAATACCTATATAACTATTATTAAAACAGTTTTTCTGAAAAAAGTAAAAAAATCTGCACCAATTTTGTGCAGAAAAAAGCAAACATTGTCGTAAAAATGTGGCTTTTATCAGAATCACGGTTTTTCTAGTAGGTCTTTCATCCATTTTTTTATATGTAGAGTTTGGATTCTTATTGGAAGAAGAAATTTTGTAAATGGTATTTCAAATCATCCCGATTCATCTTCGAATAAATTTTATTTTTTATGAAATCTATGGTTTTAATTGCCGTAAATATTTAGATAAATTGGTAAAAGGCTCCTTATTTTAATAAATATTGGCTGAATTATTACGAATTATGCAGGTATAATGTTACAATTCCTCCTTACTTGTAATATTGTCATGAAACTAAAAAGAACTGTAATTGAACTGTTCTGTAAATTGAATACAATATTATGATAGTGTTTAATACACAAAGTTGCAGGAGGTATTTATGAATAATAATAAGTATATGAAAACGATCATTGCAGCTTGTGTAGCTGCTTTTTCATTAATAGGAGTACAAAATCACACCGTAGATGCGATGACTTTATATCAAGTAGTAAAAGGAGATACTCTCTGGGAACTTGGACAGCAGTATGGATTATCCGCTGAGACGCTTAAACTAGCCAATAAACGACAAAATGATTTACTATTTATCGGAGAAGTATTACAGATTCCTGATAAATCGGAAGAATCAGCCGTACTCCCGGTAAATGCTACAGCATCAGCCGAAACAAATGCTCACAATCCGGCTGTTTCCATTTCAAATGAAGAGAAAGATTTATTAGCACGAATTGTTGAAGCTGAGGCTAAAGGTGAATCATATGAGGGGAAAGTGGCTGTTGCAACGGTTGTATTAAACCGAGTTGAGTCTCCTGAATTTCCAAATAGCATTACAGAGGTTATTTATCAAGTAGTGGGCAAAAGCTATGCATTTTCACCAGTACAAAATGGAGAAATTAACAAACCGGCTTCTGAAGAGTCCATTCGTGCGGCAGAAGAAGCATTAACAAGAACGAATCGCTTAAATGAGGCTGTCTTTTTCTATAATCCGGAAATAGCAACAGACAACTGGATTCTTTCTCGCACCATTGTAGAGACAATTGGAAATCATGTATTTGCAATATAATAGAAGAAAATATAGCCAGCCTGTAAACAGGAACCCTTTTAGGAGATGTTTACAGGCTTTTTTATGACCAATTAGTGAAAAGGCTGCAGCCATATATGGAACTGCAGCCTTTTGTTAAGAATAGTGACAATGACGATTACGATGATCGCAGCAAATAGATCAGGATAAACCTGACATTCCACCTTTCTAATAGTATTAAACGTTTGATATTGCAAAAATAACTAAACACAAAAAAGGAGCCTGTGACCAAAGGACATAGTTATCCCTTGGTGACAGACTCCTCCAAAAAGTTCGTACATCTATATTTAATTGTTTAAAGGTAAATTAACATAAATATTCAAAGAGATAAAGTATTTTGCCCTATCCTTTATTTACCATCATTCAAATGAGCACTTATTCATTTACCATGATCGATTGTTCGATCCTTTTCCATTCATCACTGTGACGCAAGCGGCAGTTTGTTTGAGTATGGTACGGATTCGTTAAAGTTGTCGTCAGTGTATTTGATGCCGCTGTATTTCAGGATTCCATTTTCAATTTTTAAGTCTGTAATTTGAACATCGCCTTCATATTGTGTAAGGGCAGTTTTTTCTTTCGTTTCCAAATTCACTCGGTATATATTTCCGCCTGTAGCAACTGTGCCATAGGCATATCCAATGATTACTAGTACATTTTCATTGTTTTCCCAGATGACTTTTTTCGGAGTTTGCTCGCCTTCAGTTGCGACTAATACATTTTGAGTGCCGTCTTCGAGATTCACGATATAAACATCTCCCGGCTCTTCCCATTCAATTGGAGATACGTAGGCCGCTTTTTTTCTATCAGGTGATTTCACAGGTTCAGAAGCGCTTCTCGCCGCTAAAACTTCTGTATTTCCATCTGCTTTGACTAATTGTACGGATTTTTCTTCGGTGTTATACTTTATATCGAAACCATCAGTTTCAGATGTTTCCGCTTTGTCTGCATTTTCTTCCTGCTGCTCAAGCTCTTCTTTTGCTTCAGTCTTATCAGCTGTTTCGGAATCTGATTTTACTTTTTCTTCCGTTTGTATTTCTTCGGACTTTTTATCCTCCGTCACTTCTGCCCCATTAGCACAAGCTCCAAGAACTAAAATGGCTGCCAGTAATATTAATAATATGTACTTCTTCATAATGTCCTCCAATCATTTTTATGTCCCATCGATCTTATCATAATTGCCTCTAATTGAAAAACCATATTTTAGTAATTAATTATTTTAGGAAAGTACAAATCTCCCCATTAAGATTCATAAACCGGTACTGAAATATAATTACACTCATACTCTTTTCCTCTTAACGAGAACTATCTTTTTACCTATAAAAAACAGCAAAAAAACAATCTATGCACTGTAAAATATGGAGTTAATAGATAATTTTTATTTTTGAAACGGAAATCTTTAACTATAACTAGAAATATAAATGAAAGTTTCATGCAATTTTTTCTTATATCGAAATACCTTATTGACAATTCCAATTATTTATAATAGTATGTTAAAAACATTAAATGAATCTTTTTTCGATTTTTGATTGGGAGTGTCAAAGGGGTAGTCCAAAAGTCTTTAGCACCAGGTTGTTAAAAATGTTGGACAATTGGTAGAAAAAGGGGGAAGTTTGATGAATACGGTTACACATTTAAACACGGACGATTATTTAGATTTATACTTGTTTGCAAAAAAAATGGGGGATAAAATCTGGCAGAATGAAATTGTAGTAAAGCTGCGTGATATTTTAAGCGGGCGTCCTGTAGAAATTGAAAGTCCCGACCTTGAAACCCTTTGGGAAAACTATAAAACGGTGAGCAGTGAAATTGTTGCGCTGTATCGAAAATTGCCAGAAAATTCTACGAATGAAAGACAAACGATAAAAGCAACGATCGTAAAACTAAAAAAGCAGCGCCGGGCAATCATCAAACAGATGGATTTGGCAAATGGCATGAATTATTATAGCAATTATTAATCATTCGCATACTAAAATAATACGAAAAAACCCAAGCTCAAAGAACTTGGGTTTTTTCAAATTTTCGCCATATATTAGGCGCTTCTTGCCCCTGCCAAGGAATTTCATTTTACCATATTTACGTCCCTTCTTAAAGCGAAAAAAAAGACTATCTCCAGAGGAAATAGTCTTTTTCAATCGAAATTATTGAGCGACAGAAGTGTTAAAGTGTTTTTCTAATCTGCTGGCAATGACATCATTGTCAGCTTCAACCACTTCTAGATATTGCGGTTTTTCAAACAATTGATTAATTTGTTCAGGGTATATTTGCTCAATATCACAAAGAGAGATAGACTCATTGAATTTTGCTGGATGTGCTGTGGCCAGTGTTACGCAGACTTCTTCAGGAGCACTGCATGTTTCGTAGGCTGCAACGCCGCAAGAAGTGTGCGGATCTAGTAAATAACCTGTTTCATTATAGTACTTGCTGATTGTCTTTAAGCAATCTTCTCCTGCTACACCATGTGCCGCAAAATCTGCCTGCACTTGACGAAGCTGCGTCTCTCCGACTACTATTTGACCCTCTGCCTTAAATTGATCCATTAATGCAGAAACTTCCTTTGCATTTTCATCCAGTAAGTAATATAGATAACGCTCGAAGTTGCTTGCTACTTGGATATCCATGGAAGGACTGTATGTACTGCGGAACTCTCCTGGTTTGTACACCCCATCCTTGATAAATCGTTCTAGAATATTATTTTCATTTGTAGCAACAATCAGCTTGCCGATTGGCAGACCCATTCTTTTTGCCAGGAACCCGGCAAAAATATCGCCGAAGTTTCCAGTTGGGACACTGAAGTTCAAGCTCTTAATATCGCCCGCTTTTGTTACTTGGAAATAAGCATAAAAATAATAAACAGTTTGGGCTAAAATACGAGCGAAATTAATCGAGTTAATCGCACGAAGAGAGTACTTATTTTTAAATTCTAAATCGGCAAATAGCTCCTTAATGATTCTTTGACCATCGTCAAATGTACCTTTAATGGCTAAATTTAAAACACTTTCGTCATGAACTGTCGTCATTTGCAGTTCTTGAACCTTGCTTACCCTTCCGTGCGGGTGAAGAATACAAATGCGAATGCCATCTTTGCCTCGTACACCTTCAATCGCAGATGCACCTGTATCTCCTGATGTAGCACCGAGGATGTTGATGGTTTCACCTGTTTTCTTGAAAATATAGGAATATAAATTTCCTAAAAATTGCAGTGCCACATCTTTAAAGGCAAAGGTTGGTCCATGGAACAACTCCAGGACATACATATTATCCTTCACTTTTTTAACAGGTGTTACTTCCGGATCACGGAAAGTAGCGTAGCTCTTATTGATTAATTCTTTGAGTTCATCCGCAGGAATTTCCCCTGCTACATAATAAGAAATGATTTCGTAAGCTAATTCTTGATAAGTTAACTGGGACATTTCCTTCAGCTTTTCTGCTGGAATTTGCGGGATTTTTTCTGGGATTAAAAGTCCCCCATCATTTGCCAGCCCCATCATAACTGTATCGATAAAACCAATTGCTTCCACATTCCCGCGTGTACTAATGTATTTCATAATATCCTCCAAGTAAAAAATAAAATATATTACTATCCTTACCTATAATGAGCTTTAAGTCAATATTAGAATAAAAATATTCGCTATTTTACAAACACAAATTTTACCTATTCTGTCCATTGCCTAACGATCCTGTTTTCATTATCTGCTAATTTATTTAAAACCACACTGTTTTTGTGGCCAAATATTGAATTTTCCCTTTTTAACTGGTTACAGAAGGATCCCCTTCAATCTGCTGTTGATATCGCTTGTCGAGAAAACTGCCAAACAGAGAGGCTAATGTCTGCTGAAAGAGCATACTGACCACGACAGGCACGACAACAGCCGGAGGAAAATAGGAAATAGCAATAACGGCACCGGCACTTATATTTCTCATTCCGCCTAAAAAGGTAAAAGCCGTAATCATCCGTTGATCAAACTTCAACGCTTTTCCTAAGAAAAGAGCAAATAAATATCCTGAAAAGGCGATAAAAAAGACAACAAAGATAATCAACAAGAGCTTCCAGTGAATCTCTGCTAAATATGGCGCAACAACGGATCCGTTCAACGCTACAACAATCCCGAGGAAGATTTTTGAGATTGGCGCTAGTCTCGGCTTCCATATAGGGGCAATTTTTCCCTTTGTGATTTCATTTAATAACATTCCAAGAATCGATGGCAGAACAATCATATAGAATAATCCAATCATCATGCTTCCAGTATCCAGTGCCACTTTTTGACCAACTAATAAAGATAAACTATACGGGACAATAAATGGTGATAATAATGCATCCAGCAAAATCGCCGCCAGTGTAACGGCCTTATTTCCTTTTTTCATTGATACCCAAATAAAACTTGTAACTCCGGTTGGAATAACCATTCCAAGAATGATTCCGGTAATCGTCATGGAATCACCATTAAACACCGTATGACTGATTCCCGACGCCCAAAGCGGCATGAAGACATGCAAAAATAGCAAAACGATAATGATTGGTAATGGGTGAATCACGGCGTTTTTTAATGAGCGGAAGTTCATCGATAAACTGCCCTCAAATGTCATAAAAGCAAAAAGCCACGGAACGATAAATGAATAATCCTTTATATAGGCCGAGAAAAGAATACCTAGAATTACTCCGGTTGGGGTAATAAAAGGCAGCATTTTTTCCAGCCTGCGATTAATTTGCTGCAGCATGTTGCCATCCCTTCTGTAAATCTTTTGATTTCTTTGCAAGAAAAACTGAAAAATTTGATATGGCGAAAAACATAGTCATCTGTTTTTTCCTGCATAAACATTTTTCCTAATCTGAAAGATTCATATTTTTTATAAATGCAGTATAGCGCTTAAAACGTGATTATGTCCAATTGAATATAATTAATCAAATTCGCCTCGGCGAATTTGCGCCCGATTTTTTTCACGCTCAGAGCGCCACATCCTGTGGCTTCGCCTGACTAGGACGTCCTGTCCGTCGTCGAGCTCGCTCGAAAAATTTCCTTTGAAAAATCATACTTATTGGTTATCAAAAAATGCTGCTAGTAAAAGATACAGGACGTTCCCCCATCGGAAACGTCCTGTAATATGAATAGTCAGCACTCAAGATGAATAAAACTTTCAACATCCTTGTTGTCTAATAATGGACTTGGTTCACCTACGCAGTATAATCGCAGGTAATGCATGGCGCGGGTACAGGCAGTGTAGAATAGTCTTCTTAAGTTCTCATCACCGTAAACCTTCTCCGATGCGTCATAAATGATGACGGCGTCAAATTCGATTCCTTTAGCTAAATAGGCCGGGATAATGACTACACCCTGCTCGTATTCCGTTGAGTTGCTCTTAATCAGCTTAATGTCTTTAATTTTTTTCAGTGCTTCATAAGCAGTTTCACTTTCAGCGGCAGATTTACATATAATCGCAATGGTGTGATACCCTCGATTTTGTAGCTCAGTTACTTCGGTTATGATGCTGCAATGAAGGTCGGTACGGTTTGACAATTGTGTCCAAACAGGCTTCTCGCCATCCCGTTCAAAAGGAGTGATCCCTTCGCCGCCCGGTACGAGTCTGCGTGTAAATTCAACGATTGGTTTTGTCGATCTGTAGCTGCGTGTCAAATGGATCACTTCTGTTTTATCCGGTCCATAAAGATTCGTAAGACCATCGAAACCAGATGTTTTGCTCGCATGGGCAAATATCGCCTGATTAAAGTCACCTAGCACAGTCATTTTCGCTGACGGAAACAGGCGTTTTAAAAATTCAAATTGAAATGGTGAGTAATCCTGCGCTTCGTCCACTAGCACTTGTTTAATGGAATGGTTCATTTGAAAACCTTGGATCAACTCTTGTAACAGCAAAAATGGAGCAGCATCCTCATAGTACAGTTTGTTTTCATCCAGCATGTTCACAGTCAAGCGGCAAATATCTGCCCACCCTTCAGGTGTTCCGTTAGCCATCAAAGGAGCGTCTCCAATGGAAGCAGAGAAAAGTTGCTTGTAAATACCCTTCATATCAATAAAGCGGAGTTCTTTGATTTTTTTTCTTAGTGGTTTAAATCTCCGGCGAACAATTAATCTCCCGAGTGCTGCGATTTCACTATCATAATCATAAAACGAGTTTTCCGTAAGGACGCGTTTTTTCTGTAAGTAAGTACGAGCTTTTTGGTACTCCTCATTGCTTAGCAGTTCAATTTCTTCTTGTACCCATGGCTTGGTCCTTTCAATCTTTTCAGCCCCCGTCAACATCTTGTTCAGCCAATCTGCTAATTTTTCCAGTCGATTATGGAGGCGGTCCGAGGTGGCACAGTTATAAAACTGATTCGTCATTTGTTCCGCCGTGATGATCGGTTTTCCGCGAAAGGTCATACCTTTGAATAGCATACCGGATGCTTCCAGCGATTTTCTGTAATTTTGTATGAAAGCAAAAAAATCAGTTGATGCCTTAAACTGAATATTCTTTAGTCTAGCCTGATAATCAGGAACCTCACCTTCAGTTAACACATATTCCAATTGTTCATATGGACCTTCCAGTTGAAAAGTGCTGCCTAGGCGATGATCTAAATATTCCTGGAACGTAACCTGCTGCATATTCTCTTCCCCAAGTTCAGGCAATACATTGGAAACATAGCTATTAAACATGGAATTAGGCGAAAACAAAATGATTTGATCGGCCTTCAACCAATCACGGTTTTTATAAAGTAAATAAGCGATTCGTTGCAGTGCCGCCGATGTCTTGCCACTGCCGGCGGAACCCTGGACGATGAGCAGCCGCCCGCGATCGTGGCGAATGATCTTGTTTTGTTCCCGTTGTATCGTGGCTACGATGCTGTGTAAGTGTTTCTCAGTACCTTTGCCCAGCACCTGCTGCAAAATCTCGTCTCCGATAGTGATCCGGGTATCAAACATCGATTCGATTTTCCCGCCACGAATGAGGTATTGCCACTTTTGTTCCAGCGTGCCGTGGATTGTTCCTTCGGGTGTCGTGTACTCTGCAGGACCCGGCGGGTAATCGTAGTAGATGCTCGATATCGGTGCACGCCAGTCGTAGACAAGGAAGTTATCCCTGCTTATATCTGTTAATGTGGAGACGCCAATATAGATATGTTCGGGCATGGAAGTTCCATCTTCAACAAAATCGATCCGGCCGAAATAAGGCGATTCCTGCATCCTCCGCATCGCTTGCAATTTCTTCGAGGCTTGCTTATGGGTACTTTGGTTTACAGACAAGATTTGAGCCTGCTGTCTCAGACTTATGATCGTTTCAAGATAATCATCAAACGAATCTGTGTTCACCTTGACCTCATCCCAAAAGTTTTTTCGGAAAACGTTTACTTCCTTACCTCGGCGTCCAGTTTCGTCCTCCAACTTTTTAATCTGTTCCTTGATCACTTGCATCACTTTGTCTACTCGTTCTTGCTCTTTTCGTAGTTCTGCATCCATTGCCTAGCTCTCCTTTAAAAAAATGAAATGAAAAGGTTGACTGATGAAACATTTTGTTATATAATTAAAATGGAATATTGTACGTTTTTAATTTATTTAAATGCGTTTCTATATTAATTTATCATGATTTCTTATGATAATCAATGGATTTTACATGTTTTCCTCAAGTAAATCTTGCCAAATCTCTACATATTTTGTTTTCCTTCAAACACAGCTTTTATTAAACCGTCCATAAAATTGGTTTTAGCCTATTTCCTTATAAGATTTCCCGTTCAAAATCAAAATGATATTGTTTTCGAAATTAAAAAAAGAGAGACCCCTTTAGACATGAAATGCCAATTAGAGGTTCCTCTTTTTGATCATTTTATTACAAGTTAGGATTACTAATCATTTTAATAATTAGTACACGTCTCTTTGGTAACGGCCTTGTTTTTGCAAATCGTTTAGATAACCTTCTGCATCTTCACGGCTCATATTGCCTTCTTTTTCAATGACACTGATTAAGGCATCATTCACATCTTTTGCCATACGTGATTTATCACCGCATACAAAGAAAGAAGCGCCGCTTTCCAGCCAGTCAAATAATTCTTTGCTGTTTTCCAGCATTCTGTTTTGTACATATACCTTTTGCTCGGTATCACGAGAGAATGCTGTAGTGATTGTTGTCAGAACACCATCTTGCTGATATTGTTCTAATTCGTTTTGATACAGGTAATCACATGCTGCATGCTGGTCACCAAAGAATAACCATGCTCTACCCGGAGCCTTTGTTACCGCACGTTCTTCGATAAAGGAACGGAAAGGTGCGATACCTGTACCTGGTCCAACCATGATAATATCTTTATCAGACTCAGGTAAATGGAAGTGTTTATTAGGCTGAACGAATACTGGAAGTGTATTGCCAACCTGTGAACGTTCAGCAACTAATACGGAACATACCCCTTTGCGATCACGACCGTGGGCATTGTAGCGTACAGCACCAATGGTTAAATGTACTTGACCTGGATGTGCAGCGAAACTGCTGGCAATCGAATAAAGGCGGGCAGTCATCTTTCTTAACATAGAAACAACATCCTGTGCTGTAGCATTCCATGGACCGAATTCGCGCAGCATATCAAGTAAATCACGGCCATAGCAGTATTCTTTTACTTGGTCAGCATTCTCAGGCAATAACAGCTTTTTAAGTTCTTCGTTTTCTGTGAATTCAGCTGCCTGCTGCAGGACTTTTTTGCTCAATAAAGTAATTTCAAAGTAATCTGTCAGCGCTTCCTTTAAAGTCATTGTATCGCCTTGTTTATTAAGGACAACCTCTAGATTTGGATCCCATTTCATTTCCTCAATAATTGCCGCTACTAATTCTGGATCATTGCTAGGCAGAATTCCAAGAGCATCACCGGGATTATAGGAAAGACCGGAACCTTCTAAAGATAATTCCAAATGTCTTGTTTCTTTTGCTGAGCCTTCTCCATTTAAATTAACATTATTCAGAACCTTTGCTTGAAATGGATTGGTTCTAGAGTATGTAACAGACGCCTTTTCGTCCTGTTTTGTGTTGACTACTGTATTTTGCATTTTTTTCACCCCAATAAATAATATGTACATAGTTAGAATATCATAATAAGATATGTAGCTAGAATATCACAAGTTGACAAAATGAGATAGATTTTTGCACAATTTCTTTACAAATGTATGAATTTATTATGAATGAAAGGGGACTGATTTCGTTCATTTAAGGAAAATGGCGCACAAAATATTGTAAAAAAAAACGAAATCAGCGCTGCCCCATTAAGAATTCATTCATGTATTCTGCTATATGAACAGTTTCTCCTCGAAAAAATAAATACCTAACTGTAATTATTTCCTTTTTTTTATGTTCCATATCTGCTTGAATGATTCCGCAAAATTTGCGCAGTTTATCTAATAATAAACTGTGTCTGACTGTGGCCTTCTTTTGTCTTTTTGACTTCTAAAATGGCCGGTATGGCATTTTTGAGCTCCTGTACGTGGGAAATGACCCCAATCATCCGCCCTGATTGCTGCAGATCAATGAGTGTATCGATCGCTTTTGTTAATGACTCATCGTCTAATGAACCGAATCCTTCATCGATAAACATCGTATCAATGGAGACACCGCCTTGGAAGCTTTGAATCACATCGGCCATCCCTAAAGCAAGACACAAGGAGGCATTGAATTTTTCCCCGCCGGATAATGTTTTCACATCGCGGGTTTGTCCTGTATAGGCATCATATACATCCAGGCCTAATCCGCTTTGCTTCCCTCTCGCTTCCTGACGTTCGCTGCGCATCAGGACAAACTGGCCGTTCGACAGGCTCTTCAGCCGTTCATTGGCAGCAACGATAATCTGCTCAAGAAATTCGATTTGTAAATAACGTTCAAAAGAGACTTTGCTGTTGTTCTGACCCCTGACTACATCATATAGGTCGGTGACGACATTAAGACGTTGTTCTAAATGTGACGCCGCTTCATCAGACTCGGAAATTTTATCTTTTAATTTTATGATGTTTTCAAGATACTGCTCCGACTTTCTCAGTATTTCCTGAGCGTTCTCATAGGCCGATTTCAACTGTTCAAGCTCAGATTTTAACCCTGGCATATCGGCTTTCGTTTTGCCTGATAAGGTTGCTTGCAGATCCTTTATTTGCATCGTTAGTGCTGCAATTGTATTGTGATAGGAATCGATTTCTTGTTTTAAGCTTGTCCGCTGTTCTTCTGTCATTTTGGCAATGCGGTAACTAGCTTCATCTTCAAATTGATCCAGATGCAGCGCTTCTATAAATTGCTGTTCTGCTTTTTCTTTTTTCGCGCTGCTTTCTTTCAACTGTAATTGTGCATTAGCTAAGTTTGTTTTTGCTTTTGTTTCGTTTTCTTTTGCGCTTTGCAGCATTTTTTGCGCCGCTTCCCATGCCTGTTCCAATTTTGTTATGCGTGCCTGCGTTTCACAAATTTTCCCCTCTAAGGCAGGTAAATTCCGTAATTCCTCAGGTGTCCGGCTAAGCTGTTCCTGATAGACGGCTTTATTCGATTCAAATGCCGTATTTCGTTCTTGATACGCTTTTGCAGCTGTTTCAAAAGCTGCCTCGAATTTAACCAGTCCCTCTTCCTTCTGCTCAAGTTCCCTCTTTAATTTGCCAAGTTGTTCTTTTTCCTTTAATAAAAGCTCAACCTCTTTATTTACCCTTTTCCCCTCATCAACAAGCTGTGTATAAGCCGTTTCCGCTGCGGTCAGCGGCACACTGAGCCCCAGCACTTCGCCTGCCTTTATTTTCAACTGTTCCTGATTGCTATTCGCTTTTGCCGCGATATCCCGATAGGTGCTGTCCTTTTGATTAAATTCACTTTTGACCATTTCCAGTTCTTCTTTTGTCGGGACAGAATTCTGCCCCAGAGCTTTTTCAGGATGTTCGATACTGCCGCAGACGGGACATGGTTTACCGTCATGCAAGTGAGCCGCAAGAATGCTTGCCTGCCCGCTTATCCACGCAGCCTCAAGCGCTTTATATTGTTGTTCCATAATGTGAAATTCATTGTATTTCTGCTGTACTTCCTTATCGAGCTTAGCTTGACTCTGGTGTAATTTCAAATAGTCCTGCAGCACTCGGGCTTTCTCCCGCATTTCATGTAAATTCAGCTGTTTTTCCGGCAGTGTGTCTACTTTTTGTTCGATTGTCTTAATTTCCTGCCCGAGCTGCGTTTTTACTTGTTTTTCTTCCTGGATGTTCTTTTGCAGTTCTTCCTGATCCTTTGCCAGTTTTTGCACCTGTTTATATTCCGATGCCAACTCCTGCTTTTTACGGTCAATTTCCTTTACAGTTGGCAGCAGTTCCTGATAACGCACAAGCGTTTTGCTTATTTCTTCACGTTCGTCTTTTTTGTTTTCCTCTTGTTGAAAATTTTTCTCCGCTTTTTGCAGCAATTCCACCGCACTGTTGTATTCAGTTTCTGTTTTTCCTACTCTAGACTGCTTTTCTTTTTCATCATTGCGCCATTCAATAACCTGAGTTTCAAAAGATTCCATTTTGCTGGCTCTCTCGGACTTTTCCAGCTTCTGTTCTTTATCTTTAAAAGTAAGACCCTGCTTCGATAATTCCTGCAGCTGTTTTTCTTTTGCTTCGAGCTTCAAAAATTCCCCATTAAGACTCTCCGCTTTGTGGAATTCTTCTAGCTTTATATTGTATGCTGCTCCTCGAGCTTCTGCTTCTTTTTTATGCTCAAGTATCGCATAACCGTAATAAAGTGATTCCTCTTCCATCCCTGTTAAGACTTGATGCGTATTATAGTGTTCCAGAGCAAGGGTCTCGAACAGCCTTGAACCCTCCCTGTTCGGAATTGTGGCATGAATATCCGCCATATAGCGGTCCCGCATCTGCTTTTCTCTTTTGTATTCTTCATCAGCTATTAGTTTTTTTTCCTTAAGACGTTGGCTGATCCAAGTATAGCGTTCTGTTTTGAAAATTTTTCGCAGCAGATCTTCTTTATTCTCTGTTTGCGAGGTTAGCAGCTTGCGAAACTCTCCTTGCGGAAGCATGACAATTTGGCTGAATTGGTCTTTTGTTAAACCAAGCAGCTCTTCTATCTTTTGATTAATGTCAGATACCCTCTGCCGATCGACACAAGGTATTTCCTGATCGTTTACTTTTTCGAAAAATTCATATTGTTCCCCAGTCGCCGTTTTATTCCCTTTTTTCACATGCGGCAGCTGCCTTTTTATCCGGTAGTAACGGCCGCGCAGTTCAAACTCCAGTTCAACGGATGTATGGACATCATCATCGGCAAAGTCACTGCGCATACCCTTCACATCGCTGCGGTCTTCGCCGCTTGCAGAACCATAAAGGGCGAAACAAATCGCATCGAAAATGGTGGTTTTTCCGGCACCTGTATTGCCTGAGATGACAAATAGGCGATTCCCTTTTAGCTCGGAAAAATCAATTACTTCACTATGTTTATACGGACCAAAAGCCGTCAACGATATTTTTAATGGTCTCATCCTTCTGCTCCTTTCTTATAGCAGTTCCTTTGCAGCCGCAACTTCTTTAGACGTTTGTTTGAACTCTTTATGCTCCCCCTGAAGCAGTTCGTGAAGAACCTCGGTAAAAATCGCTTCCGTTTCCTCGGATACCGCTTCATTTTTGACTTCCTGGTAAAAAGCCCTGAATAGTGACAAGTCATCCATTTTATGGCGTGCCACCCGCTCACCGTTCGCTGACTCACTCGCTGTTGCAAGGACAATGTTTCGTTCCACATGCATCGCATTCGGGTAGACAGAGCGTACTTTCTCCATCGGAGACAGAACTGGGGTTTCATCTAACAGACGTACAAATACATAGTCTTCATTAATGGAATGCTTTAATAAATCATCGATTTTTGCTGCAACTGTTCTCATGTCCCTAATGGGTGTCAAAAGCCTTTTCTCAACGGTCATGGCACCTTGTCCGTCCAATTCCACGATGTAATAGCCCTTCTTGTGTTTTTCCTCTGAAATGGAATATTTAAGCGGCGACCCGGCATAGCGTATTTTTTCATCATGGACAAAATGAGCCTGATGCAAATGGCCAAGTGCCGTATAATGAAATGGTGCAAAAAGATTCGCATCCACCTGCTCAGTACCGCCAATCGCAAGCGGCCGTTCGGAATCACTTGAATTCTCCTGCCGCTCGCCATGCGGAGTGACAAAGGCATGTCCAACCAAAACATGACGGGCATTTTGATCCAAATTTGCAGCAATGTGTTCGGTTATCTTTTTCATCGCATCATTGTGGGTACGAACTTCCTCATCCTCAAATTCGTGGCGTACGACACTGGGGTCGGAATATGGAACGAGGTGAAAGTGAACTTCTCCATGTTCATCATTCAGCACGATTGGTTCCAGTTCTTTGGATATCTTTCCAATGATATGACAGCCGTTCGATTTCATGATATTGCTGCCAAAATCAAGCCGGCTGGGGCTGTCATGATTGCCGGCTATCGCTAATACCGGTGTTTTCAGTTTCAGGACAATGGTTTCAAGCACTTCATTTAATAAATTGACGGCTTCAGTCGGCGGTACCGCACGATCATATAAATCACCGGCAATAATCACGGCATCAGGCTTTTCCGCTTCAATATCGTTAATAAACTGCTGCATACAATAGCGCTGATCAGCGGTCATATAAACACCCTGAACCAGTTTTCCAAAATGCCAGTCAGATGTATGGAAAAATTTCATTCCGCTTCTCCCCTTTTTTATGATTATTTCTCTCGTTCATTTGCAATGGTTTATTTGTAAACAAGGCTTGTCCTAGATTGTTTGGAGGATGGTTTAGGTGAATCCCAAAGATGGAAAAATCGTTAAATTTTAGTGAATAGCAATAAATACATTTCCATGTAATAAGAATATCATGAAAATGCACTTTTGCGAACGAATATTCTGCTATAATTATTTTCCATGGAGGAAGATACCTGATACGAGCGAAGACTATATGTGAATTGATGAGCAAAAAGAGGATGAACACAAGGTTTCATCCTCTAATGAAAAGGTATTACAAAATTTGTATCTAAATCATCACTGGTTCTCGTGCTTCAACTGCTTCTAATTGCAGAACTACTGTATAAACTTCAGTATCCCCTTCGTGATGGCTGTAATGCGTGATATATTCCGCTTTATTCAATCTCAGTTCCTGATCAAATAGATAACATTCATGACCTTTTTCAACATAGTCTATTAAACTCAAAGCGGGTTCAGCTGTCTCAAATGTCTTTTCTCGAAGCATTTCATGGGTCATAGCATCATAAACTTGTAGTTTATACAAATAAAACACCTCCCTAATATCTTCATCTAAATCATATACCTAATTTAGCAACTATTGTTAAAAGAAGTTTGAACATTTGTAGAATCTTTAGGAAGGTGGAGAAGGATAGGGAAAGGTTTTCGATTACGTAGCTGGGTGCGGTGCTTTTTGCCATTGTTACCGGGCTTGTCGATAAGAGATAAGGACGAGGAACCGTCATTATTAGATCAGGTTCAATGTAAAAAGCCACTGCACATAGATCTTTGCAGTGGCTCAACATTGACTTCCATATTCTTAAATGAGTTTCTGCCCGCAGTTCGAGCAGAAATTTCCTTCTCCTGTTTTTGTCCCGCAATTCGGGCAGAAGTTTGCTCTCTTCTGCTCTCCTTCCTTCGGCTGTGGTTGAGTCTGTGCTTTTTCTCCATTACCGGAAGACTGTTTCATTTTATCCATCATTTGATTCGCTATGTTCATCCCCATCATCATGCCCGCCATGTCTGACGCTGCCCCGCCACCATTCATCTTTCCAGAGGCCATCGCATTCGTCAAAGAAATCTGCTGATATCGATCTACATTGCCGACCATGCCATGGGAAGCATTTTTGGTAATCATATCTTGGATCTCTTTTGGATAATTGAAGCTCATGATATGAAAACCGGTGATTGTCATCCCGCTTTCCATTAACTGCATGTCTAAATCCTCTTGAATCCCTTTCGCAATTTCGAAAGAGTTCGCCTGCAGATTGAACATATCCTTTCCTTCCTGTGAAATCCATTTCATCAGCAGCCCATCAAGAACAGAGGTGATGCGTATTTTGATATCCTCTACAACATACTGGTCTCTGACGCCGGCAATTTTATCAATCAAGGCTACATAATCATGTACTTTAAAAGTAAAGGTTCCGTTAGCCCGAATCGGCATACCCCCGGGAAGTCCAGGTGCCGGGATATTGATCGCGTTTTTTGTTCCCCATTTCACGACAAAATCCTTCGTGTTCACGAACAGCACTTCCACCCGCATCCCGCTGTTAAAGCCAAACTTAAATCCTTTTAAGGTCGATAAGAAGGGAATAATTTGCGATTCGATATCGTATTCACCCTCATCATGAAAAACACCTTCAATTTTTCCGTTGTTTAAAAAAATCGCATCCTGTCCGGGACGGATGATTAATTTGCTCCCCTTTTTGATTTCATTATTCTTCCATTTATAAAAAATCATATCATCTCTAAATTCCTGCCACTCTACAACGTTGGCAAATTGGTTACGAAAAAAAGACATCATCTCTTAAATACTCCCTTCACTGTATACATATGCATGGTTAAAACTTCCCGCCGCTCCCGCTGTAGGAGTGACCTCCGCCAGTAGTTCCTCCTCCACCGCCTCCTCCGCCTCCATTAGAAGGATTAGATGGTTTTTTCACTCTAGTCACGGTTTCCCTGACAAACTGGTCGTATTCACTAATAACAGCGGATTGCTTTTTATCGATATAGGTACTTCCGTTTACGGTCACTCTGCCTCCGGAGCGGTAGGCCATAAGTGCCACGATGACACCGGCAAGGGTAATCGATAACACCAGCTGAAACCACCATTTAAAAAAGATGTTCTCTGGATTGACACCTGGCTCGTATCCCATATAATCATAAGCAGTCTCGATAAAGGAAGAAAATGCTTTGTCATACGCTCCCTCTGATAAATCCGGGGTTATTTGATTGCGAATCATTTCTAAGCGGACGCTGTCCAAATACTGCTCTGCTTTTTTAAATCCGGCGAGATACACATCTCTTCCCTGCATATCCATGATGAGCAGCGCAGTATTGCCATGCGGCTGATCATACCCTAAAGCCTGTTCGTCGTAAAAATCCTCCATATATTGAACAATCGTCTTTCCTTCTGTGCCATTTAAGGTAATAATGACGAAGGCTGTATTTCTTTCCTTGCTGAGTTCACTTGACAGCAGTTCTAATTGTGTTGTCTCCTCTTTTGTCAGCAGTTGGGCATTATCATAAATAAACTGCTTTTGATTCATTGATTCTGCCTGCGTGAGAACACTCCAAGGCAGCAGTGCCAGCAGGAGAAAGGGCAAAAGAATAAAAAGACTTCGTTTGATCATCCTGGTTCCCATCACCAAAATCCCCCTCCCATCATAAAGGAGACTCCTTTTAAAACAAGCAGGGAGCCGGCAGCAAGACATGAAAACCAAGTGATCACCTTACCCGTGCTAATTGGCGGTTTTCCGACTACTTTTCCGGTCTGTCCATTCATGGCAAAAATATGCTCAGATTGATTGTAATCATAGCTGACCATCCATACAGGCAGTAAAACATAGTCGTTCTTCACATTCCTTGTATCAATATTTTTATGATGATAATGAACAGAATGATAGCCAGATAATGTGGAAGAAATGTAGGACTCAATATATTCGCTTATTTTCTCCTTCGCCCTAGGCAGAAGGTCATCACCTGTATAATTATATTTCTCCGCCATGTATCCGGCTAAATACGGCGTTTTAAAATCTTTTAGCTGCTCGTATGGATAAGGTTCCAATTTATCCATTAACTCATCATTCATTTTTTCTGATGCATCTACCGGGATTTTCACATAATTTAGGTCAATGTCGCGGAAAGCTTCATAATATTTCGTTTCTGTATAAATATACTCACCGCTCGTGTAGGTTCTAACCTTGGTACATTCTGCATTAACCTGCACTTTGCTGTTTAAATCAAATAACCAAAATGGGACATACATTCCGGTTATACTTTTGATGCGATCGGCATTCATAAAGCCTTTCGGAGTAAGAAGGCCTTTGCGGCACCATTTTTTAAAAGCCTTTATCGCCTCTTCCTTACTGATGGTAAAAGGAATGACCTTGGCAGGGGCAAGCTGACCGGACAAGCGATCGGCAATGACCACACCTGCACCGCAAAAGCTGCAGCTTGTCGCCGTTGTCTCTGCCAACGTCAGTAAAACAGCGCCACAGTTCTCACAATGATACTCTTTTGTCTCATCTTCTGAAAATGCTGCAGTCACCAGCTCTTCAGGAAAATTTTCTATATTCTCGTGACTACCACAGCTTTGACAGGATAGATCACCTGAGGCGGGGTCAAAATTCATATCACTCCCGCAGCCGGGGCATTTATAATGAAGAATCATGTTCTAATCTCCTCTTTTAGATCATGGATATGATTTTATGCAGGAAAGCAGGTATTTCTAAACAATAAACTCCAGAAATACCGCCTTCTACTCGTTACTCTTTATTCCTCATTTTTTCTTTTAATGCCTTAAGTTCATCATCAACAGAACTAGATGGTTCATCATATTTAGCAGCTAGATCATCTATGTCATCCTTTGGTTCAGCATTTAATTCCGCCATGGCATTCGCCTCATCCAATGCCCGGTTCACCTTATCTTCCATTCGTTCAAATGCCGACAAAGATTGATCAGGTGTTCCCAGCTTATTTATACGCTGCTGCGTCTTTGCTACGGACCATTTGGCTTTCAGCATCGTTCGGCGTGATTCCAATTCCCCAATGTCCCCCACTAATTTGTCATGTATTTGCTTCATTTGCTGAGAATTGGTTGAGGCCAATTGATAAGCTGACTGTAACTCTGACAATTTTTCGCTTAAAGAAACTTTTCGCTCAAGAAATTTCCTTGCGTCTCCTTCATTCCCAGCTTCCAATGCCTTTCCTGCATAGCGCTCCATTTTCTCTATTTCTTCCTGACATTCATTTACTGCCCGTTTTGCCCGTTGTTCCTCAGCCATGACGGCCGCGGTTTCCGATTTTACTTTCCCCAAATCGCTGTTCAAGTTTCTCAAGTACTGATCAATCATTTTCTCTGGATTTTCCGCCTTATCCAATAAAGCATTGATATTACTGGCCATAATATCTTTAAATCTTGTCAGAATACTCATTCACATCGAACCCCCTATTTTTCAACTAATAAGCAAATCCTTTTAAAAGACAATCATTCTTTTATCCTTGACATTAAACAAAATAGGATACAGTAAATATACTGTTTATCCTTAAGAAAGGTTTCATTATTTTTTTCTTGATGCGTTAGAAGGAGCTGTTAGGGAAGCTCGGAATGTTTCCCTCTCTGCATTCTTCTCAAGGGGTCTCATTTCCTTAGATCATAACGGGCATGTAATGTTGTTTTTCTGGAATAAAAGGGGCGATTTATCCTTACTTTCTATATGTGTAATTAGCACACAATGCTATTTGTGATTGAAAATGGACGGCAAATATTTGAAGTGTACCTGTCATTTAAGTGGATGAGCGGCATAGGATCCAATTGGATGATTACGAAAAGGATATTTCGAATTATTCTATTTATTGAAACTATATGTAATTGAATTCCTAAAAGGAGTGTAATCGTGATGAAAATTGGTTTTATCGGTTTAGGTACGATGGGTCTTCCAATGGCACATAATTTACTGAAAAGTGGGTATGAACTCATTATTTATAATCGTACAAAAGAGAAAATGAGTATTCTTGAAGAGAAAGGGGCCATGATTGCCCGCTCACCTAAAGAAGTGGCAGCGCAAAGTGAATTGGTCTTCACGATGCTGACGGCGGATGCCGCTGTAGAAGAGGTCATTCTCGGAGAAGACGGCATTATAGATGGGGCTTACCCGGGATTAATTGTGATTGATTCCAGTACGATTGCACCGAATACAAGTAAGAAAGTAGCGGAAGAACTTGCACTCCATGATGTAGAAATGCTGGATGCACCGGTAACAGGCAGTGAACCACAAGCGATTGAAGGAACGCTGACGTTTATGGTAGGCGGTAAAAAAGAAATTTTTGAAAAATGTATGGATCTGTTTTTAGTGTTGGGGAAAATCGCCTATTATATGGGGGGACATGGACAAGGCTCCTATATGAAACTAGCGAATAATTCAATGGCTGCTATCAACCTTTTAGCCTTTTCAGAAGCCATCACAATGGCCACAAAGGCAGGCATCGACCCGGAAGTTTTTATGCAGGTAGTAAGCAGCGGGGCAGCAAGAAGTGCCATGGCAGAAAATAAAGCGGCCAAAGTGATCAATCGGGATTTTCATCCTCACTTTATGGCGCAGTTACTACATAAAGATCTAGGTTTGGCCTCTGATACAGCTAAAGAATTAGAAATTTCGGCTCCGGTTCTAGCGCTTGTAAAAGAAATCTTTCAAATGGCAAAGGCAAAAGGATATGGCGCGGAAGACATGTGTGCTGTCGTTAAGTGTTATGAGGAATGGGCAGGAATCAAGGTTACAAAAGCAAGTGTAGAAATTTAATTCGTCATCTGTCTTAATGAAGAGGGGGTAGCAGCTAAATGTGCGTACCCTCTCTTTTTAGGTCTTCTGTTAAGCCCCTGTGAAATTCGCTTTTTCAAAGTGGTTATGAGCATCAACAAGGTCTAATCTCTCTAGTTGTCAGTACCTGCAATGCATCCCTAACATCTTTTGCAAATTGCAGAGGCCGGTCAATCTTCTCAAAATGGATAAACATGAGTCTTGGTCTTTCAAATAACCAATGATTATGAAAGGCTGTTACAATAATCTTATGTTCACGCAGTCTGCTGATGAAAGGGTTCAGTTCTTCTTCCAAAATAACCGTTTCTCCGCTGCATAGTGCCCGTCCGTCTGAGGAAAGAGATTCAAAATTAAACATTTGCGGAACAAGAAGAAATGATCTTCCCCTTCTGCCTAAAACCGTTGGCTTTATATTGTTTCTCGATCTCATAACCTGACAAACACCATTATCAAACGTATGCATTCCGCCTAAAATTCGACCAAATTGATTGCAAAGATCCGCTGCATCCCGATTGACACGATTTCTTCCGGAAATTGGAGCTCTTCTTTTATCTCGATGACCGAGAACCTCTAAAGCAAATCTTACTTTTCGGGCAAAGTTTAATGGTCTATCGATCGCCTCAAAATGAACATACATAAGACGAGGTTCATCAAACAGCCAGTGATTATGAAACGCTGTTACCAGAATACCATTTTGCCGCAACCGGGAAATAAAAGGATTAATTTCCTCCTGAAGGATAACGGTTTCCCCGAGACATAAAGCCCTTCCTTCACTATCTACACCCTCAAATGAAAATGCCTGCGGTACAAACATAAACGATTCAGCCCGGCGTCCCAAAACAATTGGCTGAAGGTCCGTCCGAGAACGTGTCGCGGTACAAACACCATTAATCACAGCCGGTGTAGAGTTTAGTATTCTGGCAAACTCCTGACAAAGTCTGCTTGGCTGCATACTGCCCTTATTTCCCATAAAAATCCTCTCCTGTCCAATAAAGTATTTCGCTTATAGGTTATGCTTGTACCTTTAATTGGACAGGGCTGATGAATACATGCAAATGACTCAATTTAAACAGTTGAAGCAGTAAACCAGTACCTTTGTTTCTACACAATTTGTCATGGACAATTATTAGACGAATTTTAAATGCTTCAGCTATAAAAATTTTAACCATTCTATCCTTTTTCAAAATATTTTTTTATAATAATATTGTTGAATCAATAAGAATCCATTGCATTTGCATGCAAAAGAATGAAGATTTTTTTTCAAAGGGGGTATTAAATCTTGTTGTTGATTCATAAACCGCCCTATGTACATGGACTTGCACAGGATGTGCTGACTTCGATGTTCGCCACAGGATGTGGCGGTATTTAGTCGAAGTTCCTCTGTGAGTTCTTTGTCCCAAAGAAAAGTCGTTTACACCAACCACATAGGGCTAAAATCAACACTGAACTTTAACTGACCCTTTTCAAACAACAGCTTCTACCTCGGTATCGAAGCAGAGTCGGATTCTCCATCATATCTGACAAAATAACAAAGGACCTTAAAATAATATGAAGGAGATAAAAAAATGATTAGAGTTGTATGTAAAGCGAAACTAAAACTAGGAGTAGATGTAGAGGAATATTTAGTACCAGCAAGGGAAATGGTAGCAGAAACGAGAAATGAAAATGGCTGCATTATGTATACGCTTCATCAGGATATACATGACGCTTCCATTTTTACAACAATTGAGGAGTGGGTGGATGAAAAGGCTTTAGCACAGCACAATATGAGTGTACATTGTAAGCAAATCGTACCAAAGCTTAGGGCGCTTCGGGAAAGTACAGAAATCAATGTATATAAAGAAGTAGAATTTGAGTAGTTTCTTCAGATGAAAACGTTTATCCTAAATATGGAATGGATCGAAAACGATTTTAACCATTCAAAAGAATATATGGCTGAACAGGTGTTGAAGCTGGTCAGTTTGCAAACGGATCGGGTTTATGTGAAGTGGAGGAATTAAAATAAGGGTGCCAGGCACCCTTATTTTAGTAGTCATATTACCCCTTGAAGGCTTTCTGTAATTCCGCCAGTTCAAATTTCTTCATTTTAAGAAAAGCTTTCGTGACGCGCTCAAGCTGCTCCGGTGTGCCCTTGCTCATCATTTCGTCCATTTCATTCGGGACAATCTGCCAGGAAATGCCAAACTTATCTTTCAGCCAGCCGCATTGTTCGGCTTGAGGAACCGCAGAAAGCTTATTCCAATAGTGATCAATCTCTTCCTGTCCATCACAATACACCATAAATGAGATGGCCTCGTTAAACTGGAAGTGATGCTGATGAGCGCTATCCATTGCGGTAAACCACTGATTTTCTAGACTGAAATCCGAGAACATGATCGTTCCTTCTTTGTCAGGTTCCATGCCTTTCGGGTAGCGGGCGATATGTCCTAAACTTGCTTTTTTAAATACAGATAAATAAAAATGAACCGCCTCTTCTGCGTTGCCGCAATTATGACCGACAAACAAAAACGACGGTACTATTACAGGCCGCTCTTCTCCTTCCGGATTCGTTAAGAGTAACTGCCAACTTACCCCATACTTGTCCTGAATCCAGCCATACCATTCACTGAACGGATACTGTTCAAGCGGCATTAACGCTGTCCCGCCTTCGGACAATTTATTCCAAGCTTCGCTCAATTTTTCCTTCGCGTCTTTTTCCCGTGCCGGGTCAAAACGCACCGTAAAAGATATCGATGGATTGAATTTGAAAAAAGGACCGGCACTGATTGCCTTGAACTTCTGCCCCATTAGCTCAAAAGAGACGATATCGGAGTCGCCTGATGGTGTGTCGTGGATTGTTGTCACATCCGTAATTTTTGAGTCTGGAAATATGGAAGCGTAAAACTCGGTTGCTTCCTTCGCTTCCCTGTCATACCATAAATGCGGAACGATTTTTTGATCCATTTTCGCCATAGCAATTCCTCCTTCCATTTATCCATATTCCCCCCTAGAAAGGAACTGAATCGAATTAATGCAATAAATGTAAATTGCCGCGATTGGAAGACAATCTTTACTCTATTGTATGGAAAAAAAAGCATCACTATTCTTACCGAATGGTTATACTATTTCCGTTGTCAGATCACGAAAACGGTTACAAATTACACAACAATGACTGCCATACACAAAGTAAACATGCATGATAGAAAGCCGCTTTATTTCATAATTTCTTCCTGATCCCAATTTTTCAACGCCCAAACTACTTGGTCATTTGCGTAAAGACTGACTTCCTTTAAACCTAATTCAACAAATTCACCGTTGATAAAAGCTGCCCAATGAAGATTTTTCTCAGGGTTAGAGTAAACACCATTAATAGAGATGATATTCCCATTGGATTCTTCAATGTCAAATCCCCTTTTCGTGACTGCGTATAAGGATTCGCCCTCTTGAAATGTAACATGAGCAGAAGCGATCGTTTCATTTTTCTCATTTATTATTCGAAAGGTTCCCGTCGTTTCTAAGGCATATGCTTGTGAACAAAATAACAAAGCAAAAAACAGTAAAAATAGGGCTGTCTTTTTCATCATTCTTCTTTCATCTCCTACTTCCTTTTTTCATATTATTTCTTATTTATTTGGAAGATATTTATACAAAAGAGAAAAAAGATGAATCTACACCCAAGATTTATGAGTTTGAAAGGAAACCAGCTGAATTTTACGAATTATTTTGCTATTTGTATATGCTGCAAGATGCTACGCTCTCCACTTCCAATTTATATCCCCGTCAGGATAAACAGCGGGTAAATGGATCTCCTTCTTTTTATTATCTCCATCCACAATAAACCAATTTCTGTCATCTAACCATGCGGTATTAAAGTTTTCTGCAACAAACTTGCTTTCTTCTTCGATAACTCCCTCAAAAAAGTCTATGAATTTGCCTAAATTCTTATTAGGCTTAATTTTTCCATTCACCCACACACCATCAATATTAATATTTTGTACTTCGCCTAGACATTCATTAATAAAGTAAAGCTTCAACACTTTCACTCCTTAGACAAAAACATATTGTAAGAATCAGGGAACTTTTTCTCTGAACAAATTCATATTTTATTAGAGAGTTTCCTGATTATTAAATATGATACGATATCCTTCCAATCGAAAATATAGGTAAAAATAACTAATTATTCATATGAAATAACGATAAACATGAGAGAATTCCTCTTTCATTCATCTTAAAGACTCGTATTGCATTTATCCATTTTCATACAGTTATCATTATCAACTTTCAGACATCCCAATCATATCTATTCTCATTATACAACAAGGATATTAATCATTTATAAATCTATTAATAAAAAATAATAATAATTTTCAATTAAATCAAAATGGATGGTTCATCACGCTCGCCCAGATCTCCAATGATTCTTTCATTTTGCGGTGAATCGTGTGCTCTAATCGCTGCGGAACAGGCAGCCGCTCCGCATTCCGTATGTAACCGTTATAGCGACTTAATAAGTCCCTTAACGTAATCCATTCGACATCACTGCTTTCATATAATCCTGCAATATATTCTTGTATCTTCACGAAACCTTCCTTCGATGTAAGTTGAGCCTGCTGATATAACCGCTCTAACTCTATGATAATATTTTGATCCCATATCGTAGGTTCTGTAATGAATCCATCTTCTAAAATAGCAGACATACCGTGGTGAAACAGACAGCTGGCAAATCCATTGGGAATTAATCTTCCAATCTTTGCACCTGGCTCATAGGAGACGATGAATTTTTTCATTAAACAAGTTCCCTGTTTTGATATGTGGTATTCCAATTCCTTTTTCTTCACAGGGGGTTTTAACTGGTTCCACACAAGCATCATCCTTCCTGTTACTTTATTGAAATCCATGTATCTAATTCGACAGCGCTTTCATTTTCCCTCTAAAAATTCTGATTTTTCAGATATTAATCTTTATACAAAAAAACGCTTAAAAAATTTATGCGTTTTTTTGTATAAATCCTCTTTGGCTGTTAAATAGCTAACGACTTTTTGGTCAGAATCCGATCTAATTGAATAGGCACTTCCTTTAAGGTTGATAGATGAACATATTTTTCATGATTTTTGTTAATGTTATAATGATCGGCTTCCCATGTCGTTTGTTCATAGTGAAAACCCCAGGCATCATTTTCTAATGCAGGATAGATATCAGATTTCAGGCTGTTGCCAATCATGACATAGTCCTGAAAGTTGTATCTTTCCATCACCCTCTTAAATGTTTCAGGAGTTTTTTGCGTAAACACATAAACATCCTCAACATAATCAATGGCTCCGGATTGTTCAATTTTCCTTCTTTGAATGTTTTCTACACCAGCAGTTAAAATAATCATCGGGTAACCCTGGTTTTTCAATTCTTTTAACACAGGGATGGAATCAGGAATATTGTCATATTTTCGCTCATAGACATCCATGACCGTCTCTTTTATTTTAGCTTTTACTTCTTTATCAGACCTTTTTCCAGCGTGATTCATAAAATATTCATAGGTTTTATCCCAAGTCAGCAAGTATCGGTTTGGTAAAAAACCAATCTCAGCTATCATTTCTAAATCTAATTTTCGCTGATAGGCTTTAATCACTTCCATTTGTTTCAAATCGCCAAATACATCGGCAGCAACGATTTCCGCCACTCTCTGATTTGTTTTATCAAATTCAACATTTGTTTTCACAATGGTATCATCAAAATCCCATACTAATTGAATGTCTTTTATCATTTATGTTCACCATCTTTATTTTATGTCCTGTATTGATTATGGAATATTGTATAAAATTAGCTAGTTTTCATTTCTTTCTTACTATTATTGTAACAAAAAACTCACAAAGCGGACATTATATTGTCCGCTTTGTGAGTTTTTCCTCATTTTACAAATAATACTTCTCCATAAGTGATTGATATCGCATTTCAGCATACCTATTATTCAGCACATCAAACAATATAGACAAATCTGCTGTTGAATGGCGATTCTCGTATTTAATCGAATGGATATTATGAAATGGAATCCCATCCCATCCGGCTATATTTTCAATTTTCAAGAGCTCAACAAGAGCAATAATTTCGTTTACGATGACCTCTCTTGCCGATAATTCTTTCATGTACAGCGCTTGTGCAGAGTCTGCTTGTACTGCTTCTTTGGTTATCATTTCCTCATAACCTTTCTTTGCATAATATCCTCTTTATTTTGTATTCTATCATAAAGATTCTAAGAAGCATTTCCTCAATACAAACTAAATCTGAACATTATTTGAATTCATACCGTTCAGGAGTCTGCCCTTTTCATCTACAAATTTCCATTCTACAATTTTATTGCCAATATGGAAGTTTTTTTGTAGATAATATCCTTGGATTTTGCTCGAATGCTTTAAAATATTAAACTCAATAGGGGCAAAACCGATATGGGGTTGATCACTATAAGGGAATAGACCGGAAACAAGATGGTATTGATGTTCCGAACTAAGTGCTACGATGCCAATTTTCCCCTTTCGAATTATCATCCAATATTTATTGTGGCTGTCTGCAGCCGAAACTAAATGGCTGGCATTCGTATTATCGACAAAGATGATATGGCGATATGGATTTTTCAAACCTTGGTCATTCATTCCATGTTCGGGATGATACGATTTATACCTTTGGGAACGACCCCGTTCATCTACCCAGTATTGGCTGCCCTTGGCAGTTTTAAATGTTAATACAGGTTTTATTGCTAATTTTAAAGCCATTTTCTCAAGCCTCCTTAGCTTTTATTCATTAAACTATAATTGCTCCACTCCATACAGTTTCTATAATCTATGTATATTCTAGTTAAAGAAAGAGGCTTGTACAGTTGTAATAAACAGATGACTGTGACAATTAAAAATGGACCGGTTAATTACCGATCCATTAACATGATCAAATTTAATTAGTCCTCGCAGTAAAAAGTTCTGTTCTGTATGTTTCTTACCTTATTCATCCCGCTTCGCCAAGCAGCGATCGCACTCCATTAAATAAGATTCAACTTCATTTTCAATCCATTGCCCGCACTCCGCACATTGAATTTTCGCTGTTTCTTGAACAACTTCCAATTTATTTTGTGCCATCTAAACCGCCCCCTTTTTTATAATACAGACTATTGTTTATTCAAACTGTTATACTACAGTCTATGCAGTTCGATACAATCAATGCAGGCTTTCTTAATAAATTTTTTTAACAAAGAGCCTAATTTCATTTTCATAATTCAGTTTGGAATTGGACCATTATTTGTGCCTTCGTTTCTTTAGGTTACGGTTCTTTCTTCAGGCTTTTAAATGCTGCTTCCACTTCTGTCATACTGGGCATTTACCTAATTTAGGCTCATAATAGAACCCAATTTTTTGTCCGCACATAATGTAGGTTAGAACTTGATTAGATTTGGCAGTATTCACAAAAATCTTATTCATATGCCGGCTCTTCATTTCTTATTAAGTCTATTCAAGAAGTTTTTCAAAAGGAGAGGTTTATTTTTGAAAAAGCTCATTATTCTAGCATTGATTGGATTGGCAGCACAGCTCGTTGATGGTTCCTTAGGGATGGCATATGGAGTGACTTCATCCTCCTTATTATTGATGTTCGGGATTGCCCCGGCAGTAGCTTCCGCCTCTGTACATATGGCAGAAGTCGTGACCACCGCTGCATCGGGAGTTTCACATATAAAATTTGGAAATGTGGATAAACAGGTTGTCTTCAAATTAATTATACCTGGTTCGCTCGGTGCTTTTATTGGGGCTTGTTTTTTAGGCAGCATTCCGGGGGATATCATGAAACCGTATGTTTCTTTTTTCTTATTAATCTTAGGATTCTTTGTCCTGTATCGTTTCCTATTTAAATTCAATGTTCCAACGCAGGATGAGCGGACTAAAATGGGGAAAAAGCATTTCATCCCTCTCGGTTTCATTGCCGGATTTTTTGATGCAACAGGCGGAGGCGGCTGGGGACCGATTGCAACACCCGTTCTGTTAACAAGCAACAAAATGGAACCAAGAAAAGTGATCGGATCCGTTGATACTAGTGAATTTGCAATTGCCGTATTCTCAACACTTGGCTTTCTCATCACCTTAGGGTGGACGCAGATCAATTATCAATGGGTTGCTGCTTTGATTATAGGCGGTCTGATTGCCGCTCCGCTTGCGGCCTGGCTGGTTAAAATCATTCCCACAAACCTATTAGGTACGCTCGTTGGCGGGATTATTATTATCACGAATATCAGAACCTTATTAGGGGCACTGGATGTTTCGCACACAATTAGCCTTTTCACCTATTTAATGCTTCTAATCCTTTGGGCAGCAGCTCTCGTGAACGTGATTGTCAAAATGAAAAGAAGCAGTGCCGGCAGCCAAGTAACAGAATAATACAGAAAACGGTATTATATTTCTACTTTGAATTTCACTGTGTAATGAAGGAGAACAACCGATTCTGCAAAAATACGTACGAACTTATTTTGAATTGGAGTTTATCCTGCACTGTGTTATAATAGGGATACCATTTAAATTTTACTGATTTTATGTTGTAAACTTTTCCGAATATGTCCTATTCATTGTGAATAGGGCTTATTTTTATTTACCTGATTTAAGGTGTATTAGGTGTTCCTATAATCCAAGAAATAAAAACAGACCCTGCATCATGCAGAGTCTGTAGTAAGCTAATATTAAGCTTTACGAACGTTTGCAGCTTGAGGACCGCGTTGCCCTTGCTCAACATCAAAAGTTACGCTTTGACCTTCGTCTAAAGATTTGAAACCTTCGCCTTGAATTGCTGAGAAATGTACGAATACATCTTCTCCGCCTTCACGTTCGATGAAGCCAAAGCCTTTTTCTGCATTAAACCATTTTACTTTACCTTGTTCCATATTAATTGCCTCCTAGTGTGGTGTTCCACACAATGTTGTTACTATCCTTGCTCAAATACATTAGACGAAGAACAAAATGTATTCTCGATCTGAAAAAGAACAAAAATAATTCTTATTTAGAGTAACAGATATATCTTTAAAAAGCAAATCATTCGTCATTTACTGTAATAATTCCCAACAAACTGCAATAAAGCCGGTCAAATCAGTAATTTTGCCCGGCTGCCGAATGGCTTTATTCCCCTAAGTCTACTATTTTTTTTGAAGTCATCCTCTTCGCCTTTAGCGAGGCAGTCAAATAAGTAATCAGCCCTGAAAGGAAACAAAATGAAGCGCAGGTTGCTAGTAACACAAACATTTTATACCCTTCACCTGTCGATGAATCAAAATGAAAATAGCAGAGCAGGAACAAACTGCCGCTCAGCCAAAAAAGATAATAGGCATACCATTTTTTCACTCGTTTGAAAATGTAGTATCCGCAGAAGAGCAGTAAATATAAACCGCTTATAAGCATGATCATTGGGTATGTCGTCTGGTATTTAGCGGCATAGATAAAAAAATCCCATTGCAAAATATCAACATCTGACTGCACAGGACCGTAAAACAACTGTGTAAAAGGTGTGGTATTTTTCCATTCTGAAGGATGATCCAGAAGTGCACTGCCTTCATACCACGCCGCAATCGCTGAAAATAAAAAGACAACAGAGACAGCACCGAATTGAAAGATAAATCGAAACATGAGATCAAACCTCCTGCTTAAAGATTTAACATCATTCTTTTGTCCTTCACCTGCTGATATCCACTTGATTCATTCTGCCGCCTAAAGCGGCAGATACCAAAACTGCCAATTTTACCATCAACTGATCTCCATCGATGTTTGAAACTCCGTGGTATAAAAATTTGCTAAGTACTAATATTCTTCGTTAGGTAAAAAATCCCTTTCTACCTTTATAAATACTTTTCGTTACTATTAGCGTAATCTCCCATTAATCTGCCAAAATTCGAATCATACTCCTTTTTCCATACTATTAGCTGCTAATAAAAATCAAGCATAGCCTGTAATAAAGAACGCAAACTAACATGGCGGATGCCAATTACAAAAGAGCCATTGAGTGTTTTACATAAAGGCTGGCATTCGGTATAAACAATATTTTACTAAAAGGCGGTGAATGTAATGTCGAAAAAAAGAAAAAGGAATAATGCGCTGCCAAAAGCCGATGAGGAATTCGCAGAAGAAAGAGGAAACGGATTGGAAAAAGTCGCATTAAAAGCGATGAAAAGGCAGCACAATAAGTAAGCAAAAATAGAGTAGGCGCATGAGTTACTCATGCGCCTCTCACAGATCCGTACGTGCGGGTCATCGCATACGGCTCCTCCATGATTATCCCCGTTGGGG
>NZ_JACHGK010000022.1 GCF_014207535.1 Bacillus benzoevorans
TGGGAGCAAGCTCCCAAAAGTCCGCTCGACTTGCATGTATTAGGCACGCCGCCAGCGTTCGTCCTGAGCCAGGATCAAACTCTCCAATAAAGAGTATGAGTTAGCTCATAAAATTTGTTTTTAAAAACAACTAAAATTAACGTTGACGTTTTTGTTTGTTTAGTTTTCAAAGAGCAATTTGTTATCGCCATCAATCGGCGACTTTATTATGTTATCAGATTAGATAGAGAAAGTCAACAACTTTCTTTCGAATCTTTTCGATAAAATTCGCTGCCGTTTCGGCAACGGAATTAAATATAACATCTTAAATAATAAATAGCAAGAAGTTTTTAATATATTTTTTATAAAAGTATAAATATAAATTTACAATATAATAAAACAGCCATTTCTCCACAGTGTTTGGGAGATATGACTGCTAATTTTTAAAAGATAGGAAGTATAATGTTTCTGAACCTTGGCTAGTGTCCAGCTACAGCGCTAGCAAGGCGCTTCCGCTTTTTTATTAACGATGACGCATTAATGGAAATAACAAAACGTCACGAATAGAAGGTGAATTTGTTAACAGCATGACTAAGCGGTCAATACCAATACCTAGTCCTCCAGTCGGCGGCATACCGTACTCCAATGCTTCGACGAAGTCTTCATCCATTTCATGAGCTTCATCATTACCTTGTTCACGTTCCTTCAGCTGCGCCTCAAAACGCTGACGCTGATCGATTGGATCATTTAGCTCTGTGAAGGCATTCGCATGCTCACGACCAACAATAAATAATTCAAAGCGATCTGTAAAACGCGGATCTTCCGGATTTTTCTTTGCAAGAGGAGAGATTTCAACCGGATGACCATAAATAAATGTCGGCTGGATCAACTTGTCTTCTATTCTTTGTTCAAAGAATTCATTTACAATATGTCCATATTCCATCGTATCTTTGATCTCAATTCCGTTTTCTTTCGCTAATTGTTTAGCTTCTTCTGTAGTACTTACATTCCAGAAGTCAACACCGGTATATTCTTTAATGGCATCAACCATATGAAGTCTTTTCCACTGCGGTTTTAAATCCACTTCATATTCACCATATTGTACAGTTGTTGTACCTAATACCTCCTGTGCTACATGGGCAATTAAGTTTTCCGTTAATGCCATAATATCACGGTAATCTGCATATGCTTCATAAAGCTCAATCATTGTGAATTCAGGATTGTGGCGTGTTGATACCCCTTCATTACGGAATACACGGCCGATTTCATAAACCTTTTCCAGACCGCCGACAATCAGACGCTTTAAGTGAAGCTCAATCGCGATCCGCATGAATAATTCCATGTCTAATGCATTATGATGGGTAACAAACGGACGTGCAGCTGCTCCCCCGGCAATCGCATGCATCATCGGAGTCTCCACTTCCAGATAGCCATTTTGGTCAAGATAATTACGCATTGAGCGAATGATACGGCTTCTTGTTACAAAGGTTTCCTTACTCTCCTGACTCATGATTAAATCTAAGTAACGCTGACGATATCTTTGTTCTACATCTTTCAAGCCGTGGAATTTATCAGGCAGCGGACGCAGGGCTTTTGCTAGAACCTCAAAGCTTTGCGCTTTGATGGATAACTCACCCGTTTTTGTCCTGAACACATGACCTGTAATCCCAACAATATCTCCTAAATCAGCTATTTTAAAAACTTCATACTGTTCTTCGCCAACAGCATCCTGACGGACATAGATTTGAATTTGCCCGCTTAAATCCTGAATATGGGTAAACCCGGCTTTCCCTTTGCCGCGCTTTGTCATGATACGACCGGCTACAGTAGCAGTAATTTCCTTGCCTTCAAGCTCTTCATTTTCGAATTCACCGTACGTTTCGATAATCTCAGAGGCTAGATGCGTGCGTTCGAACCTTTTTCCGAACGGATCCAACCCTAAATCGCGTAATTTATCTAATTTCTCCCTTCTTACTTGCAATTGGTCATTTAATTCTTCATGACTCATTTATTTCATCTCCTAATAATAAATCTTTGTATGTAAACTATCTAAATTATCCGCTTCATTTTTTTGCATACTATATCATTTTACACAAACTAATGCCGACGTAAAAGTTCTAATAAAAAATTATTTCTAAATATAGCAAAAAACTGCCAGTAAATCTTAGACCGACAGTTTTATTATTCACCTTTAGACTTTCTCTTCACTCAAGATTATCCTACTTGTGTAGAGAGCGGCTTTTCTTCGACTTCTTCCACTAAACCATTTAACAGCAGCGCAAGATCTTCCCTTGTGTTGCATTCATTGATCGCATTTCTCACCTTCGCATTGCCATGGATGCCTTTTAAATACCACGCGGCATGCTTACGCATTTCTCTTACGGCAATGTGCTCTGATTTTAATCCAATCAATCTGTCAAGGTGTAAAAGGCATACATCAATTTTTTCCCGAGCGGAAGGTTCACCCATCAACTCTCCTGTTTCCAGGTATTTAATGGTGCGGTAAATCATCCAAGGATCCCCCAATGCCGCTCTTCCAATCATTACTCCGTCACAGCCGGTTTCCTCAAGCATCCGCTTGGCATCCTGAGGAGTCTGAACATCACCATTTCCGATAATCGGGATATCAACAGACTGCTTAACTTCACGAATTATGTCCCAATTGGCTTTGCCCTCGTACATTTGTACACGTGTACGGCCGTGCATAGACACCGCTTGACCACCGGCACGCTGTACAGCCCGCGCATTGCGGACAGCATAAATATGATCTTCATCCCAGCCCATACGCATCTTTACTGTTACCGGTTTATCAACTGCATCTACTACCGCCGCAACCATCTCATAAATTTTATCAGGATCTAAGAGCCATTTTGCTCCAGCATCACATTTTGTAATCTTCGGCACCGGACAGCCCATATTAATATCGATGATATCCGCATTCGTATTTTCGTCTACAAATTTTGCTGCTTCTACAAGAGATTCTTTCCCGCCGCCAAATATTTGCAGACTGAGCGGTTTTTCCCGCTCATCGATATAGAGCATGTTTAATGTTTTTTCATTCTTAAATACAATTCCTTTATCACTTACCATTTCCGCACAAACAAGCCCTGCACCAAACTCCTTAACGGTTAAGCGGAATGCAGAGTTGCATACGCCGGCCATTGGAGCTAACACGACAGGGTTTTTCATTTCGATATTCCCTATTTTTAACATCCGTGAATCTCCCTTTTGTTTATTCAGCTCCACTTTCCCCTTCTGGTGGAGCTAATTCATTCTTGCTTATATGAAGTACATCGATTATTTGTTCAATTAGTTGTGTTTCAGGCATTCGATTTCCTCTCTCAATCTCACCAATCACCGAAATCGAAACACCTAATTCCTTTGCAAAACCTTCTTGAGTATAACCTTTCAGTTTGCGAAAAGCGCGAATACGTCTTCCCCATTTCTCTGCTTCCATATTCGTACCCCTCCTCTATCAGGTAACTCGTGCGCCAATTCACACAACGGCTTATCGCCAGCCGGCAGCGTGATGTTCGGACAGATCTCTAATAGCGGTATGACGACAAAGGATCTTTCATGCAGCCGGGGATGAGGGACAATCAATCTCTCAGTTAATATATTTTCATCATTATACAGCAAAATGTCAATGTCTATTGTTCTTGGACCCCATCTAATTTCCCTCTTTCTCCCAAGAACCTGTTCCGCTTCCATGCAGGCATCTAATAATTCAAAGGAGGAAAGCTGCGTCCTTACTTCAATCACCATATTCAAAAATAATTCCTGTTCTTCGTACCCGACCGGATCTGTCTCATAAATAGATGAAACATTTACCACTGATATAGGATATCGCTTGCTTAAATTTTTAATCGCAGATTCCAAGTAACCGCTGCGGTTTCCTATATTGGATCCGAGCGAAAGAAAGGCTGTTTGTTCCACGTTATCCCCTACTCCTTTTTATCTCTACGGCAACTGATTGAAAATGCCCTGGAATGGGAGGATCCGGCTTAATCACCTTTACCGTGACAGCTTTGATTTTATTGAAATTATTTAATATTTGCTGGGCAATTTTTTCAGCCAAGGATTCAATCAGGCTGTATGGTTCTCCTTCGACCACCTTTTTACAAACTTCAAACAAATCAACATAGCTGACTGATTCATTCAAATCATCCGTTAGACCGGCAGCTTCGAGATCAGCCTCTGCTATTAAATCAACAATAAACCGCTGACCAAGAACATTTTCTTCCGGCAGCACTCCATGATATCCATAGAACTGCATTTGATTGACATAAATTTTATCCAAAGTCTTCAACCTTCCCCATCAGCGCATCCATCATTTTCGCCATTCTGCTTATTTCCTTTACATCATGAACACGAACAATTTGACAACCCTGTTGGATGCCGAAGCAGACTGCTGCTCCCGTACCTTCCATGCGTTCAGTTACTGGAAGATCCAGTACTGCACCAATCATCCGTTTTCGTGATGGTCCTAATAAGACAGGATAGCCAAGAGCTGTAAAGGTATCCAAATTGCGCATCATTTCCAGATCCCTTGCTGCGTTCTTGGCAAAGCCGATACCCGGGTCGATAATAATCTGTTCATCCTGAACGCCCGCTGCTCTGGCTATGGCAATACTTTCATACATGTCATTCAAGCAGTCCCTGAAGAAGGACTGATAATGTTCATTGTCCCGATTATGCTGTAAAATGATTGGAACAGAAAGGTCAGCCGCAACCTTGGCCATATTCGGATCCGCTTTAGCCCCCCAAATATCATTAATGATATGCGCTCCGGAATTTATTGCTTGTCTTGCTGTTTCTGCCTTGAAGGTATCTACGGACAGCACAACAGGTACCTCACGTGTAATTGCCTCGATAAATGGAATAATCCGTTCAAGTTCTTCTTCCACTGAAATAGGCGTATATCCGGGACGGGTTGACTCTCCGCCAATATCAATAATGTCAGCACCACAATCGACCAGTTCCTGCGCTCTTCGAACAGCCTGAACAAGCTGATTATATTTTCCCCCATCCGAAAAGGAATCGGGAGTCACATTTAAAATCCCCATAATAAGGGTCTTCTTTCCATAATCAAGTGTATAAGAACCGCAGTGAATCATATTATTCGCCATCAATCATCTCTCCTGTATTTCACATCTAAGATTTAGGAATATCATAATTAATAATAATAACGTAAACTCATTTTCAATGCAAAAAGAGACAACAGTCCTCGGACAGTTGTCTCTTTTTCTTAAGCTTAGCTTTTCTTACTCAGCATCAAATTGATATAATGCAGTACTTAAGTAACGTTCACCGTTATCTGGAATAATCGCCACGACTTTTTTGCCTTTTCCTAGCTTTTTAGCCACTTCAAGAGCTGCATAGATAGCAGCACCAGCTGAAATACCGCCTAGAATTCCTTCTTGGCTTGCTACTTGACGGGCAGCACCAAATGCTTGCTCAGTCGTTACAGTGATTACTTCATTGTAAATTTCAGTGTTTAATACTTCAGGAATAAATCCAGCACCAATTCCTTGAAGTTTATGCGGACCTGATTTTCCTTCAGAAAGTATAGGAGAATCAGTTGGTTCTACGGCATAGATTTGGATGTCAGGATATTTTTCTTTTAATACTTCACCAGCACCTGTGATTGTACCGCCTGTTCCAATTCCTGCAACAAAGGCATCTAATCCGTCTGGGAATTGCTCAACAAGCTCTTTACCAGTTGTTAATCTATGAATTTCAGGGTTTGCTTCGTTTTCGAATTGCTGTGGCAGAAAATAGCCGTTTTCTTGAGCCAATTCTTCAGCTTTTGCAATTGCCCCCTTCATTCCAGCAGGTCCAGGAGTTAAAACTAATTGTGCACCATAAGCACGAAGCAGGTTACGGCGTTCTAAGCTCATTGTTTCAGGCATTACAATAACAGATTTATAGCCCTTTGCCGCAGCAATCCATGTTAAACCGATTCCAGTGTTACCGCTTGTAGGCTCAATAATCGTTCCGCCTGGTTTTAAAGCGCCGCTTTTTTCAGCAGCTTCAATCATCGCTAAAGCGATACGGTCCTTTACACTGCTTCCTGGATTGAAATATTCTAATTTTAAGTATACATCTGCACTGTTGTCATCCACTACTCTATTTAATTTTACTACAGGAGTTTGACCGATTAATTCGGCAATTGAATTTGCATTTTTAGCCATTGATGATAGCACCCTTTCTTAATCCGACTATATTTATATGATTAATTGATTGATTCAAATTTAGCAAGAATCTCTGCCAATGTCAACCATTTTAATTGGAAAAGTATAAATTTCTTATAATTATATGTATAAACCAGTTAGCTCAATCTAAGACTTGCATTTTTTATGAGAAAAAAGTGGCCCTTCAGCCACCTTTCATTCTTTGCATAGTATTTACTTTGATTCCTTCTTTAATTCCTCTAATTCTTCTGCGCTAAAAAGATATTTCTCATTGCAAAAATGGCAGTGTACTTCGGCCTTGCCGTCTGTATCAATCATATCTTGTATTTCTGCCCGGCCCAGACCGATTATCGCATTGCCAAACCGTTCTTTTGAACATGTACATGTAAAAGAAACAGGAATTTTTTCAAGGAATTTGATTTGGTCCTTTTCTAAAACAACAGCTAATAATTCTTCAGGAGTCAATCCCTTTTCGATTAACTTCGATACCGGCTCCATACTGCTCAGGCTATTTTCGATTTTTGTAATCGTTTCGTCATCCGTACCCGGCATTAACTGAATAATAAAGCCGCCGGCAGCTAGGATTGAATTATCAGGGTTCACTAATACACCTACCCCCACGGATGAAGGGACCTGCTCTGAGGAAGCGAAGTAGTAGGTGAAATCTTCACCAAGCTCTCCTGAAACAAGAGGTATCTGCCCAGTGAAATAATCACGAAGCCCGATGTCCTTTACGACACTCAGCATGCCTTGTGTGCCGACGGCTCTTCTAACATCTAATTTTCCACTTTCATTCAAATCAAAATGAACCTGCGGGTTTGAAACATAGCCTCGGACTTCCCCTTTTGCATTGCTGTCGACTAGAATATGTCCAATCGGACCTCCGCCTTCGATTTTGACGGTTATTTGATCATCACCTTGCAGCATAGCTCCCATCATGACAGACGCTGTCATCGCCCTGCCCAGTGCAGCAGAAGCTGTAGGCCATGTCATATGGCGTTTTTGTGCTTCATTCACTGTTTCTGTGCTGCGGACAGCATACGCACGGATTTGACCATTATAGGCAAGCGCCTTAACTAAATAATCCCCCATCTTCGTTCTCCTTTCATTTTAAAGCGTAAGCGCTGTAGCTGGATACCAGCCTCATTCCATACCTTATGCTTTCTTATCCTTAAGACAAATATTTACTTCTTCATATTTTCCAGGTTCCGATGATAAATAAGCAGAAGTCCCTTTAAAGTTAAATACGGATCGACGATATCAATACATGTCGATTCATCGGCAATAAGCTGCGCCAATCCACCGGTCGCAATCACAGTTGGATTTACTTTGCTTTCTGCCTTCATTCGTTTAACCAGCCCTTCAACTTGTCCTACATAACCAAATAGTACGCCGGACTGCATGGCCGCAACTGTATTTTTACCAATCACACTTTCCGGACGGGTGATTTCAATTCTTGGCAGTTTGGAAGCCCTTGTATATAAAGCCTCGGTTGATATCCCAATCCCCGGAGCAATTGCCCCGCCAATATATTGCTTATCCTCATTGATATAGCAATAAGTCGTAGCGGTACCAAAATCAACGATAATTAACGGACTGCCATATTCATGAATAGCCGCAGTTGCATTGACGATTCGGTCGGCACCAACTTCTCTTGGATTGTCCGATTTAATATTTAATCCGGTCTTTGTTCCCGGGCCAACAATAAATGGTTTTACATGAAAGTAATTCTGACACATTTTTTCTAATGAGAACATAATCGGCGGTACTACCGAAGAAATAATAATTCCTTTAATATCTGAAAAAGACAAACCGGCATAGTCAAATAATGATTTGATCATCATTCCGTACTCATCACCTGTCCGATTGCGATGTGTTTCGATCCGCCAATGATGCTTTAATTCATCACCATCGTATGCTCCTAATACTATATTCGTATTTCCTACATCAATTACAAAGATCAACGATTTTCACCACTTTTTCTATTATTCGGATATATTACTGCAACATCATACCATAGCTAAGAGGACGCATACACTAGTCCTTGATTAAACCTTGTAAGATTGCTCCAAATTTAATGATAAAAAGGTGCTCTGTAGCGAGCACCTTTTTAATCATCATTATTTTTCTTTTGAATCAGGATTATCTCCTGAATTTAATCCTTCAATCGCATTGGGTACGATGTTTCCTGTAAGCTCATCATCATCTTTCTTACTGATGTTCACTTTTACATCAGCGCCCTGCTTTCCGTCTTTAGTCAGTGCCACTTTACGTTCCGGCAGTGTACCATGGTCAGCAAGATGTCTAATTTGTTCAGCATCCAAAGTTTCAACTTCAAGTAATGTATTGGCAATAACATTAAGCTTCTCACGATTTTCGGTAAGCACCTTTCTTGCCTTTTCATAACATTCTTTGATGATCCGTTGAATTTCGAGGTCAATTTCATAGGCAATCGCGTCTGAATAATTTTGCTCATTATGGAAGTCGCGTCCTAAGAATACCTGTCCGCCCTGAGCCTGTCCAAATTGCAGCGGTCCAAGCTTATCACTCATACCGAACTCTGTCACCATACGGCGGGCAATACCTGTTGCGCGCTGGAAGTCGTTATGAGCTCCAGTACTAACTTCACCAAAGACAATCTCCTCTGAAACACGTCCGCCAAGCAGACCGACAATTTTATCCAGCAGCTCCGGCTTTGTCATAAAGAAGCGGTCTTCTTTTGGAAGCATTACCGCATAACCGCCTGCCTGCCCGCGAGGGACAATTGTTACTTTATGAACGATTTCAGCATTATCGAGCATTAAACCGATAACTGTGTGACCTGCTTCATGGAATGCCACGATCCTTCTTTCCTTTTCAGAGATAACACGGCTCTTTTTGGCAGGTCCGGCAATGACTCTGTCTGTAGCTTCATCGATATCTTCCATATCGACCTTTTTCTTATTTCGACGAGCTGCCACAAGGGCTGCTTCATTCAATAGATTTTCCAAATCAGCACCTGAGAATCCTGGTGTACGCTGCGCAATAGCCTTTAAGTTAACAGCTTCATCAAGTGGTTTATTGCGTGCATGGACCTTTAATACCGCTTCACGTCCGTTTACATCAGGACGGTCCACCGTAATTTGACGGTCGAAACGGCCTGGACGAAGAAGTGCTGGATCCAAAATGTCAGGACGGTTTGTTGCAGCAATAATGATGATTCCCTCATTAGCGCCAAATCCATCCATTTCAACAAGCAATTGATTTAATGTCTGTTCACGTTCATCATGTCCGCCGCCAAGACCAGCGCCGCGCTGGCGTCCAACAGCATCAATTTCATCGATGAAAATGATACAAGGGGCATTTTTTTTCGCTGTTTCAAATAGGTCACGCACACGCGATGCCCCTACCCCGACAAACATTTCAACGAAATCCGAACCACTGATGGAGAAGAACGGTACTCCCGCTTCCCCTGCTACAGCACGGGCCAGCAATGTTTTACCTGTCCCTGGAGGTCCAACAAGAAGGACACCCTTTGGAATTCTGGCTCCCAGTTCGGAGAATTTTCTTGGATCTTTTAAGAATTCAACCACTTCAACGAGTTCTTGCTTCTCCTCATCTGCTCCTGCTACATCTTTAAAGCGGACCTTCTTCTTGTCCTCGTTGTATAGCTTGGCTTTACTTTTACCAAAGTTCATAACCCGGCTTCCGCCGCCTTGAGCTTGGTTTAACAGGAAGAAGAATAAGATAAAGATAATGATAAACGGAATAATAGATGTAAAGAAAGTCACCCATCCGCTTGTCTCTTTCGCAGGCAGCACATCCAATTTCAATTGTGGAACATCCCCTGCCAGCGTTTGAATGCGCTCAATTTCACTATCGCTGTTTGTAACATAAGTGATAAAATATTTATCTTTCTCATATCCGTTAAGCTGTCCGCGAATCTCCAGCACACCGCGTTCCGGCTGCATGGTCATGCTGGTAACCTTATCTTGTTCAAGGTTTTGAATAAATTCATTATAGGTTATATTTTGCGTAGGCTTGCTTCCGCCATTAAAGAAACTAACAACGCCGATAATAACTAGAAAAATTAATAAATAAAAGATGGTATTACGGAAAATCCGATTCATCCCTTACCTCCTCCCACGGTCAAGAAACTATAGAGTATAGTAACATAGAAAATAATAGTAATACAAGGAATTACACTTCTATACAGTAGTTATTTAAATATTGCGGTGTACATGTCAAGAAGAATTTAACGGTCTTAATTGCCGCTGCTATATACGTATGGCTTTAGAATACCAATATATGGCAGATTACGGTACTTTTCAGCATAATCAAGCCCATATCCAACAACAAAGGCATCAGGGACAATGAATCCTGCATAATCCGCTTTAATATCAGCCTTGCGTCCTGTCGGCTTATCCAGCAGGGTTACAATTTTGACCGATTTCGCTTTCCGATATTGGAAAAGCTGAACGAGATAGCTGAGTGTCAACCCGCTGTCAATAATATCCTCAACAATGAGAATATCGCGTCCTTCTACAGAGGTATTCAAATCTTTGACAATTTTCACTTCTCCTGAGGAAACCGTTGAATGACCATAGCTGGAAACATCCATAAAGTCCATTTCCAAAAATACGTCGATACGTTTAATTAAATCTGACATGAACGGCATAGCACCTTTTAATACACCTATAACAAGAGGAAATTTGTCTTGATAGTCCTCTGTTAATTGTACCCCCAGTTCCCTTACTTTATTTTGAATTTCCTCCTCTGATAGTAATACCTTCTCAATATCATTCTTCATCTTTTTCGTATGCCTCCTAGAAGTAATTGCGCCTATTGTTGATGCCCCGCCCTCTTATATGTGAAGAGCAGCGCCTTTGTTCCTTTTTCATAATCCATTTCCATAGCAGATTTTTTTAATCCAGGAAGCCACAGGATTTGACCATTTCCGTCTGTTACAACCGGCCAGCTTCCCCTTTGCTCTAAAGGTATTTTCTCGTCAATGAAGATAGACTTAATTTTCCGTGTGCCCTTCATCCCTTTTAAGCTCATTCGGTCTCCCGGCTCTCTGGTCCTGATCACGATAGGGAAAGCAGCATCCTCAGGATTCATTTTGAAGGTGTACGGACCCAAGTTATGAAGTTCTGGCACATGATCCGTTTCCTCAAGAATGATGGAGTCCCCATTAGGCAGAATGCATACACCCGGCGAATCGAGCTCAACATGGAATTCCTCTGTCTGGATAGAATCAAAACAAAAGTGACAAATACGATAGGAACGAATAACCTTTAATCCATCTGGAAAATCCAAACTTCCTGATGGATGGGGTCCTTCGATGAGAGAAAAAAAGTGCTCAATATGTATAGCAGACAGGGATTCGGGCCTTTTTTCGGACCTTTTTTCATAAAGATAATTTAATATTAGTTGAACGACTCTTCTTTGTAAAGGAATCGCCATATCCTGAAAAGCGTTAATATCAATGGTTACGAGACCTTCCTGCTTGTCTTTACATACTGTACTCATTTTTTGCAGCGCTAATTCCTGTAAAAATTGTTCATCCTCCTGGAGCTCTTCGCTGAATCGCTGAAAATGCTCATGAACACGGGAATTTTCCCTCTGCAAAAATGGTACAACATATTTTCTGAATCGGTTTCGGAGATACACGTCCTTCTCATTACTGGGGTCTCGCCGGGGATTTAACTGATTTTCACCGCAATAACGCTCAATTTCGTCTCGATTCAAGCATAAAAAAGGTCTGACAATATAACCGTTCTGGAAAGGTCTGAGAAAGGGAATCCCTGCCCGTGCGGCTCCCGAACTGCCGCGTGTTAATCTCATCAGCATGGTTTCAATCTGATCATCTCCATGATGTGCCAGAACTAGATAGTCAAGCCGCAATTCCTTCATGACCTTTGCAAAAAACTGATAGCGGCATTCTCTTGAGGATACTTGTGAGCTTTTCCCAGATTCCTTCATATACTCTGGAACATTCATTCTAGTCATGCGAAAAGGGATGCCCCGCACCGCACAGAACGCTTCAACAAATTTAGCCTCGTTATAAGATTCCATCCCTCTAAACATATGATCAACATGTGCAACGGTAATAGAAAAATCATATTGTTCCTGCTGTTTCCAAAGATAATGCAGCAGCGCTAGTGAATCAGGTCCGCCTGATACACCTACAAGTAATCGCTTCCCATTCAAAATAAACCTTTTTTGCTTTAAAAAAGACTCCACTTTCTCTTCTACCATGACACATTCTTCCTTACTATTAAACATATAGTTTATTTCCCCATATATTTCATGGGTTTCTAGGTATATCCTCTAGCATATCATGTTTATTGAGAACACCCAAAGCTTGAACCCTAACTTTTTTGTATTTTTTCTGACCTGCATACTCCATAACCAGGGGGTACAATTTTCCTAAATGAGCTGGCCAAACATATATATGACATAAAAGGAAATAACGATGAGAAAGATAATAACAGTCTCCATGATACCGCCCTTTTTCCTCTTATGCTGCTGACGTTTCGCACTTACCTTCTTTGTCGTTCTCGACTGCTGTACAACCGAGCGGGCTGCGGGCTGTTCTTTATTGACCGCTGCAAGCAGTTCCCTTCTCATTTGAGCAGCGCTTTGATAGTGCCCCTGAAAGGCATGCAGGATGATCTTTTCATACCCTTTTAGCACGTCCTTTTGTTTAACCATCCAGGTTAATTGTGACAGACCGCCTTCACTTTTGTTAAACCGCTTTGGATAAACCGTATTCATCATAATCATTGCGACAGCGAATAAGTCATAACCGGGGTCAGCCTTACGCGAACCAAGTCCCCAATAACCCCTGTCGTAAAACTCGGTAAATTCCTTGATGGCACGGCCCCTTAATGTGGTACCGCCTACATCAATGCAGCGCACCTGCACCGGTGGTCCTGTAACAATAATATTTTCCGGCTTTAAATCGCCGAATACCCAGCCGCTTTGATGCAGCTTCTCTAAGTCATTCAGCAGCTGCAGCATCAGTACAGGAAGCCAGGCATGCCCCTTTTGTTCTATAAAGGTCAGCAAATCGGGACCTTGTATATACTCCATCACATAAAAAGGAATATTTCCGCTTTTTGTTACCCAATCATCAACATCAAGCAAAGAAGGTCCAAGTGCCGATGCTTGGACCTTTGCAAAAGATTTAAGTACGTTGACCTCTAAAGTGATAGAGGCACCGTTACTGCTCATTTTCAGCGCGGCATACTGATGATTTCGCCTTACAAGATAAACCACCCCATTCGCCCCATATCCTAATTCCTTAATAAGGGTATAGCAATTTTTATGCCATTTGCCTTCAATCAGAGTTCCAGGTGCTGCTTTACACTGATTCTTCATAGAATTCATCATCAGACAGCATACTCCTTAATGAACGTTTTTTTCTGAAGTAGTTAAGGGCTTCACTTAAGGCTGGTCCTGTTGGTGTGATTCCGCCGGTAGACAACTTAGAGAAGATTCCTGTTAATGATTCAAGCCTAGGTGTCCAGTCGAGCAGTTTTTCCACCTCATTGTTTTTCCCGGGAAATATAAACACCGAAAAACGGTTTTCCCCTGTCCGTGCATTTAAACTTAAAGAGAGATCAAGGAGTGCTTCCTTCACGGTCTGCAGCTTCTCCTTCATACTTGCACTCGTATCAACAAGAATAAGGACCTCAAGCTCGACAGTTTCTCCTAGTTCGTCGACTACCTCCATGATTTCGCCTCTTTTCTCCGGCGGGAGATCCTCCATCGTCTGTGAACGCCCGAGAATTTGCTTTAGTTCCTGATTGACTAGTCCTTGGAGCGTCTGTGTCATTGCCTTTCTTGTCACCATCTGAACGGTTTGCGAGAGATTATAAGTATAAACAATTTGGCTTACCCCGCCTCCGGACATAGAGATTTCCTCAATTTCCTTCATTGCCTTTTCATCTATCACATCATGTTCCATGACACCAATAACATTTACCGTAATACCCTGTTCCCTGGCCAGTGCCGCTTTTGCCACCGGGTCATCTCCCTGGTTTGAACATCCATCCGTAATTAATAGGATTTGCTTTAAAGTTCCTTTTCTCAATGGAATTCCCCTCCATAAGTGAATTGTTACCATTTTCGACTGTATGGAGGGGAATTATACCTATCGCTATTTAATTTGCCTTTTGCCTGTATTTCAGAACGGGGATCGATGCCCATTTAGGTGTATTATGCTTAATTTTTGCGACAACAACAGTCATATCATCCGCAATTTGTCCGGACCGTGAACGAATGACCTCTTCTATAATTAAATCCGCCACTTCCTGCGGATTTTCCGTTTTCAATTCGGTAATTTTCCGTTTCATCCATATGTCATAATTCTCGACATGCTTCGGTCCTTCAAAGACCCCGTCACTCATCATAATGAGCAAATCTCCTGCTTTCAGTTGTTCGCTGACGACATCAACCTCCAATTCCTGAATGATCCCTATCGGGAGATTATTTGCCTGAATTTTAATGACTCTATCTCCTCTCTTAATGAAGCTGGGAATAGAGCCAATCTTCAGAAATTTGGTAGCAGCATTTTGTAAATCAATCATCGCCAAATCCAGAGTAGAAAAAATCTCATCCGTTGTCCTCAATGACAAGACGGAATTAACCGATTTAATCGCCACCTTCTCCTCGATCCCTGATTGCAGTATTTTTTGCAATAACTGCAGCGTTTCCTGGCTTTCTATATGGGCACGCTCTCCATTTCCCATTCCGTCGCTGATGGCAATGGCATATTTCCCTCCGCCTAATTCAATCGTTGAATAGCTGTCACCGGAGATTAAACCGCCGTCTTTAGCTGCGTGAGCCACCCCTGTTTCAATCGAATAGGTCTTGGCCGAGCGGAACGTGACATGATAAATGCTAGTTGAATCCGGTGCGTAGGCCTCTTTATTCACCAAAATATTCTCGCCTAAAATATCAGAAAGCATTGGAGCAATAATTTTTTCACATTCTCCATGTCCTTCATAGCCCGGCAGTGTCATTTCAATATCGACATTACCTGGTTCAAGACTGTACACATCCACGTTTTCAATTTCGATGCCAAAATCCTGAAGTGCCTCCAGAATTAACTCTTCTTGCCTGTGATGGTTTTCCCTTTCTCTTTGAATCTCCTTCGCGAAATTCTCCATCACTTCAGATACTCCTAATAATTGATCAGCCACCAGTTTTCTTGATTCCTTCACCTGCTTTTTCAACCTTTGATTGGCCTGATGAAAGGTTAACTCCTGATCCATCACCTCGATTACCTTCTTCGGCTTAATACAATAAGTTTCAAAATCACGGTATAGTTTTTGCGAGACCCCCTCTTCTCTTTGCTCCATTTCCAGCATAATTTGTTTCATATAATCATAAGTTGTAGTAAAGTGCTTTGACCAGCATTTATCCTTCCGGTGGCATAACTGGCATGTCTTTTCCGTTACATTGCCGAGGAAGTAGTCCAGTTCGCGGTCAATATCATCGAATTCCATTTTTTCATCCTGACTTGAAAAGCTATTAGAAAGCGCCTGGAAGACGCTTGAAAACTGCGCCACTCTTTGCGCCGTAACATCCCTCATTTTTCGCATATATACCTGCTGTTCCTGTGTATGCTCCGCTGTCCCGGGAATATATTTGGCCAGTTTAGAAGTAAGACTATTAGGGGTTAGGAAAAATAAAAGAACCGCTGCAGTGGATTCTGAAATGGTTTTAACAAGGTTGGCGCTGCCGTCACCATACATTCCCAAGAGTAAAGTGGCAATGAACAGACCAATAGCCACACCTATTTTTTGCCCCTCTTTTAACAGACCTCCGAGCAGTCCCGAGAATGCCAGCAAACTCATATGAAAGAAGCTTGAAACACTGGCCAGGCTGAAGATCAGTCCTGTCACAACACCGACGGTTGAACCTACAGTTGCCCCCGCAACAAACGCAAAGAGGATAACAAGATAACGGGAAAAAATATGTTCAACCGAAAGATTATAAATCGACCAGCCAATCGTCCCGGTCATGACAGATGCCAGCAGAATAATTAAACAGACAATTTCCTCTGTCTTTAATGACTGTCTTCTTTTGGTAATCGACAGCAATGGAAGGCTCTGCAGGAAAATTAAGGTCAAAATAAAACCTAATCCTGCCTCTACCCCTGCCATGATTAAATCATAAAAGGCGATCGTCCCATTAAAGAAATATCCCTCAGCAAGACCTCCCAGCAGAATAATAGATAATACATAGAATGGGATCATTTTGACTTCATTTTTCAGCCACTTTCTTGTAACCCGGTAAACAATTAAATAGAGAATCGTTAAGGCAAATGTTGATACAGCATCCCGGATTGACAAAGTTGCAGCCCCGGCAACTAATCCAACCAAGGCTATAGGGGCACGATCACGTCTGATTAAATACACAGCAGCAAAGAAAGGAATACTAAATGGGGTTAATTTCGCTAAGATTAAGGCTCGTCCGAGTAGAAAACCGATTAACAACAGAATATAGGCTTTTTTGAGGAAGATTGTTTCAAGCTTAGATTGAATATTTATGAAAGGGTTATCAAACTTAAACTTAGCTTTGCTGAAATCTACTTCACGCATAGGTTCCATGAAACTCCGCTCTACCTTTTCCACATAGCTTCACTCCCTGTTAAAGATACTGTTGCTAAACATTATAAGAGATTCGTAACTTAAAAGTTTGTCAAAACGAGAGAGAGCTGCCTGATTTTTGTTCGACGCTATTCAGCGTAATCACTGAAAAGGAAACAGATTTATATATATTCAGTAAAAAAGCCCTTCGATATTGTGAAAATATCGTATATATTCCCCGGGTTTTGTTTTCTCTATTATTTTGCGTGTTAAATAGTATCTTGCTCTGGAATGATAGAGTGACCTGATCTATTGTGAAACAAAAAAAAGACCTCTAATTAATAGTAGAAGTCTTCTTTTGCTGTTCATTTTATTTTATAGCGGCGGAGGGGATCGAACCCCCGACCTTACGGGTATGAACCGTACGCTCTAGCCAGCTGAGCTACACCGCCGTAATACATTTTACGACACAATATATATCATACAGAGAAAACATGTCGATGTCAATAAAAAACATGGATTCACTATATAACCACTGCCACAATAGAAAGGTTCTTTTAAAGAGCTGCTTGTCCAAAGATAAAAAAGACAAACCCACGCAGGATTTGTCTTCAACAAAGGGAATATAAATGATAAACCCTGCTATATTTATGAATGAATCAGCAGCAAGTTAACCTCTTCTGGCGCCTCTTCCACCGCGTTTGGATTCAGTATTGCGCTTGAGAGAAGATAAGCGATCTTCACTGTCCTTCAAAAAACGTGCCATTTTTGATTCAAAGTTCTCTTTAGGAGCTCGGTGGCTATCATTTGACTTCCCATGACGCGGACGTCCTCCAGAGTATCCGCCTCTTGAATCGCCACGATCACCTCTATCGTGTCTCGCCGGTCTTTCTGATCTTTCCGGTCTTTCCGGGCGGTCAATTGCTTTCTTAATGGAAAGACCTATTTTCCCGTCCTTTTCCACATTAATAACCTTTACGGTAACCATGTCGCCAACCTTTAAATGATCATTAATGTCCTTTACATAATTGTCTGCGACTTCACTAATGTGAACAAGTCCGGTTGAGCCTTCCGGCAGCTCCACAAACGCTCCAAAATTAGTAATGCCTGTTACCTTTCCTTGTAACTTGCTGCCTGCTTCGATTGACATAAAAAGAAATTTCCTCCTTAAAAATATGCAAAATCATACTTAATCTATATTATACAAAATATGTGAAAGGAGTGCAATAACACCTTTATTTTGCCGTTTCTTCCTTATTATCCTTTTTAGGCAGGGTAAAAATAATTTCATCCTTTTCCGATAAGAAGTATTCTTTTCGCGCTAATTTAGCGATATAATCATCATCATTCAGCTTGACAATTTCATCCTTCAGCGATGCCTCGTCATTTTTCAAACCAGCGAGTTCCTTTTCCAGCTGTTCCTTTTCTTCCAGCTTTTTAGCCTCGGCATGATTCTGCGATACCACGGTTGAAACCATTAGGAAGGCGATGACAGCAGTTAGTACAAAGAAAGCACTCAACCGTCTGATAAGAACCTTTTTCCGTCTTGCAGCCAGCAATTGGCCTTCCTCTTGCTGTACAGCATATTGAGTTTTGAGCTTGGTGATCTGTGGCTTTTTCATTGCACCCATCTGCAGTCCCCCTTACTTTATTTATTCTTCCATTTATCTTTCCAATTACTGTAATAATTCTTTAATAATAGTGATTTTCCTGCTAATTTATTATATAACTTCTCGACTGATTTTTTAATATTTTTCGGAATTAATTTCCAAAGCAGTGTCAACATCCATTGAAATGGTTTTAAGGCTGCTTTGATTAATACCACAATGCATTTAAGCAGCCACTTAGCTGCCGTATATAAACCTTTGCCAATTGAGATAATGATAGCTATTAAGGTAGTAATCAGGATATATATCGGCTTATAAATAAATATATTAATAAGCTTAACAAGAAAACGGTAGACAGAAATACAGAATTTTATCATCTTCTCAAGCGATTTCAAATACCATTGCTTGAGCATAGCCTGATAAGCAGCAAACCCGCACAATATGGCGATAAAAATATAAAACCGCAGATCTCCCTTGTTTACCTGGAATAGCGTATAGAAAACGAGCAGACCCTGTATGACCATAAAAAGGACATCATTAAGAAATACGAGCCAGCTCTTTCTTTTGCGTCTTTGTAAAAACCGATTATAAGTGTCAAGTGAAGCGCCAAAGAAAACTCCCATGCTGATCATTACCAGCATGGTTGCAAATTGTGTACTGAGGGTCATCGGAACAACTTGCTAAAGAACCCTTTAGCTTTATCTCCAGGTTGTTCGTCAATATAAACCAGGTCAAAGACCCTCCCTTTAATGGACACAATTCCCCTGTCCACATCAAGATTCTTCATTTGCAGATTTTCACCTTTTATCGCCAAAAAGCCCATCACAGTTTCCAATAAAAACTCTTCGTTGTCAAAGCTCTCTACCTGCTTAACTCCAGTAATCTCTAATGTCTTTCTGCCCCTCATAATGACATCGTGCTCCTGGACAGCCTTCGTCGAATTAGATTCGTAATACTGACTCATCCTTATCCCCTCACAATCACAAAAGTACAAGCTGTTTGTACATGATTATGAGGAGCACGAGCAATATAGAACTTCGATTAGCGAAGCGGGGGCGGCTGGAAGATGGGTCTGACTTCTTCACCCCCGGGATCAGACACCCTCGGAAATTCTTTCATCCTTAAGAGTCGTATACATTTCTGCAGCTTCTTCTTTTTTCGATGTTTCCTTTATGCTGTCAATTCTAACCGTTACAATTCTTTGACCGAAACGGATGGTTAGTTCGTCACCCTCCTTAACATTCGTACTTGCTTTAGCCTGAACACCATTGACTAAAATTCTGCCTTGATCCGAAACTTCCTTTGCCAATGTCCGGCGTTTGATTAACCGTGATACTTTTAAAAATTTATCTAGTCGCATCTTTAATTCCCCCGTTATCTCATTTCACTTCTTTTGGCTTCTTCCCAAAAGGAGTCAAGTTCCTCAAGTGTATATTCCGCAAATGCCTTTCCGCTTTCCCTTACCTTTTCTTCAATAAAATGAAACCGGCGGATAAACTTTTGATTCGTCATAAATAGAGCCTCATCCGGGTTGATTTTATAATAGCGGGCAACGTTCACAAGAGCAAAGAGAATATCGCCGAATTCCTTTACAGACTTTTCATCATTATAGCTTCCGTTTTGCATCTCTGCTTCAAACTCGGAAATTTCTTCTTTTACCTTTTCCCATGCTCCGGTAACATCATGCCAGTCAAAGCCTGCTGCAGCAGCCTTCTTTTGCAATTCAAACGCGCGAATCAAATTTGGAAGTGATAAACCCGTCCCATCTAATATGGATGCAGACTTAACCCCCTTCTCCTCCGCTTTAATTTCCTGCCAGTTCTTCACGACCTCTTCAGCGGTTTCAGCCGTTCTTTCCCCGCCAAACACATGCGGATGACGGCGGACCATTTTCTCTGACAACCCTTCAATGACATCTTCAATTTTGAAAAATCCCTCATCCTCGCCAATCTGAGCATGAAGCAGCACCTGAAGCAGGACATCCCCCAATTCCTCGATAAGATGATCATAATCCCGCTCCTCTATCGCTTCAATCACTTCATATGCTTCCTCAATTAAATATTTCTTCAGTGTTTGATGGGTCTGCTTCCTGTCCCACGGACAGCCATTTGGTCCCCTTAATACAGCGATAATTTCCCGCAGCTTCGCAAAATCTTTATAAAGAATAGTTTCATCCGTTACCGGCGGTATATAAACGGAAGTTAAATTATTTAATTCAGCCGCGCGGTCTAACTCGTACAAAGGAACTTTGCGGATTCTCTCTTCCCTGCTCCCGGCAGCTGTCACAATATATACGGCATAATCATACGGCAAGAGCTCCATAAAGCTTAATTTAACATTGGAAGCAACGAACGCATCATAAACCTGTCCGATAATCATATGCTGGCGTAACCCAATCTCCTCTGCTTTTAAATCAGTCGCATCGAGCAGTTGGAATCCCTCAATCGGATCAATCTTTAGCGCAGCAAACAGATCATCCAAAAAGCTCTGACCGCCCTTGACTTCAATCTCAACACCAGCCGCAGGGCCTGCCTCGATGAGCAGCTGGACTGTTTTTTCCGCTACAAGAGGGTGTCCCGGAACCCCGTAAACAATCACTTCATGTTCTTGATGATTTAATAAAGTTTTAACGATTTCCTCATAAACCGCTTCAAATTGCTCATGCTTTTCATAAATCGAATCAAAGGATTCGAAGCTAAGCCCCTCCTGCACCAATGCGCTTATCACAGGATGCTCCTTTGTCCGCAGAAAAATAGGGATCCCGCTTTGCAGCAATTTATAAATTCCGAGCGGCAGCTGGTCCAAATCCCCTGCTCCCAAACCTGCGATGATGATTTTTTTCATAGACACTTCATCTCCTGTTTCTTTTCGGTAAAAACATCATAAGCTTACTGCCGAACGGCAATAATGAAAGCTCTTCTTCTTTAAAAATACGTCCCCTTAAAATGATGATCGTGTACACAGCCCCGCCGATGAAAACTGCGCTTACTGCTTGAATTCCGGCCGATAAACGTTCTGAATAACCTAACCTATAAATAAAATAATCACTTAAAAACATATACAACTGCAAGACGCACGTCATGACAAAAGCTGCAAGCGTGACAATAAAATAGAATCTCTTGTTCATCATCACTGTACCAATCATCGTACGCAGCTTCATGATTAATAAAACCAATATAAAAAGGAATGCCAGAATCGAAGCACAAGCGGCACCCATAATTCCATACTCCGCAATCAGGAAGGTATTTAACCCATATTTAACTGCCGTAGAAGCTACTATCACGATTGCGGGAAAAACAGTACACCCTAAACCTTGCAGGATTGCGATTACAGTCATAATCACCGAACCGAGAAGAATGAGTGTACTAAGTACCGCTAATACATCCGAGCCGTTTGTGTTTTCAAAAAGGAGCTGATTTGTCTGCCCGATAATATTCCATAATCCCATTGTCGCCCCTGCACCGACAAGTATACTTATTTTCAAAGCGGACTCAATTTTTTTTCGCAAAAAGACAGTATTTTGCTGCAGCTTTTCTTTTGTTATCAATGGTACTAATGTTAAGGACATCGATGTCGCCACAACCGTACCTAATTGGATCAGCGGCTGCCCCCGATCATAGACTCCCTTTAATTTCTTCGCTTCCTCTGCCCCCATGCCCGACTGCACTAATAGCGAGTATAAATTCAGCGAGTCGGCCAATTGGATAAATATCAAAAGCATTGCGCTGATGCAAATGGTAAACCCCTCGATACTCAATGTTTTCAGGATTATCTTGCTCTTTCCTTTTTGGAACGTACCCGCAAGACGCAGATTAGACCTGTGCCGCCGCCAAAACAGAAGCAAGAGGATAACGGACACTAGCCCGCCTGTGATTGAACCGAACACAGCTCCGCTGCCAACAACATACAGGGAATAGGACTTACTCATGAGGATGACGGCTGCTGCTAATATCGTAGCAACCCTGATAAACTGTTCGCTAATCTGTGAAACTGCCGTTGGAATCATATCCCCGCTTCCCTGGAAAAATCCCCTGAAAAGGGAGATAAAAGGCATAAAGAGAAAAACCCATGCCACCATCCGGAGCAGCGGGACCAGCTGCGGATCATGCATATGGTCAGCCAGCCAACCCGCGCCCCAATATAGAGCGGAAAAACAGACTAAACCAAAGCTAAGCAAAAAGAGACCCGATACAACAAATAATTGCCTCACACTGCCATGCCTTTCCTTAGCTGTTTCAAACGCATATAATTTAGAGATAATAAGCGGAAAGCCGTATGTCGATAAAGCCACCGCAATCCCGTAAAAGGGATAAACCTGTTGATATATGTAAAAACCGACATCTCCGACGATATTTTGAAACGGGATCCGATAAAAGGCGCTGAGTATTTTTGTCAAAAGGGCGGCTATTGTGAGAATGAATGTCCCCTTAAATAATTTCTTGGCATGATCATTGGGCATGATTGTAATAGCCCCTTCCACAAAATGAAATTCCAAAGTATTATAGCATATTTTTCCACGGGAGTTTTATAAAAGAAAGGCTCTATTAATGTTCATTGTTGATATTAACCTTATGTGTATGGCGTGAACGTGTTTTCCTTGGTAACAAGGAACGTAGTGAAACCCATACACATAAGGCGGTATAAGGGTCAACAACAAGATTTAACAGCGCCAAAAGAAAAGGAGACAGCAACGGCTGCCTCCTCTCTCTCTATTCAATAATTAATCTCTAATAAACCACAATTTTAAGATTCCATCTGTCGTGCCAAGAAACCGGCGGCTGTTTCAACAGCCTTATGCTCAACTTCGCCTAATGTACCCTCTTTGGAATAGATAATAACGGCGCCAATTGGGTCTCCATTCGCAATAATGGGTCCAATCGTATAAGAGGTCATCTCCTCCAAGTTGCCATCTGCTAAAGAAGTCTCGCCTGATTGGTTAATGAGAATCGAATTCCGGTCCTCCATCGTTTTTTCGACCAATTCGCTTATCCCTTTATTTAAGTAATCCTTTTTCGATCCTCCAGCAAGGGCTATGTAGGAGTCCCTGTCACAAATTAGAACAGGATTTCCAAGGCTATCATATAAAGCTTCAGCATACTCTTTTGCAAAGTCACCTAATTCACTAATCGGGGAATATTTCTTCAAAATCACTTCTCCATCACGGTCAACGAATATCTCCAATGGGTCGCCCTCACGGATTCTTAATGTCCTGCGGATTTCCTTGGGAATAACTACACGACCTAAATCATCGATTCGACGAACAATTCCAGTTGCTTTCATTCAACGTTGCCTCTCTTTCATCTGATGATTTGATTCATGTGGCAATGATTCATATTCCTCAATATGTAACCTTCGCCATATTTGAACTTAGTATCTTTCATATGGAAACTTCTATACACATCCTAATACTTTTTCTTGTTGGTATTATTAATTCCAAATTAGGATGGAATTTCCAGATACATAGGACATAGGCGAGGTTTTTAAGAAACTGGTGTTGCTCCGTCTTCCTTTGTTTCATGGAGACCCTGCAAAATTTCATGGATGGCCTTAAGCCATGTCTCAAGCTCTACCTTCTTAATGTGAAGGACCATTTTCAGCTGTTTCCCTTCCATGCCAAGCCCGACCATCCGACCGTATTGATTACTCAATTTGAAAACCCTTTGCCCATCAATCGTGCTGCTGGCCTGTTCAGATAACAGGATCGTTACTTCATCCTTAACCTGCTTAATGCTTTCAACGCCAACAAGCACAGCAAATACTTTAATTTCAGCCACTTTAAACAAGTACCTGACTTCCTCTGGATATTCCCCAAAACGGTCGATCATTTCTTCCTGAAGTTCTGTAATATCTTCCAGATCCTTCACGCCGCGGAAGCGTTTATACATTTCAATTTTTTGCTGTCCATCGGAAATATATAGATCCGGGATATAGGCATCGATATCTAAATCAATTTCAATCGAAACCGGTCTTGGTTCATCTGTATGTTCTCTTCTTCGTTCTTCAATCGCTTCTTTCAGCATTTGTGAATAGAGGTCAAATCCAACCGAATCAATAAATCCGTGCTGCTGTGCCCCTAAAAGATTTCCTGCGCCGCGGATTGACAAGTCCCGCATGGCTATTTTGAAGCCTGAGCCAAGCTCTGTAAATTCCTTAATGGCTTGGAGACGCTTCTCTGCCACCTCCGCCAGTACCTTATCTTTGCGGTAAGTAAAGTAAGCATATGCCACCCGGTTGGAACGCCCTACACGACCGCGCAGCTGATAGAGCTGGGAAAGTCCCATTTTATCTGCATCATTAACGATAAGTGTGTTTACATTTGGAATATCAACACCCGTTTCAATAATCGTTGTGCTGACGAGGACATCATACTCCCCCTCGAGGAAACTGAGCATGACAGACTCGAGTTCATTTTCGTTCATACGACCATGAGCAAATGTCACCTTTGCATCTGGAACCAGCATCGAAATTTCCTCTGCCTTCCGTTCGATATCCTCCACGCGGTTATAAAGGAAATAGACCTGTCCGTCTCTTGCCAGCTCACGTTCAATTGCCTCTCTTATTAATTCACCGTTATACTCCATTACATACGTTTGAACCGGAAAACGATTCTCCGGCGGTGTTTCGATAACGGAAAGATCGCGGACACCCAGCATGGACATATGGAGAGTACGCGGGATTGGTGTTGCCGTTAAGGTCAGAACATCTACATTGGTTTTTAACCTTTTAATTTTTTCTTTATGGCTGACACCGAAGCGCTGTTCTTCATCAATAATTAACAAGCCGAGTTCATGGTAAATAATCTCCTTTGATAATAATCGATGGGTACCGACAACGATATCAACCGTGCCATTTTTAAGTCCCTTAATGGTCTCCGTTTGCTGCTTTCTTGTTCGGAACCGGCTGAGGAGACCAATTTTCACCGGATAATCCTGGAACCGCTCCGTCATGGTTTGGTAATGCTGCTGCGCCAGGATTGTTGTCGGTACCAAGATCGCCACTTGTTTCCCATCCGCCACTGCTTTAAAAGCCGCACGAATCGCGACTTCTGTTTTTCCATAGCCTACGTCACCGCAAAGCAGACGATCCATTGGCCGCTCTTTTTCCATATCCTTTTTAATTTCCTGAATGGAGCGAAGCTGATCCTCTGTCTCTTCATAAGGGAAGGCTGCTTCAAATTCACGCTGCATTTCCCCATCAGGACTGAAAGCATAACCGACCGCCGCTTCACGCTCTGCATATAGCTTTATGAGATCTTCGGCAATATCCTCCACCGAAGATTGGACCTTTTTCTTTACCTTCCTCCAATCATTTCCGCCCAATTTATAAATTTTCGGTTCTTTGCCTTCTGAACCGACATATTTTTGCACAAGGTTAATTTGCTCTACCGGAACATACAATTTATCCGAACCCTGATAACGAATGTGAAGATAATCCTTATGAACGCCATTAATGACAAGTGTTTCAATCCCGAGATATTTCCCGATCCCGTGATTCACATGAACAACATAATCTCCAACATTCAATTCAGAATAACTTTTAATTCTTTCAGCATTCGATAATTTTTGCCGGCGCTGTGTCTTTTTCGCCCGCTTCGTGAACAGTTCTTCTTCCGTAACAACGGCGATTTTTTGAATGGGCAGTTCAAAGCCAGTCAGCAGGTCGCCTTTGACAATTTGCACTTTGCCCGTTAATAGATCTGTCCCGCTCGTTATGTCTGCCTCAATCTCATAGTCTTGAAGAACACGTTCCAGCTTTTTTATCCGCTCTTCATCCATACCAAGAAAAAGGATAGAATAATGGCTCTTTTTCCAGCGTTCAATTTCTCCTCTCAGTACATTCATCTGACCATGAAAGTTCTGCATTTGTTTACAATTAATATTAATGATATTCTGTGGATTCGTATTAGGTACATGCCGTAAAAACAAGGATAAATAAACGCGCGGCAGTTTTAGACCGGAGAATAATTCCTGCACATTATGAGAAACTTTAATCCCCTGAATGATATTGCCTTCAGCTAATAAATGCGTATACCATTCCGCTTCTTCCCGCTCCAGTGATTCATTCATTTCCTGAACGCGGCTAATCTCATCGATAAAAAGAATCGTATTCTTTGGAAAATAGTCTAGTAAACTACTAGCATGATCTTTGGTAATGGATAAATATTTGAATAGTCCCTCAGGCTTTTGCTTATTCCGCAACTGTTCAAGCTCATAGCCGACATTTTGCAAGGCCTGCGCTTTTGCCTTTTCATCCTTAATAACCTTTAAGCTGGCCTTAAGACCTGTCTCAAGCTTCTCCGCCAGCTGTTCAAACTGCTCGTTCTTGAAAGGTATTTCCGATGCCGGCCCAATAGACAGTTCTTTGCGTTTTTCAATCGAACGCTGATTTTCCAATGAAAAGCTGCGTATCGAATCGATCTCCGTATCAAACAGCTCAATTCTGACAGGATTAGACTCAGTCAAAGGATAGATGTCAACAATTCCGCCTCTTACACTAAATTCGCCGGGGGCTGTAATCATTTCTGTACGGACATACCCCATTTCGACAAGGAGCTGCAAATGCTGCTCCACATCAATCTCTTCTCCCAGCTTAAAGGTTAATTGATATTCCCTCCAAACAGCCGGAGATGGGATCATTCTTCTTATTCCAGCAATCGGTATAATCGTGATTCCCTTTTTTTGCAAAGACAAACGGTTTAATACTTCGACCCGCTGTGCTCTTAATTCAGGACTGGCAATACTAATCTCGGCACTAATAAGCTCGTTAGCTGGATATAAAAATACATCATCTTCGCCAATAATATGGGTTAAATCATCAAAAAGCTTTTGCGCCTGTAATAAATTATACGTAATAATGACAACTGATTTTTTTGTTTTTTCATAAATTGAGGATAGAAATAGAGTTCTTGCAGAGCCGGACAAACCGGTAACAAGCTGTTCTTTTAACCCACCTTCAATGCCCGCAATGATGCTCAGAATATCTTCCTGTTGATGAAAAAAGTTCTTCAATCCTTTCAACGCAGTCCCTCCCTCCAAAATTCGCCCTATATCTAATTTTTATATAAGAAAACTTAAATATGATTGCAATATTAATAATACTTTATTAAAAAAGTAATAAGCGCCTGAGCAAATCGAAACAGAAAAATGCTTTGGATGCGGCTCCAAAGCTTTAATGAATTAAAAAGTCATTTTGGTAATATTCAGGATTTTTCTGCAGCGATTCCTGGCAATCTTCACAAATTGATTTAATATGCAAGTCTCCATTCTCATTATAAGTAATCATTTCATGTCTTTCTTCGTCCGTCAGTTTATTTAAACCAAGACGTTCAGCCTCAACAGAGACTTGATCAATCATTCCTATTTTCATTCCACAATGTCTGCAGTGGTAATGAATAGCCATGCTATTCCCTCCTCATAACACAATAAGCGATGATACCTGCATAGGCGTCACAAAACAGCGCAGCAAAAATCTTTCATTCTGTTTCCCTTTGCATCTTATTTCCAGACAGGTCATACGCTTTTTATAATGTTATTATTACCTGCAATTGTGAAAATCATTCTATTGATTATAAGTATTCATGACTTGCAAAAAAGGTTTCTTCGTCCATTCTATGCAGGCATCCGCACTTCGTTCAACAGCTTCTTGAATTGGATCCTGCTCTTCCCGGGCAAAACGGCCAAGAACATAGTCTGTAATTGCCATCCCATTCGTCGGGCGGTTGATGCCGACCCGGATACGATTAAATTCCTGAGTGCCCAAATGTGAAATCGTTGATTTAATTCCGTTATGCCCGCCTGCACTCCCTCTTTGCCGCAGGCGAATCTTTCCGGCCGGCAAATCTAAATCATCATAAATAACCAAGATGTCTTCTGGATCTATTTGATAAAAATCCATAATCGCACGGATTGACTCACCCGATAGATTCATATAAGTTAATGGTTTTAATAATAGGACTTTTTCACCTTCAAAGAAACCTGTGCCAAACAGACCTTTAAACTTGGCCTGATCGAGCTGAATATTCAGCTTCTCTGCGATTCTTTCAATGACCATAAAACCAATATTATGTCTTGTTTGTTCATACTGCTTTCCGGGATTCCCCAGGCCAACGATTAGTTTCATTCTCCCCCACCTATCATATGCCGCTACTGCCCCTCTAGATCACTTGCCGCAAAAACATTGGCTGAATAAAGTTAAAGCGTTTGCAAAGGCAGCCCATAAGAGAGCTGTTGCCCGTACAGGGGTCCCCGGTACGCGGTTTGCATCCTCCTTATGGGCCTGATATCCATTTATGAACATCCGGGCAAAGGCTGCCTGTTACCATTCCGCTCTTTATTATTCGCCGCCTGTTTCTCTTCCTTCAAGATTTTCAGGAGAAGCTTCACTTTGCGTTTCACCTGTACTGATTTCCTTTTCCTGACGCGGAGGAAGAATCGAGCAGATCACTTCATCTTCATCATGATCAATATGATAAGACTGAGCCCCTCTGATATCTTTAACGGTCATCGTTTCTGCCACTTGCAGACCAGTGACATCCACCTCAATAGAGGATGGTATATTATTGGGTGTTGCCGTAACGGAGATCTCATGCAAGGACTGCTGCATCACACCGCCGTCTTTCACGCCGGCAGCATCTCCTGTTAAAACCAGCCTTACTGCTGCTGTTACTTCCTTTGACAAATCCACCGCCAGAAAGTCGATATGTGTTAATACCTTTTTTAACGGATCGGATTGGTAATCAGTCAGGATAACATTTTTCTTCTGCCCCTCAACATCAAGTGAAATCACGCCATTTCGGCCTATGTCCTTAATCGTTCGCAATAAATCAGATTCATTCAAATAAATCGATTTATTTTCAGATTCAGACCCGTAAACGACCGCGGGAATTTGACCCTCTTTGCGTAACTTCTTCAATTCAGAACGGCGGAATTCCTTTCTTTCCTTTGCCTGTAAAACTGCATTCATGTTCATAGTCCCCTTCCATTTTTGCTGGGCGTTTCTTGAGGCTGTCTAGAAATCTATACCCCTCTATTTAACGTTGCCCTTTGACAGGAAAAAATAAACATGAAAGTTTTTTGTCAATCTATGCATAGAAGGCTTGCTGAATAGCAAGCCCTATATGTCTCCATTAATCAAACAATATGCTGACAGATTGTTCCTCATGAACGCGGATAATTGCCTCCGCAATAAGCGGTGCAATCGATAAACTTTGGATCTTCTCGATTTGTTTTTCCTCTTGTAATGCGATGGAGTTTGTGACAACAAGCTCTTTAATTTTTGAATTATCGATTCTTTCAATTGCCGGACCTGAAAGAACAGGATGCGTACAGCAGGCATAGACTTCCTTCGCGCCATTTTCAACTAATGCATTGGCTGCTAAAGTAATCGTACCAGCTGTATCAATAATATCGTCAATCAGGATACATACTTTTCCATCGACATTCCCGACGATATTCATAACTTCAGCTACATTTGGTCTTGGACGGCGTTTATCAATAATAGCGATTGGCGCCTTTAATCTTTCGGCTAATTTTCTAGCCCGTGTTACACCGCCGTGATCAGGAGAAACAACGCAAATATCGCCGCCAAAATCACGATTTTTAAAGTGCTCAGACAGAATCGTCACAGCCATTAAATGGTCAACCGGAATATCAAAGAAGCCTTGAATTTGCGGAGCATGCAAGTCTAAAGTGATCATGCGTGTAGCACCGGCAGTTTCAAGTAAGCTTGCTACTAATTTAGCCGTAATTGGTTCACGTGCACGCGCTTTTCTATCCTGGCGCGCATAGCCGTAGTAAGGCATAACGACACAAATCGTTTTAGCAGATGCTCTTTTCAGGGCATCAATCATAATGAGTAACTCCATTAAGTGTTCATTGATCGGAGTGTTGGTTGATTGGATAACGAATACATCACAGCCGCGGATACTTTCTTCAATATTGATTTGAATTTCCCCGTCGCTAAAACGGCTTACTGAACATTTCCCCAGCTCAACACCGATATTTTGAGCTATTTCTGCAGCAAGTGCTCTATTTGAATTTAATGAGAACACCTTTAAATTTGGATCTAAATACTGATTAGACATGTTGACCTCCAATTTTCTTGATTAATATTTAGTTTTTTGTACATAATTCTCTTTATTAACTTGGCGGGCGCGCGCAAGTGCAAGCGCATCCCCAGGGACATTCTCTGTTATGGTTGAACCTGCTGCGATATAAGCTCCCTTTCCTACAGTAACAGGGGCGATCAAATTAGAATTGCAGCCAACGAATACTCCATCTTCTATTTTGGTTAAATATTTATTTTTCCCATCATAGTTTACCGTAATAGAGCCGCAGCCGATATTTACATCGCTGCCAACTTCGGCATCTCCAATATAACTTAAATGCGAAGCCTTGCTTCCCTTTCCAAATACAGCCTTTTTGATTTCAACGAAATTCCCAATTTTTACATCATCTAAAATATCGGACTGTGGGCGGATATGAGCAAATGGTCCAATATTCACCCCAGATCCAATGTGGCTATCATATGCAACAGATTGGCGGATGACTGTAGCATCACCTATTTGGCAGTCTTTTATTTCACTGTTTGGACCAATTTTACAGTCAGATCCAATCTTTGTTTTTCCGCTGATCATGGTACCCGGCATGATGACAGTATCTGGGCCAATCTCAACATCTGAACCAATATAGGTTGTGTGCGGGTCCATAATCGTCACACCGTTTTGCATCTGCTGCTTATTTATCCGCTGTCTCATGATTCTTTCCGCTTCGGCAAGAGCAACCCTGTCATTGACTCCAAGCGTTTCTTCGAAATCTAACGTTTTGTAGGCTGAAACAATTTCGCCCTTGTTTTTTAAAATTTCAATAACATCAGGTAAATAATACTCACCCTGCACATTATCATTTGTCACTTCATTTAATGCTTGAAACAAAGCCTGATTGTCAAAACAATACGTACCGGTATTGATTTCCGAAATCAGACGTTCCTCTTCAGATGCATCTTTATGTTCAACTATTTTTTCAACAAGACCTGTTTCATTCCTTACAATACGGCCATATCCTGCCGGTTCAAGAGCCTGTGCTGTTAATACCGTAACTTTTGCACCTTTTTCCTCATGATGAGTGATTAGTGCCTCCATCGTTTCCGCTTTAATAAGAGGTGTATCACCGCATACAACAAGCGTAGTCCCCTGTTTGCCGCTTAGAATAGTCTTTGCCTGCAGCACAGCATGACCAGTGCCAAGCTGCTTTTCCTGCAGTACGTATTGGCTTTGTCCACCCAGCCCGGCTTTTACCTTTTCTGCACCATGACCAATAACGGTGACAATTTGTTCGATATTAAGCTTTGTGATTTGGTCAATCACATGTTGTACCATCGGTTTTCCGCAAACAGGATGCAGAACTTTATAAAGCTTTGATTTCATTCTAGTTCCTTGACCTGCTGCTAATACGACTGCATAACGAGTAAGCATGAATTGGCCTCCAATTACCTTTTTATCCAATAAAATATTATCTTAAATACCATGCTATTTCAAGGTTAGAAAAAAGGGAATCTCCTTTTCAACTGGAAAAAGGGCAGAAAATGCTTAAAATATTGAGGAATTTGAAATAGAAAACTTCCGAAAGGTATGGGACTGTCTTCTGTTTCAGGGGGGGTGCTAATCCGGCGCGTAAAAAAGAGCCTTACTTTTTGGTCAGGCTCTTGATGTTGATATTCTTTTTTATGCCTATGAAGCCCCAGCTTCTTCAAACTCAACTTCTACTTCACCTAAGCGGTGGTACTCAGTTAAAACCGCCTCTTGAATTTTACCACGTGTTCCAGAGTTAATTGGGTGGGCGATATCGCGAAATTCACCATCTGGTGTACGTTTGCTTGGCATGGCTACAAACAAGCCATTGTTTCCATCAATAACGCGAATATCATGAACGACAAACTCGTTATCCAACGTAATAGATGCGATGGCCCTCATGCGTCCATCCGTATTCACACGGCGTAATCTTACGTCAGTTACTTCCATTTTTGTTCACCACCTTTACGTAATCTATTATTTTTTTCTAGTTAATAAATTCAACGGATTTTTTCTTTCTCCTGCTTAATAATTAAAATTTTTAGAAAAAGATAGACAAAGTGGTGAATTCTGAAAATAACTATCATTTAAGTGTTGTTTACGGTAAATAACGTAAAAAAACGCTCGTTATTATTTAACGAGCGCAATTACTTCGATCTCAACTAGAACATCTTTTGGAAGACGCGCTACTTCAACGCATGATCTAGCTGGTTTATGTGTACTGAAATATTCTCCGTAAACCTCATTGACTGCTCCGAAATCGTTCATATCCTTAATAAAAACAGTCGCTTTCACTACTGTATCTAGTGCCGCGCCGGCTTCACTAAGAATGGCCTGAAGGTTTTTAAATACTTGATGAGTTTGTACCTTTACATCTCCGTTCACTAGTTCGCCCTCTGCTGTCAACGGAATCTGCCCAGAAGTGTATAACATATTATTAACGATAATCCCTTGTGAATACGGTCCAATTGCTGCAGGTGCCTCAGTTGTATTTACTACTTGCATATGTATTCCCTCCAATTTCTTTATCAGCATCATTCGATGCCTATCCTTATATAATTATATGGCAAGGATTACTATTCTGAAAAGTAGTTTCCCTCACACATTTTAATTTGTTTTTGCTTTAAATCTACATCTTTCAATCTGATTAATGAAAGATATTCATCAACCAAGCGGCCTTCTGCTTGTTCAGCTTCCATTAATACCGCGATCCCCGCTACGTTGGCACGGAATTCCTCCAGCATGCTCACCATGCCGTTTACCGTACCGCCCGCTTTCATAAAGTCATCAACAATAAGCACATTCGAACCCGCTGCGAGGCTTCTTTTTGAAAGAGACATCGTCTGGATGCGGTTTGTCGAACCGGATACATAATTAATACTTACAGTTGGACCTTCTGTTACAATGCTGTCCCTGCGGACAATTACAACAGGGACATTTAAATAATTAGCGACTGAATAAGCTAAAGGGATTCCCTTAGTGGCAATCGTCATAACAACATCAACAGGAGTTTTGCTGTATTTAGAGGCAATCATCCTTCCTACTTTTTGCACGATCGCCGGATCACCTAAAATGTCTGTCATATACAAGTATCCACCAGGAAGAAGTCTAGCCGGGCTAGTCATCGTTTCACATAACTGCCCAATAAACTTTCTCGCTTCTTCGTAAGTGGAATGGACTTGATACTTTACTCCGCCTGCCGCCCCGGAAACTGTTTGCAAGGTGCCAATACCTCTTACTTCAAAGACCTCTTTTATGATGGCTAAATCCTCACTAATGGAGGATTTTGCCGAACTGTACCGTTCTGCAAAGAACGTAAGAGGGACTAGTTTTCTAGGATGCTTTAATAAATAGTCTGTCATATCTATTAATCGTTCGCTTCTACGAAATTTCACTGTTCACCCTCCCTTAAAACCGAATAATTTAAGGTTAATATAACATTAATATACGGTTTTAATCAAGAGTCTCTTGCTCGCCTAACATTCTTACCGCAAAGACTTGGTCACAAAAACCTCTAAGCCCGTTATATACCCTTTGCATTCTTGAATCATGCTGCACAAGTCCAAAAACGGTCGGACCGCTGCCGCTCATTAAAACAGCATCTGCACCAAATCGTTTCATTTGTTCTTTGATTAAGGCTACTTCCGGATGAAGCTTAAAGGTAACATCCTCCAGTACATTTTCCAGGTTCGAACATACACCGGCGAAATCTCCGTATTCTATCGCCTCAATCATCTCCTGAGTATTTGGATGTTTAATGCCATTTAAGCTTAAACGGCGGTAAACATCTGCTGTTGAAACACCGATGAAAGGTTTTGCTAAAACAACCCAGCACGTCGGCGGCGCCGGAAGCGGCGTAATGATTTCCCCTCTTCCTTTTGCCAGCGCCGTACCGCCGTACACACAGAAAGAAACATCCGAACCAATTTCCGCTCCAAGCTCAGCTAACTCATCAAGGGTTAACCCTAACTGCCAAAGCTTGTTTAATCCTCTTAAAGTCGCAGCAGCGTCACTGCTTCCGCCGGCTAGTCCAGCGGCAACAGGAATATTCTTTTCAATCATGATCGCAACACCTTTATCAACAGAAAAGCGCTCCTGCAGGATCCTGGCCGCCTGATAGGCCAAATTCCGCTGATCATCCGGTACAAAACGGTTATGTGAAAGGATCCGAATCTCCTTTCGATCTAATAAAGTTAATTCTAAGCGGTCGGCAAGATCAATGGTTGTCATGATCATTTCAACTTCATGATACCCATCAGGTCTCTTATACAAAACATCTAAAGATAAATTAATTTTTGCCGGCGCCTTAACTAAAAGCCTCAACTAACTCCACCTACTTTTAAAAATTCAGCGACTCCATTTTTTGTCCTATTTTACCACAAAATAGCGAAAGTAAGACGTACCATTCGTGATAATCTTTTCACATTAGACATTTTATTGATTGAATGGACTGATGTAAGACCTTTTCGCTGATCAATTGAATGCCGGAGGAGTTGTCCATTTGCCTCGCCTTCGATTAAAACGGGGCCGTCTCACAGGCAGCAAAATACTAGTTGCCTAAGACAGCCCCAGCCATGATGAATTTTTTATTGTTAATTGGTCTCGTTACAATTGTATCGGTAACTTAAACGGCAATGGAAAGAGTTATCACTTTTGTTCCAAAAGATTTTGCTGAGCTATTTCAACGGCCCTTTTGACCATATTGCCTGCATCCCTGGCCTTTATTCCGCCCCAGCCTTCCTTCTGCACAACATCATAAAATCCCAGTTCTTTCGCAAGCTCCTCTTTAAATCCTTCAGACATTATTCCTCTTCTTCTGCCCAACCAAAGCACTCCCTTCATCACCACGGCATTAATTAGTATTAAATGATCTGTACCGATTATGAAGGGTAATAAAAGGCAGCAAAAAGGGCAAAAATAAAACGGTGAACGCCCGCTCACCGCCTGCTTCTTTATTAACTTAAGGCAACTTGTCCTGATGTATCCTCATAGAAAGTAATTTGTACCGTTTCCGTCAGTACATCTGCATAACTGTACGAAACACGTTCAAAAGAATTTTCTTCTTGATCCAATTCGATAACAAACACAGATGGATAGGTCTCCGCTAGAACCCCTGAACGTTCAATCGTTTTCCGTCTTCCACCGTTAGCCTTGAGCAAAAGCCTTTTTCCTAAATTTGAATCAAGAGCCTTCTTAATATCTAATAAAGTTTTTGCCACAACGATCCACCTCACTAGTTTGAGTATATAACAATGCTGCAAAAAAGTCAATCAAAAATATAAATTATAAAGTTTTTAAAAATCAAAGTCAATATATTTTCTTCTACAATTTATCCTTTTTTTCTACAATCCTATCTTGTCCCTTTTTGTTATTATTATGTACGATAATGCCAAATTACTTTTAAGTTGACTAATTTGCTGGAATTTCCCACTTTCCTGCTCTTTAGGTTATTCCTGCTTTTTTTGAAGACAGTAAAAATAAGTCGTTTTTTGGCAAAACGACTTATGAAAGCGTATGATCAGGTCCGCTATTTTTGGGCATTCCTGTTCTTAAAATTCCCCTCGTTTCAATTCCACCGAGACCCTTTTCACCAGTCAAAGTATTGCGCAGTACATCCCAGACATTAATTCTTTCCATAAATGGTGTAAAGCTAATTTTCGCGACAATATACACTGGATCCAGCGCATGGATATTGACGCGGGATGGAGAACTGGCAAAATTGGCCCCAGCCTGAATAAGGGATTCAAAATGCGACTGGCAGGCCCCGGCAAAAATAACGAGCTGATCGAGACTTGAAATTTTCCTCCTTGCCTCCCTTACCGTTAAACCAAAGTGCTTAGAATGACGATATGCATTCAAATCGTTAATGTCCCCTTTTGACTTTGTATAGGCGTCATGTCCAGTAATAACCAATATATCCGGGCGGTAATAATCAAGTAATTGTCCGATTTTGCTTGGCATCTCTTTTTCATTGCAATGAACTCCCGTTACCGGTATCCCAATTCTCTCATAGAGTGCTAAACATTTGTTTAAATAAACCGGGTCACCATCCAAGTGCAGGACTTTTCCGGGGATTTGAAAATAATTATAGGTTTTCGCATATCCTCCGGTTGACTCATACTCGTGCTTTTCCTGCAGCAAATGCAGATCCTGGCGGAATAATTGCAGCGACTGCTCCTCCAAAGAACGAAACTGCTGCGATTTTTTTAACCGTTCCTTCTGATCAATCTGGACTAAATCTTCATAAGGGGCATCAGCAACGAGGCGGAAATCCTCCCCATACAGGATGGCCACTTTCCCGTTTTTACCCTCTTTTATTTCAATAACCCTAAATAAAATATCGCAATTATAAGAGATCCTTCCTACAATATCCATCTTGCTTATGCCCATCGATGTCACTCCTGCAAACAAAAATCAAGTTTCAAGTCATAATCCTAGTCATAAAATATGCAGGGGCCGATGAATCTGTGTCGGGAAATATTTCTGCACCTAACTGTGATGGGTGCAGAAATATTTAGGTACTGCAAAATAAGGTCTTTAGTATGCAGGCATAGTTTTATTTCTTTGCCGTACCTAAACAAAAAACACCCTAAAAAAGGGTGTTAATGAAAATAGGGATAAAGAGCATCGCTTAAGCGGGCAAATTCAGGGATAGAAAGTGATTCCCCACGTCTTCCCGGTTCAATCTCAGCAAGGGAAAGAGCCTGTAATATCTGCTCTTTCTTTTCCTTTCCGCCCGGCAGCTGGCTCGTTAAGTTATTTAAGATTGTTTTTCTTCTTTGGGCAAAGCTGGCTCTTGTCACAGTAAAAAGAAAATCCTCACTGATCACCGGGACTAGCGGACTTTCCCGTTTCGTTAACCGAATCACGGCTGAGTCTACGTTAGGCTGCGGCATAAAAACCGTCTTTGGAACAATCATAACCGTCTCTGCCGCTGTATAATATTGAATCGCAATGGAAAGAGAACCATAATCCTTCGTTCCGGGTTTGGCTGAGATTCTGTCCGCGACCTCCTTCTGCAGCATCACCACAATTCCACGAATCGGGAGGTTCTCCTCTAATAACTTCAAAATAATCGGAGTCGTTACATAATACGGCAGATTTGCCACGACCATAATATCACTGATTCCGGCTAACTCCTCCTCAATCACCTTCGCGACATCCGCCTTTAGGACATCCTGATGGATAATGTGCGTGTTCGGATAAGGCTCCAATGTATCCGCTAAAATAGGCAGCAGCCTTTGGTCAATTTCAAACGCGACGACTTTTTTACATCTTTTCGCCAATTGTTCTGTTAATGCTCCAATTCCCGGTCCAATTTCGATTGCGGCTGAATTCTCCGAGAGTTCAGCATGTTCAACAATATTGCGTAAAATATTGGTATCGATAAGAAAATTCTGACCTAAGCTTTTTTTGAAGGAAAAGCCGTATTTTTCTAAAATAGCCTTTGTTCTAATAGGCGTTGCAATGTCCTTATGCATTCCCCTTTTGTTCCTCCTCGCGAATCAATTGAACGGCCTTGGAAAAATCCTCCCGGCTGATTTCAAAAACCATCAGTCTTTTGTGGAGCTGTTTGCCATTTGCAAACCCGATTTTCAGGATTTTGCCCAACAGCTCTCTACGCCATTTTGCGCCAGCGCCGCCCATTAATCCAGCATCTATTAAATCATCATAGGTGATCATCTCAGGTGTATTTTCCTGCATCACCTGTGCATCCTTTAAAGCCCGTCTGATCGTTTCAGGGGAAGCATGCTCTACCCCAACTCCCTTTCCTCTTCTATGTATGGCATCTTCCTTTGCAATAAAGGCATGCTTGCAACCAGGAACCTGAGCAGCAATCGTATGACGGATTTTCTGTCCGGGATAGTCTGGATCTGTTAAAATAATAACCCCTCTTGTCTTCTGCGCTAGACGGATCTTTTCTATCGTCTCTTCGTTGATTGCCGATCCATTTGTTTCAATCGTATCTGCTGATACGGACTGCTGCACCGCAGTTGTATCATCTTTTCCCTCAACCACAATGATTTCTTTTATTTTCATTTAATCCTCCAAATTTTTTCGTAACATTCATGAGCAGGTATCCCCAACCCAGTATGTAAATGTCGTGCAGCCTGCTTTCTCTGCCGCGCACTTCTTACTGCGTAAAGAAAGGCTTGTTCAAGCTGGCTGCCCGGCATCCTAAGTTTTACACAGAAAAATGAAACCTTTTTATCACATAATTCGTCTATATAAAGTGGAACTTCCAATAAAAAAATAGTTCATCCTATTATAGCGCAATCTTGCCAAAAAGAGAAAAGGCAGTGGAAATGATTCCACCGCCGCAAAATTTCGATTCTATTCAAGAATTTTTATTTTAACTGTTCTCCTGCCCCAGCGGTATGCCTCGGCCTTGGAAGCAATAAAGACATCGATTTTATTCCCTTTTATCGCTCCGCCAGTATCAGCGGCTATCGCATAGCCGTAGCCTTCCACATAAACCTTTGAGCCTAGGGGAATGACACTTGGATCGACGGCAATTACCTTTGCGTCTGAGTTGACATGAAGATTAATCCCTGTAGCGGTAGTACCAGAACAACCGCTGCAGCTTGCCGTATAAGCAGTGGCAACGACATACATTTCCCTGCCAGGTTCATTTCCGCGGGAAGCTACCTGGATTGGCTGCAGCTTCGTTCCGACAGCGACCACTTTATCCTGCTTATCGCGGATCATCTGCTCACTGATCACGTTCCGGGAAACTTCAACCCCGTTCTCTTTTATAACTTCATATTGTCTTGAAACAAGACCTTCTTTACCATCTGTAATAATCTTTTCTGTACCGCTTGGTAGATTTTCATCCTTTTGCGCTACAACAGCATAACCAATTGGTTCTTCCACTACATCGGTGACCTTTTCTACCCGAATAACGTTTATCACGCTATTTTCTATCACTCTCTCCTCTAACATTGGCTCAACCCGGTCCAAATCTGTTAAAGTAATTCCCTGTTGTGTTAAAAAGCCAGCGACCGTAGTCGAAGTTGACCATACTTTCTTCTCAGTCCCGCCATCAAAAAGCGTTACGGGAAAAGCCCTGTTAACAATAACGTCCATACCTTTTTCTAAATTAGTCTTGGACTCTGGATATACCCGATCATACTCGTTTAATGCAATTTTCTGTTCCTCTAACAAATCCTCAACTGTTACTGCTGTTGTCCATACAAATCTTTTCTGGTTATCACTTTCTAATTGCACCTGTTTTGCTGGATTCCAAACAATTTCTGAATTGTTCTTAACCTTTGAGTCTAGTGAGGGTTGTATATAATCTTTTGAAGATATATTAATATCTAACTCTTCAAATAATTCTTCAACTGTTGACGCATGTGTTTTAATGACCTGTTCTTGGCCGTTTAATGTAAGAGCTACCCTTTTGTCAGTAGTTTCATAGACTACAAAGCCTAATGCAGCGATAAACACAATCAAGCCAGCTGCAAATATAGACCACTTTTTTGCACTCAAAGATTTGAAAAACAGGTTTTTCATGTTTTTATACCAAATGAAAAACGCCTCCTTCTCTCTCGGTGATTATATAAACTAATCTGCCAATTTGTCAACCCATGCCTTTTTTGGCACTTCCCCCAAACTTAGTCCTAATTATGCTAAAAGTTTGTTTCGTCTGTAAAGGGGGATTTATCGACAAGATTATTACGAGAGATGAAGAAAGCGTGTAGAAATTATTAGAATTCAATCATATCAAGGCTGAAAAGTACACCATTCGACATCACATTTTATCAGTTTATGGCGAATAATCTTTTTGCATTTTCCGTTGTTGCAGCGGCAACCTCGTCCAATGTCAGACCTTTCAGTTCTGCAATTTGTTCTGCTACCAATTTTACATAGGCAGGCTCATTTCTTTTCCCCCTGTATGGATGCGGGGTTAGATACGGACAGTCCGTTTCGATTAACAATCGATCAAGCGGAACCTCCTTTGCCACTTCTTTTGGCTTTTTCGCATTTTTAAAAGTGACGGGACCGCCGAGAGAAATATAAAAATTCATATCGAGGCATTCCCTTGCCGTTTCCACACTTCCGCTGAAACAATGCATGATTCCTCCTACCTCAGAGGCTTCTTCCTCTTTAAGGATCCCAATGATATCAGAGGTGGCATCCCGATTGTGAATGATAATCGGCAGCTTCACCTTTTTGGCCAGACGAATCTGTCTCCTGAACACTTCCTGCTGAATATCCTTTGGCGACTTGTCCCAATAATAGTCAAGCCCGATCTCCCCAATCGCCCTTACCTTCGGATGAGCTGATAATTCCTCGATCCATTGTAAATCAGCATCACGCATCTCAATGGCATCCACCGGGTGCCAGCCAACGCTGGCCACCATAAAATCATACACTTCAATGAGTTCCATTGCCTTCTCAATCGTCGGACGGTCGAAACCAACAATCGTCATCTGCTCGACCCCAGCCTGAAGCGCCCGCGCAATAACTTCAGACAAATCATCGTTGTACTGTTCGGCGTTTAAGTGGGCATGTGTATCAAATAACATCACGAACCCCCTTCTTTAACGAATATTAATTTTTTATTACATTTCTTTCAATGGTGTAACTAACATAATAGAAGAAACGCATCTTCTATGACAAATAATACAAAAATGCTTCACGCAAATTGTTCCACGTGAAACATTTTTCTACATGATCAATCAATTTTTTTCGCAAACCGCTGTAATAACCTTATTTAACCTTAGATCCTAACGGAAGGGAATCAGGAACGGTTGCTAATGCTAAAGCCCCATCCTTGCTGCCGGCAAGAATCATCCCCTGCGATAATTCCCCTCTTAATTTGACAGGCTTTAGGTTTGTAACACAGATAACCCTTTTGCCGACTAATTCTTCAGGTTTATAATATTGAGCAATGCCGGATACAACTTGTCTCGTTTCGTAGCCTAAATTTAATTGAAGCTTCAATAACTTATCAGCTTTTTTAACGGGTTCTGCTGCTGTTACTTCAGCTACCCGCAAATCAACCTTCATAAAATCATCAATCGTGATCTCATCAGCTTCAGGTACCGCTTCCGCCTTTTCTTCTTTTTCTTCGGTCTTAGGCTGAGTTCCCTGCATCTTTTCTTTAATATAATTGACCTCTTCTTCTATATCTAAACGAGGGAAAATAGGTTCACCTTTCGTAACTTTAGTCCCCTCAGGGATCGCACCGAATTTCTCCATACTGTCCCAAGAAGTCAATCCGCCTTCTGCAATACCAAGCTGCCCAAAGATTTGTTTTGGCGCCTGGGTTAAAAATGGTTGTAACATAATTGCAATTCTTCGTAATGTTTCTGCCAAATGTGTCATAACATCAGCCAGCTTCGACTGATTTTCTTCCTCTTTGGCCAGCTGCCATGGCTGTGTTTCATCAATATATTTATTGGTTCTGCTTACCAACTGCCAAATTGCTGTTAAAGCAACAGAGAATTCCATTTTCTCCATAGCCTCTTCATACTTCCTCACCGTTGTTTCATTGACTTCAAGCAGTGATTGTTCAAATTCTCCCGCCGACTCTTTATATCCAGGAATAACTCCGGAGAAATACTTATTAATCATCGCAACCGTACGATTAAGCAGATTTCCTAAATCATTCGCTAAATCAAAATTCAGGCGCTCTACAAATCCTTCTGGAGTGAAGACTCCATCTGCACCGAATGGAACCTCTCTTAATAAGTAGTAACGAAGCGCATCCAGACCGTATCGATCAATCAAGGTTACCGGATCGACTACATTCCCTTTCGATTTAGACATTTTTCCATCCTTCATTAAAAGCCATCCATGAGCAAATACCTTTTTCGGCAATGGAAGATTCAATGCCATAAGCATAATCGGCCAATAAATAGTATGGAAGCGGACAATTTCTTTTCCAACTAAATGGACATTCGCCGGCCAGTAATTTTTATATTTTGCTTCATCTTCTGAACCATAGCCCAGCGCCGTAATATAATTAGTCAATGCATCAATCCATACATAAATCACATGACGCGGATTGCTTGGAACTTTAATTCCCCAGTCAAAAGTTGTCCGTGAAACAGCCAAGTCTTCAAGACCGGGTTTAATAAAGTTATTGATCATTTCATTTTTGCGCGATTCCGGCTGAATAAACTGCGGGTTTTCTTCATAATATTGCAGGAGACGATCTGCATATTTGCTTACCTTGAAAAAGTATGACTCCTCTTTAACTCGTCCTACCGGTCTGCCGCAGTCCGGACAGTTTCCTTCTTCATTCAACTGCAGCTCAGTAAAATAAGATTCGCACGGCGTACAATACCAGCCTTCGTATTCCCCTAGGTAAATATCGCCTTGTGCCAAAAGCTGTTCAAAGATTTGCGCCACTACCTTTTTATGGCGTTCTTCTGTCGTCCGGATAAAATCGTCATATGAAATGTCGAGCTTCTTCCACAGATCCTGAATCCCAGCGACAATCTCATCAACATATTGTTGAGGAGTGACACCTTTTTCCTCCGCCTTTTGCTGAATCTTCTGACCATGTTCATCCGTTCCTGTTAAATACATAACATCGTAACCGCGGAGGCGTTTGTAACGGGCCATTGCATCGCCGGCAACCGTTGTATAAGCATGCCCTATATGTAGATTTCCACTTGGATAGTAGATAGGAGTAGTTAAATAAAACGTTTTCTTATCTCCCATAATTTGTTCCTCCTTTTCATCATCACCGATCTATCTAATATACCATATTTCATTATATATCTTGCGAAATAACAGGCAAAATTTTTTCAAAAATATATTTTATTGGATTTTTACTGAAAGGGCTATAACGTCAATATAACCTCACACACTACCAAAATATACCTAAAAAATGCAACTAATGCAATACCATCCTGCAAAAGCCATCTTTCACTACCTTTAATCCAAATGTCCCACACAACACCTAAAACATGACGATAGAACTGGTATCGTTCATTTCTAGCAGATGAAACGACTATGGATAATATTACCAAAATATTTTATTACCCTTTTACTTTATTAATATAATAAGATAAAAGAGTGTCTTTTTTGAATAATTCCTATTTTCCATGATAAATGGCGATATACAGGTGGAAATCATTTCCACCGTATCCATAAACAAAGCAATTGACGTTTATTGGAAGAATTGTTATTATTATATTCATAATAAAATTATTGTCGAATAATGACGAATAATTAATACTAGAGAGAGAACCCAATTGCACATATGGAGGAGAAACACTATGAAATCTACTGGAATTGTCCGTAAGGTTGATGAATTAGGACGGGTAGTTATTCCTATCGAATTAAGAAGAACTCTTGGTATTGCTGAAAAAGACTCATTGGAAATTTACGTTGACGATGATCGTATTATTTTGAAGAAATATAAACCTAACATGACTTGCCAGGTTACTGGTGAAGTATCTGATGATAATCTTTCTTTAGCAGGCGGAAGATTAATTCTTAGCCGTGAAGGCGCTGAAATTCTTTTAAAAGAAATTCAGGATAGTTTCAATCTAGCTAAATAATAAACCCCATAGAAAAAGTGCCCCTCCTCATAACGGAAAGGCACTTATTTTTTTCTTTAGTTTTCTGTATTTTTATTCGACATGATATAAATGATAGACATCACGCTTATTCATGTCCCTGTCCTTTGCTGTCTGCTTAATAGCATCCTTTGATGTCATACCTTTTTCCTCAATATAATGTTCAACATGATCCGTAATAGATAAATCCTCCCACCAATGATCTTCCACTCTGGTCACCGGCTCACCTTTTTCAATAATTAAACAGAATTCACCACGCACCTCCTGCTCGGAGGCCCATTGAATGAACTCAGAGACAGTACCGCGGATAAATTCCTCGTACCTTTTTGTCAGTTCCCGGCATAAAGCCATTTTCCTGTTTCCTAATACTTCCTCAATTAAGATCAGTGTTTCTTTTAATCGATGTGGTGCTTCATATAAGATGATCGTTGCCGGAATAAACCCTAGTTCTTCGAGTTGCTTGCGTTTATCCTTCTTCTGCCGATCAAGAAATCCGAAAAAGTAAAAGGGCTGTGTGGAAATACCCGAAGCAATCAGTGCCGTCAATGCGGCATTGGCACCCGGCAGCGGTACAACTGTTAATTGCTCCGCTATCGCTGCAACTACCAGCTCAAAACCGGGATCCGATATCGTCGGTAATCCCGCATCGCTGATCAGGGCAACTTTTGCCCCCTCTTTTAACAAGCCGATGATTTTGCGTCCGCTATTCTCTTTATTATGTTCATGGTAACTCATCAATGGAGTATCAATTTCAAAATAATGTAATAACTTCTTGGAATTCCTTGTATCTTCAGCAGCGATGTAATCTGCCTCTTTCAACATTCGTATCGCGCGGAAACTCATATCCTCTAAATTGCCAATCGGAGTCGGCACAAGATAGAGAATTCCCTTCGTCTCTTCGTTATCAAAGCTTTTCTGCTGCCACATATTGACCCTGCCCTTTTATATATTGCTGTTTCTTTTTGCGATCCAGCTGTTTAAATGCATATTCTGCCTTAAGCGCTTCGCTTTTCGTTGCATATTTTTTGCTGAATACCAGCTTAACCGGTCCTCTGCCGCGTGTATATTTTGCGCCCTTTCCTTCATTATGAAGTTTAATCCTTCGCTCTATATCATTGGTGTAGCCGGCATAGAGGCTGTCATCCTTGCAGGATAGGACATAAAAATAATGCTCATCCTTCTCCATATAAAATGTTCCTCATTTCAGGAGTATATTCGTTATTATCTTGATAGACTGTCAGAGGCGGCGAAATTTTCAAATCAGCATTACCTCCCTTTATCCCTTCGATTAATAAAGTATTCGCTTCTTTTCCCGCCTTAGGATAGACAAATTGAACCCGCTTTGGCTCTAATTTATATTTCCGCATCAAGGTAATGATATCAATCAGCCTGCCTGAACGATGAACAAACGCTGCTTTGCCTCCCTGCTTAAGCAGAATGCTTGACGCGCGAACAGCATCCTCCAGGGTACAGAGAATTTCATGGCGGGCAATGGCCAAGTACTCATTTCCATTCATTTCACTTTTTGCCGGCGTTGAAAAATACGGCGGGTTACAGGTCACGACATCATATTGATCATGACCAATCGTCTTGTGGATCTCTTTTATATCCCCATGGATCATATGGAGGCGGTCTGTGAGATGATTATAAGCAATACTGCGGACAGCCATGTCATATAATCGTTCCTGAATTTCAATTCCTGTGATCGTGCCTTTCGTTCTCGTACTTAAAAACAAAGGGATCACCCCGTTCCCGCTGCATAGATCAACTAATTTCCCTTTTTGAATCGGGACATAAACAAATTTCGCTAACAAAACGGCATCAAGGGAAAATGCAAAAACAGAGGGGCTTTGAATAATCCGCATATCCTCCGCTAATAAATAATCAAGCCTTTCATCCCCTTTTAACTCAACCAAATTGATCCCCCCTCTTCACTTCCATTTATTATGAAAAAACAGCCTTCCCAATAAAATAAGGAAGGCCAGAAATTATTTTTTATTTAAAAAAGATAGACAAAAAATACAATCCCCGTCCGTGCGCGGGCTGCCAAATTGCAGGTTGCATATATGAAACCCTTCCTGGTAAAGACGGGCCAGATTATCATAGCCTTCTCCAATTTCAGCAAGTATTTGATCGGTTGAATGAGCCTTTGCCGTGCCCTTTTTTTTAACCCTCTTTGACTCTATATTTTCTGTTCTTTCATCAAGATGACGTCTTAAATTTTCATTCTCCAGCTTAAGAGAATTATTTTCCTCCAGAAGTTCTGCCACATGCTGTTTTAATTCTCCCAGCTGCTGGTATAACTGCCCAATCTGACTTTCCAAATTACTTACTGAATCAAAAATTCCTCTTTTATCCACTGATTCCACCTCATTACTCTGTGGATTGAACAGAAACGGCACCTTCTTTTAAAATTTCATCCAACGTATATTCTAACACACGTTCATGCTGTGGAATTTCAACCTGGAGCACACGTTCAAGAATATTCAGCCCGACTACTTTTCCATTACCAAGAGGAGTTTCTATCCACTGGCCCAGATCAGGTAATAATTCCTTTGATGATTCATACTCATCATTTTCATATTTTAAACAGCACATCAGCCGTCCGCATAAACCGGAAATTTTCGTTGGGTTTAATGACAGATTTTGATCCTTTGCCATTTTAATAGAAACCGGCTCGAAATCCCCCAAAAATGTCGAGCAGCAAAGCATTCTCCCGCATGGTCCAATGCCGCCGAGCATCTTCGCTTCATCACGGACACCGATTTGCCTAAGCTCGATTCTTGTCCGAAAAATCGCCGCTAAATCTTTTACCAGCTCCCGGAAATCAACTCTCCCATCGGCTGTAAAATAGAAAATGACTTTATTGCGATCAAATGTATACTCTACATCTACCAGCTTCATTTCCAGTTGATGAATATTTACCTTTTCACAGCAAACATCATAAGCCTCTTTTGCTGCAGCTTTATTTTCTTCGACAATCAGACGATCCTTTTGATCTGCAATTCGCAATACCTTTTTTAAAGGAAGAACAACATCATTTTCATCTACCTGTTTCGGGCCGATTACCACTCTTCCGTACTCTACCCCTCTAACTGTTTCGACAATAACGTGTTCATTGTTTTGAATTGGAAGATCTCCGGGATCAAAGTAATATATCTTACCCGCTTTTTTAAAGCGTACTCCTACTACATTATACACTTAAGATCCCTCCTGCAATCTAAGAACAAGCTGCTCCATCAATAACTGTGGATTCATGTTCGCCGCCAGCTTACCCTTTGCCTCTAATATGGCTGTCATTTGCTCGCCTAATTTCCTTCCTGATATCTTTAGTGCCGACCGCTCTAATAATGAACGCTCATTGACAAAGACCATTCTGTCCTGCTTACCAATCTGTATATATAATAAATCCTTAAATATAAGAAGTAATAAATCTAAACCACGGTCTATCTGTTCTTTGTCCTTAAAATGCAAAAACCATTCCTCTTGCAGCGCCGTAAGAGCTTCAAGCGGATCTTTCTTAAGGACTGAAAATAATTTTACCACTATCTTTTGTGCTTGTGCAAACCAATCATCACTATTCAGCGCTACTGCTTCATCCAAATTATTGGTTAGGCAGGAAAGTATAGGCGCCTTCTGCTCCGGGACCCCGGCCTCAACCATTCTGCGCAGCAAACTCTGTCCGGAAAGGGGCTGAAATGAAAGCGTTTGGCAGCGGGAGACAATGGTCGGCAGTATTTTCTGAATTTGTTCTGTGACTAAAATAGCAAATGTCTGCTGAAAAGGCTCCTCGAGAAATTTAAGCAGACTGTTCGCCGCATTGACCGTCATCCGATCCGCATGAATGATCATATAGATCTTCTGACGCGATTCAACCCCTGTCTTCGCAAACTCCTCCTGCAGATCATGGATTTGCTGCTTTTTGATCGACAAACCGTCAGGCTCAACGATATGAATATCAGGATGGTTGCCATGATTAATTCTTCTGCAGTTCGTGCATGCCTCACACGGCCGGAAGCCATCTATCAAAGATAAACAGAACAGACTTTTTGAAAGCAGCATTCCTGTCTCGTGTTTCCCTGTCCCTCTCATCCCTTCAAATAAATAAGCATGGGCGAGGCGTTTTTTTTGCAGACTGTTTTTGATCATTTTTAGTGCAACCGGTTGAATCTCTTCCAGCTCTTCCCACGTTTTCGACAAAGCTATCACTCACCTCATGTATTGACAACAATCGTGTTTCACACTGCTTAGAAGTTAAGCCAATGCATCTTCATTATAACAGCAAATACGCTAGAAAAACACGACTTACCGCTCAAACACACGAAAGTTGACAGGCACCCTAGCGCCATCCGCTCTTATTGATTGCTGTTGATAAACAAGCGATGCTGCTCCCTTCAACATCCAGCCTTCTAATCCTTCTTTTCGCTAAATTATGCATACTTTCCTGCCAAATTGGAGATTATTTGATAGTACAGCATTTTTTTAGGGGGAAACAAGTGTGATTTTAAATAAAGAACAACTCAGTGTGGAAGCACACAAATCTGCATTAAGTCATGACCCTTTTATCAAGCGTAAGCCTATTGGGCGTTTCTGGAACGGTCATGTTTCCGATATGGAAAAGATCCGTGTGTTTGTGAACCAGCTTCGTGAGAGAAATTCAACCTGTTCACAGCCTGCTGAGGAATGGCTTCTCGATAACGCAGAGTTTCTAGAAGAACAGGCTTTGACCATTAAACAAGAGTTGAGCAAACAGCTGATAGATTCCCTGCCCCATCTAAGCAAAAAAGGGGAACCGAGAATCTTTTCTATTTGTAAGGATTATATCAACTATACGGACGGTCATATAAATATTGATACCTTTCTCTCCTATATCCATGCCTATCAGGAAGTATCTATATTAAAAATTTCCGAGGTCTGGTCGATCCCGGTAATATTGCAGATTGCACTGATTCATCGCCTCGCCGAAATGTCGGATGAGCTGAAAGTTCGGCTCGATATTTGTACAAAAGTGAACGAACTCCTTTCCGGGATAAATTCTACGGAGTTAAATCCGGAGAGTTTAAATAGAGCGCTGGAGGATGCAGGTCTGGAAATGCCGCTTGCCGGTTCCATGATTGTTCATTTAGTCAGGCATCTTCAGGAGCGTGCCGATTATACAGCAATGGTTAGTGAATGGCTTAGCTGCAAGCTGGAAAATGGGACAGAAAGCTTAGAGCAGATTTTATCCTATGAATATCAGCTTCAGGCTTCCTATCAAATGTCTACCGGAAATATTATCGGAAGCATGCGGAAGCTTACACGGTTTGACTGGCATGAGTTATTTGAGAAAATGAGTTTGGTTGAACAGACATTGAGAACAGACAGTACAGGAGTCTATCCCCAGTTGGATGTATCAAGCCGCAGCACACTGCGGAAAAGAATTGAACAGCTTAGTCTCCGCCTGAATCTGCCAGAAAACTTGATTGCCTGCCAGGCAGTAGAATTAGCAAATGAGTATGTACAGCAATTGCCGGAGGAGAATAGGGAAGATTGCGGGCGCCAAGCATCTATTGCTTTTTATTTATTAGAGCCTGCAGGACTGAAGCTTTTAAGACAAGGACTAAAAAAATGCGGCGAAGGCAAACCGAGAATGATGCCGGAAAATGGGATTCTGCGCCGCCCGACAGAAACGTATTTTAATATGTTAGTACTTATGTTTGCGGCTGCTCTCCTCGCCTTTTCTCTCTGGATGGGCATGGGCTGGAGCTTTACACCGCTTCAATGGCTGGCCATTGTTCTCGTCCTTGTCCTGCCGGCTATGGAATGGGCTGTTACAGCATTGCATTGGTTCATCGAACGGGTCAGACGTCCGATCCCCTTACTAAGATATGATTTTTCGAAAGGCATTCCTAAAGAGGCCGCGGCAATGGTTGTTATTCCGGTGATTTGGTCGGCGAAGGAGGAGGCTTTGGAAATTGCCGAACGCCTTGAGCTGCACTATTTAGCAAACCGTGATTCTAACCTGCACTTTGCTATTTTGAGTGATTTTAAGGATGCCAAAACAGAGCAGCTTGATGAGGACAAAATAGTAACAGAAGCGGCACTCAAGGAAATCAGACGATTAAACCGGGTTTATCCTGACAGCTCCTTCTATTTATTCCAGCGGAAACGTTTATGGAATCCTGCAGAAAATGCATGGATGGGCTGGGAAAGAAAACGCGGCAAACTAGTCGAATTTATTGAGCTGCTAAAAGGAAGAAAGGATACCAGCTTTACAGCTATCGAAGGAGATGTTTCGCTGCTAAAGGATATCCGCTATATCATTACACTCGATGCAGATACAATGCTGCCGCTTGAAAGCGCTCAGCGAATGGTCGGTACGATGCACCTCCCATTTAACCGCCCTAAATTAAACAAAACAGAAACAAGAGTGATTGAAGGCTATGGTGTTCTGCAGCCCAGGATTGGAATGAGTCATGAAGCGGCAGCAAAATCCCGTTTTGCTGCACTTTGGTCCGGAGATCCGGGTATCGATCCTTATGCATTTGCTGTGTCTGATACTTATCAGGACGGTCTCGGTCAAGGGATTTTTACAGGAAAAGGAATATTTAATATTGATGTCTTTTACCGGGTGCTTTGCGAAAGGATTCCAGAAAATCGGGTGTTAAGTCATGATTTGCTAGAAGGAGGATTCCTGCGCACAGGGGTGCTTTCAGATATTGAATTAATCGATGATCATCCAGCACACTTTCACTCCTTTCAAAAAAGGCTTCACCGCTGGGTCCGCGGCGACTGGCAGTTAATATCATGGCTCTTGCCGAAGGTGATAAATCGCAGCGGTAAATTACTGCCGGTAGATTTATCTATATTAACCCGCTGGCAGATCATAGACAATTTAAGGCGCAGCCTGCTTTCTCCGGCATTATTATTGACCCTGCTCTTAGCCTTAACCATACTTCCCGGTTCTCCTATCCGCTGGTTGGCAATTGTAATGATAACTTGGCTTCTGCCTTTGCTTCGTCAGTTAGCTGCAGTGAAGGCCAGTCTCAAATATACAAAAGGGCTGCTGTTCACTGCAGGACAAGTACTGGTTAACATCATGACCCTGCCATTTCAAAGCATTCTGCTCTTTGATGCAATCGGAAGGGCGCTTTATCGATTATTGATTTCGAAACGGAACTTGCTGGAATGGACCACATCGGCTGAGGCAGAACGAAATAGTCAAAGGAATGAAGCTCCAATCCTTTTAGGAATGGCGGGAGGTTATCTGCTGATCCTTCTATTTTTCGCTGCAGCAGTTTTCAGCGGATATTTACCCGTTCAAATAACAGGCATAGCACTTGCCGTGCTGTGGGCATGCGCCCCATTTGTTATAAGATGGCTAAACCAGCCGGTGCCGCAGGAAGGTCTTTCTTTTTCCAACAGTGAAAAAGAGGAATTACAGACGCTGTCAAAGCAAATATGGAGCTTCTATGAAGACTTTGTTACGGAAGAGGATAATTGGCTGCCTCCCGATAATGTGCAGATGGAGCCGCCTAAGGGAGTGGCACACCGGACATCGCCTACTAATATCGGGTTGTATTTGTCCTGCGCCTTGGCCGCGAGGGACTTTGAATTTATCGATACACCGGAGTTGATTCAACGGCTGGAACGGACATTGGGTACAATGGAAAAAATGGAGAAATGGGAAGGTCATCTTTACAATTGGTACGATACGGTAACACTCGCGCCACTACCGCCCAAATACGTCTCAACCGTGGATTCCGGCAATTTAGTATGCTGCTTAATTACAGTAAAAGAAGGTCTGCTGGAATGGATGCAGCATGATTTCGGGATTGACATGGGAGAGTTTCCTGCAGGAAAGGATAAATCACTTCATATCGCCTTCTCCGAGGAACTGGCCCCGATCATTACCGATGATTTCCTGAAACAGTCAAATACACATTGGCGCGATCGCGGACAGAAGCTGCTGGTGCGAATAGAGGAATTTATCCGCAGCACGAATTTCCGCCCGCTGTATGATCATAAGGCAAGACTTTTCTCCCTAGGCTGGCATATGGAGCGCCACGTGCGTGATGAAGTGCTTTATGACTTAATGGCCTCAGAGGCAAGATCAGCAAGCTTTATTGCGATTGCACTTGGACAGGTTTCCGTCGCCCATTGGAATGCCCTTGGCAGAACGATGACGAAGACTGCGAACAAGCCATTATTACTATCTTGGTCCGGCACCATGTTTGAATATTTAATGCCATGGCTCTTTATGAAAACGTACCGCAATACTTTGTGGGACAGCACCTATAAGGCAGTGGTCGAACGGCAGATTGAATATGCAAAGCAAAGAAGCGTACCATTTGGGATTTCGGAATCGGGCTATTACGCATTTGACTACCAGATGAATTACCAATACCGCGCCTTCGGTGTACCGGGACTCGGGTTTAAACGCGGGTTGGATCAAGACTTAGTTACAGCACCTTATGCAACCATTCTGGCCCTGCCTTTTGCAAAAAGTGCTGCTCTTAATGCGCTGAAAAAATTTGAACAGCTCAAAGCCCGAGGAAAATACGGCTTTTACGAAGCAGTGGATTTTACTAAAAGAAGGCTGCCAAAGCAGAAAGAATACATGGTCATCTGTAGTTTTATGGCACATCATCAGGGCATGAGCTTACTTACGCTTGCAAACGTACTGCTGCCGAAAAAGATGTATCAACGGTTCCATCAAAATAAAGAAATCAGGGCAGCTGAACTGCTGCTGCAGGAACGGATTCCAAAACGGCCGAAGCTTATCCAGCATCCGTCAATGAACCGCGTTCATAAACCATTTGAAAAAATGACACACAATAATACGCCAATCAGGGAATTTGTCTCGCCGCATACAAAAACCCCAGCAGTCAATATCCTCTCAAACGGGACTTTCACGACCGTGGTGACCAATTCCGGAAGCGGATACAGCCAGTTCAAGGATGTGTTAGTCTCAAGATGGCGGGAAGATCCTGTTATGGATCCATGGGGAAGCTTTATCTATATCAGGGACATTTCCAAAAATACGGTATGGTCGCCATCCTATCAGCCCTGCATGGTAGAAGCTCCTGAGGCTCGGGTTCAGTTTGGCTTAGATCGTGCTGTTTTTATGAGAACGGACGGCGAAATTAAAACGACGATGGAAATCAGTGTTTCTCCAGAGTGTAACGCAGAAGTCCGCCGCATTACGCTGTTAAATAACAGCCTTGAAGCTAATGTCCTTGAGGTTACATCATTCGTAGAGCTCTCCCTTTCAAATCCGATTGCCGATGCAGCCCACACCGCCTTCAGCAAGCTGTTTATCCGGACTGACTTCGATCCGGAATCAGAATGCCTGATTGCGAGCCGCAGGCCGCGTGAAGTAAATGGAAATACGCTGTGGTCAGCCCATTCCCTTATGATCAAAGGGGACACACTAGGCTCAATCGAATTTGAAACCGATCGCACAAGCTTTATCGGCCGCGGTTATTCTCTCGCTAAACCTCAGGGAATCACAAGCCGCCTGCGCGGTCAGACAGGCTCTGTTGCCGATCCGGCCTTTGTTATGCGGCGCCGTATCAGCATCGGTCCGGGAGAGCAGGTCCAATTAATAGCGGTCACCTCTGCTGCCGATACATGTGAAGAGGCGATTCATATCGTGCGTACGTTTACCGCGGAGCAATCCATCGAACGTACCTATCAAATGGCTTGGAACCGGGTTCAGATCGAACTGCGGCATCTGCAGTTGAGCAATACGGAAGCTGTGGAATTTCAAGGACTCGCCGGGCATATTCTCTACCGCACGCCGCTAAAGAAAGAACAGGAGTCTAGTATTTCGATGAATCAGAAAGGGCAATCCGGTCTTTGGTCCTTCGGGGTATCCGGTGATCGGCCAATTGTTTTGGTCAAAATTGCCGACAGCAGCCATATGCCCTTTATTCAAAAAATCCTGACAGGTCATGAATACCTGCGCCGCCTGGGTCTTCTCTTTGACCTTGTTATCTTCAACGAATCGATTGGCGGATATCAGCAGAATCTGCAGGAGGCGATACAAAGTGCGGCGGAGCATGGTGTTGATCGCTTTGGTGCTGCCTCATCAGGAGTCTACACCATTGCCGCCAACCAGCTGACCGAAGAAGACACAGCATTGCTGATGGCTTCCGCACGGGTCATCCTCCAGGCGGGAAGATCAAGCTTAACAGCGCAAATGCGGCGGCAAAAAACGGAAGAGGGACTGCCGGAGGCATTGGTTTTGAATCCTTCGCTGAAGATAGAGAATCCTCCATCGACGCTGCCACAGCTAATGGATACGAAGACCTGGCAGTTCTTTAACGGCTGGGGCGGATTTTCCCCGGACGGAAAGGAGTATTGGATCCTGATTAAAAATGGAAATCATCTTCCTGCTCCTTGGGTGAATGTCATCGCCAATCCCAAGCTTGGTTTTATGATTTCGGAATTAGGAACAGGCTACACCTGGTGGAAGAACAGCCGGGAGTGCAAGCTGACACCATGGTCGAATGACCCTGTGCTTGATCCGCCGACTGAAACGGCTTATTTGCGTGATGAGGCGAGCGGTGAGGTCTGGACGGCAGCGCCAACAGCCGGTTTTTCCGAAGCACCTTATAAAATCACTCACGGCCGCGGCTACACCCGTTTTGACCATGAAAGAAACGGCATCACACATGAGCTGACGATGTATGTGCCGCTTGAGGATCCGGTCAAAATTATGAAATTGAAGCTAAAAAACAATTCTGCTGTTCAAAGGGAGATTTCCTTAACCTATTATGCAGAATGGGTACTCGGCGTCCAGCGCCAGTCCAATGCACCTCATATCGTAACAGAGTGGCTTGAATCTGCCCAAGTTCTAACAGCGCGGAATACTTATCAAGAAACGTTCCGTGATGCCACTGCCTTTTTGGGGATGTATCAGCAGCAAACGGCGGATAGTGATGTTTCTAAGGATGAGAACCTGTCCTGGACAGCTGATCGAAATGAATTCATCGGACGCAATGGCACGCTGGGACATCCGGCGGCACTTGACCGCATCTCTCTATCAGGCCGCACCGGTATACTTTATGAGTCGTGCGGTGCCGTGCAAATGAAGCTTACACTAAGACCTGAGGAGGAACACGTTGTCTATATTCTTCTTGGCTGCGAGGCATCCAGAGAGACAATTGCCTCCTTAGCGAAAAAATACAAACAGCCGGCTCAATGCGAGACCGCTTTGCAGGAAGTTCATGACTTCTGGGCGGAACATCTTGATCAAATCCAAGTAGCGACGCCATCCCCGGAAACGGATATTCTGTTAAACGGCTGGCTGTTGTATCAGTCGCTGGCATGCCGCATGTGGGCAAGAACGGCTTTTTACCAGGCCGGCGGTGCCTACGGTTTCCGCGATCAATTGCAGGATTCTCTTGTCCTGCTTCATACGCTGCCAGAAATGACAAGAAAACAGATTCTGCGCCACGCCGCCCATCAGTATCTTGAAGGTGACGTGCAGCACTGGTGGCATGAAGAAACGGAACGCGGTATACGAACCCTTTTCTCCGATGATTTATTATGGATGCCATATACTGTATCGCGCTATATTGAACATACAGGAGATTGGTCCGTACTGGATGAAATCGAGCCTTACTTGACAAGCGAGCCGCTTCATGATGGGGAGCACGAGCGTTATGAACCGACTGTGATTTCCTCGGAGCAAGGAACCATTTACGAACACTGCCTGCGTGCGATTGACAAATCCCTGTCCCGCATCGGGGAGCACGGCTTGCCGCTTATCGGTGTCGGCGATTGGAATGACGGGATGAATCTTGTCGGCGCAGAGGGCCGCGGGGAAAGCGTCTGGCTTGGATGGTTTCTAGTGGATGTGCTGCAGCGCTTTAGCGGGATTTGCTCCGAGCGCCATGATCAAGAAAAAGAAAAGCAGTATCAGAAGGCGCGGGAGGATTTCATTTCTGCCCTTAATGAGCATGGATGGGACGGGCAATGGTACCGCCGCGCCTTTACAGATGCAGGACAGTGGCTTGGATCGATTCAAAATGAGGAATGCCGCATAGACGCTATTGCTCAGTCCTGGTCGATTATTTCCGGGGGTGCACCACCGGAGCGTGCCATCCAGGCGATGGACTCCTTTGACCGCGAACTGGTTGAGCGCGATTTGAATGTCGTCAGATTGCTGACTCCGGCCTTTGACAAAACAGAACCGAGTCCTGGATATATCCAGGGATATCCGCCGGGACTGAGGGAGAACGGTGCCCAGTATACCCACGGTGTCATCTGGGGCATCGTGGCATGGAGCCAGATGGGACGGGGAGATAAGGCAGTGGAAATGTTCCAGATGCTAAACCCTTTAAACCACACTAGGACTGACTTCGAAGTCAAGCGATACGCTGCCGAACCATATGTAATGGCGGCCGATGTCTATACCGCAGCACCGAAGGAGGGTCATGCCGGATGGACCTGGTACACAGGAGCAGCAAGCTGGATGTATCAGGCCGGGATTGAGTGGATTCTCGGCATTCGCCGCCGCGGCAACAAGCTCTATATCAACCCATGTATTCCAAAGGACTGGTCCGGCTTCACCGTGACATACCGCTTTGGTAAAACGCCTTACAAGATTCAAGTTGCGAATGAAGCGGAAAATAGGATTCGTGCTTCTGTTGAAATGGATGGAAAGAATATTCCTCTCACAGAGGACATTCCTTCTATTGAATTAATCGACGATGGGCGGGAGCATCAAGTTCATGTGAAAATGTAAAAAATAACAATGGGTCCTTATCGTTTCATTATCCGATTTTGTCCTTCATTGCCCCGATGAAGGACCTTTTTCTCGTTTCATATTCCGATTTTGTCCTTCATTACCCTAATGAAGGACCTTTTTCTCGTTTCATTTTCTGATTTTGTCCTTCATTGCCCCGATGCGGCTCAGCTGTTATTTTTGTTTGTCTCAATAAAGGTTAACACAGCATTTAAAGCATCATGAAATACTTCTTCAATTGTATTTTCCGCATTGATGACCTTTATCCGATTTGAATACTGCTGCTGCAGCAGTTGATAGCCTTCTCTTACTTGATAATGAAACTTTATTGATTCTAGATCTAAACGATTCACTTCTCGGTCTTCATCCTTAGCAATTCTCGATAAACCGATTTCCGGATCAAGGTCAAAATAAAGGGTTAAATCAGGCATATAGCCTTCGATTGCAAATTTATTGATGGAATAAATCTCTTCCATCCCAAGTCCCCTGGCAAATCCCTGATAAACTAAACTGCTGTCAATATAGCGATCACATAGGACCATCTTCCCCATTTGCACTGCCGGGATAACTTTTTCTACTAAATGCTGCCGTCTCGCTGCGGCATACAGCAATGCTTCCGTTCTTGAATCCATAGCCGTATTGGCCCGATCGAGAATGACTTTCCTAATTTGTTCTGCGATATCAATACCGCCGGGTTCTCTTGTCCGAACCACTTCGAATTCCTTTTCTTCTAAGGCTTCTGCTAATAAATTCAGGATCGTTGTTTTCCCCGAACCTTCACCGCCTTCGAGAGTAATTAAATAGCACATTTGCGATTCCCCTTGCTTCTTAAAGTATATATCTATTTTTTCAACTCAAACATTTCTAATATACATGAAATCCTCAACCCGCACATCTCTTTATTTTAGGCATTTCCCCTTGCATCGATTACAGAAGCCTCCGTATTGACTTCTTTATCATTTAGATTGATAAATGTATATTTCCCCTTGGCAGATACCACTGCCCTCTTGAAATCTTGCCCCCGATTTCGCTAAGTGCTGAATTTGCGCCATCACGGGGTCCGTAATTCTTTCTCCTGGGAACAACAGAGGAATCCCTGGCGGGTAAGGAGTTACTCTTTCGGCAGCAATCTCCCCTATTGCGTCATGAAGCGAGACTTTACGCCGGGTCAGATATTGGGCTTCCTCACTGTCAACTTCAAGCAATGAGATAACCGGATGGTAATCACTCTTGTCTATTTTTCGCTTCGTTCTTTTTACAGACTGTAACGCTCGATTGATCCCAGTAATAACTTTAGCGAATGGGTAATCCATTCCTGTTTTTAACAGAGGCAGGACAAGTAAAACATTAAGAGGGTCGGCTAATTCCGTATAAATCCCTTCCCTCGCAAATGCCTCTTGCATTTCGAAGCCGTTTAAATCCGTTTGTGATTGCAGCGTAATCTTTAAAGGGTCGCCTTTTTGCGAACCATAATTTAAAACCTTAATCCCGTCATTTTCGCTTAATTTTGCAGCAAAATAAGTAAGCTGCTCATGCAGATAGGCATGATCCCCCGCCGAATACGTTCCAATATAGCTCCTCGCTATATCCAGTGAAGCCATGATTGGGTAGGAAGGACTGCTGGACTGCAAGATGTGCAGGTAATGATCAAGCCTGCCCTTTGCAATTCTTTTGCCATTTAAATGGAGATAGGAACCCATGGTCATTGCCGGCAAAGTTTTATGCGCGGACTGCACAACGATATCCGCACCTAACATGACGGCTGACTTCGGAAAAAAGCCGCCGCAGATAAAATGAGCCCCATGCGCCTCATCAACGAGCACAGGAATATCTGCCTTATGGGCTTGCTTAATAATCTCCTCCAGATCATTGACCATTCCATAATAGCTCGGATAAGTCAAAATCAGCGCCTTTGCCTCCGGATAGAGTTCCATCGCCTTTGCGACAATTGCTTCGGAGATACTCCCAGTTACTCCCCAGTCCTCATCGTATTCTGGTCCAAGAAAAACTGGCCTTGCCTGCGCTAATTCAATCCCGTTTAATACTGATTTATGGCAATTGCGCTGAACCAGCACGATATCGCCCTTTTGTAAAACCGTCAGGATCATGGCTAAATTTCCTACGGTTGAGCCGTTGACTAAGAAGTAGCTCCTCTCCGTGCCATATATCTCTGAAAGGAGCGTCTCTGCCTCCTTTATGACACCTTCTGGACTGTGAAGATCATCCAATCCGGCTAATTCCGTCGCGTCCAATTGCAGGATGCCGCGATAGACTGAGTATTTGGGATGGTCCAGCAGTCTGCCATATTTGTGACCTGGTACATGCAGTGAAATCGGATTTTTCTTATGATGTAAAATAAGCTGATCCAATAGAGGGGTTTTATACTGATCCATTTAGCACCATACTTTCTTTATTTCATTAAAGTATCTTCTTTATTTTACGAAAAAGACAACACGGTGGAAAGCTCTCATTTGTATTGCCTGTTTGTATCAATACAGCGCCTTCATATATATAAAACACCTGACTAAATAACAGCTTGCACCGCTCCGGAAAAGAATTCAGTTAGACATACAATGATTTAAGCGTATCATCATACAATAGTAAACATCTAAACTATTTAAGTGAATATTAACAATATTGTATATATTGGTTCAGAACTGGTTACGATAGGAGTATGGAGGTGGAGCAATTGAATGCGAAACAGATATCGGAAACATGTGTCATTTGCGGTGAACAAAAAGGAAGGGGAATCCATCTGTACACATCGTTCCTTTGTGTTGACTGTGAACGGGACATCATCTTAACAGATACAAACGATCCTAAGTATAAATATTATCTTAAAAAGCTTAAGAAGATTACTACTCCGGAAATATTTTCATAAAGAGATTTTGGGATAGTGGAATTTAGAAGGTCCATGAAGCCTGGCTTCACTCTTGTGTGGGATGAGTTTTACACGTAGTACCTTTTTGGTTTAGTTTGCGGCTTTTTCAAGCCTTTGATTATATACAAAAAAAGAGCACCCACTTAAGGGTACTCTTTGTCTTGCTTGGCGGCGTCCTACTCTCACAGGGGCAAAGCCCCAACTACCATCGGCGCTGAGAAGCTTAACTTCCGTGTTCGGGATGGGAACGGGTGT
>NZ_JACHGK010000023.1 GCF_014207535.1 Bacillus benzoevorans
CACCCGTTCCCATCCCGAACACGGAAGTTAAGCTTCTCAGCGCCGATGGTAGTTGGGGCTTTGCCCCTGTGAGAGTAGGACGCCGCCAAGCAAGCAAAAGAGTACCCTGAGTGGGTGCTCTTTTTTTGTATTTGATCAAAGGCTCGGAAGAGCCGCAAGCATAACAAACAAAAGTTTCACGTCCAATCTCATCCCAGCACAAGAGTGAAGCAAAGCTTCACGGACCCTCTAAACCCCGCGATCCAAAAATCAGCTTCACACAACTCCAATAACAGTATAAATTCCTTATCATCCATGTCGAGAATAACTTTTCTCTATAAAGCGCATATCCTAAGTTTGAGAAGAGAATAAATTGGGGAAATTAATAAAGTCTGATTATTTGCCAGAAGATAAGGATATCATGTATAATTATAGTCAAATATAGTCAAAGTCAGAAGGAGGAGGCGTGGTGAGAAATATTTCAGACGTTATTGAGAGCTACTTGAAAAAGGTTCTGGAAATGAGTGAATCAGAGATTGTAGAAATCAAGCGCAATGAAATAGCCGATAAATTCCAATGCGTTCCTTCACAAATAAATTATGTCATTAATACCCGATTTACGATTGAAAAAGGATATATTGTAGAAAGTAAAAGGGGCGGAGGCGGCTATATTCGGATTATTAAAGTCCAATCATATGATCATGCTCATTTAATTGATCAACTGCTATCTCTGATTCAAAATCGAATATCCCAGAATAGTGCAGAGGATGTTATATACCGTATTGTTGAAGAAGAGGTTATCACAGAGCGTGAAGCAAGAATTATGATGAGTGTCATTGATCGCTCTGTATTGTACATTGAACTTCCTCATCGGGATGAATTACGGGCACGGATGTTAAGAGCCATGCTCCAAACGCTTAAATATAAATAATGCACAGTGCAAAAGAGGTGATGAAATGATTTGTCAGGAATGTCATCAAAGACCGGCAACACTGCATTTTACAAAAATCGTTAATGGAGAAAAGGGAGAATTTCACCTTTGTGAAAAATGTGCCCAAGAAAAAGGCGATTTATTTATGTTTAACAACACGTCAGGCTTTTCCATTAATAATTTATTAGCCGGCTTGTTTAAAATGCAGCCAAGTCTCCAGCAGCAGTCACAGACCGATCCATTCGAAAAGCAGGAAATTGTGCAATGTGATCGATGTTCAATGACATTTCAACAATTTGTGAAGGCCGGAAGATTTGGATGTTCTCACTGCTATACTACATTTCAGGAATTATTAGCGCCAATTTATAAACGTCTGCACAGCGGCAACTCCGTTCATAAAGGTAAAATACCCAAAAGAATTGGAGGAACGATGCATATAAAGAAAAATATAGAGGACTTAAAGATTCAATTAAGAGACTTGATCACTCAAGAAGAGTTTGAAAAAGCTGCGGTCATTCGGGATGAAATCCGTCTCTTGGATCGAAAGCTTGGCGAGTCCTGTGGGGGAGGGGAATAATGTGTCACTGGAACGGTTTTTAAATCAAGCCGTAAGCTCTTGGATGAGTGCAGAAGGCCCTGACTCTGATATTGTATTAAGTTCAAGAATCCGCTTAGCACGCAATATTGAACAGTTTAAATTCCCATTTGCCTTTTCCAATGAAGAAGCAAATCAAGTTATTCAAACGATAAAAAGCAGAATGCAGGAACACCGTTTTACAAAGGTTGGGGAAATGGATTTACTCATTATGGAAGATCTGCAGCCTTTGCAAAAGAGAGTGTTAGTTGAAAAGCATTTAATCAGCCCGAATTTAGCAGAGGGATCCCACGGTGCATGCCTGCTCTCGGAGAATGAAGAAGTCAGCATCATGCTTAATGAGGAAGATCATATTCGCATCCAGGTCCTGTTCCCAGGATTTCAAATAAAAGAGGCACTGGAGATGGCCAATGAAATAGATGATTGGATTGAGGATTATGTAGACTACGCATATGATGAAACGGTAGGCTACTTAACAAGCTGTCCGACAAATGTAGGTACAGGACTTCGGGCATCGGTCATGATGCATCTTCCGGGACTGGTACTGACTCATCAAATAAACCGAATTATCCCGGCAATTAATCAATTGGGATTGGTTGTTAGAGGAATTTACGGTGAGGGCAGCGAAGCTTTAGGTAATATCTTTCAGGTTTCAAATCAGATGACACTTGGGAAGTCTGAAATTGAAATTGTGGAAGATTTAATAAGTGTAGTCAGCCAAATTGTTTCACAGGAAAGAAATTCTCGTGAAGCATTACGAAAGACATCAGGGATTCAGTTGGAAAACAGAGTTTGGCGTTCTTTCGGAGTACTGGCACACAGCAGAATTATTGAATCTAAGGAAGCAGCCAGCTGTTTATCTGATGTAAGGTTTGGTATTGATATGGGATATATTGAAAATATTTCCCGTAATATTTTAACAGAATTAATGATAGTTACTCAGCCCGGATTTTTACAGCAATATTCCGGAGGTCCATTAAGACCGGATGAACGGGATATTCGCCGGGCAGCATTAATCAGAGAAAGAATAAAAATGGAAAATTAAAGAGTAGGGAGGAAGTGGACATGATGTTTGGACGTTTTACAGAAAGAGCGCAAAAGGTACTTGCTTTAGCTCAAGAGGAAGCTATCCGTTTAGGTCACAATAATATTGGTACAGAGCATATATTACTGGGTCTTGTACGTGAAGGGGAAGGAATTGCAGCAAAAGCTTTATACGCATTGGGATTAAGTTCTGAAAAGATTCAGAAGGAAGTTGAGGATTTAATCGGCAGAGGCTCAGATGTTGCCGGTTCGATACATTATACACCAAGGGCCAAGAAAGTAACGGAGCTCTCAATGGATGAAGCCCGTAAGCTTGGACACTCCTATGTTGGTACAGAGCATATCCTGCTTGGACTTATCCGTGAAGGTGAAGGAGTGGCAGCCCGGGTTTTAAACAATCTCGGAGTCAGTTTGAATAAAGCACGCCAGCAAGTCCTGCAGCTTTTAGGTAGTAATGAGTCTGGTACACATCAAGGTGCTTCTTCAGCAAGTGCTAATACACCTACTCTTGACAGCCTGGCACGTGATTTAACTGTAATCGCCAGGGAAGGCAGTCTGGATCCAGTCATTGGACGCAGCAAAGAAATTCAGCGTGTTATTGAGGTGCTGAGCCGCAGGACAAAAAATAACCCGGTTTTAATTGGTGAGCCTGGAGTTGGTAAAACAGCGATAGCAGAAGGTCTTGCCCAGCAAATTGTTAATAATGAAGTTCCTGAAATTCTTCGCGATAAGCGGGTTATGACACTAGATATGGGTACTGTCGTTGCAGGTACCAAATACCGTGGTGAATTTGAAGACCGTCTGAAAAAGGTAATGGATGAAATCCGCCAGGCGGGAAATATCATTCTATTCATTGATGAGCTTCATACATTAATTGGTGCCGGCGGCGCTGAAGGGGCTATCGATGCATCAAATATTTTAAAACCATCATTAGCCCGCGGTGAACTGCAATGTATCGGTGCGACAACATTAGATGAATACCGTAAATATATTGAAAAAGATGCTGCACTCGAAAGACGCTTTCAGCCAATCCGCGTTGATGAACCAACTGCCGAGGAATCCGTGCAAATTCTTAAAGGATTACGTGACCGCTATGAGGCACACCACAGAGTATCAATTACGGATGAAGCAATTGACGCGGCAGTTAAATTATCTGACCGATATATTTCAGACCGCTTCCTTCCGGATAAAGCGATCGATTTAATTGATGAAGCGGGTTCAAAGGTCCGCCTACGTTCCTACACTACTCCGCCAAACTTAAAAGAGTTGGAAGTGAAGCTGGAGGAAGTAAGAAAAGAAAAAGATGCAGCTGTCCAAAGCCAGGAGTTTGAAAAGGCTGCTTCATTGAGGGATTCTGAACAGCGTCTTCGTGAACAGCTTGAAGAAACGAAGAAAGTCTGGAAAGAAAAGCAAGGCCAGGAGAACAGCGAAGTAACAGTAGAGGATATTGCCAGCGTCGTATCAAGCTGGACAGGAATTCCTGTATCAAAGCTTACACAAACTGAAACACAAAAGCTGTTGAATCTGGAAGAAATTTTACACAATCGTGTTATTGGTCAGGAAGAAGCGGTTAAAGCGATTTCGAAAGCTGTTAGAAGAGCGTCTGCCGGCTTAAAAGATCCAAAACGTCCAATCGGCTCATTCATCTTCCTTGGACCAACTGGTGTAGGTAAAACTGAACTTGCTCGTGCATTGGCAGAAGCAATGTTCGGTGATGAAGATGCCATGATTCGGATTGATATGTCTGAATACATGGAGAAACACTCAACTTCAAGACTTGTCGGATCCCCTCCAGGATATGTAGGCTACGAAGAAGGCGGACAATTGACAGAGAAAGTTAGAAGAAAGCCATACTCAGTTGTATTATTAGATGAAATTGAAAAAGCACATCCAGATGTCTTTAATATTCTGCTTCAAGTATTAGAGGATGGACGCTTAACTGATTCTAAAGGAAGAACAGTTGATTTCCGTAATACCGTGCTGATTATGACATCCAATGTGGGTGCTTCAGCATTGAAGAAAAATAAATATGTCGGTTTTAATATCCAGGATTCTGATCAGGACTTCAAAGATATGAAGGGGAAAGTACTAGAAGAGCTGAAGAAAGCCTTCCGCCCTGAATTCCTGAACCGTATTGATGAAATTATCGTATTCCATGCATTAGAAAAGAAACATTTGAAGGAAATTGTGACACTGATGTCCGGCCAATTAACGAAACGATTACAAGAGCAGGATATTACACTGTCACTAACTGACGCAGCAATGGAGAAAATATCTCAAGAGGGATATGACCCTGAATACGGAGCAAGACCGCTTCGCAGAGCAATTCAAAAGCATATTGAGGATCGTTTATCAGAGGAACTGTTAAGAGGAACTGTATTAACCGGTCAAAAGGTATTCATTGATATCGAAAATGATGAATTTGTCGTTCGTACAGGTGAACGCAAAACAGAATCCCAACTGCAAAAATAAACAGTGAAAAAGGCTAAGGGAGATACACATAATAAAGGTGTATCTCCCTTTTCATCTTTTTTCATCTTTTTTTCATAAAAGTGTAATATACTTTATCTAACTAATAATAGATTGAAATGTTTTCAAGGATGTGAATATGAGACAATGGCAAAGAGAAAGACGAAATTTATGTGCCAGGAGTGCGGATATGAATCGCCGAAATGGATGGGAAAATGCCCCGGATGCGGCGCTTGGAATAGAATGACTGAGGAAATTGAAAAAACTTCAGCAAGAAAAGGTGCATTTGCTCATACGGAGAAAAGCGCAATTGCCTCTAAGCCGACACCGATTACGGCTGTGGAAACAGTCAACGAACCGCGGATTTACACGGATTCAAGGGAGTTGAACCGTGTACTGGGCGGCGGGATTGTCAGAGGATCGCTCGTGCTGATCGGGGGAGATCCCGGAATTGGGAAATCCACTCTGCTGCTGCAAGTATCCTCGCAGCTTGCTGCAAAAAACAACTCTGTCCTTTATATTTCTGGGGAAGAGTCATTGCGTCAGACGAAACTAAGAGCGGATCGCTTAGGCGTGATGTCAGATAGTCTCCTTGTTTATGCAGAAACCGATCTGGAAGATATCAGCCGTACGATTGAGACAATTAATCCGGACTTCGTGATCATTGATTCGATCCAAACGGTGTTCCATCCTGAGGTGACGTCAGCACCGGGGAGTGTTTCTCAAGTACGTGAATGTACTGCCGAATTAATGAGAATCGCCAAAACAAAAGGAATTGCTATTTTTATCGTCGGGCATGTTACGAAGGAAGGATCGATTGCCGGCCCCCGTCTCCTGGAGCATATGGTTGATACAGTTTTATACTTTGAAGGAGAACGGCACCACACCTATCGTATTTTACGTGCGGTAAAAAACCGCTTTGGCTCGACCAATGAAATGGGAATTTTTGAAATGAAGGAAGCGGGTCTTGCTGAGGTTTTAAATCCCTCCGAAATATTCCTCGAAGAACGTTCTCAGGGAGCCTCTGGTTCTACTGTCTGTGCTTCAATGGAAGGGACAAGACCTGTGCTTGTTGAAATCCAGGCACTCATTTCTCCGACAAGCTTTGGTAATCCGCGGAGAATGGCAACAGGTATTGATCATAATCGGGTTTCGCTCTTAATGGCGGTTTTGGAAAAAAGAGTCGGCATGCTGCTGCAAAATCAAGATGCTTATTTAAAAGTGACGGGCGGCGTGAAATTAGATGAACCTGCCATTGACCTTGCAATTGCGATTAGTATTGCCTCAAGCTTTCGTGATCAGCCGACAAGGCCGACAGACTGTATTATTGGGGAAGTTGGTTTAACAGGCGAGGTGAGAAGGGTTTCACGAATTGAACAGAGGGTGCAAGAGGCGGTAAAGCTTGGTTTTGAACGAATTATCCTGCCTGCGAATAATCTCGGCGGGTGGCAGGCGCCGTCGGAAATTGAATTAATAGGCGTTTCTACAGTAGCGGAAGCATTGCAGTATTCGCTGGGAAGATGATGGGGAGAATAAAGGTAAATGGCATTTTCCTTTTTGTGGTATACTAAGGGGCGTATCACTTTTTGGTCAAAAAAAAGACAATTGAACTAACAGGTTTATTATGGTAGAATAAAAGGCTTATCATTTGACAGAATGCTTTCCTGAATGCTAACCTTGTACTATTAGAGCATAAATCTATAATAGAGTATATTTATTCATATACTTCCATAACTTAGGGTATTCAGTGTGGACTACCAGGTCCTTATTCATATCGACTTTTAACCCAATATTCAGCTAAGTAAATTTTACACTTGAGAAAATGGAAAAAATATGCCAAATAGGGTTTTGATTTCTGTAAATTGTTTATAATAATTAAAAGGAGGTGAGGGAATGTTAAAGCGTATTGTGCAAGCGTGTTTTCTCATAATAGGAGGAACCTTGGGACTATTTTTAATCCCGGACTTATTCAAATTATTTTCATTACACAACATTCCTCTAATTAATAATCCATATGTATCAGCTATTTTAGGAGCTATTATTTTTTATCTTATATCTTTATGGGCCATTGACCATGTCGTTCATTTCATTAAATGGGTTGAGGAGTCCCTTGTGAAGGTGCCTATTGCAGATATTATTTTTGGCAGTGTCGGTCTTGCTTTTGGTCTCTTAATCGCATTTTTAATTGGATATGCGTTAAATGCTATTGATATTCCAATTATTAATACGGTGGCACCAATCCTTTTAACCTTATTATTTGGTTACCTTGGATTCCAGGTTGGTTTTAAGAAAAAGGAAGAGCTTCTGCAATTATTTGCCGGCAAGAAGAAAAAATCTGATGAGCCAAGCGAAGAAGAGCAGGAACAATCCAGGCAAAAAACATGGAAAATTCTTGATACGAGTGTCATCATTGACGGTCGGATAGCAGATATCTGCCAAACTGGTTTTCTTGAGGGGACTATTGTGATCCCGCAGTTCGTACTGGCTGAATTACAGCATATTGCTGATTCATCTGATGTGTTAAAAAGAAACAGAGGCCGCCGCGGATTAGATATTCTGAATCGCATTCAAAAAGAGCTGGATATTAAAGTGGAAATCTATGAAGGTGATTTTGATGAAATTGCCGAGGTGGACAGCAAACTTGTCAAGCTGGCTAAGATTACGAATGGTATCGTTGTAACAAACGATTTCAATTTGAACAAGGTTTGTGAATTACAGCAGGTGTCTGTACTTAATATTAATGACCTTGCTAATGCTGTGAAACCAGTGGTTCTGCCTGGAGAAGAAATGAATGTTCAAGTGATTAAGGATGGAAAAGAGTACAATCAGGGTGTTGCCTACCTTGATGACGGCACGATGATTGTGGTAGAGGATGGCCGCGACTATATTGGAAGAAATATCGATGTCATCGTCACCAGTGTTCTTCAGACATCTGCCGGCAGAATGATTTTTGCCAAACCAAAATTACTGGAAAAAGCGTTGTGAACATAATATACAGTCATCATGCCATTATACTATAATGTAAAAAAAGCCTGGGGAGTACGCAGAATGCCATTGTGATAAATGGACCTGCTGATCCGCAGGCTATTCATTTGTGTGGAATATTGTTAAAATAATTGTAAAGATATGCATATAGATAGGAGTTTGGTTATGACTTATCAAGTCATTCTCCCTGCGGCAGGACAGGGAAAAAGAATGGGAGCGGGGAAAAATAAGCTGCTATTGGAACTAGATGGGGTGCCCATTTTTATTTATACGTTAAGAGTGTTTGATTGTGATGATAGCTGTTCAAGGATCATCCTTGCTGTTAATGAGGATGAAAAGCGGGAGATCGAGCGTCTGCTTGCCCAATTTGGGATCAAGAAGGAAGTCAAGCTTGTATCAGGCGGAAGTGAACGGCAATATAGTGTTTACGCTGGAGTAAAGGTTCTGGAGAATGATGAGGATATTGTGCTTGTCCATGATGCGGCAAGGCCTTTTATTGATAGTGAGCAGATACAAAGATTAGTTGAAGCCGCTGAGCAGTATGGAGCGGCCATATTAGCTGTGCCCGTAAAGGATACAATCAAAAGGGCCGAGGGAAATAAAATAAAGGATACGATTGAACGGTCCAGCCTGTGGTCTGTTCAGACCCCGCAGGCTTTTCGCACTTTTGAGCTGCGCAAAGCTCATGAACAGGCGCTTTGTGACCAATATCTTGGAACGGATGAAGCCAGCCTTGTGGAACGTATGGGGCATGATGTTATAATCGTTGAGGGAAACTATGACAATATAAAGCTGACTACACCGGAGGATTTATTCTTTGCTGAAACGATTATCGCAAAGCGGAAGAGTCTGAAGGAAAAAAGGAGTTAAGAATATGTTTCGTATTGGGCAAGGATTTGATGTACATCAGTTAACAGAGAACAGACCGCTTATCATTGGAGGAATTACCATTCCATATGAAAGAGGGCTCTTAGGTCATTCTGATGCTGATGTCTTATTACATACGATTGCTGATGCCTGTTTAGGGGCAATTGGAGAGGGAGATATCGGCCGCCATTTTCCTGATAATGATCTGGCATTTAAAGACGCTGATTCGGGCAAGCTGCTTCAGGCTGTCTGGGAACTGGTCAAACAAAAGGGCTACAAATTAGTGAATGCAGATTGTACCATTATTGCTCAGGAACCGAAGATGTCTCCTTATATTGGTCAAATGAAACAGAACATTGCCGGCCTTTTGGAAACAGGAGCGGAGAATATTAATGTGAAGGCAACCACTACTGAGAAGTTAGGTTTTCCAGGAAGAGGAGAGGGGATCGCCGCTCAGGCAGTAGTACTGCTGCAAAAAGGCTAAAGTTTGGACAGGTAAAAAAATATATCCTGCAGATTTCATTTTCTCTACTTTAACTGTAAAATAGAGAATTGGAGACAAAATTGTACTGTAATGGCGATAAAATCTAATCTTTATACATTGGAGGCATATAGAATCATGACAAACGAAATTCGGGTGCGTTATGCGCCTAGTCCAACCGGACATTTACATATAGGGAATGCACGGACAGCATTATTTAATTATTTATTCGCTCGGAATCAAAACGGTAAATTTATCGTTAGAATTGAAGACACCGACCAAAAGCGGAATATTGAAGGCGGAGAACAAAGCCAGTTGAAATATTTAAAGTGGCTTGGCATGGATTGGGATGAAAGTGTTGATATCGGCGGTCCCTTTGGTCCGTACCGCCAGTCTGAAAGAAATGATATATACCAGAAGTATTTTAATCAGCTGATTGAGAACGGACAGGCATATAAATGCTATTGTACGGAAGAAGAATTAGAAAAAGAACGGGAAGAACAAATGGAGAGAGGGGAAACGCCGCAATACTCCGGTAAATGCCGTCATTTAACAGAAGAAGAACGGCAAAGACTTGAAGCGGAAGGTCGTCAGCCAAGTATTCGCTTTTTAGTACCAAAAGGCAAGGTCTACTCATTTGACGACATGGTAAAGGGACATGTTTCATTTGAAAGCGACGGCATCGGTGATCATGTTATTGTGAAAAAGGATGGCATCCCGACTTATAACTTTGCTGTTACAGTTGACGATCACCTAATGGAAATCTCCCATGTTTTGCGCGGGGATGATCATATCTCCAATACACCGAAGCAATTAATGATCTATGAAGCACTTGGCTGGGAAGCTCCCATTTTTGGTCATATGACACTGATTGTGAATGAAAGCCGTAAAAAGTTAAGTAAGCGCGATGAATCGATTATTCAATTCATTGAGCAATATGAGGAGTTGGGCTATCTTCCAGAGGCCTTATTCAACTTTATTACGCTTTTAGGCTGGTCTCCTGGCGGTGAAGAGGAGATTTTCTCGAAAGAAGAGTTTATCAAAATCTTTGATCCCAGCCGCTTATCTAAATCACCGGCATTATTTGACAAGCAAAAGCTGGCATGGATGAATAACCAATATATGAAGACGGTTGAACTTGACCGTGTAGTGGAACTGGCACTGCCTCATTTAGTAAAGGCCGGTTTAGTTTCGGAAAACCGTACAGAGGAAGAAGATAAGTGGGTTCGCGAACTGATTGCTCTAAATCAGGAAAAAATGAGCTACGGTGCTGAAATCGTTGAACTCTCCGATCTATTTTTCAACGAAGAAATCCAAATGGATGAAGAAGCTCAGGCAATCGTTTCTGAAGAACAAGTTCCAGAGGTACTTGCTGCTTTCTTAGCGCAGCTTGACGAAATGGAATCCTTTTCTGCTGAAGAAATCAAAAAGGCAGTCAAAGCTGTTCAGAAAGCAACGGGGCATAAAGGGAAAAAATTATTTATGCCGATCCGTGTCGCAGCAACAGGACAAGTACATGGTCCTGATTTGATGAAAACCATTGAACTGCTTGGAGAAGAAAAGGTTAAGGCACGTTTGCAGCGAATAATTGGTTAACAGATTGTTAAAAATGTAATATAGTAAAGGTAATCAGATCGAAAAAGTGTTGATGAGAATTAGTAAAAAAATGATGCTTAAGAGGGTATTTCCTCTGTCAGAGAGAACCATCACCGGCTGAAAGTGGTTTAAGCCTCTCATTTTTTGAATGCCTCTCAGAGCCTTGTGTTGAACCTTTTAGTAGACACAGGCGGTGCCCCGTCCGTTATCAGGGTTTAAGTTGAGGCCTCCACCTGAGGCTTAAACAGAGTGGAACCGCGCATATTTTGCGTCTCTGTCTGATGACAGGGGCGCTTTTTATTTTGGCTGAAGAAAAGGTTGGAGGGAAATGAATGTTCAAAAAGCTGAAAGAAGACATCGAGGTAATATTCGAACAGGACCCGGCGGCGAGAAGCTATTTAGAAGTTATCTTAACTTATTCAGGGCTGCATGCGATTTGGTCGCACCGTTTAGCCCATGCCCTGTATAAAAAAAGGTTTTATTTTCTTGCCCGTGCTATTTCGCAAATCAGCCGTTTTTTTACCGGGATTGAAATCCATCCGGGTGCTGTCATCGGCAGGCGCCTGTTTATCGACCATGGAATGGGAGTTGTGATCGGCGAGACTTGTGAAATCGGCGACAATGTGACGATCTATCAAGGAGTAACACTAGGCGGAACCGGCAAAGAAAAAGGAAAACGTCACCCGACTATTAAGGACAATGCTTTAATTGCGTCTGGTGCGAAGGTACTCGGTTCCATTACCGTTGGTGAGAATGCAAAAATAGGAGCAGGATCCGTTGTTCTTCGCGAGGTTCCGCCGAATTCCACTGTTGTAGGTATTCCAGGGCGCATTAAAGTACAGAATGGACAAAAGGTTAATAAAGATTTAAATCATGCCAATCTGCCTGATCCAGTAGCAGACCGGCTGAAGGAATTGGAAGATGAAATTATAACATTAAAGAAGGAACTAGCGGAACTTAATCAGGAAAAGGAAAGGAGCAAAAATCAGCATGGCTATTCAGTTATATAATACCCTGACGAGAAAAAAGGAAGAGTTCATTCCCCTTGAAGCAGGAAAGGTAAAAATGTATGTATGCGGACCAACGGTGTACAATTATATTCATATTGGGAACGCCCGTCCGGCAATCGTCTTTGATACAGTGAGGAGATATTTAGAGTTTCGCGGCTATGAGGTCGAGTATGTTTCGAACTTTACGGATGTCGATGATAAATTAATCCGGGTCGCCAATGAGGTGGGTGAGGATGTGCCATCCATTGCCAATCGCTTTATCGCAGCTTATTTCGAGGATGTATCGGCACTGGGCTGCCAAAAGGCGAATGTCCATCCTCGCGTCACAGAGAATATGGAAAGCATTATTGAATTTATTCAAACCCTGGTTGATAAAGGGTATGCCTATGAATCAGAAGGTGATGTTTATTTTCATACGCGTCAATTCGAAGGGTACGGCAAGCTTTCCCACCAATCGATTGATGAGCTGCGGGTCGGGGCTCGTATTGCTGTCGGGGAAAAGAAACAGGATGCTCTTGATTTTGCTCTCTGGAAAGCAGCTAAAGAAGGAGAGATTTATTGGGAAAGTCCATGGGGAAAAGGACGGCCGGGGTGGCATATTGAATGCTCGGCCATGGCGAAAAAGTATTTAGGAGAGACCATTGATATCCACGCGGGAGGGCAGGATTTGGCATTTCCGCATCATGAAAATGAAATTGCGCAATCCGAAGCGCTGACAGGAAAGCCGATGGCACGTTATTGGATGCATAATGGATATATCAATATCAATAATGAAAAGATGTCAAAGTCACTCGGAAACTTTGTCCTTGTTCATGATTTGATCAAAATGCATGAGCCGCAAGTTTTACGCTTTTTTATGCTGTCTGTGCATTATCGCAATCCGATTAACTATAGTGTCGACCTGCTGGAAAACACCCGCTCAGGGCTGGAGCGGATTAAAACATCCTATCAAAATTTAAAGCACCGCATGAAAGCCAGTGCTAATCTTGGTGAAGGCAGCGAAACTTGGATGAATCAGATTGACAGTCAGCGTGATGCTTTTATTATGGCAATGGATGATGATTTTAATACAGCGAATGGGATCTCGGTACTCTTCGAGTTATCCGCTCTTTCCAATAAATATTTAATGGAAAAAAATACAGATGAAGCTGTGATAGCGAGGTTCCTACAGCAGTTTGAGGAATTATTCGCGGTCCTAGGACTGCAGCTGGAAAAAGAAGAGCTGCTTGACGAGGATATTGAGGCCTTAATTGAACAAAGGATCCAGGCGCGGAAAGATAGAAACTTCCAATTAGCGGACCAGATTCGTGATCAATTAAAGGATCTCAATATCATTTTAGAAGATACAGCGCAAGGCACACGTTGGAAAAGAGGCTGACGGGATGCTTTATTACGAACAGAAGATAAATGAAAGACTGTTAAACAGCCTTGCCCTTGCTTATATGGGAGATGCTGTTTATGAAACATATGTAAGATATCACTTATTGCAAAAAGGACAGGTAAAGCCGCATCTGCTTCATAAAGAGGCAACGAAGTATGTATCGGCAAAAGCACAGTCAGGTGTACTGCATGAGATGCTTGCGAATGGTTTCTTTCAGGAAGAAGAAGTGGCGATCATTAAAAGGGGACGGAATGCCAAATCCGGCACAGTCCCCAAAAATACAGACGTGCAGACCTACCGTTATAGTACGGCATTTGAAGCGTTAATCGGGAGTTTATATCTCGCAGGCAAACAGGAACGGCTTGAGGAAGTGGTAACAAAGGCATTTGAATTGGTTGAACAAATAAAGGGGGGGCAGAAAAATGAGTCATGATTATATCATGGGTAAAAGTCCGGTGTTGGAAGCATTAAAATCAGAGCGGGACATCAATAAAATTCTCATTGCAGAAGGATCGCAACGGGGTCAGATGCAGCAGATTACGAATCTGGCAAAGGAATTCAATGTGCTAGTGCAGTTTGTTCCAAAGAAAAAGTTAGATGACATGGTCGAAGGGAATCACCAGGGAGTTGTCGCCCAAGTAGCTGCATATCAATATGCGGAGCTGGATGATTTATTTGCCCTTGCAGAAAAGCGGCATGAAGAACCGTTCTTTTTGCTGCTCGACGAAATAGAGGATCCGCATAATTTAGGATCTATTATGCGGACTGCTGATGCAACGGGTGCGCATGGAATCATCATCCCGAAGCGCCGCGCAGTCGGTCTTACCGCGACCGTAGCGAAGACCTCAACAGGGGCTATTGAGCATATTCCAGTGGTCCGTGTGACCAATATGGCAAGAACGATAGAGGAACTGAAGGAAAGAGGCGTCTGGATTGCCGGCACGGATGCCGAAGGGAAACAAGATTACCGGCAATTTGACGGTACGATGCCGCTTGGACTTGTAATAGGCAGTGAAGGAAAAGGAATGGGGCGCCTAATCCGTGAGAAATGCGATTTTCTGATCAGTCTTCCAATGGCTGGCCATGTGACTTCATTGAATGCCTCTGTCGCGGCCGCACTCCTCATGTATGAGGTTTATCGCAAGCGTCATCCTCTAGGGGAGTAGTCATGGAGATTCTATTAGTGGATGGTTACAACATTATTGGTGCGTGGCCGGAACTGCTGGAATTGAGAAATAAGGATTTAGCTGCTGCAAGGGATTTATTAATTGAAAAAATGGCAGAGTACCAGGCGTTTACCGGAATGAAAGTCATCATTGTCTTTGATGCATATGAGGTCCAGGGAATTGAAAAAAAGGAACAGAATTATAAAGTGGAAGTCATTTTTACGAAGGAAAATGAGACGGCGGATGAACGAATTGAAAAGCTTTCAATTCAATTGAGCAACCGCAAAACGCAAATTCATGTCGCGACCTCTGACTATACAGAGCAATGGCAGATTTTTGGTCAAGGCGCGTTGAGAATATCGGCAAGAGAATTATATATTGAGATGAAGATGATCGAAAAAGGGATAGAAAAGAACGTGGATCACATCAATAAAAAGGCCCCTGTAGCAAAAATTCCATTAAGTAATGAAATGGCAGAAATTTTTGAAAAATGGCGCAGAGGAGAGTAATCCTCGTTGACGCAGTAAAAAATTGTACTGTATAATATTTCTAAGTATGCTTAAGCAGTTGGGGGTGACTAGGTTGAGTTCCTACGGAAGGCAGAAATCACATGATAATTTGGCAAACTATCTGGAGCTTGAAGATGAACAGATAGTTGAATTAGTACACAAAGGGGATAGCGAAGCATTAGATTTCTTGATCCACAAATATAAGAATTTTGTCCGCGCCAAAGCACGATCCTATTTCTTAATCGGAGCCGATAAAGAGGATATTGTTCAAGAAGGCATGATTGGATTATATAAGGCGATTCGCGATTTCAAAGAAGACAAGTTGTCGTCGTTTAAGGCATTTGCTGAGCTTTGTATTACTAGACAAATTATTACCGCAATCAAAACAGCAACAAGACAAAAACATATTCCGTTAAATTCATATGTGTCCCTGGACAAGCCGATTTATGACGAGGAATCAGATCGTACCTTGATGGATGTCATATCAGGAGCAAAAGTATTAGATCCGGAAGAGCTGTTCATTAGTCAAGAAGAGTTTGATCAAATTGAGGTAAAGATGGCCGAACTGCTGAGTGATTTGGAACGCAAGGTGCTTGCTCTCTATTTGGATGGACAATCCTATCAGGAGATATCAGAAGAATTGAACCGCCATGTTAAATCGATTGATAATGCCCTTCAGCGCGTAAAGCGAAAGCTGGAACGATATTTAGAGATTCGAGAATTTTCCCTGTAGCACACAGAATTGCTTTTACAAAAAATTCACAAAAGCAATACAGCTTGAACAAAGCATGAAAATAACCTGAATAACCGGCTGTTATCTTTAAGGTAACAGCTTTATAAGTCCCGCCAGACATAGGAATCGTTTTGCTTCCCTATTATTGACATGTCCAACTGAGCGTGATAAAGTTTTAGAGATATAATGACCAGATGCGGGTGTGAAAATGAGAAAAAAAGTTACGCTAGCTTGTACCCAGTGTGGTTCGCGGAACTATACAACGATGAGCAAAAAGGAAGCAGAACGTCTTGAATTGAAGAAACACTGTGACCATTGCCAGGCGCATACCGTTCATCGAGAAACAAGATAGCATTTATCATACTATTTATTGGTGTTACACTTCAGGTTTGGAGGTTACAAAATGCAACGCTTCGTGAAATTTTTCCGTGAAGTTGGACGTGAGATGAGAAAGGTAAGTTGGCCAAAACGTAAAGAGTTGACCAACTATACAATAACTGTTCTTGCAACTGTGGCTTTCTTCACTGCCTTTTTCGCTGTCATTGACTTAGGTATTTCTAAAGTGATTCGTGTAATTCTTGAATAACTCCTGTCAACTCATGGTATAATGGGAAATAAACAGGAAAACGTTAAAAGCCCGGCGACGGGTTTTTTGATTTGTCTAAAAAGGTAACATCATGAATTTCGTGATGAACTTCATTGTTTCGATTTCCTTAGAAAAATAAATCACGTCTTCAGCCTAAAAAGATTAATGACTACATTGTACAGGGAGGGAAGGACGCAGAGTCCTCTTGAATGGAAAAGAATTGGTATGTTGTCCATACGTACTCGGGATACGAGAATAAAGTAAAAGCAAATTTAGAAAAACGTGTTGAGTCCATGGCGATGCAAGATAAAATTTTCCGGGTGATTGTACCGGAAGAAGAAGAAACTGATATTAAAAACGGTAAGAAAAAAGTGGTAAAGAGGAAAGTGTTTCCTGGTTATGTGCTTGTTGAGCTTGTTATGACAGATGATTCTTGGTATGTGGTGCGGAATACGCCGGGGGTAACAGGCTTTGTCGGTTCTGCCGGGGCTGGTTCAAAGCCATCGCCGCTCTTGCCGGAAGAAGTGAGCGGCATATTGAAGCACATGGGCGTTGATGAAAGACGAATCGATATTGATTTTGTTATCGGAGAAATGGTGAAGGTGAAAGAAGGTCCGTTTGCTAATTTTGAAGGAACAATTGAAGATATTGACAAGGATAAAGCGAAAATTCGAGTTCTCGTCAATATGTTCGGCCGGGATACGCCTGTAGAGCTGGATTTTACACAAATTGAAAAATTATAACCAGAAGAACTTGAAATTGAAATAAAATAGTGGTAATATTTCATAGGTCAGTATGTCTCAGGCTTGAGACTGTTTGATACTAAAGTTCTTTATTCTAACATAGAGACTGTCGATTGAGTGGGAGGGCAATTGCCCTATTACCACATCACGGACTTAAGGAGGTGTGTCTCGTGGCTAAAAAAGTAATTAAAATGGTAAAATTACAAATCCCTGCTGGTAAAGCAAACCCAGCGCCGCCGGTTGGTCCTGCACTAGGTCAAGCAGGTGTTAATATCATGGGATTCTGTAAAGAATTTAATGCTCGTACGGCTGATCAAGCTGGCTTAATCATTCCGGTTGAAATTACGGTATTTGAAGACCGTTCATTTACATTTATTACGAAAACTCCTCCTGCTGCAGTTCTTTTGAAAGTAGCAGCTGGAATTCAATCCGGTTCAGGACAACCGAATCGTAATAAAGTAGCAACAGTTAAGCGTGATAAAGTACGCGAGATTGCTGAAACAAAAATGCCTGATCTAAACGCAGCAAGTGTTGAAGCAGCTATGCGTATGGTTGAAGGTACTGCACGCAGCATGGGTATCGTTATCGAAGACTAATCCATGCCGTAAATGAAGGTTGACAAAAGGTTGCGGGGTTGGAATTGAGTTCACTCGCAACCTTTATTCTGTCTTCCGATTCATGATGTCCCGAGGTTATGTTAATAGAGAAAGCGGCGATTTACTGACTTTCCTGTTATGACCCTCTAACCTCTGACATCAGAAAAAACGCCGGTCGTTTTTTCAAGTGGGAGGTTATTCCGCTAAAACCACAAATCAAGGAGGAAATAATAATGGCTAAAAGAGGTAAGAAGTATTTAGAAGCTGCTAAGCTTGTAGATCGTGCAAAAGCTTATCCAATTAATGAGGCAATGGACCTTGTTAAGAAAACAAGTGTAACAAAGTTTGATGCATCTGTTGAGGTTGCTTTCCGTTTAGGCGTTGATCCTAAGAAAGCTGACCAGCAAATCCGCGGAGCAGTAGTGCTTCCTAACGGAACTGGCAAAACTCAAAGAGTTTTAGTTTTCGCTAAAGGTGAAAAATTAAAAGAAGCAGAAGCTGCCGGTGCAGATTATGTTGGCGATGCAGACTATATCAACAAAATCCAACAAGGTTGGTTTGACTTTGATGTAATCGTTGCAACACCTGACATGATGGGTGAAGTCGGTAAACTTGGTCGTGTATTAGGACCAAAAGGTTTAATGCCAAACCCTAAAACTGGAACAGTTACATTCGATGTAACGAAAGCAGTTAACGAAATCAAAGCTGGTAAAGTTGAATACCGCGTTGACAAAGCTGGTAATATCCATGTTCCAATCGGTAAAACTTCTTTTGAAACAGATAAGCTTGTTGAAAACTTCAACACTATTTTTGATACAATGGTAAAAGTTAAACCTGCTGCTGCAAAAGGAACTTACATGAAAAATGTAGCGATCACTTCAACAATGGGACCAAGTGTTAAAGTGGATCCTTCTACAGTAACAGCTAGATAATAAATATATTGACAAATAGAATTTTTTCGCTTAAGATAGAATTCGTTGTTAAAAAACAAAATAACATTTGTACCATAGACAGCAGGTGCTTATACGCTTAATATCCTGCCGAGGTCATACGATAGATTTGAAATAAACCGTTTAGCATGACGGCTATTGTAAAAACCTCTGTGTCTATATGATATAGAGGTTTTTAAATTGACGGGTATAAATGCAGTAATTTTTACAGGAGGTGTAAAGATGAGCAATGCTATCGAATTAAAGAAACAGACCGTAGTAGAAATCGCTGATAAATTAAAAGCCAGTGTTTCAACTGTAGTAGTTGATTACCGTGGACTAAACGTAGCAGAAGTGACTGAACTTCGTAAACAACTTCGTGAAGCAGGCGTCGACTTCAAAGTTTACAAAAACACGATGACTCGCCGCGCTGCAGAATCTGTTGATCTTGCTGGATTAAACGAAGTTTTAACAGGTCCTAACGCGATTGCGTTCAGTACTGAAGATGTGGTTGCACCAGCTAAAATTATCAATGACTTCGCTAAAAAACACGAAGCTCTTGAAATCAAAGCAGGTGTCATTGAAGGTAACTTAGCAACTGTGGAAGATATTAAAGCTCTTGCTGAACTTCCATCACGCGAAGGCTTACTTTCTATGTTACTCAGCGTACTTCAAGCACCAATCCGCAACCTTGCCCTTGCAGCAAAAGCTGTTGCCGAACAAAAGGAAGAACAAGGCGCGTAAGCTAAAAAGAACGTCTTAAAATGATAAACCCAAAAATAAGGAGGAAAATCAATCATGACTAAAGAACAAATCATTGAAGCAGTTAAAAGCATGACTGTTTTAGAATTAAACGACTTAGTAAAAGCAATCGAAGAAGAATTTGGCGTAACTGCTGCTGCTCCTGTAGCTGTAGTGGGCGGAGCTGCTGGCGGCGCTGCTGCTGAAGAACAAACTGAATTTGACGTTGTTCTTGCATCTGCAGGCGACCAAAAAATCAAAGTTATCAAAGTTGTACGTGAAATCACAGGTCTTGGACTTAAAGAAGCGAAAGAACTTGTTGACAACACTCCAAAAGCAGTTAAAGAAGCAGTTTCTAAAGAAGAAGCTGAAGAAATCAAAGCTAAACTTGAAGAAGTTGGAGCTGGCGTTGAAGTTAAGTAATCCATCAGGTGAAAAGCCCGCTGTATAAGCGGGCTTTTTTGCTGTAAATTCCTCAAGACTTCTCCTGGACGGAGGTAAGAATATGTCTGATCATTATTATTCCCGAACACAAAATGTTGAAAGTGATCCTAAGAACTGGGATTTCACCTTAAAAGGAACCCGCTTCCGTTTCAAAACGGATAATGGTGTTTTTTCGAAAAAAGAAGTAGATTTCGGCTCCAGATTATTAATAGAAACCTTTACGATGCCTGAAACACAAGGGGATGTACTGGATGTTGGCTGCGGCTACGGACCAATTGGTCTCGCGGTAGCAAAGCATTGGCCGGAGCGGATGGTTCATATGGTCGACGTGAATTTGCGTGCTATTGGGCTGGCAAAGGATAATAGTGAACTCAATGGTATATCCAATGTCAAAATATATGAAAGTGATCGGCTGAGTGCGGTGAGTAACTTAAGGTTTGCTGCTATTCTGACGAACCCGCCTATTCGTGCCGGTAAAAAAACAGTCCATGAAATATATGAAGAGAGTTTCGAATGTCTCCTTCCCGGCGGCGAGCTGTGGGTTGTGATTCAAAAGAAGCAAGGTGCTCCTTCAACGATTGATAAGCTTTTTGAGCTGTTTGGAAATGTTGAAACGGTTGTGAAGAAGAAGGGCTACTATATTATTAAGGCTATTCGCGAGTCGTAAACCGGAAAGAATCTAAATATTTCGGTAGAAAATTGTTGACTGGCTTGTATCATTGTGATAGCATTGTAAAATGCCAATAGATTATTTTCTCTATATTACTAAATTAATCGTTTGTTGTATAAATTTGGTATATATGGGGAAACTAATAAAATAATAGTCGTATTGTGAAATTGTGGTTTTTGAAGTAAAAACCCTTTTTCTTTTTGTCCTATCGGAAATAGATTTCCTTTCCTATTGTTTATTTACGATTTTAGGGGGATGTTTTCTATTCTTATAGGATGTATAAATGTAATAATTACGCTTGATTTGAGGGGTGAATCAGTTGACAGGTCAACTAGTTCAGTATGGACGACACCGCCAACGAAGAAGTTACGCACGGATCAGTGAAGTTTTAGAATTACCGAATCTTATTGAAATCCAAACCTCTTCCTATCAGTGGTTTCTTGATGAAGGTTTACGTGAAATGTTCCAGGATATTTCACCGATTGAAGATTTTACTGGTAATCTATCGCTTGAATTTATTGATTACAGTCTTGGCGAACCAAAGTATGATGTTCCAGAATCGAAAGAACGCGATGTTACATATGCAGCACCATTGCGTGTAAAAGTGCGTCTTGTAAACAAAGAAACAGGTGAAGTAAAAGACCAGGATGTCTTTATGGGTGATTTTCCGCTAATGACAGAAACGGGCACGTTTGTTATTAACGGTGCAGAGCGCGTTATTGTTTCTCAGCTCGTTCGTTCACCAAGTGTTTACTTCAGCAGTAAACTTGATAAGAATGGTAAAAAAGGATTTACAGCTACTGTCATTCCAAACCGCGGAGCTTGGCTGGAATATGAAACAGATGCTAAAGACGTGGTGTATGTAAGGATTGATCGTACGCGGAAACTGCCCGTTACGGTTCTTTTGCGCGCACTTGGTTTCGGATCAGATCAAGAAATTATCGATTTGATAGGTGATAATGAATACCTCCGTAATACGTTAGAAAAGGACAATACGGAAGGCACGGAAAAAGCATTGCTTGAGATATATGAACGTTTGCGTCCGGGTGAACCGCCTACTGTAGATAACGCAAAAAGTTTATTGGTTTCAAGATTCTTTGACCCTAAACGTTATGACCTGGCAAATGTTGGACGATACAAAATCAACAAAAAGCTTCATATTAAAAATAGATTATTTGGTCAAAGACTGGCAGAAACGCTGGTAGATCCTGAAACAGGTGAAATTGTTGCCGAAAAGGGGACTTTGCTGGACCGCCGTAATTTAGATCGTATTATTCCAAATTTGGAAAAGAATATTAGTTTTACCACATTAAGTCCATATGGCGGCGTAGTTGAGGAAGATGTTCTTCTTCAATCGGTTAAAATTCACGCTCCAAATGAGGATGAAAAGGTCATTAATGTCATCAGTAATGCCTATGTAATAGATGAAGTGAAAAATATTGCACCGGCTGATATTATTGCTTCCATCAGCTATTTCTTCAACTTGCTGCACGGTGTTGGTGATACAGATGATATCGATCATTTAGGAAACAGACGTCTTCGTTCTGTTGGAGAACTCTTGCAAAACCAATTTAGGATTGGTTTATCAAGGATGGAACGTGTTGTACGTGAAAGAATGTCCATTCAGGATACAAACACGATTACACCGCAGCAGCTTATTAATATTCGCCCGGTAATTGCGTCAATCAAAGAGTTCTTCGGAAGCTCGCAGTTATCTCAATTTATGGACCAAACCAACCCGCTGGCAGAATTAACGCACAAACGTCGTCTGTCTGCATTAGGACCAGGTGGATTAACACGCGAACGTGCTGGTATGGAAGTTCGTGACGTCCACTATTCCCACTACGGCCGGATGTGTCCGATTGAAACGCCTGAAGGTCCAAACATTGGACTAATCAACTCATTGTCATCTTATGCAAAGGTCAATAAGTTCGGTTTTATTGAAACCCCGTATCGTAGAGTAGACCCTGATACAGGCTTGGTAACCGACCATATTGATTATTTAACAGCAGATGAAGAAGACAATTATGTAGTGGCACAGGCAAATTCCCGTCTTGATGAAAACGGGGCCTTCATGGACGAAGAAGTAGTTTCCCGTTTCCGTGGTGAAAATACAGCGGTAAAAAGAGAAAGAATCGACTATATGGATGTATCGCCGAAACAGGTTGTATCAGCCGCAACAGCGTGTATTCCATTCTTAGAGAACGATGACTCAAACCGTGCGTTAATGGGGGCAAACATGCAGCGTCAGGCTGTGCCTCTTATGCAGCCGGAAGCACCAAGAGTAGGTACTGGTATGGAATACGTATCAGGGAAAGACTCTGGGGCAGCTGTTATTTGTAAATATAACGGTATTGTTGAGCATGTTGAAGCCCGCGAAGTGTGGGTACGCCGTATTGAGGCAGTAGATGGACAGGAAGTAAAAGGCAACCTCGATAAATATCGTTTGCTTAAATTTATCCGCTCTAACCAAGGTACATGCTATAACCAGCGTCCGATTGTTGCAGTTGGTGACAAGGTAACAAAAGGCGAGATCTTAGCTGACGGTCCGTCAATGGAGCTTGGTGAGCTTGCTCTAGGTCGTAATGTCCTTGTTGCTTTCATGACATGGGACGGTTATAACTATGAGGATGCCATCATCATGAGTGAACGCCTTGTTAAGGATGATGTTTATACATCTATTCATATTGAAGAATATGAATCTGAGTCCCGTGATACGAAGCTTGGACCGGAAGAAATTACCCGCGATATACCAAACGTAGGGGAAGATGCTCTGCGTAACCTTGATGAACGCGGTATTATCCGTATCGGTGCAGAAGTAAAGGACGGCGATCTTCTTGTAGGTAAAGTAACACCAAAAGGGGTCACTGAATTAACGGCTGAGGAACGCTTATTACACGCAATCTTTGGTGAAAAGGCCCGTGAAGTCCGTGATACTTCTCTTCGTGTTCCACATGGAGGCGGCGGTATCGTACTGGATGTGAAGGTCTTTAACCGCGAAGATGGCGATGAACTTCCTCCAGGTGTTAATCAACTCGTTCGTGTGTACATTGTTCAGAAACGGAAAATCTCCGCTGGTGATAAGATGGCCGGACGCCATGGTAATAAAGGGGTTATCTCGCGTATTTTACCGGAAGAAGATATGCCTTACTTACCGGATGGCACACCTGTTGATATCATGTTAAATCCATTAGGGGTACCTTCACGGATGAACATCGGTCAGGTGCTGGAGCTTCATTTAGGAATGGCAGCGAGATCACTAGGTATTCATGTTGCTACACCGGTATTTGACGGTGCAACTGAGGATGATGTTTGGGATACGATTGAAGAAGCCGGAATGGCTTATGATGCTAAAACGATTCTCTACGATGGAAGAACAGGTGAACCGTTTGATAACCGCGTTTCTGTCGGAGTCATGTACATGATCAAATTAGCACACATGGTAGACGATAAACTTCATGCCCGTTCAACAGGTCCTTACTCACTTGTCACGCAGCAGCCGCTTGGCGGTAAAGCGCAGTTCGGTGGACAGCGTTTTGGTGAAATGGAAGTATGGGCTCTTGAAGCATACGGTGCGGCATATACGCTTCAGGAAATCCTAACGGTTAAATCAGATGATGTTGTCGGTCGTGTGAAAACGTATGAAGCCATTGTTAAAGGCGAAAATGTACCTGAACCGGGTGTTCCTGAGTCATTTAAAGTATTAATTAAAGAACTTCAAAGTTTAGGTATGGACGTTAAGATCCTTTCCGGTGATGAAAAAGAAATCGAAATGCGCGATCCGGAAGATGATGATGATATCCAGCAGTCAGAACCTTTAACCGTTGTGACTGAAACGCAAAATGTTGAATCTGAGAAAGTTGGATTAAACGAATAAAAAATGGCAATACAGGGATGGCTCAAGTTTCTATTTGGGCTTCCTCTCGTCTTGTCATTGTTGAAATAAGCAGTTTATGAAAAATTAAATAGTTCTGTTCATTGTTTTCCATAGATGGGGAGAGTTTACCGGTAATCAATCGGTATTATAACAGTCAAGGTTAAACCCGGAGATGAAAAGGGAGGTAGGCCCCTTGCTTGATGTAAATAATTTTGAGTATATGAAAATCGGCCTTGCATCACCAGATAAAATTCGTTCTTGGTCATATGGTGAGGTTAAAAAGCCAGAAACAATAAACTATCGTACGTTAAAGCCGGAGAAAGACGGCTTATTTTGTGAACGTATTTTCGGACCGCAAAAAGACTGGGAATGTCATTGTGGTAAGTACAAACGTGTGCGCTATAAAGGCGTCGTATGTGATCGATGCGGCGTTGAAGTTACCCGTGCCAAGGTTCGGCGTGAACGCATGGGACATATTGAATTAGCAGCTCCAGTTTCCCATATATGGTATTTCAAAGGAATTCCGAGCCGGATGGGGCTTGTTCTTGATATGTCACCGCGTGCATTAGAAGAAGTTATTTATTTTGCTTCTTATGTTGTCACAGACTCAGGTGAAACCACTCTTGAAAAGAAACAACTATTGTCCGAAAAGGAATACCGTGCATACCGTGAAAAGTACGGCAATAAATTTCAAGCATCAATGGGTGCGGAATCGATTAAAAAACTGCTTCAGGATATCGATTTAACCAAAGAAGCAGATATGCTGAAGGAAGAACTTAAAAGTGCACAAGGACAGCGCCGTACAAGAGCAATTAAACGTCTTGAAGTCATTGAAGCATTCCGCGGTTCAGGCAATGAGCCATCATGGATGATTCTTGATGTACTGCCGGTTATTCCTCCGGAGCTGCGCCCGATGGTTCAGCTTGATGGCGGGAGATTTGCTACATCTGACTTAAACGATTTATACCGCCGTGTAATCAACCGTAACAATCGTTTAAAGCGTTTGTTAGATCTAGGTGCTCCTAGCATTATCGTACAAAATGAAAAACGGATGCTGCAGGAAGCTGTCGATGCCTTAATCGATAACGGCCGCCGCGGACGTCCGGTAACAGGACCTGGTAACAGACCGCTAAAATCTCTTTCACATATGTTGAAAGGGAAGCAGGGACGTTTCCGTCAAAACCTTCTTGGAAAACGTGTCGACTATTCCGGCCGTTCTGTAATTGTTGTAGGTCCAAACTTAAAAATGTATCAATGCGGTCTGCCGAAAGAAATGGCCTTAGAGCTTTTCAAACCTTTTGTCATGAAAGAATTGGTTGAAAAAGGTCTGGCTCATAATATCAAATCAGCAAAACGCAAAATTGAACGCGTACAGCCTGAAATTTGGGACGTATTAGAAGAAGTCATTAAAGAACACCCGGTATTATTGAACCGTGCACCGACACTGCATAGACTAGGGATCCAAGCGTTTGAACCGACTCTTGTAGAGGGACGTGCCATCCGTCTTCACCCGCTCGTTTGTACGGCTTATAACGCCGACTTTGATGGTGACCAAATGGCGGTTCACGTACCGCTTTCTGCAGAGGCTCAGGCTGAAGCACGTCTTTTAATGCTTGCAGCGCAGAACATTTTGAATCCGAAGGATGGTAAACCGGTTGTTACACCTTCTCAGGACATGGTATTAGGTAACTATTATCTAACTCTAGAAAGAGAAGGATCAGTTGGGGAAGGTATGATCTTCAACGATACGAATGAGGCCCTTCTTGCTTATCAAAATGGCTACACCCATTTACACACTCGTATTGCTGTTCGTGCCAGCTCACTGAATAATCCGACATTCACGGAAGAACAAAATCAAAAGCTGTTAATTACGACAGTTGGTAAGTTAGTCTTTAATGAAATCTTGCCAAAATCATTCCCATATATCAATGAACCTACGAAGAATAATCTTGAAGTTGAAACACCGGCTAAATATTTTGTTGAACGCGGGACAGATGTGAAAGCTGCTATTAAACAAATGCCGCTTGTGGATCCATTCAAGAAGAAGATTCTGGGTAATATCATTGCTGAAGTATTTAAACGCTATAAAATTACTGAAACGTCTAAAATGCTTGACCGCATGAAGGATCTTGGCTTTAAATACTCAACAAAAGCAGGTATTACAGTTGGGGTTGCCGATATCGTGGTATTAGGCGAGAAAAAGGAAATTATTGATGAAGCACAAACAAAGGTTGAAAATGTATTAAAGCAGTTTAGACGCGGTTTAATCACAGAGGAAGAGCGCTACGATCGTGTCATCTCGATTTGGAGTGCCGCGAAGGATACGATCCAGTCTAAACTGATGAAATCCTTAGAAAATACGAACCCGATCTTTATGATGAGTGATTCAGGGGCACGTGGTAACGCATCAAACTTCACTCAGCTTGCCGGTATGCGCGGATTGATGGCTAACCCGGCCGGACGTATTATCGAGTTGCCAATCATCTCTAGTTTCCGTGAAGGATTAACAGTATTAGAGTACTTTATCTCCACTCACGGAGCGCGGAAAGGTCTTGCCGATACAGCTCTGAAGACTGCTGACTCAGGTTACTTAACAAGGCGTCTTGTTGATGTTGCGCAGGATGTTATCGTTCGTGATGATGATTGCGGTACAGATCGCGGAATATTAGTTTCGGCATTAAAAGACGGTACAGAAATCATTGAAGCTTTGGATGAACGTCTTATTGGCCGTTATGCTAGAAAGGCAATCAGACATCCGGAAACGAAGGAAGTCATCGTACCGGAAAACGGGTTAATTACGGAAGACTTAGCAATTGAAATTACCGAAGCAAATATTGAGGAAGTGTGGATTCGTTCTGCATTTACATGTAATACCCGTCATGGCGTATGTAAAAAATGCTACGGACGGAACCTGGCTACAGGGCAAGAGGTTGAAGTCGGGGAATCTGTTGGTATTATCGCCGCACAATCCATCGGTGAACCAGGTACCCAGTTAACCATGCGTACTTTCCATACCGGTGGGGTTGCCGGAGACGATATTACACAAGGTTTGCCGCGTATTCAGGAAATCTTCGAAGCGCGTAACCCGAAAGGTCAAGCTGTTATTACAGAGATTGACGGGGTAGTCGTTGGCATTAATGAAGGTCGTGACCGCCAGCATGAAATCGTTGTACAAGGTGAATTAGAAACACGCACTTATTCAGCTCCGTACACTGCCAGATTAAGGGTAGCAGTTAATGACAGAGTGGAACGCGGAGAGGAACTGACAGAAGGATCGATTGACCCTAAAGAATTAATTAAGGTTAAAGATGTAACTTCCGTACAGGAATATCTGCTTAAAGAGGTACAAAAGGTATATCGGATGCAGGGTGTTGAAATCGGAGATAAGCACGTAGAAGTAATGGTTCGCCAAATGCTGCGTAAAATCCGCGTTATTGACGCCGGTGAAACAGATGTACTGCCGGGAACACTGCTTGATATCCACCAATTTACGGATGCCAATGAAAAGGCATTGCTTAGCGGAAAAATGCCTGCTACTGGCCGTCCGGTATTACTGGGTATTACAAAAGCATCGCTTGAAACAGATTCCTTCTTATCTGCTGCTTCCTTCCAGGAAACAACAAGAGTCCTTACAGATGCAGCCATTAAAGGGAAACGCGATGAGCTGCTTGGCTTGAAGGAAAATGTCATCATTGGTAAGCTGATTCCAGCTGGAACAGGAATGCCGCGTTATCGCAGAGCAGAACCGATTCCAAATGAAGAAGCTGCTGATGAAGTAACAGTAGAATAATCATAATACGGCATTCTCTGCGTGAGAATGCCGTATTATACGGTTTTTGCACAGGCCGTGCAGCAACAAGAGTGGGTTGAATGAACTTAAACTCAAACTCAACCACTACGTAGAACAGATGTAAAAGGAAACTGCATGTTAAATGAAATTCGATTTATTGTTGACATCACTTTTGCAAAGTGATAATATATCAAAGGTGCTCCTATTAACCGGATACTTTGGAGGATATGGTCATGTCTTATGAAAAAGTATTACTGGCTAAAAGAATTATTGTAGGAACAAAGCAATCTGCTAAATCATTGAAAACCGGAAACATTAGTGAATTGCTCGTTGCAGAGGATGCAGATCCTAGGTTGACATCCAATATTGTAGCTATGGCAAAAGAAGCTGGAGTTTCTGTGACATATGTTGAATCAAAGAAAAAACTTGGGAAAACATGTGGAGTAAAAGTGGGTGCAGCAGTCGTTGCGTTAATTAATTAACAAAACTATTTTTGTAGATGTAGTCTGCAGAAATTTTGTTTTTGCTTTAAAATGAACCACCTGGATGTGTGGGCTTGACAAAATTTGAAAGGAGGAACTTATAATGCCTACTATTAATCAATTAGTGCGTAAACCACGTCAATCTGCTGTTGAAAAATCAAAATCACCAGCACTTAACAAAGGTTATAACAGCTTCAAAAAAGCACAAACTAACGTGTCTTCACCACAAAAACGCGGGGTATGTACTCGTGTTGGTACAATGACACCGAAAAAACCGAACTCTGCACTTCGTAAATATGCCCGTGTTCGTTTAACAAACGGAATCGAGGTAACAGCATACATTCCTGGTATCGGCCACAACCTTCAAGAGCACAGTGTTGTTCTTATCCGCGGCGGTCGTGTAAAAGACTTACCAGGGGTACGTTATCACATTGTTCGCGGTGCATTAGATACAGCTGGTGTTAACAACCGTATGCAAGGTCGTTCTAAATACGGAACTAAGAGACCAAAAGCAGCTAAGAAATAATATAATTCAAATATACAGCTTTCTTGAAAGGAGGAAGAAATATGCCACGTAAAGGTTCAGTAGCAAAAAGAGACGTGTTACCAGATCCGATTTACAATTCAAAGCTTGTTAGCCGCCTGATCAACAAAATGATGGTTGACGGCAAAAGAGGAAAATCTCAAGCTATTCTATATTCAGCGTTCGATACAATTCGTGAGCGCACTGGCAAAGAACCAATGGAAGTATTCGACCAAGCACTTAAAAACATCATGCCTGTTCTTGAAGTAAGAGCACGCCGTGTGGGTGGTGCAAACTACCAAGTACCAGTAGAGGTGCGTCCTGACCGCCGTACTACACTTGGACTTCGCTGGTTAGTAAACTATGCGCGTCTTCGCGGAGAAAAAACAATGGAAGAGCGTTTAGCTAACGAAATTATGGATGCAGCTAATAACACTGGTGCATCTGTGAAGAAACGTGAAGATACACATAAAATGGCAGAAGCAAACAAAGCGTTCGCTCACTACCGTTGGTAAAATCTACAAATTAATCGTATATACTATAAAAATAATCCTAAAAGTAGGAAGGAGAAAAACAAATGGCAAGAGAGTTCTCCTTAGCAAATACTCGTAACATCGGCATCATGGCACACATTGATGCCGGTAAAACGACTACAACTGAGCGTGTCCTTTATTACACTGGTAAAATTCATAAAATCGGTGAAACACATGAAGGTGCATCTCAGATGGACTGGATGGAACAAGAACAAGAGCGCGGAATCACTATTACTTCTGCTGCAACGACAGCACAATGGAATGGTCACCGCGTTAACATCATCGACACACCGGGACACGTAGACTTCACAGTTGAAGTTGAACGTTCCCTTCGCGTCCTTGATGGAGCAGTTGCTGTATTGGACGCACAATCCGGTGTAGAACCACAAACCGAAACAGTTTGGCGTCAAGCAACTACTTACGGTGTTCCACGTGTTGTATTTGTTAACAAAATGGATAAACTAGGCGCGGACTTTATTTACTCTTTAGGAACCCTTCATGATCGTCTGCAAGCGAATGCTCATGCAATTCAACTGCCTATCGGTGCTGAAGATCAATTTACAGGTATCATCGACCTTGTGGAAATGAAAGCAACAATGTACACAAACGACTTAGGTACTGACATGGAAGTTGTTGAAATTCCAGAAGAATATAAAGCTCAAGCTGAAGAATACCGTGAGAAGTTAATTGAAGCAGTAGCTGAAATTGATGAAAACTTAATGGAAAAGTATCTTGGCGGTGAAGAAATCACTATAGAAGAGCTGAAAGCAGCGATTCGTAAAGGTACTGTTAACGTTGATTTCTATCCAGTTATCTGTGGATCAGCTTTCAAAAATAAAGGTGTTCAATTAATGTTGGATGCAGTCGTTGACTATCTTCCATCACCACTTGATGTTCCTGCGATCAAAGGTACCCTTCCGGATTCTGATGAAGAAGTAGAACGTCATTCAAGTGATGAAGAGCCATTCTCTGCTCTTGCATTTAAAGTTATGACAGACCCTTATGTAGGTAAATTAACATTCTTCCGTGTGTACTCTGGTACACTTCAATCCGGATCATATGTACAAAACTCTACAAAGGGCAAGCGTGAACGCGTAGGTCGTATCCTGCAAATGCACGCCAACCACCGTGCGGAAATTTCTGAGGTACATGCGGGAGATATCGCTGCAGCAGTAGGTCTAAAGGATACAACAACTGGGGATACACTTTGCGATGACAAGAACCTTGTTATCTTAGAATCCATGGAATTCCCTGAACCAGTTATCCAGCTTTCTGTTGAACCGAAATCAAAGGCTGACCAAGATAAAATGACAACTGCTTTACAAAAGCTTCAAGAGGAAGACCCTACATTCAGAGCACATACTGATCAGGAGACTGGACAAGTAATCATCGCTGGTATGGGTGAGCTTCACTTGGATATCATCGTTGACCGTATGCGCCGTGAGTTCAAGGTCGAAGCAAATGTTGGTGCACCGCAAGTTTCATACCGTGAAACATTCCGACAATCTGCACAGGTTGAAGGTAAGTTTGCCCGCCAATCTGGCGGACGCGGACAATATGGACATGTTTGGATTGAATTCTCTCCAAATGAAGAAGGAAAAGGCTTTGAATTTGAAAATGGAATCGTCGGTGGGGTTGTACCTCGTGAGTATATTCCAGCTGTTCAAGCCGGTCTTGAAGACGCTCTTCAAAGAGGGGTACTAGCAGGATATCCATTAGTTGATGTCAAAGCTAGACTTTTCGATGGTTCATACCATGACGTTGACTCAAGTGAAATGGCGTTTAAAATTGCAGCATCACTTGCATTGAAAAATGCTGCTTCAAAATGTAAGCCAGTAATCCTTGAGCCGGTTATGAGAGTGGAAGTAGTAATTCCTGATGAATATCTTGGTGATATCATGGGTCAAGTTACTGCACGCCGCGGTCGTGTTGAAGGTATGGAAGCTCGTGGAAATGCGCAAACAGTTAAAGCGATGGTTCCACTTTCTGAAATGTTTGGTTATGCTACTGCACTTCGTTCAAGCACTCAAGGACGCGGAGTATTCTCCATGCACTTTGACCACTACGAAGAAGTACCAAAATCAATCTCTGAAGAAATTATCAAAAAAAATAAAGGTGAATAATTGATTTCACCTGATGTATAAAGTATAACTACTTATGTAAGTTTTGACAGCTGTGGTAAAGGTCCGCCTTCTACCGCAGCACCATTATATACTTAAGAATCTTTTTAAAATTAAAGGAGGATTTTCCTAATGGCAAAAGCTAAATTTGATCGTTCAAAGCCACACGTTAATATCGGTACAATTGGTCACGTTGACCATGGTAAAACAACTTTAACAGCTGCTATCACAACTGTTCTTGCAAAAGCAGGCGGCGGTGAAGCTCGCGGATATGACCAAATCGATAACGCTCCAGAAGAAAAAGAACGCGGAATCACAATCAATACTTCACACGTTGAATATGAAACTGCAAATCGTCACTATGCACACGTTGACTGCCCAGGACACGCTGACTATGTTAAAAACATGATCACTGGTGCTGCACAAATGGACGGCGGTATCCTTGTAGTATCTGCTGCTGATGGTCCAATGCCTCAAACTCGTGAACACATTCTTCTTTCTCGTCAAGTAGGTGTTCCTTACCTTGTTGTATTCATGAACAAATGTGACATGGTTGATGACGAAGAATTACTTGAATTAGTTGAAATGGAAGTACGTGATTTATTATCAGAATATGACTTCCCTGGTGATGATATTCCTGTAGTTAAAGGTTCTGCTCTTAAAGCACTTGAAGGTGAAGCAGAATGGGAAGAAAAAATTATTGAATTAATGGCTGCTGTTGACGAATATATCCCAACTCCAACTCGTGACACAGACAAACCATTTATGATGCCTGTTGAGGATGTATTCTCAATCACTGGTCGTGGTACTGTTGCTACAGGTCGTGTAGAGCGCGGACAAGTTAAAGTTGGTGACGTTGTAGACATCACTGGTTTCACTGAAGAGCCAAAACAAACAACTGTAACAGGAGTTGAAATGTTCCGCAAGCTTCTTGATTATGCTGAAGCTGGTGACAACATCGGTGCGCTTCTTCGTGGGGTTGCTCGTGAAGAAATCCAACGTGGACAAGTACTTGCTAAACCAGGTACAATCAAACCACACACTAAATTTAAAGCTCAGGTATATGTTCTTTCAAAAGAAGAAGGTGGACGTCATACTCCTTTCTTCTCAAACTACCGCCCTCAGTTCTACTTCCGTACAACTGACGTAACTGGTATCATTCAACTTCCAGAAGGCGTTGAAATGGTTATGCCTGGCGACAACATCGAAATGACTGTAGAACTAATCGCTCCAATCGCAATCGAAGAAGGAACTAAGTTCTCAATTCGTGAAGGCGGACGTACAGTAGGCGCTGGATCAGTTGCTACAATCACTGAGTAATTAATAGATAAAGGGCAGTTGGGTGACGACCCAGCTGCTTTTTTTTATCTTAACGAGAATCAGCCTTTCGGAGTTAAATGTATATATAGAAGAAACAGGGTGTACAGTATTATTAATTAAAATATGCAAAGAATAATTTATCGAATTGCATAGTAAATAAATCAAATGTATATCTTCTATTTTTAACAAAGACTGGAGCTTTAAAAGAAAAACTTGAAAAATCATGTGCCAGACATTATAATAGTAAAAGTGTTCAAGACATAAAGAATAAAACAATTTATAGTTGCATTTACTTTATGTTTTAGGTATAATAGACAATGTTGGTCTTTGACTGCGATGATGCAGGAGGTTGCTGACACACCCGGCCGCTTTGCCATGGCGAGTGTGTTGGGGAAATTTCTGCGGAGAATGTCTATAATAATGTAGGCGAAAAGGAGGGAAAATAATGGCAAAACAAAAAATTCGTATCCGTTTAAAGGCATATGATCACAGAATTCTTGATCAATCAGCTGAAAAGATTGTTGAAACTGCAAAACGTTCAGGTGCTGCAGTATCTGGTCCGATTCCGTTGCCAACGGAGAAATCAATTTATACGATTTTACGTGCGGTCCACAAGTACAAAGATTCTCGTGAACAATTCGAGATGCGTACTCACAAACGTTTAATTGATATCGTAAATCCAACTCCACAAACTGTTGATTCATTAATGCGTTTGGATTTACCATCTGGTGTAGATATTGAAATTAAACTCTAATCTAAATAGATGAAAATAAGACAAATAACAGGAGGTGTGACTGAAATGACCAAAGGAATCTTAGGAAGAAAGATCGGTATGACTCAAGTTTTTGCTGAGAATGGTGACCTTATCCCGGTTACTGTTGTTGAAGCTGTTAATAACGTTGTTCTTCAAAAGAAATCTTCAGAAACAGACGGTTACGAAGCAATTCAAATCGGTTTCGAAGATAAACGTGAAAAATTAGCAAACAAACCTGAAAAAGGCCATGCAACAAAAGCAAATACTGCTCCTAAGCGCTTCGTTCGCGAATTCCGCGGAGTTGACTTAGCAGCATATGAAGTTGGTCAAGAAGTCAAAGTAGATATTTTCGCAGAAGGCGATGTAATTGATGTAACAGGTATCTCAAAAGGTAAAGGATTCCAAGGCTCTATTAAACGCCACGGACAATCCCGCGGACCTATGGCTCACGGTTCTCGTTATCACCGCCGCCCTGGTTCAATGGGACCTGTAGCTCCTAACCGTGTATTTAAAGGTAAATTATTACCAGGCCGCATGGGTGGAGAACAAGTAACTGTTCAAAATCTAGAAGTGGTTAAGGTTGATGCCGAACGTAACCTTTTATTAATTAAAGGAAATGTACCTGGAGCTAAAAAGGCATTATTAAAAATCAAAAGTGCGATTAAAGCAAAATAATTAAGGCAGAAAGGAGGAAATTAGAATGACGAAAGTTGCATTATATAACCAAAACGGTGCAAAAGTAAGTGAAATCGAACTTAATGACGCAGTTTTTGGTATCGAGCCTAACAACCATGTCTTGTTTGAAGCAGTTGTTATGCAAAGAGCTTCCCTTCGTCAAGGGACACATAAAACAAAAATTCGTTCCGAAGTAGCTGGTGGTGGACGTAAACCATGGCGTCAAAAAGGAACTGGACGTGCACGTCAAGGTTCTATCAGATCACCACAATGGCGCGGCGGTGGTACTGTATTTGGTCCTGTACCTCGCAGTTATAGCTATAAATTACCTAAGAAGGTACGCCGTTTGGCAATTAAATCTGCATTATCTTCTAAAGTATTAGAAGAAAACATTTTAGTGTTGGAAAGCCTTGCTTTTGAAGCACCAAAAACAAAAGAATTCAAAGGTGTGTTAAACGCACTTTCTGTGAATTCCAAGGCACTTATTGTTACAGCAGATCTTGATGAAAACGTAGCGTTATCTGCACGCAATATTCCTGGTGTTACAGTATTAACTGCAGACGGAATCAACGTGTTAGATGTTTTAAACCACGATAAATTGATTCTTACAAAAGCTGCAGTGGAAAAAGTAGAGGAGGTGCTTGCATAATGGATGCACGCGATGTAATTAAGCGCCCCGTCATCACCGAACGTTCTACTGATATCATGGCTGACAAAAAGTATACTTTTGAAGTTGATACTCGAGCAAATAAAACTCAAGTTAAAGATGCTGTTGAAGAAATTTTCGGTGTCAAAGTCGAAAAAGTAAACATCATGAACTACAAAGGTAAATTCAAACGTATGGGTAAATTTGGCGGATACACTAACAAACGCCGTAAAGCAATTGTTAAGCTAACTGCTGAAAGCAACGAGATTGAAATTTTTGAATAATAAATTGTCACTATAAGAAGAGGAGGGAAATAGAATGGCGATTAAAAAATACAAACCTACCTCCAATGGTCGTCGCGGCATGACGGTTTCTGATTTCGCTGAAATCACTACAAATCAACCTGAAAAGTCTTTACTTGCTCCATTGCATAGAAAAGGCGGTCGTAACAACCAAGGTAAGTTAACTGTTCGTCATCAAGGTGGCGGTCATAAACGTCAATACCGTATTATCGACTTCAAACGCGATAAAGACGGCATTCCAGGACGCGTTGCCACAATTGAGTATGATCCAAACCGTTCTGCTAATATCGCATTAATCAATTATGTAGACGGTGAAAAAAGATATATCCTAGCTCCTAAAAACCTACAAGTAGGTATGGAGATTTTTTCTGGCGCGGATGCTGATATTAAAGTTGGTAATGCACTACCTTTAACGAATATTCCAGTCGGTACTGTTATTCATAATATCGAATTAAAGCCAGGAAAAGGCGGTCAATTAGTACGTTCTGCCGGAACAAGTGCTCAAGTGCTTGGTAAAGAAGGTAAATATGTACTTGTCCGTTTAAACTCTGGTGAAGTTCGGATGATTTTAGCAACTTGCCGTGCTACTGTAGGTCAAGTTGGTAACGAACAACACGAACTTATCAATATTGGTAAAGCAGGTCGTTCACGCTGGTTAGGCAAACGCCCAACTGTACGTGGATCTGTTATGAACCCTAACGATCACCCACACGGTGGTGGGGAAGGCCGCGCTCCTATCGGACGTAAATCTCCTATGTCTCCATGGGGTAAGCCAACTCTTGGTGCTAAGACACGTAAGAAGAAAAATAAATCTGATAAATTTATCGTACGTAAACGTAAAAAATAACGGGATTGAACTACGGTTCACATGCAGAGCCGTAGACCAATCGCGAAGGGAGGTTCACTTATGGGTCGCAGCTTAAAAAAAGGACCTTTTGTTGATGGGCATTTAATGGCAAAGATCGAAAAGTTAACTGAAACTAGTGGCAAACAAGTAGTAAAGACTTGGTCTCGCCGTTCTACGATCTTCCCGCAATTCATCGGACACACAATCGCTGTTTATGATGGTCGTAAACATGTTCCTGTATATGTTACTGAAGATATGGTCGGTCATAAGCTTGGAGAATTTGCTCCAACACGCGCTTACAAAGGCCACGGTAATGATGATAAGAAAACAAGACGTTAATGAGAGGAGGGCATTCTAATGCAGGCAAAAGCTGTTGCAAGAACAGTTCGTATTGCTCCTCGTAAAGTTCGTTTAGTCGTAGATTTAATTCGAGGAAAGCAAGTTGGCGAAGCAGTTGCTATTTTGAAACTTACTCCAAAAGCAGCTTCTCCAATCGTAGAAAAAGTATTAAATTCCGCTTTAGCAAACGCAGAGCATAATTATGAAATGGACGCAAATAATTTAGTTGTAGCGCAAGCATTTGTTGACGAAGGACCAACATTGAAACGTTTCCGTCCGCGTGCACAAGGCCGTGCTAGCCAAATAAACAAACGTACTAGTCATATCACTATCGTTTTATCAGAGAAGAAGGAGGGATAATTAGTGGGTCAAAAAGTAAATCCAGTCGGTTTGCGTATCGGGGTCATCCGTGATTGGGAATCCAGATGGTACGCAGGTAAAGACTATGCTGATCTATTACACGAAGACCTTAAAGTACGCGAGTACATTACAAAACGTTTAAAAGACGCTTCTGTATCTAAGGTTGAAATCGAACGTGCTGCTAACCGTCTAAACATTACTGTACACACAGCTAAGCCTGGTATGGTAATCGGTAAAGGTGGTACAGAAGTAGAAGCGCTGCGTAAAGCATTAAACGCTCTTACTGGCAAACGTGTACACATTAACATTCTTGAAATCAAAAAAGCAGATATCGATGCCAAATTAGTTGCTGAAAATATCGCTCGTCAATTAGAAAATCGTGTATCTTTCCGCCGTGCTCAAAAGCAAGTTATCCAACGTGCAATGCGCGCAGGTGCCAAAGGTATTAAAACAATGGTATCAGGTCGTTTAGGCGGTGCTGATATTGCTCGTTCTGAGTCATATAGCGAAGGAACAGTTCCACTTCATACTCTTCGTGCTGATATTGACTATGCTACAGCTGAAGCAGACACTACTTATGGTAAGTTAGGCGTTAAAGTATGGATTTATCGTGGAGAAGTCCTTCCTACAAAGAAGAAAACTGAGGAAGGAGGCAAATAATTATGTTATTGCCAAAACGCGTAAAGTATCGCCGTCAGCATCGTGGACATATGGGCGGTAAAGCAAAAGGTGGTACTGAAGTAACTTTCGGTGAATTCGGACTTCAATCACAAGAAGCATCTTGGATTACAAACCGTCAAATTGAAGCTGCTCGTATCGCAATGACACGTTATATGAAACGTGGCGGTAAAGTTTGGATTAAAATTTTCCCACACAAACCTTACACTGCTAAGCCTCTAGAAGTGCGGATGGGTTCCGGTAAAGGTGCTCCAGAAGGATGGGTTGCAGTAGTAAAACCAGGAACAGTAATGTTCGAAATTGCAGGCGTTTCTGAAGAAATCGCTCGCGAAGCATTGCGTCTTGCTATGCACAAACTTCCAGTAAAATCTAAGTTTGTAAAACGAGAAGAAATTGGTGGTGAATCAAATGAAAGCTAATGAAATTCGTGACCTTACCACTGCTGAAATAGAACAAAAAGTAAAATCTCTTAAAGAGGAGCTTTTCAACCTACGCTTTCAATTGGCGACTGGGCAGCTTGAAAACACTGCTCGTATTCGTGAAGTGCGCAAAGCGATTGCTCGCATGAAGACCGTGATTCGTCAAAGAGAAATCGGCGTAAACAGATAAACCGAGAGGAGGTTCATAAATGAGTGAACGTAACCAGCGCAAAGTGTATACTGGACGTGTTGTTTCTGACAAAATGGATAAAACCATTACAGTTGTAGTTGAAACACATAAAAAACATCCTTTATATGGCAAACGCGTAAAATACTCTAAAAAATTCAAAGCTCATGACGAGCAAAACCAAGCAAAAATTGGCGATGTTGTTCGCATCATGGAAACTCGCCCATTATCAGCTACAAAGCGTTTCCGCCTTGTAGAGATTGTAGAAGAAGCAGTTATTATTTAATAGGACGGAATAAGCTTTATCCCGAAGGGAGGTTACACAAATGATTCAACAAGAAACACGTTTAAAAGTTGCTGACAATTCAGGTGCTCGTGAAGTACTTACTATTAAAGTTCTTGGTGGTTCTGGCCGTAAAACAGCCAATATCGGCGATATCATTGTTTGTACAGTGAAACAAGCAACACCAGGGGGCGTTGTTAAAAAAGGCGATGTCGTCAAAGCAGTAGTTGTTCGGACAAAGTTCGGCGTGCGCCGTAATGACGGTTCTTACATTCGTTTCGATGAAAACGCATGTGTAATTATCCGTGATGATAAGAGTCCTCGTGGAACTCGTATCTTTGGACCTGTTGCTCGTGAACTACGTGACAACAATTTCATGAAAATCGTATCATTAGCTCCAGAAGTACTATAATTTAAAAACTAATTGCCTTTAAGGAGGTGCAAACAGATGCATGTAAAAAAAGGTGATAAAGTAATGGTTATTTCCGGCAAAGACAAAGGCAAATCAGGTGTTATTCTTGCTTCTTTCCCTAAGAAAGATCGTGTTCTCGTAGAAGGTGTGAACATTGTAAAGAAACATTCTAAGCCGTCTCAAGCGAATCCACAAGGTGGAATCATCAGCCAGGAAGCACCTATTCATGTATCAAACGTTATGCCTATCGATCCTAAAACAGGTGAACCAACCCGTGTTGGATACCAAGTTGTTGACGGAAAGAAAGTACGCGTAGCGAAAAAATCCGGTGAAGTTCTAGATAAATAGTCAAAAGTAGAAGGGAGGTACGTATTATGACCCGCCTAAAAGAAAAATTTGTAAACGAAATTACTCCTGCTTTAATGAGTAAGTTTAACTATAAATCAATCATGCAAGTGCCAAAAATTGAAAAGATCGTTATTAACATGGGTGTTGGTGACGCTGTTCAAAACGCAAAAGCACTTGATGTTGCAGTTGAAGAACTAGCTTTAATTACAGGTCAAAAACCTTTAATTACTCGCGCGAAAAAATCTATCGCTGGTTTCCGTCTTCGTGAAGGAATGCCTATCGGTGCAAAAGTTACACTACGCGGTGAGCGTATGTATGAATTCTTCGATAAATTAGTATCTGTATCACTGCCACGTGTACGTGACTTCCGCGGAATTTCAAAGAAATCATTTGATGGTCGCGGTAACTATACACTAGGTGTGAAAGAACAATTAATCTTCCCTGAAATTGATTACGATAAAGTAAGCAAAGTTCGTGGTATGGATATTGTTATTGTAACTACAGCTAATACTGATGAAGAAGCTCGTGAACTTTTAACTCAATTCGGAATGCCGTTCCAAAAGTAATCGCTAAATAGAGGGAGGCGAAAACGTGGCTAAAAAGTCAATGATTGCTAAGCAAAAACGTGCGCCTAAGTTTAAAGTGCAAGAATATACACGCTGCGAGCGTTGCGGACGTCCGCATTCTGTATATCGCAAATTTAAACTTTGTCGTATTTGTTTCCGTGAATTAGCTTATAAGGGTCAAATTCCTGGTGTTAAAAAAGCTAGCTGGTAAAACCCTAATCTGGGAAGGAGGTAAAAAACAATGGTCATGACAGATCCAATTGCAGATTTGCTTACTCGTATTCGTAATGCAAATATGGTTCGTCACGAAAAATTAGAAGTTCCTGCTTCTAACATGAAGAAAGAGATCGCTGGTATCCTTAAGCGTGAAGGTTTCGTTCGTGACGTTGAATTTATTGAAGATAATAAACAAGGTATCATCCGTATTTTTCTTAAATACGGCGCTAATAACGAGCGTGTTATTACAGGCCTTAAAAGAATCAGTAAACCAGGTCTTCGCGTATATGCAAAGGCTGATGAAGTTCCACGTGTATTAAACGGACTTGGTATCGCATTAGTATCTACTTCTCAAGGCGTTATTACAGATAAAGAAGCCCGCGCTAAAAAAGTCGGCGGAGAAGTATTAGCATACGTTTGGTAATAGATTTTCTTAATGAATGGAGGTGCAATAAATGTCTCGTATAGGTAAAAAACCAATCGAAATTCCAACTGGTGTTACCGTTACTAACAACAACAACACTGTTACTGTAAAAGGACCTAAAGGTGAATTAACTCGTTCTTTCAATAAAGATATTACAATCAATATCGAAGAGAACGTAATTAATATTTCTCGTCCATCTGATATTAAAGAACACCGCGCATTGCACGGTACTACTCGCGCGCTTCTTTCAAACATGGTTGAAGGTGTATCCAAAGGATTTGAAAAGTCTCTTGAGCTTATCGGTGTCGGTTATCGTGCTCAAAAACAAGGCAAGAAACTTATTTTAAACGTTGGTTACTCTCATCCTGTTGAAATTGAACCTGAAGACGGTATTGAAGTCGATGTACCAGCTAATACAAAAGTTATTGTAAAAGGTATTAATAAAGAACGAGTTGGTGCTTTGGCAGCAAATATTCGTGACGTTCGTCCGCCTGAACCGTATAAAGGTAAAGGGATTCGTTATGAAGGTGAATTTGTACGCCGCAAAGAAGGTAAAACTGGTAAGTAATGCCGCATAGGTAAACGAAAGGAGTGACCTAAATGATTACGAAGGCTGATAAAAATGAGACTCGTAAAAAAAGACACGCACGTGTGCGTTCTAAACTTAGCGGAACTGCTGCTCGTCCTCGTCTAAATGTGTATCGTTCTAACCAACACATTTATGCACAATTAATCGATGATGTTCAAGGAGTAACTCTTGCAAGTGCTTCTACTTTAGATAAAGAAGTAAATGTTGAGTCTTCAAGCAATATTGATGCTGCAGTTAAAGTCGGAGAACTTGTAGCAAAACGTGCAGTCGAAAAAGGTGTTAAAGCTGTTGTTTTCGACCGTGGAGGATATTTATATCATGGACGCGTTAAAGCGTTGGCAGATGCTGCCCGCGAGAACGGTTTAGAATTCTAATAGTAAAAGGAGGGACACAAAAAAATGAGTCGCATAGATGCAAATAAGCTTGAATTAGAAGAACGCGTTGTTACGGTAAACCGCGTAGCGAAGGTTGTTAAAGGTGGACGCCGCTTTCGTTTCACTGCTCTTGTAGTGGTAGGCGATAAAAACGGCCACGTTGGCTTCGGTACTGGTAAAGCACAGGAAGTTCCAGATGCAATCCGTAAAGCAATCGAAGATGCTAAGAAGAACTTAATTGATGTACCAATGGTTGGTACTACTATTCCACACGAAATAATCGGACATTTTGGTGCTGGTGAAATCCTTCTAAAACCTGCATCTGAAGGTACCGGAGTAATTGCTGGCGGTCCAGTTCGTGCTGTATTAGAATTAGCAGGCGTTGGTGATATCCTATCTAAGTCATTAGGTTCAAATACACCAATTAACATGGTTCGTGCTACAGTTGAAGGTCTAACACAATTAAAACGTGCTGAAGACGTTGCAAAACTACGCGGAAAATCAGTAGAAGAACTGTTAGGATAAGGAGGGATATCAAATGGCTAATAAATTACAAGTTACCCTCACTCGCAGCGTAATTGGTTCCAAACCAGACCAACGTAAAACGGTAGAAGCTCTTGGTCTACGTAAATTAAATCAAACTGTTGAGCAGCAAGATAACCCTGCTATCCGCGGAATGATCAATAAAGTTGCTCACTTAGTATCGGTTAAAGAAATCTAATCTCAACTTCTTCAATAAGGAGGTGCCAATATGAAACTACATGAATTAAAACCTGCAGAAGGTTCTCGTCAAGACCGTAAACGTAAAGGACGCGGTATTGGTTCAGGAAATGGTAAGACTGCTGGTAAAGGTCATAAAGGTCAAAACGCTCGTTCAGGCGGCGGAGTACGTCTTGGCTTCGAGGGTGGTCAAACACCTTTATACCGTCGTTTACCAAAACGTGGTTTTACGAATATTAACCATAAAGAATACGCGATCGTAAATCTTGATACACTAAATCGTTTCGAAGATGGTACTGAAGTAACTCCAGAATTATTAATCGAAACTGGTGTAGTAAGTAACGAAAAATCAGGAATTAAGATTCTTGCAAAAGGTAATGTAGAGAAAAAGCTTACTGTAAAAGCTCATAAATTCTCTTCTGCTGCTAAAGAAGCTATCGAAGCTGCTGGCGGTACTGCAGAGGTGATCTAATGTTTCAGACAATCTCCAATTTTATGCGCGTGGGTGATATCAGACGTAAGATTATATTTACCCTATTGATGCTGATTGTATTTCGCATCGGTACATTCATCCCTGTACCGAATGTGAATGCAGAGTTCCTGGCATCACAGGATCAGCTGAGTGTTTTTGGAGTTCTGAATACATTTGGCGGTGGCGCATTAAAAAACTTCTCCATTCTTGCCATGGGTATTATGCCGTATATCACAGCTTCGATTATTATCCAGCTGTTGCAAATGGATGTAGTACCTAAGTTTACTGAATGGTCAAAGCAAGGAGAAGTAGGACGTCGTAAATTAGCTCAATTTACACGTTATTTTACAATCATCCTTGGATTTATCCAAGCTTTTGGTATGTCCTATGGTTTTAACAATATGGCAGGCGGACTGTTAATTACAAATCCAGGTGTGGATACGTATCTATTAATAGCCCTTGTACTTACAGCCGGAACTGCATTTTTAATGTGGTTAGGTGAACAAATTACAGCAAAAGGTGTTGGAAACGGGATTTCCATCATTATCTTTGCAGGGATTGTGGCTGGTATTCCAAACATAATCAATCAAGTATACGCACAGCAGTTTGAAGATGTAGGCGAGGATTTATTCATTCGTATTGTTACGTTGATTCTCATTGTCCTTGTTATCATTGCGATTGTTGTCGGTGCAATTTTTGTTCTGCAGGCATTGAGAAAAATACCTATTCAATATGCGAAAAGACAAATGGCGGGCCGAAATCAGGTTGGCGGACAATCTACACATTTACCGTTAAAAGTGAATGCTGCAGGGGTTATTCCTGTCATCTTTGCTGTGTCTTTCATTGTTACGCCAAGAACGGTTGCATCCTTTTTTGGACAAAACGATGTAACACTTTGGATTCAAAAAATATTTGATTATACACATCCGATTGGTATGGCTGTGTATGCTGTATTGATTATTGCCTTTTCGTATTTCTATGCTTTTATTCAAGTGAATCCTGAACAGATTGCAGATAACCTGAAAAAGCAAGGCGGTTATATCCCTGGAATCCGTCCTGGTAAAAACACACAAGAATATTTAACAAAAGTACTATACCGTTTAACTTTAGTTGGTTCTATTTTCTTAACAGTAATTGCTGTGCTGCCAATCTTCTTTACGAAGTTTGCCGGATTACCGCAATCCGCACAAATTGGCGGAACGAGCTTACTGATTGTCATAGGGGTAGCCTTAGAAACAATGAAGCAATTAGAGGCGCAATTAGTTAAACGTCACTATAAAGGTTTTATCAAATAAACTGGTTTTATTGGGGACCCTTTAGTTCCCTATAAACCAAGTTTGACCGAGGGGGAATACTTGTGAATTTAGTATTGATGGGGCTCCCTGGTGCCGGAAAAGGTACACAAGCTGAGAAGATTGTTGATAAATATGGAATTCCTCATATCTCAACAGGAGACATGTTCCGTGCAGCAATTAAAGAGGGAACAGAATTAGGTTTACAGGCTAAGTCCTTTATGGATCAAGGTGCTTTAGTACCTGATGAAGTAACAATCGGAATTGTTCGCGAACGTTTAAGCAAAGAAGACTGTGAAAAAGGTTACTTGCTTGATGGATTTCCTAGAACAGTCGCTCAAGCTGAAGCTCTTGAAGAAATTACTTCTTCATTAAATAGAAAGATTAACTATGTTATTAATATCGATGTTGATCAAGAAATCTTAATGGAACGCTTAACTGGCAGACGCATTTGTAAAGCGTGCGGTTCAACCTATCACTTAGTTTTTAATCCTCCTGCAAAGGAAGGAGTATGTGATCGCTGCGGCGGTGAGCTGTATCAACGAGCTGATGATAATGCTGAAACAGTTGAAAATCGTCTTCAAGTGAACATTGCGCAGACAAAGCCATTGTTAGACTTCTATGAAACAAAAGGATATTTGCGTAATTTTAATGGCCAGCAAGATATCAATAAAGTGTTTGCTGATCTCGATGAGTTACTCGCGGGCTTGCAGTAATTTTTTGTTAAACCCAACGGGAGCTTGAAGTCATGCAGAAGGCTTTTCACAGCCTTCAACAAGCAGAAATTAAAGGCCCAAATTAACACTGATAAAGACAGTCAACTTCGAGTGCGGAATAGTTTGTTCAAAACAGATGCATTTCTTTTCTTTTGAGGTTATAATGGGTTTCGTGACAGCATCTGTGCTTCAGTGAACGAAGGACTCGTTCAAGGTATTCCCGATGAACAGTTTAAAAGAAGGGAGCACGTTCGATGTCGAAAGACGATGTAATTGAGATAGAAGGTACAGTTATTGAGACATTGCCTAACGCTATGTTTAAGGTAGAGCTGGAAAATGGTCATAGTGTTTTGGCTCATGTATCCGGTAAAATCAGAATGCACTTTATTCGTATTTTACCAGGTGACAAAGTAACTGTTGAACTTTCACCATATGACTTAACTCGCGGAAGAATCACTTACCGTTATAAATAATCTCATTGCACTCCGTACTATTAAGGAGGTTAGGATAATGAAAGTTAGACCATCAGTCAAACCGATCTGCGAAAAGTGTAAAGTTATCCGCAGACGCGGAAAAGTTATGGTTATCTGTGAAAACCCTAAACATAAACAAAAACAAGGTTAATAAAAAGGAGGTGCGCATAATACATGGCACGTATTGCTGGTGTAGATATTCCACGTGAAAAACGTATTGTTATCTCATTAACTTACATTTATGGAATTGGTAAAAATACTGCTCAAAAAGTTTTAGCTGAAGCAGGTGTTTCTGAAGACACTCGTGTTCGAGATCTTACAGAAGAGGAATTAAATAAAATTCGTGACATCATTGACAAGTTAAAAGTTGAAGGTGACCTTCGTCGTGAAGTATCCCTTAACATTAAACGCTTAATGGAAATCGGCTGCTACCGCGGTTTACGTCACCGTCGTGGTTTACCGGTTCGCGGACAAAATACGAAAAACAATGCTCGTACACGCAAAGGTCCTCGTAAGACTGTTGCGAACAAGAAGAAATAATCGGTAAAGGAGGTACTATAAATGGCTCGTAAAACAAATACACGTAAACGTCGTGTGAAAAAGAATATAGAATCAGGTGTAGCACATATTCGTTCTACTTTTAATAACACAATCGTAACTATCACTGATGTACATGGAAATGCTCTTTCATGGTCAAGTGCAGGTGCGCTAGGTTTTAAAGGTTCTCGTAAATCAACTCCATATGCTGCGCAAATGGCAGCTGAAACAGCAGCTAAAGCTTCTATGGAACATGGTATGAAAACTTTAGAAGTAACTGTTAAAGGACCTGGTGCCGGTCGTGAAGCAGCTATTCGTGCACTTCAAGCAGCTGGTTTGGAAGTTACAGCAATCAGAGACGTAACTCCAGTACCGCATAATGGCTGCCGCCCGCCAAAACGTCGCCGCGTATAATTTTTTCTGTATAGATTTTGTAAGCTTGTCTATAATGGGTTATGTTACAAGTTTTTTCATGCAGAAATAAATTCCAGTTGTTGTAAACAAGTGGGAATGTATACTGGGGAATTTCGGTTAGAATGCTAGCCGGGGTTTCGACGTTTTGAAGGAGGGTATATTTTGATGATCGAAATAGAAAAGCCAAAAATCGAAACGGTTGAGATCAACGATGATGCCAAGTACGGAAAGTTCGTCGTGGAACCACTTGAGCGTGGATATGGTACAACTTTAGGTAACTCCTTACGTCGTATTTTATTATCCTCACTTCCTGGTGCTGCTGTCACATCGATTCAAATTGATGGAGTTCTTCACGAATTCTCAACAATTGAAGGCGTAGTTGAAGATGTTACATCAATCATCTTAAACATTAAAAAACTGGCACTTAAAATATACTCTGATGAAGAAAAGACTCTGGAAATTGATGTACAAGGCGAAGGGGCTGTGAAGGCTGCAGATATTACTCACGATAGTGATATCGAGATCTTAAACCCAGATCTTCACATCGCAACACTAGGTTCAAATGGTCATTTACGGATGCGGTTAACTGCTAAGCGTGGTAGAGGTTATACACGAGCAGATCTAAACAAACGGGAAGACCAGCCAATCGGTGTTATTCCAATTGACTCTATCTTCACACCAATTTCACGTGTCTCTTATCAGGTTGAAAATACCCGTGTCGGCCAAATGACTAACTTTGATAAGTTAACATTGGATGTTTGGACAGATGGCAGTACAGGTCCACAAGATGCTATTGCTCTTGGAGCGAAGATTTTAACTGAGCATTTGAATATCTTTGTTGGGTTAACTGACGAAGCACAAAATGCTGAGATTATGGTTGAAAAAGAAGAAGACCAAAAAGAAAAAGTTCTTGAAATGACAATTGAAGAGCTCGATCTTTCTGTTCGTTCTTATAACTGTCTAAAACGTGCTGGTATTAATACCGTTCAAGAGCTTGCTAATAAAACGGAAGAAGATATGATGAAGGTACGTAATTTAGGTCGGAAATCTCTTGAAGAAGTAAAACACAAACTAGAGGAACTTGGGTTGGGTTTACGCAAGGATGACTGATAAGTTAGTGGACGTTAACACTAATAGTATTTACTAGGTCAAGAAAAATTAGCACACTTCGAAAAAGGAGGGAAACTTTCATGGGATACAGAAAGTTAGGACGTACTAGTTCTCAACGTAAAGCAATGCTTCGTGATTTAACAACAGATTTAATTATCAACGAGCGCATTCAAACAACTGAAACTCGTGCGAAAGAATTACGTTCAATCGTTGAAAAGATGATTACGCTTGGTAAACGCGGAGATTTACATGCTCGTCGTCAAGCAGCTGCTTATATTCGTCATGAGGTGGCTAACGCTGAAACAAATCAAGATGCTGTACAAAAATTATTCAGCGATATCGCTCCACGTTACGAAGAACGTCAAGGTGGATACACTCGTATTATGAAATTGGGACCTCGCCGCGGTGACGGTGCTCCAATGGTTATTATCGAATTAGTTTAAGATTTGCAAAATTACAAGGGCATAGGATTGGATAATGCATTACCCCTTCCTAGCCCTTTTTCACAAGGGTATTACGTACCCCGGGAAAGACAGGCGTCTTTCCAAGCCAAAAAAGAGCGTTACGATGAGCATGTTCCTTCAATACTGCAGATTGGATGGCGGCAGCCAGTTTTGCCTCTATGTGCTGACTATCGCACATTTATAATATGTCTCGTCTAGCTCATGCGTCTCTTCAGTTTTTTAGAATACGGTTTCTTTTGAAGAGGCGCAGGCTTTTTTGTGCTAAGTATTGCTTATAAATGGGCAATGATTGGGGAGGCAGTCTACTATACGACTAGCAGATTGACACACCTTTATGATCGACAGCTTCTAAAATGTGCTTAGTTCACAAAAGTGTAAATCAGCTATAATAATGGTTGCTTCACACAATCAACGCTCGCCACAAGGCGAGTATTTTTTTTATTATCAGCATTTTTCCGGACGGCCTTGAGAAAAGTTGAGCTGAGGGGGGACAAGAATGCAAAAGCCGCTTGTTCAAATCGATCAGATTTCATATAAATACGAAGGACAAAACGAATTTGCCCTTAATGATGTTTCTTTTTCGATCTATGAAGGGGAATGGCTGGCCGTTGTTGGTCATAATGGGTCTGGCAAATCAACACTGGCAAAGCTTTTGAATGGACTGCAATATCCACATAAGGGCTCTATCACGGTTTGCGGCATTTTGCTCAGTGAGGATACGGTATGGGATATCAGACGGCTTGTTGGTATGGTTTTCCAAAACCCCGATAACCAATTCGTCGGTTCAACGGTTCAGGACGATGTCGCATTTGCTTTGGAAAATAACGGGATCGAGAGAGAAGATATGGTGGAAAGAGTGAGATCTTCACTGGCCAAGGTTCAGATGGATTCCTTCCTTAACCAGGAACCGCATAATCTTTCCGGGGGACAGAAGCAGAGAGTGGCCATTGCCGGAGTTATTGCGCTTCGACCGGCTGTGATTATCCTGGATGAAGCCACATCGATGCTTGATCCAAAGGGCAGAGAGGAAGTTCTTGATATAGTTAGAGAGCTGAAGAAGGACCATCATATGACCGTTATCTCCATCACTCATGATTTGGAGGAGGCGGCAAAGGCTGATCGAATCGTTGTTCTCAATAAAGGGAAACTTTATCGCGAAGGAACACCAGAGGAAATTTTTCAAATGGATGAAGAATTAATTGCACTTGGATTGGACATTCCGTTTCCTGTGAAGCTGAGCAAAGCGCTGAAGGAAAAAGGTGTGCCGATTTCAAAACCATATTTAACAGACGAAGAGTTGGTGGCAGGATTATGGACATCTTACTCCAAAATGTAGAATATCGTTATCAAGCAGGTACTCCTTTTGAACGGCTGGCATTAAAGGATGTAACACTTGATATTCCTTCTGGAACGTATTTGGCTGTTATTGGTCATACCGGCTCAGGGAAATCAACGGTACTGCAGCATTTGAACGCCTTATTAAGGCCGACAAAAGGCAGTGTCACTATTGGAGATACTGTGATCACTGCAGGAGAGAAGAAAAAGGGATTAAAACATGTAAGACAGAAGGTAGGGATTGTCTTTCAGTTCCCGGAACATCAGTTGTTTGAAGAAACGATTGAAAAGGATATTTGCTTTGGTCCGATGAATTTTGGGGTCTCCGAGGAAGATGCCAAGGCAAGAGCAAGGGCGGCCATTAAGCAGGTCGGTCTTTCAGAAGACTATTTGCAGAAATCTCCGTTTGACTTATCAGGAGGTCAAATGAGGCGAGTGGCCATCGCTGGTGTCTTGGCCATGGAGCCAGAGACAATCGTGCTGGATGAGCCTACAGCCGGTTTAGATCCGCGCGGACGTAAGGAAATTATGAATATGTTCTATGATCTTCATAAAGAGAGGCAATTGTCGACCATTCTTGTTACCCACAGTATGGAAGATGCAGCACGCTATGCCGATCAGATTGTTGTCATGCATAAAGGGGAAGTATATAAAAAAGGTGTTCCTGCAGAGATCTTTGCTTCACCGGATGGCTTGATTGAACTTGGTTTAGATGTCCCAGAGGTCATTCGTTTCCAAAGGAAATTTGAGGATACTTTCCAGATTAAGCTCAATAAGATTTGCCTGACGATGGAAGAACTAACAGAGGAAATAGCTGAGAGCTTGAAAAGAGGTGTGCCAAAATGATGGATAAAATGATTTTTGGCCGCTTTGTACCTGCAGAATCGCTGTTGCACCGCATGGATCCAAGGTCCAAGCTAACGCTGGTTTTTTTATTTGTCTGCATTGTCTTTATCGCAAATAACACGGCCACATATGGAATTTTGCTTTTGTTTACGGTTATCATGATTATGCTATCGAAAATCTCCGTTCGATTTATTTTGACTGGACTTATTCCCGTATTGTGGCTCGTCCTATTTACTTTGCTTATCCACTTCTTTTTTACACGAGGCGGTGACCTTATTGTAGATTTGGGCTGGTTTAAGATTTATGAAGAAGGGATCAGACAAGGGATTTATATTTCCTTAAGATTTCTCCTCCTTGTTTTGGTGACTTCATTACTTACCCTTACTACTACGCCGATTGAAATTACGGATGGAATTGAGTATCTGCTTGCACCGCTTAAAAAGGTGAGATTCCCCGTACACGAGCTGGCCTTAATGATGTCCATTGCCCTAAGGTTTATTCCGACGCTTATGCAGGAAACGGATAAAATTATGAAGGCACAGACAGCACGAGGCGTTGAATTCTCCGGCGGACCTGTAAAAGAGCGTATAAGAGCGATTGTTCCTCTTTTAATTCCATTGTTTATCAGCTCATTTAAACGAGCGGAAGAGCTTGCCGTGGCCATGGAAGCAAGAGGATACCGCGGTGGAGAGGGAAGAACAAAGTATCGCCAGCTAAGCTGGCGTATGGTCGATACAGGAATGATCCTGTTCATATTAATGGTGGCTCTTTTGTTATTTCTTTTTAGAACCTAGCGGAGGGAGGACCCTCAATATGCAACGATATAAGTGTACAGTTTGTTATGATGGCACCTTGTTTTCAGGTTATCAGGTTCAGCCGGGCAAGCGTACGGTGCAAAGTGAAATCGAAGCAGCGCTGAAAAGGCTTCATAAGGGGAACGATGTGAAAATTACGGCATCTGGAAGAACTGACGCAGGTGTCCATGCTAAGGGTCAAGTCATTCATTTTGATTCTTCGCTGTTCATTCCAGAAGATAGCTGGGTTAAGGCTCTTCAGGCGAATCTCCCTGACGATATTGTGATTCGCAGGGTAGAAAGGGCTGAGTCAGATTTCCATGCCCGATTTGATGCTGTTGGTAAGGAATACCGCTATTTTGTACGGTTGGCGCAGGAAAAGGATCCGTTTACGCGCCATTACCAATTTCATTTTACGTATCCGTTGAATGTGGAACGGATGCGGGAGACTGCATCATACTTAATCGGTACACATGACTTCACCAGCTTCTGCTCGGCAAAATCAGAAGTGGTGGATCGAGTGCGCACGATTTCGGAGATTGAATTGATTGAGGAAGAAGAGCTGTTGCTTTTCCGTTTTTCCGGCAATGGCTTTCTTTATAATATGGTGCGGATTCTTACCGGAACACTGCTGGAAGTTGGCCGCGGGCTGCGAAATCCTGAGGAAATACCACAGATCCTTAATGGGAAGGACCGGCAGCTGGCAGGGAAAACTGCCCCGGCTCATGGGTTATATTTATGGAAAGTGTTTTATTAACTTGCACAGGATGTGCTGACGTCGACATTCCTTACATCTTTTTTTCATAACAACTAAACCTGGTGTAACATTTTCTTGACATTGGTTGATCGAGGCTTTATTATTATATGGTATGATTATTTTAATCCCACGATAAGCCCCGGAACTTATTGTGATTAAATATCGGAACAGATTTACTTTTAAAAAATGAAAGCTAATTATTAGGAGGGAAACTCATGCGTACAACGTTTATGGCAAATGCACAAAATATTGAGCGTAAATGGTACGTGATTGATGCAGAAGGCAAAACTTTAGGTCGCCTTGCTTCTGAAGTTGCAGCAATCTTACGTGGTAAACATAAACCAACTTACACACCACATGTTGATACTGGTGATCATGTTATTCTTTTAAATGCTTCAAAGATTCAATTAACTGGTAAAAAATTAACTGACAAAATCTACTACCGTCACAGCTTACACCCAGGCGGTTTAAAACAAAGAACAGCTCTTGAAATGCGTACAAACTACCCTGAAAGAATGCTTGAGCTAGCTATCAAAGGCATGCTTCCTAAGAATTCTTTAGGCCGTCAAATGTTTAGAAAATTACATGTATATGCTGGTAGCGAACATCCGCACCAAGCTCAACAACCTGAAGTTTACGAACTTCGTGGATAATTTTTAAGGGAGGTTATTATCTTGGCACAGGTTCAATATATTGGTACTGGTCGTCGTAAAAGCTCCGTTGCACGTGTTCGTTTAGTTCCAGGCGACGGTAAAGTAATTATCAATGGTCGTGAAATGACAGATTATATTCCATTTGCAGCATTACGTGAGGTTGTAAATCAACCGCTTGTAGCTACTGAAACTCTTGGCAGCTATGATGTGCTTGTAAATGTTAACGGTGGAGGCTACACTGGTCAAGCAGGAGCTATCCGTCATGGTATTGCTCGTGCGTTACTTCAAGTGGATCCTGAATACCGTGGAACATTAAAACGCGCTGGATTATTAACACGTGATCCACGTATGAAAGAGCGTAAAAAATACGGTCTTAAAGGCGCACGTCGTGCACCACAATTCTCAAAACGTTAATTATTGGCGTTTCAAAGGCTCTCGAATCTTTATGGTTCGGGGGTCTTTTTTGTATTGACGTTCAATGCTTGGATATAGAAGGGATGCAAAATAATAATAGGCTATTGCCAAAGGTGAAATATCCGCTGCATTGAGATAAAAATTGGCAGGCAAAACAATGCCAATGTGTGAATGATGGCTTTCCTGTAGTTAAAACTACAGCTAAGAGGTGAAAAACTTGTGAATGTCATTACATCGTTTGCTGAGAAAAAAAGAATGAAGCAAATCAATTATGAGAAATCCGTTCTGCGTGAAATCTCCCTGAAGGTATTAAAGGAAAGGGTGCAGCAGTTTTTTGGCTCCTTCCGTCTCACACAGAGCCTGGTTATGAATCGGGGAATAGAAGAAGCTTGTTATGATGTGGCCATTGAGGCTTTTTTATTAGGCGCCAGTCTAAGCCGCTTCGGTCTTTATGGTGAAGAAGTAAATCAGGTTAAGCTGCGCTGCCAGAATGAAGAAAAGCACATTGTCGATACATTATATAATTTTATGCTCTACTGGGGCAGCGGTGATGAAGGGGTGATGAGCGAATCCCTTTATTATCTTTGCGAGCAATATATTAACAGCTGGTGGATGGATGGTTTTTATAAAGGGGAAAAACGGATTAAATTAAAGCTGCATTAACCCCTTTAATCAAATGCGCCTTGGCGTATTTGTGCCCGATTTTTTTCACGCCCAAAGCGCCACATCCTGTCGCGCTGAGCCCGATTGACTTTTCTAAGAACTAAAGTTCTAAGAAAAGCCTTATGGCTTCGCCTGACTAGGACGTCCTGTCCGTCGTCGAGCTTGCTCGAAAAATTTCCTTTGAAAAATCGAGGCATCCGCCGGAGGCTTTAACTTTATTCAGCCGGGGTTTGAACCCCCACTGAATTGGTAAAGTTAATGCATTTAACCAGCCACTTATAGAAGTGGAGGACACTTCTACTGAATAAAGTTAAATGTTCTATCAAGCCCCCTCGTCCCATATATTGTATGAGAAGGACGAGTTGGGGGGCTTGATAAAGAACATGAAGAAAAAATGGAAGGCTATATTATTTATGCTGGGACTCACCGTCCTGTTCTTTGTTTTACAATATGATTTCTCAGAAGATAACACATGGAAGCCGTGGAATCTTCCGTTATCGGGTAAAGTGATATTGATCGACCCGGGTCACGGGGGACCTGACGGAGGTGCCGGTGATAAGAATGCACTGGAAAAAGATATTGCTTTAGATGTCTCATTAAAAATGAAACAGTATCTTGAAGAGCAGGGTGCATTCGTGATGATGACACGCGAGGAAGATAAAGATTTGGCAAACAAAAGTACGCGTGGGTACAGTAAAAGAAAGACGGAGGATTTGAAAAAAAGGCTGAACATCATCAATGAATCCAACGCAGATCTTTTCATCAGTGTTCATTTAAATTCCATTCCTTCTCCACGCTGGAGCGGCGCTCAGACCTTTTACGCCCCTCATCATAAAGAAAATGCAAGAGCAGCAAAGTTTATTCAAGATGAATTTAAAAGGAACCTAAAAAATACAACACGGGAAGCGAAGCCGATTAATAATGTTTATATTATTAAACACGCGAAAAGACCGGGCGTCCTCGTTGAAGTCGGTTTTCTTTCCAATCCAAGGGAACAGGCAAATCTGAAGAAGAAATCCTATCAAGATATGCTGGCAGAGTCGGTCTATCTTGGTGTATTACGCTATTTTACAAATGAAAAGGAAATAAAAATCGTTTACTAGACGTCTCGATGACGTCTTTTTGTGCGAAATGCACATATTAAATATATATGTAACGGGATTGCTGTGATTCAAATAATGGTAATGGCTGCTCTTTGTAGTATATACTGAAAATTAGAAGATTAGAAAAGGTTGGTGCATATGATATGTTTACTGCAGAACAAGCAAGAGAACTGATAAATCCGTTAAAAGAGCCTTTCTTACATATATCTTTAGCAGAGTTAAATGCTATTGAAGAGATCAAGGTGAAGGAAGAAAAGAACCATGTGAGTGTTAAGGTGGCAATTGCCAAAACTGGAACAGCTGAGCAGCTTCAGCTTCAGAATCAAATTGTCGAAGCATTGAAGGGTGCAGGGGCTGAAACAGTGGGGATCCGCTTTAGTGAATTGCCGGAGGAAGTGCTGGAGAAATACCGCGCCGAAGGAAGCGAAGGAGCAAAGGGCTTATTAGCACCGGGCAACAAGACGACTTTTATTGCGATTGCGAGTGGTAAAGGCGGTGTGGGGAAATCAACCGTTTCTGTGAATCTGGCTGTAAGTCTTGCCAGGCTGGGAAAAAAAGTTGGTTTAGTGGATGCCGATATTTACGGCTTTAGTGTACCTGATATGATGGGGATTACAGAACGGCCTGCTGTTCAAGGGGAGAAAATACTCCCAGTAGAACGCTTTGGCGTTAAGGTCATTTCTATGGGCTTTTTTGTAGAGGATAACTCTCCGATTATTTGGCGCGGACCAATGCTTGGAAAAATGCTGAACAGCTTCTTTAATGAGGTTGAATGGGGAGATCTGGACTATTTATTGCTTGACCTGCCTCCAGGTACAGGCGATGTGGCACTTGACCTTCACCAAATGCTGCCTGCGTGTAAAGAAATTATCGTTACGACACCGCATCCGACAGCGGCATTTGTTGCAGCGCGTGCGGGTGTTATGGCCTTGAAAACAGAGCATGAACTTCTGGGAGTTATTGAGAATATGTCCTATTTTGAAAGCAAAGTTACCGGTGAAAAAGAATATGTCTTTGGTCAAGGCGGCGGTGAAAGACTTGCTGAAGAACTAAAGACAGAGGTTCTTGGTCAGCTACCGCTGGGGCAGCCTGACTGGGATGAAGATGATTTTGCTCCTTCTATTTATCAGGAAGATCACCGCATCGGTAAAATTTACAAAGAGATTGCGGAGAAGATAGTTAAGGCACTCAGATAGATACAGCAAGGAATAAAAAACCGGGCATAAAACATATTCGTTTTGTGCTCGGTTTTTTTCATGAAAAAGCCCCCCAACCTAAAAGGCTTGTGAGGCTGGATGTAACAGCTATGCATTTTCTGCTTTCTTTTCTTTGCCCTCTTTTCCCTTTTCTTCAGCGGCCTTTAACAGGAGTTCTTGTATTTTTGTTTGGTAGAGCGGGCTTTCAATTGTTTCTGTTACGACCTGCTTCAAGTGCTCCCGATATTCATTGCTTTTTAATAGATCGCTCATTTCCTTGGCTAATTCAGGATCTTTTAGTACTTCGATTAATTTTCCGCGGTATTCAGGATCATTCATAAGATTTTTTAAAACCTGTTCCTGTTCTTTTTGCATACTTTTAGCGATCGTTTCGGTAAATTTTGGGTCCTGGAATGTTTTTTTCCAAAAATCTATACCCTTATCACTCGTCAAAGTAGTTTGAATGGTTTCAGTTACAATGGCTTGATCCATGATGAGCTCCTGCCTTAGCTTTTCATCGGACATGACATCTTGAATGGCCTTTTTTCCATCATCCGTTTTTAATATATCAACAACCATTTTTTTCGTTTGCTCATAATCTAATTGACCATTGCCTGCCACTTCCTGATTACAGCCGGTAATAAGGAGAAGAGCAAGAAAAGGGAGGAGCAAAGAAATCACTTTTTTCATTGACAATAGCTCCTTTCAGAATTGATCCTATTCTTAGAATGAAGAAATTCAGGACAAATTATTCATTTGAACCTGCGTCTAGATTTTTCAAGTTTTGGTTGGTACAATCGTATTAAGGAAGATATACATAATGGGGGATATGTTTGTGACAAGCCGAAATGTAGTTCATTTATTTTTTACTACCTTATTCATTGGAGGAGTTGTAACGGTTATTACTGGGTTCATTGTTCGCTGGAACGAATTTGAACCATATTTTATGAATTTCGATATCATAAAAATCTTCTCAACACTGCTGTGGCTGTTTGGCGTGGGGATGACTTTCAGTGCAATCAGCCAAATGGGGTTTTTTGCCTACTTAACTGTCCACCGTTTTGGGTTAGGGATTTTTAAAGCACCCTCTTTATGGAACGGGATTCAAATTGTACTTATTTTATTTGTTTTATTCGATTTAGTTTATTTTCGTTACAAATCATTCGCAGAAGCAGGGGAAGGAATCCTGCCATATCTCGCTCCGGCTGTTATGATCCTCATTGTTGCTTCAATCGTTGCTTATTTTAAAGTGAGACAAACGAATAAAAGTGCCTTTATCCCGGCTGTTTTCTTCATGATTGTCATAACAGTCATTGAATGGGTACCTGTATTGCGACCGAATGAGACGAGCTGGGTTTATTTAATGATTTTTCCACTATTAGTTTGTAACACCTATCAATTGCTTATTCTTCATAGGCTGAATGAGAAGTCCCAAAAGGAAAGGGATGAACGTTCAAAAGAGAAGGGGAATAAAGCATCCGCTGCTAAAAAGGCGGGGAAAAAGGCAGCAGAAAAGCACTAATCTGCTTGCAGGATAAAAAGTAAAAGGTACAGTAGAAGGGTGAGCCGCCAGATCAATCAAGCGGCTCACCCTTTATTTAATTTCTGAGGTTTTTGTTTCTGCATTGGCAATCATTTCTGAGACTGTAACAAGTTCAAGATTTTTCTTTTTTAGTGTATCCAGAATGAGCGGGAGTGCTTTTTCTGTTTGTATTGCCGAATCTGAGGCGTGAAGCAGAATGATATCGCCCTTCTTGGCCTTAGAGACATTTTGGTTAATAGTCCTGACCCCTGGGTTCGTCCAATCCTTGGAATCGATACTCCAGTGAACCATTGTATACCCATATCGCTGCGAAATCTTTAAGGCTGCATGATTAAAATGTCCGGTTGGGGCACGCAGGAGCTTGATGTTATTAATATTCAGCTTTTTAAAAGCTGTCTGGGCTTTGGCAATGTCCTGGCCAATCTGCTTCTCCTCCACCTCCGAATAATCAATGTATTCATATCCCAGCATTCCGATTTCATAACCTTCTTTGGCAATACGGCTTACGAGCTCGGGATGTCTTTCTGCCCATGATGCCGACAAAAAGAAGGTAGCCGATTTTACTCCTTGTTCCTTTAATGTATCGAGAATAGGTTCAGCCTTCTCATCACCCCACCCAATATTGAAGGTTAATGCTACATCCTTTTCCCCTTTATAAATGGCCTTTGGTCCGTCCTTTGTAGAGAAAACAGGAACTTGAACAGTATTTCCGATAAATAAAAACCAAGCGGTGAAAAAAGCAGCTACACCAATAACTAAAATTTGTTTTATTATTTTACCATTCAGTACATAAAAAAAGTTCATCCCATCACCTCGTCCCAAACACTCCTATTCAATCCTATGAGGGAATAAAAAGAAAATGAACTATTAATTCATAAAAAAGAGTAAGTTTGGAAAAAACTACATTAACTAAGAAAAGCGGAAGCAAAAACTTTTACTTATCTTTATTTTATAAACAGGGGGCATATAGATGCTTGGAATGCTTTTAGGTGAAATGGAAGTCAAAGAGATTCAATATTTATTAAAAAGGGAAATGGATGAAATCATCTTTGATCTGGAAGACCATCGAATTGATGTTTTAGTAAAAAGCGCAATGGAGGAACGATATAAAATATTGTTTTCTTTGTTTAAACGAATATCCACACATAAGGACTGTTTAAAGTATATGAGACCAAAGCAAAAAGGAAAACAAAACAAAAATAATATAAAAAAATGTTGACTTATAAAATGCCATTTGTTATATTAAATAACGTCGCTGCTGAGCAAGGGAATAAGTTCAAAAAACTTTTCGTAAAAACAGTTGACACACAAAAATAAAAATGTTAAATTATTAAAGTCGCTTTCAGGTGACGTAAAATGATTGCTCTTTGAAAACTAAACAAACAAAAACGTCAACGTTAATTCTAGTTGTTTTAACAACAAATTTTATGAGCTAACTCATACTCTTTATTGGAGAGTTTGATCCTGGCTCAGGACGAACGCTGGCGGCGTGCCTAATACATGCAAGTCGAG
>NZ_JACHGK010000024.1 GCF_014207535.1 Bacillus benzoevorans
TACACTTTACTTGGTCTGCATAACTTTAAACCAAAAAATGGTTAATTGTCGTATTTAATAAATGTCCATTTATCGGGGTCTTGACCACAGGCACCAAGATCAAGATCTTTTTCCAATACTAATATATTATTTCACTAATGACTTACAATGTTCTTCTACTTCTTCCCATGTCATAAAAATTCGAACTATATCTTCTTCAATAAGTTGTGAGCCAGCCTGAACTTCAATAAGTTCCAAATCAGTAATAGCTTTAATAGCATGTTTCGCTTCAGCAGGTATAACTAATACATCACCAGGTCTAACTGTGCGTATTTCATCATTTAATGCAAATAGACCTTCACCTTTAATAATTGTCCAAACCTCACTTCTTGCATAATGTTTTTGATAGCTTAAATTCTTCTCTGCCTTTACACTAATTCTCTTTGTTAGGACTTCATTTCCTCCTTTAAATTTTGTATGATCAAGGACTCTATACCAACCCCAACGACGTTCTTCATACATTGGCCGTTGAACAATTCCCTTTAGAATCTCCTTTACTCTGGGACTTTCAGACTTATCAGTAACTAGAATCCCATCAGGACTTGCTGCAATAACTGCATCCTTAATACCTAAAATAGTTACAGGGATATCTAACTCATTGATTAAATGAGTATTAGTTGAATCTCCGCTAATTATCCCTTTTCCGATTTGTTTTGTACCCATTTCTTCTGTTAACGTATTCCATGTTCCAAGATCTTTCCAACTTCCGCTGTATGAAAGAGCAATAATTTTTTCTGCCTTCTCGACAACTGCGTAATCAAAACTGATTTTTTCAAGATTCTGATACTGTTTCATCAACTCTACATATTGAATAGGTAAACCTTTATCAACTAATAAAGAAAGTACATATTCAAGTTTAAAAGCAAATACTCCACAATTCCATAAAGCATTTTGAGCTATTAATTTATTTGCATCAGCTTCTGATGGTTTTTCTTTAAAACAACTTACTTGAATATATTCATTTTCGTTATTTTGAACCGGGACTATATAACCATACTTTTCTGAAGGAAATGTGGGTTTAACTCCCATCAATGCTAGATTAGCTTTAGACTTTTTTAATGTTGCCTCTAAGTCTTTTATTCTTTCAAAAAAGCTAATATTAACATAAGGGTCAACCGGTAAGACCCCAACCACTTCTTCTAAATTACTCCCTTTTACGGAGTAAAGATAAGTAGCAGCCAAAGCAATAGCAGGAAATGTATCTCGACGTTCAGGTTCTACAATTATTGGAATAGTTTTTCCTAGTTGACTCTGAATCATATCTACTTGGGATTTACTAGTTGCTATTATAGTCGATTCATTTAAATCTAATTTTTCTAACTGCCTCCAAACTCTTTGAACCATCGATTCTAAATTACCGTTATTATCTTCCAGAACTTTTAAAAATTGCTTGGATCTAGAATCATTAGATAAAGGCCAAAGGCGCTTACCAGAACCACCTGAAAGCAATACAAGTTTCATTTGTCCACTCCTCTATTTTTCTATAATATTTTTATTAATTTTTGGTTTACCATTTTATCTGCTTTTTGAAAACTATTTAGTCAGCAACCTATTTTTCATCGATTCTTAAAAAACTATTAATATCTTTACCTTAAGAATCTTTTAAATATAGGCAACTTCTTGAAAGACAGTTCTCCGAAGATTGATTTAAAAATATTATAGCATTTTTGATATTCACTAGTTTTTGCATGAAGTAAAATAAATATAGTGTTTGTTATTAGAATACAAATAGTAGTCAAAAGAATAAAACTCTGCCAATTATCATAAAAAACAAAGTTTGATATAAAATTAAGGAACCAACAACTTATAACGGTAATGAATACCCTGAATACATAGGTAACAAAGTAATTTTTGATACCTTCCTTAAAATAGTTCCTATATAATATATAAGGTTCAATCCATAATGATGTTGTAACTGCACTGATCACCGTTCCTATAAACACACCAGCTATTCCTAAATATTTTAATAATATTATCGAGGCAAATAAATTGATAAAAGCTTCTATTAAAGGTTTGTATCGATCGTTCCAAAATAAACCCAAGGCATTTCTAAAGGATAATATATTCTGTCTCATCCCAGTTATATAAAAGATTGTAACTAGTATTGTTACCAAAAACGGACTGAATAGATATTTTTCACCTATCCATAATTGAATAAAGGGATTTATTAAAACATATATACAAACAGTTGTGAAGAAATAGGCCCAAAAATTTATAAACTCTAATAATTTAAATCTTTGTTTAGCATATTCAGGGGTTTCAGTCGCCGTAAGATTCCCAATACTAGCAGAGACAGACTGTGTAAATTGAGTTAGAAATGCCTTCACCAATCCTATCAATAATAAATAGTTTGAATATATTCCTACTGAACTTAGTCCAAAATAAATCGAAATCAATAGATTATCAGTAGAGTTTACTGCAAGTGAGCCAAATTTATGGTATAATAATGCTCTTATTTTTTTAAATAATTCAACCTTTAAACCCTTAATAAGTTTTTCCGTTAATTTCTCTTTAAAAACTACACTATACTCTTTATTAACTTTATATGATATAGATGCATTTGCTAATATTGTAAATACTACTTTTATTATTAACGTAAATATAAAGTTCTTAGTTAGAATTAATATTATTATCTGAATAATAGTGGATATTATAGAAAAGAGAGACAGTATAAGTGTATTTTTATACTCCTTTTGGTCTGCACTATATAAAGATTTTTTATACGCAAAGAAATAAGTGCTTGCTGTATCTAATACAAGTAAAATATAAATTAATTCTTTATTTGGAAAATTAACATCGCCCTTAATAAAAAAATCCAAAAAAGGTGTAATCAAAATGCCTGTTACACCCACAAAACATCCAATATTAAAATATAATTTTTTATATATGTGTAATAGGGCATTTACCTTGATATAATCCTTCTCTGACAATGGTTTATATAGGCTAAAAATGATTGCATTACCTATGCCTAATTCTGCAAATGATAATAAATTTAATATATTACTAAATAAACCTTGAGCCCCCAAATATTCTATTCCTAAATAATATATAAACACAGTCCTATAAAAGAAGCTCACAAAATAGGTTAGAAACTGTGCAATAATAGTCCAACTGACATTTTTTATTGTCTTTCCAACTCTGCCGCTATTGTTCATCACTTACTCCAGTATTTTCTAGACTTTTAATTGCATTAAAGACACGCATACAATTTCCTCTATCTCTCAAGTTGAAAAACTTATTAATTCTAAAAAGGTATTTATTTTCAATTTTCCCCTCATTAGTTACAATTAATCGACTAAGTTCTTGTATAAGTAATTTTTCATTATCAACGACTGGTCCGAAACCATCAGTTGAATAATCAAAATATGATTGTGCGTAATGATTCTTAATAAATTTAGGAGAATCAAATTGATAATAAACTACAGGTCTTTCCATATAAGCAAAATCAAAAAAAACACTTGAATAGTCTGTAATTAAAATAGCAGATTCATTTAAAAGCTCTTGAACATCATAGTCATTAAAACTTGCAATCCCTATTCTACTATTATTACTGTAAAATTTATCAATATACTTCTGCATTTCATAATGTGGATAAAAGACTAGGTTATAATCTTCTTTTTCAAGTAATCTCTTTAGTTCTTCGTTTGCTAGTAGGTTTATATATGTTTTATAGTATTCAGATTCAATAAATTCTTCGGAGCTCGACAAACTTTTCAGCCAAACCCTCCAAGTGGGCATCACCAGTATACTCTTTTTTGGCTGTATTATATTTAGATTATCAAAACGTGGAAGCCCTAAACACTTTACCACCCCTTTAGGATGACCATAGTTTTCCAAAACAGTTTCATATTCTCTCTTTGCGCTACAAATAAATAAATCTAATTTAACATTGGAATTATACAGCCCGAATAAATTATCTTTAATTACACCATGTTGCAAAAACACTTTCTTTCCCTTTATTATTCCTAACTTATCAAATAAAGAAAATACATCAATATTAGGAGAATACCCCATAATGTGAGTACTAATCTTAATAGATGAATTATACATAGATAAATAGTGTTGAAAGGATCGATATTTAATGACTCTACCTAAATTTTTGACCTTGTCAGTGTCTGCAGATTTAGCTGAAATAATATAACGTATATCAATATCAGGATAATTTTTTCTAATAAATTTAAATAAATGGTATCCATTATCTCTTGCATCTGTTCCCCTCTCAGAAATAATCCAATAAGATCTATTTTTTTTGATAAAAATAATAGAACAGAGTATGGCAACTAAATATTTTATTGATTCTATAAATATTTGTAATATAAAGTGAATTCTCCTTTTAATTCCTTTATAGGCTTGCTCAAAAGTTAATTTTCTAATTTCCAAAGTTTAACACCTCTTATAACAAAAAAAGCAGCCTTTTCCGCTGATTCTCGCTTTTGTGAACTGTTTCCTAGTAGCTCTTTTACAATTTAAAATTTGATTTCCTTACAGTGGTCCTAAATTTTCAAAATAAAGCTTATTAACATCATTTTAAATATTTACTTTTCCTTTTTATTTGATAAGATAAATTCTAATAACGAATTAAATTGCTTTTTTGCAAAATCAATTCCACGCTCTTGAATAATATCTGAAACAATTGTTTTTTCCGGTTTAATATTCTGAACCTTAATTAGCGCTTTTTTTAATTTCTCTATATCATTATTTTCAATTACTAATCCATTGATTCCTTCCCTTACAAAATCCAGGGATGCACCAACTTCTTTTGTACAAATAACTGGGAGTCCTGCAAATACAGCCTCTTGAACTGCAACGGAGTATGGCTCCATACCAGGGTGGACATATGCATCTGCATTCAAATAAAATTGATGAATTTCATCAAAAGGTAAACCAGGAATTAAATATATATTCTCCGTCGGATGAGCCTCTAAGTAATCATTTACTTCTTGGAACTGTTCCCCCTTCCCAATTAATATCAAAGCAGTTTCCTTAGTACAGACAGCTGAATAGGCCTCAAGTAGATTTAATACATTTCGACTTTCAATAAAGTTTCCAATAAATAGATAGGTATATTTATTTGATGTCATTTCAATTATTTGATTTTTCTGGTCGATATTGTTAGTTTTTTTAATTTTTTCCCAATCAAGCGTATATAATCCCTCAAAAATTTTATTACTTGGTATATCCTTTAAAGTCCACAATAATTTTGATGCTGTCCCTGGTACCCACAATGCATCAGCATTTTTTGCCATTAAATAATTTATATATCTAAACTTATATGAACCAAATCGATTTAGTGCGGTATCTACACAATATATAATTTTCCTCTTTTTGAGTTTCATATATATATAAACAAACATAGAAGTTAGCGGCATATATCCCTGAATAAATGCAATATCATACTTCCTTTTTCTTAATACTGAAAAAATTTGAGGGTGAAATTCAAATTTTCTAAATACCTTTTTATTTTTTGTCATCTGTATATCTTCATATTCTTTAAGTTTTAGTTTCCATTCAGTATGTGTTGTTTGATTTGGATATAAGGTTATAATATCCATTTGTTCTTTTAATACTCCCTTTGCATATTTTAATACAGGATCTCTATATGGTGCGGGATGCATAGAGAGGAATAATATATTCATATTTTCTTCATTGCTCCTTTTTATCTTCTAACCATTCATATAATTTTGATATATTTTTTTGACTAAATACAGTTTCAAAATAGGCTATACAGTTTGCTCTCATTTCATCTTCATGATTAATCAAATACTCAATTGCTCGGTTAAAATCCAATTCTATATTATCTTTGTCAATAATATAACCAGTTTTTCCGAAATCAATATGTTGAGTAATACCTTCTACGTTAAAACAAATAATTGGAGTTCCCACCCTATAAGCAACTGGGACATTACCACTTTGAGCTGCAACTGTATGGGTTAAAAATAAAGCTAATGAATCCTGAACAAAATTACTTATTTCATCATCTAAAATAAAATCCTTTTTTATTACCTCTATATTTTTAGATTTGATATTTATATTCTGTCTAGTTAATATACGAAATTTTATATTTGGCCACTTCTGATAAATCTTATCTGCAATTAATAACAACCCCTTAATATCCCTTGCTTTATTAATCGTTCCAACAAAGGCAATGTATTTATTGTCCCTAATCTTCCGCTCTCTTTCTTCCTCAGAGGTTAATAATAGGGGGACGATATGTGTCCTTAATTTCTGCCTTTTATATGGCATCATTTGATAAAGCTTTTCTGCTTGCTTTGATGGTAATATTACATCGGTACAATTCCTAAGAAGTAATTGTGAAAAATAATCTAAAAACAATATTTTTATATATCCGCTTAATCCATAGAGGTATCTTTCTTTAAAAGGAACATATGGTTCATGTAATACAACTGAACGAATAGATTTAGGGTTTTTTTTATAAAAAAACTCCATTAGTCTATGGCATAACGGATGTGGGTTATAAATACATATATAATCATATATTGCTCTTCCACATTTTCTTATAATTTCTTGACGAATATTTTTCCACTCTATGAAATAAGATCTAACCATATTATTTGACATCTTTACAAAATGTATTACATTATCTTCTTTTATTTGGGGAAGAATGAACCTATCATATTCAAAATTCAATAGGTATTCCACATTATAACCAAGTGATTTTAGATGATTACCAATTAAAAAGAATTCTTTGGGTAAACCGGGGGCAGTCTTAATGCTAATAATTAATGCTCTTTTCATTTATTTCATCCTTATTAATTTTTCTATTTGAAATATGTCGTCTTTACCTTTTATTTGTTTTTGTTTTATATTATTTTCAATCTGTGAAATTAATAAAGGATTATCAAGTATCTTACTTAACTTATTAAGAATATCCACTTTATTATTTTCTACAATAATACCATTTTTATTATTGACTACTTGTTCCAATGCAGATACATAATTTGTTACTAACACAGGTTTACCTAAAATTAATGCCTCATCTACAGCCATTGGTTTACCCTCATAATATGATTGAAGTACAAACAAGTTAGATTTTCTAACATATTTATATGGATTATTTTTTTCCCCTAACAAGTACACATAGTCCTGTAAATCATTTTCTAAAATCCTTTTTTTAGCAATATCCTTATCAGGACCATCACCTATTATATACCAAGTGAATTTAAAACCGCGAGACTTTAAACTTTTACAAATCTCTATCATCCTAAATATTGCTTTGGATTGATCGTGAATTCGACATACAGTGACAAATTTAAAAGTATTATTTTTAAACAATGACTCTTCCTCTATTTTCTCTAATGAATCTTTTATTATCTTTTCCTCGTCGAAAATATTATAAACTGTTAGTATTTTATCTTTATAAATTGGAAATCTTTCTGCCAATGTTTTTTTATTGAAATTACTTACAGTTACAATAAAATCAAACCCTTTAAAATAGGGAGAATCTATATTTTTATCAAAGCATGCTTCATTATAATTTGGGTGAATCCAAGCTAACTTCATTTTAGATTTAACTTTGTTAGCAAGGAAGTACATGGGTAACAGTTCTGTCCAAGAAATAGCTACATCATATTCCTTATTTATTCTCTCGTAAACTTTAGAATGCTTAATAGAATATAATTGGCTATCTCTCATTATACTATTCACCGTACATGCACCACGAAAAAGCTTTCTTTTTATTCTTCCCTTAATACTATAGTAAAACTCTAAAGAGTATATCATTTCTATAATTCTTCGAATCCTTCTGTTTTTTATTCCTTTAAATTTTGAACTAATTTCATATACATTTACATCGTTGGAAATTAGTTGCATAAGGTTTCCTTCACAACTAAATGTATATACATCAATCCATTTAGCTTCATAATCCACCAAACATTTATTTATAAAAGCAATTAAACTTTTCCCTGTACCCCCCATTGATATATCACCAGTTATAATTGCTATTTTTTTCATTATGGACCTCCGCTAATTGACTTATAATTTCGCAAATTAAACAATCGGGTAATAAAATAATACCCGATATAATTTTTCCTATTTACATATTGTAAACAAAGATTTTTATTTATAATTCATATGTTAATTTTAGTTGATCAAAACAATTGTAATAGTTAAAATGAGTCATCATCTCAATAGGAACCACTTCCCCTATCAACTTCCATTTACTTTGCCTTTGTCAATGTAAAAAAAGTTAGCAATAATAAGGCTTTAAAGTTCGCTAGAATAAAAGTAAACACGAAAACAAGATTCTATACATCCAACTGTTACACCCTTCCCCGTCCACTGTCTGCTAAATATCGGTCTCTAAAGTCAAAACGTAAACAACTCCGCTGTGGCTTGATTTTCTCTAATCTTGAAATTGGCTCTATAAGTCCGTGACTAGAGCTTCTTGTTTTGTCCAAGAAAGCGGTTCTACAAGAATAAAATTCAATTACAAAATAAAGTCATTAATTATTTGTCGCTTTTTTTATGATTATTTCCTTACCTAAGGATTTTTTTTCAGGCTGAAAGTTAAGAAATAAAATAATAAAATATGTCCAACTTGGAAATATACTTATACTGGATGCAAATATTAACCAAATCAATTTAGCTGTAAGTATAGGTAGTCCATGTTTATCTGAAATCCCTCTATTTCTTCTGAAACTATATCGTAAAGAGCTAATTACGGCTCCTATAAATATAACAAATCCTAAAGCTCCTGTAGTCATTAAAATATCGATATATGTGCTATGAGCCGCAGCACCAATATTAGTGAAAGGCAGACCTTTTAATGTATATCCATTAATACAAAAACCACCAAATAATTGTCTAAAAATGCTTTGATTATAATAGAATTCTAAATAACGTTCTTGAATATTACTTCTTCCTGATGTCGCTGTTGAAACATCATTACTGAACAAAGCATTTAGAACTCCTTCGATTCGAAAGCTATATACCTTAAACAGTGATAAGGTACTTGATGAGTTCATTACAAAATAAATAAATCCAAGCATCCCTAAAAATAGGATTAGAAGTATAGTAATTCTTTTAACCCAACTTATTTTCTTATTAAAAACAATATATATATATAATGCTAATAAACAACAAAGAAGTCCTGTCATACTTCCAGTAAATGAAATCATAATAAAAAGTGTAATCACTAGTAAGCATTTCAGTATTTTATTTTTCATATTTATTGACAACATAAAACAAAAACCTATGCATAAAAACATTGCCATATAGTTAGGATCATTTTGAGTACCACTATAGCGAGCCATGAGATTAATTGAACTTAAAGAGTCATCAAATGCCACTCTTATATTTTGATTAATTAGACCATAAAAGGAAGCACTAAAACACATAAATATATATATTCTAATAAAATGCATCTTCAATTTTTCATTATCGGAATTATTTATTTCTGCAAGTGCAGTAACAAAAGCTATTAATCCTAAACAAAGTATTATGAAGTCATAAAAAGATGTATAATAAGCTATTACAATAAATCCATATAAAAATAAAATTGTTATTAGATTTTTTGATAGATGACTTTTAAAATTTATTTTAAATATTAATACTCTAATGCAAAATAGAACTGCATAAATATTTACTAAAGATACTCCACCGGGATATAAAAATAATCTTGGAGAATACAAAATAAAAATAGGTAATAATAGTATAAATTTATCCTTGGTTAAGAAATAAAGCATTGCAAAACATAAAATAGTTGAAATGCCTATGTCTATTAAAATGTTTTGATTAACAAATAAAGGGCATATAATTGCTAATATTAAAATTAATGCATCTAAGGGATTCTCTCTATAATTTCCCTTTAGCTCCTTTGTTTTTTCATTGCTCATCATTTTCAACTATTCCTTCCAGAAAATCTAGAACATTTTTTGAATTATTCTCCCAACATTTTTTTTTGATAAATTCTATCTGTTTTTGATTAATTTGATGTGGTAATGAAAGTGTATTTGCCATTACTTCTAATAAACCCAAAATAGAATTTTCTTTTGGAAAAATTATATATTCATTATATTCTTTCGGTATCCCTTCGAGTGAGAAACATATTACTTTATTTCCAGTTAGTAAATATTCCATTATTTTCGAAGGAAACGTATATTTTGTAACATAACCATCAGGAATTCTCGGGCAAACTAGAATATTGGCCTCATTCTGTAAGTTTACAGCTTCTTCATTTGTTATATAACCCAAATAATTTATTCTATTGTCACTTCTTTCATAACTGCTTACAAGCCCCTCAAATTTCCCTTTACCGGCTATTATTAACCTAGCATCTTCGTCCTTCAACCTTTTAAAAGATTCTAGTAAAATTTCAATCCCCGAATTATCATCTAATGCTCCAGTATACAGTATTATTTTATTATTTCTATTAACTTTTAATAAATTACTTTTACTCCCAAAACCCCCCCCTTCGATTATTATATTTTGCATACCAGGTGCAAAGTCATCGACAATGTGTTTAGTAATCTGTACAATTCCATTAAATTTTTTAATTGAATTAATTTCAAATTTCGCTTCTAATTTATCAGAAAATTTATCTTGAAATTTAGGAGGTAAATCAGCGATAATCGCAACCTTTTTTATATTAAAGAAAGTGCTTATTAACAAGACCGGTATACACATAAAAGACATTGTATTATAGATAAGTATGACCCTATTTTTCTCTTTCCGAGTTTTTAATGCCCATTTCCCTAGCATTAGAGTTAAATTTATGCTGCACAAAATTTGCTTAAGTCCAAAAATATTTAAATAGGGAACAACATACCCATCTCTATATTTATTTTCCAGATACCTACTACTAATGAAAATTTTCTTAGTCCTTGGAAATGATGCATAAGGGAGTATAATAAACTTGTTCAATTTATTGTTTTTCCCTAGCTGACTCGTTATACCAAACTGGTACTTATTACCGGCTATTGATCCACCTGAATATTTCATTATAATCTCTGGATTCACAAGTGTACCAACAAACGCAATATTCATTTATTTTATCTCCCTCCTAAATTTTTAATTTCTAACATCATTTTCCCCCAACAATTCCCTTCATTTTTTATTACTTTAGCACTAGGTATTATGGTTACATTTCCATTTAAAACTTTTATCATGCAATTAATAATTTCCTCTTCTTTAAAAGGATTAAAATAAAGTGCATTGTCATAATTCCCTAACACTTCCTTTGAGAACTCACAGTTCGAAGCCAATATAAAGCAGTTATTTGCCATTGCTTCAATTAATGGCAAACCTAATGACTCAATATATGATGGGAAAACTACAATACTTTCATTATATAAATTACACACTCTTTTATAAGGAATCCTCCCTAAAAAAACAAACTTATTAGATATTGGGCCTTTTATATTTGTGGCTCTAATATATTCCTCTTTAGTTATTGTTAAAAATATTTTAAAATTGTTATATCCTTGACTTTCTAAAGAATTAACAGCTTTATCAAGTAAGATAAAATTCTTATATATTGCAGGGCCAGCCGGATAGAAAAATTTATTAGATATTTTCCTGTCATGCTGTACTCTGTTGTTAAATTCCGGGAGATTATACCCAACTTTTACAACCTTACTATTGGATTCTATATATTGTTTTACTGCACTTTTTATCCATTCTGTCTGTACAAAAATACATTTTGCTTTCTTTAAAGACTTTTTTATAAAATAGCCCAAAATATATTGTCTAATTGCACAGTCAAATTCACCACGTCTAAAAATAGAAAAATTATATTCCTTTTGGAAAGGTAGTGATTGATGCATATATATCATTTGTACAGCATTTTTGTATCTAAGAGTAGTATTCTGCATTGATAATACTACATTTGGCTTATATTGCTTTAAAATGCTAGGGATCCTTTTCATTTCAGCATACGCCCTACCAAAAACATTCATTTTCGTTTTAGATAGATTAATTACCTGGATGTTTTCAGTTGATTCTAGTTGCTGATTTGAAACAATAAATAGCCATTTAATTTTATTCTCCTTATTTTCCTTTAAATACTCATAAAAGTCCTTTAATACAGCTAATCCACCACCGTCCACGGATACTAAATTAACTAATGCAATTCTCATTTTATTCTTCTCCACTCTAATATGGTATCCTTTGTTTATCCCAATTAACTCCAGATTTTATACGTTTAGCAGGTACTCCAGTAATAATTAACCCAGTTTCACTAAACTTTTTACTTACTAAACTACGGGTTCCTACTATAGTATTGTCCTTAATGATAGAACCCTTCAAAATAGTACAATCATTTCCTATCCACACATGATTTCCTATGGAAACATTATTACTTCTATTAATTCTCTCACCATCCATATTAACTATGGAATGACTATCTCCCGTACGGATAGTTACATTTGATGAAAATAAGCAATCCTCACCTATTTCAATAATTGTCCCTTCAATGCATGCAAAATGAAATCCAAAACATATAGTACTGTTACTATTAATAATAATGACATTACCGTCATCCTCAATAAAGAACTCTCCATTTTCTATAAAAGAATTTTCGTGAATAATAATTCTATTATTGTTTCCGTTAATATATATTTTAAAGTCCTTTAGATTACTATTCGATTTAAAGATGATTTCATTATTATTACCAATTATTTTAACCTTTATATTTTTTGCCCATGCACCATTGTTCTTTATTTTATTTTCCTTACCTTTTATATTTTTTTTCGGTTGAAAAATTAAGTTATATATTATTTTCGTCAACTGCAAAAAGTGTTGATTCTTTTTTATAATTCCTTTCGCTCTTGAATTCACCATAAAATATTTTCCCCGTTATACAAATATTTATTTCTTTAGAATCTAGAGAGATAACTTATTTATTACTTTTTAAACCTTTTATTTCTTTACCCATACAACTCTGTTTACATAATCAGTATAGGACAGTATAATCCTTATGACTTTATCCGAAACATTAGGCATACTATAATCCCTTACAAGTCCTAACGTACTCTTTCTCTGTGTTTCCAAAATCTCCAATCCTTGTAATATTCTTTCCTTTTTTAGTCCAACCATCATTACAGACGCCTCTTCCATTGCCTCTGGTCTTTCATGAGCTTGTCTGATATTTAATGCCTTAAACCCAAGAATTGAAGACTCTTCACTAATCGTTCCACTATCACTTAGAACAGCCTTAGCTTTAGTTTGAAGTTTCACATAATCATTAAATCCTAAAGGCTTCATTGTTTTTACCAAAGGATTAAACTCTACCCCTTTAGCATTAATCATATTTCTAGTTCTGGGATGAGTACTTATAATCACAGGCATATTGTATTTCACAGATATCGCATTTAGGCTATCAACTAAATCTTTAAAATTAGTTTCTGAATTGATGTTTTCTTCTCTATGTGCAGAAACTACAAAATATTTCCCTTCCTCAAGACCTAATCTCTCTAGAATATTGGATTTATCAATGTCATCTTTTCTAGAATTCAGGACCTCAAACATTGGACTTCCTGTTTTAATGATTCGATCTGAAGGAAAGCCTTCTCTCAAAAGGTATTCTCTCGCAATATCACTATAGGTTAAATTGATATCAGACGTATGATCGACAATTTTTCTGTTTGTTTCTTCAGGGACTCTTTGGTCAAAGCAACGATTTCCAGCTTCCATATGGAAGATTGGAATATGTCTTCTCTTCGCAGCTATTGCAGTTAAACAGCTATTTGTGTCACCCAGAACTAAAAACGCATCTGGCTTAACATCTTGTAAGATTGGATCAATCTTAACTAAAATATTTCCGATTGTTTCAACAGCTGTGCCTGTAGCAGCATTTAGAAAATAATTAGGTTTCTTTAAATTAAAATCCTTAAAAAACACTTCATTTAATTCGTAATCATAATTTTGACCAGTATGAACAAGAGTATGTTCAATAGCATTTGACTCTTCTAGTTTATTAATAACAGCCGACAGTCTAATAATCTCCGGTCTAGTACCGACCACTGTCATGACTTTTAATTTTTCCATTATATTATACCTCCAAGAAGTAAGTATCAGGCCTTTCTGGATCAAAACATTCATTTGCCCACATTACTGTTACGAGATCACATTCCCCTACGTTTACAATTGAATGTGTATATCCGGTTGGAATATCTATGACCCGTAACCTTTCCCCACTTACTCTATATTCAATAATTTCTTCAGAGTCTATTTTTCTGAAGCGGATTAATCCTTCTCCACTTACAACTAAAAATTTCTCATTTTTAGTATGGTGCCAATGGTTTCCTTTTGTAATCCCAGGTTTTGATACATTTATGGAAACTTGTCCTCTTTCAGGTGTTCTCATAAATTCTGTAAAAGAGCCTCTATGATCGGAATTCATTTTAAGATCATAAGAAAATTGATCTTCTGGTAAAAAACTTAAGTAAGTACTATAGAGCTTTTTAGTTAGAGCATCCTCCATATTAGGGATACTTAAATTTGTTCTGCTTTCTTTAAAACTCTTTATAAGGTCCGCTAAATCCCCAAGTTTAATATTATGTGTTACAGGTACAACACAGAAATCATCCTGAACAGTTGGCCTTCCTTCTAGAGCCCTAATAAACTCTTCTAATACATCATCTATATAACAAAGATTAAGTTCTACTTCAGGGTTGTTAATCTGTATATCTAAGCCCTTAGTTATATTATGACAAAATGTAGCTACTACTGTATTATAGTTTGGTTTACTCCACTTACCAAATAAATTTGGAAGTCGATATACATATACCTTAGCATCAGTCTCATAATAATAATTTAATAATAAATCCTCTCCAGCTTTCTTACTTCTTCCGTATGGGTTATCCTTTTCTGCTTGAATAGAAGAAGTTAGAAGCACAGGGACTTTATTATTATGTTTCTTTAATAATTCAAGTAATTGAGAAGTTAAATCAAAATTCCCTTCCATAAATTCTTTTTCATCTTTTGGTCTATTAACCCCAGCTAAATGAAAGACAAAATCACATTCTTTTGTATATTTCATAAGTAGTGAAGGGTCACTTTCCCTTGTAAACTCAAATATATCGCTATACCCGTTGTTTTTAAGCTCCGCGATCAGATTTTTTCCTACAAACCCTTTTGCTCCTGTAACAAGAATATTCATTACTCAATACCACCCTTTAATTCATAACGTGAACCTTTTTATTCCATCCTTTTAATTCGTTTTGCACATAATCTAATTCAAGTAACTTTTCTTTAATTTGTTCAATTGTAAGGATTTGTGTATTATCCGAATTATACTCCTCTACAGTAGTAAGCTTTTGATCTCCTTCTGCAAAGTACTTATCGTAGTTAAGCTCTCTTTTATCGGAAGGAACTTTATAGAAACCAGGTAAATCTTCTGCTTTTACATATTCCTCTTTGGTAAGAAGTGTTTCATAACGTTTTTCTCCATGGCGAGTTCCAATAATTTTTATTTCATTATCCGCATTAAATAATTCTTTTACAGCTTGAGCAAGATCACCAATGGTACTTGCTGGAGATTTTTGAACCATAATATCTCCTGCTTCTGCATTTTGAAATGCAAATACTACTAATTCTACTGCTTCTGCTAAACTCATAAGAAATCTTGTCATATTAGGATCCGTTACTGTTAAAGGTTGTCCACTTTTAATTTGTTCAATAAATAATGGGATAACCGATCCACGCGAAGCCATCACATTACCATATCTGGTTCCACAAATAAGAGTTCTATCTGGATCAACAGTTTTAGATTTAGCAACAAATACCTTTTCCATCATAGCTTTTGATATTCCCATTGCATTAATTGGATAAGCAGCTTTATCTGTCGAAAGGCAAATTACCTTTTTTACTCCATAATCAATAGCGGCTGTTAAGACATTATCAGTTCCTAATATGTTAGTTTTCACCGCTTCTAAAGGAAAGAATTCACAAGATGGTACTTGCTTTAAGGCAGCAGCATGAAATACGTAATCAACTCCATGCATTGCATTTTTTACACTGGCTAAATCCCTTACATCACCAATATAAAACTTTAATTTATCATTTTTATATAATTTACGCATATCATCTTGCTTTTTTTCATCCCTTGAAAAAATTCGAATCTCTTTTATATCACTTTCTAAGAACCTTTCCATAACAGCATTTCCAAAAGAGCCTGTTCCACCAGTTATTAATAAAGTTTTATCTTTAAACATATTATTAAACCTCCAATATTTTTTTCATCATATTTACATATTGTTGAGTGCAAATCTCCTTGGTGTACTTTCCAAGGAAAACATTTCTACAATTTTTTCCCATCAAGTCGCGTTTACCTTTATCATCTTGCAGTTCTTTGATCGCACTCACTAATTTATTACTGTCTCCTACTTCAAAAGCATATCCTGCATTATTATATGTTAAATCTCTAGCTATATCTGATTCCAAACCCATTATGGCAATGACTGGTTTGCTAGCCATCATATAACTGTAAGTTTTGCTAGGTACAGCTAGTCCAGTTAAGCCATCCGCTAAGCTTACGATGAAACAATCGCTGATATTAAGTGCATCTTGGAAATCTTGCCCATGCAGAAAATCAAAGATGCTAACATAATTTAAATTCTCTGATTCTACAATATTTTTTAATGTCTTCATCTTATTTCCGTGTCCAGCAAAAACAAACTGAATTCTATTGTCACCTTTTAGTTCCCGTATAGCATCAGCAATAGTATCGAGATCTTGGCATATTCCTATATTGCCAAAATAAGAAACTATAAGATTCCCGTCTTTTATAATTGAACGGAACAGTGGATTCTTGGATGACTCCACTTTATTGGACACTCCCTTATCCTCATACCAATTAGGGATTACTTCAATTTGGTGTTCATACAACGATGATCTATGTTTAAGTAGGTAGACTTTCATTTCATTTGATAAAGCAACCACTTTATTTACATGCTTAAAAATACTTTTATTAACAATTTTCATCATTTTGCTTATGATGCTATTCTCTAAAATAGTGTTTGTAATATAGGCCATTTCAGGATACACATCATAACTAACAAATATTACCTTTGTATTAAAAAATTTATTAGCAAGCGCCGCAATTAACGGTAAAACTGGTGGATTTGAATAAACAATAATTGCTTTATATTTTCTTAGGTCCCAAAATCGTAAAGCAACTGAAAATGTAAATGAAAAATAGTTTATTAATCTACCTATGAAGTTTGTACGTTTAAGTTGAATATATTTTAATCTCTTTATTTCAATATTCTCATGAGTCTCTTTCAATGGTACTTCATCAAATTGATTGTACTCTTTGGGATATCCAGATATTGCCCCAACAGTAAATCCAGCTTTACTAAGTGCCGATGCAGTATCAAAAGGTAGTGTAGCAGATGAAACGTATTCAGGATAAAAGTACTGACATAAAAATAAAATATCTTTCCTTTTCTTCATTACATTTACTCCCTACCTTCAGTGCGTATAATTGACTCTTCGAATGAAACAACCTCATAGTTTATTTTTTCCATATTTATTTTAGTCCCAGAGCATTCTAAGATTCCTATATCATAAACAAATGTTCCAAATACTTTCCTTAAAGTACCTGACAGTTTAAGGCCTATTGCAATAGCCCAATTAAAAACCTTTGTTGTCTTGATTTCCTTACCCTGTACTTTTGCAATAAGCCTCACTAGTTCACTGGTATTCACATAATCGTTGTTTTGAGGGAATAATATCCCCCCAATCCTATTCTCTATTAATAATCTTATAAATTCTGATAAGTTATCAATATATATCATGCTACGTTTGTTTTCTATTTCAGGAAAAATGGGTAGCTTTATAGCCATATTTGCTAGTCTGGAATAGTTTCCAGGACAACCTTTCCCGTATACAATTGGTGGCCGGAGAATAGCTACATGAAAATCAGTAGAGTTAATCTCTAAAAGTAGCTGCTCTGCTTCATATTTTGACTGAGCATAAGGTGTTTTGGGTGCTGGAATAGTATCTGTAGTAATATATCCTGTCTCAGTACCATAAACCCCCATAGTACTTAAAAATATGAATTGCTTCACACCTTCCTTTTTGGCTTTCTTAGCCAGTTCTCCTGTTAGATCTCTATTTACCTTATAATACTTATCCGTATCGTTTTCTTTAACATGAACAATAGCAGCAGTATGAAAAATGACATCATAGTCAATAAATGATCTTTCCCTCCAACGATCATCTCTTACACTAATAGCATCTACAGAATACTTATCAGGATATTGTGAAACCCACTTTTGAAATGAGGTACCTATATAACTATTTATTCCTGTAATAAGTATCTTTTTCATCGTGAAACATTCTCCTCTTTAGTACTTGCTGCTTTTGTAGATCCTAAATTTATATCAACTAAACACTTATTGACATATTTATCTTCCCCAAATAATACAACACCAATAGTCCTAATAATAATCTTCAAATCAAGCCACAAGCTGTAATGCTCCACATAATAAACATCAAACTTATAACGTTCCTCTAAGGTAAGATAGATATTCCCGCTTACTTGAGCTAACCCTGTCATACCTGGATTCATATTAAGCCTTTTAGAAATTTCTCCAGTATAATCAGCTAGTGATGCTACTCGTTCGGGTCTTGGACCAACAAGGCTCATTTCACCTTTCAATACATTTAATACTTGAGGAATTTCATCTATTTTACTTCTTCTTAGAAACTTTCCAATGGCTGTGACACGGTCATCATCTTTCATTACTTCTTGGCCTTTAACCATTTTTTCTGAACCCGGTCTCATCGTTCGAAATTTATAGACTTTAAAGATTTTCTTATTTAACCCTGGTCTATTTTGTAAGAAAAACACCGGACCAGGAGATGTAACCTTGATAATAATTGCAATTAAAATCCATATCGGAAGAAATGGAATAAGTACTATTAATGAAACAACGATATCAAATAAACGTTTAATTGCTTTTTGAAATTTATTATCCTCCATGATTAACCCTCTATCACATAATCAATAGGAATCAAATACCCATCCCTAAGTTTAATTTCACCTTCATCTTTATTTGTCTTAGCAGACCATATTCTATATGTTTTATCGCCATTATTATAGAAGGCACCTGGATATGGATGTGTGACTGCTCGCACTAATTTATCAGCTTCATCCATAGTCATACCGACAACAATCTCGCCATCTTCTGGTTTTCTTCCCGGCCATTCAGTGGCTTCACCTTCATTTTGCTTCGCAAGTGTAATATTGTTATTAACGATATCATCCCAATACTTTGAAATTAGTGTAATGTGCATTTCATCAACTTTTTGATAAAGTTCTGTTGCTGTAGTGTTTTTATCCAGTTTAATAACACCTTGACCAATAATATCACCGGTATCTACGCCTTCATCCAACTTAAACATAGTTACACCAGTTTCTTCTAACCCTTTGATAATTGGCCATGGTATTGGAGCTCTACCTCTACCAATTGGCAATAAAGTAGGGTGCATACCAATACAACCATACGTCGGTATTTTAAGCACATCTTTCTTAGCAATCTGGGACCAACCAATAATGAACAACCAATCGATCTGGTATTCTTTTAAAGCATTTAGAACCTCTTGATCATTGATATTATCGATCTTCAAAAGTGGTGCATTATGTTCAATTGCAATATCATCTAAATAGATTCTTCCAGACTTATTCTTTGCTTTTTCATCTTTTAGTGTAATAAGTAAATCTAGATTCCCACCAATACGATATATTTCTTCAATGCAACTTAGCCCTAATTGAACACAAGTTGCAAATGCTATTTTCAACTTCACGCTATATCCTCCTCGCAAATTTTAAAACCCTCGTCTGAATACACTCTCAAAGGCTTCTGCATAGACCATTCCTGACTGTCCCCCACGATATGCAGCAAGACCTTTAATTACTTCCCTACTTCTGGGATGAGGATAATCTCGCATTACACCACGATACTGTGCCAGAGCTTCTAACTTTTTATCAACACTCACTTCCCCAACTTCAATAAATGTATTTGGGGAAAACTGATTCATTGCTTTATTTAATCCCCACTCAGTAGCCGATGGCACTTCCATAAAAAGTAGCTCTTTTAAAGGCGCTATATCATTTCTTCTTTGGAACAACCTTACTGCAGCTTGACAAGCAAGGGATGTATGCAGATGGTCATTATTCAAATCTGCAGGATGGTGAGTAAATATAACATCGGCTTTTGTCTCAACAATTGCACTCTCTATAAACTGAACAAGTTTTAAATGTTCTGCAGTATTAAATTGGATATTTGGAAAATCACCTTTAATTACTCTATCCACACCTAATATATTCATGGAGCTGTTCACATCTTCATTAAGCTCATTAGTAGTGGGACGATAATTTCTTGCATTCACTTCCCCTGATAAAATGCAGACATTTACTGAATGTCCTTCTCGTGCAAGCTTGTACATTGTAGCGCCTGCCCCTAATACCTCATCATCTGGATGAGCAACAACAACTAAATACGACATATAATTTAACCTCACTTATTTTTATTCTCAATTCTTGCAATCTGTAAATTATCCCTTAATTCGGCATTTAGTTGGTTAGGACTTAATTGGGACACACACTTATCCAACCAACTACTAACTCACTAAATTTAATCTAACAGACATATCTACCACGTAACATCTATTCAAACTGCCGAGCAAATACAAGCTAAATATTAAGCTTCTAGTGGTCTATAACCGAGTTCCTTCTTAATTAACTAGACCAAAATCATCGCTATAATAAAAAACCGGGAGGATATCAAATACCCCATTCAACATCCCCCCAAATTCTCACATACTACTCACAAGACTATCGTGTACCTCACCAAACTTCGTATTAGCAATCCCAACCAAAGTCTCCTTCAACTCAACAGGTCCCATACCCGGCAAACTCTCAATAACCGTATGAAGCTCCGCCTTCCCCATCGGCTCCGCCTTCCCAATGAAAATCTTCGGAAACACCTGCTTCTTTTGCACTTCATTTTCGTTAAGAAGCTCCTCATACATCTTCTCTCCAGGGCGCAATCCAGAAAAGGTGATCCCGATTTCTTCTATAGAATAACCCGAAAGGGTTATTAGGTTTCTCGCCAAATCAACAATCTTAACCGGTTCCCCCATATCCAGCACAAAAACCTCACCGCCTCGGGCAAGCGCCCCAGCCTGAATCACAAGGCGTGAAGCTTCCGGAATCGTCATAAAATATCGTGTAATTTCAGGATCCGTAACCGTCACAGGACCACCAGCCTGAATCTGCTTCTTAAACAGCGGAATCACACTTCCGCGGCTCCCAAGCACATTTCCAAATCTTACAGCCACAAACTTCGTCTTACTCTCCTTCGCTAAATTTTGCACAATCATCTCCGTAAACCTCTTCGTCGCCCCCATCACATTCGGAGGATTAACAGCCTTATCAGTAGAGATTAAAACAAAATTTTTAACACCGAAGGTGTCTGCCGCCTCAGCCACATTGCGCGTACCAAAGATATTATTCTTCACCGCTTCCATTGGATTATACTCCATCAACGGCACATGCTTATGCGCTGCCGCATGATACACCACATCCGGTCGGTACTGCGCCATTACATCAAATATTCTCTTTCGATCCTGCACATCCGCAATAATCGGAAAAATTTCAAACTCTTCACCGTACGTCCTTCTCAATTCTATATCAATCTGATAAATACTATTTTCCCCATGACCAAGAAGCAGTACTCTCTCAGGTGAAAACCGCGAAATCTGGCGGCAGATTTCCGAACCGATCGAACCGCCGGCACCAGTTACCAAAACCGTCTTTCCTGTCAGCTTATTCGAAATTGAGCTCATATCCAACTCAATCGGTTCACGGCCAAGCAAATCCTCCACCTCAACATCACGAATCTGATTAACCGATACCTTACCGGAAACAAGATCCTCTATTAAGGGAAGGATTTTTGTCTTTGCTTTTGTTTTCGCACATTGCTCATAAATCTTCTTTAACTCGCTTTTCGTTAAAGACGGAATCGCAATTACGATATTATCAATCGCCATACTTTCCACAAGTTCCGGGATGTCCTTGATCGCCCCTTTTACATACAAATTATAGATTTGCAGATTCCATTTATGAAAATCATCATCGACAAAGGCAACCGGGCATAGCTCGGCATCAGGGCTTTTCAACAGCTGCCTGGCAACCATTGTTCCTGCTGATCCTGCACCGACAATTAATGTTTTTTTCTTATTGGAGCCAGTAGAAATATAATGATCACGGAATACGCGCCACGAAAATCTAGAGCCGCCAATAAAGATTAAATGCATCATCCAAGTAATGGCTAAGACACGAAAATAGATATCCTGATCGACCACCAGCTGGACAACAGCTGTCGTCACAACAGAAAATGTTACCGCTTTGACAATGGCGATAAGCTCGCCGACACTGGCATACTCCCATGCTTTTTGATATAAGTGATAAATACTAGCAAAAAGATGATGACATACAAGCAGGGAAATTGAACTCAACCAAATCATCGGCATGTCAAAGACATTATTAAAGGGATGCAAAATATAATAGACTACAAAAATAGAAAACAATACAATTGCTGAATCTAATGCAACAAGCAGCTGCATTCTCCCTTTATATCCCATTACAGCTCCTCCTTTCGTTTTAGTTAGTGGGTTTAGGAAAAGACTTTAGCCTCGTGAGAGGCGGTGATTTTTAAAAGCCTTTTAGCCTCGAAGAGGCGATTACCTGTTCACCTAATTAATAGCTGCTAAATACTTTTTAGTTACTGGCTTTTAGTTGGTTGGTTAGGAAATAGGTAAAAAACATCTAACTACCAACTAATCCCTAATTACTAACTCCTTCTGCAGCATTTTTTCCATCAACTCAAGCAACGGTCCCCGGAGTTCCTCATTCTGTAAAGCAAATTCTAAGGTAGTCTGCAAGAAACCAAACTTCTCCCCAACATCATACCGACGTCCTGCAAAATCATAAGCAAACACGCGCTGAATCTGATTCAACCCCTGAATCGCATCCGTCAACTGAATTTCCCCACCGGCACCGGTCTGCTGTTTATCCAGAAACATAAAAATCTCCGGTGTCAGTATATAGCGGCCCATAATTGCCAGATTAGAAGGCGCCGTTCCAGGAGCAGGCTTCTCTACGAAATTGCTAACCTGATAACGTCTGCCATCAGCTGTTAACGGATCAATAATGCCATAACGGTGCGTCTCGTTATCTCCTACCTGCTGCACCCCGATGACAGAGGCACGTGTTTCATCATATTGATCGATTAATTGCTTCAAACAAGGTGTATCAGCTTGGACAATATCATCGCCAAGCAAGACAGCAAATGGCTCGTCCCCGATAAAATGACGCGCACACCAAACCGCATGTCCCAATCCCTTTGGATCCTTCTGGCGGATATAATGGATGTTGGCCAGATTAGAAGAATACTGAACCTCTTCTAACAAATCCAATTTTCCCTTTTCTCTTAAATTGTGTTCCAGCTCCGGTGCGTTATCAAAATGGTCCTCAATCGCACGCTTGCCTTTTCCTGTTACGATGATGATATCTTCAATCCCTGATGCAACTGCCTCTTCGACTATGTATTGAATCGTCGGTTTGTCGACAATCGGCAGCATTTCCTTCGGCATCGCCTTGGTAATCGGCAAGAAACGGGTACCTAGTCCGGCAGCCGGGATAATCGCCTTTCTTACTTTTTTCAATTATGTCCTCTCCAATCAAATAGGTTCTATGTGAATTTCAATAATAAATAATTAATGAAGGGACATAACTTCATGTACGTCCCTTCATTAACCATTTATGTTAATATTAAACAAATTTAACACGGTAATCTGTTAAAGTCTACACAGATAATTAATCAATATCGGGCATCTAACCCGTCCTCACATCGCGCTCCCGACAACTAGTGTCTAAGGCCCCATTAATGATGAATCCCACAGCGTAACCGAGTGTCCCCGTTGATAAAGGTAAGGAGACATCACCTTGTTTTAGTTGGTTTGTCGGTTAGCTATTGTTTGGTTAGGAAAATCCCTTAAGCCTCGAGAGAGGCGTTGGTTTCAAATAGCTTTTCAGCCTCGAAGAGGCGCAAGACCCAATCAACTATATAGTAACATTTATTGAGTCTAAATACCTAGTCAATTAGTACCAAATAACTATTTTATTTAATTTGACTTCATTTTTCTTAAGCAGCAACCGATATAAAACCGAGAAAAGGAAGCGTTTTATTTAAAAGATCCCAAGAAACTTTTTCTTTTGCACGCGGTTCGGAATCTCTTTATAAACCTTTTTCCCGCTTGCGAGCATCTCGGCATTTTCTTTCAAATAAAAGACGGTATCCATACCGTACGTTTTTTCGACGGAGGCAAAAGCTTCTGTCATTTTAAATGACCGGGTTGTGACATTATGAGCATCTGAGGCGATAAAATGCGTTAAATTCGCTTCAATCAATTGCCCGGTAAATTTCTTAATGTTTTTGCCGAACTGACCGGTTAAGCTGCCAGCGGTAATTTGCGTTAAGGCGCCATTTTTCACAAAGCGATAGAGCATGTCCGGATTTTGGATAATCTCCTGATTCCGCTCCGGATGAACGATAATCGGTATCAGCCCTTTCATCTGCATATCAAAAAGAACTCTCTCCGTATACCGCGGCACATGTCCGGATGGGAGTTCAATAAAGAAGTAGGATGTCTCTGCCAACGGTAATAGTTTTCCTGCATCATAGTCTTCAAGAAGTTCACCGTATATTCGCGTTTCCTGTCCTGGAAGTATTGTAAGTGGGATTTGTTCTTTTGCAAGCGTTTCATTCAGCTCGGCTGCGGCAGCAATGATCGCCGGCTTCTCGTTCGCATATTGTGAGTTGTAATGAGGAGTTGCGATGATGGTTCGTATTCCCTGCCTGACTGCTTCCTCTGCCATTTGTATCGAGTCCTCGATTGACTTTGCCCCATCATCGATCCCCGGCAGTATATGACAATGTATATCAATCATTCATTATACCTCCCTTTCAATCAACCTATTCTTCATTCTGTTTATCGTCATGAACATCCTTAGGAATTATCTATCGATAATGATAGATAAAGTTATTTTAATAAAACAAAAATATTATATCACGTTTTGCATTCCATTTATATCATATCATAATATTATTTCCCTATTAACTAGGAGGATAATGGAAGTTAACTAGAGATAACTACTTAATCTATCCGTCTTGTTCTCAAGAAAATGGATCTATTACGTTGAAATGATATTTTAGGAATACAATAATCGTTGAATTGTCAGATGATGGACACGCCGACTAAAATACTTAACAGGAATGCGTGTTTTATTATCAACGATAGATAGTTCAGAAAGAAGCACTCCCCCATCCCCTTTATGAGCCATCTATGAATCTCTGAATATTTGAATATATTATCCATTCATTTGCTAAGAAACTAAAGTAAACGGGCGTATTGCATATGTAAGATCGGGCATCAAACCCGGCCTCACATCACACCAGCGACAATTCATATCTAAGGGTCCTTCTTCAACAACCCCACAGCGCAACCGAGTGCCTCCGTTGATAAAGGTAAGGAGACATCACCTCAATATTTTCTCTAAAAGAGCTTGGTTGATTCCATATAGCGAACATCCTGCGCGAAAAAAATTATCATTGACGATAAATGATAGTTTGTCCGGCATCACTTAGCTGAAAATACCCTATCATTTTCTTTTCTTTATTCTGCTTGGGATTTCTCGATGTACTGTACTGCCCTTCACAAGCATTTGGGCATTTTCTGTATCGTCATCTACAGTACCGCTCCCCTATATTTTGCCTATGATCCCGATTGCATCTGCCATTTTACATCATTCATCCAGGGTCTTTGCTCCGTCTTTATGCCTTGAGGAATATGACAATAGATGTTCATCATTGGCGTCATCCCTTAGTAAAGACCATTCCATTTTTCCTAAATCTAGTTATAAATACCTGTTTGCCACTAGGACTTTTGTAGCAGAATATTCTAAATATTTAATAAAACAATTGCATTATATCATGTCTTGATTTGAAAATGTTTGATTTTCGACAAAATTTCATGAAAAATTTATAAATTTTTTTTACTTTGTTAGCGAAACGGCTTGCTCTTGTGTAAAATTTTGTAATTTAATGTAAACTTATGGAATAGGTTTCACCCATGAACAGCGGCAGAAGCTGATGATCATATGCTTTGTGTCATAAATAAAAAGTACCTTGTTTGTTTTAATTAGAGGCTTAATGGGGTCTGTGGTTACGGAATGCTGCCTATCATTCGGGAGACGTTTCCCGATTTTTCTAGATGGGATTGATTGTTTGCGTGGTTAGGAGATGTCAACTGGTGCTTATGATTTAATTTTATCTTGATGGAAAGATGGGGCATGGAGCCAGTTGTTTTTTTAAACGAAGGAATGGCAAAAACCCGATCGTGCGGGATCGGGTTTTTATAAATGGTCATCCTTCCCCCATCACAGCCAATATTGCGGATACTGTCTTTTCGGGAAAAGATTGTTATAAATCATCGAAATAAAGACAATCAAAAAGACGCCGATGACAATCGGGATCAGGACGCCCCAGCCAGTCTCAAAGTTGACCGCGACAAGGGCGCTGGCCGCTGCGGGCGGATGCATCGTTTTCGTAAAGGACATGATGATCAGGACGACGACTAAGGTGATCGTCAGGATAAAGAGGTCTTTGCCAAAGATACTCCAGATCGAAAGGCCGGCAATCGTGGAAAGGATATGACCGCCAATGATCTGCCGCGGCTGCGAGAGGGGACCTTTATGGGCGACGAAGACAAGGACGCAGCTTGCTCCTAACGGTCCCATGATCACTGAATATTGAAAGGCAAAGGCCAGGAGGCAAATAACGCCGACGGCCATAAACACACCGGCAGCTGAAATGAGCGAGTCGATGTAGTCGAAGCCTGTATTCATCCTCGATGCACCTTTCATTTTGTTGAAGTAAATCGATACGGCCTCAATCGGCTTATTTTTTTCTGTTCTCTCTGAAATATTCATCTTCCATTATTCCCTTTTGTTTACTTGGATTTTTATTTTTACATTATATACTATGAATATAGTGAATACTACCAGAAAAATTGAGAATTGTTAAATATTTTTTCTTTGGCGGTTTGGGTGCCTGAAAAACTAGTTTGTATGTTATTAGTTGGTTAGGAGAAGCCCTTAAGCCTTGCGGGAGGCAAAACCTAACCAACTAACCACTAACGACTAAGCAACTAATCGATGACTTTTTTCATCGCCAGTTCTTTCCATGCTTGTACTTTCCGGATTGATACTTTCTCCATTTCGGCGATATCGCGGTTCGACAGGCCATGGAAGAAGTGGAGCACGGCCCATTTTTTCTGCAGGTCGGTGAGATGGTGAAAGTGACTCAATAAATCTTCCATTTCGAGCAGCCTTGTTTCGCATTCGATCGTGTCCCAATAGAGTTCGTCCGGGTGGATACAAGCATCCTCCCATTTATTCTCCTTTTGCAGATGCTGCAGCATACGGCCTCTGATCATCATATAGGCATAGTGGGAGAACTCCCCTTTCGCTTCGTCGAATTTCTCGCTTGCTTCCCAGAGGGCAATCAGGCCAATTTGGTAAAATTCATCCTGATTTTTGTAAATATGCATTTTGTGAATGATTGAGTGAATCATGTTTGCATACTCGTTTGCTATTTGTTCAAAGTCCATCTTCGTGTCCTTCTGAACAGTGCACCGTTCGCGGTATTCCCGGGTACTTTTAGCTTATAGCGGATGGAGAATAGGGGCGAATTTTGAAAAACGCGTTTTGAGGTCGGGAAATGGCGTTTTCGGTGCGGAAAAGGACGTTTTGCGATCGGAAAATGATGTTTGGGGGACGGAAAATGGGAAATGAGCAGCAATTGCGTTGCGGGGGGATTTTTTAGAGGAATTGCGCCGAAGGTGCGGAGAAAGCCATTGGAGAAATAAATAGCAGATGTACAGTAACATAATAAATGATAAAATTATTTTTAGGTACTTGTAACATTAGAACTGTATTATTCTATCAAAGAGGTTATAGAAGATATGAATTATTTATTTTGGAATACAAATGAAAAACCAGTTAACGGGATACTTGAGCAAATAATTTTAGATAAGGAATGTGATATTATTTCTTTAGCTGAATATACAGATAATATCACACAACTTTTATCGAACCTAAAAAAAGCTGGGGTAATCTTGTATGAAGCTCCTAAAGTATCGTCAAGAATAAACGTATTATCAAAAATGAAACTAGGAAAACGCTCACTATTAACCGATTCCTCTTATTACACTGTTTTAGAGATACCACATCCTTCTCCCAACAGATTCCACATAGGATTGTAAAACATTAAATATTCTCTTTTTTTGACTGTTCTTTTTAACATAACAAGCCTTCAATTTCTGATCACCTACCCCTTTACTTTTCTATAACTTAGGAGGAATTAAGAATGAAAAACCTTTGGCCAACTTCATTTGATGAACAAGAAGCCCAATCACCGAAAGAGATTTTAGAACAGCAAGCTAAATTTTTACCTACAATTACTGAGGAAATGGTTTTTGCCGTGCTCGAGCAAATTGAGGAGAATCTATTCGATTCATATTTATATGGGCTTAAAGGAGACTTCTTTTATCAATTTTTACTTAAGAGTACATTTTTACCCAACTACCAATTTCGAGTAATGACATTGATTCATGATATAGCGATTTATCCTATTTACCTTAAATTAGAAGATGAGATAGGAAAAGAATTAAAATTAGAAAAAAGCGTTAAACTAAATGATGAGGAAGAATTCATTAATTTTATAGAGATATTATTTAATTCAGAAAGAATTAAGAAAGTAATAGGAGCAATGATTAAATTAGCAAAATCTTGATTCTTACATCTGGTTTTGGGTGCTTGTCACCCATGGTGTCCATATATAGAAGTAAATACAGTAGACCGTGGCAACAATAGCCCCGTTTCCGGGGCTATTGGGCTTGGGGTGCCTGAATAACTAGTGGTTTGTTGGTTAGCTATTAGTTGGTTAGGAAAAGCCCTTAAAGCCTCGAAGGGCAAAACCTAACCAACTAGCCACTCACCTACTATTAGCGATAACTTCTGAGTGTATTCCCCAAATTTTCTACTTCTTTTCCTAGTTCAGTGGTTTTTCGATGATTTTCTTCTAATTGGATTTGCATGGCGTCTAATTTTTGACTCGCTCGTTGCTGTTCGAAGCGGATTTCTTGATAAATTTTCATGCTTTCTTCATGGCGGACCTGCTTTTCATGCAGGTGTAAAGCTTCGCCTAACGTATCGGCCTGTCCGTAATATAAATAGTCGTACAAGCTTTGAAAGCTTGAAAGATTATGATAGCTAGAGGGCAAAAAGGCCGCCTTCTGTTTGATTTTATCGACAAAATCATTTTCTTTGGCCTCATATTTCTCTACTTCAATCTCGTATTTTTGAATATCCTTTTTCAATTCTTCTATGTAGGTACTATTTTTCAGAAAAAAAATGTTCTCGTCCGTCGCTTTTATCCTTTTGATCATCATATAAGCTTTGCCAAAAAGAAGGGTCAAGGGATAGACGAATACAAGACACATGATGAATTGCACAAAGAGGTTCTCAAATAAGATGATTGCGATGACGATAGAGAGACAAAGGGCTGACAACACAGGGAGCACACGAGCGTACTTTTGCTTTGGCTGCGTTTCGCTTTTTCTGATCGTTTCTTCCAGGTTTCTTTTCTCGTTGAATACCTCAGCGAATTTCCGATTGTTCGTCAATCTTTGTTCCTCGAGCCCAATCAATTCGTATAAACGATTCAATATTTCTTGCTTTAACATTCTCCTGCCGCTCCTTTCGTTTTATTTTTTAAAAAGATAGACCGAATCTATTATAATACACTTTCGAACAGTCTGAATATTGGATGAAACTACTGATTTTGCGGTGGGGGGAAGAGAGAAGGATGATCTGATTATTGATACCATATCTTTCCAGGATCGGTATTATTTTAAAAATCCCAATCTCTCCTTACCGCAAATGAGAAATTGGGATTTTTTAATCCCGTAGCTCCCTTTAATAGAAGAGTCTTATTTTCGAAGCAATGCTCATTCATCCGTTCAGTGATTCTCCGGCTTGTTGTTATTAAAACTAATTGTCGAGCAGTCGGATTCTGCGCCAGCCGCTGACATCGCATTGGCCATATTCATTATCACCCGCAGCAACCACCGTGCCGTCCGATTTAAGCCCAACGGTATGGGTACAACCAGCCGCGATCGCCACAATGTCACGCCAATCACTTACATTACATTGGCTATATTTATTATCACCCACAGCCGCCACCGTGCCGTCCGATTTAAGTCCGATTGTATGATTACTCCCCACTGCAATCGCCACCATATCGCGCCAGCTGCTTACATCGCATTGGCCATGTTTATTCAAACCCACAGCCGTCACAGTACGATCCGATTTAAGTCCGATTGTATGAAGATAACCCGCTGCGACCGCCACTATATCACGCCAGCCGCTTACATTGCATTGGTGATACCGATTATTCCCCACTGCCGTAACCGTTCCGTCCCATTTAAGTCCGATGGTATGCCAGTCACCCGCCGCGATCGCCATCATATCATGCCAGCCGCTTACATTGCCTTCACCTTCATGATTTCTGCCCGCCGCTGCCACCGCGCCATCCGATTTAAGTCCAACGGTATGACGCCAGCCTGCCGCAATCGCCACCATATCGCGCCAGCCGCTTACATCGCATTGGCCATGCTTATTCCAACCTACAGCCATCACAGTACGATCCGATTTAAGTCCGATTGTATGAGCATTACCCGTGTTCGCTGCCATATGAACATTACCCGCCGCGACCGCCACCATATCACGCCAGCCGCTTACATCACATTGGCCATATTCATTATCACCCACAGCCGTCACCATACCATCTGATTTAAGGCCAACGGTATGACGACGACCCGCCGCTATGGAATCTTTCGGCCACCGTTTCGTCTTTAACACCGCTTCTGTCGGTGAAATGTCATCCATGTTTGTTTTACCTCCTTGACTGTAAGCAGCCGCGCAGTTTCCTGACAAGTATATTTAAGATGACGATTGCTCGTCAAATGTATGGCTGCAGGAGAAGGGAATCCTAGCAAGCTTGAATACAGGAAACCGATTTAAACACAAATGGATGAAATGAATGTTGTGCTGCATTCCCTCTTAACGGGGTATCGCCGGTTTCGGGCAGATATCGACCGGTTTATTGATTATATCAGCCACTTTGAGCAATATATCAACCAGTTCGGACTAGATATCGACCGGTTAGCAAAAATTCGGAGTGGTGTCATAACCCGAGTGCGATAGCTGATATATCGTCAACTTTTTAAATATATCATCGACTTTGAGTGTTTTATCGTCGACTTTCAAGCAGATATCGTTTTTTTACATAGAAAAAGCCCGCTCCCTGCAGGATATCTGCATGGGTGGCGGGCTTTGAGCGTTAAAGATAGGAACTGGGGAAATTTAGGGAAACGCGAGAACCGTCCCTTTGTTTCACATCAAAAAAACCCCTTCAAATCGTGATTTGAAGAGATTACTTCATGTTGATTGTTCAATAATCATTTGTTGGAGAGGGCTATTTTGCCACGTACTGCATTGAAAAATGCATTGAAGTTAGCATGTGCTAAAGCCACAAACACATGCACCTACAATGATGAGCAAAATAAACAATACGACAATCAAGATAAATTCGTTTCCATAAGAAGGACAGCAGCCGTAACCATAGGCAGGAGCTGCACATCCATATCCATATCCACCTTCATAAGCAGGAGCTGTATAGGCAGGCATTGGAGCAACATTTAGAGGTGCATTTAATGGCGCATTTAGGGGTGCGTTTAAAGGTGCATTAACCCCCATAGTCAGTGGTGCATTAACGTTTGCATACATAATTTTCCCACACTTCCTTTCGAGTAAGGATTTCTATATATATTACTCTCGGAAGCGGGTTTGGAGCCCGTCTATAAAAAATTGGGTGAATGTCGGGGATTGCGAAATGACAAGAAACTACAATAATTCAGAAAGAATTAAGAATTAGCTAAGTCTTGATTTTTACTATTTGAAACAGGGAAACATCAGAACCTCCCCCTATTCCAAACACTTGTCCCAGCTACCACAAGTCCCCAATTCCGCTTAAAACTCCGCTCCCCTCAAAGTGAAGCCAAGCTTCACGGACCCTCTAAGCACCTGAAATCCCAAAACCTATCGACTGGGAAAAACAGGGGAAACACAAGAACTTTTCCCCTGTTTAGTCTCATAATTTTAAGCCTTCCTTCTAACACTAACAGGTGAAATGATCACTTGGAGGTATTTATCAATGAGCAGCAATCAACAGCAGAAGAAGCCTACTTTCCCCGCTCAGCATCAAAACAAGCAGCCGGGAGTCGAAACAGAAATGAATCCCCGTCCGGTATCGCAAAGCCCTGAATACAAGGCTGGCGGAAAATTGGCTGGCAAAAAGGCCATTATTACCGGTGGAGACAGCGGGATCGGCAAGGCTGCTGCTCTTCTTTTTGCCAAAGAAGGAGCCGATGTGGCCATTGTCTACTTAGACGAACATGATGATGCCGCGGAAACCAAAGGGCTGATTGAGGCGGAAGGCAGCAAATGCCTATTGTTTGCCGGTGATATCGGCCAGGAAGATTTTTGTAAAGAGATCATCCACAAAGTAATTGCAGAGTTCGGGAGCCTGGATATTCTCGTGAATAATGCCGCTGAGCAGCATCCGCAAAAGAGCCTGTCGAATATCACATCGGCACAGCTGGAGAAAACATTCCGGACCAATATTTTTTCCTATTTCTACATGTGCAAAATGGCCTTGCCTTTTTTAAAAAAAGGAGCTTCCATCATCAATACCGCTTCGATTACCGCCTACAAGGGCCATGAACAGCTGATTGACTATGCGGCAACAAAGGGGGCGATCGTTTCCTTTACCCGTTCGCTGGCATTATCCCTTGCCGCGCAAGGAATACGGGTCAATGCGGTGGCACCGGGGCCGATTTGGACTCCGCTGATTCCCTCCACTTTTACAGCCGATCAAGTCGCCACTTTCGGTTCGGATACACCAATGGGACGAGCAGGACAGCCTTATGAGCTGGCCCCTGCCTATGTTTATCTGGCCTCGGATGATTCTAGTTATGTCAGCGGGCAGACCATACATGTTAATGGCGGGGTCGTTGTGGGCGGATAAGTGCTGGCATGGTTTCGGGCGGGGGATATCGACCGGTTGGCGAAGATTCAGGGGGAGGTGGTGACCCGTGAGCGATGAAGAGAGAGTTTATCGTTGACTTTAGCTGACATATCGTCAACTTTTTAAATATATCATCGACTTTGAGTGTTTTATCGTCGACTTTCAACCATTTATCGTTTTTTGGCTCATTGCCTGGATTGATGACGCAAAAAAAGACCCGCTCCCTGCTGGATATGTATATGGGAGGCGGGCCTTATTGGGAAAAATTAGGGGGACACGAGAACCGCTTCCCCTGTTTCTACCTTTTATAATCTGTACTGCAAGTTACCAGCAAGTTAAATTTATGCTCTTCAGGTCTGTTCTAGCCAAATATCGTCCTTTCGGCAAGTTCAGTGCGTTGCTGTGACTTAAAAGCAATTATATGAATGTTTTGCTACATTCCCTCTTAACGGGGTATCGCCGATTCCGGGCGGGTATCGATCGGTTTTCTGATTATATCAGCCACTTTGAGCAATATATCGACCACTTTGACCTGGATATCGACCGGTTGGCGAAAATTCGGGGGGAGGTGGTGACCCGTGAGCGATGAAGAGAGAATTTATCGTCGACTTTCGCTGATATATCGTCAACTTTTTAAATATATCATCGACTTTGAGTGTTTTATCGTCGACTTTCAAGGAGATATCGTTTTTTGGCTCATTGCCTGGATTGATGACGCAAAAAAAGACCCGCTCCCTGCTGGATATGTATATGGGAGGCGGGCCTTATTGGGAAAAATTAGGGAAACGCGAGAACCGTCCCCTTGTTTCATTTTTCCAAAACGGATTCTAGTTTTCTTTCCATGAAGCGCAGCAGGTCTTCGCGGAGGTCTTCATGCTGCAGGGCGAATTCGATGGTGGTTTCGATGAAGCCGAGTTTTTCGCCGACATCGTAGCGCTGGCCGTCGAATTCGTAGGCGAAGACGCGCTGGATTTCGTTGAGTCTTTGGATCGCGTCGGTGAGCTGGATTTCGCCGCCAGCCCCGATTTCTTGTTTTTCCAGGAAGAGAAAGATTTCTGGCGTGAAGATGTAGCGACCGATGATCGCGAGATTGGACGGGGCGGTGCCGGGCCTTGGTTTTTCCACAAAATTGCGTACTTGAAAACAGTGGTCATAGCTTTCTATCGGGTCAATGATGCCGTAGCGGTGGGTTTCGCTGTCCGGCACGCGCTTGACTCCGATCACCGATGAGAGCGTTCGGTTGTATTCCTGAATCAATTGCCTGAGGCAAGGGGTTTCCGCCTGCACGATATCATCGCCCAATAACACGGCAAACGGCTCGTCGCCAATGAAGTTCCGCGCGCACCAGACGGCGTGGCCGAGTCCTTTCGGTTCTTTCTGGCGGATATAATGGATGTCGACCATATTGGCGATGTTGCGGACCTCTTCGAGCATGTCGTATTTTTCCTTGCTGATTAAGTTCTGTTCCAGCTCGACCGCGTGATCAAAATGGTCTTCAATCGACCGTTTCCCTTTGCCGGTTACAATGATAATGTCTTCGATGCCGGATTGGATCGCTTCTTCGACGATGTATTGGATTGTTGGTTTATCCACGATTGGCAGCATTTCTTTCGGCATGGCCTTAGTTGCCGGCAGGAACCGGGTGCCGAGTCCCGCTGCCGGAATAATCGCTTTACGGACTTTCTTCACCATGATCGCTCTCCTTGTCACCTTCTTATACTTGAGATCTGAATGCTCATCCCATCACTTAACGGGACAGATGCTAATGTCTGTTGCGGCGTTGTCTTATACTGCGGAATCGTGCATGAATCTATTGGTATTCTTATGACTGGGACATTGAGAATAGAACTATTCTTATGTAGGACTTGGAATTGGATGGGTGCGGGGCGGCAGGATGTCATGCGGGAACTGTGGATTCGGGTTGAGTTCCTTGGCCGAGATGGGTGTGATGGTTGATGAAGGACCTTTTTGGCTGGCTTTTGCGGCATTTTGTCCTTCATAGCTTTGATGAAGGACCTTTTTGGCTGGACTTTGCGGCTTTTTGCCCTTCATCGGCTGGATGAAGGACCTTTTTGGCTGGCTTTCCCGGCACCTTGTCCTTCATAGGCTTGATGAAGGACCTTTTTGGCTGGCTTTCCCGGCTTTTTGTCTTTCATAGCTTTCTTTGATGAGGACATTGCTGCTGGCTTTTTTGAGCTTTCCTTCCTTCAGCTCCCCTATAAATGTGGGATCCCGCCTTCTGCTGTCCCCGGAAACAAAAAAAGCCTTCCAGAGGAAGGTTACCAAAATACGCTTACGATTCATTATATGCGGGGCGGGAAAGGTTTATGACTGGGTGGTGGGCGGCTGTTTTATTTTTGTGTGTTGTTTATGTATGGTGTGGCGGATTGGGTTTTGGGGCCGCTGGAGACTTTAGTGGCGGGGTAGTGTGTACGCCGCTGTGCCGAGAACTTGAGGTGGTGCCGGCACTTTTTTTTCAAAAAAGGGATGGCTGTCACGTACATCCATCCTACCTGGGATTGTTCCACGTTATTTGCTTGCTAAGATTTCCCGCAGTTCATGCTCTAGGTCGCGGACTACGTCTCTAGTTGATAGGTTCTTTTCTTTTTCTCCCTTTTCGTACACTTTCACTAGCAGGTCTTTGAATAATCCTTGTTGGTCGTGCTTCTGGGAATCCATTGAAACGTCTCCTTTGTTGATTATCGTGAAGCCGTATATGTCTGGTTGCACATGCTCGTATTCTACAATATTTTCTGAAATATTACAATATTAATCAAAATTCCTCTAATAGTCATATTATACTCCAATAATTTATGATAGAATATGAGTATAATGCTATGAGGATAAAGTCACAATTTTGTATATATTGTACTAGATTTAAATATCGTGAAGAAATAGGAGTGACAATTTGATGAAAAAGAAGGCGGTAACGGCAGCCACGGCAGCGCTTTTGTCGACAGGTTTTTCGACAACTGTTTTGGCCGATACATACTATCAAGTTCGATCAGGTGATACGTTATCACAGATCGCAAAAAAGTACAACACGTCTATTAGTAGTCTAAAAGGATTAAACAGTTTGTCGTCTGATCTGATTTTTGTGAATCAAAAGCTGAAGGTTTCCGGGTCAATCGGCGGGAGTCCGCAAAGTACGGTTTCGCCAGGTGCGGGAGCTGGTGCTGCGCCGTCTGCCGGGACTGGTGTGTCAAATACCGGGTATTCCAGCAATACTGCCGGGACTGCGGCAAAGACCTATCGTGTGGTTGGCGGTGATACTTTATTAAAAATTGCCAACAAGCATGGGATTTCGCTTGCTGAGTTGAAGCAGTGGAATACGATTGAGAGTCATCTGATTTATCCCGGCCAGGTGATCAATGTCAGCAAACCAGTGAGCGGCGGTACGGCGGCGCCGGTTCCAGCCGGGGCTACTGGAGGCACCGTGAAGCCCGCTCCTGTTAGTCCGAATTCTGGCTTGAATACAGGGAAGCCCTCTGTATCAAATAATGCAGACGGATCGAAATATGTGATTAAAAGCGGCGATACCCTAGGAAAAATTTCACAGCAGATTGGTGTGAGCGTAGCTGCGTTAAAATCGTTGAATAATTTGTCGTCTGATTTGATTTTTGCCGGACAGACATTAGTTGTTTCGGATGCCAGCGGCGGCGGGAGTGAGTGGTCTTCCGGTTCGGGGGCTGTGAGCGGTAATACCGGGACGAGCGGTTCGGGGGTCAGCGGCGTGACGCAGACGACTGCGAAAGGGACTAGTGGGACAGGTGCGTCTATGTCCGGACAGGTTTCAGTGAATTCGGTGATAGCTGAAGCGAAGAAGCTGATCGGGATTCCGTATTTGTATGGCGGGCAAACGACATCTGGTTTTGATTGCAGCGGTTTTATTTATTATGTCCATAAAATGGCCGGTTCGACGATGAACCGCCAGTCATCTGAGGGTTATTACAACCGTACCTATTATGTGGATTCACCGCAGGTTGGCGATCTCGTATTCTTTAAAAATACTTATCGCGAGGGGATTTCCCATTTGGGGATTTATGTCGGGAATAATGAGTTTATTCACGCCGGTTCGAGCGGGGTTATGATTTCTAGTTTAGGTAATAGCTATTGGAATGATCATTTTGATAGTTTTAAACGGTTCTACTAGGGGCGTTTTCGGATTTCAGGAGTTTTTGGATTTCAGGTGCTTAGAAGGATCGTGAAGCTTGGCTTCACTCTGTGGTGGGATGAGTTTTCAGGGGAATTGAGGATTAGCGCTCTTTTTCCGTAACAGTGGTGTAGGAGCGCTTCCTTAATAGAGAAAGAGTGCCGGATTTGAATCGGCGCTCTTTTTTTGTGGATGTATCATGGCGGTGGGATCGTTTTGGGAAAACATTGGTTATGGGCTGTATCAAGGCTTGATAATGACTGAGAATTCGGGGATTATTTTTTCACGGGCTCTATCCGGGCTTGATAATTACCGTGAGTGCCGGGTCTCTTTGTTCACGGGCTCTATCGGGGCTTGATAGTTACCGTGAGTGCCGCGGTTCTTTGCTCACGGGCTCTATCGGGGCTTGATAGTTACCGTGAGTGCCGCGGTTCTCTTTTCACGGGCTCTATCGGGGCTTGATAGTTACCGTGAGTGCCGCGGTTCTCTGTTCACGGGCTCTATCGGAGCTTGATAGTTACCGTGAGCTCCGCGGTTCTCTTTTCACGGGCTCTATCAGCGCTTCATAGTTACCGTGAGTGCCGCGGTTCTCTTTTCACGGGCTCTATCGGGGCTTGATAGTTACCGTGAGTGCCGCGGTTCTTTGTTCACGGGCTCTATCGGGGCTTCATAGTTACCGTGAGCTCCGCGGTTCTTTGTTCACGGGCTCTATCGGAGCTTCATAGTGACCGTGAGCTCCGCGGTTCTTTGTTCACGGGCTCTATCGGAGCTTGATAGTTACCGTGAGCTCCGCGGTTCTCTTTTCACGGGCTCTATCGGGGCTTGATAGTTACCGTGAGTGCCGCGGTTCTCTGTTCACGGGCTCTATCGGGGCTTGATAGTTACCGTGAGTGCCGCGGTTCTTTGTTCACGGGCTCTATCGGGGCTTCATAGTGACCGTGGGTGCCAGGGTTCTCTGTTCACGGGCTCTATCAGCGCTTCATAGTGACCGTGAGCTCCGCGGTTCTTTGTTCACGGGCTCTATCGGGGCTTGATAGTTACCGTGAGTGCCGCGGTTCTTTGTTCATGGGCTCTATCGGGGCTTCATAGTTACCGTGAGCTCCGCGGTTCTTTGTTCACGGGCTCTATCGGGGCTTGATAGTTACCGTGAGTGCCGCGGTTCTTTGCTCACGGGCTCTATCGGGGCTTGATAGTTACCGTGAGTGCCGCGGTTCTCTTTTCACGGGCTCTATCAGCACTTCATAGTGACCGTGAGTTCCGCGGTTCTTTGTTCACGGGCTCTATCGGGGCTTCATAGTGACCGTGAGTTCCGCGGTTCTCTGTTCACGGGCTCTATCGGGGCTTGATAGTTACCGTGAGTGCCGCGGTTCTTTGTTCATGGGCTCTATCGGAGCTTGATAGTTACCGTGAGCTCCGCGGTTCTCTGTTCACGGGCTCTATCCGGGCTTGATAGTTACCGTGAGTGCCGCGGTTCTTTGTTCACGGGCTCTATCCGGGCTTCATAGTTACCGTGAGTGCCTCGGTTCTCTGTTCACGGGCTCTATCGGGGCTTAATAGTTACCGTAAGTGCCGCGGTTCTCTTTTCACGGGCTCTATCGGGGCTTGATAGTTACCGTGAGTGCCGCGGTTCTCTTTTCACGGGCTCTATCAGCACTTCATAGTTACCGTGAGTGCCACGGTTCTCTGTTCACGGGCTCTATCGGGGCTTGATAGTTACCGTGAGTGCCGCGGTTCTCTTTTCACGGGCTTTATCAGGGCTTGAAAAATGATTTTTACCCCTATACTTGGAGATTACGGAAGTCGATTGAACATAAGGTATAACAAAAACCCCGCCCCCTGCACAAATCACAGGAAAACGGGGCTCTTTCTGATTTCTGAATGGCGGCTTGATACTTAACAGGCGCGGTGTCCATCACACACGGACAAATGTCCATTTTTGGTGCCAGGCACCAATAAACAAGCACCTAGAATCCCGAAGTTTGTGTCAATGAAAATTCAAAATGGTAATAAATTGCACTCCTCTAAATAGTAAATAAGTCCCGTTATTAAAAGAAATCATGTTATAATAATCTCCATCATTATATGAAAGACACGTTGTTAAAAGGGTGCCGGAATGGATATGACATTGGAGAAAATTCACAGCAAGAGTTAATTTGGTCCTGATTCTTATGATTGGTTCCGCTGTGCTGTGAGTTTTTGTCAGTCGCTTGCGCATTTATTGGGATACAAGTATGGCAGTGTAGTGCACGTTTATTTTAGCATTGGCATTTCACTTTTCGAGATCTTAATTTTTTTTGGGGATTTTTCTAGCGGAAAAAAGAATATGCTATGCGACAGGTTTACCCAGTTATTGGGGGAAAATTGACTACGAGGAGTTTAAAAATGATTGACCCAACTAATAAAAATTCAGTGATTATTCATGAAGACGTCGATCCTGATTTATTTTATCGTTCTCTGTTTGAATATAATCCGGATCTTGCTTACTATAGTGATACGCACGGAATCATTGCGAAGCCAAATGAAGGGTTTTGTAAAACCCTTGGCTATCGGCAAGAGGAAATTGTGCAACACTCATTGGAACGATTTATTCCGCAAAGTGAAATCCCAAAATATCGAAAGGCTTTTGCAAAAACACTGGCCGGTGAAATCCAGCATTTTAATACGTTATTTTTACCTAAAACAGGGAACCCGCGGATCATTTTCTTATCCATGCTCCCGGCAAAAGTTGCAGGCAAAGTGATCGGTGTTTTTGGAGTCGCAAAGGATATTACGAAAAGACAACTGATTGAACAATCATTACAGGACTCAGAATTAAAGTTTAGAAGTATCGTAGAAGGAGCGTTCATCGGCGTTTACATTTTTACAGAAAACGGCCAAGTAAGCTATGGGAATCGGCAATTCTATAAACTCCTCGGCTTAGAGAATACAGAAGAAGTCAACTTTTGGGACTGTATTCACCCTGAAGACCTGCCCGCTCAAAAAGCTGCGCTTGATAGGTTGATGAATGGTAAGGATGGCGTAGATCATTCTTTTCGATTACTCCGAAAGGATGGCAGCATCATTTTTGTAGAAGCCCATTCTAAAAAGGTATACCTGCAAAATGACCAGCTAACTATTATTGGGGTCCTTCGTGATATTAGCGAGCGGAAAAGAGCAGAAGAGTTAACCCACTATCTAGCCTATTATGATACCTTAACTGCTCTGCCAAATAGAAAGCTTTTTCAAAAAAAATTAGAACAAGTCATAAATGTTAGTAAAACATCAAAGCAAAAATTTGCTGTTCTGTATTTAGATTTAGACCGGTTTAAATATATTAACGATACTTTGGGCCACTCGATTGGTGATAAATTAATCAAACAAACTGCTGAAAGGATAAAACTCCATCTCGGAGAGGAGGCTTTACTTGCTCGCTGGGGCGGCGATGAATTTTTTATTTTGCTGCCCCATATTTTAAACGCAGAGCAAGTTGCTGACCTTGCAGAAACGATTAATGAGGCGGTAAGGGAACCATATCTGATCGATAAGTACAATCTTATCCTCACAACAAGTATAGGGATTAGTATTTTTCCTGACAACGGCGAAGACGCCGAAACCTTAAGCAAGCATGCCGATTCGGCCCTTTACAAAGCCAAAGAAAAGGGAAAGAACACCTATACAATCCATTCTGCATCAATGGATTTAGAAAGCTATCGAATTTTCACCTTGGAGGCAGACCTCCGCCAAGCAATCGAACAGAATCAGCTTGAATTGTATTATCAGCCTAAGGTATGTGCCGACACGTATCAGATTGTTGGAGCTGAAGCGCTGATCCGCTGGAATCACCCGGAATGGGGAATGATTTCCCCTGATGACTTTATTCCTTTGGCGGAAGAAACCGGGGTTATTACCGACATCGATAAATGGATTACCCATAAAGCCAGTTTGCAAAATAAAGCATGGCAGGATGTTGGTTTGCAGAAGATTCCTGTATCGATTAATCTCTCTGCCCAACGCTTTTTAGAAAAGGACTTAATTAGTCATATTAGGACCATCTTAGCAGATGCCAATCTCGATCCTGAATTTTTAGAAATAGAAATTCTGGAATCCACCATGCTTGAAAACGAAACAGTGGTTTTGTCCGTTTTGGCTGAATTAAAAAGGATTGGTGTCCGCGTTTCTATCGATGATTTTGGGACAGGCTATTCCTCCCTTTCCTACTTAAATCATTTTAAAGGATGGTTCGACACCTTGAAAATTGATCGCTCCTTTATTAGTGATTTAACCTGTGCCGACAGCAAGGATTCTAATTTTATTACAAAAACGATTATTGAGTTGTCTCGGCATTTGCATGTGGATACCGTCGCTGAAGGGGTCGAAACACAGGAACAGCTGGATATCTTAATGGAATACAAATGCCGGACTATTCAAGGGTATTTATTTTCCAAACCGGTCCGGGCTGATGCGTTTGCTGACCTTTTAAAGCGGGGAAAAATAGAGCCTCCCGGGGATCATCATCCTGATGAAACGGTATTGGTTGAAGACCGCCGCAAGTTCTTCCGAATTGAGCTGGATTTTCCTTTAAGTGCAGCTATGACCATGACTCGCATTCATGGAAGGAATGTCAAACTTGAAAATACCGAAGTCTTAATTGAAAACATTGGCTTAGGCGGGTTACGTTTTTTATCCGATTTACGGTTAGCCATCCATCGCGATATCATTCTCGAATTTGAAACTGAGATTTTAGGGCACACGATTAAATTGTCCGGAGCGGTTGTGTGGATGAAGGAAGTAAAACCTGGCATTTATCAATATGGATTCGAATTTTCCATTGGTGAAAGTGACCGGGCTGCACTCACATCTCTGCTAAACAAGTTCGCCATCCAGCTGGCAAAGCCTCCGCTCATTCCCAATTGCCGTTTCGTCACAACCAACCGGTATCATTTTTTCAAAGAAAAGAATCGAAAATAAAGTTGGACTCCATGGGACAACCGATAGGGTAAGAGGAAATAAACCCCATTAATAGAGGAAGGATTTTTGTTCATTTATCAAGGTTTACTAGGCTCAATTTAACTTGATAATGACCTTGAGCTCCGGCCATCTTTGGACATGGGCTGTAACAGCACAAACCCCGTCTCCCTGCACAAATCACAGGAAAACGGGGTTCTTTCTGATTTCTGGATGTTGCTTGGAACTTAACTGGCGCGGTGTCCGCCACATGTGGACAAATGTCCATTTTCGGTGCCAGGCACCAATAAACAATCCCCTGCAAACTCATCCTCCCACAGAGTGAAGCCAAGCTTCACGGTCCCTCTAAGCACCTGAAATCCAAAAACCCAGCCAATGGGAAAATCCAGGTAGATGCAAGAACTGCTCCATCGCTTATTCGTAACGCTTGAATAATACGCTATTCTCCTTCGCAATATGAAGGAAAATATCATCGGCCAAGGCATGGAGTTTCGCATAAACTGCTTTCATCGTTGGGCAGGCATACTCCGGTGGTGTGAAATCATCCGTTTCTTTGATGAGGTGCTTAATAATCTCCCCGGCACCATCGTGTTCACCCTCCAATTCGAGAAGCAGGGACTTGACTTCCTCTCTTTCCGCTTCGGTTTTGTCTGGCTTTCTCATCGCTGGGAAAAGTTCTTTTTCCTCCTTGGCGAAATGCTCCTCCAGCTCCATCTTTAACTCGCTGAAGTTTCGATGCAGCGATAGTACCAGTTCTTTGTCATGATGATAGTGCGCCAGCAATACCTTATTCACTAATTGCTCTAATTCCCGCATCAGCACACGCTCCGGTTGATGATGGATTTCAAGAATGAGGTCGATCAACTGTGCATCTGACAGCTCCGTCACGGGCACTTCTTTATTGGGGCTGGCTAAAAAGTCGCTGTACCTGTTCTGTACCTCTGTAATAAAATCTGCTGCAAGACCCGCGTCTTCTATAGCGGCTTCAAGCGTCCGATCCCCCTGACAGCAATAGTCTATATGCAGTTCGTTTAAGCGTGAAGTAATGGCAGGGAAATACGTGACAAGCTCTCCAAGATGCGTTTGACCGTTAATCGCAATGATTTGATTTTGTTTCATAAGAATCTCCCCCTCGTGATTTGATTAACTCTTGTTTTCCTTCTTTCTATGCTTTTATTCTAGTTCATCACGAAGGGGAACTCCTTGATTAGGATCAATTTTTTTTAAAAAATACGCGCGGGAGATACATTCTACAGTACCTAGCACCGCAAGCTAAGACCTTATCAAAAAAACCCCATCCCCTGCACAATCACACAGGAAAACGGGGTTCATTATAATGGCGGCTTGGCATTGAACAGGCGAGTTGTCTATCCTATACGGACAAATGTCCATTTTCGGTGCCAGGCACCAAAATAGGCACCAACAAACAAGGCCCCTTAAAATTCATATCCCCACAGAGTGGAGCCAAGCTTCACGATCCCTCTAAGCACCTGGAATTCCAAAACCTATCAGTTGGAATAATCTAGGGAAACGCGAGAGCCGTCCCCTTGTTTCGCTCTGACATAAATATTATTGGAGACGAGGGAAACGATGATAAAGACTGTCCCAATTAGGTCAAACATTGTTACTTGATTCCCTTGGGATATCGAAATGGCGAGGGTGGTAACGGGAACGAAGTTAATGAACAACAGTCCATTTAGTGGGGACAGGATGCTCACACCGATGTTCCAGCCAAGCAGGGCAATGACGCCTGGGAAGAGGATCATGAACAATAAATGCGGGCTTACTGCTCTGATGTCTTCACCCGATGGGGCGGATACGGCCCCGAACAGCGCTGCCCCTGCCGTCACACATAAGGCGGTGATTGTTCCCAGTAAACAGCTTAACGTGGAATAACGCAAGGCGGACCAGCCGCGAAACGAACTTGCCCCCATCGTGTAAACGACCCAGCCAATCACTCCTGCCAATAGGAGCACAGAAGGGAAAAACCGCTCCGTCGCCCCAAGAAATGTGGTGATATCACCTTTTGTAATTACTAATACCGCACCGGCAAAAGACAAGAGCACGCATAATAATGTGAATAGATGCGGTCTTTTTTTAAAAAACATCCAGACAATGATAATGGAAATCATCGGCATAAGTGACTCCATAATCGCTGCCGACATCACGCCGGATGCCCCTAATAAATCTTCTCCCCAGAAGACTAAAAGATTATAGACGGTAAACCCCATCGTACCGTATAGCCATAAGCGAAGCCCTTTTCCCTCAAAGCGAAAGGTCCGCTTCCCTTCTTTCCATAAAAGGATGACGGCTAAAATGACCGTAACAGAACCATAACGAATGATCGTAAAATAAAATGGGTCGATATGTTTGAAAGCCGCGTGTGCGACCGGAAACATAGCCCCCCATGAAACGGCAGCAATAAAACATAAAATAGCCCCTAAAAATAGATGATTCCTCAACTCCCCATGTCCCCTTTCACAAAAATGACAAATTTATCATCTGCTATTTTTTCCATCTTGTAAAATGAATAATAGTAATGATTGCTATCATTATTTTTGATACCATAGGGAATATGAGAATGATAGAGGGTGGAAATCATGGAATTTAAGGACTTGGAAATTTTTCAAATGGTAGCGGAAAAAGGAACCATTACCGGAGCGGCCAAAGCGTTTAATTACGTGCAATCGAATATTACATCGAGAATTCAGAAGCTTGAAACGGAGCTGAATACGCCATTGTTTAACCGCCATCATCGCGGGATGAGTTTGACTCCTGAAGGAAAAAGGCTTTTGACTTATAGTAAAAAAATATTGCTGTTAACAGATGAAATGAATAAAGCCGTTCGCTGCAAAAATGAACCGTCCGGAAAATTAGATATTGGCACCATTGAAACCGCCATTCATTTGCCAAAAATATTATCCGCCTTTGTGAAAAAATATAAAAATGTCGACTTGTCTTTATTTGCCGGTGTCACGGAAACATTAGAAGAAGATGTATTAAATCATAAGCTGGACGGAGCGTTCGTGACCGAATCAGACTTCCATCCCGACCTTGTCGCGCATGAGGTATTTCAAGAGGAGCTTGTTCTCATTTCCGATAGGCGGACCGCCGCACTGGATGAATTGAAAGAGGAACCATTCCTCTGCTTTAGCAAAGGCTGCGGGTATCGGGCACGTCTTGAGGCGTGGTATCATGACCAAAACATCACCCCAAGGAAAGTGATGGAGTTCGGTACATTAGAAACCATTTTGCGCAGTGTGGCAGAGGGGCTCGGCGTGACATTCGTCCCGAAATCAACCGTCGCCCATTTGGAACAAAACGGTCTCATCCGATTGCATTCACTTCCAGAGCAGTACAGCCAGATTAAAACGGTTTTTATAAGAAGAGCCGATACTTACTTAACGTCAACCATCGAAAAATTTATCGAAACGATTGATGCCAATAAACACTTGTCTGTGGAACCGCTGCGGTTTTAGAAGTTTAAGGTTTAGGGAAATTTAGGGAAACACGAGAACCCCTGTGTTTCCATTTTGCCCAGAATCCTATATAGTAAATGAATAGATTTCCAACGAAGGAGAATGAACCATGAACAGAACTGAAAAGGACCAGGTTAATTATATAGCCGATTTGCAGAATGAGGTTTTTACCAAAAACATGAAAGCAATGCATCCGCAGTCTCGGGAAACGCTAATAGCTGAAATATCGGCAATGGAGAAAAATAAAAACGCCGATGAAACAGTAAAGCAATATTTAAAATGGGTGCTGAAGCAAACAGAAATCAACTTTTATCTGGCCATCCTTCCTCAAGGCAGAGGGTTGATCTTATTTAAGCAAAATTTAAAAGCAGCAATAGTGCTTGGATTGAATCGACCGCATGAAGAAGTAAAGTCCTTCTTCCCCGGGCATGATTTTATTTTAGAAATCCTCAACATCCACTCCATGCAAAAAGGCGAAGGATACAAAATCATGAATAAGGTAATTGATCTAGCAAAGCAACTAAACTCTCCTATCTGTCTATGGACAGAATCCGAAGAAAACGTGCACTACTTTGAACGCTACGGATTTAAAAATCATGGCAAACTAGACGGCAGCGATCAATGGATGATGGTCTATTGAAAACAGGGGGGCAAAACAGGGGGGCGGTTCTCGCGTTTCCCTAATTATTTCCAAAGGTGGGGCACGGGGACAATGTACCTGTCCCCGCGCCTCTTCTATTAGACTGCTTTTCTGGGTTCCCGCTTCCACCTGTCCTTTTGAACCCTTCTATTAGACTGTTTTTCTGGATTCCTGCTGCAACCTGTCCTTTTGAACCCTTCTATTAGACAGCTTTTCTGGATTCCTGCTGCAACCTGTCCTTTTGAACCCTTCTATTAGACTGTTTTTCTGCATTCCCGCTTCCACCTGTCCTTTTGAACCCTTCTATTAGACTGCTTTTCTGGATTTCAGCTTCAACCTGTCCTTTTGAACCCTTCTATTAGACAGCTTTTCTGGATTCCTGCTGCAACCTGTCCTTTTGAACCCTTCTATTAGACTGTTTTTCTGCATTCCCGCTTCCACCTGTCCTTTTGAACCCTTCTATTAGACTGCTTTTCTGGATTTCAGCTTCAACCTGTCCTTTTGAACCCTTCTATTAGACAGCTTTTCTGGATTCATCGCCCAACCTGTCCTTTTGGACCCTTCTATTAGACTGCTTTTCTGGATTCCTGCTTCCACCTGTCCTTTTGAACCCTTCTATTAGACTGCTTTTCTGGATTCCTGCTTCCACCTGTCCTTTTGAACCCTTCTATTAGACTGCTTTTCTGGATTCCTCGCTCAACCTGTCCTTTTGAACCCTTCTATTAGACTGCTTTTCTGTCTTTCTGCCTCAACCTGTCCTTTTGACGCCTTCTATTAGACAGATTTTCCGGATTCTCGCTTCAACCTGTCCTTTTGAACCCTTCTATTAGACTGTTTTTCTGGATTCCTGCTGCAACCTGTCCTTTTGAACCCTTCTATTAGACTGCTTTTCTGGATTCCCGCTTCCACCTGTCCTTTTGAACCCTTCTATTAGACTTTTTTTCTGGATTCCTGCTTCCACCTGTCCTTTTGAACCCTTCTATTAGACTGTTTTTCTGGATTCCCGCTTCCACCTGTCCTTTTGAACCCTTCTATTAGACAGATTTTCTGGATTCCCGCTTCCACCTGTCCTTTTGACACCTTCTATTAGACTGCTTTTCTGCATTCCCGCTTCAACCTGTCCTTTTGAACCCTTCTATTAGACTGTTTTTCTGGATTCCTGCTGCAACCTGTCCTTTTGAACCCTTCTATTAGACTGCTTTTCTGGATTCCCACTTTAACCTGTCTTTTTGAACCCTTCTATTAGACTGTTTTTCTAGATTCCCGCTTCATCCCGTCTGAATCAACCTCGAATTCGGACTGCTTTCTGCTTTAACCTCAAAAAAACCCCCGTCCTCCTGCACAACGCAGGAAAACGGGGGATTTCTTATGTTCTATAGATAACGGCTTGGTACTAAGCAGGGTGCCAGGCACCAAACCGTACCATTGTTTTCCCCAAAAATCACATAGAGAGGAATCCTTTGCCGGCGAGTTTGGCCATTTCTAGTTTGCGCATGTTTTTGTACATGTCTTTTTCCCATTGGCTCACCTTGAGCGGGGTATAGAAGGTTGGTGTTCCCTTTTCCCAGCTTAATGGCTTGCGGGCGATGATCGTGCCTTCTTTGATGCCTGTTTCGATTTGCTGTTTGCCGCCCACTTTTAGTCCGGTGGTGACTTTTTGCTGTTTGATTTTACCTTTATCCAGGACGGAGAGCTGTTGCTTCTTTTTGCTTATTTTATCGACGCTGGATGCCGGTACGGCGAGGGCGTGTTCGATTGCTTCTGTTGTGATTTTCACGTCCACATGGGTGCCGTGGGCCATTTTTTCCGGCTCCTCAGCAAGCACAACAGTGAAGGAATAGAAGCTCTTTTTCTCCACTTTCGGCTCATTTTCAGGCGAAATCATGACCTGGTCAACGTACCCTTTATACTTTTTCCCGTTCGCGGTGACAACGGCTTCCATGCCCGGTTCGACCTTGGCCTGTTCACCCTCGGTCAGCGTTCCCTTGATCATGTTTTCCTTTGAAGCGATGGTGAGTACCGGGTTGGAAAGGTCTTTGTTGATATCCTTCACCACGCCGGTGATATCGCTCTTTTCCTCAAGGCGTGGCAGCTTGTCGTCTGCCGTTGCGATTTGGCTATCAACCTTTTTCACTTCGCCCTCTAAACGCTTAATTTCCGCTTCTGTTTGAAAAATATCCATCTCAATGGAGACGGTATCGTACAGATATCCCTCTTTTTTATTCACATTCTTCAGCGATGTATCGCTTTCCAGGTCTTCCAGGTCATCAAGCTTGTCTTCCAGCCCGTCGATTTGTTTTTCCAGACTGTCCTTCTCGGCTTCGAGGATGTCGATGGTTTCCTGATAGGTGTCCGTTTCATATTTAAACAAGGTTGTACCCATTTGGACTTCCTCGCCTCTTTTTACCGAAAAGCCTTCAAAGCTGCCCTTCGAGTCGTCGTAATAAACGAGCTGTTCTTCCAACGGCGCGGAAACGCCGTCTTTTTTCATCGTTTCGACGAGTTTCTCTTCCTTCGCGGCAATCCATTTATTGATGTAAAAAGAGCGTGCCACGGCGGATTTATCTTTAAAAATCAGATAGAGGTTGGCGGCAACAAATAATACGACAATGATTGCAATAATTCCCGGGATCCACTTTTTCACGTATGCCGCCTCCTATAATAATTTTTCCAACTGCATAATGTTTAAAAATACAGCTGCTATCAAAATGATCACGTTCAAGCCGATGACGATGAGCGCCGTCATCTGCGGTGTTTTGTGCGAAAGAATCTTGACGTATTTGTACTGCAGGACGATGGCCCAGATTTTGAAAAGCGTGATTTCTGCTAAAAATTGCAGGACGATGTTGTTCGTGGTGAACAGCTGGCCAATGACGCCGAGCGAAAATGGATTAGAAATTTCCGGAAGACCCATTGTAATCGTCAAGATAGCTGTGATTAATTTTTCCAATAAAAAAATGCCTAACACGTATTGCTGCACGACGATGTATTTCTTCCATTCGATGTCGGAGACGGTCCAGAAAAGGATGGATGGGACGGTGATTACGAATAGCGCAGCGAACATGGCCCAGAGGATTTGTCCGAGAGCAAAGAAGATTTTCGCCGCCTCAAATTCTGTATTTGTCAGGTTGTTGATTTGTTTGGACAGGATTTCGTTGCCGATGCCGAAATAGGCCGTGACGGCGGATAGAATTAAGGTTAGGACCGCCAGGAGCACCATTTTCCACCAAAATCCGGTAATTTGTTCTGCTTTGACTAAACTGTTTGCATTCATATATGGATGCCGCAGCCCCTTTAGGAGCCGCACATGGTACATCATAAGGCTTATCCTCCAATAGTAATGGGTTGGTAACTACACTAGTTTATTTTAATACAAATTTAGCCAAGGTACCACAATATTTGCGCTTTTGGTGCCAGGCACCGAAAGTTCGGTGCCTGGCACCAAAAATGGACATTTGTCCATATGGGGCGGACTATGTTCAGATGTGGATGGATGCTGCTTTGCCCCACTCTTGCGAAGTGTTCATTTTGCTGTGCGGTCCGAAATAGAGCCTCATTGCGGAAGGAATATTTCTCTAATCTATACGCTTGTCTTATACATCAAGGGGGTTGTCCTCATACGATATGGTGTAACTACAATTATTTAAAAAATGAGGTGAAAACATGAATTATTCACAAATGGAGATTCAAGGAGCAGTCAATGATGCTTTGAATGCCGGTTTAGGTGATTTTATGTATCAGGAGCCTTTTAGTTTACACCGCCGTTCTTCCCGCCGCAGCAGCAGCCGGAGCCGTAGTCACAGCAGCAACCGGAGCAGAAGCAGAAGCCGTAGTCACAGCAGCGACTGGAGCAGAAGCAGAAGCAGAAGTCGTAGTCACAGCAGCAGCCGGAGCAGAAGCAGAAGCCGTAGTCACAGCAGCAGCCAACGTGGTAACCAATGGGGCAGCCAACGGGACTACCGTCGTGATGACCGCCGTTGCCGCGGCTGCAGGTGGTTTTAATATTCTAGGGTGGGACAAGGGGGCAGCCCCTGTGTCCCACTTTTTGTTGAAACAAGGGGACGGTTCTCGCATTTCCCTATTTTTTACCAAAATAAAAAAAGAAGGCAGCCCCTTCTGAATGCTCTCACCACTGATTTTCTAGCTAAAATTTAATATGGGGGTCTTCCTGGAAGGGACGCGGAAACGGGTCCGTTGTCCCGTTTGAAAGGGGAACATGGGACATGCAGGCCCCATGTCCCGCTCAAAACCAGCCTTTTCGTTTGAACCAGAGGTACATGGTGAGACCGACTGTGCCCATGTAGCCTAGGGCAAGGAAATAGCCGTATTTCCAGTTTAGTTCGGGCATGTATTCAAAGTTCATGCCATACACCCCTGCGATAAAGGTAAGCGGGGCGAAAATGGATGTCATGATCGTTAAGACTTTCATGACATTATTGGTCAGGTGTGAATTCAGTGATAGATAGCTGTCGCGGATGTCGGCGGTAACCTCCCTGTTGGCCGCGACCATGTCGGAAAGTTTTAAGAGATGGTCATAAATGTCTGAGAAATAAGCTTTTCGATCGGCGAAGCCGGTGAGACGGCTGGAATTTAACATCCGGTAGAGCAGGTCGCGCATCGGGTCGATGGTGTGGCGCAGCTTTAACAGCATGGAGCGGATTTCAAACAGCTCGAATAACAAATCGTTCATCGATTTCTTATCCGGATTATCCTCAATTTTGCCTAATATATCTTCGATTTTATAAATGATTGGGAAGTAATTATCGACAATCAGGTCAAGGAGTCTGTGAAACACTTCGAGCGAGTCGCAATTCCCGCACCTTTTTTCCGCTAATAGGGAATTCCAGACCTGGGTCACTTCCGGTGCCGCCATTTGATGGAAGGTGACAATGAAATTTTTTCCAATAAAAAAAGACAGTTCGCCTTTGATGATTTCAAAGTCCTCTTCACGGACCATATGTGTGACGTAAAACGTGTAATCCTCGTAATAATCCAATTTCGGGCGCTGCGGAATGTGGATACAGTCTTCGATGGCTAGTGGATGGAAGTGAAAGGTGGCCGCCAGATGGTCGATTTCCTCATCCGTCGGGTTGTAAAAATCGGCCCACCACCATTTATATTGCGAGAAATCAGCCTGGTATATGCTGATGTTGGATTCGATTTGGTTGTCGTGCTTGATGGCGATGATGTTGATCAATGCGTACACCTTCCTAGCTGATGGGTCGTGCTGGATTTGTCTTCTCTTCTTAGAGTAGTTTGTTTCATTTCCCTGATTTTATTTTGATTTGTTTGCTTGTGTAGGTTGCGGAAATTTTGGTGACAAACAAGGGAATTACTCCTCTGTTTCTAAAAAAAGGCGGATTTTGGACAGGTTAAAACGGGAGCTTAGAAAAGTTGTCTTATAGATGGGGGCTTTTGGACAGGTTGTGGCTGGAACTCGGAATAGCTGTCTTATTGAGGGCGACATAAGGACAGGTTGCTGCTAGTACTCAGAAAGACTGTCTTATAAAGGGCGGTATAGGGACAGGTTGCTGTTGGTACTCGGAAAAGCTGTCTAATTGAAGGTGGCAAAGGGCAGAAAAATGTCCTTCATCGGGAGTGAAGGACAAAATCAACGGAATGGTAAAAATTAGGGAAACAGGAGAGCCGTCCCCTTGTTTCCCTATATTGTTTTCGCTTTTTGCAGTAGTTGTTCCCATTGTTGCTGGAAGTCTTCCGGTGCTAGGGGAGGGCTGTAGAGATATCCCTGCACGTGGGTACATTGTTTCTTCCGTAAAATCTTTTGTTGCTCAGGCGTTTCTACCCCTTCCGCAATGATATCAAGCTGCAAATGCTGCGCCATCGAAATGATGGTCGAGATGATCGCATCATCCTGCTCATCCCCTGAGAGATCTCTGATAAAGGATTGGTCGATTTTCAGACGATCAATCGGAAGGTGCTTTAAATAATTAAGGGAGGAATAGCCCGTTCCAAAATCATCGATGGCAATTTTGCAGCCTAAATCTTTCAGGTCGTGCAACGTTTTTGTTGCGTGTTCGATATTCATCATCATGCTTTCTGTAATTTCCAGTTCCAAAGCTTCAGGAGGTAATCCCGTCTCATGCAGAGTCCCTTTTATCGTTTCGATTAAGTCTTGCGAATAAAATTGGCGCGATGACAGGTTCACAGCCATGCAAAGAGATGAAATTCCATGCTCGTGCCACTCTTTTAGTTGTCGGCATGCGGTCTGAAGCACCCATTCACCGATCGGAACGATCAGCCCTGTGTTTTCCGCAATCGGAATAAATTGGGCTGGAGAAATGGGACCATAGTTTGGATGGTGCCAGCGGATCAAGGCCTCCACCCCTTGAATTTGTCCGGTTACAATATCGACCTGGGGCTGATAAACTAACCGAAGTTCATTTCTTTGCAAGGCATGATGCAAATGGTTTTCCAAAACGAGCCGGTCGAAGGCATGACCGCCCATGGATGGCTTATATATTTGAAAAGAAACCTGTTGCTGTTGTGCCTCTATGAGCGCAATATTTGCATGTTTTAAAAGCTCGTCCCCCTCATTTCCATGGTGAGGATACAAAGCACTGCCAATCGTTCCCGACACGTTTAGAAGAAGATGTCTCACTTGCAAAGGTTCGTTCACTTTATTTTGTATCTGTTTGCACACCGATACCCACTCGTCTTCTCGATCCAGACAAGGGTAAATGATGGCAAATTCATCCCCTGTCAGCCGTCCGACAAATACATCGGATGGGAACAGTTCTTTCAGTCTGTTCGCAACTGATTCCAGAATTAAATCACCAATAGAGTGTCCAAGGGCTTCATTAATATGTTTAAACCGATCGATATCGAGCACCAACAGGGCAAATGGCTTTTGGCTTTCCATTTCCTGTGTTAGTTTTTCCTTTGTGAAACGAAGATTCGGCAGTTTTGTTAAATCATCGTGGAATGCCATGTACTCAATTCTTTCTTGGTCCTCTTTCTGTTTTGAAATATCGCGGAATACAATGATCGATCCGGTCACAGATCCCTCTTCATATAAGGGGCTTGTCACATAAGAAACTGGAAATAAGGAACCGTTTTTGCGCATGAACCACTCTTCTGCGCTTCGATGCACTTCCCCATTGGCACTGGATTTTGCACTCAGGCATTCTTCATACAAGAATGAGTTTCCATTTTCTTTGCGATGAATGATATCATGGAAATTTTGCCCGGCACACTCTTCTTTTAGCCAGCCAAGCATTTGTTCCGCTTCCCGATTCATCATGGTCAGCATGCCATCTGTATTGATGACGATCAGCCCTTCTCCCATATGGGTGGTAACCGACTGAAGAAACGCTTCGTTTTGCCGTAATAGTTCCTCGGCCTTTTTTTGATTTTCTTTCATGATATTGAAATTGAGCACCAATTCGCCAATTTCATCTTTTCTCGTTATGGCTATCGGTTCTTGTGTATAGTCGCCAAGTGCCATCGACTTGGCATGCTCTGCTACTTGCAGAATCGGTTTCGTCATTTTTTTTGAAAAAATAAGAATGACCATCAGACCCGCCAGCAGCGAGATTCCAAGGGTAATTAATAAGATGTAAAGGACATGATGCGCTCCGGCATTAAAGTCGGGTAAATAGGCTCCGGCACAGACAATCCAATTCCAATATGGATCTTTTTCCGCATAGGTAATTTTCGCCACATTGACATCCGGGTTTTCGGCCAATGGCCATTCATAGGTGGCAAACCCTCCACCATTGTTTGCCGCCTTTACGACTTCTTGTGTCGAATAAACGCCATCAGTCGTCCTTATATTCCACACATCCTGCCCCTCAAAGTTCGGATGTGCGAGTTCCACCCCCGCGGAATTGATAATAAATAAAAAGCCATGTTTTCCTAAGTTCAGGCGCGGATTGATGGGACGCTGCCCGTTCGCATCTTTTTTTCCCAAAATGGCCTCTTTTACTTCCTCTTGTGCGTCTGCCAATGAAATCCTTCCTGCCTTAACTTGATGGTCCATCGCTTCAATCATTTCAAAGGTCATGCGTACATTGGTTTTCAGACCTTCAGCTCCGAGAGTATTCAAACTGCTCACGGCAGATTGGTAGCCGATGATTCCAATTAAGAGACTCGGTACGGCAAGAAATATTAACGACACGATAATTAGTTTCATGCGTAAGGATATTTTCAAAAAAACTCTCCCCTTAATTGCCTTGTTTTACTAAGCGCTTCCATTGTACCTTTCCTTTAAATAGTACTATAGATGCGGTAATAATGACATAGGAATCAGCAATATTTTTCTCGGTCTTACTTGGTGAAAATTTCGTGAACGAGTAAAAATGGGGTTGTATCTTATTGTAGGAAACGATAACTGAGATGGATTCGGATGTTTAGGGATAAAAATAGACCATCCTTTTTAATGGTCTGCCTTTTTTTCAAACGAGGTTACTTTCCCTTTCCTCTTCATGAAAAGGTTCAGATTTAATTAACTTCAGCACTTGTTCCATACTATAAACACCTGTATCTTGGTCTACCGTCCACTTGGCGGCATAGGCTTATAGATAGTGCACGAAATAGAAGTGACCCGTATGGGAATCGAACCCATGTTACCGCCGTGAAAGGGCGGTGTCTTAACCGCTTGACCAACGGGCCAAATGAAATATTTCTTGTAAGCTAAACATAAAAAAGCCCCTAATAGATCCTATAAGGGGCTTAGCCTGGCAACGTCCTACTCTCACAGGGGCAAAGCCCCAACTACCATCGGCGCTAAAGAGCTTAACTTCCGTGTTCGGGATGGGAACGGGTGT
>NZ_JACHGK010000025.1:0-430 GCF_014207535.1 Bacillus benzoevorans
TCACACCCGTTCCCATCCCGAACACGGAAGTTAAGCTTCTCAGCGCCGATGGTAGTTGGGGCTTTGCCCCTGTGAGAGTAGGACGCCGCCAAGCTTTTAATTTTATATTATCGCAGGGTGGAGCAACGAAGCGTTACCTCATTGAAAAAGCTGCGAGTTGTACTGAATCGTAGATTCGGGACAGTCTTTACTCTTTGTTGGAGTATGAAAACTGTATAATTTTTATTATCGCGGGGTGGAGCAGTTCGGTAGCTCGTCGGGCTCATAACCCGAAGGTCGCAGGTTCAAATCCTGCCCCCGCAATCGACTAAAATGGCTGATATTTGATATATCAGTCTTTTTTTTATGCTTGAATCAAACTAACTATTTGGGTTACGTTTCATGGTGCCTAAGTAAACAAAAACCCAAAGGCTTTGGTCGCTATAGTGGG
>NZ_JACHGK010000025.1:525-46857 GCF_014207535.1 Bacillus benzoevorans
ATGGGCTGATAGTGCCCGTGGACCAAGAAACCGAGAGCCGACGGTCGCTATGAAGGGCTGATAGTGCCCGTGGACCAAGAAACCGAGAGCCGACGGTCGCTATGAAGGGCTGATAGTGCCCGTGGACCAAGAAACCGAGAGCCGACGGTCACTATAAAGGGCTGATAGTGCCCGTGGACCAAGAAACCCAAAGCTGATGGTAAAACTGGTCACTATAGAGGGCAATATCACTAAAGAATCTAAAAAGCCGCAGATTTTAATTCTCTCTAATACCCACACCTGTCTCCTTATTTCTGTCAAATATATGCCACTCATATTCTGTCGACAGACCCCCTTGCAAATGTTATTCTGAAAGTAGAAGGACACCAAAGTCATATAAAAAGTCCGCTTGCTGCAAGAGATTTCACCTATATTCAGAGTAATAGTCTAAAGTAGTTACACACTGGGTATTTCTTTTATTAGCTATATTATTACTGAGAAAAAGGGGGATGGAAAAGGTGAGAGTGGTGAATTGGCTGAATAAAAGGCTAAGAGGTTTGATTGATGCTGTTGCTCGTTTTCCTTTGACCACCGCATTTCTTTTAGCGGCTGCCATTATTAATGCTTATGATATTAACTTAACAGAACGCCATTTTATGAATTATCTCCTTGCCTTTGTAGTCGGAGCATTTCTGAGCGCAGTGGCAGAAAGTGCCTATGAGAGATTCTTTACTAAAGGATTGGTCCGATTCACGCTGATGGGTATTGTTGTCCTATTAACAGCAGGTTATTATTTCATCATTAAATCGGCACCTGAATACAGCATGTCTGTAAATATCAGAACTGGAGTGGTCCTATTTGCTTTGTTGATCGCCTTCATTTGGATTCCAGCCATTAAAAGCAAGGTCAGTTTTAATAAAAGCTTTATGATTTCCTTTAAAGCCTTCTTTATCGCTGTTTTTTTCTCCGGGGTTATTTTTGGCGGAGTCTCGCTCATCATTAGTGCGACAGATACATTAATTTTTCCAATTGATTATAAAGTCTTTTCCCATGCAGCCAACTTGATATTCCTCCTATTTGGACCCTTGTATTTCTTATCTCTTATTCCTGTATACCTTGGGAAAGAGAATAAGGACAATGATGAACAGTTAAAAAACATTAGGCGTGCTGCGAATTGTCCGAAATTTTTAGAAATTCTTATATCCTATATTATAGTTCCTTTAATTGCCGTCTTTACTTTAATACTTGTCATTTACATTGTGCAAAATATCGGCGGAGATTTTTGGAGCGATAATCTTCTCGAACCGATGCTTGTATCCTATGCGATTACAGTCATCTTAGTCTATATTCTAGCCAGTGAAATTGAAAATAAGTTTGCGGCATTTTTTAGAAAGGTCTTTCCGAAAGTGCTTGTCCCAATAGTCGTGTTCCAGATCATATCATCGATTTTAAGTTTAGAAGATACTGGGATAACGCATACCCGTTATTATGTAATTTTGTTCGGTATTTTCGCTGCGATTGCCGGGGTCTTATTAAGCTTTTTGCCGGTACGGAAAAATGGAATAATCGCCGCAATCTTAATTGTTTTCGCCATGATTTCAGTCGTGCCGCCAGTGGACGCTTTTACGATCAGTAAACATAACCAGATTAACATTCTGGAAGAAGTATTAGCGAAAAATGAGATGCTTGGTAACGGAAAGATTATACCAAATGGCTCCATCTCCGATGCGGATAAACAGAAGATTACTAATATCGTTTACTACTTGCAGATGATGGGATATATGGAAAGGACCGAGTATTTCCCAAAAGACTTCGATGCCTATAGGGACTTTTATGAAACATTTGGCTTTAAAGAGTATTATGAGCAGACTGATAGGAATCAGTCCGTTTATGTACATCTCGAACCTTCATATCCAATCAATATTGCAGGATATGATACCTTTATTCAAACGGATATTTATTCGCAAATGCAAAACGAAGGTCAAAACGAAAAAATTGCAGTGATTGAAAAGGCTGGTAATAAGTACTCCTTATTAAGAGATTTTCGTAAAGATGAAATAGATATTGTCTTAGGCGGGGAAAATAAGGAAGAGCTTATCAGATTTAAGACGAAGGATATTTATGATAAATTCGAGAATTATCATTCAATAAAAGAAATGATCACCCCTGAGGAAGCCACATTTACGGTAGAAAATGAGAAGGTAAAAATGACGATAGTCACTCAGGATGTCAGTATTGATAAACAAAACGGTTATAATAACGCCTTATTCTACGTGTTTGTTCAGATTAAATAGTTCTGCAAAAACAAACGGAACATTATTGTTTCGTTTGTTTTTGCATTTAGGCTCTTCCTGTTTTGCTCTATAGCATAAAATCATGTAAACTTATTAAAAGGAAAATGACGGAATTAAGGGGAAACAGTTAGATGAAAGAATATGAAATATTATCAGGAAATGCCGAGGATACACAGGCCTTTGCTAAAAGGCTGGCTTCTTTCCTGCAGCCGGGAGATTGCATCACGTTAGAAGGCGATCTGGGAGCCGGGAAGACGACTTTTACAAAAGGGCTGGCTGTTGGTCTGGGTGTCAGTCGAACGGTCAACAGCCCGACTTTCACGATTATTAAAGAATATCATGGGAACATGCCGCTGTATCACATGGACGTATACCGGCTGGAGGATTCCTATGAGGATCTGGGGTTTGAAGAATATTTTTCCGGTAATGGGGTAACCGTGATTGAATGGGCTCATATCATTGACGAGCAGCTTCCAAGTGAGCGGCTGAATATTTATCTTTATCATGAAGGTAATGATTCGAGGAAAATTGTTCTCAAGCCATTAGGTGCACGGTATGAGCAATTATGTAAGGAGTTTTTTGCATGAAAGTTTTAGCGATTGATACATCAAATTATTCACTTGGTGTTGCTGTCATAAATGAGGAACAGGTAATCGGTGAATATATAACCAATTTGAAAAAAAATCATTCTGTCCGGGTTATGCCGGCGATTGAAAAATTACTGCAGGATTGTGAAATGAAACCGGTCGATATTGAAAAGATTGTGGTGGCAAAAGGTCCGGGGTCTTATACAGGGGTAAGAATCGGAGTTACCATTGCTAAAACACTGGCGTGGACGCTGAAAATACCATTAGTAGGGATTTCAAGCTTGCAAGTATTGGCTGCAGGAGTTGGCCGCTATTTTGGCGGAGGAGTATCCCCGCTGTTTGATGCGAGAAGAGGGCAGATTTATACAGGTCTTTATCAGTTTCAAAATGGTGGGCTGCAAACGTTAGCACAGGATCAAATAATACTTACGACTGATTGGGTAAAACAATTGCAATCGTTTGAGGGAAAGGTTCTTTTTGTTGGCGGTGATCTGCCGATACATCGCGGGGCAATCAAAGAATCATTAGGAGACAGAGCCGTTTTTGCCGAAATAACAGAGCATAATCCGCGTCCAGCAGAGCTGGCCTTACTGGGTCATGATTTGCCGGGAGAGGATGTTCATACCTTTGTACCGAACTATATTCGTTTAGCAGAGGCAGAAGCAAAATGGCTTGAGGCTCAGAGAGAGTTGAAATAGGAACGGGGAAGAGGGAGCAAAATGGAGATGACTTTTTCTTTTCGCTTGATGAATCTTAATGATTTGGACCAAATAATGGTCGTAGAACATCAATCATTTACTCTGCCGTGGAGCCGGGCTGCCTTTTATAACGAACTGGTGCAAAATCAGTATGCTAAATATATTGTATTAGAGGTTGATGAAAAGGTAGCAGGATATTGCGGAGCATGGCTTGTCATTGACGAGGCTCATATAACGAATATTGCGCTCCTTCCTGAATACAGGGGGCGCAAGCTCGGGGAAGCCTTGCTTGTGAAGATGATGGATTTTGCCAGGGAAAATGGGGCGAAAACAATGACCTTGGAGGTTCGCGTAAGCAACAGTGTGGCGCAGTCTCTTTATCGTAAACTTGGTTTTCAAGGGGGAGCCCTCCGGAAAAACTATTATACAGATAATCATGAAGATGCATTAGTGATGTGGGTGAATTTATAATGAAAAAAGATTTGTTAGTAATGGCAATCGAGACAAGCTGTGACGAGACAGCCGTTGCCATCGTGAGAAACGGAAGAGAAATCGTTTCAAATATTGTGGCCTCACAAATAGAGAGCCATAAAAGATTTGGCGGGGTAGTGCCTGAAATCGCATCGCGCCATCATGTGGAACAAATAACGATCGTGCTGGGGGAAGCCATCAATGCTGCGGGAATTTCGTATGGTGATTTAGATGCTATTGTGGTTACCGAAGGACCGGGTCTGGTTGGGGCCCTATTAATTGGCGTGAATGCGGCTAAGGCAATAGCGTTCGCCCATGGAATTCCTCTTGTTTCGGTTCATCATATCGCGGGGCACATCTATGCTAACCGTTTAGTGAAAGAAATGGAATTCCCTTTGCTGGCACTAGTCGTTTCTGGAGGCCATACCGAACTCGTTTATATGAAGGAACATGGTCACTTTGAGGTAATTGGTGAAACGAGAGATGATGCGGCAGGGGAAGCGTATGATAAAGTGGCAAGAGTGCTGAATATGCCATATCCGGGCGGACCGCATATCGACCGGTTGGCGCATGAAGGCTCTGATACGCTTGAACTACCGCGGGCTTGGCTTGAAGAGGGCTCCTATGATTTTAGTTTCAGCGGTTTGAAATCGGCAGTTATTAACACTGTCCACAATGCAGAGCAGCGTGGCGAAGTGATTGCCCCGGAGAATCTTGCTGCAAGCTTTCAGGCGAGTGTCGTTGAAGTGTTGGTGGCAAAGGCTGTACGCGCGGCGAAGGAGTATCCGGTGAAGCAGGTTTTATTAGCTGGAGGAGTTGCTGCGAATAAGGGACTTCGCGCAGCATTAACCACAGCTTTTGCAGAAATGGAAGAAGTAGAACTTGTGATTCCTCCGCTTAATTTGTGCACAGATAACGCAGCCATGATTGCCGCTGCAGGCAGTGTGCTATTTGAAAAAGGACATCGGACCGGACTGGATTTAAACGCAAATCCAGGCTTGGAAATCTCGGTTTATAATGATCTTTAAAAAAAGAGCCACAGGCATTTGTCTGTGGCTCTTGTGTTGTGGATAATGTGTATAACTTTGTGTATAAGTGTGTATTATGTGGATAAAAAAGAGATATGATGTGGATAATGTGGAAAAACATGTGGAAAGCCCATAATTAAGTTATCCAGTTGTGCATATACTTGTGGATAAAAAAAGGCGATTCCCAGATTCAATCATTGATATCTGGAAACCGCCTACTTTTGTTTTGCTCTGGTTCATTTTGCTTTGGAGCAAAAACCTACTGATCCGCAAGCTCTGTCCATTCCTCCATCAGTACTTCAACCTCAAGTTTGAACTTGTCATTTTCCTGTTGAAGCTCCATCAGCTTTTCGTGGTCCTGAAAAAACTGCGGATCACAAAGGAGCTCATTATTTTCCTCCATTTTTTGCTCTAGTTCTTCGATTTTATTTTCAATTTCTTCGATTCTGCGCTGCCGCTGTCTTTCTAGCTTCTTCGCCTCTTTATCCTGCTGGTAGCTGTTTTTTTCCTGTGTAACCGGGGAAGTTGCCAGCCTTTTTATTTCTTCCAGAGCTTTTAACTCCTCTTGCTCAAGTTTCTTTTCCACATAATAATCGTAATCCCCTAAGTATTCGACAGCACCATTTTTGTCCAGTTCAATGACCTTAGTGGCAATGCGATTAATAAAATAACGGTCATGGGAAACGAATAAAAGGGTTCCCGGATAATCAATTAACGCATTTTCCAGTATTTCTTTACTGTCTAAGTCAAGATGGTTTGTCGGCTCGTCCAGGATAAGGAGGTTTGCTTTTTGCAGCATCAGCTTGGATAGTGCAAGTCGTGCTTTTTCTCCTCCGCTTAAGCTGGAAACAATCTTTAACACATCATCGCCTGAAAAAAGGAAGTTTCCTAAAGCGGTTCGAATATCCTTTTCGCTCATCAGTGGATATTCATCCCATAATTCATTAAGCACCCGTTTATTTGATGTCAATTCAGCCTGCTCCTGATCATAGTAGCCAATCGCAACGTTTGTGCCATATTGAATGTCACCCTGTATGGGGGAGAGTTTTTCCATGAGCGTTTTTAAAAGTGTTGATTTACCGATTCCGTTCGGACCGACCAAGGCAATACTTTCCCCGCGGGTGAGGCGGAAGGAGATATTCTCCGAGACGGGCTTAGCGTCGTAGCCAACGGCTAATGAATGAACATTTAAAACTTCATTCCCCGATTGCTTTTCAATATTGAAGCCAAAACTAGCTGACTTTTCATCTCCTAAAGGACGGTCCATGACTTCCATTCTTGCGAGCTGTTTTCGCCGGCTTTGCGCCCGTTTGGTTGTGGATGCACGAGCAAGATTGCGCTGAATAAAATCTTGCAGCTTGGCTATTTCATCCTGCTGTTTTTCATACATTTTCATTTCACGCTCATAGTTAGCAGCCTTCAAATCTAAATAATTACTATAGTTTCCAGGAAATTTAGTGATTTGCTGCCGAGAAATTTCATACACTTGATTAACAACCTTGTCAAGAAAATAGCGGTCATGGGACACAATAAGGATAGCACCATTGTAGCCTTGTAAATATTGCTCCAGCCATGACAGAGTTTCAATATCAAGATGGTTTGTCGGCTCATCAAGGATGAGAATATCCGGTTTGGATAGCAGGAGTTTTCCAAGTGCCAGTCTAGTTTTCTGACCGCCGCTTAAGCTGGAGATTTTGGTATCATAATCAAATGAAGCAAAGCTTAAGCCGTGTAAAACAGAACGAATATCTGCTTCGAATTGATAGCCTCCCTGCTCTTTAAATTGAACCTGGAGAAGATCATATTCCTTTAGGACCTTGGTGTATTCAGTTTCATTTTCCATCACAGACATGTCAGACATTTTCATTTCTAATGCCCGTAATTGTTTTTCCTGTGCCTGGAGTTCAGAAAAAACAGTCAGCATTTCTTCCCAGATCGACAAATGGGATTCCAGTCCGGTATTTTGTGCCAAGTAGCCCATTTTAACTTCCTTCGGCTTGATAATCTCTCCCGAATCATAGGACAGGTTACCGGATATTATTTTTAATAAAGTAGATTTCCCTGCTCCATTTCTGCCGACAAGAGCAATTCTATCACGGGTTTGGACTTCAAGCTTTATATTCGATAAAATCTGGTCTGCACCATAGTATTTACATAATTGATTAACTTGCAGTAATATCATGTTCATGTTCACCCCTGTATTAATAGATTAACCGATTCAATTTGTAACAGCAATATAAGAAGACTTCTATCGTGAGGCTTTTCGCTGTACATTTGCAGTAAGAGAAGAGAGGGGCTGTAAATAATTGACAAAGGGGGAGAATGAGGATGAAAGGTGGGGAAAATTGGAATTTGAAAATATTATGTTATTCACTAAAATTGTAAATAATATATGTGAATTAAAATACAAAGTGTGAGACATCTGCAAGAAAATAGTGTATGATTTGTTTAGATAATTCACATACTTCAAACTTGATTTTTATGGAATCCAGTAATAACAAGATAAGTAAACTATATACGCTTGTGAAAGTTACTAATATCATTATAGTTTTTTGTCGCTGAAAAAGAGAATAAAAGAGGTGGTTTAATGGCGGAATTTACGCATTTCAACGAGGAAGGCCGGGCAAAGATGGTGGATGTTAGTGATAAACCGGAAACTTTCCGTACGGCCATTGCGATGTCCAGCATCACAGTCAGTCAGGAAATATATGATAAAATTACGAACAACCAAATGAAAAAAGGGGACGTATTGGCAGTGGCACAAGTTGCAGGAGTGATGGCTGCAAAAAAAACATGGGAAATCATCCCGATGTGTCACCCGATTCCGCTTACAGGGATTAATATTACTTTCTCATGGGAGGAGACAAAAGCGGATAGAACTTTATTTATCCAGGCCTCTGTGAAAACGAAAGGAAATACAGGGGTCGAAATGGAAGCATTAACGGCAGCATCTGTATGCGCATTGACGGTATATGATATGTGTAAAGCAGTTGATAAAGGAATGATCATCGGAAAAACCTATTTGCTGGAAAAGACGGGCGGGAAGAATGGAGATTTCAAAAGGGAGGGTATTTTGGAATCGTTTCCAATAGACAAATAGACCGCTGAGCGGATACAATAAATTATAACAAAATAAAAAAAATTCTGAAAAGAATACAAATAATACTTTTGCATGGGACAGAGGGGATAAAAATTATGAGTAATGAAACAACAAAAATACCACAGGCGACGGCAAAGAGACTGCCGTTGTATTATCGCTTTTTGAAAAATCTGCATGCCTCGGGCAAACAAAGGGTTTCGTCTGCTGAATTGAGTGAGGCGGTTAAAGTCGATTCGGCCACTATTCGAAGGGATTTTTCGTATTTTGGCGCTTTAGGTAAAAAAGGATATGGATATAATGTTCAGTACTTACTGACATTTTTCAGTAAAACTTTGGATCAGGATGAATTGACGAAGGTTGCATTAATCGGAGTGGGAAATCTTGGTACAGCTTTTCTTAATTATAATTTCTTGAAGAATAATAATACAAAAATCGAGGTAGGATTTGACGTGGATCCGCAAAAGGTAGGGGGAGAGATCGGTGATGTCCCTGTCTACCATATGGATGATATTGAAAAGGTGATAGCAGAACATGATATTCAAGTGGCAATTTTAACTATTCCGGCTCCTGTTGCTCAGTCTGTAACAGACCGGCTTGTTCAGGCTAATATCAGAGGGATCTTGAATTTTACACCGGCAAGATTATCTGTACCGGGAAATATCCGTGTCCATCATATTGATTTAGCCGTAGAATTGCAGGCACTTGTTTATTTCCTAAAACATTATCCGACCTATGCAGAATAAGATGTTACTGCGTTTATTCAAATTCTTCTGTAAGACAAAAAATGAGCCCGCCATGGACTCATTTTTTTGTCTGTTCATTTTTGGGCTGGAAATGATACCAAACGATGCGGATTCCGGAGCCTAAATCGAAGGTTGCCAGGACGACTAATAAATAGCTAAAGAAGCCCCAGCCGCCCTCATCATTGACATTTTGAACCGCAAAAAAGATAAATAAGACTCCTAAAAGAAGATATATGATGCCGGAAAACAGCGATGTTTTTTTCAATTAAAATATCCCCCAATAAAGCTTTGCAGCTGTTGAAATTGCTGGATCTTGTCCTGGTTTAGCTGTAATACGACAACGATCGTGTTCATCGATACATGAGCAAAAATCGGGACAAGTATCCGCTTTGTTTTAACATAAAGATAAGCGAATGTAAAACCCATTGCGGAATATAATAGAAGATGTTCCGGTTCACCATGGGCAAAGGCAAAGATAAGCGAACTGATCAGTCCTGCGAGGAAGAAATTGAATCGCTTATAAAGGCTGCCGAAAATCACTTTTCGAAAAACCACTTCCTCTAATATAGGTCCGATGATGGACGAAATGATGATAATGATCGGAGCCGTCTTGATCAGGTTAATGATTTGCTGAGTATTTTCCGATCCGATCTCAATTCCCATTAAGTACTCAATGCTGCCCGCAATGGATTGCGCCATTAAGGCGAGAAAGATTCCCCCGACTGCCCAGGCAGCAGACTTACTCAGAGGAAGGGCCCCATTATTTCGTACAGAACCATTCATTTCCTTGCGCAAAAGAAAAAGAGTGATGATTAAGGCGGCTATAAAACTGAGCACCAGCCATGCTGAAACAGAGAAGCCTTCTTCCAGTCCAAACCTTGCGCCAATCATGGACATCAGCGGAACCCCAATAAAACTGGAAAGCTGCATGACGATATACGTAATTAATATGAATCCATATTCCTTTTTCAATAGTAAGTCTCCTTATTAGACTGTCTTACTTTTGCAGCCGTTATGATTCTTTTCATACTTAACGCCCCACAATATTTTAACAATAAATGTACACAATCTTCAAATAGAACACATTTAGCCATGTTAAAATAACTTTCTTGATGAATATGGATTAAAAAAGTTTGTTTTAAGAAATACTACATTCGGGTTAAAAAAATTTAATAAATTTTCTATTTGCGGCTTGCAAAAAGAAGTCAGATTTATTAATATTATAAATGTGTTAGCACTCAGGTGATGTGAGTGCTAATAAAAAACTAAAAACTTACATATCATTTGAGGAGGTTGTTTCATTTGTTAAAGCCATTAGGTGATCGCGTTATAATCGAGCTTGTTGAATCAGAGGAAAAAACTGCAAGCGGTATTGTTTTACCGGATTCTGCTAAGGAAAAGCCTCAAGAAGGTAAAGTTGTTGCTGTAGGTTCCGGCCGCGTTCTTGAGAATGGTGAGCGTCTTGCCCTAGAAGTTTCAGCTGGCGATCGCATTATCTTCTCAAAATACTCTGGTACTGAAGTAAAATATGACGGCAAAGAATATTTAATTCTGCGCGACAGTGATATCTTAGCAATCGTTCAATAATAACAATCATTAAAATAACAATATTAGTGTTTTTACTTAGAATATGAAAATTTGAGGAGGTTATTCATCATGGCAAAAGAAATTAAGTTCAGTGAAGATGCGCGCCGCGCAATGCTTCGCGGGGTAGATGCTCTTGCGAATGCAGTAAAAGTAACTCTTGGACCAAAAGGACGCAACGTGGTTCTTGAGAAAAAATTCGGTTCACCACTTATCACAAACGATGGTGTGACAATCGCAAAAGAAATCGAATTAGAAGATGCATTTGAAAATATGGGTGCAAAATTAGTTGCTGAAGTAGCAAGCAAAACAAATGATATTGCTGGTGACGGTACAACTACTGCAACTGTTTTAGCGCAAGCAATGATTCGCGAAGGTTTGAAAAACGTAACTGCCGGTGCGAACCCAATGGTAATCCGTAAAGGGATTGACAAAGCTATCCAAGCAGCTTTGGACGAATTAAAAGCTATTTCTAAACCAATCGAAGGCAAAGAATCGATTGCACAAGTTGCTGCTATTTCTGCAGATGATGCAACAGTAGGTCAATTAATTGCTGAAGCGATGGAACGCGTTGGAAACGACGGTGTTATCACTATTGAAGAATCTAAAGGTTTTGCAACAGAATTAGATGTTGTAGAAGGTATGCAATTTGACCGTGGATATGCTTCACCATACATGGTAACAAACTCTGAGAAAATGGAAGCTGTTCTTGACAATCCATTTATCTTAATCACAGATAAGAAAATCACAAGCATCCAAGAAATCCTTCCAGTTCTTGAACAAGTTGTTCAACAAGGCAAACCATTATTATTGATTGCTGAAGACGTTGAAGGGGAAGCACTTGCTACATTAGTAGTGAACAAACTTCGCGGTACTTTCAATGCAGTAGCCGTTAAAGCTCCTGGATTTGGTGACCGTCGTAAGGCAATGCTTGAAGACATCGCTATCTTAACTGGCGGTCAAGTGATTACAGAAGACGTTGGTTTTGATCTGAAAACTGCTTCAATCCAACAATTAGGCCGCGCTGCGAAAGTAGTAGTTTCTAAAGAAAATACTACAATCGTTGAAGGTGCTGGCGACAGCGCACAAATTTCTGGACGTGTAGGGCAAATCCGTGCGCAATTAGAAGAAACTACTTCTGATTTTGACCGTGAAAAATTACAAGAGCGTCTTGCTAAATTAGCTGGCGGTGTTGCAGTAATCAAAGTTGGTGCTGCTACAGAAACTGAATTAAAAGAACGCAAACTTCGCATTGAAGATGCTTTAAACTCTACTCGTGCTGCTGTTGAAGAAGGTATCGTAGCCGGTGGTGGTACTGCATTAGTAGAAATCTATAATAAAATTGCTGCCGTTCAAGCAGATGGCGACGAAGCAACTGGTGTGAACATTGTATTACGTGCAATCGAAGAACCAGTTCGTCAAATTGCGCAAAACGCTGGCTTAGAAGGTTCTGTAATTGTAGAACGCTTAAAGAATGAAAAACCAGGTGTTGGCTTCAACGCTGCTACTGGCGCATGGGTAAACATGATCGAAGCTGGTATCGTTGACCCAACTAAAGTAACTCGTTCTGCACTTCAAAACGCTGGATCTGTTGCAGCTATGTTCTTAACAACTGAAGCAGTTGTAGCTGACAAACCAGAAGAAGGCGGCCCTGCAATGCCTGACATGGGCGGCATGGGTGGAATGGGCGGCATGATGTAATAAGCCGCTTCACCCCTTGATATATAAGGGTTTTATGTAAGATGAGAGTGGATTGTTAACATTTTGCTAATATTGAGGATATTAATCGAGGCTTCTCATAAGTTCATTGAACTTGGGGGAAGCCTCTTTTATTATTTGTAAAAGTAAAATTGATGTAATAAGAAAGTTCCTTTTAGAGTAGGGCAGCCTAGTTTCATATGTTTAATTTAGGTACATGCGTGATACAATTGAAAAAATATATATGAAATGAAAGAGATGGTTAGCAAGGAGGTACTTTGGCATCTGATGTTGTCAGTCAATGGTGGACTCCTTGCGAAAGGGGTATAAAATGGCAGTTAATAAAAACAAGAATCAAAATAATAAAATCATAGGAATCGCTTCCTTAAAGGAAGGGCTATCTGCTTTAAAGGTCGCAGATCTTCATGATATTCGGAAAAAGCTGCAAATCAAAAATATAAGTTCCTTGAAAAAAGCGGAGTTAATTCAATATTTGGCGGTGGAAGTCCCTATTCTTGTCAGTAATATTATCAGACAGTTCGATGAGCGGCGATTATTTTTAATAAAAAGTATCATTGCCAATAGTGGAGTTATTAGCGCAAAGGATAAAGAAATAGAGGAGATGGAGTATTTCCCTAAAACTGGTTTTATGTTTACTGGTTTTCGGAATGGCGATCCAGTCGTCATGATTCCTTTGGAATTATTGCCTTCTCTAGAGGAGATCGTTCGAGACGAAACGATACTTGCAGATGTTAAGCGGAATACGGATTGGATAAAGATTACTCGAGGATTACTCTATTACTATGGAACAGTGCCGCATAACAAGTTAGTCGATTTAGTTGAGAAATATATGCCTATTCACCCACATTATCTCGACTTCAATCATGCTATTTTTGATGCGATGGAATACTACCAAGAAATATACATTGACGGGTATGGCTATTCTTACTGGGAAGTGCTAGATCCTTTAGTTATTTTAGAGGAGCAGGCATCTAGAAAGACTATTGACTACTATCCATTCACGAAGAAACAGCTTCTTGAAGCAGGTGAAACGGGCTTTGTGGAGCGTCCAAAGGGTTTTTCACAACTTTTATCGCTATTTACACAGGAGTATCGAATGCCAAAACAAGAGGCAATGGAGCTTGTTGAGGACTGTATAATGAATGTGAAATTAGGCGCTCAACCTGGTCAGCTTCTTCAATATTTACAGACGGAACTCATATTCGAAAACTTAGAAGCTGTGCAAAGATTGATGGATGCTGTTGTTCTAATAATGAATAATACGAGGGAATGGTATTTAAAGGGATTTACATCAGAAGAGTTATTCGCGCAGGAGAAGAAGGAATTACTGCCCTTTCCCAATAAAAAAGGAGAGGTCATTAGTCTCCAAACTCGTCAAAAGGTTGGCAGAAACGATCCTTGTCCTTGTGGGAGCGGAAAGAAATTTAAGAAATGTTGTGGAAATTGAAAATCTAGAAGGACACGGAGAATATGGTGATGGCGGTAAAATGGAATTCACAAGCTTGGGCAGAGGCTAAAAAACGCTGCCGTTTAAATGAGGCTGATATCCAAATGGCTAAGGAGTTAGGGATGACACCGAAGAGTTTAATTAAAAATATCCCTGCACCTAATCAGCAATGGAAAGCACCTGTAAAAGTATGGATTCGTGATCTATATGAGGAGAAGTTCGATAGGGTTCTAACAGTTAAGCCCGTTCTCAGTGAAGAAATAAAAAGAAAAACCAAAAAGCAAGAAGAGCAGATTATTTCTGAACGCTGGATTGATGAGGAGGACTTACCATTTTGAAGAAATCTAAGAGAGCGGCGGTATTATAAGAAAAAGGGCTTTCGTACCCAAAAAGATGTAAAAAGTGTCGTAACGAAAGGGAGAACGAATTCTTTTATTAACAAGGAAACCTCTCGAGGAGCGAATGAATGATAGATGAAAGGTACTCAGCAATCTACGAAGCGGGGTGAATCATTTTTGAAGAAAAATAGAATATTCCTCAAATCTAAAAAAGGTCAAATAACAGTACTAATTATTTTTATCATGTTTAGTTTTCTGGGATATCGGTTTTGGGCTGCTGCTTCTAAGAACTCTGAACAGAGATAAATTGCTGACATTGTCAAAGAGCGAGACGAGCAGGGTAGAGTTACAGATGGTGAAGGTACAACGGAAAGATTATTCCCATTAGATATGAGCGAAGTAGAAATTCAATATGTGATTCATCATATGAGCCACCAAAAGGTCAAAGCTGATAAGAAATGGGGACAACTACAAATAACACCGGAAAGAATCGATCGTCTAATCAAAGTGGTGCAAGTCAATAAACAAGAATACGATTATCCGAGTTTATATATAAATATATTAAATCGATGGAAGGAAAACGATTTTTCTTCAGCAGTATCCGATCATAATAAATTATGGGAAATACAAGCTGGAAACATAGGGGAGGCTAAGCGTTTATTATCTCCAAAAGAAGAAAAAGAATATATTGAGAAATATTTTGAATAACATGCCATTTGGTGCTGTCACTTGTCGAAATCGACAAGTGACACAGGCACCTTTTTCAGTAATGTTCGATACGAAAGAAACCCCTACTTCAAATTTTTATTCAAAAATTAAGTGGTGGGAGTATTTATATACGCATTAATGCGCCATTAGGCGTTAGTATCTAAAAAGTAGATATTTAATAATAAAATGTATCGATAAAATAATCTCATATTAGAATAACATTTGTTTATAATTTAGGTAAGGTATGCGTAGCAATTAGCTTAAGATGACTGTCAATGTATGCGGTTTCACATAGGCGTTTTGAGCCATTTTCGTACACTTTTTTGATTTTCCCTTCATGGCATTTTGAGAAAACAAAGATATCCCTACAGACAGATCATAGGAGATAAACCAATATGGCCTGTAAAGATTAAGAATCCCTTTGTTAAAGCTGTTATGTTCACTGTTGCAATATTTATAATTTTTCCGCCAATCATGATGATAGTTGTGCTATCCTTTGTTAAGCTATAGTGGAATAAGTGAGGCGTAAGCAAAATGAAAATTGATTTTTATACAGATACAGTAAAGAAAAGCAATGAAGATATATACGGAATAACAAAGAGTGGAGCATTTGTATTAGATGGCGCATCCGCCCTTACAGACAAAAACTACACATCATCTGGAAACGATGTAACTTGGATGGTTAATTGGTGGAAGGAATATCTTGAAAAGAACCTTGATAATACAGACTATTCTATTCAAGAGATTTTAGCGGAAGGAATAGACCATTTTAACAAGGGGTACGGAAAATTTGTAGACCTTTCAACACTTAAGGCCTATGAGCAGCTGTCAGCAGGAATTGCCATAGTCAGGAAAAACGGAGACTTTCTTGAATCCTATGTGTTGGGAGATGTTGAGATTACAATTGAGGGCAAAGATAGGGAGTTTATTGTTATTACAGATAACTCAATTAAGAACCTTGATAATGGGGTCATACAGATAATGGGACGGAACAAAAAAAGAAAGGACCAGTATGTCTTCAAGGAATTTACGCAGGAGGAACTTGACATTCTCAGATTAAACAGATCTAAAATGAACGATCCGAGAGGCTACTTTATATTGAGCCACAAGAAAGAAGCAGTTGACAGGGGTATATACAAAACAATACCCGTTGAATCTATTGAAAGATGCCTGCTTGCCACAGATGGACTGGGACCCTTAAGTTATAGGTATTCAAAAAAGAGCCTTCTTGATAGGATTAGAGAAAAAGGTGCCCAAGAGCTTATTAAAGAATTGAGAAATCTGGAGAAGTCGGACATAGACAAAAGAAACATAGGCAGACTGAAAACCCACGATGATGCAACACTTGTTTATCTGGATCTCAGTTTTTAACTTCATTCAGCAGAAGTCCTTTGATGGAATAAAGTCCCCAACCTTTGATATAAGTGGGTTTTGATCGCTAACGTTTTGCAAAATGGGGACTAGTTCAAGGTTCAAATATGTTACTATATTTACTAATATCACAATTGGTGCCTGTCATTATCGATTTTGATTAGTGACAAGCACCTTTTATTTATATTCGCATTAATGCGCCATTTGGCTCTGGTAAATCTTCTTTCCTGATTCGATTCATTCTGCAAAAATGTTCAAAAAAGTTCTGTGCTAGTTCTCGTTCATGTGTGTCGCTTTTCAAAGAAACCATATCGAGTAAAATTTGAGTCATCCATACATTATCAAAATAACGGAATTTACCTGTATTCCAAGTCATACTACGAGGGGATTTTTCATTTAAATAGTATTTCCAAAAGGGCATGCCGGCAGATTGCTGTTCTGTGAGTTGTAGTCTGTATTCCGAATGAGCAGGAATATATCCATCTTCACAAAACTTACCGATAAACTTTTCATTCGCCATAAAAGCACCTAAGATACGTCTGTCTTTTTCAGGCATACTGGATTCTCTTGCTGTTAAAAGGACAACACTATTTTGATAGATGCGGCTAGGTATTTTTGGCGTTCCTTTGTTATTACCGCTTTTTATTGCGCCTGTAAACACTTTCCACTCTGTGAAAATCTGGCTAAGTTCTTCGGCGTCACACCAAAAAGCCATTTGTGATTCGGGATGAAGTTTATGATTCTTCATGAGTTTTTCATGTTCCGAGCGAAGTTGCTGTTCCTTACGCTGTAGTCTTTTTTCTTCTTCTTTTTCCTGTTCTTCCTTCTCCCGTTCGATTTTCCTTTTTTGTAAAACCTTTTCAAGTGAATCGGCAGAACTTTTATCATGCAGCTCTAGGTGATTTCCAAATGCATCGGGAAAAACAAACTTTTTATTTTCCGTTGCGAAATGTATTTCTATGATGGATCCATTATGTTTCACAACACTTCCTTTGCCGAAACGCTTGTGTGTTACTTCCTTATTGATTAGATTCATTATTTTTATCCTCCCTGTAATACAGAACTTTATTCACTCAATTAGAGTCACTTGTGAGTCCCATTCAACTACCGTGTATTTCGAGATAGCTCTCTTATTGTTGAAGCCGAAGTTTCTGCAGTGCCTTTTCTCCTATCTGGTTGATGCCCTTCACAGGTGACTTTCAATACTTTAACTACCAGTTCCATTACAACTTTCCTTTTTCCTAAGTTCCTTCGATTTGATGAAGAAGGGATATAAAAAAAAACGTACCCAAATTCTATCTACAAAAAGATTACATGAGAATTTGAAATACGATTTTAAAAAATATTGTAATTTTATTGTAACATATTTTCAAGGATATCACAAATTTGGTATTGACAGTATAATTTTTTATGGTGTAAAATAAAATTTTATTTTCCTTTCTGATGGATTATGGGGATATATAGATGGAAAAATGTATATGTCACCGTCTCCTTCGACAAAGCATCAACGTATATCCATGAGATTGTCATCCCAACTATTTAACATGAATGATAGATGAAAGGTATTCAGCAATCTACGAAGCGGGGTGAATCATTTTTGAAGAAAAATAGAATATTCCTCAAATCTAAAAAGGGTCAAATAACAGTACTAATTATTTTTATCATGTTTAGTTTTCTGGGATATCGGTTTTGGGCTGCTGCTTCTAAGAACTCTGAACAGAGACAAATTGCTGACATTGTCAAAGAGCGAGACGAGCAAGGGAGAGTTACAGATGGTGAAGGTACAACGGAAAGATTATTCCCATTAGATATGAGCGAAATAGAAATTCAATATGCGATTCATCATATGAGCCACCAAAAGGTCAAAGCTGATAAGAAATGGGGGCAACTACAAATAACACCGGAAAGAATCGATCGTCTAATCAAAGTGGTGCAAGTCAATGAACAAGAATATGATTATCCGAGTTTATATATAAATATATTAAATCGATGGAAGGAAAACGATTTTTCTTCAGCAGTATCCGATCATAATAAATTATGGGAAATACAAGGTGGGAACATAGGGGAGGCTAAGCGTTTGTTATCTCCAAAAGAAGAAAAGAAATATATTGAAGAGTATTTTGAATAACGTGCCAATAGGCGCCAGTCGCTCGTCGATTTCAACAAGTGACTAGCGCCTTTTTAATCGATTTATATCCTCACCTTTATTTTTTTACTTAACAACGTTTTTGCTAGAGGGGAAGTAAGGGATGTCGCAACAATCGCAACAAGGAACAAAATAGGATAATCCGAATGAGGAATTAATTTGCTGCTTAAACCAGTATTGGGGAATACTGGGATCATTAATCCTTGTGCATTCATCAAAGCCCGATAGCACTAAATTTAATGTTCATTTGTCCCCGCTAAATATTTAGCGTAGAGAATCGTATTTTTGGCTACATCTAATTCAACATTGAATATATTAGGCGGACCGGGCCTCCAATTTACCTCAAATAGCCATAGTTTTTGATTTTCATCAATTCCAACATCAACCCCTAATTCATCCAATTCGCTGTCATATAAAGAATCAAAATGATTTGCAAAACTTAACGCAAACTGTTCCAGATACCTTTTCATATCATACCAAGAGTTACCAAACTCTGTTTTTAAAAATACATCGAGGTAAGTACTATAACCGCCACTACCCATATTAGATGTTATGGTCCCCAACCGCCCAATCCTTGGATATATAGAAGTAATAACCCATTTTCCTTCTCCATTTTTTTGTACATGCAATCGGAAATCAAAAACATGTCCAGAATTTGTTTGACTTGAAATAAACTGTTGAATTAGGTAATCTTGTTCTAGTATTTTCTGAGATATCAAGGTTAACAATTGTTTTTTATTAATAGATGATACTGATCCCGAATCATTAACTTTGTAAAGATTTGGCCCGCAATTTTCAATATAAACAACGCTCCCGCCTTGATGTCCAGTTAATGGTTTGATAATAACTTTTTTATAACGTTTGATCATGTCGTAAAAAATCTGTTCATTAGTTAAATTAGAAAAAGGAATAAGGTATTGCTTAAATTCTTTGGCCTTTTCAATTTTGTTATATACACTTAATTTGTTCCCGATAGAATGACTTGTAAACGGAATCCTATCAAACAGATAATCAACGATGCGTTCGGCCTTATCACTTACTGGATAACTTGCATTATAGATGACATCAGGAAAGGGAAATTCCTTTTCAATCCACTGGCCATTTTCATAGGCTTTTCCTAAAATTATTTGCTGTTTTATCATTACCTTCCCTGGGGTAAAGTAAAAAAAGTTTACTCCTTCCGCTTTGGCTACAGCGGCATAAGCGTATGACTTCCTTACATTATTCGGATCTGCACGATGATGAAGCATGCCAATTAGCGTCATGATCCTTTTTCCTCCACTCTTTAAAATATTTATCAAAAATAATAAGAACGTTTTTGCTTAGAATATAAAAGTCATGATTTTTCATTCCGTATTTACAATTGGAGCAAGATGGAAACGTATTTCGCTAGCTGCTTTCTCGGCAATTCTTATTGCTTCCTCTTTTTCATCGGAGGATGCTAAAACGTATCCGTATCGATCCCCCATTGATAAAGGCGGACGTAAGATCTGTCCCTGTCGGGGTTTGATATACACTTCTTCGACACCGGGATATTTAGAGCTCCGATTTTTCCCTGTGACCTTAATTAATACTCCTTTTGAATCCACGGTTAAATAATGTGCATATACAAACTTACTGTGTTTTCTAGTAAGACAAGGCTCATTTCCTAACATTAATTGAATGGTTTCCTCTACTAAATTAGTTCCATATCCGACTTCAATGATTCGATTCATCGCACCGCCCGAAATCCTTGGGTTGATTTCAACTAATTTCCACACACCATTTACTAGGCGCATTTCTAAGTGACAGGCGCCATTTTTTAGTTGAAAAACTTCTAAGATGGAAGTTACTGTCTCAAGGATACTATCGTATAAACTTTTTTCGGGATCACGCAGTAAACAGTATCCTGTTACAATAAACCGTTGAAAAAACGTAATCTGTTGTTCGATAATTGCGATTATATGAACTTTTCCATTGTGTACTAATACTTCAATTAAATATTGGGGGCCAGTTAGATACTCCTCCAGCAAAATCTGTTCATGATGGTTTAGTAATTTTTGTATTGCCAGCTTCAACTGATTCTCGTCATTCGCCAACAGAACATCCTTTGAACCGGCAGATGTGGGAGCCTTAACAATAAGAGGTAAATAGCCCTTGTGTTTATTAATAAAATTTTCTAAGGAACGATCTGGAGTATAAACGGCATAATGAGGAGAAGTTGGGAGGTCTATGAGAAGGTCGCGGCTTAATATTTTATTTTCCATGATAAAAATTGGATCACTTGAAACAACACCTGGACAAAATTCTTCTGATAAGGTTGCAGCTAAATACACGTAAGAATGTACAAAGCTCAATACGCACCCTATTTGTTTACCTTGTTTTTGCAAAGTTATAATGGTTTCTTTTAATTTATCGTAGTGAAATAATTCAACTAGAATCATTTGATGGACATCTGGGAATTCTGTTCTTTGATCAATGAACTTTTTTTTATTGGTTAATAATACCGTAAAATAGCCGAGTCGTTCTGCAGCTTTAATTGCCTCTCTACTAGATCCTGATTTATTTGTTTCAATGAATACAATGGTTCGCATAAGCTTTGTTATCCTTTCTTTGATGGTTTGATGAAGGACTTAGAATGAACACTTTTGTTGAGTTAAAAAAACAGACAACTTATATTTCTAATATATTTTCTTAAGACACGAATTGCTTAGACAATTGTCATAATACTTAAGATATGTAAATTAGAAATATGGAAAATATGCAGAAAAGGATTACATGGATCCAGTAATCATGTTGGCAAAGAAAGAGGGCTCTTTTAAAAAAACAGAGCCCCTTTTCTTCGTTACGGACTTATGGGAGGTGATGACCAGATTTAGGAAGTACTTGTTGAGCACCAATAATTTTGAATTGTTGAACTTGTAATACTTTTACCGTAAGGTCCAAAACGATTTTTTCCCGCAACTTGCTAAAGGTTCCCTTGGGAGGTGTCATAGTCGGTGAAAAGTCAAGTTCAAAGAAATTCGCACTGATTAACTCACCATAAGGCTGTTCATTGTATTTGACGAGATTTTGAAAGAAAGCTTTATCCAAGCGAGCATCTAACATCGTTCGATCATTTAGAAAATTAGCCTCGGCGCTTTCAGACAAACCTATAATGGGGAATTGAATAAATCCGTTATTGTACTCACATAAGTCACCATTCAGGTCTGCAAAGCCAGTAAACGGAATATCTACAATTCGATCTTGAAGGGTTCCTTTACATTCATGCGTAGCATATTCTATATTTTTACGAATATGCCCTGCTACAAATAATTTGGCCTTTATCACGTAAAAAAAGTCAGTATTGTCAATACGTGTAAATGCAATTGGGACAAGTTCAACCTGATTTAGAAATACATTTTTTTTCACTCTTTTAATTTCTGTTGCGGCTGGATGAAGTTTAATATCTGCCTCTAATACAATTTGAAGTGTTGGCTCTGCCAATACAACCGGAACCTTAATTGTTGGGGTTCTAGTGTGCTTAACTGTGTTAGTGGTTATACCCGTTAATGGCATTTGTTGCTTTGTTTCGATTGGACATGGACCTCCGTGGGCCGGTGGGTGTTCTGGCTTGGGATGATGCACGGAAAGATGTTGATGCTCTGGATGATGTTCTGATTCACAACTTCCCATAAAAAAACCCCCATTTCTTTTTTATATTTAGAATACATACTTCTTTTTACATTGTTAATGTATTCCGCGTTTATCATAAAGAATAGGCTGCTATAATAGGACTTTTACCCAAAATGGGAAAATGGAAAAAGTTTTCCCCCCTTGGTTAAGCACGGTATTCGTGCACATTAATGAGTAAAAAGCATACATAATTAAAACGGGATTTTGTAATTTAGGAGTTGAATAATCAATGCAAACTCCATGGATCAATAGAAGGAAAATGGAGGAAATCATTTCTAAGCAAATGAATAAAAAGATGAGATTTCCGATAAAGCGGATTGTATGGGAATGCATGGGCGAAGTGGAAGAGGCTGTTATTGAAGAAAAACATTATAACCATACCGGTGAACAGACGGCAGATGATAAAGAACTGACTCCTTCTCCTGGTAAGAACGTACAAACAGATATAAAAGAGGATCCCTCTGCACTCCAACAAAATAAGGTGATAGTGGAAGTATCCCCTACTTTAGAGAGAAATGGTCAGTCAATTATGCCACTTTCAGAAGAATGTAAGCAAGAACAGCCCTTTTATGTTGAATCCATTGCTGGAAATGAAACGGATCAACAAATACATGATTCGGATGACAAAGTAAAAACACGCCAAGGCTCTGCAAAGAAGTTTAATGATCCTAACGAGGAACCACGGTTCTTCCCTAAAGAAACTTGTTACGGCCATGATTTGGAAACAAATAAAACCGATATGTTCTCTCATTTATTGAATGTAAGAATTCCAGTTATTCTTGGAAAATATAATATTGAAATTTGTTTAGAAGATGAAGAAATTTTTGAGGAAAAGGTAAAAGAAATACGAGAAATTTCAAATAAAGTTGAACTGAAAAATTGTAAATTTATACCCTCCCTATTTTCTCCTGTATTAGAAAACGGTTCTTACAAGGCCTTAAATGGAAATATAAAGCTTGAAGGGACCATTACACAAGATATTAAGTATGTTTTTGAAAAGCGGCAAACTTCAAATTATGTGTTAAATCCATCAGCCTCAAATCCAATGAAAAAAAAGAATTCAATGTACTTACGAAAACTTAATTTCGGCAGATATAGTCATGTGCCTCAGCCTTACCCTGCCAAAAACTCCAATCCAGCTTTTGAATTAGACGCAAATCATGGTCAGTATTCCGAACGGTTGCTAAATTCCATAAGTAAAACCATTCCCTTTACCAGTATCGTGAAAGTTGACAATTTCCTGCACCCGCCACTTGTTGGCTCCGTCGAAGGTAAATCCTTCGTGTTTCCTAACGATCTTGACCAACAAGGGTCGAAAACTAAAACCATTCAATATAGTACGACAACCTATTATCCCGAAGATACACATGGGAAATTAATTTATTCCAGGATCCATAATAATATTAATATTCTCAATTCCGAAGAAAAATATAAAACCCCTAGAATTAAACTAAAACAATTTATCGTACTGGAATTATCGATTCATTTACTTCAAGAGCAATCTGTTCAAGTTCAATCACTTTAAAATGGATTCAATCAATTGCCCTCCTACTGGTGAACTTACTCTTCATTAGTAGGTTTTTTAATATTTGTCATGAATACTTCTAAATATAGTTAAAAAAGAGGTTGTTTCACCACTCTCAATGCCTATGCTTGTTTACATTATTTAGAATAAGATACAGTGTAACAAATTTAAGATACAATAATGGAAAGGATGATTTATTCATGTGTGGTAACAAAAGGGCTCAAAATCAGCCCAATCAGCAGCCAGTGGTTTGTCCAGTTCCTTCACAACAACAGGAGTTTCTTATCGATTCTCCCGTAGGTCGTGTTGAGGTCCCTGCTACAGCAACGATTAAGGTTCCAGTCGTCGTAGCCGAGAGAACTTTGCAAATTGTAGTTGAGGCAAATGTTCCTCTTAACCCTGCAGCTACAGAGATTAAAAGAGTTCATAAAAATGTGGAACTCAATCAAGTGAAACTCGTACCTGTTTCCTTTGCACCTATTCCAGGTACCGACTTTTTTAATGTAACGAGAGCAAAATTATTTGTTGCCGGGACCATTCGTAAAAATATTGAGTATGCTTCAGCTTCTTGTAATGCACCACTAGTTGATAGAATAGCCCATATCCCTTTTTCAGGCTTTGCAGAACTAACTGCAGGAGACTTTATTACACCTCCGATTCTTGCTGCTACTACTGATGCTGCAGCGCAATTTTTAAGTGATAAAAATGATCTGTCTACAAGACTCGATAAATTTTTCTTCCAAAATTTGGTCAACTTTAATGAACAGCCTTTTGGTGAGTTAGTCAGTGCGAATTTCTTTGAACTCGATTTTTCACCAACCCCAGTAAGACAGGGAGCTGCATTTAACGTTTTACGTGAAAAGATCGTACTTGATCTGGCTCTTAAAGTATTACAAGTTCAACAATTTGAAGTAACAGGAAACCGTGTAATCCCAGCTGCAGCAAGCGGACTTCTTGGACAAGGCTAATAATTTATTATAGGATTTCACAGCACCCGAGGTCCGTTCTTGACCACTAATAACCGTAAAATGTAAAGTTTTTGTTTAGAGAAGCTCTTTCATCACAAGCTGATGAAGGAGCTTCTCTTTTATGTGTGTCATTTCTGCTATTTTATCTTTCTTAAGCCCTTCCCTTCAAGGACCTCTTGAATTCCTTCTTCACAAACCCCATAAGATCGCCAGGAGCAATTTTTACACACGGTTTGAATATCTGAGGGGATAACATTCTTTTTGATGTGCGTTTCAATTTCCTCCCACTTCAGAAATTGCCCGATTTTGAGTCCTAATTTCTCTAAAATAGCGGCATCCATCTCATAAATACTGTTATCTTGACAGTGGTATTCGCCAGAGTTGGGGTATTTCTCGCACAGCTGATCAGGTCCGCTTACCAGTTGAATCCATTGTTTAGGATTGTCTCTCAAGCTTTGATGCAAAAGTGTCATATTTTCAGCGAATTCTTGAGAATAGCCCATACCCCGATAGCCTAGCAGGCAAAAAATATGATGACCTCGCAGCCTAAACATAACATTCCCCCAATTATACATAATGACTATTGTTAACTAAATTAAATGATGGGTTAACTCATTTATTATAACACGCCAGTCCTCGCTTATTACAGCAAAATATGGAAGGTCAAACCAATTTGATTGTAATGTGAATAACAATAAAACAAGTGAAGGAAAAGTTTTATCCTTCACTTGTTAAAAATTTGATTAGCGTTTCTTGCGATGATTATTTTTTCGTTGCTCACACTATTTTTATCGGTACATAGTTCATTTTTTCATTACCTTGCATATATATTTATAGTGGGTAAAAAAGTATTTCTTTGTGTTTAGGAAGTTATTTACACAAAAGTTTTGTTGAAGGGGCGATCATGGTTGCCTCTTTTTTTGCGTTCGCTGTTTACCATTTTATTTCTCCTTTTCATTGAAATGCTGTTACAGGATTATCAGAAAGTAATCATCTAGATGTCTGTAATATGAATATGGAGGGAAATGTATTTTGGGGAATAAATCTTGATTGGTATGTGTCTTTAGGCGAAAACCATTTGTACCCAGTAGAATAATAGTAGCAAAGTAACAATGGTGGATATGGGAATGACAATTAAGGAGACGCTTAAATAATCCTTCCATTGAACGTGAATCTTATGCTGCTTTAGGATAAACATCCAGATAAGGGACGCCAGTGTTCCGATTGGCAGCAATAACGAACCAATGTCGCTTCCGATAATATTGGCAAGATAGATCGTTTTTAATGCGACGGGATCCAAGCCCATTTCTGTAAGAGTGATCGTTCCAATCATCAAGGCTGGATGATTATTAAAGAAGTTTGACAGGAAGGAAACCAATCCTCCCATGATAAAGCTGGCATTAAAGAGGCTTCCGCTGACAATCGGTTCACAGAACGCAACAAGCATTTCAGTTAACCCGAGATTATGCAGACCGTATATGATGACATACATCGAAAAGGCAAAGATGAGAATGTGCCAAGGAGTCTTTTTCAAGATGTCAACCGGGTTCGTACGCAGGTGGTACCAACGCCAGATGAGTAAGGTAACAGAACCCAGCACGGCAACAATGTAAATGGGGATAGAAAGAAACGAGGCGACAAACAACAGGCAGCGCATGAGAAAGACAAACAGCAATATTTTCATCATAAATTTTGTGCGCTTCTGCTTTGTTTCTAACGACATTTTCGTTTCCTTTAATGGGTGGAAATTTTTTGTAAAAAAGACTTCCTCGATATCGTAAGCAGAATCGGGTAATCTCTTCGGCAGCTTCTTTTTTACTACAATAAACATGAGCCATGACATGAACACTAATCCAATGGTTGCGGGTACGAACATCATGGTAGTATGCATATACAGTGTCATGTCAATAATTTCCAATGCGATTAAATTGACAATATTACTGACACCGATTGGGGCACTGGATGCCGTAGCGATGAGGGCACCGCTCAATAAATATGGGATTTGCTGATAGGGTTTTAACTGCAGATTTTTCAAAAGTAATATGAGAATTGGTGTTGTGATTAAGATACTCCCATCATTATTGAATAATAGGGTCATAAGGAAACACAGCAGTTGAACGTACCAGTAAAGGTGATATCCTGAACCTTTCGCTAAGGCTGCCAGCTTGGCAGCGGCCCAGTGGAAGAAGCCAAAGCTTTCTAATATGACCGCCATGACGATGGTGGCCATAATCGTTATGGAAGCACCTCCAATCTTATCGATAATATCAGCAATATCGGCTCGGGATACAGTCCCTGTCAGAAAGATGATTCCTGCGCCAATGGCTGCCGGATAGGCCTCATTAATCCCCCTCGGCCGCCAAAAGATCACAAGTATGGTGGCGATAAAGACAAAAATGGTGAAGCTAAACTGAATAGTCATACTTCTTCTCCTTCCCTTTTTCACGGAAGCAGGGCATATCTCCATGCATGTCCGGTTAATGATATGTATATTCGTTTTCCTGGAGAAGGAGATAGTTGATAGTCTCAATTTGACTAATATGTATGATTGTTTACTAGAGATAGATGTCCTCTAGCAGTAATTAACCTAACTTACGCACAAGTCAATGGTTTATACGTGTAAGGCTATCCGTCGTTAAGTTTGATTGATATAATTACGAATATTCTCAAGTTTAATTTCACCTAAAAGTATCATACAATCTTGCTAAATAGTTACGAAGAGAAAATACAGATTCAACGTTCTTCGCAACGCATATCTTCATCCAATTTATTTTGAGAAAAGGGGGCTTAAAAGGCAATGATTACAAAAAAAATTCGCATTCAATTTGTTGATACAGATGCGTCAGGAAGAATCCATTACAGTGCCATTTTCCGTTATTTTGAAATTATGGATCATGATTTCTTTAGACGTATCGGATATTCGTATAAAAAGATTATTACATTAGGTTTAGATATACCGCGTGTGCATGTGGAGTGCAATTATCTGGGAAATATTGAATATGATGACGAACTGGAGGTACGAGTCTCCATATCTAAAATCGGAAATTCTTCCTATACTCTATCTTTTGGCTTTTACAAAGAGGATGTACTTGTGGCTAAAGGAAGTTTGACAAATGTGTTTGTCGACCGTGAATCCGGTAAATCAGTAAAGATACCAGAGTTTATCAAAACAGAATTAGCGAAACATCTTGAGCCTGTTTCGATTTAATGAAATTGGGATAAAGAAGTATTGGAGGCTGTCCTGAATCAACAGGGCAGTCTCGTTTTTTATTTAGAAATGATAAAAAACTGCTGCGGCTTTTTACTTTGTCCTAGAAAATAACATTGACAATATGGTAATAGGTTCATATGATAAAAAATAAAATGTTGAGTAAGGGCAAAAAATAAGCGGGGAGGAAAGAGGAATGGCTTTGTCCAAAATTATAAAATTATTTGAGGGGAATAAGGGTGATTTTATTCGCATTACCCATTTGGAAATAGACGGTATTATGAGAAGGAGACTGCTCGATTTAGGCTTTGTGCCCGGCGCAATTGTTGAGGTCATTAGAAAAAGTCCTTTAGGTGATCCTATTGCATTCCGGGTAAGCCAAACCTCCATTGCATTAAGAAAGGAAGAAAGTTTAAGAATCCAAGGGGAGCTGATTTAGTTATGAATGAGTCCTTCCGTATTGCTCTTGCAGGCAATCCTAATACAGGGAAAAGCACTCTGTTTAACTTGTTAACTGGATTAAAACAGCATACTGGAAATTGGGCCGGGAAAACGGTGGATTTGAAAACGGGCACTTTTTCTTTCAAAAATAACACATATGAAATGATTGATTTACCGGGGACCTATTCTTTATTTTCCAATTCATTCGATGAAAAGATTGCCCGTGATTACATTATTTTCGAAAAGCCTGATGTTACATTGGTTATTCTGGATGCTACGGCACTTGAGAGAAATATGAATTTAGCTTTGCAGGTGATGGAAATGACCAATCGTGTCATCATCTGCATTAACTTAATAGATGAGGCGGAGAAATTAGGCATAAAAATCAATGAAAAACGATTGATGAGACGCTTAGGTGTTCCTGTCATTAAAATATCAGCCAGGAATAAATCCGGAATTTCCATGCTGCTTGATACGATTGACCGTATCGTATCTGGGGCAGTTCAATGTACTCCGCATCAAATGGTTTACGATGAAGAAACAGAGCGGAAAATCGAATTATTATTACCAAAGGTGCAAAAAATTGCGGGTGAAAAATTTCCGGCAAGATGGTTATCGCTGCGGCTGTTAGATGGGGATCGAGAACTTTTACAGCAAATTGAGCAGAAAATCATGCATATGGAGGTGTAATGGGATGGATATTGCCGCAGATCAAAAACAGAATGAAATACAAGAATTGTTATTGCAGGCGGAACATCTTTCTACTCCAGTTGTCCGCGATAAAATTGTCGAACAACTTTATAAAAAAAGCAATGAATTCATTAAAGAAAGCGTGAACTTTACAAAAACAAAGCATGATCAAAGAACGGATCGATTAGATGCGATTTTTACATCTCCCATTTGGGGCTTTCCGATTATGCTTATCATGCTGGGGATTATCTTTTATTTAACGATTGCAGGTGCAAACGTACCTTCTGCGATGATAGCCAGTTTCTTTGGCTGGATTGAGGGGTATTTGACCTTAGCCTTTACCGCGTTAAATGCTCCTGATTGGCTTCATGGTGTTCTTGTTTTAGGATTGTATCGGGGAACATGCTGGGTGATTAGTGTAATGCTCCCGCCGATGGCTATCTTTTTCCCTGCTTTCGCCCTGCTTGAGAACTATGGCTATTTGCCGCGTGTGGCATTTAATATGGATCGCTTATTTAAAACAGTAGGGGCGCACGGAAAGCAATCATTGACGATGGCCATGGGATTTGGCTGTAATGCAGCAGCAGTGATGTCCTCCAGAATTATTGAATCTCCCCGTGAGCGAATGCTGGCTATTCTGACCAATAATTTTGTTCCTTGTAATGGCCGGTGGGGAACTCTGATTGTTTTGGCATCCCTATTTATGGCCGCCGGCTTTACAGGCGGGATGCAATCTTTAGTGACAACATCGGTCATTGTTGGCATCGTATTGTTCGGGATAATCGTTACGTTTCTCGTTTCATGGGTACTTTCTAAAACGGCTTTAAGGGGTGTGCCAACGCATTATACTTTAGAACTGCCGCCTTATCGAAAACCTAAATTTTTTGATACGGTCATCCGCTCTTCGTTAACGAAATCTTTATCTGTTCTGAAGCGGGCGGTAAAGGTTGCGGCCCCAGCCGGAATCCTAACGTGGGTTTTAGCTAATATTCAGTTAGGGGACACTAGTATTCTATTGCATATCGTATACTTCTTAGATCCGTTAGGGCAGGCAATTGGTTTAGATGGTTATATCTTAATGGCTTTTTTAATCGGACTGCCGGCCAATGAAATTGTCCTCCCGATTCTGTTGATGGGGTATTTATCAACCGGGGCATTAATAGATGTAGAGGGGATTGAGGGTTTAAAACAAATACTTCTAAATAACGGCTGGACTTGGTTAACAGCTCTTAATATGATGCTATTTTCCTTGCTGCATTTTCCATGCGGCACAACACTGGTTAATATTTATAAGGAAACAAAAAGCATAAAATGGACCTTTTGGTCTTTTATGATTCCAACAGGAATTGCTTTCCTCGTCACTTTCTTGACAGCTCAATTGGTTCGATTCATGGGATGGGTGTAATGAATAGGGGTCAGCATTTGCAATAAGCATGCAGCTGACCCCTTTTTCAATGAAAATATCTTTAAATGCATATTTGCACTAAGTATTGGCAACTTATATCTTTGGAAAGTAATGACGTCAGTGATAAATATCATAAAGGTTTTCGTGCTTTTTAGAATACAATATATTTGGTGCGAATTCTTTGGAGGTGTAAATTCTGTATGTATCGGTTGCAAATTGTTGATACTGAAAGTAAAACAATAATTGTGGAGCACGAATTTTATAATGCAGAAATTATTTCATTCTTTATTGAAAACTGTGAGAATCCTGAAGGCTCCTATTATAGCATGATAAATGAAGACAACAGATATTTAAGCTGTGAATACGTTAATCATGTGGTCATGACTTGCGGCGAAGACACATTTTATCGGGTTTATTTTAAAACAGAATTGAATAATGTATACGCTTAAACGAATGACTAACAGGGTCATTCTTTTTTTATGCTTTTACAGGATAGGAGAATAACAAAAAAGACTATTCATGGGTCCAAGTGACAAATGAAAAGTCTTTTATTTTAGTTTGTTCATGATGTGTGATATGATGAGAAATAACAGATATATGCAAAAAATCAGATAATAAGAGGAAGTCGAACAAATGAGGAATTCGGAAAAGTTATTACAAATTCCGATGCTGGAAAAGGTAGCGGAAGATATTTATAAACTGTCGGTCCATTTTCCTTTTGGAATGCGGCAGGTAAACTGCTATCTATTTAAAGGTGATAACGGCTTTACGGTGGTAGATACAGGAAGCTGCGCAAAGGAATCCATTGCGATATGGGAGCAGGTAATGGATGCCGGGATTAAAGTGGAGAAGCTAATCTTTACCCATACACATCCTGATCATATAGGTCTTGCCGGCTGGTTTCAAAAAACATACGGTACACCTGTTCATATGTCAGGTTTATGCTATAAGGAAGTTCAAAGAGTTCGGAATTTGAAATCAGGTCAATGGATGTGTCACTTTTTTAAACAGCACGGGGGACCTGAAATTTCAGAAGACCTTTTAATGTCAGAGTCAAAATCATATGATTTCGAACCGGATGTTATATTCGAAAATAATGAAAAAATAAAGCTTGGTAATGATAGCTATGAGGTGATCCGGACTCCGGGGCATGCACCCGATCATATTTGTTTTTATCAACCGGAAAGGCAGATATTAGTAGCAGGGGATCATGTATTGGATGAAATATCTCCGATTATAGCAGTTTGGTCTGCTGATGACCTAAATCCGCTGCAGGATTATTTTGATTCATTAGATTTAGTCAGCGGGCTTAAGGTGAAACTTGTGCTTCCAGGGCATGGCGGGTTGATTGAAGATCTTCCGGCACGGGCAGCAGCAATTAAATCAGGACACATACGCCGAATGCAGCAAATCTTTGAGTCGATAAAGGATGAAGCAAAACCCGCAGGACAAATATATCAGGATATTTATGGGGAACTTAGTATATATAAGTTTTTTGCCCCATTAATGACAACCATCTCACGTTTAATTTACCTTGAATCCATCGGTAAAGTGCAGAGTAAAATAAAGAATGGAGAATATTATTACTATTTAATAGATTGAACTTTAAATCCCTGATTCGGAAAGATTTTAAAACAGCCCCGGAAAAAGGGGTTTTTTTTCTGTGCTGGAAAGGATAAAATTTCAGTAGGGAAGAGTTTTGAAACGATGCCGGCTTTTGCTAATCTGTTTGGACTCGCCAATCAATGTAAAATACTATTTTTTTAGCGAATTGTCAAATACTGTTATATTACAGTTTTGTTTTTAATATTAAAAAAAACAGTATGATATACCTAGATATTATTACGGCTAATACTACACATATAGTGAAAATGTAGCCAATTAGAAATAGAGACGGATAAAGCAGGTATGAAAACCGCTTTATACCAATACTTAAGTTATGTAATTCAGTGTATAAGATTGGGTCCAATTAATTAATTTGCAATGTTACAATTTTTTGAACTATTTGTAACCTATTGATTTATTATGCGAATTTTGTCACTATAATGTATGTGTTGTAATATTTTGGATGGGGGGAGGTGAGAGGAGTGAAAAAGGGATTTATTTCTGCACTATTCGTTTCATTGATGATTGCGGCACCTGCTATTGTTCAGGCAGAAGAAAATGAGAAACCACTGCTTCCTGTAGAATGGACGAATGTTCTATCTGAAACCGTGCAAGAATTAGAGTCTCTAGCAGCAGAATCTGATACAGATACTGAGGTACAGGTGGCTGGATTAGCACCTGAAGTATCCATAACGGATCAGGAAAAGAGCAGTGGACTGCTTAGTATCGGCTTAGGTTTGCCTGTTGTTGGAGAGGTTAAAGTTGATTTACTTGCAGGGGGAAAAGTTGAATCAGTTTCGGACAATACAACCTCATCACAAAATAGTTTATTAGGAGTAGAAATTAAGAATTCCGAACTTTTAGGTGATGTGAACCTGGAAGTGCTTAAAACTAACCAACAGGGTGAAGACAATGCTTCATCCGGATTAGTATCTCTTGATGTAGATAGTGCCCTTTTAGGTCAAACACACGTTGGAGTTCTCGAGGGAAACAAGAGCGGAGCATCTGATAAAGCTAATATTTCCACTAGCCTTTTAGTTGTTGAATCGAAAGACTCAATGCTTGGAAACAAACGTGTCGGGGTAGGGGAATACAGCAAAAAGAGTGGTCTACAAAGGGTTAAGCTGGCGAATTTTAGCGATGATCCTATCTCTAATGTAATTTCTGGTACTAATAATCATTTTGCTGAACAGGTGAATCCTGCATCGCCATCTGGACAAGGCATTAATTCTTCTATTGAAAAAAATGGCAGCGATCAATCAGCAGTTGGCAGTAAGGATAGCAAAGAACTTTCGTTAAGTGAGAATGTCCTGGCCATTGCAAATTTGGCTGATGCCGGCAATAGTACGGTCTTGAATCAACAAAAAGAAAACGAGTTAGATAAATATAAAGAGATAATAAATCAAGTAAATGAATCGGATTCAAATACTATTAAACTAGTATCTTCAGCAGGTTCCGTTGCTCAAAGCAGCGTATCTACTGGAGGAAGTACCGGGAATGCCGGTACTGCTAATTCAAGTGGTGTTACAGGTTTAGCCGGATATTTGGCAGTCGATTATCTTAAAGAAATAGAGACATGCAGCCAAGTAATCAATAGATCTGATGAATTTTCCGATCAATGGCAAACATCACCACCAGGCGATCCACCGAAAGCTGCCTTCTTCTTAATAGCATAAAAAAATAATTTTAAGAAGAAGGAGAAATAAACATGAAAAAAAGCATTGTTCAATCGTTAAAAGGTATTGTATTCACTGGAGCAGTAACCGCTGGATTATTATTGGCAGGAACAGGTGCATCTGCAGCTGAACCAACAGGACCGGTTACACAAGTAGGCGGAGCAGCAATTGGAGCAGTTTCAAGTTTAAATGACGCTGTAAATGGAGTTGTAGTAGGTGCAGCACCAGTAGTTCAAGGTGTTCCTGTAGTTGGTGGAACAGCAGTAGCTGCAGCAACACAAGTTGTAGGCGCTAAAGATACTGCAATTGGTACAGTAGCAGCAGCGGCTGTACAAGTAGCAGGAGTAGCTGATGGAGTAGTTGGAACAGCACTTGGAACAGTCGGTGGAGTTACGGGGGCAGCAGGATTAGCAGCACCAGTTCTTGACACAGTTACAGGTGTAGCAGGAACTGTAACGAAAGCAGATGCTGCAACAGCGGCTTCAGCAGCAGATACCATTATTCCTGACAAACCAGTTGCAGTTACAGGAGATGTGCAATTTGATGGCAGCGTTAAAAAGTATGAAAAATCTGCTTTGTTAAACGTTAACCTTCAAAGTGATCTTTTAAAACCAATTACTGGCGATGTTGATGTAGACGTACTTGGTGATACAAAAGTTGAAACAACTAAAGGTACTATGAACACTAAAGGGTTAGTTCAAGCTGACTTAACTGATTCTCAATTACTTGGCGATACACATGCAGGTGTTCTTGAAACGAAAGAAGTTAAAACAAAAGACTACACTCAAACTTACCAAGGTGTAGTAAATGTTGATATCAACGGTTCTATCGTTGGTGACGCACATGCAGGCGTACTTGAAAAGGAATCAATTGAGACTAAAGATTACACTTGGACTCACGGCGGCGTTGCTGTTGTTGATACAAAAGGTACTCCAATTGTTGGTGATTTACATGCAGGCGTTTTAGAAGATGAAAAGTATGTTCCTAAAAACACTGGTAACACTGGCGGTAATAACAACGGCGGCAACAACGGTGGAAACAACAACGATGGTAACAATAATGGTGGAAACAACGGCAATACTGATGGAAATAACAACGGTGGAAACAATAACGGCGGCAATGGGACTACCAACCCAAAAACTGATAATGGAAGCAAAGACAACGGAACTAAGTTATCTGATAACAAAGTGAACAATTCATTACCGAAAACTGGTTCTGCGTTCGATACTTCTATCCTATTAATTGCTGCAAGTTTAATTATGGTATTAGGATTCGTTTTCAGAAAACTTAATCGTGCGTAATTAATTTTCGGGAAACTTCATATTGCATAATTAATTGGTTATTTTTCACTTTTTTTCATCTGAATCATTGCGTATAAGAAATTTTGGTTGGGAGGGCTCATCACCCTCCTTTTTTTGAAGTGAAGGAGTGATTAAGAACATGAAGAAATTGGGGAATCTCTTTTTAATTATAGGAATAGCAATCTTTCTATTTGTTGCTTATGCGAAGGTGCAGACCTATTTGGAACAAAAGAGAATGATGGAAGAGTATACACAGCTTAATCTCGCGGATAATCCGGATGATGCCTCCACGGAGGTCAAAAAAGGCGAAACCATCGGGATGCTTGAAATTGATAAAATTGGTTTAAAAACAGCCATGGTAGAAGGAGCTGATCAGAACAATATTAAGTTTGCTGTCGGTCATCTTCCATTCAGTGCTTCGTTATATGAATTAGGCAAGGAAAATCATAACTTTGTAATTGTCGGCCATCGTTCTTATACATTTGGAAAGTTTTTCAACCGTTTAGATGAGGTAGAAAATGATGATAAGATTGTTGTCTACGCAAGAAACAAAGTTCTAACCTATCAAGTATTTGATAAAAAAATTGTTCAGCCAACCAATGTAGATGTTGTGAATCCGATAAAAGGAAAATCAGTCGTGACTCTAATTACTTGTTATCCTGAATATTCAGATGCCCAAAGACTTGTTCTGTTTAGTGAATTAGTCGAAGAAAAAACGCTGGATGGCAGTGAATTTGCTGCACTCCTAAAAAACTAACTGAAAAGTCGAGGAGCGAAGAATTTTTTTCAATGGAGAATTGTTTTCCTCCTCTTATACTTTCTTTGTCATATTTTTTTCTTTCTTGTCATATTGACACTTCCAAGCTATCCAACATTCCAAATTACGGAAAATATCCCGCTTCTTCGCAAATTCCATGTAGTAAAGGATGCCCCCATTTGTCATATTTTTCAAATTAGACAGTCGAAAAGTACGATCTTTTTTAATAAACGTCGAGAATTGTATTGAGAATTTAATAGTCTTGTAATCTAACAGCTGTTTTCTTATGGCATAATTAAACATGAGAAAGGGGTTGTTTTATGCGTTTTATACAGAGAGTAGTTGCTATTTCAATCGCAAGCATGATTATGCTGTCGACTACAATCATGGCAAATGCAGAAACAAGTCAAGCAGCTGGTAGTGAGCTACAACAAAAAGCTGAATTGATTAACCAAAAACAAACTGAAAAAGCGAATGTTACAAAAGAATTGCAAAATCTGCAAAATGAGTTAAAGTCCGTTGAAAATGAAGTAACAAAAAATAAAGATAGTATGGCAGTCGTTGAAAAAGAGATAACAACTATTAAAGCAGAGATAGAAAAGAAGAAAGAAGAAATCGTTGTATTAGAGGATAAGGTTCTTGCCCGAAAAGGCGTTATGGCGGAAAGACTAGTTTCTCTTCAGCGCACGGATAATGCCAGTCTTATTATTGAAATGCTGCTTAATGCGAAAAGTGTAGATGATTTGATTCAACGAGCCACAGCCGTTTCGACACTGATCAGCGCTGATAAAGATTTGCTGCAGCAGCAAAAGGATGATTTAAATAAAATCGAACAAGAGAAGGCAGCGATTGATCAGCAGGAGAAAAAGTTAGATCAACAATATCAAACATTAGCTGCTGCACAAGCAGGTTTAGAACAAAATTTGCAAAAAAGACAGGAAATGGTCGCAGCTGTTCAGGAAAAGTATAATAAAGTTGTAAATGAACTGGCGCTTGCCGAGCAAGAGAAAGCTACTATTCAAGCACAGCTTGCTCAGGCGCAGCAGAGGATTGCACAAGAAAGACAAGAAGCAGAAGCAAGGGTTAATCGAGTGGCACAGCCAACAGCGGTGCAGCCTGCTGTAGTTAATTCAAATGCAGAAAGTGGAAAAGAGCTGTATGTGACAGCAACTGCTTACAGTCATGAAGAGTCCAGTACCGGCATGACTGCCACAGGTCATAATATTAAAGCAAATCCTAATACGAAATTAATTGCTGTGGATCCATCTGTTATTCCGTTAGGGTCAAGAGTATGGGTTGAGGGTTATGGTGAAGCGATCGCCGGGGATACTGGCGGAGCGATTAAAGGACATAAAATCGATGTACTGATGCCGTCTGGTGCTGATGCCAGGGCATGGGGACGTAAAACAGTGAAAGTAGTAATCTTAGACTAAATAAATGATGCCTGACTTCGGGTCTGTTCAATTGGAACAACGATGGAGTCAGGCATTTTTTATGGATTTCAATGTTGGGTCTTTGTTGTCGTAGAGAAATTTTAAGAAAAATCTAAAAACAACGACAGGTAACAACTGGAATTGATAGAATATAACATAGAAATGCTATATATTGATAGAGGATTGAAGAAGCTTTTTATTAGGAGGAATTAATATGAATCCTATCATTGAACGGATTATTCATAATATAGAAAAAGTGATGATTGGTAAGCGCCATACAATTGAATTAAGTTTAACCGCGTTACTGGCGGAGGGGCATGTGCTGCTTGAGGATGTACCGGGTGTCGGCAAAACGATGATGGTTAGAGCGCTGGCCAAGTCAATTGGAGCTGATTTTAAGAGAATTCAATTTACGCCCGACCTGCTGCCTTCTGATGTAACAGGTGTTTCGATTTACAATCCGCAGGAACTGGAGTTTCAATTCAGACCCGGCCCGCTGATGTCGAATATTATCCTTGCTGACGAGATTAACCGTACTTCTCCGAAAACGCAGTCCGCATTACTGGAGGCAATGGAAGAAAAGAGCCTCACGATTGATGGAGTTACCCACCGTTTGGAATCACCTTTTTTTGTAATGGCAACGCAAAATCCAATTGAGTATGAGGGAACTTATCCGCTTCCTGAGGCCCAGCTCGATCGATTTCTATTAAAATTAGAGATGGGCTATCCGGATTTTGCGGAAGAAATAGAGATATTGAATCGGGTGCAGAAAGAGCCGCCGATCAATGAATTGAAGCCTGTCATTACCGTAGAGGAGTTACGAAAATTACAGGGGCAGGTTAAAGAGGTTTTTGTTTCGGAATCGATCAAGCGGTATATGATTGAACTGGCCCATAAGACGAGAAATCATAGCAGTATTTATTTAGGAGTAAGTCCACGCGGTTCCATTGCGTTAATGAAAGCAGCTCAAGCTAAAGCTTTTATTGCGGGACGTGATTTTGTCCTGCCAGATGATATTCAATCGTTAGTACGACCGGTATTCACACACCGCATTGTTTTGAACCCGGAAGCGAAATTTGCCTCGATATCAGTAGATGAAATCATCGAACATATGATGGAGCTTGTATCGGTTCCGATTCAGAGGGTGAAAAGATGAGAAATAAATTCCAGGTCGTTCGCAGTGTCTGGAAGTTATTCATTTTAGTGTTGTTAATCCTCTCCACCTTTTCATATGCGATGTTCCAAGGGGGATTTGTCAGCTGGTTTTTGTTTTACAGCTTTTTGCCTTTTGCGCTTTATGCCGTATGCCTCGCGTTTTATCCAATTGGAAAGTTCTCTATTGAAAGGCACTTCCCAAAACGGGAGTTTCATGCAAATGAATCGCTAACTGTAACGGTGACGTTAAAAAGAAATTCCTTCTATCCTCTTTTGTTTCTGATTGTGGAAGATTGTTTCACAATGGAACTATCAGAACATGTTTTGCGAAAAGGAAACAAAGTCTTCCTTTATCCCGGTTTTCGTAAGAGTTTCAGCTTCAATTACCGCCTGGAAAAACTACCAAGGGGTGAGCATGGTTTTTCATCGCTAAGGCTTGTAACAAGTGATGTGCTGGGGTTGATTCATCAGGAAGCGGTTATAGAAAGTGAGGATAAAATATTGGTGTATCCGGCTTACGGCGAATGGGTATACAAAGCGGGAGAAAATGATTTTGAGCAAGATGCGATGGTGGTCAATGACCGCTTACAGCGGGATACCACTATGGCTGTCGGGATCAGAGAGTATCAGCCGGGGGACAGGTTATCTTGGATTAACTGGAAGGCATCAGCGAAGCGCAGCGAAATTATGATGAAGGAATTTGAACAGAGTAGATCGCAGGATTTGCTGCTGATCCTCGATTGTACCCCGCACATGTTTTTCGAACTGCTAGTCCAGTATACTGCTTCAATCGGGCATGATGCATTGCGCAGAGGGGCAAGAGTGGGCTTTATGTCTATCAGTGAGAAATGCGTTGTCCTTCCGCCTCAGGGAGGCGAGAGCAGTCATAGGCAGCTGTTCTATCATTTAGCGAAAATGAAAGATACGTGTCCGCTATCATTTGCACAGGTGCTCAGTACTGACCGTTATTTGCTGCAGCAAAAGGTACCTTTATTGCTAGTTACGGCGCAAATATCAGCGGAACTCGTTAAGGCTGCTCGGGCGTTTACTGTAAGAAAATGCCCTGTGACCATTTTTGTCATTAAAAGTACAACAGAGCATGTCACTGCACTGGAAATATCGATGATGGAAATGGCACGGACAAGAGGGATAAGTGTGCAATTCGTTTATGGACCGCTGCCGTCTGCCGGAATGAAAAAGGCGGTGAAAGAATGAGGTATCATCACGGCTTTGCTTCTTTCTTATTGTATTGTTTCGGATTTGTATTAGTAACGGAGTGGATCTGGCCGGTTAAGGTTTTGACGGATACTGCGAATATATGGGTATTTATCGTTTTTCTCGCAGTTTCCTTTTTGCTTACTTATCTCGGAACTCCATTAATATGGAGTCTTGCTGCCAAAGGAATGGTCATCATGTATCTGCTTCATTGGCTCTATTTTGAAGGCAGTTTCCTGCAGCTTGACTGGGTGATGGTGTTTTTCCAAGACATCCAGCAAAATATCGCGTTCATATTTTCTGCTAATATACCAGAAGTATCGAATCTTTTTCGCAGTCTGCTATTATTCATCCTGCTGTGGCTGATGACCTATCTGCTTCATTATTGGCTGATTCAGCGCAGGAGAATTCTCTTGTTTTTTATTATGACGATTGCCTATATTACAGTTTTGGATACCTTTACTCCGTATGAAGCAGCAAATTCGATTGTCCGAACAGTGATCATTGGTTTCTTGTGTTTAGGTGTTCTTCTTTTTTACCGGATGAGGGAAAGTGAAGGCATGGACGGGGGATTCACTTCCTTTCGTAAATGGCTGTTCCCCTTAGCTGTCCTGCTTAGTTTAAGTGTTATGCTTGGATTTGCCCTGCCGAAACAGGCGCCGATTTGGCCTGATCCCGTTCCTTATATGCAAGGCTTAAGCAGCCAGACAGAAGGGAATCAACATGCCGCTGTTCAGCGTGTTGGCTATGGAACAGATGATTCGAGGCTCGGTGGTCCTTTTACAGGAGACAGCACGGTTGTTTTTCGCACTGAAGTGGAATCAAGCCATTATTGGAAGGTGGAAACGAAGGATGTCTATACAGGTAAAGGGTGGATCCAATCCATTCAGGATGCAGAGGCGATTTCTTTTTCGCAAAACAGTGATACTCCTGTATCTTCTTTTGCTGCAAGGAATACAAGAGACAAAAAGGCTGAGACAAGCTTTGTTTATCAACTAAAAGATTACCCGCATATCATCTATCCGCTAGGTGTCAAAAGCATTCAATCAGATTATCATGCAGAATTTAAATTCGATCCTGCTTTAGAAAAAATCTATTCGGTTGATGATTCACAATCGGTGGCCTTGCCAAGCTATTCCGTAACCTTTGAAAAAGCAGCCTATCAAAAGAGTGACTTAACATCTGTCGAAAATGCTTCCGGGATCAGCCGGGATTTTATGAATCGCTACACTCAACTGCCTGAGACAATTCCGCACAGGGTAAGGGAATTGGCCGAAGAAATAACAGCCGGAAAAGATAATTGGTTTGACCAGGCGAAAGCGATTGAGCAATATTTACAGGGAAGCCATTTTTCTTATGATACAAAGGATGTACAAATTCCCGGTAAGAATGAAGACTATGTTGATCAATTCTTGTTTGAATCGAGGCGGGGATACTGCGATAATTTCTCTTCTTCGATGGCTGCGCTGCTGCGATCGATTGATATCCCGGCAAGGTGGGTGAAGGGATATACAGCAGGGGAATTCAACGGATCGAACAGGAATCTGCAATTGTATGAAATTACAAATGATAATGCCCACTCGTGGGTGGAAGTTTATTTCCCTGATGCAGGCTGGGTTTCGTTTGAACCGACTCCGGGGTTTTCCAATCATGTCTCATTTCAATCTGATGAGCAAGGTAAAAATCCTGCGGAAAACACTGAGCCAACACCGGAGAAAGACGCTCCAAAGCAGGAGGCAGAGCAGCCGCTGGAGAAAACAAAAACCGAGGAGGACCATTCTTCTGAACAAATTTGGCATAATTGGAAAGGTGCCGCGGAACGTTCCTGGAAATGGTTTGCCGCAGCTGGAATCACCGCAGCGGTTCTCGTTCTTCTTCTTTTCCGCTTCCGGGTTAAATGGCTTCCGTACTATTATATTTGGCGCTTTAAACGCGCTGTTAATGATGAAAGTTTTCCTGAAGCGTATGTGATTTTACTAAAACAATTGCAGCGTTGTGGACTAAAACGGAACAAGGGGCAAACATTAAGAGAGTACGCTTTAATGATTGATAAGCATTTTTCCACGGATGAAATGACGATGTTAACAGTTCGATATGAGCAGTATCTCTATGGAACGGGAGTGGAAATGGGTAGTTGGAGTGAAATGATGGAATTATGGGAATATTTAATAAAAAGGACAATAGCTTGACCTGAAAATTAACCTGTCCTACAATATTGTTCGGAAATACAAAATATTCCTTCGTGTATGAATTCCGTACGAATTGAATGATTAGCGATTTTACTGTGAGGACAGAGAACGAGCATTAAAGAATTCTGCCTTCTCGAAAGCGGGAAGGGGGATTCTTTATTTGTATTGTTTGTAGTTTTAACAGAAAAAATATATTTTTATTTTTTAGAGAAAACTAAAGTTATTAAATGATGATGGGGTGAATAATCTGATGGGGAAGGCCATGCTAGAGAATCAAGAAATAGTTGTCGTTCTTGATTTCGGAAGTCAGTATAATCAATTAATTACAAGAAGAATCAGAGAATTCGGCGTGTATAGTGAATTGCATCCGCACACAATCACAGCTGAAGAAATTAAACAAATGAATCCAAAGGGAATTATTTTTTCTGGTGGTCCTAACAGTGTGTATGACGAAAATGCTTTTCGTTGTGACGAAGCCATTTTTGACCTTGGTCTGCCAATCATGGGCATCTGCTATGGTATGCAGCTGATGACACAGCATTTCGGCGGGAAAGTTGAACCAGCGGCACATCGTGAGTATGGTAAGGCAGAAATTCAAGTGAAAACGGACTCTAAGCTGTTCGGTGAACTTCCAAAAGAGCAGATTGTTTGGATGAGCCATGGTGACTTGGTCGTAGAAACACCTGCTGGTTTTACTGTTGATGCTACAAGTGCTTCATGTCCAATTGCGTCTATGAGCGATGCATCAAGAAACCTTTATGCTGTTCAATTCCACCCAGAGGTACGCCATTCCGTTTATGGAAATGAATTATTGAAAAACTTCGTGTTTTCTGTTTGCGGCTGTACAGGCAATTGGTCTATGGAGAATTTCATTGAGATTGAAATGGAAAAAATCCGTCAGACTGTCGGTGATAAGCAAGTCCTTTGTGCGCTTAGCGGCGGGGTAGACTCATCAGTAGTAGCCGTTCTGATCCATAAAGCAATCGGAGATCAATTAACATGTATTTTTGTCGATAATGGTTTGCTTCGTAAAGGTGAAGCGGATAGTGTTATGAAAACTTTTGCCGAAGGCTTCAAAATGAAAGTGATCAAAGTGGATGCACAAGAGCGTTTCCTTTCGAAATTAGCGGGCATCGATGATCCCGAGAAGAAACGTAAAATTATCGGTAATGAATTTATTTATGTATTTGATGATGAAGCGAAAAAGCTTCAAGGCATTGATTATTTGGCGCAGGGTACGCTTTATACTGACGTCATTGAGAGTGGTACAGCTACTGCACAAACAATCAAATCTCACCACAATGTAGGCGGACTGCCTGAGGATATGGAGTTTACCTTAATTGAACCGCTAAACACGCTTTTTAAAGATGAAGTACGTGCAGTTGGAACAGAACTTGGCATTCCTGATGAAATCGTATGGCGCCAGCCGTTCCCAGGACCTGGTCTTGGTATTCGTGTCCTTGGTGAGATTACGGAAGATAAGCTCGAGATTGTGCGTGAGTCAGATTATATTTTGCGTGAAGAAATTAAAAATGCAGGTTTGGAACGTGACATTTGGCAATACTTTACTGTCCTGCCGAACATCCGCAGTGTCGGTGTAATGGGAGACGGACGCACATATGATTATACAATCGGCATCCGTGCTGTCACATCTATTGATGGGATGACTTCTGACTGGGCACGTATTCCTTGGGAAGTATTAGAAGTGATTTCTACAAGGATTGTCAACGAAGTCGCTCATGTAAATAGAGTTGTATACGATATAACAAGCAAGCCGCCTGTAACAATTGAGTGGGAATAAATATGCGAACAATGGAAAAGTGAACATAGTAATTGTTCGCTTTTTCTATTGACACCTCTAGAGCCTGTGGTACAATGTTTTTTGTAATATTATTTTAAAATAACTTCGTATAATCTTGGGGATATGGCCCAAAAGTTTCTACCAAGCTGCCGTAAATAGCTTGACTACGAGTTGATGATGAGGAGATTCGTGACGTCTGTCTGGAATATTTCTCATTATTGTGGTCAAGCACTTCGATATGCTATCGGGGTGCTCTTTTTATTTTGTGAAAACATGATGCGTTATAGCGCGGATTCGTGGGTATTATACATACTAATTACTATGACGAAAAAATTCATGTTTATCAAAAGTCATCTTACACATGACTAACTATAGGAGGAGCTTCATGAAGAAGTATTTTCAATTTGAAGAGCTTGGAACAAGTTATCGCCAGGAGATACTTGGCGGATTAACAACATTCCTTGCAATGGCTTATATTTTAGTGGTAAACCCAATTACGCTAACCTTAGCCGATATTCCGGATTTACCCGATGCACTTCGTATGGATTATGGTGCTGTATTTGTAGCAACGGCATTATCTGCGGCAATTGGATCGATCATCATGGGATTGATCGCCAGATACCCGCTTGCGCTTGCGCCAGGACTTGGTTTGAATGCATTTTTCGGTTATACGGTAGTGCTTGGAAGCGGCATTCCATGGCAGCACGCTCTTGGCGCTGTATTTATCTCAAGTATGTTCTTTTTAATATTAACTTTAACAGGGCTTCGCGAAAAACTGATTAATGCTATACCCGAAGAACTAAAGTATGCGATAGGTGCTGGGATAGGTTTGTTTATTACGTTTATTGGGCTGCAAACCTCCGGAATTATCGTGAAAAATGACGCGACTCTTGTAGGCCTTGGTGATTTAACCGAGCCGAATACACTTCTTTCTATCTTTGGAATTTTAGTTACGGTCATTTTGATGACCAAGGGAGTTAAAGGCGGCGTTTTTTATGGAATGATTATTACGGTTATTGTAGGAATGATTTTCGGGTTGATTCATAAGCCGTCAGGAATCGTTGATCAAGTACCGAGTATTGCTCCAACTTTTGGTCAAGTATTCACATCATTCAATGACCCGGCATTTTATACAACAACAATGATGGGGATCATTTTAACCTTCCTGTTTGTTGATTTCTTTGATAATGCGGGAACCTTAGTAGCGGTTGCGAATCAGGCAGGGCTTGTAAAAAACAATAGACTGCCGCGTGCAGGTAATGCCTTGCTTTCTGACTCCATTGCTTCTGTTTCAGGGTCAATTTTAGGTACATCTACGGTGACATCCTATGTAGAATCATCTGCCGGTGTAGCCGCAGGTGCGCGTACTGGATTTGCATCACTGGTAACAGCGGCATGTTTCTTATTGTCATTGTTCTTCTTCCCGTTATTGGAGGTTGTCACATCAGCAGTAACAGCACCAGCTTTGATTATCGTCGGTGTATTGATGGTTTCTTCTTTGGGGAAAATACAATGGCCAAAATTCGAAGTGGCAGTACCAGCATTTTTAACAATGATTACAATGCCTTTATCATACAGCATTGCCACAGGGATTGCGGTCGGATTCATATTCTACCCGATTACCATGATTATCAGCGGACGCCGCAAAGAAATCAGTCCTATTATGTATTTGTTCTTTATTATCTTTATTTTGTATTTTATCTTCTTAAAATAAATACGTTCATTGATGAAGAACCGGCTGGAGAATTTATGCCGGTTCTTTTTTATGCAGATGTGATGCAGAGAAAAGTATAAGTCAAATCAATTGCTATGGACGTAACTTTTTAAGGATAGCGGATTCGAGCCGTTTCCAAGGCAGCAGGGTTTTGAGGAGAATACTTTTTTTAACCCCCTTCCCTACAGGATAACGGAGATTTGGCACTGCAGGCTGGGCTGCGATTGAAGCGACCAGCTTAGCTACTTCTAAAGGATCACCGTGGTCTGCTTTTCCACTTTCAATTTTATTTATTAGGGTTTTCATATAGGGAAGGTAAGGTGATGTTTCCCTTAGTTTAATTTGACCCATACCCGACCAGATATTAGTTTGGTAGGAACCTGGCTCTATCAGGGAGACATCAATTCCAAACGGCTTCAGCTCCAGCCTTAAGCTCTCGCTGTATCCCTCAAGTGCATGTTTGGAGGAGACGTAAGCGGATAATCCAGGAAAGCCGATTCTCCCGCTAATACTGCTTACATTGATAATTCTGCCTTGCTTTCTAGCTCTCATGAAAGGAAGAACAGCTTGAGTAACTGCAATCACTCCGAAAAAATTTGTTTCAAATTGTGAACGGTAGTCATCAACTGTAAGTTCTTCGCTAAACCCGCCGCGGGCAAATCCTGCATTATTGACAAGCACATCAACTGATGAAAGTTCTTTAAGCGTGGATCTAAACTGTTCGATTGATTCGGCGGATGTAACATCCAGTGAAGACACACGAATATTTTCCGCTGCATGTTTTTTCTTTGCGAGTTCCAATAAAGGTGCCGACTTTTTTACATCTCTCATAGCGGCTATAACAATAAAGCCTGCGCAAGCCAATTCTACTGCACTCAACATACCAAATCCACTTGATGAACCTGTTACAATAGCTATCTTATTGTTCATGAGCATCACCTTTTCTATTATTGATACTTACTGTTTTCTGAAATCAGGATAAATAAAATTGAATTTAATTGTAGTGTACAATCTAGGAATGATTTTCGCAGTAAGTATAATGTCCAAATTATTTCAAAGAAAAGGTTGACCTTTATATAATTACCTGATATATTAATGAACGTCGCTGCGAGACGGTATGAAAATGAAATCGCGGCAGATAAAATCACTTTTAAAAAGTTGTTGACTTTCTGAAAGTGATGTGGTAAATTAATATAGTCGCCTTTGAGCGGCATATAAATTGCTCTTTGAAAACTAAACAAACAAAAACGTCAACGTTAATTCTTGTTGTTAATAACAACACAAATATATGAGCTAACTCATACTCTTTATTGGAGAGTTTGATCCTGGCTCAGGACGAACGCTGGCGGCGTGCCTAATACATGCAAGTCGAGCGGACTTTT
>NZ_JACHGK010000026.1 GCF_014207535.1 Bacillus benzoevorans
TCGAATCGATCGGGCATTTACGAGCAGTTTATCCGAAGGATATTACTGATCGTTAATCGCGATAAAGTGTTTGATTTGCTCATGTTTTGTTACAATAAATAAAACTTACGTTGACGTTTTTGTTTGTTTAGTTTTCAAAGAGCAATTTAAATGGAGCGGGTGATGGGAATCGAACCCACGACAACAGCTTGGAAGGCTGTAGTTTTACCACTAAACTACACCCGCATAACGTTTTAAATTAAACTACGGCGCGCCCGGAAGAAGTCGAATCCTTGAGCTACCGGCGCATCTTTTTTCAGATGCAACTTTTACATAATATCAAAGTCTCAATCAAATGTCAACAACTTTTTTTGGTGCGGCCGAGAGGACTTGAACCTCCACGGGGTTGCCCCCACTAGGCCCTCAACCTAGCGCGTCTGCCATTCCGCCACGACCGCATACAATAAAAAAGTTCAATGGTGCGGGTGAAGGGAGTCGAACCCCCACGCCTTGCGGCGCCAGATCCTAAGTCTGGTGCGTCTGCCAATTCCGCCACACCCGCTAATAATTTAATGATATTCCAGTATCTTTTCACTTAAAAAAGAAAAAAAGAACTATCTTCACCTTAGATAGCATCAAAATATCAACCGGAAGAACTCGTTGTTTTTCCTGCAATATTCTATTCAAAGATGTTAATCTCGGTGCTGTGTTTGAACGTTAAGAATGAATTAAAGCTAAAATGAAAATGGCTGGGCTAGAAGGACTCGAACCTTCGAATGACGGAATCAAAATCCGTTGCCTTACCGCTTGGCTATAGCCCAATGTTTATTTAAATTAATGGCGGTCCGGACGGGACTCGAACCCGCGACCTCCTGCGTGACAGGCAGGCATTCTAACCAGCTGAACTACCGGACCATTTTTTTTTTTGCAAGTGACCCGTACGGGATTCGAACCCGTGTTACCGCCGTGAAAGGGCGGTGTCTTAACCGCTTGACCAACGGGCCATCATATTAAATCTACTGGCGGAGAAGGAGGGATTTGAACCCTCGCGCCGCTCGCGCGACCTACACCCTTAGCAGGGGCGCCTCTTCAGCCTCTTGAGTACTTCCCCAAATTGGCTCCGCAGGTAGGATTCGAACCTACGACCGTTCGGTTAACAGCCGAATGCTCTACCACTGAGCTACTGCGGAAAATAGATTAATCTTCACTAATATATAGTGTACAAAACAGAGTAGCAATCTGTGCTTCAAAAGACTCCGGCTTTTGTCGCAAGCCGCATCCTCTTCAGGACGCTGCGGCTCACTGAGCTACTGCGGAATAATTAACGCTGTCAAACGGCTGCAAAATAAGGTTGTCACCGTGTCGACTCTTTATATTATATGGACGGCAAACTAGAAAGTCAAGCATAAATCACAATAAATTTTACTCTTCAATTATATGCTTTTTACAAAGACAAATTGTGCGATATAGGTTTAATGAAGACGGTGGGAATATTCTATTCCAGTTATAGCAGAGAGAATTTGTTCAATAAATGAAAGTATATCTTCAGACATGTTTTTTATTCACCTGCAAGAGCTAATTTCCCCCGGCATCTTCCACATACATATTTTTTTGTATCGAGCTTTCGTTTCCTCTTATAAACCTGGCTGCATTCTGTACATAGGTAGGTCAACGACCTTTGGATTCTCCTTTTTTCCATAGTTTCAGGCAGCGTCGAACAATAGCGGGGTGCTCCAACCTTATGCAGCAGCCATTTAAAGTCCTGATCACCATGTTTATAGCCGTGCCCTTCTAAATGAAGATGATAGTGGCACAGCTCATGCTTAATAATTCCAATTAATTCCTCCCTCCCCAGCTGTTCCAAGTATTTTTTATTCATCTCGATATTATGGCTTTTAAGCAGATAGCGCCCGCCGGTCGTTCTTAGCCGCGGATTAAAGATGGCTTGATGGCGGAATGGTTTTTCAAAAAATGTATTTGATATCTCCTCAACAAGCCTTTGTAATTCATCATTATCCATATCTTTTTTAACCCTCTTTTCACAACAAAACGAACAAGACAGCCTATAACAGCATAGACTATTGTTACTTGACAAAGATTTCAGTTTATGGTTTTCAACGAAAAAGGAGGTTTTTCGTGTGCCAAACTGGCTGCAAAAGCAAATAAGAAGAGCTTTTTATGAAAAAAATCGTTATCAGGTTAAATTATTAAATCAATGCTGGTTTTTTTACCGGAAAAACCTTTTTTAATAAAGCGTCCCACTATCAATCTGACAATAGGACGCATCGCTTAAACTTTTATTTTTGGAAATAAGGCCTATGCCTCTGATGGCGGCAGCATGGTCAGCGCCACTCTTCCCTTTTTCATATCAATAGAGTCAACCCAAACCGTTACCACATCGCCTACAGAAACAATATCCAGCGGGTGCTTTACGAATTTATTGCTTAATTTTGAAATATGAACAAGACCATCCTGTTTAACACCAATATCAACAAATGCGCCAAAATCCACCACATTGCGCACCGTCCCCTGCAGTTCCATCCCTGCCTTTAGATCCTCCAGCTTCAGAACATCCTTTTTCAGCAGTGGTGCCGCCAGTTCATCACGCGGATCCCTCTCAGGCTTCATTAACGCTTCAATAATATCCTTCAGTGTGAGCTCCCCGATATTCAACTCACTAGCTGTACTGTTAATATCGACTGTTGCCAATGCCTTTTTAAGCTCATCTGTACCGAGAGCTGACGATGTATAGCCAAGTGATTGAAGCAGGCTTTTAACTGCATCATAGTTTTCCGGATGGATGCCAGTTCGATCCAGTGGTTCCTTGCCATCAATAACCCGTAAGAAACCGATCGCCTGTTCATAGGTTTTGGCACCTAAGCGGGGAATCTTCTTCAATTGAGCCCTGGTTGTGAATTTTCCTTCCTCTTCCCTTTTTTTCACAATATTGTTTGCGACTGTTTTTGACAGTCCCGAAACATATTGCAAAAGAGATGGTGACGCTGTGTTAACATTCACTCCCACCTGGTTTACCGCCGTTTCCACAACAAATGTTAAAGATTCAGAAAGTCTTTTTTGTGCAACGTCGTGCTGGTATTGACCGACACCTACTGATTTTGGATCAATTTTAACTAGTTCAGCTAACGGATCCTGCAGTCGGCGGGCAATGGACACAGCACTTCTTTCTTCAACATGGAAATCAGGAAATTCTTCTCTTGCTATATCAGAAGCTGAATAGACACTGGCTCCTGCTTCGTTCACAATGATGTAAAAAATTTCTTGCGGCATTTCTTTTAATACATCGGCAACAAATTGCTCCGTTTCTCTGGATGCTGTTCCGTTTCCGATGGCCACCATTTCAACGTTGTATTTCTTCAATATCTCCTTGATCTTTTCCTGGGCATCTTTCGCTTTTGAAACAGGAGGATGAGGATAAATCACGCCAATCGTTAATACTTTACCCGTTTCATCCACAACCGCTAATTTGCATCCGGTGCGGTAAGCCGGGTCTACTCCAAGCACCATTTTTCCTTTTAATGGCGGCTGCAGCAAGAGATTGCGCAGGTTTTCTGAGAAAATGTGGATGGCCTGCTCTTCTGCCTTTTCTGTCAGTTCATTATGTATTTCCCGCTCAATAGAAGGCTGGATGAGCCGCTTATACCCGTCTTCTACTGCTTCAGAAACAACGCCGGCAGAAATCGATTTCAGGTTCTTTATCCACTTTTTATTTAAATACTTGAGGATAAATTCCACATCCGCCTTTATTGCCACACGCAAAATTTCTTCCTTTACACCGCGGTTTAATGCTAAGATCCGGTGCGGAACAATTTTGCTGACGGGCTCTTCATAAGCATAATACATTTCATAAACTTTTTTCTCATCTTTTTCAGCATCTTTGACAGCCGATTCGATGATTCCCTTTCTGCTGGTTTCTCTGCGGATCCACTTTCTGCCATCCGCTTCATCGGAAACCATTTCTGCTATTATATCCTTCGCCCCGGCAATAACCTCCTCAACAGAAGTAACTCCTTTTTCCTCTGAAAGGTATTTATCAGCTTCGTCCTCCAATGAGCCTGATACAGGGAACGTTAACAGCCACTCGGCAAAAGGCTCAAGACCCTTTTCCTTTGCAATCGTCGCTTTTGTACGTCGCTTTTGTTTGTATGGACGGTAGAGATCCTCTACTTCCTGTAATTTAGCAGCTTTTATGATGTTTTGTTCTAAATCTGGAGTCAGCTTTCCCTGTTCATCAATCAGGCGAATGACCTCCTTCTTGCGCTGTTCTAGATTTTGTATGTATTGCCATCTCTCCATAATGTCGCGAATTTGCACTTCATCTAAGGCGCCCGTTTGCTCTTTACGGTAGCGTGCAATAAATGGAACGGTATTTCCGTCATCAAGCATCGAAATGACGTTTTTTACCTGCTTCACTGATAGAGATTGTTCAGATGCAATTAATTTATATAATGATTCTTGTTTTTCCAGCACTTTTTCCAATCTAAATCCTCCAATGATTAGTCTAAAGTTTATTTTACCAAATTGCAGATAGTATTTCACAACGCTGGCTTTTCTAATGATAGACAAATTTCGCGCAGTCTCTTCTGTAAAAAAAACGAATGCCTCTACACAAAGTATAGAGGCATTCAGGGATTATTAAAATTCAATAAGACCTAGGCTGATTTGCAGGGCTTCGTCGACTTTCTCCATCATTTCTTCATCGAGATGAGTGATTTTATCGGTTAAGCGTTGCTTATCAATTGTACGTATTTGTTCTAAAAGAATTACCGAGTCTCGCTCAAAACCATAACGTTGCGCATCAATTTCAACATGAGTAGGCAGCTTTGCTTTTTGGATTTGTGCTGTAATCGCTGCAATTATTACTGTGGGACTAAACCGATTCCCAATGTCGTTCTGAATGACGAGTACAGGGCGCACCCCGCCTTGTTCTGAGCCAACAACTGGGGATAGATCCGCAAAATAAACGTCTCCACGTTTGACAATCAAAGGATTATCCTCCGCTTACTAGACGTTCAACTGTATGTTCTGCCTCATATTCAGCTTGAAATGCTTCAGATGCAATCGTCAAATTTATTTTGGCCATTTCCATATAGCCCCGTCGCATGGATTCTAGAATTTGTCTTTTCTTCCGTTCACGCAAATACATTTTTGTTGCCTGATAAATACATTCGCTGCGATTAACGTTCTCTTGTTTAGCAAAACCGTCTAATTCACTCAAAAGATGTTGCGGTAATGTTATCATAATCTCTGTTGGAACACTGGACTCAGACACAAAATACACCTCCACCATCACTACACACCAATTCACTCTACCTTTTTCCATGATACCATTATTTTTGTCTAGTGCAAAGAGCATTTCTCATTCTTCAGTATTATAGTCCACAAAAATATCCTTTTATGCATCTGCAAGGTTAATTTACCAAAAAATTATCGGCATAATCATGATTAATCAAATTCGCTCCGCCGAATTTGCGCCCGGATTTTTATCGAGCTTGCTCGATAAATTTCCTTTAAAAAATCCGAGGCATCCGCCGGAGGCTTAACTTCATTCAGCTAGGATCCGAACCCCCATAGAATTAGAGTACTGGTTTGATAAAATCCCTTTACTTTAGAAGTAGAGGACTTCTGCTGAATGAAGTTAACACTGTTTACATTCAGGTTTAGGGCATAGACAGTCCGTTTACCGTTTCGCTAACCGTTCCGTCTTGGATGTAGACACGGGGCACCCTGCCCGTTATCATGCAGGTCACTTCATAATTTATCGTATCCAATTTTTGCGCAATTTCATTGACTGAAATAAATTCTTTTCCCTGCCCGCCAATAAGGGTAACAACCGTTCCGGCCGGATAAAACTTATCGAGTTTAACCATTGTCTGATCCATACAGATTCTTCCAATAATCGGCATCCTTTTTCCATCGATCAGCACCTCCTGGCCCGAAAGCTTCCGAATCCAGCCATCGGCATAACCAATTGGGAGAGTGGCAATCCATTCATCCCCCTGTGCCTCATATGTGGCGCCATAGCTCACTTTATCTCCTGAATGAAGCTGTTTTACATGAACGATCTTCGTTATCAGTGAAAAAGCCTCTTTTAACGGATAAGGCAGTTCCGGTTCGATTTCAGGTGAAGGACTTAATCCGTACATAGAAATCCCCAACCGGACCCCATTAAAATGATTTTCCGGGAAGCGAAGTGAAGAAGCTGAATTACTGCAATGAATAAGCGGGGGCTTCTGCTGCAGACTGTCCAGCATTTCTTTAAAAATCGCACTCTGCTGCTGATAATAGGTCTGATCGATTTCATCCGCTGTAGCAAAATGAGTAAAGATCCCCTCAAAAATCAGCATTGGATTTTCCTGAATCATTTGTTCGACTTCCTGCAGTTCCCTTTTCGTTCTGACACCAAGACGTCCCATCCCTGTATCAACTTTTATATGAACACGAACCGGATCCGTTAATGTTACTTGTTCTTTTACATACTGAAGCCAGTCCGGTTGGAAAACAGTCAAGGTAATATCATATTGTGCCGCTGCCGTAATATCTTCCGGCCTGCTCACACCGAGAACAAGAATTGGAGTGCTTATTCCTTTTTTTCGTAAAAGAATGGCTTCGTCAATTAATGCCACAGCTAAATAAGAGGCACCCGCGCGGATGGCTGACTGAGCTGTCTGAACATCGCCGTGGCCATATCCATTGGCTTTGACAACAGCGAACAGCGTCACATTCTCCGGTAATCGTTGTTTTAATGATTGTACATTATAAGAAATATGATCCAAATTAATTTCGGCCCATGTATCCCGATAAAATGGCTGATCCATTTAACTCTAACACTCCTTAAGATGACAACTCCTGATTCTACTTACTTAGTAGATTATCTGACTCTTCCTTTAGCTTGTCAATTGTGTCTATAAAGAAAACTCGCCGATTGGCGAGCCTGAAAGGCGAAGACAGAGGCGTAGTCGCGCAGAGCCCGATTGACTTTTCTAAGAGCTGAAGCTCTAAGAAAAGCCTTATTGCACTTATACTGATTTCCTAGAAATTGCAGCTACGTCGAAATACTTCTTCGCTGCAATTTTATACTTTCCTATCAGTGCAAGAAAAACAGGCCCCATTCTTGCGAGCCTGTTTCGATGTCCAATTCGTTCATTTTGGTAAAACTCGTATCATCTTCAAATGCGTCAGCGGGCGTTTTTTATTTTACTGCTTCTGCCTGAACCGTTTGGGCAATTTCCACCATTTCCTTCGGTGTTAAATCATTGGAAGCAATCATATAATCTACCCCCTCGTACGTCCAAGTCAAACTGTTATCCGTGACAGCACCAATGGTGAAACCAAGGTCTACCAACTCTCCAGTCATAACCATCGGTCCGGCTGTGGCAGGAAGAATCTCTGTTTTTTCTTGCACTAATGTAAAGGATTTTTCTCCCTCATAGGTGAGTACGACTTGCTTTCCGTCCTCCATTTTCACTTCTTTTTCACTCTTCAGGCTTGCTCCTGCTGTTTCTTCCGGATACTTCACGGTAAACGATGAATCTCCCAGCTCGGCCATGACAGTTTTATCCAGCTGGGCACCTGTCATATTTTTCTGCATGTCAAAGTCTTTGTTGTCGAAGTTGGCATCAAATTTCATATCCGTAAATTCAACTGTAACGAGCGCATTGCGATCGGTGTCCATCACTTTCACGCTGACAGGGGCCAGGTCCTTTTTACTCAGCGTAATCTCTTGGTAAGGGAGCATTCTATTGTTTTGATAACGGGTTTTTGTTTCAAAAACATAATGGTCCTTTGTTGCGGTGAATTTCGCTTCTTTATCTTCAATAATATCCATGGCCAGCGACTCGAATAAATAGGCTTGACTGCTGTTTTGCGGCCAGTCACTTTGGAACTTAAAGCTTTTATTTAGTGCCGGTGTTAAAACAAAGACACCTTCATCATTACGCAAAATCATCTGGCTCTGATCCTTTTGTGCGTTTTTTAGATCAACACGATAGAAATCAGGCCTTTTATGCCAGATTTCCACATCATACGTATGCGGCTCCGACCCCATCTGCAGTGTCATTTTCGCTTTCACCTTATACCCTGCCAGCTTATCTAGCTTCCCTTCCAGTGTCTTGACAACGTCTGTCTGAGATTTTTCCCCGCACGCAGCTAATAAAAGAACAGCCAGAAGCAGTGCCAGAAGCATAAATAACCTTTTCTTCATTCCTTCAACCCCTTTTTGTCTCATTAATCCGTAAGAAGGAGAGATCAAATTCGCCCCGTCGAATTTGCGCCCGATTTTTTTCGAGCTCGCTCGAAAAATTTCCTTTGAAAAATCGAAGCATCCGCCGGAGGCCTAACTTCATTCAGCCAGGGTTTGAATCCCCACTGAATCGGAAAACTATTTTGCATTCATCCCCCACTTACAGAAGTGGAGGACTTCTGCTGAATGAAGTTGAAAAGCTGTCATGACCTTGCCTGTTCATGTGTTTTTTACAGGCCTGACAGCTAGACAAGGAAAAAGCAGGCGGAGTGCGATCGGATGAAACACCATATTCAAGCTGCCTGGTCTTGTCTCTCCTATTGCATTATGAATATATGAGACAACCACCTGTAATATGACGAACGAAAAAAGTGCCTTTGCTAATTTTAAAGAGAGGAAATGAGACCTGTATAAGAGAAAGGCACCAGTCCTTTTACGAAAAAAAAGCTGTGGCGCCGGATGCCTTACATGTTATATTTTTTCAATGATAACCTGCGCCACGGCATAGTCCAAACTATGCGAAATGGACAGATGAACCCCTTCCTGCAGCGGTCTTGTGATTGCCGGCTTTCCCTTTTCATCATTCTCTACCTGAATATCAAGAAAAGATAGCTGCGTGCCGATCCCCGTACCATACGCTTTGGCAAATGCCTCCTTAGCAGCGAATCTTCCCGCTAAATATTCAATCTGTCTTTTTCCACTTAATTGTTCATATATTTCTTTTTCAAATGAAGTCAGGATCCGATCGGCAAACTTTTTCTGCCGAGCGCTTACTTTTTCAATCCGCTCCAATTCCACAATATCTATCCCAATTCCAACGATCATCGTCTAACTTCCTTTATTTGATTTTTCTTTTGAACTGCTTTTAAACGTAATATTAGCATATGTATAGTTGAACAACCATGTTTAGCTGCAGCAGAGTCTCTGTGTTATCATTGTTCTAAGCAATTTTGCAGGAGGTTATTAAACTTGTTCACTAGGACTGAAAGCTTAAAGGAGTTTATCCGTTTTTATCCGGTTATTACCGCGATCCTTCTTATTCATCTTGTACTGTATTTGCTGACTGTCTTGCCGCTATTCCCCAATCAATGGTTTTTCGAACTATTTTCCGGCGTTAATTTGTTTATTATGCAAGGAGAAATCTGGCGGATTATTACCCCTATATTTATGCATAACGGATTCTCTCATTTCTTATTTAACAGTTTCTCACTTGTGATATTCGGACCAGCTTTAGAAAAAATGATCGGCCCCATAAGGTTTACCGTCGTCTATTTAGTAACAGGAATCTCAGCAAATGTGGCCACACTCTTTTTAGAACCGCTTACTTATATGCATGTCGGCTCCAGCGGGGCGATTTTTGGAATTTTTGGCTATTACATCAGTATCCTCATTCGGCAAAAGCACCGGATGGCAAAGGAAAACAAACAGCTGCTGATTACCATTACAGTCATCAGTGTCATTATGACCTTCGTTCAGCCGCAGATTAATGTAACGGCCCATCTTTTCGGTTTGATTTCCGGCTTTCTTATTGGATTGCTTTCTTTGCAAAAAAAATAGAGCTGTTTACACAAGAAAAGTCAGATGCTGCATGCGAGAATCTGACTTTTTTTGCTTCATATTATATTGTCCTGATGGCGGCTGTACCAGTGATAAATTTTCATTCCGGCAATCGCCTCTAAATCGTTCACCGTACCTCCAGATCCTCCAATTCCGGATATGATAGTTGCTTGGACAGTGGCCAGCCCTTGCCTTTTTTGAAAATAATTTTTCTGTATCGATAATGTCTGAATTTTATTCCTTTTCATCATCACTGTATTCTTAATGATTCCCCTGTAGGTCAATGTTAACTGTACATCATTTACACTCCAACCCGCGTCCTTATACTTCCAGTGGGCCCAAACTGCCGTAAGGGGAATAAGCAAGAGCGAAAGCCAGCCCCATGGCCGGAAGAAAATGACGGCACCCAGCACGAGGAGGATCGGGAAAAGTAGTCCGCGGAACATATACCTTCTCCATGCCCTTTTAGGGACAGACACCACTTCCGGATGCAAATCATAATCAGGCAGAATAGAATGCAGCAATTCAGGGATTTTCCGTTTTTTCACGATGGGCAGAACCATAATCGTTGACTTCGATTCTTTATCGATTGATCCGCCGGCGCTTTCTACATACACCGTCGCCAGACGCAGCGGCTGCCTGATGAGATTTTCGCTGATGCGGATGCCTTGAATGCGGTTGATGGGAATTGTTATTTGCCTTTTCTCCAATAACCCTCTTGAAATAATCAAGTCACCTTCAACCTTTTGTACAGTAAAATTCGCATACTTCAACAATGTACTGATAAACGCCAGTATCCATGCCACGAGAAAGACCAGCAGCGCCGCCAGACTGACAAAGACGATGCCATTGGCAATGAAGTGCTGAAACTCATTGTATACTTTTTTATAGGGGATCAATTCATCGAATTGAAAGATAAAGGCAACTATCGCTGACAGGATAACGCCTGCTCCTCCGGATGTTGTCGCTAATAATACAAGCTGGGATGGCGTGATATGATAGAGGCTCGCCCTTTCCTCCGGAACCTCTTCATCCCTTGTTCGCATGGCATCCTTCCCGTTTTTCACAAGTGACAAAGTCTCTTGTATCGCCCGTGCTTCTTCTTTCGTAATCGCAGTCAGCACCGCCTCAGCCTCCCCAAGACTGGTCGATCCTGCTGTTTCCACTTTCACCTTCACCAAGCCGAACATCCGCTGCAATACCCCTTCTGAAAAATCAAGGCTTTGAATTCTTTCAAATGGGATATAGCGTTTCTTTTTCACAAAGATGCCGGATTCAATGCGCAGCTCCCCTTCTTCAATCCGGTATGTATACCGCATCCAGGTCAGAATACCGCTAATCAATGGAAAGATGATGGACATTGCTGCTACAATATAAAACCAATACCGGTCTCCATCTCCATTTCTCCCCACCACAAAAAGGAGGACAAAGGGAAGAATCATTTCCTTAATTTGCTTCAAAGTGTTGGCCACAGCCGATATGGGATGAAGCCGTTTCCGCTCAGACATCTTCATCCGCCACCCTTGCCAGCCTCGAGATGAAGACCCTCATTTCCTCCGCTTCCTCATTATCCAAAGCGGGGATTTCATGGACCGTCGCAGCGGTTGAAATGGTTACAGAAGCCAGATTGTATTTACGCAAAAGTGGTCCCTGCTTCGTGTCCACATGCTGTACCCGAACCATCGGAACGAGCGTCCGGGTAACAATAAACATCCCATGCTGCAGTTCAATTTCTTGTTCCCTCACCTCATACCGCCACCGCTTCCAGCGCAGCTTTGGAAAAATAAATACGGAAAAAACAACAGTTAAAATAAATAATATGATAGCTGCAGCACTAATCCACACCAGCCAGTCAAAGATCAATGTAAAGACAATAATTCCTCCTGCAATAAGCAGAAAAAAGGCTGAAATAATGGCGCCCGAAATCCTCCAGACAATCAATGCTTTCTGAGAAATTCTCTTTCTTGGTTCAGCTAACATCCTGCACCCCCTGATTCTTCTACAAATCAAATTCGCCCCGTCGAATTTGCGTCCGGTTTTTTTCGAGCCCGCTCGAAAAATTTCCTTTAAAAAATCCGAGGCATCCGCCGGAGGCTTAAAAACTTATTGCTATATGTACGTAATATACTTTCATAAAGTTTCAAAATTCGAGGCGTCATTGATGCCCCAAATTTTGCGAAAAACCTTCATGCTTCGGTACGCTCTTTCTTTAATTCCCCCCCAGATACAAACGAATGCACGGGATTACATTCCCGTGCATCATCTTCAAAGGTTAAGTATAAGGTTTCTGAATTTAGACCGGTGTCTAGCTACAGCGCCTAGCGTCTAGTGTACTTCACCCTCCCTCCCTACGATAAGTCAACATCGAATTGCACTATTGTGCTCTTCGTGTTTCCTTTATCTCAGTCGGGATGGCTCCAGTCCATACGCCGCTGGGCAAGGCGCTTCCGCTTTTCTTATTACCGATAACTATTTGATTTTGATTTGTATTGTGAGTTGTTTGGACGTTTTCCGCCATGACTTTGGCCTGAGCGTGATTTAACCGGTGTTCTCTTGCGGTTATAAGAATCATAGCCGCCGCGTTTACGATCATCCGGTTTGCGATCCCGTTTAGACGGAAGCGGTTTTTCTTCGGTCAAAACAACTGGTGTGTTATCAGGTTCTTTTGTCAGCATTTTAAGAACCGCTGCTACTACAGTTGAAGGATCGTGTTCTGATAAAAGTTCATCGGCAAGTTGTTTGTAATATTGCAGATTATTAGAGTCAATCGTCTGTACGATTTTCTCCATTGCCGCTCTTTGTTGTCCTTCTAATGCTTCATCCAATGTTGGCGGCTGCATGCGCTCCATTTTTCTTCTTGTTGTTCTTTCCACTACATGTAAGTAAGATTTTTCCCTTGGTGTAATGAACGTCATCGCCACACCTTGTTTACCTGCACGACCGGTACGTCCAATCCGGTGAACGTAGCTTTCAGGATCCTGTGGAATATCGAAGTTATATACATGTGTCACACCTGAGATATCAAGACCGCGGGCCGCTACATCTGTTGCTACCAGCACATCAATAGAGCCTTCCTTAAACTTGCGTAAAACAGACATACGTTTCGCCTGGCTTAAATCGCCGTGAATTCCTTCAGCATTATAACCGCGGAGATTTAATGCCTCTGAAAGTTCATCCACTCTTCTTTTTGTGCGTCCAAAAATAATCGATAATTCAGGTGACTGAATATCAAGCAGTCTCGTTAAAATATCAAACTTATTCTTTTCTTGAACTTCCAGATAATACTGATCAATGGCAGAAACCGTTACTTCTTTTGTTTTCACCCGAACAACCTGCGGCTCCCTCATAAACCGTTCCGCCATCCGCTGGATTGGAGCAGGCATCGTAGCTGAGAATAACAGGGTTTGATGCTCTTCCGGGATTTGTGCAAGAATCGCTTCGATATCTTCAATAAATCCCATATTCAGCATTTCATCTGCTTCATCCAAAACAACCGTATGAACATGATCCAGACGGATTGTTTTACGATTTATATGATCCAACAAGCGTCCTGGTGTTCCAACAATAATATGCGGATGGTTTTTCAAAGCACGGATTTGACGATTAATATCCTGTCCTCCATAAATCGCTAACACACGCGCTCTTTTTCCGTAACCGATTTTATATAACTCTTCTGATACTTGGATCGCAAGTTCACGTGTCGGTGCAATAACGATTCCTTGGATAAAGTCCTTATCTTTATCAACCTTATCAATCATCGGTACACCAAATGCAGTCGTTTTACCCGTTCCAGTCTGCGCCTGGCCAATCAAGTCTTTATTGGCAAGACTAAGTGGAATCGTTTCAGCCTGAATAGGCGTCGCCTCTTCAAAGCCCATTCTTTTCAGTGACTTCATCGTTGCTGCACTAATACCTAATTCTTCAAATTTTGTCAATTTTCCCATTCTCCTTCTTTTCATTTGCCATGTCAATGATCAGATTCATTCAGCGTAAATTCCCATTTTTTAAAAAGAAAGAATACAACAGCGGCTAAATGACCTCCATAACAAAGCGTGTATACGTGTACTTATGTGAAGTGGCTAGTTCGATTTCTCCCGAGCCCATATTTTATATAATCACTGTGGAAAGGTATTCCAAGCGCAGTAATACATGTAAAAAGTGAAAAAAAGACATTCTCCAAATGGAGTAATGTCTGAGGTCGAAAGAAATTCTCTCATTGGCACTTTGTTGATAATTTTACCATTACTGCCGGCAGTTTGCAATATTAGCGCCAATTGTATCGAGAAAGGTTTTCACTTCTGTTTGATTACCGCTCATGTAAAAATGACAGAATATTTTCGAATAAATCATTTCGTTCTTCACAATGGCAAATCAAATGCTTAGAATTTTTAATATAAAAAAGTTTTTTCGATGAAGAACAGATATGATTGTATAAATATTGCGCTGTTTTTGGAGGGACAATCCCGTCTACTTCACCCTGGGCTATAAAAGTGGGTACATTAATTTCCGGCAGCAGCGGACGAACCTGATTCACAAGCTTGCGAAACTGGATCGTTGCCGCTAACGGGGTTTCCTTTATTTTTCGTTTATAGCGTAAAAACAGTTCATTTTCTGTCAATTTACCTTGAGATAGATCCTTAAACATTGTCCCAATATCAGCTGCAAGCTGTTTTGGATTTACATAATAAGCAGCCGCACTTAACAACACTAATTTCTCAACCGGAAAATGAACAGTTAAATAACTGGCAATCATTCCTCCCATTGAAAAACCTACCACGTAAACCTTTTCACACGAATCAAGCAATGCCTCTAGTTCACGTTCTGCATGACCAATCCATTCTTTATATTGCACGCCCTTCAACTGAAGTGTATCTCCATGACCGGGCAGAGTTGGCACAGCTAATTTCCAATCTGTTTCCTTCTTTAAATATTGCACAAGTGGATCAACCTCAGACGGGGCACCCGTAAAACCATGAATACATAAACATCCGATCATCTCTGACACCGCCATTTTAATCAAAGTTAAGAATTTGTCCTATTTGTATTTTACACCCAATCGCTGAGAAAATTCTTATCTTAAGCATAAATCCGGGCAAAATTCATAGATATGACTGATTGATCCAGTGTATCTGGTAATGGAACGAGTCCAGATCAAATCCTTCCCACCTAAAAAACAAGTGGGAATGGTGTATACAGTGCCTCGAAATCATAACCATGAGGCTGCGCCGCTGGATGATGATTAAGCGGCCGGACCGTAATATAGCGTTTAAATCAGATTAAAGCCTTCACAACCTCTTCCATTCTCATCCCTCTTGATGCCTTTACCAACACAAGTGCATCAGCAGTCAGAATTTTTTTCAGCTCTGCAATCAAAGACTCTTTCTCGGCAAAAGAAAACACTCTATTTTCATTTAAAACGGTTTTAGCCCCTTCTGAAATATACCGGCCAAGGTCCCCAAAAGTAAAGACGTAATCCACCGTTTGCGGATCAATCGATTTTCCCATTTCATAATGGAATTCCTGTTCTCTCTCTCCTAATTCCAGCATATCTCCAAGTACAAGAATTTTTTGCGAAAATCCCGAAAGTGCAGACACTAGTTCAATCGCCGCTCTCATCGATGTTGGGCTGGCATTATAGGCATCGTTAATGACCTTCACAGCATTTTGTCCCTCTACAAGTTCCATTCTCATATTCGTCAGTTTCAAACCGCTAAAGCCTTCATTCATTTTTGAATACGGTATTTGGAAATAATTTGCCGTCAACATCGCACAAAGGGCATTAAGAATATTGTGAATCCCAAGCACCGGCAGCTTAAATACCGTTTGCGAGAGATTTGTTTTAAACATACTGCCTGAACTATCCGTCTTGATTTCCAGCGGATAGATATCATTCCCATCGTTGCGCCCAAATGTCTGAATCAGAGCATTTCCTTTATCATCCTGGAGCCGCTCCTGCAGCAATGGTTCATCGCCAAGATAAACGATTAAACCGTTTTCCTGGAGGCCATGGGTAATTTCCAGCTTCGCCTCGGCAATCCCTTCTCTTGAGCCTAAATCCTGCAAATGCGATTCACCGATATTCGTAATAATAGCTGCGTTCGGACGTGCCAAAGTGGATAAAAAGTCAATCTCGCCTTTACTGCTCATTCCCATTTCCAAAACAGCAATCTCTGTATCCTCAGCAAGAGAAAGCACCGTTAACGGCAGACCGATATGATTGTTGTAATTTCCCTCTGTCTTTTGCACCTTATATTGCAAGGACAAAAGCTTAGTCACCATATCCTTTACCGTTGTTTTTCCGTTGCTGCCGGTAATACCAACGACCTTTACATCCAGCTGGTTCCGATAGCCTCTAGCTAGTTCCTGCAGCGCAGTTAATGTGTCCTCAACGATAAGAATCGGCAGGTGCAATGGCGGATTGGGCACATCCTTCTGCCACAGGGCTGCATGTGCGCCTGTTTTGAGCGCCTCCTCGACGAAGCGGTGCCCATCGGAATGCTCCCCTTTAAAAGGAACAAACAAGTTTCCTTTGGCAATTTTCCGCGAATCAATTGAAACACCATTTATCGCAATATCTTGAAAGGCAGTGATATCGTTCTCAATTTGAATCATATCCTTTAGCTGCGCTAACGTCCTCTTTATCATTTCATTCCCCCCAATTCAGAAAGGGCTGTCCTGCCGGGTGCCTCACACCCTGAAGGAACAGCCCCCTAGTAAACCTATAGGCGATTAGTGCCTATTTGTGCAAAAATAGCAGCCAACCCTGCTTACACTGTGAATTTAATACTTTGTTTAACTTCATATCGTTCAATCGCCAGCTCCACAAGGCGTTCAATCAAGGCAGGATATTCCAGACCGCTCTGATTCCAAAGAAGCGGGAACATACTGATCGGTGTGAAGCCAGGCATTGTGTTCACTTCATTAATTAACCCTTTGCCATCCTTTGTTAAAAAGAAATCTGCTCTGACAAGACCGGAGCAATCCAAGGCTTTGAATGCTTTAACAGCCATTTCCTTCAGCATGGCATACTCATCGTTTGTAATCTCAGCCGGGATAATAAGCGCTGTATCATCATCAACATATTTTGCTTTATAATCATAAAAATCCTTCTTCGGTACAATTTCCCCTGCTACCGAGCATTCAGGATTATCATTGCCCAAAACAGCAATTTCCACTTCTCTTGCTGTAACGCCTTCTTCAATAATCACTTTGCGATCAAACTGAAATGCTTCCGCAAAAGCTGTTTCCAATTCAGCACGATTCGTGCATTTGCTGATGCCAACGCTTGAGCCTAGGTTTGCCGGTTTCACAAAACATGGGAAGCCTAATTCCTTCTCCACTTGTTCATAGACGTGAGTTGGGGCACTGCTCCATTCGCTTTTTATACAAGAAACATATTTCACCTGTGCCAGTCCGGCCTGGGCAAAGATATTTTTCATCACAATTTTATCCATCCCTGCAGAGGAAGCCAGCACTCCATTGCCGACATACGGTAAATTCAACAGTTCTAAAAAGCCTTGTACCGTTCCATCTTCTCCATTTGGTCCGTGCAGCAGAGGGAAAATGACATCAAAAGACTGTCCATCTTCCGTTTGAAATAAATCAGAAGATAACGCAGAAGTTCCGTTACCGCCAAACTTTAGCTGGTCAACATTCTCAACCGGACCTGTTAACTGTGCCCCTTTGTTCCATTCGCCTGATTCAGCAATATAAATAGGATATATATCAAATTTGTTATGATCTAGCGCTCCAATAACAGCCATAGCCGTCCGCAGTGATACTGGATGCTCTGCAGATTTCCCGCCGTATAGTAATCCTAATTTTGTTTTCATCTAACAAACCCTCCATTTTGTGATTCACACTCACCCATTTTACCACTTTCTGAAATGGCTTTGTGAAACAATATTGCTTATATTTCCCTCGTTATTGAAAAACTGTTTGGGACTATCTCTCTCTTTTCTTTTCGTATATAACAGTTAAATTTTCGACTTACTTTTCTTATAGTATGTAAAAATGGGCTTAATGGAAACCTGAAAAACAGGAAAGTTTTCAAAAAGCCGCAAAACATTCGGAATTATAAGCGAGGGACTGTTTCATCATTGGTCACATGGCCCATATCGCTTTCAAGAAGGATTTCCTGCTCTTCCCGGTCAATTTTTACAATGGACAGGCTTGTACCATCAACGATTTGCTCTTTCCATATATCCTTAATCTCCACTCCTTTGAAAATAGCAAACAACGCTTTGATTAACAAACCGTGCGAAACAACCAACACGTTTCCGTTCAAAGTGCCGTTTCTCATCTCGGCAAGAAATTTCTCGGCCCTCTCTTTCATATCAAAAAACGTTTCCGCTCCGATATTTTGATAAAGTTCAGGCCTGGACATAAACCAATCATATTCATTAGGGTACTGCAGCCGGATTTCCGCCTTTGTCATGCCCTGCCATGGTCCCATCGCCATCTCCATAATCCGTTCATCCTGAATGACAGGGATATCCCGCTCACCTCTAAGCAGTTGTGCCGTTTCCAGCGTTCTTTGACTTGGGCTGGCGATAATCCGCGTGAACTCTGTATCTTTAAGCCTTTCACCTAACCTCTTGGCATAGCTCCGGCCTTTTTCCGTCAAACGAGAGTCCAGCCTTCCCTGTATCCGCTCAGCCGCATTCCATTCCGTTTCCCCATGCCGGACAATATATAAATATAGCAATCTCCTAATCTCCTTTATTAATCATTTTCTAAGTGCCTATCATTATATATTATGCTAAACAATCAGACCGCTTCTTTCAATGGCAAATTTATATTAATAAAGGCGCTGCTTCCAGGCGGATTTGTTTAGCATGTTCTCACCAAACAGGTCCTGAACCACCCTAAGTGTTGCGCTGTTATTTATCAGATGTGCAGCATTGATTAACAAATGCCCAAGTCACTTCATAGAATATTCAAAAAGGACGGAGTTGAACTTCATGGCGAAATGGATTGACGTATCAACATCGCGTCATCAATTAAAACTTTTTGATGGAAATAAGCTTATAAAAACTTACCCCATTGCAGTTGGAAAAATATTGTCACCAACACCTTCTGGGACATACACGATTATCAATAAACAACCTGATCCCGGCGGACCATTTGGAGTGCTTTGGATGGGATTATCAAAACCTCATTACGGTATACACGGAACCAATAACCCCGCTTCAATCGGTAAAAATGTCTCACATGGATGTATTAGAATGTTTAATCATGATGTTCTAGAATTATCATCTAGAGTTTCAATTGGCACTTGGGTTTCTATTCATAAATGACTTTTTTACTCTCGCTCTTCATACTGCATAAATATAAAAAAAAAGCGAAATTTGTTGTTTTTCTTCTTTAACCATTTCTATATTTGCGGAATATAGTAGTAATGGCGGTGAATGAAATGAGGAAAATTGGAAATTGCATGAAAGATAATTCAATCTGGATTTATATTGGTGTAGTTGCCTCGGCTTTAATTTTGTTCCTATAATAGTGTTATCCACCATATCAATGGTGGATTTTTTCCGTCTTTCGTATAACACAATCCTACCCTGAAACCTGAAAAATACGAAGAAGGTGCTAGTTACTTCTGTAACGAACTTCTCTTTTCCGGAACATAATCAATTGAATTAGCACAAAAATGGCAGCTTCACATCTTTTTTGAAATGATTTTCAAATTCTATAACGGCTTCTTCAACTGTTTTATATCCAATTTGAGTGTACATTTCCTCTAAAGAGGACATATCATCCAGATTAGCATATACAGTTCCATTATTTATCCAACAAAATAATACACTACTGAATAAAAACAATAACAGGGGAACACCTTTTTTCAATTTCATCACCCTAAATTATATTTAGGTATATTTTATCCAAACCATTTACAATAATCCTTATTGGAAAGCCGCGACTGGAATGCGCACAATAATAGAAAACTCGAATTCCAGATAAGTTTACCAATGATCCTCCGTTAATGGTGCCCCCATTGAAGTTCAATGAAATGCCCTTTCAAAAATATTTACTATAAAAATCACGCCTCAACTTTCCACTCATCTGCGCATATATTTTGGTCGTCTCACTCTTCTCATGGCCAAGCAGGCTTTGGATCACCTTAAGGGGGACACCGTTATTCATCATATGCGTAGTATAGCAGACGTAAGTTGATGCGGATGGATACTCTTTTTTTCCGTTAAATGAAATACATTTAACAAAACGGGTGCAATCCACTTCCTCGTGAATAAAATAACTAAATCAATCGAATGTATTGAAAGGAGAAATATGAATGGCTACACAAACATTTAACTTCACGGGGGATCTTCAAACATTTCCGGTTCCAGCAAATGTATGCTCTGTGACCATCAGAGCACAGGGAGCGCAAGGCGGAGCTGGTGGAGCAGGTGCTAATGGGATAAGTACTGGTGGTTCAGGTGGTCTGGGGGCCTCTATTCAAGGGGAGTTTTCTGTTACTCCAGGAGAGCTGTTAACTATTCTAGTTGGCGGTATCGGTGCCGCAGGTGTTCAAGGTCAGGGCGCTGGCGGCGGCGGTGGAGGATCATTTGTTTGGCGCGGCGGGACTCCATCCTTAGCTAGTATATTAATCAGCGCTGGCGGCGGAGGTGGCGGCGGTTTCCAAAATACCCCGGGAACTGCCGGTTCTGGTGGAGGTGGAGGTGCTACTAACGGTATTAGTGGTGATAGTAGTGATAGTGGTGCTGGTGGTGCTGGTGGACTTGCTACTGGTGGCGGAGGTGCTGGTGGTAGCGGTAATGCCAATACTACTGCCTCTGGAGGTGGAGGCGGAGGTGGCGCTTTTGCTGGTACCGGTGGTACTGGAGGTACCGGTGATGTTAGTGGGGGTGGTAGTGGTCTTACTGGTTTAGGAGGTGTTGGCGGCGGAGGTGGAGGTGGTTTGAATGCTGGCGGCGGAGGCGGAGGTGCTGCTGGCGGTGCTGCTGGAACTGGTGGAGGTGGGGGCGGTGCTGGTGGTATTGCTGGTAATGGTGGTATTGCTGCAAATGGTGGAGGGGATGGTGGTTTTGGCGGTGGAGGTGCTGGTAGTGATTCTGGTGGCGGAGGTGGCGGCTTTGGTGGTGGTAATGGCGGTAGTGGTGCTACTACTGGAGCTACCGCTGGTGGCGGAGGTGGAGGTGGTTCTTCGTTCAATGCTGGGATCAATCAAGTTAACCAAAGTGCTGTTCGTTCAGGTAATGGAATTGTTGAAATTACCTTTACGCCTGATACTGAACCACCTATTATCGATTGTCCTGCCGATATCACTGTTTTTAATGATTTAGGGCAAAATGGAGCTATTGTAAATTATCCACCTCCAACAGTAAGCGATAACTGTTCTGCTGTTACCTCTGTTTGTACACCAGCATCTGGTTCTTTCTTCCCTCGTGGTACAACAACTGTCACTTGTACAGCTACAGATGCAGCCGGAAATACCAGCACTTGTTCGTTTAACATAAGAGTGGTTATAGATCCTTGTCGATTTTTTAGTGATAGATGATGATGGAACCACATTTAAGGATCAAAAAGGAATGAATATCCTCTACAAATCTAGTTAACATAAATGAAGTACACAAAAGAGTCAAATCCTTATGTTTCAAGGGTTTGGCTCTTTTCTTTTCAGATGTATCAACATATTTGACTTCTGAAGAAGACTGAAAGCGCATAAAAAAGTAGGGTTTTCTTCAACCTTTTATTCAAGATAATGGCCCTTAACCTAAAGAAAGAGCACAATTCTTGCTGCAGAATTGCGTCCTGTGACTGAATATGTATATCAGTTGAATATTAATCTTGAGAAAAGGATACACTGTGTCATAATTGTTATAACAGTTATAACAAGGAGGTGGAATTTATGGAGCAAATTGAAAGAAAGGTAACAAAAATAGGGAACAGCATCGGCATCACATTACCTCCGGAATTATTAAGGCAGGTAGGACTATCTCAAGGCGATGATGTACAAATTGAAGTAAAAGGTGGAAAAATCATTTTAAGAAAAAAAGAGCAGCTTCATCTTCCAAGTGGAGTAGATGCTGAATTTATGGAACTTCTGAACGAAGTGATAAAGGAGCATGACAAAGCATTTAAAGGGTTAGTAGATAGATGAGAGACGAAATTATTTATTTAACAACGAATCAAGTGATAGCTATCAATACAGTACAAATTCGCTTATATTCACCACAAGAGACTATTGGCGTAAAAGACCCTGCACTGCTGGACACTAAGCTTAACCGGTCTAAACAATCCGCATTTGGTCAAGATGCCTATCCAACCATATATGAAAAAGCAGCTGCACTATTTGAATCCATTGCTAAAAATCATGCTTTCCACAATGCAAATAAAAGAACAGCCCTTGCTTCACTTATTATTTTTTTGAAAATAAATCATTATAGATGGACGATGGGAATAGATGAAGAACAAGATTTTACAGTCGATGTGGTCAACCATAAATACACGTTTCAGGAAATCGTCTTAACTATTAAAGAACATACAGAAAAGATATGAATTTAAAAAAGGGTTCCATTTTATAAGATTGGCTTAATTGCATATAATTTATGAGCGATTGAGCCTTTGCTAATTTATTGCGCCCTTTTATATAAGTGAAAGAGTTTAAAACTTTCTTTTATATTTTGGTTCAAGAAGATATTGAATCCCATACAATAATAATCTCCTTACTTCCCTCTTATAAACCTCATTTACTTATGGTACGATTCACCGCAGCTGCTCTACATGAGGCTATCTTCTCCCTTAAACCTATGAATACTATACTTGAATCTCCAGGTTGCCTTAGCTCTTTCCATGTAGATGTACTTTTATTAGATAAAAAAATGGCCTTCTTTTTATGGTATAGTTCTCCTTAAGTTACTGATAAAGAACAGATTAACACTCAATTGACTACAAACAAAATATACGAGAGAATATAGATAGAGTGTGTGAAAGAAAGGAAGATTTCAGTGGAAAATCGCTCACTAATTCTACTTGGGTTACTAATGGGACAAAGTCAACACGGATATCAGATTAATGAATTCATCGAAAGAAACTTAAGTACAGTTACAGATATGAAAAAGCCTACTGCTTATGCTACTCTGGATAAACTAAATCAAAAGGGCTTTATTGATATTCAGTTAGAGCAAGAAGGAAATAGACCCACCCGCAAAGTGTATTCTATAAATGAAAGCGGCCGAAACTATTTTTATCAATTACTATTGGATAATCTGTCTTCTGCTGAAAGTGTTAATTACCAAGGGGATATCGGGTTAATGTTTATTGATTTTCTTCCTATGGACCAAGCAATACCAGCCTTGAAAGAACGATTAAGGAAAAACAAAAAACAAATAGACCTATTTAAACAAACCCCTGCGCATGGAATACGAACCGGTGTAAATCTTGCAGTCGAACATAAAATTACAATGTTATCAGCAGAGATTGTCTTTCTTGAAAAAACCATTCAACATCTTCTTCATTCGGATTAAATTTTATACACTTTTGGAATCAACGGAGCCACCAAAGGTTCCTTTTTTATTTGAATCACAATAAAGTGAAACTTCAATCAGTGGGGGTTTTCTTTCATCCCCACTGATTGTTAGTTGAACCAATCGGGCTTTTACTGGCAGTTGATCCCCAATTTACTATTCTCGTCTAGCAGGAATACTTGACGTGGGGGTATTCCTGCCAGTTAATGCGGGATAAACAAATAATCCCTTTTTTAACCATATAGTCACAGTTGACTATTCAACACAGAACTAATATACTTTTATTAGTCAAACGTGACTAATAATTTTTCCATAAAAGGAGTGGCATACATTGTTTCTTGCTATAAAAGAGTTAAAGCATGGTAAATTACGATTTTTAATGATTGGCGTTATAACTGTCCTGATTGCATGGTTGGTATTCCTTCTTTCTGGACTAGGTAACGGCCTTTCCACTCTTAGTGCGGCAACATTTAAAAATATGGATGCCAATTATGTGACTTTTGAAGACGGATCAAGAGCCTCTATGAGCCGATCGTTATTGAGTGAATCATTGGCAAAAAAGCTGGAACACCAAACGAATGTTTCAGCTGCATCAGCAATGGGTGCAACCATGGGAACCGTATTAAATAATTCTGCTTCTGATGGTAAAGAAAAAGTAGATATTGCCATACTGGGAATCACACCTGGCAGTTTTCTGGAACCCAATGTGAGCGAAGGAAAGCCACTTCAAGCAAATAAGCCTTTGGAAGTTACCGCCAATGATACTTTAAAGAAAAAGGGCTTTAAGATTGGTGATACGCTGAAGATAGAAGGATCATTAGAAAAAGTGAAAATTGCAGGGTTTGTTAAAAATGAAACATACAACCATTTACCTGCTATTTTTACTACTCTTGATAAATGGCGCTCGATTCAATTTGCAGCACCGGGCTCTGATAAAGGAATTGAGAAACCTGTAAATGCCATTATGCTGCAAGGGGAAAATATTGACCCAGAGAAAATAAATCAGCACTTCCAGAATACGGAAACGGTAACCAAGGCCGCAGCCATACAAGGAATGCCTGGTTATAAAGAAGAGAATGGTACGATTACGATGATGCTCACCTTCCTTTTGGCCATCTCGGCATTTGTACTGGGGGTATTCTTTTATGTACTTACCCTGCAAAAGTCAAATCAGTTTGGCATTTTGAAAGCCATTGGTGCCAGCAATCGTTTCCTTGGCAAAGCCATTGTATCCCAAGTATTTCTATTATCATTAATTAGTATTGTGGCGGGAATCTTATTAACCTATGGGACAGCCCTTATTCTTCCGGATGGAATGCCATTTTCACTTGATTTAAAATTAGTTGTCCTTTATGCCCTTTTATTACTGGTCATTTCGATTTTAAGTTCATTGGTTTCCGTTCGAAAAATTACAAAGATAGACCCACTTCAAGCGATTGGGAGGATGGAATAAATGTCAGGAATACAATTAAAAAATGTCTCTAAACTGTATCAACAGGGGGAAAATCAAGTTCTTGCCCTTGATGGTATTTCCCTAACGGTGGAACAAGGTGAGTTTATTGCTGTCATTGGCCCATCAGGTTCAGGTAAAAGTACCTTTCTTGCCATTGCAGGTGCCTTACTCCAATCATCTGAAGGCGAGGTTATTCTTAACGGTAAGAGCCTTAATCAGTTAAAGCCTAAGGATTTAGCACGATTGCGGCTGGAGGAAATAGGATTTATCTTACAAACCAGTAACCTCGTCCCCTATTTAAATGTTCTGGAACAATTACTCGTAGTAAAAAGAATGGCAGGGAAACTTGTAAAGGAAGATAAGGAATACGCTAAAGAATTATTACAAAGTCTCGGTTTAGCAGCAAAATTGGAAAAATTACCTGAACAGTTATCTGGAGGAGAACGCCAACGTGCTGCAATTGCTCGCGCTTTTATAAACAATCCATCTATTATTCTCGCAGATGAACCAACAGCAAGTCTTGATTCGAAAAAGGCTCATGAAGTGGTTCAACTCATAGCCAGAGAAACAAAAACAAGAAACAAAGCAGCGATTATGGTCACCCATGATGAACGAATGCTAGAATACTGCGATAAAGTGTATCGAATGGAAGATGGAAGACTTAAACGTGACGATTCTTTCAGTCAAGATAAGATGAAGACAGTCTCTACCAGAGGATAAATATCTCATTGAAAACCAAGGAGGAATAATCAATGATTATTGTAACAAACAGAATAAAAATGAAATTAGGCTTTGCAGCAAAAATGGCTCCAATGTTCACAAGACCGGGTGCTTTACAAAAAATGGAGGGGTTTGTAAAAGTAGAAGTTTTATTGACTAAAAATCTTTCAGAATATGATGAACTGAATGTAAATATGTATTGGAACACGATTGAAAACTTTAACCATTGGAAAAATAGCACCGCTTTTAAAGAAGCCCATACAGGACCAAATAACACTGAACAGGAATCCCCGATCTTGGGAAGTGAAATCATTATTTCAGAGGTTGCTTCGACTTTAGAACCAAATGAATAATAACTTACTAATAGCAAAACCCCTGCTTTTTAAATAGTAGGGGTTTTGTTTGTGAAATGAAAAAGGAACCGAATCCATCTACGCTAGTAGATGTTTTCTGTTCCTTTCTTCTTGTCTTTATTCCTCGCTGTTTTTGTTTTCTTTTCTTTTGCCGTCACGAAATACCGGGGCACTACGGATATATTGCACATCTTCCACTTTCAGGCGGAAATTAACTACCCGGGCTGCGGCAAAGAAATAATCAGACAAGCGGTTCATAAATTGCAGCGGCAGTTCCGCCACTGTGCTGTCCTGTTTCATCAATGTAACAATCTGCCGCTCCGCTCTTCTTGTAATCGTGCGGGCAATGTGCAGTGTTGCTGCTGCCGGTGACCCGCCTGGTAAAATAAAGCGTTCTAGCTCAGGTGCTTCAGTAATCATCTGATCAATTCTTGTTTCCAAGTACGTAATCGCTTCGTTTGTTAATTTAAGCGGCCGATTTTTCGTTACATTCGCCAGGTCGCCGCCGCAATCAAAGAGTTCGTGCTGAATTTTCTCTAAATCGTCAAGGATATCCTTAAAAATCGTTTTATCCAGTTGTGTTACGGCCTGCCCGACAAAACAATTCGCCTCGTCGACAGTGCCATAGGCCTCTACTCTTACGTCATCTTTATCAACGCGCCCGCCAATAATACTCGTTTGCCCTTTATCACCTGTCCGTGTATAAATACGCATTCTCTTCTCCCCTTTTTCATTCATTTTAGGTTGTTTGGTGACCTGATTTCATTCTGTTCACCGATTTTAATATTTTCTACTCTGACCATTCGATTTCAGGATCTATGAATCCTCCATGACAACCTTTCTCACTTCAACTGCTGCCCAATTCCATACCAAATCAGGTCAACGCGCTCACACACAGCGGCTGTGTCCTGGAAGACGCGCCCGGCGGTATCACGTAACTCCCGCTCCTCTTCTGAAGCAGGGACAATTCCTTTTGTTATATCTGAACCAATAAGACAAACAACTCGTCCCTGCTGACCGCGCTCCCACTGGAGCCATTTTTCCAGAGCCGCGTGCCACATATCCTGGGCAGACTTGGGATCATGCTCCATTAATAATTCTTTGACCCATTGCTCAATTCCTTCTAAAACAACGATTACGCCGGCAGCAGAATGTAAGTCCTCCGGCAGCGCATCGCCGCGGTAACCTGAAAACCAGTTACCGACTGCTTCTGCTTCCATATGATAATACGCCTTTACCCATGCGGATTTTCCGTTAAAGGCACCTCCCGTAACAAAGTGCATCGCTCACCCCTCCTGAAGGTCTCTTCATCATTCCAAATTAATTCAAACCCGGAGCCATGGGGAACTTTCCAGTCCCAAAATTGACGCTCCTCATTTGCCAGGCTGGAAAGCAAATAACGGATAACTCCGCCGTGTGTGACAATCGCTGCAGCCTGAATCGTTTTATGGACCATCATTTCATTGACCTTTTTCCAGCCGGACTCTACACGGGCGTTAAACATTTGTGCGCTTTCTCCGCCGGGAATCTGCATTTCCACCCAGCTCTCTAACCACTCTTCATACTGAGGATTACCGGCAAGCTCATCATGTACCTTCCCCTCCCAAAGACCGAAACTCATCTCACGGAATTCCGGTATCTGATAAATCTCTTTATTTGGAAACAAAATGTTCGCTGTCTGCACGCAGCGCTGTAAATCACTTGAAACCAGCCATTGGCAGGGGGCTGCCTTGAATTTACGATTTTCCAATTCTACTATCGCATCGTCACTTAGAGGAGCATCTGTCCAGCCTAGAAAAGCACGCCGCTTATTTTCCTCGGTTATCCCGTGACGATATAAAGCCACAACCACAGCGTCAGCCATAAAGTGATTTCCACTCCTTCTATCGATGCCCCTATTACATCACCTGTAATCCCGCCAAACCATTTAACGGCTTTTCGTGCTGCAAATAATATAAATAACCCGGCCATCAAAACTAGGATTGCGGCACCGCCTAAAACCTGAGGCTGCAGCAGCCAAAGCACAGCCAATACAATGGCAATATAAAGCGGATAAAACCAAAGCGTATAGCGTCCTGCCGCTTTCTTAAACATCGTGCCAAGCCCGTCCTCTTTAGCGGCACGCACTTTAATAAGCAGAACCCCGGCCACACTTTTACTTAAAAAAGGAATAAGCATAATCAGAACATAAACAGTGTCCACCGCGTGAAGAATGCTCTCGTAGATAAAGAGAAAACGGGTACTCAATAGGACAATAACTGAGAGGACACCAAATGCCCCCATCCGGGGATCCTTCATAATCTCCAGGCGCTTATCCTTATCACGATAGGAAAAAAAAGCATCGCTCGTATCCATCCAGCCGTCCAAATGAATACCGCCCGTCACGAGAATCATGGCCAGCCAGACAAAAAAGGCGGCTGCCAGCGGAGAAAACGGGGTCCAATGAAGCAAAATATACAGCAGACCCGCATAAAACGCCCCCTGCAGCAAACCTAATATCGGCATCGTCCTCACGGCACGTTCAATATGGTCCCGATCCATCGGGACCGCATACGGAATAGGAATGCTCGTAAAAAATTGGATCCCCATGATCAACCCTTTAATGGTTTTCATCATTGATTCCCCATTCCATGACAATCTGCTTGACCTTCTCCCAATCGAGAAAGGCGCCCATTTCCTGCGCCAGTATGTCGTAACGCTTATCCTTAAAGGCGCCGACGTCGACCTTTTCCCGTTCCGGCAGACCTGCACTGCGCCGGACTTCATTCAGCCAATAATTACGCCAGCCATCGTTATGAAAAAGATGATGAAGATAGGTACCGGCAATTCGTCCATCCTTACTGTAATAGCCCTCTTCACGGTCCTCGCCAAACAGGAACAAAGGCCGTTTTACGGCACCTTCCAGCATCACTGTATCACCTAAATGAATTTCGTATCCTTCGACCACACCGATCCCGATATCCGTCTGCGGGTGGCAGGTGCCCTTGACCCGGATCGTCTGCTTTTCTTTACGGAAGTAAGTCTCACTTTCAATTAAACCCAGCCCCGTTTCAACCGATGATGCCACCCCAGTATCGCTCCCTTCCTCATCGATCAGCCTCGTCCCAAGCATCTGATAGCCGCCGCAAATCCCGGTCACAAAGCCTCCTGAGCGGGCAAAGCTTGCAATACTCTCAAAAAGACCTTCTCTTTTTAAAAACTGCAAATCGCGAATCGTACTTTTGGTCCCTGGAATAATCACGGCATCCGGATGACCAAATTCACCTGCATTGCGCACAAAACGAGGGCTTACATCCTCTTCGAAAAAAAATGGCTCAATGTCACTGATATTGGAGGCATATGGCAGCTGAATCACAGCGATATCAAGATCACCGTTTTTCTTCTTATGACGAAATTCATTTAACGATAATGAATCCTCACTATCAATCATATGATTATGAAGATAAGGGAGTATCCCTAAAACCGGAAGACCTGTCCGCTCCTCAAGCCATTTCACACCGTCCGTAAACAGACTGCGATCACCGCGAAATTTATTAATCAGGATCCCTTTCACTCTTTTCCGTTCCGCTTCCGTAAACAGCTCCAGCGTCCCGACAATACTGGCAAAAACGCCACCCCGGTCAATATCGGCAACTAAAAAGACCGGAATATCGGCAAGCTCTGCCACCTTCATATTCACGAGTTCCCGATCCTTCAAATTCATTTCAACCGGGCTCCCTGCACCCTCCATAACAATCACATCATATTCATCGGCAAGCTGCGCCAAAGACTTATTTATGACTTCGATCCCTGTCTCATAAAACGTATCACGGTATCTTTTTCCCGATAATGTTTTCACTGCTTTCCCTAAGAGAACAATCTCTGATTCCTGATCGGAACGGGGTTTAAGCAGAATTGGATTCATTCTCACATCCGCCTCCGTTTTGGACGCTTCCGCCTGAATCCCCTGGGCACGGCCAATCTCAAATCCGTCGTGCGTCACATAGGAATTATTCGACATGTTCTGTGATTTAAATGGAGCCACCTTTACACCTTCATTGGCAAAAAGACGGCATAGTGCGGTGACAATCATACTTTTCCCCACATCAGAAGCCGTCCCCTGAATCATCACTCCCCGCATCGCGTTTCTCCTTTCATTTGCACTGGAATACCCATTTCTACCCAATACGCCTCGCGGCAGTCCTTTACGATTGCTTGATGCAATCTTCCCAGCAGCCTGTTGTATGTCAGAATCAGGTCATTGTCACCAATCGGTTCATTCAGTACCTCATTGCTGACGATAATTAATGCTGTAACGCGTCGTTTAATCTTTTCTATTCCATCCCTCATTTGGACAAACAGCTGCTCTAGGAATACCCTGTCCTGAAAGTCCCCAGCGCTGAAAAACAATTCATTGTTCAGCCAGGTGGTCAAACAATCCAGTAGTACAACATCATGGCTGTAAAATGAAGACGCAAGCTCACCGATCGACACAGGCTTCTCCCATGTCTGCCACTTGAGCCCGCTTCTCCTTCTGTCTTCCTGATGCCGGGTAATCCGCTGCGCCATTTCCCCATCCGAGCGTTGCATCGACGCAATATAATGCAGGCCGTTCTTTGGCTCCTGACGCCAAATGTCAGCCGCTAACTTTTCCGCAAATTGGCTTTTTCCGCTGCGGACTCCGCCGCTTACAAAGATGAGCGATGATTGCTGCGCCATTCCGCTAACGCCCCCATTAATGTGTCATTTTCCACACGGCCCCTTACAGCAAAGCGAAGCCACTTTGCCTCCAAACCCGGGAAATTAAAGGTATGACGGGGAACGATTCCTTTTTGCAGCAAGTACGCAAATAAGGGGTATTGATCGCCAAGCTCCATATCCTGCAGCAAATAGAAGTTCACCCTTGACGGGGAATAGGCAAAACGATTTTTCTTATAAAAAGAAAACAGCCGCTCCCGCTCCAGAGCGATTAAGCCCTGGGTTCTTTTTATATAGTCATCTTCCTCAAGACAGAGAGTTCCTGCGGCAAGAGCGACCCCGTTCACACTCCAATGAGACTGATAGGCTGCCAGACTCTCGATTCTTTCTTTGCTGCTCATCGCAAAGCCTAAGCGCAAGCCGGGGATAGCGAACATTTTGGTTAAGGAACGAAGAATGAGCAGCTGCTCCGATTCCTTTAATAACGGTACAAGCGTCTCATACTCCACGACAAAATCATAAAAGGCCTCATCGACAATGAGCAGGCAGTTTTGTTTCTTGCATTCTTGCAATAGTTCTATTACTATATTCCGTGAAAAATAAACCCCCGTTGGATTATTTGGATTGCAAAGAAAGACTGCATCCGTATGAGAAAGTCTTTCCAATAGCCGTGGAAAGTTCAATTCCCCGCTATCATCCAGTGCAAAATATTCAATTTGACAGTTATTTACACGGCAGGCCTGTTCATATTCTGAAAATGCCGGTTCCACAATCACAACCTGTTTTCCGGTCAGCATTCTGCCGAGTAAACTAATCAGTTCAGCACCGCCGTTTCCAATTAAGATTTGTTCCTCCTCTACCCCTTCCCGCTCAGCAATCCTTGCCTTCAACGATGCCGCATGCGGATCGGGGTACTGGCTAATCCCTTGGAAAAACTCTGACCAATGATTCTTTAAAGAATCAGGCGGTCCGAGAGGATTAATATTGGCGCTAAAGTCTAGTATCCTCTCCGGCTGTTTCAAGCCTGCTGCTTCATATAAATAATGCGGGTTAGACCCATGTGACGGCCATTTCAAACAGAACCCCTCCAAGCCATAAAAGTAGTAGAAAACCAACCACCGTGCTGAATAAAATAGAATTCATTTTCGTAATGTCATATCTTTTTAGAGGATGAAGAGGGTCCCCCATTAAAGCACGGTTCGAGACCATTCCTTTATATGTATTCCTGCCTCCTAACTGCACGCCAAGCAGGGCGGCAGCAGCAGCCTCACACCACCCGCTGTTCGGGCTGGGATGCTTTTTGGCATCGCGGAATAATATCCTCCACGCTGCCCGAGCCGTAGTTTTGCGCGGATGATTAACTAACAGCATCACGAACCCCGTCAAGCGGCTTGGAATCCAATTGGCAACATCATCCATCCGCGCGGAGGCCCAGCCAAATTGGGCAAAGCGCTCATTTTTATAGCCAACCATCGAATCACATGTATTGACAGCCCGGTAAAGCAGTGCCAGCGGCGCACCGCCGATGAAAGCCCAGAACATCGGAGCTGTCACACCATCACTCGTATTTTCTGCAACGGTTTCAACGGTCCCGCGGACAATCTCACTTTCATCTAAATCCGCTGTATCGCGGCCGACAATATAAGAGAGCTTCTTTCTTGCCTCATGTAAATCATCCTGCTCGAGCGGCTGATAGACTTCCATTGCGGCATCCCGCAGGCTTTTACGGGCCATTGTCGTCGCGATGAGAATGCTTTCGACGGCAATCCCGGCCAGCGGATGAATCTTATAGGCAAGGAAACAAGCCGACCATGACAGGACAAGAACTATACTAAGCACAACGAAGAGCATCAGGACTCCCTTTCCTTTCTGATGCTTCCCCTTATTCCAGCGCTTCTCCAATCTCGCAATAAGGGCGCCGATCCATTTCACCGGATGGGGCCAGGAAGGCGGATCACCGATAAAGAAGTCAATTACAAATGCCATCGTAATCGCAAACAAATGCTGCATGATCATCCGAGCATCGCCCTCCTCTTACTGCTTTTCCCGATCGCTTCACGAGTACATTCATAAATCCCTTTGCCAATCAGTTTCCCAAGCGGTGCGATCGAACCGGCAAATTCAAAATGTTTCCCCGTTTGTGAAGCAGCAATGAGAATGCTGTCTGTTGAAGTGCCTGTTGCCAATGTTCCGGTCTGCGGATCTTTAATTTCTAACTCATGCATCACCTTCACTTTGGCCTCTGTTGCCGTCATAATCGCTTGAATAAATGCTTCTTCCGTCAATTCTCCATTGACAAAGATCCACGAATTGATTGTTCCTTGTCTGATCGGGTAGCTGGATGAATAGCTGTTCGATACATCTACGGCATTCCCAACACCAGCCGTCACGACAAATAAGACAGACCAGCCATCTTCCTCGTACAAACGATACACGACATCCTGCACGTTTACAGCGGTCATCATGCCAACGGTTTCCGAAGGTTCAAAACCATTTTCTCTAAGAAAATCAGCCATTTCTTTCCGATGGTCGCTGCAATTATAATTCCGGTCTACATGGCGGTTGACGAATGTCTTATGCCAGCCGGTTCCAGCACCAATGACACCGGAGGACATCGTCCTGAGGGCAGCAGGTGCACGGAGTACAACAATATCATCCAACACCTTGACACACTCCTCCGTAATACATTCCGGCACCACGACGCTTTCGTTCATTTCCGGGAGCAGCATGATTTGCGGTGCCGGTACCTTCGGATGGGGCTGCCGGGCAATTTTGGTATGGTAAACGACTTCAATTCTTTCCTGCCTTAACACTTCATCCGGGATATCACAGCTAATCACCTTCCCATTTTCGAGGAGCAGCAGCCGATCACAATAAAGACCGGATAAATTTAGATCATGGAATATGGAAATCACCGTTAATCCCTGTTCATGCGTCCATCTTTTAATCAGGTCAAATAATTCCTTTTGATAGGACAAATCAAGGTGGTTGGTCGGCTCATCGAGGAGCAGAATTTCCGGTTCCTGGGCAAGGGCCTGCGCTAAAAACACCCGCTGCCGTTCTCCTCCTGAAAGAAACTGGATCGACTGATGCTGCATGTCAGCAACCCCGGTCCAATTCATGACGCTTTGAACCACCTCTTCATCTTCGCTGCTCCATTCTTTAAAAAACCCCTTTTGGTGGGCATAGCGCCCAAGTGATACGGTTTCCTTCACCGTATAGGAAAACGCCTCCGATGTATGCTGGGACAGGATGGCCATCATCTTGGCCAGGCTCTTTGGGCTATACGACTTGAGAGAATGCCCATTCAGCGTAACGTTTCCCCGCTGATAGGGCAGGATTCCGCTAATCATTTTCAATAATGTCGTCTTCCCGCTCCCATTTGGACCGAGGATGCCAAACAGCTCTCCCTTTTTGACTGTTAACGAAACATCCTCCAGCACACACTCACTTCCGTAGCCGCCATACATATGCTCAATTTCCAACACAGTTTAAGCCCCCCTTTCCTTGCTTTTACTTCTTAGTAAAATCAGTCCAAATACCGGTGCGCCGATAATAGCCGTAATCACACCAATTGGAAGTTCCAATGGAGAAATAATCGTTCTCGCCACAAGATCGGCCAAAATCAAAAATCCGGAACCGGCTAAAAGCGATAATGGCAGTAAATGCTTATGATCCGGACCCCACAAGAGCCTCGTTAAATGGGGAATAACCAGACCGACAAACCCGATCGTACCTGATACCGATACGGCCGCTCCTGTTAAAATCGATCCAGCTGATAATATCAGCAGTTTTCGCCCTTTCACATTTACCCCTAAGGCTTGAGCCCGTTCTTCCCCAAATGACATCGCATTCAATTCACTTGCATTGAAAAATAAAAGCAGCGAGCCGATGAGAAAAAACGGGAGGATGATGATAATATAATCCCAGCCCCGCATCGAGACACTTCCGAGCAGCCAGCTAATAATCTGCCGCAGCTCATCTCCGGTTAAAGCAATCATCAACGAAATAAATGCACCTAGAAAGGAACTAAAGATAATCCCCGTTAAGATAATCGTTTCTACTTTCAGCAATCGATCTATTTTTTGTGCAAAAAACAAAACCACTATGATCGTTAAAAACGAACAGATAACGCTCATAAACGGCAGTGTAAAGGATCCGATAATTGGAAGGGATAGGTGCAGAAACAATGTGATGACGGCTCCGACTGAGGCACCTGATGAGACGCCGAGTGTATAGGGGTCAGCGAGTGGATTTCTCAATAATCCTTGAAAGGCGGCTCCTGCAATCGCAAGAGACGCCCCTACAAGACCTGCTAATATCACCCTCGGCACACGAATATTGAGAACAATATTCGTGTACATTGGATCAACTGATTCTGGAGAATAACGGAAAATCTCCGAACTAATAATTTGCATAATATCCCAGACCGGCACATGCACGGTACCAATGGATATCGCCATTATCATCGATACAATTAAAAAAGCAAACGCAAGGCAAAAAGCTGTTCCTTTATTATTTAAAAATTTCCGGATATACCGCTTTGGCAACTTCCTCTACTCCTTCAACAAGCCGTGGACCGGAACGTGTAACAGTATCAGAATCAACGTCTACAATGTGTTTGTTTTTCACAGCGTCTAGATTCTGCCATCCCTCACGACCAGTCACCATTCCCACTGGATCCTCGATATAAAATCCATAAGTTGTAAGAATAACATCTGGATTAGCAGCAATAATTGCCTCCTGATCAATAGAAGGCCAGCCTTCTTCTTTCACAACGTTCTCCGCATGAATGATATCAAGCATTTCATTCATGAAAGTGCTTGTCCCTGCGGCATAAAGCGGATCTGGTGATACTTCAATATATACCTGCTTCTTGTCCTCTTCTTTAATACCGGCAGCTTTTTCTTTTATTTCGTCTACTTTAGCCTTCATATCAGCAACAATGGTTTCAGCTTCTTCCTTCGTACCTGTTGCTGTTCCAACCATATTTATCGCCTTATACACATCAGCAAAGCTTGTTGCATCATTCACGACAAGTACAGTAATGCCCGCATCTCGAAGCTGCTGCAATCCGTCTGCAGAACTTCCCATTGCCTGTCCGCCAAAGCCAAGAACAAGGTCCGGCTTTAATGAAATAATTTTCTCAATATTAAATTCCATCCCGCCGACTTTTTCCTTTTCCTTTACTTCTTCCGGATAATTATCATTGTCTGTTACACCAACTATTTTCCCGCCCAAACCTAATGCAAAAGCAATTTCCGTATTGCTCGGCATCAGCGAGACAATCTTTTCCGGTTTCTCCTCAATAACAACCTCTTTATCGGCAGCATCTTGAATGGTAACAGGAAAAGCCCCATTTTCTGCCTGCTCTGTTTTGGCTGTTTTGTCATTTCCTTTTACTTCTTTCTTATCCGCCGCTCCGCAGCCTGCCACTACAAAGATAGAAAGCAGCAAGATAAACAATAATGAGTAAATTTTTCTCAATTACATTTCCTCCTCGTCATAAAATCAGTACATGCTCTAAACCAACCGTCACTGAACTGCCGACTTGTTTATAAACGGCCGTTTCCAGGAAAAGAATCCATAAAAAAACATCTCCACAAACTGGGAGATGCAGGGCTGCTAGATAAATTCCAATAAAATTAAGACTAGACATCACCGTACATCCCCCGTTCCTCGCGGGTTATTTTGTACATAGAAAATCAGGCAGGTCTCCTGGCTTATGGTTATTGCTTCCTGTCCCTTCCCATGCATTTTGCACAGTGGATCATACAAGTCACTACCATTTACAGTGGCGGGACCGCGTTGGCTTTTCACCAACTTCCCTATTAAGTCTTAAATAAGACACCCTTTTTCCGTATGAAATTTTCCGTTGGCAACATTATATCACTGGAGATATAATTTGACAGTCTTTTATTTTTCAATGAATTATACTACATTAATTAGAACGCATTTTCCATTCCCGTGTCTTTTTATCAAAAATTAATTTGGCTTCACACGGATGCTTAACGCTTTTTTCATATTCTTCATACATATCATCCATGTTGGCAAAATCACCAATCACCCAAATAGGGAGCTCAATTCGCAGCCGGTTTTGCGTCATTCCCTTTAAGGAAAGGACCATTCCTTCCTTCATTAACGACTTCAACGAAAGGATGAGATGCATGTCAACTTCGGGATAGCTTCTTTTCCTTTTGATCCCTAAGATGTTTTTTTCCGGTCTGGCATAACCAAGTTTCATGGAAATAACCTGACTTGCTAGATGATAAAAATCAGTTAAATCACGATAATAGGTTTTGTTAAACCATCCATCATCATGCGCCAAATAGACATAGCGGTTGCCTAAATAGCTGTAAAATGGCAGTTTTAAATGTTCTTTCACATGCCCAAGGTACAGCAGTTCGGCCAAAGCCTGCCCGGGGAGTTCATTTAAGCCGTCCATTTCTTCAAAGTCAATCCAGCAAAAATCACCGTAGTTATATACTTCATCATCGACAAGCTTCATAATTCTTTTCCTTGGGACATAATCGAGCATCGTGTGCATATTGAAATCGCTGTCCTCAAAGCTGTGCTTGAGAAGAAGCAAATGATTAAGCGTATCAGATAAAGATAGGACAAATTCAAAGAATTCAATCCCATAGGACAGCACATATTGATTTTTTTCATTTAAATGGACATAGATCACATCTCGTATGTCAGAATTTCTTTTCAACTCGAAACCCCCATATGTAAAGCGTAAGCATGTTTGTTCCTTTTTTCAAAAACAGCCGCACCTTGAATAATACCATCTGCTTCTATCATAGCAAATAAGCAGTAAAAGATCTTAAATAAATTATATTTATTATTGGGACACTAAGTACGATTTTGCTTTATCAGAATAAATGTAAATTTCTCTGTTTCTCATGTCTACACTCTTTCCAATTCAGAAGATTGACATATACTAACTTATCATTGTCATTTCCGTTTAATTAAAACCAAAGTATTACAAAACTATCATTTCAATTAAGTTAATATTTCCTTATAATAATCATGATAATAATCATGATTATTATCATAGCAGAGCTAAATTTACGGAAACACACCTTCTCATAAAACAAGACTTTTCCGGTGGAAGGAGAGTGAGAATTTTGATTCAGAATATGACAGAAAATCAAATCACACTGTATATCATTAAGGCATTAAAGGAAAATAAACAAAAAGATCTGGATGCTATTCTGGATGAATTGCAGCCATATGATATTGCTCAAATTTATGAAGATCTGCCGGAAAAGCATCGAACCCGCTTTTTACTGCATTTTAATATCGATTCACTTGCTGATCTAATGGAAGAACTGAGCACAGAAGAACAACTCGATGTTCTGAGCAAGCTTGGTATTGAAAAAACAAGCAAAGTTCTCGATGAAATGGATAACGACGACGTAGCTTCCATGCTGCATGAACTCTCTCCGGAGAAAATGAAAATTCTATTATCAGGGATGAAAAAGTCGGAATCCAAAATTGTCCAGGACATTATGAATTATCCCCCTGAGACAGCAGGACGGTTAATGACAAACCGCTTTGTCTGGATTCGCGATTATTTTACGGTTAGAGATGCGGTCGATAAACTAAAAATCTTTGCCGAATTTGCTGAAACCATCAACTATTTATATGTCATCGATCAAGAGCGGAAACTCGTTGGGGTTGTCTCCTATCGCGACTTGCTTATTGCCGAACCCGATGAAAAGATCCGTAACATTATGTACGAGCGGGTCCTTTCTGTATTAGATACAATCGACCAGGAAGAAGTGGCCAGAATGATTGAGCGCTATGACTTTCTCGCTATTCCAGTGGTAAACGAAGAAAGTATGTTAATGGGAATTGTGACCGTCGATGATATTATCGATGTCGTCATCCAAGAAGCAACAGAAGATATTGAAAAGCTCTCGGCATCAGGGAAAGCGATTGACTTTGATACAAAATCAATCGTTGCCGCTTACCGCCGTCTCCCATGGCTTATCCTGCTCCTGTTTATTGGGGTGGTGTCAGGCAGCATTATCAGCGGATATCAGAAAACATTGTCTCTCGTCGTTCCGCTTGCTTACTTTATGCCAATGATTTCAGGCATGACCGGGAATACAGGGACACAATCGCTGGCTGTTGTGGTCCGTGGTCTTTCCTACAATGATTTAGATAAAAAGGCTATTTTCAAACTGATTATGCGGGAATTTATCGTTGGCTTTATCATTGGGTTAATATGCGGCATTATTATCGCCATTATTGCCTTTGTCTGGCAAGGGAACCCCGTACTCGGATTTGTTGTCGGTTCTTCCCTTTTCCTGACTTTGATTATCGGAACTTTGGCCGGCACGATTATTCCAATCTTTCTTTACCGCATGAACATTGACCCTGCCGTTGCCTCTGGACCGCTTATCACCACTTTGAATGATATTATTTCATTATTTATTTACTTTGGAATTGCCACGATGTTTATTGAAAAATTAATGTAGCTTAAAAAACCAGCACGACGCTAACCGTTCATGCTGGTTTTTATGTTTCTATTCTTTTTTATTTATTTTTGCAAAAAGAAACGAAATGACTATGAAAATCGTATATATTAGAGTATAAGTATGTCACTCCATTTGGTTTATAATGGAAACCGGGAAGAAAAAGGTGTGGTTTTAAATGGTGAGTAAAAATAGAACAACTGAAAGATTCGATTGGACTTTGACTCTATTACTTCTGATGCTTTTTTTAGTCAGCTGTGTGGCTATTTATAGCGGACAGGCTTCCGGGCAGTATGGGGGAAAGAATTTCTTAGCCCAGCAAATTTTTTGGTACGGTGTCGGAGCTGCTATCATTGCCGTTATGATGCGTTTTGACAGTGATCAGTTGAAAAAACTGACATGGATCCTGTATGGGTTTGGTCTCTTTTTATTGCTTATTTTAGCAGTGGCACCCGAGTCATCCCTTACACCAAAGATCAACGGGGCACAAAGCTGGTTTTCTACTCCTGTCGGATCACTTCAGCCGTCTGAATTTATGAAGGTTTTTCTGATTATTGCTTTGAGTAAAACGATTCAGCTTCATCATGAAAAATACATCAATAAAACAGTTAAAACGGATTTTATCCTCCTATATAAAATAGGATTGGTTACAATGGTGCCAATCGGACTCGTCATGATGCAGCCCGATTTAGGAACATCACTCGTTATGCTGGCGATTATGACAGGTCTTATTTTCATATCCGGCATAACATGGAAAATTCTCCTTCCCCTTTACGGAAGTGCTATTGCCCTAATGGGTACGATTCTTTATTTTGTTATATGGGCGCCGGAAATTCTGGAAAAATACCTCCATGTTAAATCCTATCAATTTGACCGGATTTATGCATGGCTGGACCCGGAAAATAATGCAGCAGGCTACCACCTTTCAAACTCGCTTAAAGCCATTGGTTCTGGTCTTCTAACCGGAAAAGGGTTTGGCGAACGAAAGGTTTATATTCCAGAAAGCCATACGGATTTTATTTTCAGCGTCATTGGAGAGGAATACGGGTTCTTCGGTGCCAGTCTTGTCATCGGACTATTCTTCCTCTTAATCTATCATTTGACGAAAATGGCTTTCGAAACGAAAGACACATATAATACTTATCTTTGTGTAGGTGTCATTAGTATGATTACCTTCCACGTTTTCCAAAATATCGGGATGACGATTCAGGTTCTGCCAATTACCGGGATCCCGCTTCCATTTATCAGCTATGGCGGAAGTTCCCTTATGGGAAATATGATGGCGATGGGACTCATTTACGGGATTCGTTATCATTATAAGGGATATATGTTCTCAACAGGTCAAAACTATAACACAAACAGCACTCCATCTCGCGCCGAAAAACACTCGAAGTCGATTTAATCAAACGTTTGATTAATGGATAAAGGTGGAATATACCTTAATCAAAACCATCCGTGAGAACGGGTGGTTTTGATTTGCTGCAGAAAACTATTTTCATTCCCTGCACAATTTCTCGAAAGATTTCATGTAAACTAAAAGTACATGAATTGAAAATAGGTGAATCCATTTGAAAAAACTGTCTGTCAAACTGGGAATTTTATTTTATTTAATTATTTTCGGCCTAATGACCTTTATGTTTTTCTTTTTACATGAGGGAATTGTAGAGTCTAGAGTGGAAGAAGAACTTAGTGCCCTGCAGGCCCGGGGAAATTCCCACAGGGCTATTCTTGAAAAGTATTTCAACCGCGAAACGATTGATCATGTTGTACTAATGGAATCCGAATCTACCACGGATGTAGTGATCACCGATCGTTCCGGAGAAATCCTTGGCTCTTCCGTTCAAGGCAGTCCTTTTCAGGAATACCTGCAGCCCGTTCATTCAGACATTCCTTGGGGAGGAAAAGTGATCGAAAATGAATGGAAGAAAGGACCATATATTGCCACAATCAGCCCTATTCGAGTTAATGATCAGCCTGTCGGGTATGTTTATATGTTTCAGGATACGGCATCTGTCCATTCTTTAATAAAGGGGTTAAATGAACACTTTATTATGGCAGGATGGATCTCCGTATTTTTAACATTTATCATCATTATCTTTCTTTCAAAAGGGATTACAAAACCCCTTATAAAAATGAAGGAGGCTACCTCGCAAATCAGTAAAGGCGATTTCTCTGTTATACTGCCGAAAACTTCAAATGATGAATTAGGTGATTTAGCGAAATCAATCAAATCATTAGCAAATGATTTAGGCTACTTAAAACAGGAGCGAAATGAATTTTTGGCTAGCATTTCCCATGAACTTAGAACCCCCCTTACCTACATAAAGGGGTATGCCGATATTGTTCTCAAACGAAATCTTGCTGCTGAAGACAGAGAAAAATATTTAACCATCATTGTAGATGAATCAAACCGTTTGTCCCGATTAATAAAAGAGTTATTTGAACTGGCCAAAATCGATCAGAATTCCTTTGTCATTCAGAAAGAGAGGATTGATTTGGTCCATTTTATGAATAAAATGGAGGAGAAACTCAGTCCAGCCTTTCAAGAAAAAAAGATTAAACTTGCGGTCGAATGCCACCCCGACTTATGCTTATATGCTGATCCATTACGTCTCGAACAAATTCTTTTCAACTTATTGGATAATGCGATGAAGTATTCTCGGGAGGGGGCGAAGGTTACCTTAAAAGGATGGAAAGCAAGAAACTCCATTCATTTATCGGTTAAGGATAGTGGGAAAGGCATCCCGGAAAAAGACATCCCCTATATTTTTAACCGTTTCTATCGTGTCGACAAATCACGGACCCGTTCCCTCGGAGGAACAGGGCTTGGTCTTGCCATTGTAAAAGAACTCGTTCATGCCCACGGTGCCGACATTACGGTAACAAGTGAAGAAAACGCAGGGACGGAATTCGAAATCATTTTTCATGAAGGAGCTCAGATGCAATGAAAACCATTTTACTCGTAGATGATGAACCGATGATGCTTGATTTACTATCGCTGTACCTGTCGCCATCGGGATACAAATGTATTAAAAAAGAATCTGCCAGCGATGCGATTCATTATCTTCAATCTCATCCCGTGGATCTTATTTTATTAGATATCATGATGCCGGAAATGGACGGTTGGGAGGCATGCAGGGAGATCCGCAAAACCTGGGATATACCGATTATTATGTTGACGGCGATGAGCGAGAAAACGGATATTATAAAGGGATTAAAAACCGGCGCAGATGATTATATTTCGAAGCCGTTTGACGAAGAAGAGCTGACTGCCAGAATTGAAGCAGTTTTGCGCAGAAGCAAAAGTGCATCAGGAATAATGTCATTTAAGGGACTGCTGCTTGACCATAGTTCCTATCAGCTGCATTATAACGGGCAGGTAATCCCTTTAACACCGAAAGAGTTTGGCATGATAAGCCTGTTTCTTAGCAATATGAACAAGGTTTTTTCAAGAGAACATCTAATCACTTCTATCTGGGGACACGATGTCTCTACCGAGGATCGGACGATTGACTCTCACGTCAGAAATTTACGCGAAAAACTTCGCAAGGCAGGCTTTCCAGCAGATGAACATTTGCAAACGGTTTGGGGAGTAGGATATAAATGGACAGGTAAGGAATAAGCTGAGTCGGTAATGAGAATACATAGAATCCCTATTAGCCGTTCAATATTCGGCATTGGAAACAAAAAGGGCGTTCTCCAATGTTGGAGAATCGCCCTAGAACAAAATGAAATTCTTTTTTTGCAGTTTGAAAACGACAGAATACTCAACGATAGTAAAAACAGCTTTACGCGCCTTAGAGGATTCGAACCTCTGACACACGGCTTAGAAGGCCGTTGCTCTATCCTGCTGAGCTAAAGGCGCAACATATGTATGGCGGAGAAGGAGGGATTTGAACCCTCGCGCCGGTTGCCCGACCTACCCGCTTTCCAGGCGAGCCTCTTCAGCCACTTGAGTACTTCTCCAATAAAAAAAGGCTCCGCAGGTAGGATTCGAACCTACGACCGATCGGTTAACAGCCGATTGCTCTACCACTGAGCTACTGCGGAAAATAGAATAATTATTAACCATATAGATAGTGCACAAAATAGAACGGTAATTTGTGCTTCAAAAGCCTCTGGCTTTTGTCGCAAGCCGCATCCTCTGCGGGACGCTTGCGGCTCACTGAGCTACTGCGGAAAATAGAAGACTTATTGGAGCGGGTGATGGGAATCGAACCCACGACAACAGCTTGGAAGGCTGTAGTTTTACCACTAAACTACACCCGCAAAATATTAATGTTCTTTCAATACCAGTGGATAAAGGTCCTGCAGACCTTGGTCTTACCACTTGGCTATACTGCGATACTGGGCTAGCTGGATTCGAACCAACGCATGACGGAGTCAAAGTCCGTTGCCTTACCGCTTGGCTATAGCCCAATAATACATCGAAATAAATGGGGCGGCTGATGGGGATCGAACCCACGAATGTCGGAACCACAATCCGATGTGTTAACCACTTCACCACAGCCGCCATTATATGGTGGAGGGGGACGGATTCGAACCGCCGAACCCAAGGGAACGGATTTACAGTCCGTCGCGTTTAGCCACTTCGCTACCCCTCCATATTAAATGAAACTAAAAAAATGGTGGCTCAGGACGGAATCGAACCGCCGACACATGGATTTTCAGTCCATTGCTCTACCGACTGAGCTACTGAGCCGTATTGAATAAAGAACCCTACAAGCAGCTTATAGCCGCTGTGCTGCAAAAGCCTATGGCTTTTGTTGCAAGTTACATCCCCTGCGGGACGATGTAGATTTCCCTTACCGGCTAATATATAAAGCCGTCTACGTTGTTTGTTCCTAAAGGTATCTAGTGGTCGTTGTGCTTTAAAAGCCTCTGTGGCTTTTATCGCAAGTTACATCCCCTGCGGGACGATGTAACTGACTGAGCTACTGAGCCACAAGTTATATTGAATTTTAAAAAAAATGGCGGTCCGGACGGGACTCGAACCCGCGACCTCCTGCGTGACAGGCAGGCATTCTAACCAGCTGAACTACCGGACCATATTGCGTGGGCAGGATAAGAAGTGCGCGACCTTCGTGTTATGAGTCCGACGAGCTACCGGACGGCTCCACCCCGCGATAGTAAAAATATTTAAATGTAAATGGAGGAGGTAGAGGGATTCGAACCCCCGCGCGGTTTGACCCGCCTGTCGGTTTTCAAGACCGATCCCTTCAGCC
>NZ_JACHGK010000027.1 GCF_014207535.1 Bacillus benzoevorans
GGTCATTTCGCGCAACGATTTGACACCCCGTATCATACCAAGAGGGCTCTTTTTTGTTCAAGTCCCCGAAAATCCTTCTAACAGGAATGCTCCCTAATGTACTTATAAATCTACTTTATATTTTCTTGAAAATTTTTACAATAAATATTTCTTGTTTTATTTAAATTTTAAAAAAATTCTTAAAATTACTATACAAACTTGTACTCTATATTAATATATTTTCGTAAGGTTGGTTTACATTCATAAAAGGACTCAATGACCTCATATAATAAACCAAATTATTTTTCCCATTTTCCAAATTTTCCATTGCTATTCTTATTGGAGATTTGATGACAAGTAACGAAATGATTTTCTAAAAGAACATTTCACCTGAAATATTCATAGTTCTACAAAGTTGCTTGATTGGCCCTAAAAATTTTGGCTCTGTTAAAGATAAATGTTGATATTTGATACATGTCCAAAATCTTGATATAATCAGCATAAGAACAAGTATTCGGGGGATATCAAGGTGAGCAAAGCGTTTAGCAACTTGTTAAAGTATATCGACAAATTACCACACACAAAAAAAAGAACAAGTTTACCAATGGGTTAAACGCTATGTTGAACCTACTTCCTCTGCGGGTGGTCGTTTAATCAATGAAATGAGAGAAACTCGCTTCAAGGAAGGATTTGAGTGTCCTCATTGTTCATCGGAACACGTTGTTCGGTTCGGAAAGTACAATGGTCGGCAACGGTATCGCTGTAAATGTTGTAACAAATCCTTCACTGACACAACCAACACCGTCTTGTACCGTACTCGAAAAGGCAACGAATGGATTACCTTTGTTGATTGTATGTTCAAAGGCTATTCCCTACGGAAATCGGCTGAAATCGTAGGGGTTACTTGGGTTACTCTTTTTTATTGGAGACACAAACTGTTAAACGCCTTGAAGCAAATGGATGTTGAACAGTTTGAGGGTATCGTCGAAATTGACGAGACCTATTTCCTGTACTCTCAAAAGGGACAAAGGGGCATTACTGAACGTAAACCTCGCAAACGTGGTGGAAAGTCCAAATATAGAGGAATAAGTCACGAACAGGTTTGCGTTCTCGTTGCCAGAGACCGAACAAAAGCAACCGTCTCAAAAGTTGCTTGTATGGGGCGTATTGTGAAACCAAAAGTTGAAAAATTAATTGGTTCTAAACTGTCAAACGAAAATGTGCTTGTCACAGATGCTTGGAGAGCATATAAAACCTATGCAAAAGAAAAGGGCTTAGAGCATTACAGAATTAAATCAGATGGTGGCAACCACGTTATTAAGGGCTTGTATCACATCCAAAATGTAAATGGTCTCCATTCTCGTTTGAAACAATGGATAGACCGCTTTAAAGGTGTGGCTACAAAGTATCTCGACAATTACCTTTCTTGGTTCTTATTTGTCGATAGTCGTAGTAACGAAAGCACTAATCAACATATTAAAGAATTTCTGCTAACATCATTTGTATTTGAAATGACCGACACTTATGATAGTTTACGTCTGTCGAAGTTCGATATTTAATACTATGTCAACAAATGGTCAGTTTTCTATAATGAAAGCTCTCTTTAATATGGTAAAATTTACTAAGGGAGGGATGAACATGGTTACACCAAGTGGAATGGGTTTATTATCTATGTTGATTACAATTGCAGTACCATTGTCAATGGTATTTCTTTTAATATGGGTTTATCAGATTAAGAGAAATAGTGAAGCACAAGTTGCACAAAACAAGGAAATTATTCGGCTATTAGAAAAAGAAAAAATGCAATAATCTTTTAGCAAAACAATTAATATATGTGCGTTGGGAAGCCCTTAAATTCCATTCATTCTGGGCTTCCTTTCATTATTGTTAAAAAACAACATTAAGATTTAACAGAGCCAAAATTTTAAATATGAAAAATGAAAATGAATATATTGCGGATTCCTTTCATTTCGAAACCCACGCAATTATTAACGGTGAGGATACAGTGGTACATTCTGGTCGGCATCCGGAGGAGGAATTGTTATTGCAGAGGAAACAACTGGAGTAATCGAAGGTGGAACATATACGAACAAAAACAGAGACTTTATTACCCTAAATGAAGTAAATGATATTTATATGATGGTTGAATGGTGGGATATAGGTAAAAGTGACAGCGTAAAAGAAAGAATAAATTTACATAACAAAAATAGCAAGGAACAAACCTTCTTGAAATTATACAATACTGTAAAATAAAGGGAAATCACACTAATTTGGATTTTCCCTTTATTTTACGCCAAAATCAACATTAAAGTTTAATAGAACCTAAAATAAAAAGACCTGCCCGATTTCACTAGTCCACTGGCACTTTGATGTTCAGAGTACGTATGGTGTTAATTTGCATCATCTTTTGCCCCCTATAGGTCTAGTAACGCACCTTCCATTTATATCGCTGATCCCTATTTCATATGCCTTCTTCGTTACTTTTCCGCCAAATATACTTATTATACTGATTCATGTTCTGCTGTTGGTGCTGCCGTCTCTACGCTGCTTTGTACTACTGCAGCGGATGAATCGACCACAGCCGCTCCTGCTTCCTTTTTATCCAGCGGAGCTGTTTCATTCTTAGTTTGTTCCTCTGCCGAAATAGCATCACGATTCTCTGTTTGAGCTAAGCTGGCTTCATTGCCGGAGTGAATATTCTCCTGACATGCTGTTTCAGCTTCTTCTGCCTCATTTACACTTATTGTATCCGCTTCGCTAAACTCCTTATCAACCCATTGGCAGAATAACTCATAGTCTCGTTTTACCTGTTCTTTATAGGTCATTGCCGTAAAAACAATCTGTGTGCAGAAACTGTCAAACTGATCGCCAATTGCTTTGAGAATTTCCTCTTCACTGTGATAAGAAAATAACTCCGACTGAACATCTACATCGGCACGGGCATGAATCTTAGCCGTTATTTTCCCCATAAGTTCTAATGTCTCATCGATATCCTTCAGCTTCTTCATGTCCTTCGCTTTCACTTTCTTTTTATAAGGAGATCGTTCCCGGACATAGAAATCACGATCATTGATGGTTAAATAGCCCAAATATGGATCCTCAAGATGGTGCATTGCTTTCTGTGTGGTAATGACGCGTTTACCCTGATGGGAGTATTTTTCCCAAAATGCTTCGCTGTACGGCAGAAAGTAGGCAGGAATTGGAATGCGGACTTCTTTTACCTCAAGCACTAAATCATCGACACCGTGTGCCTCCTTGCCGCCTTCCACAAGAATATAATATCTGTCCAGTCCGATTGAAGCGGTTCCTGAGCCATGCTTGCGGGCTATATCCTTCATGGTATAGAAAGACATCTCACGTTTATCCTCTGCATCAAGAGAACTGAAATAAGCCTCTGAGAAGGATTCAAGGGCCTTTCTCTCTTCAGTGCTCACTGGCAGAATTTCATCTGACCAGGCAAAAGTGCGTTTATTTTCTTCATTTATATATGTAATATCCTTCAATAAATGATCCTTCTGTCTTTTTTCCAGTTTCTTTAACACTTTTTGCACTGGTCCTTTTGTATTAGAACTAGTAAAGTCCAGCTTAAGCGGATCATCTTTCTTCTTTTTAAACCGCTTCATCTGCCCATAATATCCTTGCAGAAACGCAAGAATCCGCTCTTTTTGTTCCTTCTCGCTCAAACATTCGGCAGCGCAGAATAATGCGATACTGACAGACATACGCAGTACATCGTAAAGATAAGAACCGATATATCCTTCGTCAAAATCGTTTACGTCAAAGACAATTTCCCCTTTCTCATTTTGAAAGGCACCGAAATTTTCCATATGCAAATCACCTTGAATCCAGACAGGCTTATCCTCCGGTGTATGAAAGGAAAAAGGAATCCGCATCATATCATAATAAAATAAATAGGCACTGCCCCGGAAAAAACGAAACGGACTCTCACTCATTTTCTCATATTTTTCTCTTCTCATCTCCCGATTAAGGTGCATACACTGTTCGTCAAACTCATTCAGAATGGTTTCAATCATCTGCCGACGAAGCATCGTTCTCGTATTTTTCACTCTATCCTGCATTTCTCTTAACATCTTATCCACTCCTTAAATTTTACTCCTAAATGCATTTATCCCCCACCTAAAAGTGGGGGACTTCTGCTAAACTAAAACTCTTCTTTGACTTTGATTGAGCCATTCATATTGGCGCAGTTTCAGTTCGAATAAAGTGAGCGGATCCTGATACCATTCAGGGTTTTCTCTCATTTTTTCCAGCTCTGCTTTGCTGTACTCAATACCGGAAAGTGATTCCTCCACTGTTTCATGTAAAAGAGACAGCGGATTTTTAAAGAAAAACTTCATATCGCGGTTTAAATTTCTTTCAAATAGTTCAAACTCTTTCAGGAAGCTGGAAATAATCATTTGCACTGCTTCCTTATAGTCGTATGTCTCGACAAAATCCTTATATTTATTATACAGCATCGCATTTTTTTGCTGTACTACACCTAAGAGTTTTCCTGCACTTTTTAAAATCAGCTGCGCAGGATTGAAGCGCGGGATAATAGTGATATACTCCCAATTAATGCCGCTTGTAATCCTTTCTGCATCACGCTGCCAATATTCAAGCACCTGAAAGTCGCACTGAAGCTTAATCTTTTCTTCGTCATATAAGGCATTGAAGCTTTCACCCATCTCATTTAATGAAAGCTGCTCTGCATTCAGCTCTTCGGCACAATTCTCAATCCAATTCTGAATCATATGAAAAAAATGCGGCATCATCGTAGTTTGCAAATAGGCTTCTACCCTTTTGTTCATCTCTTTATTTAATTCTACATGGATCTTTCCGAAATGACTCTCCTCTTTTATGATCTCAGAGCATTCACGCAAAATCTGTGGAATTTTAGCAGCTAATTCCGAGCGGATTTCTTCCTTTATATCCTGATATGAGCGTGTCAAAGTTCTAGCTTTTTGCACTGAAATGTCATCCATTTGGTTAATGGCCCCATTAAGCTTTGACAGCATTTCCTCATTCCATTTAATAGAATCAATCATTTCCTTTTCTTTTTCCGCCCGCTGCATAAATAAATATGAAATCATTTCTCGAACAAAATAAAGCAGCTTTGCCGTTTGTTCTGATTGAATCTTTTTATTGCTGTAATTGGCTTCGAAGAATTGGCGCAAATCATTTAACTGATCGAAGCTGCTGTAGTGAGGAGAAAAAGCAAAGACATCGGCATTCGGTTCAAAATGCTTGATTCTCTCCAGCGGTACATCAACGAACTGTGCCATTTCCCGCTCATCATATACAGAATCCATTTTGTTGACAAGGAAATGAATCGGAACGCCCGGCATCTCCCGCTTCAAACGCTGCAGATGCTCCTGCTCTTTTACCGTAAACGGTGAATGAGCATTCAAAACAAAGAGAATCCCATCCGCTGCATGGAGATATGGCACTAGCTCATTCCCGCCATTTAAATTAGGAGTATTGATTAAAGTCAGCCTCTGTCTCCGTAAAAATTCACTCCGCATCTTCACGTAGAATAGACGCTTGCGACGGTATGACGGGATTTCTTCCATTCTTTCAACCTCTTGTATATCCGTCTCAGAGATTTCATAGATTTCCTCTTCCTCTGCGTGCTCAATAATAACAGGAGTTGTTGTTTCCTCACTTAAAATAGCTGCCCCGGCAATGGAATTAATAACTGCCTCTTTCCCGCTTTCAAATGTTCCTACCACTATAAGCCGGTAGCAATCCTTCTTATTTTTCAAATCCTGCATCAGCCAGGCAAGCGGCTTAGACGTTTGCAGACCTTTCTCTTTCGCCCAGTTCAATACTTCATTAGAGAGTTCTACCGCATCTTCCCACCCGTCTTTGCGATTCTCTAATTCTAGTAATATAGTTTCGGCATCATGAATGACAGTCGTCTCAAGTGTTCCCGGAAACATTTCATTCCATGAAACAACCGCAGCCGCAGAAGTTAATGTACCCGCAGTGTCTGATACTCTGAGCCACTTCGTTAAAATATTAGGAATCAATGCTGAAATATCCTTAATTAAATAACTTCCATTAATAAAGGATAAATAAGACTCCTTATACAACCGGGTTAATTTACTTAAAGAGCGGATTTTGTCTGGTTCGGGTTCATTCAATACTCGATTAATGACCATAATCCAAGCAGTATGAGATTCCCCACTTTTATAGATGTTCCATAAATCAGCAGTTGTATCCTCAAATCGTTCGCGATCCAGTCGGAATAACAGGAGCAGAGCATAATCGAAATACGCAGGATCCATGTCCTTCGTATAGCCATCTTTAATATATTGATGTAAACAATCAAACCACTCCACAGATTCCAAGCGGATTGCTTCGTTCATCGCTAGTTCTACCATACTGAGTCCGTCCTGCTGTTCTTCAAAAAAAGCACGGGCCAGTGCCGTTACATTTGGATAATCTGGATTCAGCATGACCGTTTCTTTAATGACTTGGCTTGCTAAGTCTGTTTTTTCCTGTTCAAGATAGAGGGAAAACAGCTGCAGCGACACTTCCGTCGTTAATGTCAAATTGTCGGTATGTATCGATTTATACACATCCTCTGCAGTCGGCAGCCATCCGAGTTCAAAATAGGCATCGCCAATATTCTTCCTTGCCCATGGTTCTAGTGCATTGCGGATACTCTCCCATTTGAAAACGGCCGTTTCAAAATCTTTATAATGAAAATACACTTCCCCTTGGGCAAATCGAATAGCAGACAAATCGGCTACTTCCTTTTTCTGTTCTTCAAAATAGGCCTCCCCGAGTACTGCAACCGGATCCTTTTCTTTATCTCCTTCTAAGAACGTTTCATAAAACATTTTTTCAATCAGCTGTTGATCTGCCGTCATTTTTTCGCCCCCAAAGAAAAAAGTAACTACTTCGTTTATGTCTTTTCTCCATATTCTTGTATTGTATCAAAGCACATTTTGTAGAAAATGTCATTACACTTACAATTATGTAACAAATTCGCAAAGCGGAAGCGCCTTGCCCCCAATAATATTCAGATGATTCTTATTCTTTATCATACCACAATATGGTATAATTCTTATGTTTTGATGATTAATAGCAGTCGACTTATTTCTTTCTCAAACAAGAGGAACTGAGGCGTATCCATAAAGATTTATGCCGTTTATGACTGGGTTGTAATGGATATATTAAGAAAATATCACAAATTCATTTAAGTGACTCTTTCATATTTGCTATAATAAAAATTAATCTAATCAACGTTACTTAAAAGGAAGGCTGATTCAGTTTGGAACATAATTCGTCAAATTTTATTAGAAATATTATAAAGGAAGATATTGAGTCAGGGAAGCATAAAGAAATCATTACGCGCTTCCCTCCTGAGCCAAATGGGTATCTTCATATTGGACATGCCAAGTCAATTGTTATTAACTTCGGCTTAGCTGATGAATTTAACGGAAAAACAAATTTACGTTTTGATGACACAAACCCATCAAAAGAAGATCAGGAATATGTTGATTCCATAAAGGAAGATGTACAGTGGCTGGGATTTGAATGGGACAGTATGCTCTATGCATCTAATTATTTCGATGAAATGTATAAACGGGCTATTCTCTTAATTAAAAAGGAAAAAGCTTATGTAGATGATTTAACAGCGGAACAAATCCGTGAATTCCGCGGCTCCCTCACAGAACCAGGTAAAGAAAGCCCATACCGCAATCGTTCTATTGAAGAAAACCTTGATCTATTTGAACGGATGAAAAATGGAGAGTTTGAAAATGGAAGCAAGGTATTGAGAGCGAAAATCGATATGTCTTCACCAAACCTCAATTTACGCGACCCTGTCATATACCGAGTTTCACACGCTGAACATCATAATACAGGGGACAAGTGGTGTATCTACCCGATGTATGATTTTGCCCATCCGCTGGAAGATGCGATTGAAGGGATCACTCATTCGATTTGTACGACTGAATTTGAAGATCACCGTCCGCTTTATGACTGGGTTGTCGCTGAATGTGAAATGGAAAACGTACCTAGACAATATGAGTTTGGCCGCTTAAATATCACGAATACCGTTATGAGTAAAAGAAAGCTGAAGCAGCTTGTAGACGAAGGCTATGTTGACGGCTGGGACGATCCGCGGATGCCGACAGTTTCAGGATTGCGCCGAAGAGGCTATACACCGGAAGCTATTCGCGAATTTGTAAAAGAAACAGGCGTTTCTAAGAACTCTGGAACCGTTGAATCAGCGATGCTGGAACATTTCGTCCGCGAGGATTTAAAATTAAAAGCATTGCGTACAATGGGCATTCTGCGCCCGTTAAAAGTTGTCATTACCAACTATCCTGAAGGTCAGGTTGAAATGCTAGATGCAGAAAACAATCCGGAAAATCCAGAAATGGGTACGAGACAAATTCCGTTTTCCCGTGAAATCTATATTGAGCAGGATGATTTCATGGAGAATCCGCCGAAGAAATATTTCCGTCTCTTCCCTGGAAATGAAGTCCGTTTAAAACACGCATACTTCATTAAGTGTGAGGAATTTATTAAAGATGAAGAAGGCAATGTGGTGGAACTTCATTGTACCTATGATCCAGAAACGAAGAGCGGTACCGGTTTTACCGGCCGTAAAGTAAAAGGAACGATCCATTGGGTAGATGCCAGCCAGGCTGTACCGGCTGAATTCCGTTTATATGAGCCGTTAATTAAAGATGAAGAACTGGAAGCTGCAGAACAATCCGGTGAAGAAACAACCTTCCTTGACCATGTAAATCCAAATTCATTACAAATTGTTCAAGGCTTTGTTGAACCAAATATGAAGGATGTTAAGGCACACGATAAATTTCAATTCTTCCGCCATGGCTATTTTAATGTCGATCCAAAGAATTCAACGCCTGAGAAACCTGTCTTTAACTTAATTGTTTCATTAAAGAGTTCGTTTAAACTATAATTTAAAAATAAAGAAAAGGGACAGTCCTATCGATAATGTATCTTAGGACTGTCCCTTTCAAATTAATCCTCATCTTTAATATCCCTGTCTTCCGGGATTGGTTCACGTAAATACTCTTCTACCATTTCTTTATACTTTTCCATTTGTTTGAAATATGTATTAAACTGTTCTTTATTGATTAAGTAGCCTTCGCCTTCAAAAAAAGCACGTATCTTTTTTTGTGCGATTAATTTTTTTATCGTTTCCTCTGATAAAGCTAAATACTCTGCCGTCTCCTTTATAGTTAAATACAAAGGTAACACCTCTCCTCTACACGCAGTTCAATGGTACATCGTTTTTACGCAACAAAAATGCATTTAATAAAAATAGTATAAACTAAGAACAACTGATGACGCAAAAAAGGCAGACAGACTCTCCCTTTGAAAGTCTGTCTGCCATTACGTTCTATATGTAACCCCTTAATTTGACCTTACTCTTAACCCCGTTCGCCTATTTCAAAATAACTAATCCGTACATTTGTAGAAACCACTGCAAAACTATTCATCTGTTTCGGAACTAAATTTCCCCCAAAAATTCAGCCCAGCAGCAGATAACCATAAATGATATCTACCCCTAAATACCATTTATTTCAATCAGGATTATATTGAACACCCTTTGCTTTTGATTTCCCCCAAACAAATATAAGTCTATGAAACAAACCTATAATCACCGGACTGTACTTTCCCCAAAATACAGTCCGGGATTATGTTTATATGCCAAACTTATACTTTATCCGTACGTGTTAATCTTAAAATAATTGAATTATTTAGCAGCTACGCCTTGTCTTGCAGCAAGTTCTGCTGCAACATCAATGATCATGTCTTCTTGTCCGCCGACTACTTGACGTCTTGCTAATTCAACTAGAACGTCACGAGCATCAACACCAAATTGTGCAGCAGCACGTTTTGCATGGTATGCGAATGTTGAGTATACACCTGCATAACCAAGTGTGATTGCTTCTCTTGTAATTGTTGGTGTTACAGGAAGAAGTGGTGCAACAATATCTTCTGCTAAATCTTGAATTTTGTATAAATCGATACCTGTTTTGATTCCCATACGATCACAAACCGCTGCAAGAACTTCTGTTTGTGTATTACCAGCACCTGCACCAAAGCAGCGAAGACTTCCGTCAATGCGAGTTGCGCCAGCTTTAATTGCTGCGATAGAGTTAGCCATAGCCATAGATAAGTTATTGTGGCCGTGGAAACCAATTTCACATTGAAGTTCTTGTCTTAATGCACCGATACGCTCAGTTACTTGTTCAGGAAGTAAATAACCTGCAGAGTCAGTCATGTATACGATATCTGCTCCGTAGCTTTCCATTAATTTAGCTTGCTCAATTAATTTTTCAACAGGAGCCATGTGAGACATCATTAGGAATCCAACTGCTTCCATTCCTAACTCTTTACCCATTGCGATATGTTGTGGAGCAACGTCTGCTTCTGTTACGTGTGTCGCAACACGAACCATTTTTGCACCTACGCTGGCTGCTTCTTTCAGATCTTCAATTGTTCCGATCCCTGGTAATAGAAGAACTGCGATTTTTGAATCACCAGCAACATCTGCTGCAGCTTCGATTAATTTTATATCACTTACTTTAGATAGACCGTATTGTAAAGATGAACCAGCTAAACCGTCACCATGAGTTACTTCGATATATGGAACACCAGCGTCAGCTAATCCTTTTGTTACAGCCTGTACTTGTTCTACTGTATATTGGTGGCGAACAGCATGGCTTCCGTCACGTAATGCAACTTCTGTGATTTGAATATCTCTTTCGATTGTCATGTTATTATTTTCCCCTTTCTTCAGCTCAAACTGTTTCCTTTAATTCTTTTTTCGCAAACTCTTCAGCAATACGAACAGCTGCAGATGTCATGATATCCAGGTTACCAGAATATTCCGGTAAGTAGTCTCCAGCACCTTTAACTTCAATAAGAACAGTTACTTTATTGCCTTCAAAAATTGGTTCAGTACGTAAGTGGTAACCAGGAACGTAAGATTGAACTGTTTTTTCCATTTCTTTAATAGATTCACGGATACCTTCTTCGTTCATTGTGCCTTCTTCAACAAGCGCGTATACAGTATTACGCATCATGATTGGAGGTTCAGCAGGGTTTAAGATGATAATCGCTTTTCCTTTGTCAGCTCCGCCAACTACTTCGATTGCTTTTGAAGTTGTTTCAGTAAATTCATCGATATTTGCACGAGTACCAGGGCCTGCAGATTTACTTGAAATCGTAGCAACGATTTCGCCGTATACAACGTTAGATACGCGGTTAATAGCAGCAACCATTGGAATAGTAGCTTGTCCGCCGCAAGTAATCATGTTGATATTGCTTTTATCTAAATGTTCGTTAACGTTTACTGCTGGTGATACGTAAGGTCCAATTGCAGCTGGTGTTAAGTCAAGCATTTTAATGCCGCGTTCTTGACATAATTTGTCGTTGTAAAGATGTGCTTTTGCGCTTGTTGCATCAAACATAATGTCTGCTTCTAAACCTTGTTCAAAGAAACCGTCGATTCCAGTGTCAACACCAGCATAACCTGCTTCTTTTGCACGGCGTAAACCGTCTGAATTTGGGTCAATTCCGATTACTGCAGTTAATTCCAAGAATTCTGATCTACCTAATTTGACCATAAGGTCTGTTCCAATATTACCTGAGCCAATAATAGCCGCTTTTAATTTTTTAGCCAAAATAATTCTCCTCCTAAATATAAGAAAGTAATTTTATAGTGAATTGTGCCTCAAGTTTAATAATGAGGAACATCTTTGTAACCTAAGCATCTCGAAATCTTTGCTGCTGCATTTTTTACACCTGCGATTACTTCTGGAAGTCTCTCATCTGTTAGTCTCATTTTTGGTGTAGCACAGCTTAATGAAGCGGATACATTCCCATTGTAATCGAATATTGGCGCTCCAACACATGCAAGACCAAACTCAATCTCTTCATCTTCAAGCGAATAACCGTTTTCTTTTATCGTTTGAAGTTGTTTCTTGATTTCTTCTTTATCAGTGATGGTATGTTCAGTAAAGGCTTGCATTTTTATTGTTGATAGAATTCTATCAACTTCTCTCTCATTTTGATAAGCGAGAATCGCCTTTCCCACCCCTGTACAGTGAATCGGAGCTTTTTTCCCAACATGGGAAGAGATTCTTAAAGTTTGTGGCCCTTCTTCTTTTGCCACATAAACTAATTCATCTTGCTGCCTCACGACTAGATGAACAGTCTCTCTCAGTTCATCTACCAACTCCTTAATAAACGGGCGGGCAATTTGGACAATATCTAATTTGTCAGCAATAAAAGAACCCAGTTCGAATAACTTTAAGCCCAGCTTATACTTTAAATCATCTGGATTTTGCTGAAGGTACCCTCTATGTTCCAGGGTTTTGATTAGACCATGAACGGTGCTTTTCGATAAGCCTAATTTCTCGCTGATATCTTTAACACTTAGTTCTGATTCGCCATCTAAGAACAACTCAAGAATATCGGCAGCCCTGTCAACAGATTGTATCAAACGCTCTGCCATGGTTACCCTCCTTGCATTCGACATTACCGAATGGCGTTCGTAATTTCAACTTACATTCTTATCATAAAGCCCGTCTACTATATTGTCAACATTTTTTCATTTGACAAATCATGAATTATTTTGGAAAAGTCATGTGAATAAAGGGAAAACGAATATTAGAACCAATTTCCTTTAAATAGAGCAGTGAAATATCAACGACTTTTATCACATCGATACACAAAGCAAAAAACGCTTATAAATACCCTTATAGGTATTTATAAGCGTAAAAAAATACACTTTATTATTGAATAAAAGAAATGACCTTCAATTTATTTTACATAAAATATGTTTATTTAACGTCTTTTATCATGAAATTTTGCAGCCATATTTCTGTTCCATACGCAGAAGGTTTATAATCAATCAGGATGTTTTTTGTATGTTTTAGCATTAAATTGTCATAAATAAACGTAATGCCATCCATTTCTATCGTGTTTTCTCCTTCTTTTTGCTCCACGGGTGCTAGCGAATAACTGGCAGTTCCTCCCCCGCCGCAGCCAACACCTGCTAAATAAACATAGACCGACTGTTTCGTTTCATCTTTTGCTAATAAGTTTTTTAATGTTGCGATTGCTGTTTCTGTTACGGTAATATTCATAAAAATCCTCCATTCTATTTACTTAGAATTATTATACATCGACTTTTTATAAATGGTAGTTTTCTTGCTCATAATATTCGCAAAATAATATTTTTCCATACTTACAAAAAAGAAATCAGGCTGCAGAAGCGTACAACCTGATTCATATTAATAAAGTATCTCCTATTTAATTTTTATCATTTCTAGAGAGAAAATTCCCAATCCGCTCTGCGGCTTCCGTCAGCCTTTCAGCTGTCTGGACGAGGGCAATACGGACATAACCCTCTCCAAGACTCCCAAAAGCATCGCCCGGTACTACAGCAACACCGGCTTTTTCAAGGAGTGCAAAAGCAAATTCACGAGAAGCCCACCCTTCAGGAATTTTAGCCCAAACAAACATCGTTGCCGGTGATTTTGGAACATTCCAGCCAGCACCCGCTAATCCTGTAAGCAGCGCATCTCTGCGTTTTTCATATTCCTTTACTTGATCATCCAATACCTGATAATCCGATGTCAGTGCAATCTCAGCTGCCTTTTGAATCGGATAAAACACACCATAATCGATATGTGACTTAAGTGCAGCCAGAATGTTAATCACATCCCTGTTTCCTACTACATACCCTATGCGGCAGCCAGCCATATTAAAGGTTTTAGATAAAGAGTTAAATTCAATCCCAACTTCTTTCGCCCCGGGAATGGACATAAAGCTCATCTGCGGGTGATGATCAAAGATCAGTTCAGAATAGGCAAAATCATGAACCACTAGAATGTTATGTCTTCGGGCAAATTCTACCACCTGTTCAAAGAATGATTCATCTGCCAATGCTGTAACAGGATTTCCCGGATAGCTAATAATCATCATTTTTGTTTTCTCCAACACTTCTGCCGGGATTTCATCCAGCTGCGGCAAATACTGGTTTTCCTCCAGTAATGGCATTGGATAAACCGTACCGCCCGCTATCGTAACGCTGGCCTCATAAATGGGATAGCCTGGGTCGGGTACAAGCACATAGTCACCTTGATTTACCATTGCTAGAGCCAAATGGGACAATCCATCCTGCGAGCCCATCAGCTGTAACACTTCTGCAACAGGATTAATCTCTACCTGATAGCGCTGCTGATAAAAATAAGAAACCGCTTGATTAAACTCTGGAATTCCTGTCAGTGTATAGCCGTATTTTGCTGAATCCTCGCAATACTCGACAAGCGAATCGACTACAAAATCGGGCGGAGGCAGATTTGGACTGCCGACACTTAGATCGATAACATCCATTCCTTTTTGGATAACTTCTTGCTTTTTATTCGCCATTTCTGTAAAAATTCCAGTAGTCAGTTTTCCCATAATCTGCGATGGAACAATTTTCATGGTTGAATCCTCCTTGAAGCCAAATCTTTTCTATAATTCTTTTTTAAATTACTATCTCAATATAAATGTACCATAGTTCCATTACTGCAGAGGCTTCTTTTTAAACGATAATTATTTTAATTGACAAGTTAATAAGGAGATCGTACAATTATCTCGAATTAAATTATCTCTAATTCGAAATATAGGATACTAAGAATGCAATGCATATCAATAGATAAAAAACCAAACATATAAATAAAGGGGATGACATGATGTTAAGAAAAATTGATCATAACAAAATGGGAAGAAGTAATTTAGGCTGGCTGAGAAGTTTGTTCCATTTCTCATTTGCCGAGTACTATAATCCTGAAAACATTAATTTTGGTGTATTACGAGTAATTAACGATGACTTGATTGCACCACATACTGGCTTTGATACACATCCGCACCGTGATATGGAGATTATTTCATATGTAGTTGAAGGAGATTTGACTCACGGGGACAGTATGGGAAACAAGCAGACTGTAACACGCGGACATGTTCAATATATGAGTGCCGGAACAGGCGTCCTGCATAGTGAGCATAATCATGGGGATGAGATGTTAAGAATTCTGCAAATCTGGATTTTCCCTGACAAAAAAGGCTACACACCTAATTACGGGGATTTCCGCTTTAATTGGGAAGACAGACATAATAAATGGCTCCATATGGTATCGGGTAAAGACGGGGATGCAACAGTAAAAATTAATCAGGATGTCAATTTCTTTTCTTTAGAGCTGGACAAAGATAAAGAGATCAACTTCCCGGTAGCGAACGGACGCCAAGCTTATTTAGTTCAGATCGAAGGTACGTCTGATATCAATGAGATTAGCTTAGATGCTCGAGATGGTCTTGAAATTATAGAGGAAGATATTCAAATTAAAGCGAAAGAAACTTCCCATATTTTAGTCATTGAAATGGCAAAAGAATGATTTCTTGCATTCGTCCCACCATTTATAGAAGTGGGGGACTTCTGCTGAATAAAGTTAGAGAAGAAGTCACAGTGTGAGGCTATCGTTTATCACGATAGTTTATTACAAAAGCTGTGGCTTCTTTTTTATGTTTTGGCCGAATAAATATAAGATTGAGCTAAAGTGTTTAGGGTGCAAATGATTGCTTAAGTATATTGCATATCTTTTTAATAGAGGTGATTTTGTGTATAGTCAGTACAGGACTCCTTCTTTTCCTGAGCAGCATTCCACGGTCAAAAACTCTTTTACTATGACCGTAGAGGGAGAAGGACGTGTCATAACAAAACCGGATCAAGCAAAGATAAATATCGGCGTTTCAACGGAAAATCCAAACGTACAGCAGGCCCAACAGGAAAACACAAAAATTTCAAACCAAATCATCGATGCATTAACCAGAACCGGAATTAGTGAAAATGATATCAGAACGGTGACCTATTCTATTTTTCCACGTTATGATTATATTGAGGGAAAATCTATCTTAAGAGGCTATGAAGTTGAACATTTATTTGAAATTACGATTAGGGATCTTACGAAAACAGGGCTCGTCTACGATGCAGCGATTCAAAATGGGGCCAATCGCAGCGGGACGATCCAGTTTCTAGTTTCAAATCCAGAACAATATTATCAAGAGGCTTTGTCAAAGGCAGTGATCGATGCCGGAAAAAAAGCAGCTGTACTTGCGCAAACGATCAGGGCTGCCCTTTATCCCATTCCCATAAAAATGATCGAAAGAAGCATGGGGCAAGGTTCGGCTCCACGCCCTTATGCGTTTCAAGTTGCCGGTGTTTCAACTGAGGGTCCTCCTCCAATCCAAGAAGGCCGTTTTACGATTACAGCCAATGTGACAGCGGTTTATTCATATAAAAGTTAAGAGGAAAATATTTAAAAGGCTGCACTCGCAAGACACCTGTTGTGAACGATTCGGAACCCCCATCTGAATCGTTCGCACCCTCGTTCCGAACCGCTCGAAACCTTTAGAGTTTTATTTCATTTTTTTCATTCACTTTTTCATCGATGATGAGATTCCTGTTCATCCTTTCGAGTTCCAGCCGTAATTTTTCCGTTTCCATTAAGTAATTTTGTTGTTTCAATTTCTCTAATTCGATTTCATCTTTAATCATGTCACGCTTAATTTTGGACTGTTTTTGAAAATGACTCGTGAGGATGGCAATGATTGGAATAGCAAAAACCATGATTACTGCAATTGTACCCGTCATATTGATCACCCTTTTTCTCATATTTATTAACTCTCTCTACCAATTATATGATAATTTGGGGAATTCTAAAAGAATCTAATCAACCGATTGGTCTCTATTTTTTCCTTAGATCATTTGTTTTGCCCCTTCATTTTAAAGCCTCAGCTGCCTTCCTCATTTTCCATGAAACCTTTCCCCATGTTATACGTATTAAAACTGACCTTTATGATTGAAAGGAGTGTATTTATGGGTAATATTTTACTATTCTCGCTTATTGTGGGATTAGCTTCTGCCCTTATGCTTATCCCCTTTTCGAAGCAGAAAACAGCTGGCGGAAAAAAGCTATTCAAAAAGAACAAAAATGTCGAGAATATGAAAAGACCGACAAAAACTGGATTTTATCTAACAAGCTTTACTTTATTAATCCTTCTTGTATTCACTTATTATTATGTAACCAATCTTGACCGTAATCTCACCTCTTTATGGATATACGCTATTATTGTTACCGGTATCGGATCTCTTTTAGCTTCTGGCACAGAAAGAGTGATCAAGTCACTGCTGTTTATTGGGAGCCTTTTCATAGGTGTATACTTCCTCACAGCATTTTTGTTTAACGCCAATGAAAAATTTGACAGTGCCAAAATGAAAGTCAAAACAGAAATTGAAGTTTTTGATGAAAAGGAAACACCTGCGAGCGTTCCGCCGCAGTTTGCCCGCAACAAGATGAAAAAAGCATTTGGCCAGGTTCCAAATACAAGCTACTATGAGCTGGGCAATCTGCAGATTCAAAAGGTAAATGGCGAATATGTCTATATTGCCCCTGTTGAATTCTCAGGTTTCTTTAAATGGTGGAAAGCTGATGTGACACCTGGATATTTCACGATTAGCGCTACAGATTCTTCTGCTAATCCAAAATTTATAAACGCTGAAATGGCTTATACCCCCTCTTCATTTTTTCATAAAAAAATAGAACGGCATATTCGTTTCCAACACCCACAGCTTATTTTTTACGGAGATGTGCAGCTTGAAATTGATGATGATGGAAGACCATTCTACATCCGTTCATATGGTGACTTTATTTCGGCACGGAACGGATTTGCTGTGAAAGGAATTGTCATGGTAGAGCCAGTTAGCGGTGATACAAAAATATATCGGCTGAACGATGTTCCTGACTTTATTGACGGAGCCGTTTCTCCTGAAGCAGTCAGTCTGCAGAACAGCTATTACGGTAATTATGTTCACGGATACTGGAACAGCAAGTTTGGAAAATCTGATGTTAAGCTGCCTTCAGATGAAGGAACAGAGGCCAATGTGAGTCCGATTTTCGATGAAAATGGAATCATGTATTATTTCACTGATTTTACGAGTCCTAAAGAAGGCGTCGATTCCATGCTTGGTTATTCACTGACGAACTCAAAGACAGGAGAAGCAGTCTACTATACGGGTAATTTAGAGGAATCCTACATGGATTCGCAGGGTGCGCTGCAAATCATTGAAAAGAAATTTATTGAGAAGAAATGGCAAGGAGCTATGCCTGTTCTTTATAATTTCTATGGAGAGGCCAGCTGGCTGGCACCTGTTCTTGATTCCAACGGCTTTTTGCAGAATTATTTTATTGTATCTGCAGCAAATCCCGAAATTTCCGTTTATGCTTCGACACCTAATGCCGCACTAAAGCAGTATAAAACAGCCTTGCAGCGCGGCGGCGGTACTGTAGACGGCAGTTCAAATGCGAAGGAAAGACAGACATCCGGAATGGTTGTGAGGGTGTATAAAGAACGTTCCGGTGAATATACGCTGATTTCCTTCTTATTGGATAATAAGAAAAACTACACCCTTTCATCGGAGAATGAGCCACTGGCGATTTACCTGCAGGTAGGTGATCAAGTTAAAGTGACCTATATGGATACAGGAGAAACATTCCTGCCGGTAAAAGAAATGACGATAGAGGGTATTGAATAAGCAGGATCCAAAAAACACGATGAACTCCTTCAAAAGAGTGCACCGTGTTTTTTTGCTGATAATTACGGCTGTACAGGATTTAGCTTTCGCACTTGAAGATGATCCCTCATATATGCCCAGTTTTGCGGAGCAGGCAGACCGATATGCCAAAACGTAGACCCCAGCAATTGATATAAATCGATTAATTTATACTTTTCTGTAAAACTTCTAATATCCTCAAACCACACAATATGCTCCTCATTCATTCTATAATAGCGGTACCACGGTGCCTGTGCTATATCATCATATTCAATAACGGTCCCAAGAGAAAGAGCCTGCTGCTGTGCAGCTTGGACAGACAAAGCTGTTGTAATGGTTGAATTGACGATCTTATCATAGCCATAGAGAGCTATCGCTATTTGGACTTTTCGCGGATTCATTTGCGTTACTGCATAACGAATAACCTCCTCTACCCAGCCAATGGGCGCTATCGGATCGGGAGGACCCGTTGGATAGCCATAATCGATCGTCATAACCGCTACAATATCCGCGGCGTTTCCGATAGCACGATAGTCATAAGCCCCAACTATCCGGTTTGTCGGCATATCTTCACTTTTTGCATGAATATTTACATGTAAGATTAGATCGTTTAACTCCCTTTTAAGGTCCGTCAAAAAAAGAGTAAATTCATTTCTTCTTTGCGGCGGAATAAATTCAAAGTCAATACTTACTCCACTGTAGCCGCGGGAACGGGCTAAATTTACTAAGCTTCTGACCAAATTATTACGATAAACTGGATTTCCCAGCACATTTCCGATTAGTTCAGGGCTAAATCCGCCATTAAAAAAGTTTCGAATCATTAATAAAGGAGTGACATTTAGCTGATGGCTCCTTGCCACAAGCTCCAGATCCTTTAATAACACATAAGCATACCCCTCCTCAGTTAAAGAGAAGGCCACTACTGCTACATAAGTCAACTGGTTTGCCAATGATTCGAGCACTGCCATCGATTCTTCAAGTGATTGCGGTACTATAAAGCCCAATGAAGTTAAACGTAATTTATTGGGTGACGGAATATTCAATCTTTGTCCAATAGATAAAAGGTTGGGATTAATTCCTGGATTAGCGGAAATGATGGAAGCGATGCTTGTATGATTCATATTCGCTATTTTCCACAAAGTATCCCCTGCAGATATTTGATAATAACGAAGCGATAAGGAACGATCGGGTATATATAAGGCAAGTCCCGGCATTAGCAGGTCAGGGGATAAAAGCCCGTTCACTTGTAATATGTCTGCAACAGGAATCCGGTACAAGCTGGAAATGGACCATAAGCTGTCCCCGCCTTTCACCACATGTATAGACACTAAGAATCCCCCCTTACAATCATTTTATTAAAAGATACTTGTAATATACTCATTGGGATTCTGTGAGAGCAAAATTGTCTGTTTCTATGAACGGAAGAATAAATTGAAATGATGCTGCAGCGATCATTTTCCGGGAAATATTCTTGTATGATTTTGGCGATATTCGTTGTTATTCCGAGTTTAGCCGCAAATTTTAGGGTAAGCTGCGCGAATCTGGCCTGCATTTTTTTGCATAAAAAAAACAGTCCCATAAGATTCCATATCTATCTTTCGGGACTGTCTATTCATTATTTCATTTCTACAGCATTCTGTACATGCACTGTCAGGAATTCTCCCTTGCGCATCATAATATGCCCTGATTCGTAAAGACCATTATCTATTGTTAAATAAACCTTTGCTGCATTGTAATACGATCCGAACGTATTGGCGATGCTTTGAAGGATCATTTGTTCATATCCCGCCCCTGCGTTCATATTTGTAACAAAATCACTATTTAAATCAATATAGACATTTCCATCCTGATTTAAATATAAACTGTTAATTTTCGTCTGTGCTGAAAACACTTTTCCAATATTATATTCGGCGGGCAGCGACTCCTTATAGGCGTTCTCCAGCACCTTTTTCGTCATATCGTTCGTGTGGAATTGCAGCTCTTTGTTTTGATAATAATACTTTCCATCATCGATATTCGGATAATAAAATAAAACATTTTGCATCAAAGATACATTTTCCTCTATTTTACTCAAGGTAGAGGTTATTTCCGTACCTTCAGTTACAAACACAGTTTTAACCAGACCGACATTTTGGGCATAGTAATCGATTGTTTGTCCTTCTTCACCTTTTGTCGTGACTTCCAGTGCCTTATAATCCCCGGAAGGAGTTGAAATATCGACATCTAGATTCGTAATCGTACTTGTGTTTGAATCACTTAATGTCCAGGTGGTTCCCTTTTCTAATGGTTCCTTCAGGAGTACATCTTCCTTTTCATCTGTTTTGTTCAGCAGGTTTTCCCGGTAATAAGCCTCTCCTCTGGAATACTTACTTATTAACTTTCCATCCTTTATTTCAAAAACTTTGGCCATCACGGTTCCGCCATTGTTCACTCGCTGCTGAAACTTACCATCGGAAGTATAATCAATGTATGTATCATAGGAAGCATACTCATTTCCCGAACCTTCGTATACATAACGGGTATCTTCTTTAATAGGAACATAATCCTCTATACTTAAAGGATCGGTTTCTTTGCCGCTATCATTTTCACCTGAGTTATTGCCGGCAGTATTGTTGTTACCATTATTATTGTTGTTTTCATCACCATTTCCTGTGCTGCAGGCTGCAAGAAACAAGGTAAGAATCAGGACAGCCCATAATAATACTGCTCTTTTCATCATCATCCACTCCCTTTCATTTATTAAGTGTCAAAAAGTATTCCTCTTCTGACTTCATTATATATGGAAAAACAACTTCTGTTTCAGTTCTACTTTACTAAATTATGACAAAAGCCAAGGCTAAGAATAGAAAGTATATCCTTAACCTTGGCAGTTTCTTTCAGAATGCCAGTGAAATATATTTAATCTCTAAGTATTCCTCTATTCCATAATGACCGCCTTCACGCCCTAGACCGCTTTCTTTAAAACCGCCGAATGGTGCCTGTGCTGTCGAAGGAAGTCCGTCATTCAATCCAACAATGCCATATTCCACACCTTCGGCAAGTGCAATAGCCTCTGCAATATCCGTGGTAAAAATATAAGCTGCCAGCCCGAATGGTGTATTGTTTGCCCGCTCGATTACTTCGTCTGTTGTTCGGTAAGTTGTGATCGGTGTGATTGGACCGAATGTTTCCTCATTCATGCATTTCATGTCTTCTGTAACATTCGTTAATATCGCCGGGGTAATAAAATAGCCATTTTCTTCATTTAGTCCGTTGCCCCCCAGCACTAACTGGGCTCCCTTTTTCACCGCATCATCAAGTTGGTCCTGCACTTTTTTTAGCGCTGCTTCTTTAATAAGGGGACCCACATCATTGCCTTTCACCAAACCATTCCCTGTCTTTAGCTTAGCAACCTCTGCTTTGTAGATTTCAATAAAAGGCTTTTCGACGGATTCATGGACGAAGATCCGATTGGCACAGACACAAGTTTGCCCGGCATTGCGGTACTTAGAAACGATTAACCCTTTTGCAGCATCTGCTAAATCAGCATTAGCAGTAATAATGAACGGCGCATGTCCGCCAAGCTCAAGCGATACCTTTTTCACTGAATCAGCGGCCTGGCGCATTAATAATTTCCCCACTCTTGTGGAGCCGGTAAAAGAAACCTTTCGAATCCTGCTGTCTGCCATCCAGGCTTCTCCGATTTGTGCGGCATCTCCGGTCACGATATTTAATACTCCATCCGGGATTCCGGCCTCATTAGCTAATTGGACAAGGCGAATCGCTGTCAGCGGCGTAAGTTCTGACGGTTTAATCACAGCTGTACAGCCGGCGGCGATTGCCGGTGCCACCTTGCGCGTAATCATCGCTGCCGGAAAATTCCATGGTGTAATGGCGGCTATGACACCAATTGGCTGTTTCTGCACAAATAATCGTTTATTCGGTAAGGATGCCGGGATGGTCTCACCGTATATTCGCTTACCTTCCTCAGCATACCAAGAGATAAAGCTATTCGCATATACGACTTCGCCTAAAGCTTCTGGTAAGGGCTTGCCTTGCTCAGTTGTCATGATTTCAGCAATTTCTTCTTTATGCTTGTCTATAAGATGAAACCAATTCATTAATAATTGACTGCGCTCAGCTGCTGTTTTCTTCGCCCATATTTTAAAGGCGCGTGCAGCAGCATCTACGGCATGTTTTGCTTCCTCTGCTCCTCCATTTGGGATCGTTGCAATGATTTCGAGAGTTGCCGGATTGTTCACTTCAATCCTGTCATGAGCATCTACTTCTTTTCCATTGATAATCATCGGCCAATGTTTCATCAGCAAGCACCTCATTTTCCCCTAATTTGCATACTACTAACCTATCTTTACTATTCTGGAAAATATTTATTTTACCTGCAATGAATTGCGGAATTCGCGTCACAGAGGCAACCGGATTTTATCCATTTTTGCAGAAAAGTTGAAAGTGGCCGATATATGGGGTAAAGTGGCCGATATATTCGTAAAAGTGGCCGATATTTTGCCTAAACTGGCCGATATATGGGGCAAAGTGGCCGATATATCGGGCAAAGTGGCCGTTATCTTCCCCAAACTGGCCAATATCTCCCTAAAAGCGGCCAAGAACTCAAGAAGACAATTGGCTGACAGCAAAAAAAGCTTGAGAGCTGGGGATTTCCCCTTCTCTCAAGCTTTCTTTTAAAAAATTATCGTATAGCGTCCTTCATATTTCGGACATACTCCACTACATGAGGGACACATCTCTCACCATATTGGGCGACGATTTTCACAATGGCACTCCCAACGATTACGGCATCAGAAATACCTGCCATTTTACTAGCTTGCTCAGGCGTTGAAATACCAAATCCAATCGCACAAGGGATATCCTTCACTTCTTTCACCGCTTTAATCATCCCTTCCACATCATTGCTGATTTCAGAACGGACACCTGTTACCCCCATCGATGAGACACAGTAAATAAAGCCCTCAGCCTCACGGGCAATCATTTGAATACGATCATGGGATGTCGGGGCAATCATCGAAATGAGCTTCACATCATATTTTGTACAATATGGCTGCAGCTCTTCTTTTTCCTCAAACGGTGTATCCGGAACGATGACCGCATCAACTCCAACCTCCTGGCAGTTTTTCATAAACCGGTCTACCCCATAAGTGAAAACCGGATTAATATACGTCATAAAGGCAATGGGAACATCGCATTTCTCACGGATGCGTTTCACCATGGCAAAAATTTTATCGGTTGTTGTGCCGGATGCAAGAGCACGATAATCAGCTTCCTGAATAACAGGTCCTTCTGCAACTGGGTCAGAAAAAGGAATTCCTAATTCGATTAAGTCGGCACCGGCCTCCGCCATTTGCAGCACTAATTGCTCCGTTATCTCTAAATTTGGATCGCCTGCTGTAATAAATGGAATAAATGCTTTACCGTTTGCAAATACTTTTTCTACTTTATTCATAGATTTGTACCCCCTTGTAGCGTGCGATTGCCGCCACATCTTTATCTCCCCGGCCTGATAAACAAATGACCATGATTTGGTCCTTGTTCATTGCCGGTGCTAGTTTCTTGGCATATGCAACCGCATGGGCGCTTTCAATTGCCGGAATAATTCCCTCTGTGCGGGAAAGATATTCAAATGCTTCTACTGCCTCATCATCCGTAACAGGGACATATTCTGCCCTGCCGATATCTTTAAGGTTCGCATGCTCTGGTCCTACTCCTGGATAATCGAGTCCGGCTGAAATGGAATATACCGGAGCAATTTGACCGTATTCATCCTGACAGAAGTACGACTTCATCCCATGGAAAATACCGACAGTGCCGGTCGCCATTGTGGCTGCTGTTCGATCTGTCTCAACTCCAAGTCCTGCAGCTTCGCAGCCAATCAGGCGAACTTGCTTGTCTTCAATAAAATGATAGAAAGTCCCAATAGCATTGCTGCCTCCGCCGACACAGGCTACTACTGCATCTGGAAGCTTTCCTTCTATTTTATTTATTTGCTCCTTAATTTCCTGACTAATAACAGCCTGAAAATCACGGACAATTGTCGGGAACGGGTGAGGACCCATTACTGAACCCAATACATAGTGAGTATCGTGAACACGCTGTGTCCATTCACGCATCGTTTCATTTACCGCATCCTTTAAGGTCTGCGTTCCGCTCGTTACTGCATGCACCTTTGCTCCTAACAGCTCCATCCGGTACACATTAAGCGCTTGGCGGTCGGTATCCTCTTTACCCATAAAGATTTCACATTCTAGTCCTAATAATGCCGCGGCTGTAGCTGTGGCCACCCCATGCTGTCCGGCACCTGTTTCAGCAATGACACGCGTTTTGCCCATCCGTTTTGCTAAAAGCACCTGTCCAAGGACATTATTGATTTTGTGGGAACCCGTATGGTTTAAATCCTCCCGCTTTAGATAAATCTTCGCTCCGCCCAAATCCTTTGTCATCTTTTCAGCGTAATAGAGCATCGATGGCCGTCCGGCATAGTTGTTCAATAAATCATTTAGCTCTGCTACAAATTCCGGATCATTTTTATAATGATTGTAAGCTTCCTCCAGTTCAATAACTGCATTCATCAGTGTCTCAGGCATATATTGCCCGCCATGGATACCAAATCTACCTTTTGACATACTTCTCATTCTCCTTTAATAAAGATCATTTATAGTGCATGTTGAAATACAATCGTTTCCACTACTAAAAAAAACAATAAAAAAAGCCTTTATCCCAATAGAAAAAGGGACAAAAGCTTTGTGACTTCTGCGGTACCACCCAAATTGACGAAAAATCGTCCACTCTTTGTGTATACAATCATATACACCCCATTGATAACGGGCAGGATCCCGTAAGCGCCTACTCTCCTCAGATTTCAGGCTTCCCTCGCAAGTCCATTCAGAATCATCTTTGCATCCGCCTTTCACCAAACGGCGGCTCTCTAAGTACAAGTCATAATCCCTACTACTCTTGTTCACTGGTTTATTATTTATGAATATTCTAGCACTCTCTCTTCCTATTTGTCTACAATAATTTTCTTTCGTTCGCTGCCATTTCTTCTCTAAAAATATTATTTTGACAATTTCTTAAATTTTACAAATTACTAAATAACATTCATAATTAAGAAATGCAGCTTATTTATTTGAAAGGAAGAATAGTTGAAATGAAAGTAACGCATGACGTTGAAAACATTGACTACGTTAAGCTGGGAAATGTGAATATCATCACCTTTGTCCTATTTTGGACCGGTTTGGTCGTTTTATGCTCCTTATATGTGACGATTCCACTCCTGCCGAAGCTGTCTGAGATTTATCAAATATCTGTAAGCCAGGCAGCTTGGGCAGGGAGTATTTTTTCCATCTGCTTTGCAGTTGGCTGTTTATTCTTCGGGGCAATATCCGACCGTTACGGCAAAAAAAATGTGATGGCGCTCGGGCTTGTTGGTTTAGCGATTGTGACCTTTATGATTGGTTTATCTGACAGCTTCAGCCAGCTAGTTGTTCTACGAGGAATTCAAGGGGGATTGGCAGCCACTTTTTCACCAGTGGCCCTTACTTATGTGGGTGTGATGTACCCGCCAAAGAAAAGGGTAACAACGATCGGAATTATTAGCTCCGGGTTTTTAATCGCCGGCATCGTCGGCCAGCTTATCTCAAGCTTCATTACCGCTCTGATTAATTGGAATACGGTATTTTTCTTTTTTGCCATTGTTTATATTTTCACCTCTATTTTTTTATGGATTGTCATCCCAAAGGATGGCATGGCTGCAAAGGATCAGGATCTTTTTGCCATTGTGCGGAAGTTCAAAATTTCCTTTTCGCATAAACCGCTTATTTTATGTAACAGCATCGGGATCATGGTGCTTTTGACCTTTGTCGGAATGTATACCGCTTTAGGCTATTACTTGAGCACGTCTTTTCAGTTTGATGATCAGAAGATATTCTATGTCCGCGCTGCCGGAATATTCGGCATCATTCTATCCCCGTTTACCGGGAAATTCGTGCAAAAATTCGGCATGAAAAAAGTTTTGACCTTTGGCATGCTTTGTTCCATTATTGGATTATTCTTCATGGGATTGGGTCAAAGCTTGCCTATCATTATTTTCATGAGCATTCTCTTTGTGTGCGGAATAGCCATTATTGTGCCGTCGATGCTGGCGCTGGTCGGGCAGTTAGGCGGGAATGAGAAAGGCGTCGCTACTTCAATCTATACATTTATTTTATTTATCGGAGCGAGCCTTGGTCCAATTATCGCCACTTTTATCTTAAAGACGGGCAGCTCTACGATGCCATTCTTCGTGTTTGGTGCAATCTTGACTGTAGGAATAGTTCTCTCGATTATGATTCATTCCTTAACAGCACAGCATATAGAAAAAGAACTAACTAATTAAATAATAAGGAGGTCTCCAAAAGTCGTATTTCCGACTTTTGGAGACCTCTTTTTTGCATTTTAATCGTTCAAAGTATAAATTAAAAACCGTTCATACGGTACTGATTCATACAGATCCGGCAGCCTGACTTCCTGTTTTAATTGGAAAGCCGTGTCGTTTTCAAGATAAAAAATATAATCATCTGAGGCAAAGTATAAAATCAGCGTAATACCACGCGGTGTTTCTTCCACTGAAAGCAGAATATGATTGATTACTTTCATAAAGATTTGGACCGAAAAGGGATTAAAAAAGTAAAAAACATTATCTGCGGAACTAATGGGATATTCTTCGGCTAAACAACGGATAAAACGAATCTTCTCCAGCGGTATTTTATTAATCTTGTAATACGAGCTTAAATTATCCATCGCTTCCTGATAAAAGGTTTTATTCATTTCAATTCCGGCTACTGACGCATTAAACATATGATGAATCAAAAAATTCAAGCGCCCCTTGCCACAGCCGAAGTCAATAACAGAGTCACCTTCCTTTAACGGGTATTCATTGAATAACAGCTCCAAAGCACTATAAGGGGTTGGTTCATAGCGATGATAGTGGGATGAAGAATTAAAAATCTTTTGTACACCAGCTGTATGAATATTTAACAGCTGATCATAATACTGTTCCTTATCTTTCATTTTTTTGCACCTCATAATCCTGTCGACAGCCATTATACTATATTTTCCCCTAATGAATGCTTCGTTCAAGCTAAATTTCGAAAAAAAAGAGAAGCAGCTCCCTGCCTCTCTCCAAATAAATCTGTTGTCATGTATTTTACTCTTCATGTTTATTTACGTTCTCGCCGCTCTTTACTAAAGCAGGCTGATTGTCTTTAGGACCGCTGCTGCTATCCTCATGATTACTCTTTTCATTTCCATTACCATTGTTTCTATTGTTTCCATTATTTCCGCTATTTCTATTGCCTTCAGTTTCATTTTTATTTTCTTCTGGCTTATTATTATTCCTATTGTTTTCTTTCATTTTTGGTTCCTGAACTTTTTGATCCTGATTGTTTGACGTTTCCTCGTTAGCGGGAATAGCCGGGGCATTTTCCTGTTTGACTTCTGCCGGTATTTTTAGGTCTTCTTGTTGTTTTTCTTCTTTTTTGCGTTGTCCTGGAGATATTTTCGTCTTATTTTCCTCAACAGCTTTTGGCTGTTCTTTCTGTTTTTTCGCTTCAGTTTGAACAGGATTCTCAACTGGTTTTGATTTCTCTGTCGCTGGTACAAATTTCTTATTCGCCTCAGCGTTTGTATTACTTTCTTTCTGTTTCTGTTTCTGTTTCGCTTCAGCCTTGGCATTATGTTCCTTCAGTTTCTTTTCTTTATATAATCCTAGCGTCAGTCCTTCATCTACTGCCTTCTCCCGTTCGGATACAGTTCCTTCTACAATGGTGAGTTCAAGCTTTTCTGCCGAAATGACTTTCTGAATTTCTTCCACTTCTTTCTTCCAGCTATCCTGTTTTTCGGCATCCTCTTCGGCATACACACTCGCTACGACCATTTTCTGTTTATCCTTCATATAACCCTGCTTTTTTATCTCATCGATAATGCTGCTTACAACATTATCAGCATCTTCACGTTTCCAATCTTGAATTTGATTAATGACCTTTTCACCATCATCATTATAAGATTTTAACTCAATGACTTGATATTTCTTGTTTACCCCTAACTCGATACTTGGGTTGATATCAATCGATAAATAAGCATAAACTTTATTATTTTGATAAACCGGTAGGATAAATAAGAATATGAGTAAAAGCGCGGCTGTAGCCGGCCATAAAATTCTTCCTTGAAAGGCAGGAAAAAAAGAAGCCTTTTTCTCCTGTGTTACAGGGGTAAACATGATCTCCTGACCAATTTGATAATGAGGGTTTTCCTTCCGGGCCCGCAAAAATTCGCCTTCCGGGGTTAAAACCGTTAAAAAACGTTTATTGACCTCCATTATAATTCCCTTTTTCACGTTTCCAGCACCCCTTTTAAATAATCTTTGAGATACACATAATCCCCAATTAAAATAAGGGAAATCGCAATAATATACTTTCTGTTTCGCTCAATCGTTTTCCTACTGATGGGTACAAATCCCTCCAGTTCTTTGATCGGAAGCCGTTTCTTCTCTAAAAAGTAAGTTATTAGTTTCTCATTTTCAGTCAATATCTTTGCTGTCATAATCGCATTTCTTCTCGCATCCTCGTGCTTTGGAGAGTTTTCAAGCAGGTCCTGAAAGGAGAGATCAAATTGCTTCATCACTTCAGTAAATTGTAGAATTTCCTCTTTTCTTAAATTCTCATCTGTTTTCCTCTTAAAACTTTCAAAGGATAACTCAGTTTCTATTGATGTACCTTCATATTCATCCTCGCAAGCTTTATAACTATTATCCAGACTTACCGTTTCATATTTCGACTGACTACGGATATAATCGATTACTCTGCGTTTGATTAGCAGCTCTGAAAAACTGATTAATGAAGCTCCTTTTTCTGAGTCATATTTTTGAATCGCTTCATTAAAAGCAATAAGACCAATGCTAAATTCATCGTCAGATTCATGTATGTATCTTTTACAGACAGAAGATACCGTCTTGGCAATAAAGGGTCTGTAAGAATCAATCAATTCATTATGTAAAGTCAAATCACCTTGTTGGATAAGTTGTATTTGTTCCTCAAGTTTTCTTTTTCGTTTTCTCGCCATAAACAATAAACTTAGCAATAGCCTCACCTCAATTCTGAAAACATTATATCATAGGAGTAATCCATCATTTCTCATGAGCGGCTATTTATAATCGCACAAAGGACCCGAAAAACGGGCCATTGTGCGATTCTTCACTGAAATATCAATTTCAATTTCCTCTATTTACCTATTACTCAGGTTTATTTCCATTATGATTTTGTTTCATTTCAGCTTGTTTCTGTTTTGCTTCTTGCTTGGCCTCGTTGCGAATCTCTTTCGCTTCCTGCTTCGCCTCTGTACGGATTTCCTTTGCTTCCTGTTTAGCAGTCTCTTTGATTTGCTTTGCTTCTTCTTTTATCTGTGCTTTTGTACTGTTAACAGGTACTTGTGGTGCTGGTGCTTTTTCCGAAGAAATTGCTGCAGGTGCTGGTACCGGATTAACTGGTGCTGGAGCCTCAGTCTCTTCCACTGTTGCAGCAGGCGTTTCGGTTTTAGTTTCAACTGCAGGTGCTGTTGTTACTGCTGATTCCGGATTCGTTACTTCCGAGGTTTGCGTTTCTGTTGTGGTTTCGTTTTCAACAACTGCAGACTCCTCTTCCACTTCAACTGCTGGTTTTTCCTTTTTCTTCGCCTTACGTTCTTGTTTTGCTTCTAATTTAGCGATCTTCTTAGCTAATTTGGCATAGCTTTTTTCGATATTTTTTTTCAACGCTGCTTTTGCTGTAGGATTTTTAACTTTTTCCATTGCTGCAGTGAGGGCAATAATATTCTGCGAAATCAATTCTTTTACTTCCTTTATACCTTCTTCGTCAGTATCACCCGCAGTTTCTTCTTCTGCCGCATTGTCATCTACAGATGCTGTATTATCTTCATCAGCAGCAACCTCTTCTCCAGATGCTGCGTTATCTTCATCAACAGCAACTTCATCTTCAGATGCTGCGTTATCTTCATCAGCAGCAGCTTCATCTTCAGATGCTGTTGTGTCTTTATCAACTGTACTTTGATCATTGTTTGTTTCTGTTGTTGCTTCCTCACCTAGCTGACCTTCTGATCCTTCAAGATATTCAAGGGCTTTTTTAATCGTCTCTAGTGCCTCATCGTCTTTTCCTTGGGCAAAAAGAGCTTCAGCCTCGGCTAAACGTTCTGCCGAAAATTCTGCAAGTAATTTCGCCTCTTTTACATCATCAAATGTAAAAGCTAATTGAATTTTTTCAAAAGCAATTTTTACAAAATAGAATACATCTCCAGGGACAAGGGAAGGAGCTTCTGTATTATCTTCTACCGCTGATTCATCTGTAGCACTTGTTTCTTCAGTATTTGCTGTTTCATCTGTTGAGCTTTCAGATGAAGTTTCTGTTCCGTCTGTATTATCTGCAGCTGTACTGTCTGTTCCCTCCGCTGTCGCATCATCAGCAGCTTGAGTTGTATTTCCATCCGTTACTTCTGTAGTATCTTCAGCCGCAGTTTCCTCCGCAGTCAGACTAGAAGGAAATTGTACTGTTTCGTAGTCTTTACTTTGATCATTCTCTTCGGCTGAAAATGAGATCGGAGAAGAAAATGCATATGTACCGGCAAGGACCATCGCCAACGCTGTTTTTCCAATCCTATTTAAATGTTTAGTAGATAAGTATTTCATAATAATATTCACCTCTGTAATTTTTCCGCGATCGCTTTTTCACTATAAGAATACGAGATGGGTGACTTTTTTATGTGGGTGGAAAATATAGGAGGAATATAAAAAAATTCAGGCATTGCCTCGAAAGACAACACCTGAATAATATTTTTAAAAATTATCGGGATACTGGTACTGAAAAACGTGCTAATCTCGTATGAAGCGAACCACATGAGATGAGACTTTCCATTTGTTTTTCTATTCCTTTTTATTTTTCTTCTTTATCTTCTGGCTATTCAGAGATACTAATTCCTCAGCTGCTTCAATGCTTGTCTTTGGCCGAAGCTGCTCAAGGTTGTATGCTGGCTTTCCTTCCACAGTAAAAGCAGTCTTTTTTCGAGTTTGGACAATCCAATAGATCAGCGAATAAAAAACGAGCAAAGCCAATCCTGCTGCAAGACCTACTCCCTGCCCCTCAATAAGCGGCATACTGGCAATGATGACAAAAATACTGATTAATACAATCCAGGAAGAAACAGGATAACCGGGAAACTAGCATTTTCCTTCCGGTGGACAGCCATTTTTTCTGCGCAATTTATAATGGGCCGCTACAATCACTCCATATGTAAAGAGTAAGGCAAAACTTCCTGAACTTATGAGAAAAACATAGACCTGTGCGGGCAGAAGCAGACCCATACCCAATGCAATCAGCATTGCTGCACCTGAAAAGAGAATCCCTTTGTATGGTACATTCCCCTTTCCTCTTATCCATGAAGGTGCATAACCCCCATCTGCGAGAGAACGAATCATTCTTCCCAGACCAAACATCGCTGCGAGCATAGTTGAAAGGATTGCAGTAACAAGGACCATATTCATGACATTTCCGGCCCATCCCTGCCCTTGTCTCATTAACGCCGCAACCATCGGGCTTACATCCCCCGTCAAGGAGCCTGTCGGAATTAAAGGCAGCAGTACCACAACAGCTGCAATATACAGTCCAATTAAGCCAAACACCGTATAATTAATCGCTTTAGGTACAGTTTTTGCCGGATCCTTTGTTTCTGAAGCAGCCAGACCGATAATCTCAAAGCCGGCAAAAGCAGATACAACCAGCAGCATACTGCCGGCTATTCCTCCAATTCCATTAGGGAGTATCGGCTCAATAGCTAGACTGCCGGCACCAGCTTCTGGATTGCCTGGTATTAGCCCGAAAATTAGCAGGGCACCGAAAATAATAAAACCAATAATGGCTAGGAGCTTAACAGCCGAAAGTGCACTTTCCAGCTTGCTTAAGCGTTCTGCACCAAGAAGATTTAACAGGGTCACTGCGACAATAATGAAAGAACCGACAAGCGGCAGGGAAATCCCAGGTAACCATCCCTGCAAAAAATAAGAAACAGCTGTTGCCTCACTTGACATAGCCAAAACAAGCCCTGTCCAATATACCCAGCCAACCACAAATCCCAATGAAGGACCGTAGGCTTTTTCAGCATATGTACGAAATGATCCAGGCGCTGGGTCGGCAACGGTCATTTCCGATAGAGCATAAAGAATAAAATAAGCTAAAATACCAGCAAGTATAAAGGAAATAATGACTCCCGGACCCGCTGCCCGAATTGCTAGTGCTGAACCCAGGAAAAACGAACCCCCTATTACTGTTCCTAATGCCATCATTGTTAACTGCCATGTTGACAAGCCTTTTTCCACGATCAGCCCTCCAAATAATCTTTAACATTAGTATGAGCAAATCAAAATCAAGTTATGAAATGCATTTTACGAAACATTTTATTTTCCTAGGCAAATATCCAGGTAAATCATAGTTTATCTGAATAATCAATACATTATCCTGAATCACCTATTAATCTTCCATAATACAGTGCTATAATGACGTAAATACAATTTCAATTATTTTTTCTTTAGAAAAACGCAATTAGAAATTTACAATTCTGTGAATTGTGATATAATCTTAATAATTCTTATAAGTTAAGTTGGTTTTTAAAATTCTTAAATACGATAAACAGACACGTTTATTTTATAAATGATAGAAAAGGATGGGATAGCAATGGGTGAGATTTTATTAAAAGAAATAAATGAAGCAATATTGAATGACTACCATTCAGTGGTTGATTGGCGAAGATACATGCACCAATGTCCCGAACTATCCTTTCAGGAAGAAAAAACAGCACAATACATTCAAGAAAATCTGCTCAGCTTTGGGCTTGAGGTGAAAACCAATGTGGGCGGTCATGGTTTAATTGGAATTCTACATGGAGTACATCCAGGAAAAACAATTGCTTTAAGAGCAGACTTTGATGCCTTACCAATCCATGATGAAAAGGAAACTCCCTATAAATCACAAACATCAGGTGTCATGCATGCATGCGGACATGACGGTCATACAGCAGCCTTGCTAGGTACCGCGAAGGTCTTAAGCCAGTTCCGCCAAAAGATAAAAGGAAAGGTTGTTTTTATTTTCCAACCTGCGGAAGAAACACCTCCAGGCGGGGCAAAATTCATGATTGAAGATGGGGTGCTGGACGGGGTCGATTATGTTTTTGGCGCTCATTTGGATTCACAAAAACCTTTGGGGAAAATAGCACTTGGCGAAGGATTTCAGATGGCTGCTGTAGATAAATTCGCTATTCATATCCAGGGAAAAGGCGGTCATGCCGCACGTCCGCAGGATTCCGTTGATTCTCTTGTAGTTGGAAGTGAAATTGTAAGTGCCCTGCAGAAGATTGTCAGCCGTGGTGTAAGCCCGCTGGAATCTGCGGTTGTTTCAATCGGTGTATTCCAATCAGGCAGTGCCTTTAATGTAATCGCGGATAAAGCTGTATTGGAAGGTACGGTCAGGACCTTTGACAGCGATATCCGCAAACATGTAGAAAGACAATTCCGCACCATTCTTGACGGAATTACCGCAGCCTACGGAGCTGCCTATTCACTAGACTACTTGAATGGCTACCCTGCTTTATATAATCATGTGGAAGAAACAAGGACGGTAAGGAACTTACTGAGTGAGGAATTTTCGGCGGATAATATTTTAGCCTTGGAACCATCTATGGGCGCAGAGGACTTTTCTTACTATCTGCTTGAAAAGCCCGGAACTTATTTTAAAGTAGGTTCTCAGGCAAATGAAGCAACAAGCTACCCGCATCATCATCCTAAATTTGATTTTGATGAAAGGGCCTTATTAAATCTGGAAAAGGCATTTGTTAAAATTGTCTCTCATTACTTATTTTAGAAAAAAGCAGCCACTCAAAACTAATTGAGTGGCGTTTTTTCATTTCTGATTGGTTATGCCGGATACTTTTCCGCAATGGTTCTCTTCAGCTGCCTCCTGGCCCGGTATAATCGCGTTTTGACTGTTGTTGATTTCAATTGGAGCACGTTCGCAATCTCAGCTTCCTTCATACCATACTCCAATTTTAACAGAAGTACAGCCTGATAGGATTCTGATAACTTGTGAATGGATCGGTTCAGTTCTTCTTTAAAAAGCCGGATTTCTACCTCTGATTCAGTATTTTTCCCCATACCGGATTTCTGATAGGAATACTCAAGCAGGGATACATCAGCTGATGCCCAGTTCCGCCGTTTGTCAACCCGTTTAAAATCAATCGCTGTCCGAACCGTTATGGCATTCAGCCAAGCTCTGATCTTTTCTGTATCCTCGATCGTGTCGATTTTTTTATAAACCTTTATAAATGCCTCTTGAACAATATCCTCTGCTTCATACCAGTCTTTGACAACCATATAGGCTAAATAGGTTAATCGTTTAGCATTTGCTCTGTACATTTGATTAAAATCAACCATATCAGCTTCTCCCCTCCTCAGACAAAAAATGTCCATTCTTTTTAACGGAAATGCTCCTTCACAAATTGAGGTGCATGAGATTCGTCCATATATACAACATCAACCTGTTTCCTTCCGCTATAATGGATAACGGCAACATACCGATGTTTTTGCAGCCAGCCTGTTGTACACTGCAACAGTTCGTCCATTTGTTTTTTATCCTCTACTTTTAACATATCTGCCCGATTTTCGATCTCATCTGCAATCTCCCTTGGGTCCATTTCAAAATAATGATTGTCATCCTTTACTATCTGGATCGAAGCGATATCATCCGGTTTGGCACTGATCTTATCCAGCAGGTCTTTTTCAGTTAGCCATTGAAGGGTCCCCTTATAAGAAGGTGCTAAAGGCAAATAAACAGATTGTTCCTGATTAATAAAGAACTCCACAGAAGCTCCGTAGTTTTGATAATAGATGCTGTCTTCATACGATGCAGCCAGTACATCTTTCCGGTAGATTTTAACAAATTCCTCTATGTCCTCACGATTATTAACCGAAATACGGTCAGGAAATGGACCTTGAGTTGAGATGCTAAAGAAATCAACATCCTTTGCGTCCAGGTGAAAAATCATTTGCGAAGTACGCTTATATTCAGCAGATTCCTGGAAGGTCTTGAAAGACTTAGCAAATTTCTCACGATCTACACTATACTGACGAATCACCTTCCGCCCGTTCTTCAATTCATAATAGAAAAATGCCTGTTCCTTAAATTGACTTTCATCTGATTTTACAAGATCTTTATTTTCTATAATCTGCTGATGGAGCTTGCGCACTGCTTTAATATTACTTTTCTCCTTTAATGGTTCGGGAATAAATCCAACTCCGTTATAAGTGTTATTTGCAAAAACATACGGTGTATCCGTAAAAAACACATGTTGAATCTCGTCCTGCTCTGGAACATGATTTTCATACATGTCTAAAACTTGAATTCCCACTAGCACAACAGCCAAACTGGCTCCATATATCAGCAGCCCTTTGATTTTGCGGAACACTCTCCACGTTTTTTGCAAAACCATTTCTGCAGCATAATAACCAATCACAGTTCCAATGAGATAGCCTAAGCTCAACCAACTGGCACGGTTAACCTCTGATATGTCAGCGAAATACACTCCGCCCAGCAAGGTGAAACAGAAGGTCATACCATATTTAAAAACAATGCGAATCTTTGGAAAAGCTATCGCCTCTGAGGCACTTTCTATCATTCTCTTTTGATAGAAATATAGTGATAATCCATATAAAATAAGCGAAACAACGGCATATGCAAGTGTTATTTTCCAATGCAGAATGCGTTCATCAAGCAATGCGATAAAAATGAGCGGCGACATCTGCTCAATATTGCTATTTAAATAATAATCCATTGGAAAGCCGAACCATAAAAAATAGAGATTTGACACCAATAGAGCTATAAAACCTGCCGGAAACAAGAGAAGGATATAAGTTAAAACAACCTGAACAACAGAAATCCCGGTCATCATCGCTACAAATACTCCTGCTGTATACATAACCAAGTTTAATAGAATTGTAGTTCCTGCCCAAATAAAGATGTCCTCCATTTGGAAATAAGCACTCAAATCGATCAACTGATATAAGGCGAGCACGATAAATGCAGTAAGCACAACAGGAACAGTTAAACCCACGATTCCACTTAATGTGAAATGGGAAAAGATTTTCCCCCTCTTTAGCGGAAGACTGTGCATCATCTCCGCAGCCTGCCTTACATGAAGAAAGCGGAATAAAAATACCGCCATTATCACAGGAACGATTATCAAAAGTGCTACTTGAATTTGCATATTGTATTGGAATAAATTCTCTATTGGCTGAGGCTGAAAGTTAATCCTTCTATCATTCGCATACCTGCTGTATATATCCAGCGGCAGAGCAAACAGCAGTCCAAGAAAGTAAATAATCGGGATCCAGCCCGAGCTTCGAACAGTCTGCTGGATTAATTGTTTATTTAACCACGATGTTTTCGATGGCATAGCCGATGTCCCCCATTTCATAAATAAAGATTTCTTCCAGCGTAAGCGGCAGCATATCAAAGATGATCGGATTTGACCGACGGATGTTCTTAACCACTTCGGCTTCTTCCCCTCTAACAATGTAAAGATGGACACTTCCCCTCTTTTCAGTATGTAAAATATTTAAATTATCCAATAATTGTTCTGGAACCCCTTCGTTATAAGCCACCTGAATTTTATGGATATCCTCTTTCAGTTCATCCAAATCTTTTTCAAAGATCATTCGTCCTTGATGAATCATCCCGATATGATCACAAATATCTTCTACTTCTCGCAAATTGTGAGAAGACATAAGAATGGTCATTTCCCTTTCAGCAACATCCTGAATCAAAATATTTTTCACCCTTTTCCGGACAACCGGATCCATTCCATCCATCGGCTCATCAAGAATTAAAAATTCCGGTTTGGCTGACAGAGCCAGAATAAAAGCCGCCTGCCTTTGCCATCCTTTGGAAAAGCTGTGGAGCTTTTTATTTACATCGAGCCCAAATGACTGTGCCAAAAGCCTAAACCGTTCATCACTCCACGCCCTGTAGACACTTTTATAAAAGTGGGCCATTTGTTTAGCCGTATATTGCGAGAAAAAATACGGCTGGTCCGGAATATAAAAGAATCTCTCCTTCAAACCTGTATTTTCAAATACAGTCTCCCCATCAATCGTCACAACGCCTTGATCCTGCAAATAAATTCCCGCAAGCAGCTTAATTAATGTGGTCTTCCCGGCACCATTTGACCCAATCAAGCCATATATAGAACCTTTATGAATCGATAGACAAATATCTTCGATTGCCATTGATCCAGCAAATGACTTACTAGCATTTTCCACTTTAATCATTCTGCACCCCTCCCCTTTTTTCTGTATCCAAGTTTTTAACCATCTCGATCAATTCCTCTGCAGGAACACCGAGATATAAAGCCTCCAGCACCAATTTCTCGATCTCCACTCTAATCTCCTTAATTTTGTCCTCATCCTTTGAATAGCTGCTTGGATTCACATAACTGCCTTTTCCCTTTTGTGAGTAAATAAACCCCTGGTTTTCCAGCTCCCGATAGGCTTTTTGGATTGTATTCGGATTAATGGTCAACTGTTGTGCTAATGTCCTGACCGATGGCAGCTGCTCATCCGGCTTAAGCACTTCATTTATGATTAGCTCTTTTAGTTTATCGACAAGCTGCTCATACATCGGTTTTCGGCTTCTCATATCAAGCTCAAACATCGTGACCCCTCCCATCTATCTCTCAAGTGTACTATCCGTATTAACTGTATTAAGTGTACTACTATTTATAATACAGTTTGATTATATCTCTACCTTTTGGAAAAATAAACCCATTTTTTATATTTTTCTTTTGTTTTCTTAATTCCTGGCACTGGTATACGAAATTTTTTTAATTAAAAGAAAATATAATGTTGACAATTCCGCCCAACTTTTATAAGATTTTAATAAATAAATGAAAAAGAAGCACAGAATGGGGAACACCACCGAAAGGGTGTAGGCCCCAGTCTGTGCTTTTTTTGTTAAATTTTTTACAAGGAAGTGAAATTAATGAAGATAAATGGCAGTTTAGTAGAATTAAAGGAAGCTCAAACACTATATGATTATCTAATTTCCCAAAGTTATGATTTAGCGGTCATTGCTGTTGAGCGAAATGGTGAAATTGTGCCAAAAGCAGCCTATAAAGAGGTCCTGTTGCAGGATGAAGATACGATGGAAATTGTCAGATTTGTCGGGGGTGGTTGATCAATGAGAATTACATTAAATGGAAAAGAGTTGGATACAGTCTGCCAAACTGCATTTGAAGTGCGCGAACAAAGCGGCAGCGCCACAGACATCGTTATCTTAAACGGCTTTCAAATTGCAAACGACAGTAAACTATCAGAAAATGATGTGCTGAACATCATCCGTAAAGGCGTCATGCCTGATGAGGAAGAGTTGGAAAGCATGATGGTTGCGCGTCATACTCCATATGTTCACCAGCAGCTTAAAAATGGCAAGGTGGCGATCGCCGGGCTGGGCGGTCTTGGCTCCAATATTGCGGTTATGCTGGCCAGAATTGGTGTCGGACAGCTGTTATTAGTTGATTTTGATATTGTCGAACCAAGTAATCTGAACCGGCAAAGCTATTATGTAAGCCATTTAGGAAGACATAAAACAACGGCACTAAAGGAACAGATTGAACAAATAAACCCATTTATTAAGGTAGAAATCAAAACGGTTAAAATCACTGAGGATAATGTAACAGAGCTTTTTGCGGGCTATGACATTATTTGTGAAGCTTTTGATAAAGCAGATCAAAAATCAATACTGATCAATTCTGCGCTGGAACAGCTTCCGCAGGTGAAAATCGTGTCTGGCTCAGGTATGGCCGGCTACGACAGTTCTAATTTAATTCAGACAAGAAAATTGATGAACCGGCTTTATGTGTGCGGCGATTTAGAAAACGCAGCAGGAGTTGGAAAAGGGCTGATGGCGCCAAGGGTCAGCATATGCGCCGGGCACCAGGCTAATATGATTTTACGAATATTAATTGGAGAAGAAGAAGTTTAGAAGAAAGATATAGGAGTGGAATAAAAAATGAATGATACATTAAACATTGGCGGACATGAGTTTCAATCAAGATTTATTTTAGGATCAGGCAAGTTTTCTTTAGAAATGATGAAAGCAGTCATTGAATATGGAGAGGCTGAAATCGTTACATTGGCCTTACGACGGGCCAACTCAGGCGGCGAGGAAAATATATTAAACTATATTCCGAAGAATATCACCCTGCTTCCGAATACATCGGGTGCGAGAAATGCTGAGGAAGCGGTCCGAATCGCCCGTCTCTCAAGAGAACTTGGCTGCGGTGATTTTGTTAAACTCGAGGTTATTTCTGATTCAAAGTATCTGCTTCCTGACAACTATGAAACTGTGAAAGCGACCGAAATCCTTGCTAAAGAAGGATTTATCGTGATGCCTTACATGTATCCGGATCTATACGCAGCCAGAGCATTAGTGAATGCCGGAGCAGCTGCTGTTATGCCTTTAGGTTCTCCAATTGGCAGCAACAAAGGGCTTAGCACAAAGGATTTTATCAAAATTTTAGTAGATGAAATTGACCTGCCGATTATCGTCGATGCCGGTATCGGACGTCCTTCCCAAGCCTGTGAAGCGATGGAAATGGGCGCGGCTGCAGTGATGTGCAACACTGCCATCGCCACGGCAAACAATGTGGCCTTAATGGCAAAAGCCTTTAAGGATGCAATTGAAGCCGGTCGTTCCGCTTATCTCGCCGGTTTAGGAAGAGTATTAGATTTTCATGCGGAAGCATCAAGTCCTTTAACAGGATTTTTGGAGGATTAATGACATGGTCAGAAAAAAAACAGATCATATGCAATATCAAGATGGAATGGAAATCATCGAATCAGACATCATGGAAAAGGTTTTAGCTCTTGCATCAAGCTATGACCATGCACAATACACAAGTAGAGATGTGGAGAAAGCCTTAAGTAAAGAACAGCTTTCTTTAGACGACTATGGAGCGATCCTTTCCCCTGCCGCTCAGCCCTATTTAGAGGTGATGGCAAGAAAGGCAATGGCCGAAACGAAGAAGCATTTTGGAAATTCTGTTTCACTCTTTACGCCTTTATATATTGCGAATTATTGCGAAAACGAATGCACCTACTGCGGATTTAAAGCGACAAATAAGATCAACCGCGCAACTCTTACTAAGCAAGAGGCAGAGGATGAACTAAAGGCGATCGCCGCAACGGGGTTAGAAGAGATTTTAATCCTAACCGGTGAATCCCGCTATAAATCAGACGTTGAGTATATTGGCGAAACGATAAAATTGGCAGCAAAATATTTTTCAACTGTAGGAATTGAAATCTATCCGTTAAATTCCGATGAATATGCCTACCTGCATAGCTGCGGTGCAGACTTCGTCTCCGTTTACCAGGAAACCTATAATACGGATACATATGAAAAGTATCATTTATGGGGCTCGAAACGGATTTTCCCATATCGCTTCAATGCCCAGGAACGGGCGATCTTAGGCGGAATGCGCGGAGTTTCCTTTGGAGCATTACTAGGTCTGGATGATTTCCGTAAGGATGCCTTTGCAGCAGGTCTGCATGCACATTTGATGCAGCAAAAATATCCGCATGCAGAGATCGGCTTCTCTGTACCGCGCCTGCGCCCTTATATTAACAATGCAAAAAATAACCCAAGGGATGTGCATGAAACACAGCTGCTGCAAGTTATGCTTGCTTACCGCTTATGGATGCCATTTGCCGGAATTACGATTTCGACAAGAGAACGGGCCGGATTCCGTGATCATGTAGTGGGAATGGTCGCAACAAAGGCATCTGCCGGCGTAAATGTTGGGGTTGGCGGTCATGATGAAGAGCAAAAGGGCGATCAGCAATTTGAAATTTCAGATGAGCGTTCTGTGGCTGAAGTGCATCAAATGATCGTGAACAAAGGGTTGCAGCCTGTCTATACCGATTATATCCGGGTGTAGAACATATGCTGATCTGTGTAACCAACCGCAAGCTTTGTCCAGATGATTTTCTCAAGAGAATCGAACAAATAGCTTCCGGGAGACCTCATGCCATTATGCTGCGGGAAAAAGATTTGCCGAATGAGGAATATGAAGCTTTAGCCTCTAAAGTACAAGAAAGATGTGCAGCCCATCAGGTTCCGCTGCTGATCAATCAAAATATCGACGCAGCCATTCATTTAGGGCTGCCTGCGATCCATTTATCGATGCACCTTTTACGAGAACACAGAAAGGAGATCCGCTCCTTTCAACAAATAGGTGCTTCCGTTCATTCTCTGGAAGAGGCACTTGAGGCGCAGCAACTCGGTGCTCATTACCTAATCGCGGGACATATCTTTTCCACTGATTGTAAACGTGGTGTCCCGCCAAGAGGTCTATCTTTTTTAGAAGAAATCTGCCACCATGCTGAGATTCCTGTTTTTGCTATTGGAGGGATTACAAACGATAAAGTAAATGATGTATTCGCTGCAGGTGCAAAAGGGATGTGTATCATGTCCGAAGCCATGACCTGTGCTCATCCTTCCCACCTTGCCGGCCGATTCAAGCCTGAATATTAAACATAGCTAAAAAGCGTCCCCAACCGCGGTAAAGCATTATGCGGGCGGGAACGCTTTTATGTTTCTGTTTCTCCACTTTTGAAAATGATTGGGTCTAGAATGGACTTCTGTTGTCATAAAATTATACTATCCAAAGAATTCTTTAAATGAAGCACTTATGCTTGAACTACTCACCCCTTATCGACCACCTACTCACTGGGTCGTCGCCCTTCTCGTTCCTTGAGTTATCAAGACCTAATTTACAAAAAGTCCTGAAAATAGGGGATAATACATGTTAGTCATGTATAATATGTATTATCCTTTTATCATCTTATTAA
>NZ_JACHGK010000028.1 GCF_014207535.1 Bacillus benzoevorans
GTCACACCCGTTCCCATCCCGAACACGGAAGTTAAGCTTCTCAGCGCCGATGGTAGTTGGGGCTTTGCCCCTGTGAGAGTAGGACGCCGCCAAGCAAGCCAAAGAGTACCCTGAGTGGGTGCTCTTTTTTTGTATATGATAAAAGGCTCGAAAGAGCCGCAAACGAAACAAAAAAAGGTTCTACGCATAAAACTCATTCCAACACAAGAGTGAAGCAAAGCTTCACGGACCCTCTAGGCTCCAATATCCAGAAATCATTAAAGACCCCGCCATCCAATAACCGCAAAAAAAGGCCGCTACTCTTGTATTTGAATAGCGGCTTCAAATTACTCAATAGAAAAGGGTGAGAGGTATTTTTTCTATTGAGTGTTAAGATTATTACATTGAAATAATGCAAATATCTCTACTCCTTTTGAATCCAATTGAAAGAATGTCCCACTAGCCTGTTTCTTTTCACATAAACTGATTGTTAGAGGTAGATCAGTTAACACAGCTGGCAAAATGTAAAAGTGAAAAGGAAGAGAATAATGATGCATTCCTCAAGTCCATTTGTAGAAATATAACATTATTTGCGCGCAATCCCATATTAAATCACAATGTAAGGGTTTACATCAGTCGAAGGAACTAATATCGACGAAATTCGGACTTTTGTAACAAATTTTGGATAAATGAATAATTGTTCAAGTATAATACAAGAGCAATGCTCCTATCATTTTAAACCATCACTGATTTGGAGAAGCTATTAATGAATCATCATATTAACCGATATATGGAGATAATTAATACAATTTTTCAATCTATATTATATAGAGGCATCTGGACAAGAATCGTACTGAAACGAAATACTAATGGATAAAGAAGGGGAAGGTAATGAAGAAAGTATATGAAGTAGAAGAGAATGAAACAATCGGTCAATGTCTCGACCGTATCCAGAAAGATGGATATATGCCAGTCAAACGAACTGAGAAGCCCATATTCAAGGAAGAAAAAGAAGGAGGTGAAATAAAATATGTGCCTGCAGGCAGAAGGATTGTGTTTGAAGCAAAAAAGGCCGAAGTACGATAAAACCGAACGATAGGCATGACCAATCTTTGAGTCAAACCAAATATTTTCGCGAAAAATCACGAAATATATCAAATCCGAACAATAATAATCATCTTAAAATGATTGTTCGCTATTTCTATTGACATTCTGTACATAGACTTGTAATATGGGTATGTGAAAAAAATCGTGAATACCCTCATATAATAATGGGAATAGGCCCATAAGTTTCTACCTGGTTACCGAAATAACCGGACTATGAGGGGGAGTCAATTGCCCGGAAGCTGGATTAAAGAGTTTGATATAAACTATTAATCTATGTCTTATTATGCCCTTTAACAGTCCGGACAGATTGCTTTCTCTTATAGAGTGAGAGGCTTCTGTCCGGACTTTTTTGTACTTTGTTGCACAGTCTTGTTGATCCGAATGATTACAGTTATTTTTAATCCAAGAAAAGCCGGTCATTTTCAACAAGCGTCTTTAACAAAGTTTTTTTTTGGAATAATAAATACTTGAAGGTATTTATCATTATACAGTAATGAAAATTCTGGTTTCATGATTAATCTAAAAATGCAGGAGGGATTCGATGAACGCCCAAGTTGCCGTGATCATGGGTAGTAAGTCAGACTGGGAAACAATGCGTCATGCATGTGATATGCTGGAGAAATTTGATATTCCTTATGAAAAGAAAGTTGTTTCAGCGCACAGAACGCCTGATTTAATGTTTGAATTTGCCGAAGGGGCAAGAGCTAAAGGCATAAAGGTCATTATTGCGGGTGCAGGGGGTGCGGCACACTTACCTGGTATGGTAGCAGCAAAAACGACTTTGCCCGTAATCGGTGTACCGGTTCAGTCAAAAGCATTGAATGGACTTGATTCCTTACTGTCCATTGTACAAATGCCAGGGGGTATCCCTGTTGCAACAGTTGCAATCGGTAAAGCAGGAGCAACCAATGCCGGCCTTTTAGCAGCCCAAATCCTGGCTGCATTTGATCATAAATTAGCTGCCAATCTGGAAGAATACAGATTGGAGATGAAAAAAGCCGCTATAGAAAGTAGTGATCAGCTTGTCTAACAAAGTAATACTGCCAGGTCAAACGATAGGAATTATCGGTGGAGGACAGCTTGGGAGGATGATGGCACTTGCTGCGAAGGCACAAGGTTTTCGTATTGCTGTTCTTGATCCTACCGATGATTGTCCGTGCGCTCAAGTTGCTGATATAGCGATTACTGCTGCCTATGATGATCTGTCTGCCATTAAACAATTGGCGGATGTCAGTGACGTCATCACATATGAATTTGAAAATATTGATGCGGATTGCCTAAAGTGGCTCAATGAAAACACTTATGTTCCACAAGGTGTGAAACTGCTCGAAATCACTCAGAACCGGATAACTGAAAAAGTAGCGATTCAGCATGCCGGCGTTGAGGTGGCACCATATGCCGTCATTGAAAGTGAAGAGGACATAAGAAAAGGGCTGGCGGAGCTTGGTTATCCTGCCGTTCTAAAAACAGCCAGAGGCGGTTATGACGGAAAAGGACAGTTCGTCATTAAACAAGAAGATGAAATTTCTAAAGCTGCCACCCTCTTGAATGCAGGGATTTGTGTCCTCGAGAAATGGATTCCGTTTGAAAAAGAAATCTCAGTTATTGTTTGCCGAAATAGTAATAGTGAAACAGCTGTTTTTCCAGTAGGGGAAAACATTCACCGCGATAATATTCTTCACGAAACGATCGTTCCGGCAAGAATTGATGAAAAAGCACGGCAAGCAGCAATTAAAATAGCTGCTCAATTAGCTGAGAGATCGCAGCTAGTTGGTACTCTGGCAGTGGAAATGTTTGTCACTAGTGATGGCATTTACGTAAATGAATTGGCGCCAAGACCGCATAATTCTGGTCATTACAGCATTGAAGCCTGTGAAACATCGCAGTTTGAACAGCATATCCGTGCCGTCTGCAATTGGCCTTTAGGCAGTACAGAATTGCTAAAGCCGGCTGTAATGGTCAATATTCTTGGGGAACACCAGGCGGGAATCATTGAAAAAATCCCAGAGTTTAACAACTGGAAAATTCATTTATATGGAAAAAAAGATGCCAAAGAGAAAAGAAAAATGGGGCACGCGACCATTTTACGCCATTCCATTGAGGATGCGCTTAAGGAAATTGACGAAAGCAATATATGGTAAAATGACAGTAGCAGAATAGAGCGGAGGAAAACATATGATAGATCGTTACACAAGACCAGAAATGGGTGCCATTTGGACCGAAGAAAACAAATATAAAGCATGGCTTGAAGTAGAAATATTAGCTGATGAGGCATGGGCAGAGCTTGGAGTCATTCCAAAGGAAGATGTAGCGAAGATTCGCGAAAATGCTTCATTTGATATTGAACGGATTTATGAAATTGAAAAAGAAACAAGACATGACGTAGTAGCTTTTACCCGTGCTGTTTCGGAAACATTAGGCGATGAAAGAAAATGGGTTCATTATGGTTTAACATCAACAGATGTTGTGGATACAGCCTGGTCTTATCTAATCAAACAAGCCAATACCATTCTTTTAAACGATATCGAAAATTTCATTGAAGTGTTAAAAAATAAAGCTCAAGAACATAAATATACAGTTATGATGGGACGTACTCATGGAGTTCATGCTGAACCAACAACATTTGGTTTGAAAATGGCCCTGTGGTATGAAGAAATGAAACGCAATTTGGAACGTTTTAAAATTGCCGCTGAGGGTATCGAATACGGGAAAATTTCCGGTGCAGTCGGCACATACGCAAATATTGACCCATTTGTAGAAAAGTATGTATGTGAAAAGCTTGGAACAAAACCAGCCCCAATTTCTACGCAAACATTACAAAGAGATCGCCATGCTCATTATATGTCCGCGATTGCCCTTATTGCGACATCAATCGAGAAATTCGCCGTCGAAATACGCGGTTTGCAAAAGAGTGAAATCCGTGAAGTGGAAGAAGCATTTGCTAAGGGTCAAAAAGGATCATCTGCAATGCCTCATAAACGGAATCCAATCGGCTCAGAAAACATGTGCGGTATGGCGCGTGTGATTCGCGGCTATATGATGACTGCTTATGATAATGTAGCATTATGGCATGAACGGGATATCTCCCACTCATCTGCGGAACGCGTCATTATCCCAGATGCAACTATCGCATTAAATTATATGTTAAATCGCTTCGGTAATATCGTGAAGAACTTAACGGTTTTCCCTGACAACATGAAACGTAATATGGAACGTACGCATGGTCTTATCTATTCACAACGTGTATTGCTTGCTTTAATTAATAAAGGTCTTGTAAGAGAAGAAGCTTATGATACTGTACAAAAGAGAGCGATGGAGGCTTGGGATAAACAAGTTTCTTTCCGCTCTTTGGTTGAAGCTGATGAAAAAATTACTGCAAAACTTTCGTCAGAAGAAATTGCCGATTGCTTTGACTATAATTACCATCTGAAAAATGTAGATCCGATCTTTACAAGACTGGGTCTGTAATAAATTAAAATCCCCGCCTGCATTAAGCTCCGGGACGAGTCATTCAGTACGGAAATGAATACTTTAAGATCAGGATAAGTCTTAGAAGGCTGGCCTTACAGGCTGGCCTCATGAAAAAGGGAGGCTTCTTAATGGAAAAAGGTGCACAGCTATACGAAGGCAAAGCAAAGAAAATTTATGCAACAGATGATGATCAAGTTGTATGGATTGAATATAAAGATTCGGCAACTGCTTTTAATGGCGTTAAAAAGGCAGAAATTGCCGGTAAAGGCCGTTTAAACAATGAAATAACTAGTTTGATTTTTGAAAAACTAAAAGAAAAAGGGATCGAATCTCATTTCATTAAACGCATTTCAGAAACGGAACAGCTTGTCAAAAAAGTCACCATCGTTCCACTTGAAACAGTTGTTCGCAATACAGCTGCAGGAAGCTTTTCAGCAAGACTGGGCGTAGAAGAAGGTACGAAACTATCAAGACCGATTGTTGAATTTTATTATAAAGACGATGCGTTAGGCGACCCGCTTTTAACAGATGATCATATTGAAGTGCTAGAGCTTGCGACAAAAGAAGAAAAAGAATTAATTAAAGAAAAAGCTCTTCAGGTCAATGAAGTATTGTCAAGCCTTTTTGCTGAACTTAACATTAAATTGATTGATTTCAAGCTTGAATTTGGTAAAGATGCCGAAGGAAATATCCTGCTTGCAGATGAAATCTCGCCTGACACTTGCCGACTGTGGGATGCTGAAACCAATCAAAAGCTAGATAAAGACGTTTTCCGCCGTGACCTGGGAAATTTAACGGATGTATATGAAATTATTTTAGCCAAATTAGGAGGCAGCCAAAATGTATAAAGTAAAAGTATATGTGACGTTGAGAGAAAGTGTATTAGATCCACAAGGAGCAGCAGTAATGCATTCATTGCATGCAATGAGCTACAACGAAATTTCCGATGTTCGTATCGGTAAATATATGGAACTGCAAGTTGAAAAATCTGACCGCCCGGTTGAAGAGGTAGTAAAAGAAGTTTGTGACCGTTTGCTGGCGAACCCGGTAATTGAAGACTACCGCTTTGAAATTGAGGAGGCTGTTGCTCAGTGAAGTTTGCAGTCATCGTTTTTCCAGGATCAAACTGCGATATAGACATGTATCATGCAATTAAGGATGAATTAGGCGAAGAAGTTGAGTATGTATGGCACGATACTGAAAGCCTAGAAGGATATGACGGAATTCTGCTTCCAGGCGGTTTCTCCTATGGAGACTATTTACGCTGCGGCGCGATTGCCCGTTTCAGTAATGTCATGAAGGAAGTTGTAAAGGCCGCTGAAGCCGGCAAACCGGTGCTTGGTGTGTGCAACGGATTCCAAATTTTATTGGAAGCTGGACTATTGCCAGGAGCGATGAAAAGAAACGAAAGCCTTCAATTTATCTGCCGTCCGGTTGAATTAAAGGTTGTCAATAATGAAACAATGTTCTCCAATGTGTATGAAAAAGATGAAGTTATCACCATTCCAATTGCCCATGGAGAAGGAAATTACTACTGTGATGAAGAAACACTTGCTGCATTAAAGAAAAATAATCAAATTGTTTTCACATATGAAAGTAATCCAAACGGCAGCCTTGTAGATATTGCCGGAATCGTGAATGAAAAAGGAAATGTATTAGGAATGATGCCGCACCCTGAGAGAGCTGTAGATGAGCTTTTAGGCGGTGCTGATGGTCTGAAGTTATTCCAATCAATCGTCAAACAATGGAGGGAAACACATGTCGTTAAAGCTTGAACCAAGTGCGGAGCAAATTAAACAAGAAGAAATTTACAAAAGCATGGGCATGACGACCGAAGAGTTTGCGATGGTTGAAAAGATTCTTGGCCGTCTGCCTAACTACACAGAATTGGGATTATTTTCTGTAATGTGGTCAGAGCACTGCAGTTATAAAACATCAAAACCAGTGCTAAAAAGATTCCCAACAACGGGTGAACGTGTATTAATGGGACCTGGTGAAGGAGCCGGTGTTGTTGATATCGGTGATGAACAGGCCGTCGTTTTCAAAATTGAAAGCCATAACCATCCATCCGCAATTGAACCGTATCAAGGAGCAGCTACAGGTGTCGGCGGAATTCTCCGTGATATTTTTTCAATGGGAGCAAGACCGATTGCCATGTTGAACTCACTTCGATTCGGTGAGCTGGACTCTTCGGCACGTACGCAATATCTATTTAAAGAAATTGTTGCCGGGATTGCCGGATATGGTAACTGTATCGGGGTTCCAACTGTAGCCGGAGAAATTTATTTTGACCCATGCTATGAGGGAAATCCATTAGTAAATGCGATGTGTGTCGGTCTTATTGATCATAAAGACATTCAAAAAGGTCAGGCGAAAGGGACAGGAAATACTGTCATGTATGTCGGTGCAAAAACTGGCCGCGACGGTATCCATGGAGCCACATTTGCTTCAGAGGAATTAACAGAAGCATCTGAAGAGAAAAGACCGGCTGTTCAAGTAGGGGACCCATTTATGGAAAAACTATTACTTGAAGCGTGTCTGGAAGTGGTGAAGTCTGATGCACTGATCGGGATTCAAGATATGGGTGCTGCTGGACTTATCAGTTCTTCATCGGAAATGGCAAGTAAAGCCGGTTACGGAATTGAAATGAATCTTGATTTAGTACCGCAGCGCGAGACAGGTATGACACCATACGAAATGATGCTTTCGGAATCACAAGAACGTATGCTTCTTGTCGTACAAGTCGGCCGTGAAGATGAAATCAAGAAAATTTTTAAGAAATATGATTTAGATTGCGTGGCAGTAGGTAAAGTAACGGATGATAAAATGGTTCGTCTGTTTCATAAAGGAGAGATCGCTGCAGAGGTACCGGCAGACGCTCTTGCTGAAGATGCACCTGTTTACCATATGCCTTCAGAAGAACCTGCGTACTATCGCGAGTTTCAGGCAATGGAAAGTAAAGTTCCTGAGATCACAAATTATGAAGAAACCCTTGTTAAGCTGTTGAAACAGCCAACCGTTGCAAGCAAAGAATGGGTTTATGACCAATATGATTATATGGTACGGACAAATACAGTCGTTGCACCTGGTTCGGATGCTGGTGTTCTTCGAATTCGCGGGACAAGAAAAGCTCTTGCAATGACAACGGATTGTAATGCAAGATACATCTACTTAGATCCGGAAACAGGCGGGAAAATTGCTGTTGCTGAAGCAGCGAGAAACATCGTCTGCTCAGGAGCTGAGCCGCTTGCGATTACAGACTGCTTAAACTTCGGAAATCCACAGAAACCGGAAATTTTCTGGCAGCTTGAAAAGTCAGCAGATGGTATGAGTGCAGCATGTACAGAATTAAAAACTCCTGTCATTGGCGGAAACGTTTCTTTATATAATGAAACGAACGGAACAGCCGTTTATCCAACTCCTGTTGTGGGGATGGTGGGACTTGTTAAAGACATCGATCATATTACGACGCAGTCCTTTAAACAAGCCGGCGATTTCATTTATGTATTAGGTGAAACAAAAGACGAGTTTGGCGGAAGCGAACTGCAAAAATTATTAGAAGGCCAAATTTCAGGGAAATCTCCTGAAATTGACTTAGCTGTTGAAGCGAAGTATCAAAAGGCTGTCCTTGATGCGATCCAAGCGGGTCTTGTAGCATCTGCACATGATTTAGCCGAAGGCGGACTTGCTGTAGCTTTAGCAGAAAGTTTAATTGATGCAAAAGGATTAGGTGCAAAAGTGGATGTAACAGGAAATCCAGTATCGGCACTATTTAGTGAATCACAATCACGTTTCTTATTAACTGTGAAAAAAGAACATCAATCTGAATTTGAAAAATTGACAGGCGCCACTTTAATTGGTGAAGTAACAGAAGAGCCATTACTGCAAATGCTTCATAACGGGGCAACAATCGTTAATACTCCTGTTGAAACATTAGAGTCTGCTTGGAGAGGAGCTATTCCATGCTTGCTGAATTAAAAGGGATGAATGAAGAATGCGGTATATTTGGTATTTGGGGGCATGCTGATGCTGCTCAAATTACCTATTACGGTCTTCATAGTTTGCAGCACCGCGGTCAAGAAGGCACAGGAATTGCGGTTTCCGATGGGAAAAGCGTGAAATTGGTAAAAGGTGAAGGTCTTGTTACTGAAATTTACACAGCTGACGCCATGAAGGAACTGCAAGGAGGAAAAGCTGCAATCGGTCATGTCCGCTATGCAACAGCAGGCGGAAGCGGTTATGAAAATGTGCAGCCGCTTGTATTCCACTTTCAGACAGGAAGTCTTGCCCTTGCCCATAACGGGAATTTAGTCAATGCTGAACAATTAAAAGGTCAATTAGAGGGTCAGGGAAGTATTTTTCAAACAAGCTCAGATACAGAGGTTTTAGCCCATCTAATTAGAAGGGGCGGAACAGCTCTTTATAAAGAGAGGGTAAAAAATGCTTTAAGTATGATTAAAGGAGCTTTCGCCTTTCTGATTATGACTGAAACAGAAATGCTGGTGGCACTGGATCCGAATGGAATGCGTCCTTTATCACTGGCAAAACTGGGCGATGCTTATGTAGTCGCATCTGAAACATGTGCATTTGATGTAGTCGGTGCGGAATTTATCCGTGATATTTTACCGGGTGAACTTTTGATTATTGATGACAATGGCTTTCGTTCCGAAATGTATGCCCAGTCGTCACATCAAGCGATGTGCATGATGGAGTATGTTTATTTTTCCCGTCCGGACAGCAATATTAATGGGATTAATGTTCATTCCGCACGGAAACGCCTTGGTAAAAAATTGGCGGAAGAAGCAAAAATTGAAGCGGACGTTGTCACAGGTGTACCTGATTCAAGTATTTCTGCGGCAATCGGCTATGCAGAAGCTGCCGGGATTCCATATGAATTGGGATTAATCAAGAATCGTTATGTCGGTCGTACGTTCATCCAGCCTTCGCAATCACTGCGGGAACAAGGGGTTAAAATGAAGCTTTCTCCTGTTCGCGGCGTTGTGGAAGGAAAACGGGTGATCATGGTGGATGACTCGATTGTCCGTGGAACGACATCTAGACGTATTGTGAACATGCTTCGCGATGCAGGTGCCACTGAAGTGCATGTTGTCATTAGTTCGCCGCCAATTAAAAATCCGTGCTTCTATGGAATTGATACATCTACCAGAGAAGAACTGATTGCCAGCGACAAATCGATTGAGGATATCAGACAAATCATTGGAGCAGATACATTAACCTTCCTAAGTGCAAAAGGAATGGTTGAGGCGATTGGCCGTGAAGATGGAAGTGAAACCGGCGGGCACTGTTTGGCATGTTTCACTGGAAAATATCCAACTGAAATCTATCCAAAACAGCATAAAGAAGAGCATGAAGAATCAGATGCTTTGACAGCGAAGAACTAATCGAAAAGCAGAACAGTCCATTGATTTTCCTTTCGGGACCATACATTGATGATAGTATGTTTCTCGAAAGGCAAATCTTGCTGTATTACAGGATATATATTTTTTTAAAAAATAAGTGCCGGTTGTTAAAGCGTTAAATAACCGGCTAAAACCGTTAATGGAGGATCGATATGGCCAAAGCATATGAACAAGCAGGTGTAAATATTGAAGCTGGCTATGAGGCTGTGCAACGGATGAAAAAGCATGTTCAAAAAACAATGAGACCCGGTGTCCTTGGAGGATTAGGCGGTTTCGGCGGCATGTTTGATTTATCAACATTAAATTTGAAAGAACCTGTTCTCGTATCCGGTACAGACGGAGTTGGAACAAAGTTAATGCTTGCCTTCATGATGGATCGCCACGACACGATCGGCATTGATGCCGTTGCGATGTGTGTTAATGATATTGTCGTTCAGGGAGCAGAACCGATTTATTTCTTAGATTACATTGCCTGTGGTAAAGCAGACCCGGCAAAAATTGAAGCCATTGTGAAGGGCGTTGCTGATGGCTGTGAACAAGCAGGCTGTGCCCTTGTTGGCGGCGAGACTGCAGAAATGCCTGGAATGTACAGCGAAGAAGAATATGATTTAGCCGGTTTTTCTGTTGGAGCATGCGAAAAAAGCGGTCTTATTACAGGTCAGGACATCAAATCAGGCGATGTATTGATTGGGTTGGCATCAAGCGGTATTCACAGCAATGGCTATTCACTTGTCCGCAAAATCTTCTTCCAGGATGCAAAAATGAATGTGAACGATCATGTGGAAGAATTGGGAAGTACGCTTGGCGAAGAATTATTAAAACCGACAAAAATTTATGTAAAACCTATTTTAGAAGCGTTGAAGAAGTTTCCTTTAAAAGGACTCGCTCATATTACCGGCGGCGGTTTTATCGAAAATATACCGCGTATGCTGCCTGAAGGACTTGGAGCACATTTACAAGAGGAAAAATGGGAAGTACCGGCTGTATTTAATTTAATGCAATCTCTCGGAAGATTGGACCGATTAGATATGTATAACACATTTAATATGGGAACAGGGATGGTTATTGCGGTTGATGAAAAGGATGCACAAGCAGTCCTTGACCACTTCAATGCTGCCGGGGAAAAAGCATACGCAATGGGAACGGTAACTGATGCTTCGGGAATTCAAATAGATTTAAAATAAGGCATCCATAAACAGGGTATACGCACTGTATTAGGAAAACGGAGGAAAGTTTCATGAAAAAGATTGCTGTGTTTGCTTCCGGCAGCGGGACAAATTTCCAAGCGATTATTGATGCCATCAAATCGGGTGCTATAGATGCATCCATTCAACTATTAGTATGTGACCATACAGATGCTTATTGTGTGAAACGAGCTGAAGCGGAAAATATTCCAACCTTCACCTTTACGGCGAAAGAATACGAAAATAAAGCAGCTTATGAAAAAGCCATTCTCGAAAAGCTGCATGAGAGCCAGGTAGAATTTATTGCGCTAGCGGGCTATATGCGTTTAATCGGACATACATTATTAGCTGCTTTCCAAGGGAAAATGGTAAATATACATCCTTCCTTGCTTCCGTCCTTTCCAGGAAAAGACGCCATTGGACAAGCTTTAGCAGCAGCAGTAAACGAAACCGGCGTCACAATCCATTATGTTGATGAAGGTATGGATACAGGACCTATCATTGATCAGCAATCAGTAACCATTGAGGAAAATGAGACTTTGGAAAGCTTGGCAGAGAAAATTCATGCAGTTGAGCATAAGTTATATCCTGCCGTTTTACAAAGACTATTTCAAACTGAAAAAGCAGCGAAATAAATTCATATAACAAAGGCTGTTTTTACGATATAAATGGCTAGCAGGACAATAATTTATGGGAAATTTCTATTAAGTCAGGTGAACAAATTACCAGGGGAGGAAACTCATGAAAAAACGTGCATTAATTAGTGTATCTGATAAAACTGGGGTAGTAGAATTTGCAAAACAATTAGCGGGTCTTGGCTTTGAAATCATTTCAACCGGCGGTACGAAAAAAGCATTGGCTGACAATGGAGTACCCGTTATCGGAGTAAGTGATGTAACTGGATTCCCTGAAATTTTGGATGGACGTGTAAAAACATTAAATCCTTTAATTCATGGCGGTCTTTTAGCGAAATTTGACGATCCAAGTCATGTTGCGCAAATGACTGAACATAAAATTGACCCAATTCAAATTGTTTGTGTTAATCTTTATCCATTCCAGCAAACCATCGAAAAACCAGATGTCACCGTAGACGACGCGATTGAAAATATTGATATCGGCGGGCCAACCATGCTGAGATCTGCTGCGAAAAACCATCAATATGTAGCAGTTGTTGTCGATCCAGCTGATTATGAAAAAGTCATCAGCGACTTAAAAGAAGCCGGTGAAGTTAAATTTGAAACAAAACGTGCATTAGCTGCTAAAGTATTCCGCCACACAGCAGCATATGATTCCATTATTGCCGGCTACATGACTGAGTTAGTTGGTCTTGAAACTCCGGAAAAATTAACGGTTACATATGAATTAAAGCAGCCGCTGCGTTATGGAGAAAACCCGCATCAAAAAGCTGCTTTCTATCAAAAGCCGCTTGGTTCAAAATTCTCCATTGCCTATGCGACACAATTACATGGAAAAGAGCTTTCTTATAATAACATCCATGACGCTGATGCTGCATTGCAAATGGTAAGAGAATTTGATGCCCCTGCAGCAGTAGCCGTTAAGCATATGAATCCATGCGGAATTGGTACTGGCAGCGATATTTTCGATGCTTTTGAAAAAGCATTTGCCGCTGACCCGGTTTCTATTTTTGGCGGTATCATTGCCCTGAACCGTGAAGTAGATAAAAAGACTGCGGAAAAGCTTCATGAAATTTTCCTTGAAATCGTGATTGCTCCTTCATTCACTGAAGAAGCTTTAGCTGTTTTAACATCTAAGAAAAATATTCGTTTGTTAACCATCGACTTCAATGAACAAGGAACAAAGGAAATGACCCTCACTTCTGTTGAAGGCGGACTGTTAACACAGGATGCAGACCGTCATTCACTTGATGATGCAAACATTACGGTTGCAACTGACAGACAGCCTACTGAAGAAGAGTGGGAAGCATTAAAATTCGGCTGGAAAGTGGTAAAACACGTTAAATCAAATGCAATTGTGGTATCTGATAAACACATGACACTTGGAATCGGTGCTGGTCAAATGAACCGTGTAGGCTCTGCTAAAATTGCTCTTGAACAAGCAGGGGAAAAAGCAAAAGGTGCTGCCTTGGCTTCTGATGCCTTCTTCCCAATGGATGATACAGTAGAAGCAGCAGCGAAAGCCGGCATTACAGCTATTATCCAAACTGGCGGATCGATTAAAGATGCAGATTCCATTAAAAAAGCAAATGAATATGGCATTGCTATGGTATTAACCGGCGTTCGCCATTTCAAACATTAATCAACAGATTTTTGCGTCGATATTGCAGCGGGAGCTTTAGCCGTTTTGTTTTGAAATGAAACGACCGCATCATTTGAATTTCGACATGAACATTACCAAACATTAAAATCGCGGGAGCTGAGAAGAATGAATGTATTGGTTATCGGCCGCGGCGGCCGTGAACATGCGATTTGCCGGAAAGTAAAAGAAAGTTCAAAGGTAGAAACTGTTTATGCAGCACCAGGAAATGCAGGAATGGTCGATGTTGCTGAGCTCGTTCAAATTGATGAAAGCAGCCAAGAACAGCTTGTTGAATTTGCTAAAGCAAATAATGTAGGTCTAACGATTATTGGTCCTGAAGTACCTCTATTAGCGGGACTTGCGGATAGATTTGAAGCGGCTGGATTAAAGGTATTCGGACCGAAACAAAAAGCGGCTGAAATTGAAGGAAGTAAGTCTTTTGCCAAGGAGTTAATGCAAAAGTACCAAATCCCAACAGGAGCATATGCTGTATTTACTGATTATGAAAAGGCAGTAGCCTATGTGAAAGAACAGGGAGCGCCAATCGTTATTAAAGCAGACGGACTTGCAGCTGGTAAAGGGGTTACGGTTGCATTAACATTGGATGATGCCTTGGCTTCACTTAAAGAGATGATGGTAGATGCTAAATTTGGTGATGCTTCAGCAACTGTTGTTGTCGAAGAGTTTTTAGCAGGAGAGGAATTCTCTCTTATGGCATTGGTGAATGGTGAAAAGGTTATTCCATTGGAAATTGCCCAGGATCATAAGCGCGCTTATGATGGTGATAAAGGACCGAATACAGGCGGTATGGGTGCCTATTCACCAGTTCCACATATTGGTGAGGAAACGGTGAATATTGCCATTGAGACAGTGTTGAAGCCGGCTGCAGCCGCCATGGTAAAAGAAGGCCGTGATTTTTGCGGTGTTCTTTATGCAGGCTTGATTAAAACAGAGGATGGTCCAAAGGTTATTGAATTTAATGCCCGTTTTGGCGACCCAGAAACACAGGTTGTTCTTCCAAGAATGAATTCTGATCTTGTTGAAGTATTGGAAAAGGTCATTGCCGGCGAGGATGTTGCCATCGATTGGGATGATAAATCGATGATCGGTGTGGTAGTAGCAGCGAACGGATATCCTGAAGACTATGAAAAAGGTGCAGTACTGCACGGTCTGGATGCTGTTGCAGAGGAAGTATTTGTTTTCCATGCAGGTACTAAAACAAGCGCTAACGGAGAATTCGAAACAAACGGCGGCCGTGTTCTGCTTGCAGGCGCGAAAGCTGATTCCCTTAAAGATGCCCAGCAGGCCGTTTATAAAGGACTTGAAAAACTTCAATGTGATGGAGTCTTCTACCGTAAAGATATCGGTTTCAGAGCGATTGCAGCACAACAAGCCTAACAGCAAAAAAAGAAGGCAGAGGAATTGTGAACTCTGCCTTCTTTTTTGATCTTCTTGGACATACTTTTATAGTACAGACAATAATTAAGTTGGATTATAATCAAGCGGTTCTTCTAAATCTGATTCAGTGCTGGTCTGTTTTGTTTTCAGTTGAATACAGCATTCTTCTTTTTGCAGCAGCGCGGTTATCGGGCAATAACGGACAATTCCCTCCGCAACCTTCATCGCTCCGCAGATCATCATGAATAAATAAGTATTCCGCCAAGGCATCCTGGTCATTTTCGTTGTGGCCCATGCAAGAATAGTCAGACCGGCAGTAATTCTGATCAACGCATTGATGATCCCAATATTTTCTTTCACTTTCATCATTTTATATGACCCCCATTCACTAACAAATATTTTCACTAAATATTAAAATCTCTTTAGTGCGTTAAAAGATAAAGTATGTTACTATAGATAACAAATCACCTATAGTGTTAACAAAAATGTGGAACAAAAGGAGGGGTGTTTTTATGCTGGAACAGCGCTACCGCTGGAAAAATAAGCAATTACGTGAACACGTTGCTATCATCGACGGCAAGCATGCACCAACCTTATTATTAAAAAACGCCCGATATTTAAATCAAATATTCCGTCAATGGATGACTGCAAATATATGGATTTATGAAGATCGTATCGTGTATGTTGGTGACCAATTGCCATCCCGCCTGGACGGTTGTGAAATCGTAGATTGTTCAGATATGCACTTAGTCCCGGGTTATATTGAACCTCATGCCCATCCGTTTCTTTTATATAATCCCCTATCTTTGGCTGCGTATGCATCGAAGTTTGGGACAACGACGCTAATCAATGATAACCTTGTTTTGTTTTTACAAACCGAAAAAAAGAAAGCGTTTTCTTTCCTTCGTGAAATGAGGCATATACCTACTAGTATGTACTGGTGGTGCCGTTTTGATTCACAGACAGAAATACAATTTGAAGAACAAACATTCTCACATAGCCATATTAAATCGTGGCTGGAGCACGATGCTGTCCTGCAAGGGGGAGAATTAACCGGTTGGCCTAAATTATTAGACGGCGATGATATGATGCTCCATTGGATTCAGGAAGCCAAAAGAATGCGAAAGAAAATTGAGGGTCATTTTCCGGGCGCTTCTGAAAAAACACTGGCAAAAATGAATCTGCTTGGCGCAGACAGCGATCACGAAGCCATGACCGGAAAGGAAGTATACGATCGCCTGATGCAAGGGTATATGGTATCACTTCGTAATTCCGGCATTCGTGCTGATTTAGCTAAGCTTTTGCATGAAATACATGAGCTGGGAATCACAACATATGATAAATTTATGCTCACAACGGATGGTTCAACCGCTAATTTCTATGAAAAAGGAATTATTGATAATATGATCCGCATAGCTATTGAAAACGGTGTACCGATCATTGACGCCTATAATATGGCTACCATTAATGTGGCCCGTTATCATAATATCGAATATTTACATGGGAATATTGCCACAGGAAGAATTGCCAATATTAATTTCTTAACGGATGAAAAAAATCCTACTCCTGTATCGGTTTTGGCGAAAGGAAAATGGGTTAAACGTAACGGTGTGCATCATCCGGAATTGTATGAGCCGCTGAATTGGAGTGAATATGATCTAGAGCCTTTAGAAATGGATTGGGATTTAACAATGGAAGATCTGCAATTCTCTATGCCGTTTGGTATATCAATGGAAAATGCGGTCATTACAAAACCTTATTCGATTTCCATTGATGTCTATAATGACCAACTCGAACACAGTGAAGATGAATGCTTCTTCATGCTGGTGGACCGCCAAGGTAAATGGAGAATCAATACATTGGTGAAGGGCTTTGCAAAAAACCTTTCCGGCCTGGCTACTTCTTTCTCTCATACCGGTGATATTATCCTGATTGGAAAAAGGAAATCTGACTTATTAAAGGCCTTTGCCAGAATGAAGGAGATTGGCGGGGGGATAGTGATTGCTGAAAACGGAGAAATAATCAAGGAAATCTCATTGCCTCTTAAAGGTTTGATGTCTAATAAAAATCTGGATGAACTTATTATAGAATTAAAGGATTTTGCTCATTATTTGCGTGAAAAGGGATATCGATTCGAGGATCCATTCCATTCTTTGCTATTTTTCTCTACTACGCATTTGCCCTACATTCGGGTAACACCGAGAGGGATGTACGACGTTATGAATAAAATGATACTCTTTCCGACTATAATGCGTTAAAATGTAAAAGAGTGCAGGAAAGAATAGAACATAATGAGGTGTTTTCCATGTTGAGAAGGTGGCTGGTCTTATTCGCAGCAGCCCTGCTGATCACAGCCGGCTGCAGCAAAAAAGAACCTGTAGTGCAAAACAACGAGGAACCAAATCATGATGTAACAGGAGAGCCGCAGCAAGAAGAAAAGGAACAGGAATATTCTTTTTACTATCCTCTTACAGGCATCGGCACTGAAGAGGCAGCAGACGGAAGAGCTGTTGCTGTAATGGTGAATAATCATCCTGCAGCAAGACCGCAATCTGGACTGAATAAAGCAGATATTGTTTATGAGGTACTAGCGGAGGGAAATGTGAATCGGTTTCTTGCTATTTTTCAAAGTGAGCAGCCGGAAAGAATTGGACCTGTCCGCAGCGCCCGGGATTATTATATTGAACTGGCCAAGGGCTATGACAGCATGTATGTGGCTCACGGGAACAGTCTTACTGCCGAGAGGCTCTTGAAAAGCGGTTATATTGATAACTTAAATGGCTTGTATTATGATGGAACGCTCTTTGAAAGGGTAAGTTTTCGAAAAGCACCGCACAATTCATATATTTCATTTGCAAACATCCTAAAAGGTGCAGAACAAAAAGACTATGATATGGAAGATGAGCCGGATCCGCTGACATTTTTATCAGAGACTGAAGTGGAGAAATTAGCAGGTGCTGCTGTGAAAAAGGTGTCCATCTCCTATCATGACCAATTGTTTAACTCATCCTTCGCGTTTGATGAGGAAACACAAAAATATAAGCGATTTTCAAATGGAGCGCAAACAGTCGATTACGATACCGATGAACCTGTTTTAGTAGACAATATTTTCGTTGTAGAAACGGCACATAAAATCGTCAGTGATGTAGGACACCGGGAAATTGACCTTACTTCCGGAGGCAGGGCTTTTTTATTCCAAAAGGGCCAGATGTTTGAAGTAGAATGGGAAAATGCTGCTGGAAGGATCCTGCCGTATTTAAACGGAAAGCCTGTCGGATTGGTTCCGGGAAAAACATGGATTAATATTATTCCTGTAAAGACCGGTCTCGATCAAGATGTCACTTATGAATAAGACGGTATGAAGGAGTTGCAGCCGAACGGCTGTCTAACTGGGCTGAACTCGCGTTTAGTGCAGGGAAACGTTTAATAAATCGTATCGTTGGCAATGATTTGGATGGAATGAATGGAATCGAAATAGGTTTGATTGGACCAGCTTTTGCAGCTCGTAAAAAGGAGAAATAAATGATGCAAATTGATAAATTAAGAGGAAGTGCATTAGATCAATTATTTGAGGCCATCCTTTCACTAAGAGATGTAGAGGAATGTTACCGCTTTTTCGATGATCTGTGTACCGTAAATGAAATTCAATCCTTGGCTCAGCGCTTGGAAGTTGCCAGAATGCTGAGAGAAGGAAAAACGTATCACTCGATTGAATCGGAAACCGGAGCAAGTACAGCGACGATTTCCCGTGTGAAACGCTGCTTAAACTATGGAAATGATGCCTACGAAATGGCATTAGAACGTGTAAAAGAAAAACAAAAAAGCCAAGAAGCGGAAGCGGCAGAAGAATAACAAAAAACCGATGGAGAAGGATTCCATCGGTTTTTTGCTGTCTTCCATCTCCGTCACGAGAGAAAAAGGGGATGGAAGGGAAAGAAAGATGCCTATTTCCTTAGTTCGCCGTCCCCAAAAACATCACCGAATATATTTTTTTAATCGATGCTGGGATGATATAATGTTTAGATGTAATGACAGAATGGAGGCAGTTTGCATGTACGATGTTCGTGAATGGAGGCATGTTTTTAAGCTTGATCCAAATAAAACGATATCTGATGAAGCACTGGAAAAGTTATGTGAATCAGGAACCGATGCGATAATCATTGGTGGTACGGATGGTGTAACACTGGAAAATATATTAAATCTAATGGCCAGGGTCCGCCGCTATGCCGTCCCATGCGGATTAGAGATTTCTTCTATCGAGACGGTTACACCCGGTTTTGATCTTTATTTTATTCCAACCGTATTAAACAGTGCTGATACGAAATGGATTACCGGACTTCAGCATGAGGCGTTGAAGGAATACGGGGAGCTGATGAACTGGGAGGAGTTTTTAGTCCAAGGTTATTGTATTTTAAATGAGGATTGTAAAGCTGCTAAACTAACGGATGCCAACACGAAATTAACTAAAGACGATGTGGCGGCCTATGCCATGTTGGCAGAAAAGATGTTTCATCTGCCCATTTTTTACTTAGAATACAGCGGTTCATATGGCGACCCTTCCTTTGTGGCAGAAGCGAAGAAAAAGCTTGACCACACCCTGCTATTTTACGGCGGCGGCATTACAAGCCGCAGTCAGGCTGAAGAAATGGCAGAATTGGCTGATGTCATTATTGTCGGAAATATTATTTATGAAGATATCAATGCAGCATTGCAAACTGTTTTGAAGTAATTCGGACATTGATTATGGGGACATAAAGGTATAAAATAGGAACAAACGTTTGTTTAAGGCGGTGTATAAATAATAATGAATTTTTTATCGGAAAAATTGTTAAACGGCTTAAACCCGCAGCAGCAAAAAGCCGTGAAGGCAACAGAAGGCCCCTTGCTGCTCATGGCAGGTGCCGGAAGCGGCAAGACAAGGGTACTGACTCATCGTATTGCTTTTTTAATGGTCGAAAAAGGGGTGAATCCCTACAATATTCTTGCCATTACCTTCACAAATAAGGCCGCGCGCGAGATGAGGGAACGGATTTATCAGTTGATGGGCGGCGCTGCAGATGAAATCTGGATTTCTACCTTTCACTCCATGTGCGTAAGAATTCTCCGCCGGGATATTGATCGAATCGGATTTAACCGGAATTTTACCATATTAGATACTACGGATCAGCAGTCTGTGGTCAAAGCGATTCTCAAGGATAAGAATATTGACCCGAAAAAGTATGACCCGCGTGCCCTTCTAGGAGCCATCAGTTCTGCGAAAAATGAATTAATTGACCCGGAAAAATACGGCAGCTTAGCGAATGGCTACTTTGAACTGGTTGTGAGCGATGTCTATAAGGAGTACCAAAAACGCCTGCAGAAAAACCAGGCCCTCGACTTCGATGATCTCATCATGCTAACGATTAAACTTTTCACACGAGTACCGGATGTTCTTGAATATTACCAGCGGAAATTCCAATATATCCACGTTGATGAGTATCAGGATACCAATAAATCCCAGTATACGCTTGTTAAACTATTGGCTGCACGTTTCCAAAATTTATGCGTCGTCGGTGATTCGGACCAATCGATATACCGCTGGCGCGGCGCGGATATTACAAATATCCTCTCATTTGAAAAAGATTACCCAAGAGCGCAAACGATCCTGTTGGAACAAAATTACCGCTCAACGAAGCGGATCCTTCAGGCAGCAAACCATGTGATCTCACATAACCACAACCGTAAAGAGAAGAATTTATGGACAGAAAACCCTGAGGGGAATAAAATTCAATATTACAGAGCGGACAGTGAACAGGGAGAAGCCCAGTTTGTTGTTGGGAAAATGAAGGAGCTTGTGCAAAAGGAAAACAGGAAATGGTCGGAAATAGCGATCCTTTACCGGACCAATGCCCAGTCCCGTGTAATGGAGGAAGCGCTCCTAAAGTCCAATATTGAGTATTCCATCGTAGGCGGAACAAAATTCTATGATCGGAAGGAAATTAAAGATATCCTTGCTTACCTGCGCCTGATTGCCAATCCAAACGACGATATCAGTTTGACAAGGGTCATTAATGTACCGAAACGAGGAATCGGCTCCAGTTCAGTCGACAAAATAGCAAACTTTGCCTTGAGACATGATATATCAATGTATGAGGCACTCGCATCGATTGACCTGATTGGATTAAGTCCAAAAATTACGAAGGCAGCTTCAGAATTCAGAAATATAATCAGCGGCTATACGCAAATGCAGGAGTACTTATCGGTAACAGAACTTGTGGAAGAGGTACTGGAGAAAACGGGCTATCGTGAAATGCTCAAAGCGGAAAAGTCCATTGAAGCCGAAAGCCGTCTGGAAAACTTAGAGGAATTTCTTTCTGTTACGAAAAACTTCGAAGAAAACAGTGAAGACAAAAGTTTAATCGGCTTTTTAACAGACCTGGCATTAGTCGCAGATATTGATAAATTAGATGATGACGGCGGCAAAACAGATGCTGTGGTATTAATGACGCTTCACTCGGCAAAAGGTCTTGAATTCCCGGTCGTTTTCCTTATCGGTCTGGAAGAAGGCGTATTTCCTCACAGCCGCTCACTTGCAGAACCAGAGGAAATGGAAGAAGAGAGACGTTTGATGTATGTTGGCTGTACCCGCGCTGAAAAGCAGCTCTTTATTACAAATGCGCAGATGAGAACGTTATTCGGCCGGACCAACTTGAATCCCCCTTCCCGTTTTATTAAAGAAATACCGGAGGAATTATTCGAAGGGATCGATCCGTCGCGAAAAAGCAGACAAGTTCAAGCTCAGAGTGCAGCGGGCGCGGGTGCACCGTTTGCGTCTAGAGCGCGCCATCCTCAGGCACAGCGCAAAGCTGTCATGAGACCGGCTGTAACCTCGACAGGCGGCAATGAAGCACAATGGAAGGTAGGAGACAAGGCTGAGCATGGCAAATGGGGCATTGGCACAGTTGTCAGTGTCAGAGGAGCCGGTGAAGGGACAGAGCTTGATATTGCCTTTCCAAGTCCTGTCGGCATTAAACGTCTGCTGGCAAAATTCGCCCCAATAAAACAAGTATAACTTTATTCAGCAAGTTTTTTTGCGACGAGTAATCGCAGGAGCAGAAGTCCCCCATTTCTATAAGTGGCATGGATGAATGCATTACTTTACCAATTCAGTGGGGGTTCAAACCCCGGCTGAATAAGAGATAAGAGTGCGCCTCCGGCGGATGCCTCGATTTTTCAAAGGAAATTTTTCGAGCGAGCTCGTGAGTATAGGGCGCAAATACGCCAAGGCGCATTTGATTGATTAGCAAAAAATAATTTCTTACAAAGTTTTGCAGGAAAGGAAGCTTGTATGGACCTTCAAAATGCTGAAAAGAAAATAAATGAATTACGCCAAGCGTTAAACCAGTATAACTATGCGTATTATGTTCTGGACAACCCGACCGTAACGGATGCTGAATATGACCGGCTTTACCGCGAGTTAGCTTCTCTGGAGGAGGAGCATCCGGAATTGATTACACCTGATTCGCCGACACAGCGCGTCGGCGGTCAGGTGCTTGAAATGTTCAATAAAGTACAGCATGAATCACCGATGCTCAGCTTAGGAAATGCGTTCGGTCCTGAAGATTTACGGGATTTTGACAGGCGGGTAAGACAAGCTGTCGGCGATCATATTTCCTATGTATGTGAATTGAAAATTGACGGTCTTGCTATCTCATTAAAATATGAAAATGGGTTATTTGTGCAGGGAGCAACCCGTGGGGACGGCATGACAGGTGAGGACATTACCGCTAATTTAAAAACAATCCGTTCCATTCCGCTTAAGTTAAACGATCCGCTAACGCTTGAGGTGCGCGGGGAGGCTTATATGCCAAAGCGTTCATTTGAAAAATTAAATCAAGAAAAAGAGGAAAACGGAGAAGAACCGTTTGCTAATCCACGCAACGCTGCAGCCGGTTCTTTAAGACAGCTCGATCCAAGAATTGCGGCATCCAGGCATTTAGATATCTTTTTATATGCACTGGCTAATGTAGTGAATATCGGTGTTGAATCCCATAGCGAGAGCCTTGATTGGCTTGAGCAGCTCGGCTTTAAAACAAACCAAGAACGGAAAAAATGTGCCAGCATGGAAGAAGTAATTTCTTTTATTGATGGCTGGGTTGAAAAAAGACCTCATCTGCCATATGAAATTGACGGGATCGTCGTGAAGGTGGACTCGTTAGCACAGCAGGACGAGCTTGGAACAACAGCGAAAAGTCCGCGCTGGGCCATTGCGTACAAGTTTCCGGCTGAAGAAGTGGTCACAACCCTGCTTGATATTGAATTAAATGTTGGCCGTACCGGTGTCGTCACTCCGACCGCGGTTTTAACCCCGGTAAAGGTGGCAGGTACGACGGTACAGCGGGCGTCATTGCATAATGAGGATTTGATTCGCGAGAAGGATATCAGAATCGGCGATCAGGTAGTGATCAAGAAAGCCGGAGATATTATCCCTGAAGTTGTAAACGTGGTTCCAGAAGGAAGAACTGGTGAGGAGCAGGAATTCAGAATGCCGGAACACTGTCCTGAGTGTGAAAGTGAACTTGTCCGCTTAGAGGGCGAAGTCGCGCTGCGCTGTATTAATCCGAAATGCCCGGCTCAGATCCGTGAGGGGTTGATTCATTTTGTTTCCCGTACCGCGATGAATATTGATGGTCTGGGTGAAAAGGTCGTCAGCCAGCTGTTTGCGGAAAAATTAATTAAAGATGTAGCAGACCTTTATAAATTAACACGCGAACAATTGCTTGCTCTGGAGCGGATGGGGGAGAAATCTGTATCAAACCTTTTAGCCGCCATTGAAGCCTCAAAGATCAACTCGCTTGAAAGGCTGTTATTTGGGATCGGCATCCGCCATGTTGGAGCGAAGGCGGCGAAAACATTGGCACTGGAATTTGAACATATGGACAGATTAGCTGCTGCAACCCGCGAAGAATTGACATCTATCAATGAAATCGGTGAAAAAATGGCCGACTCGATTGTTACTTTTTTCGAACAGGAAGAGGCAAAAGATCTGATTCAAGAACTGAAGGATGTTGGGGTAAACATGGCCTATACCGGTACTAGACCGGCTGCGGTTAGTCAATCTGACTCTTATTTTGCCGGCAAAACGGTTGTTTTGACCGGGAAACTAGCGATTTTGACCAGAAATGAAGCGAAAGAGAAAATCGAAGCGTTAGGCGGAAATGTCACTGGAAGTGTAAGCAAAAAAACGGATCTCGTGATTGCTGGAGAAGATGCAGGTTCGAAACTAAAAAAAGCAGAAGAATTAGGAATTGCTGTGTGGAATGAGGAGAGACTGGTTGAAGAACTATCAAAGTAAGAGGTGTGGATCGTGAGGAAAATCATTTATGGGACTCTCGTTGCTGTGTTATTGCTTGCCGGATGTGCACCTAATTTTCAAAAACAAGAAGAGGTTGTGCAGAATCAAAAGGATTCCGAGGAAAAGGCGATTATACCGAAATATAAAATATCTGAAGAATATTACCGGACTATTCTTCCCTTTAAAGCGTCTGAGTCCCGGGGGTTGGTCGTCAATAATTTAAATACCCGCTATGATATTAGTGAATTTGAAACAGGGTTAATGCGGGTGGCACAGACTCAATTTGATCCGGACAAGTATTTGTTTCAGGAAGGGCAGTATTTAAAAAGAGAAACAGTCAGTTTATGGCTGAATCGCAAATTTACGGATGAACAATTTGCGCAAAAAATGAAAGAAAACAAAAAGCTCAAGGAATCCGATAATATCGGTCTTAATCCTATCGACGCGGGAGTAGGTACGGTCAAAGAACGAAATGAAAAAAGTCCAATTTATTTGGCGCATATATTGGAGCACAACTACTTAATTAAAGGGGAAAATGACAAAGTCAGTCTTGGCGGTGTGGTCATTGGTCTGGCATTAAACTCTGTTCACTACTATCAAGAGGTTCAATACGGAGCAACTTATGAAACGGATATATCCCATGAGGTGGTAGAACAGAAAGGCAAGGAAATCGCCCAAGAGGTCATAAACCGGCTGCGGACGATTGACGGGCTGAAGGATGTACCGATTACCATTGCTTTATTTGAACAGAAAAGCAGAACATCGGTCGTTCCAGGGAATTTCTTCAGTTATGCCACTGTGAACAGCGGCAATTCGGAAATCAATGATTGGAAAAAGATTAACGAGAAATATATGTTATTCCCTTCAGGTGAAGCAACGGAACAGCACCGGGATGATGCTACGGCATTTTCGAATTTTAAACAGGATGTAGAAAAATATTTTCCGAACTTTAACGGGGTTGTCGGCAAGGCATTTTATGCAGGAGGGAACTTGCAAAGCTTAAGTATCGACATTCCGATTCAATTTTACGGAAAAACAGAGGCAATCGGCTTTACGCAATTTGTAACGGGAAAAGTAATGGAGCATTTTCCGGATTATATTGCGGTTGAAGTCAATGTATCTTCGGTAAATGGACCTGAAGCGTTAATTGTCAAGAAAGCCGAACAGAAGGAGCCATTCGTTCATATTTATCAATAATGCATAAGAAGGCACAGATTGTGTCTTCTTTTTTTGCGTGCAGTTTCAAAAGGCGGTCATTGCATGGACGCCAAAAGCGGGGACTATGACTATAAGTGTAAATTTCACCTACTGCGTGTGAAAAATAAGACTAATCTTTCCGGATGGATAATAGACTGAACTATAGTTTGTTTAGATGTTGTTGAGGGAATAGTAGATCTATTTTGAAAAGTGCTAAATTTTAGAAAAAACATGTTTCATTTTAGTCTTAACTGTTATATAATACGTTTAGTAACTAAAATATGTATTATAACAAGGAGTGATTTGAATAGTATGTCCACTCAAACTACCGGAATTCAAATTGTTGGAGCACTGAAACCAGGATATGAGGAAATACTAACTCCACAAGCACTCAAGTTTCTTGAAGAAATTGAAACAAGGTTTAGTGCAAGGAGAAAAGAACTTTTGGAAATGAGACGGAACAGGCAGCAAGACATTGACCGGGGAAAACTGCCAACCTTCCTGCCTGAAACAGAAGACATTCGCAATGGTGATTGGACAATTAGACCATTGCCGAAGGATCTGCAAGACCGGCGGGTGGAAATCACAGGACCGACCGATCGGAAAATGATCATTAATGCCCTGAATTCAGGTGCAAAAGTGTTTATGGCAGACTGTGAAGATGCTACATCGCCAACATGGGAAAGCATTATCGAAGGACAAATCAATTTAAGAGATGCAGTGAATCGAACAATCTCTTTTAAGAATCCAGATGGAAAAGAATACAGGCTGCAGGATGAAACAGCTGTATTGCTTGTTCGTCCCCGTGGATTGCACTTGGAAGAGAAGAATCTATTATTAGCGGGAAAAAGGATTTCCGGTAGTTTCGTAGATTTCGGACTGTATTTCTTCCACAACGTGAATCAACTTCTCCAACGCGGCACAGGTCCGTACTTTTACTTACCAAAACTCGAAAGCCATCTAGAGGCCAGACTGTGGAATGATGTCTTTAATTTTGCCCAGGACTACCTGAGTATTCCGAAGGGGACGATTAAAGCGACAGTGCTGATTGAAACCATTCTTGCTTCCTTTGAAATGAATGAAATTCTCTTTGAATTAAAAGATCATTCAGCAGGATTAAACTGCGGCCGCTGGGATTATATTTTTAGCTATATCAAGAAACTCCGTAATCAAGATGAAATCATCCTTCCAGATCGTTCCCAAGTCACCATGACTGTACCATTCATGAGATCATACTCACTGTTAACCATTCAAACCTGCCACCGGCGTAATGCACCCGCTATCGGGGGAATGGCGGCACAAATCCCGGTGCGGAATAATCCGCAGGCAAATGAAGAAGCATTTGCCAAGGTTCGTGCAGACAAGGAACGCGAGGCACGCGACGGACATGATGGAACATGGGTTGCACATCCAGGGCTTGTTCCGGTAGCGCTGGAAGTTTTCAATCGTGAAATGCCGCAAAAGAATCAAATCAATTCAGGAAAACAAATGGATATTACCGTAGCGCCGGAGGAGCTGTTGGCTGTTCCGGATGGAACCATTACAGAAGCTGGGGTGCGAATGAATATTAATGTCGGTATTCAATATACAGCCTCCTGGTTATGCGGCAGAGGTGCTGCACCGATTTATAACCTCATGGAAGATGCAGCAACTGCTGAAATCAGCCGCGCCCAACTGTGGCAATGGATTCGTCATCCTAAAGGAATCTTAGATGACGGAAGAAAAATCACAGTTGAAATGTATCAGAGACTGAAGGCGGAAGAATTAGTGCGGATTCAATCGGAGTTGGGCGAGGAAGCCTACAGAAATGGACGTTTTGAAGAAGCAATTAAATTATTTGACCGTTTAATCTTACAGGATGAGTTTGCGGACTTCTTAACTTTGCCTGGTTATGAAGCACTGTAAAGACAAAATACTAGTTATCATGCCGGGGGATTACTGGGATTAAGTCCTTTGGTATAAAGAAGTGACGGAATATTCAATTTATTATAATAAAAATATACTAAGGGAGGATTTTAATATGACAGATGCAAGAGTACAACAATTACGTGAAAGCTGGAGCCAAGAAAGATGGAACGGAATTAAAAGACCTTATTCTGCAGAGGATGTCATCAAACTGCGGGGTTCCATTGACATTGAGTATACACTGGCACGCCGCGGCGCTGAAAAGCTGTGGAAGCTTTTAAAAGAAGAGGATTATGTTCATGCATTAGGTGCATTGACCGGAAATCAAGCTGTTCAGCAAGTAAAAGCGGGTCTTAAGGCGATTTATTTGAGCGGCTGGCAGGTAGCGGCAGATGCAAACCTTGCCGGACAAATGTATCCTGACCAAAGCTTATATCCGGCTAACAGTGTTCCGTCTGTAGTGAAACGTATCAACCAGGCTCTTCAACGTGCAGACCAAATTCATCATACTGAAGGAGATCATACCATTGATTGGTTTGCTCCAATTATGGCAGATGCGGAAGCAGGATTTGGCGGTCAGTTAAACGTATTTGAACTCATGAAAGGTATGATTGAAGCGGGTGCCTCCGGGGTTCACTTTGAAGACCAGCTTTCTTCCGAGAAAAAATGCGGCCATCTTGGAGGAAAGGTTCTCCTTCCTACGCAAACAGCTGTGCGCAATCTCATTGCAGCCCGCTTGGCAGCAGACGTGATGGGAGTACCAACAATCTTAGTGGCACGGACAGATGCGGATGCTGCAGACCTGATTACAAGTGATGTTGACCCATATGATCGACCGTTTATTACAGGTGAGCGGACAGCGGAAGGATTTTTCCGTACTAAAGCGGGCCTTGACCAAGCGATTGCTCGGGGACTTGCCTATGCACCATATGCCGACCTGATCTGGTGCGAAACATCTGAACCGAATCTCGAAGATGCAAAACGTTTTGCTGATGCCATCCATGAAAAGTTCCCTGGCAAGCCGCTTGCTTATAACTGTTCGCCATCCTTTAACTGGAAAGCAAAACTTGATGAAGAAACCATTGCTAAGTTCCAAAGTGAAATCGCAAAAATGGGCTATAAATTCCAATTCGTAACCCTTGCCGGTTTCCATGCGTTGAACCACAGCATGTTTGAATTAGCCCGCGGTTATAAAGATCGTGGAATGGCTGCTTATTCTGAATTGCAGCAGGGAGAATTCCAAAGTGAACAGTACGGCTATACCGCAACAAGACATCAGCGCGAAGTAGGAACAGGCTACTTCGATCAAGTAGCAACCATTGTATCAGGAGGAACCTCTTCCACAACGGCACTAAAAGGTTCAACAGAGGAAGCACAGTTTACTTCCAAATAAAACAAGGGGACGGTTCTCCCGTTTCCCTAATTACTTCCATATCCCCTCGCGCGGCAGTCCGGCTTCGCTGCTTCGATCGTGTGAGGGTATCCAATATTTAAGAAAACCCCCTTCTTTGAAGGGGGTTTTACATTGGGGCACGTTTGTTTTCGCATACCCTCTTTTCAGTTAATAAATAAAAGTACAATTTTGTTAAAATATGGGATTATGGGTGTATTTCTTAAGTATGAATAGCTGGTAGAGCAGATGGTAGAATCGTAAATTACGCGATCAAATTATGCCATTGTTCTTATTTCTGCGCCTAATCTCCAATTTTAGTTAAAATATGTAAAATTCTAACAGTTATAAGGTACTATATATTAATTGTAGATTTATTATTAAGATAATTTTGAATAGTGGTCAAGTTGAAAAGGGGGATTTTTCATGAGGAAAACGGCAAAAGGCTTCTATATTTGTCTGGCGGTGATACTATCTGTTTTATTAGCCTTCGGAGCACCGGTAATGGCTGCCGCTCAGCATCCATTTAAAGATGTTATCTCCAGGTATGATGAATCCGTTGGTTATTTTTACAATGCCGGGGTAATTAACGGGACAAGTAAAACGGAATTTGGCACATATGACTCCTTGAAAAGGGGGGACGCGGCGGTTATTCTATCTAGAGCTTTGAGTTTAGACGCAGCCAATGCGCCAGATGCGGGATTTAAAGATGTAAACAGCCGCATGAAAGGACATGTGAATGCTCTAGTTAAAGAAGGAATTATGAATGGATTCAGTGATACTGTATTTTCTCCGGATAGTTATCTGACCCGCGGGCAAATGGCCAGTATCCTTGTACACGCATTTAACTTAGAGAACTATGCCAAACCAACTCCATTTACCGATTTGTCCATCTCCTTCAAGGATGAAATCGAGGCGCTTTATGGTGCAGGTATTACCGGTGGAATCTCTGCCACGAAGTATGGAACAAACGAACAAATTAAACGCGGTGATTTTACGTTCCTGCTTTATAAAACTATGAAACTGGCTGCTGAATCTACGGTGAAAAATGTGAACGCCATCGATCCGATTCATGTTCCCGCTGGCGCTGTCTTAGCAGAGGTCAATCTGCCGCAGACTGTGGGTGTCGTTTATAATGACGGAGCCGCCGGCACAAGAAAGGTACAGTGGAATACAACCGGATTAGATTTAAACACATCAGCAGAATATACGCTGCAAGGGGCAGTTGAGGGAACGGCTTTAAAAGCAAGCGTAAAAGTGGTTGTTCATAATCCTAGCGTACAGCAGCCTAGTGATATCACGGTTGTGAAGGGAACAAGCCTTGCCAATGTCAATTTACCAAAACAAGTCAAACTAACTTACAATGGCAGTATGACGGTAAACAGAAATGTTACTTGGGATACAACAGGTCTTGATTTAGATAAGGCCGGTACTTATGTGTTAAGCGGTGAAGTAGACCGACTATACCGATACACGACGATTAAGGTGATTGTAAAGAATACGAATGTGGAAGCACTGCAGGATATTAAAGTAGCAAAAGGAACGGCATTGAAGGATGTTCCGCTGCCAACGCAGGTTAAACTTCTTTACAATGACGGAACTTATGAATACAAAAATGTCACCTGGAATGTCTCCGGATTAAATTTAAACAAGTCAGGCGAATATGTACTGACCGGAGCCATTGCTAATACGCAATGGACGGCAACGGTTAAGGTCATTGTGACAGAAGATCGATATCCGGACAGAGTAGAATTGAATACATCATCTGTCACGCTGCAAAAAGGAACATCTATTCAGCTGAATGCTGTGCTTTACCCAAGCAATGTGACAAATAAAGTTGTTTACTGGTCCTCAAGCAATAACTCTGTCGCAACGGTTAATGGATCCGGCAACGTAACAGCTGTTGCCACAGGTCAGGCTGTCATCGTTGTCACAACCGCTAATGGAAAAACGGCTGCAGCTACGATTACTGTCGTTGATAACTATGTACCAAATCTTGAAGTGAATGCTTATGCCGGTATCGTAGATAGCAACAACTGGATTAAGAGAATCAATTTTGCTATTAATAATAATGGCTCCAATACCGTTTCATTGGAAAAAATTGAGGTTTACGAGGGCGTAACGATTGATGAAACCTACACAAAAGCTGAGCTTGAGAGCAATAACATCACAACGTCCATTACCCCTAATATGCGTTGGACTATGCATATAGACTGGTCCTATGGACTAAATCCCGACACCAGCTCTGTAAAAATCTACATCAAAGCAAATGGCCAAACCTACGTATATACAAGAGAAGTATAAACAGGGGGACGATTCTCCTGTTCCACTAATTATTACCATTTAACATTAGAATGGATAAATCCTCCCGTGAGGCAGTAAGAGATGCTGATTCTGCCGTGCGGGAGGATTTTTTGCTATATTCATATCAATCCGCCCCCCCTCCGCCGCTGCATGCTTTTCACAGAAATTGGGGATGCTGACAATATTCACTTTATTTGCATTTGAGGCATACATAATAGTAAATATAAAAGGAGGAGGGATCTGATTTGAATAAGCCGGATGTTGAAGATTATCTTACGCAGGGAATACATGGCGCGAAGGAAACGAATCCTGATGAAAGAAGAAAATTTCTTGGCGGTCTGCGGGAACGGGTAGAAATTGCCCTGACCCAGGAACAAGTAAAGGAGGATGCCGTCTACCAGGAAGTAGAGCAGGCCATGAAGAATCATAAAGAAACCCAGCTCCTGTTAAATGGACATCTCGATTATGGATATTTATCAAAATATATCAAAATAGCGGATCAAAATAACATCCCTTATACTATGGTAACCAATGAAGACCATAACTCAGATATTGGACTCGTCTTGGCACATAAAGAAGCGGTCGATAAGGAAAATATTTTTGTCACAAAGAAATTTGACATTTCTGAGCAGCAGAAAGAAAAAAAGGGGATCTTTTCTTTTTTTAATAAAATCCTTGGTTCTTAATAAGTAGAAAAAAAGGGTCAGCCACGCTAGCATATCGAGGGCTGATCCTCTTGTTTAGAGCGGTAAAGTTTGATATTATCAATATTATTGTGCGATTGTTCGATAACCTTGGAGGTGACATGAAATGACAAGAATTACAATCGATGAAGTAAAGCATGTAGCGAATTTAGCGAGACTTGCGATTACCGAAGATGAGGCTGACAAGTTTGCCAAACAGCTGGATGCCATTATCACATTTGCCGAGCAATTAAATGAATTAGATACAGACAACATTGAGCCAACATCCCACGTGCTGGATATGAAAAATGTTTTCCGCGAAGATGTGGCGAAGCCGGGATTGCCGGTGGAAGAAGTAGTGAAAAATGCACCAGATCATGAAGATGGTCAAATTAAGGTGCCGGCCATTATAGACTAAGGAGGAGAGACGGTTGAGTTTGTTTGATCATACAGTAGCAGATCTTCAGGAACTGCTGCAAAAAAAAGAACTCACAGTGTCTGACCTTGTCGATGAATCTTTTAAAAGGATTCATGAAGTAGATGACAAGGTACAGGCATTTTTAACGTTAGATGAAGAAAGAGCCAGAGAAACAGCGAAGAAATTTGACGAGAAGCTTGGTACTGATGCATCCAAAGGGCTTCTTTTTGGCATGCCGATTGGAGTAAAAGATAATATCGTCACGAAAGACCTACGTACAACTTGTGCCAGCCGAATTCTCGAAAATTTTGACCCGATTTACAATGCGACAGTAGTGGAACATTTACATAATGCAGAAACCATAACGATCGGTAAATTAAATATGGACGAGTTTGCGATGGGATCTTCAACGGAGAATTCATACTACCGCAAAACGCGCAACCCTTGGAATCTCGATACAGTTCCAGGCGGTTCTTCAGGCGGTTCCGCAGCATCTGTGGCAGCCGGCGAGGTTCTCTTTTCATTAGGCTCTGATACAGGAGGCTCTATCCGCCAGCCTGCATCTTTCTGCGGCGTTGTAGGATTGAAGCCGACTTATGGACGGGTATCACGCTTTGGCTTAGTAGCCTTTGCTTCCTCCTTAGATCAAATTGGACCGATTTCCCGCACAGTGGAAGATAATGCCCGTTTATTGAACGTACTCTGCGGTTTGGATCCAATGGATTCAACTTCAGCTAATATTGAAGTGCCCGACTTTACCGCCGGCTTGACAGGCGATATCAAAGGTTTGAAAATCGCTGTACCGAAAGAATACTTAGGCGAGGGTGTCGGTGAAGAAGCACGCCAGTCTGTATTAGACGCACTGAAAGTATTAGAAGGTCTTGGCGCCGTTTGGGAAGAGGTATCATTACCGCATTCCAAATATGCATTAGCGGCTTATTATTTGCTTTCTTCTTCAGAAGCATCAGCAAACTTAGCCCGTTTTGACGGTGTCCGCTACGGCTACCGTTCACCAAACTCGGAAAGTTTAATGGACCTTTATAAAAATACAAGAGCAGAAGGCTTCGGCGATGAAGTAAAACGCCGTATTATGCTGGGCACATTCGCATTAAGCTCCGGCTACTATGATGCTTACTATAAAAAGGCACAAAAGGTTCGTACACTGATTAAAAAAGACTTTGAAGATGTCTTTGAAAAATATGATGTGATCGTTGGTCCAACAACACCGACACCTGCCTTCAAGATCGGTGAAAAGATTTCTGACCCGTTAACGATGTATGCGAACGATATTTTAACTATTCCAGTGAACCTTGCAGGTGTACCGGGAATATCCGTTCCATGCGGATTTGTGGGTGGTCTTCCATTAGGACTGCAAATTATTGGAAAGCACTTTGATGAAAGCACAGTATACCGCGTGGCACATGCCTATGAACAAGCAACAGATTATCATAAGCAAAAGCCTGCACTGTAAGGGGGGAGAACATTGGAATTTGAAACAGTCATTGGACTAGAGGTCCATGTAGAGTTAAAAACGGAATCGAAAATTTTTTCCGCGAGCCCAAATAAATTTGGTGCTGAGCCAAATACAAATACATCGGTCATTGAACTGGGATATCCGGGAGTGCTGCCGGTATTAAATAGAAAAGTTGTCGACTACGGCATGAAGGCTTGTATGGCTTTAAACTGTCAGGTTGCAACAGAGACAAAGTTTGACCGGAAAAACTACTTCTATCCGGATAATCCAAAGGCATACCAAATCTCACAATTTGATAAGCCGATTGGTGAGCACGGCTGGATTGAAATTGAAGTCGACGGATATAAGAAAAAGATCGGTATTACCCGCATTCACTTGGAAGAAGATGCCGGTAAATTAAATCATGGCTACGGCTATTCTTTATGCGACTATAACCGTCAAGGAACACCATTAATTGAAATTGTTTCAGAACCTGATATCCGTACTCCTAATGAAGCCTATGCTTATTTGGAAAAATTAAAATCAATCATTCAATACACTGGCGTTTCCGATTGTAAAATGGAAGAAGGTTCTCTGCGCTGCGATGCGAATATTTCTCTTCGTCCGGTTGGTCAAGAAGAATTCGGAACAAAAGCAGAGTTAAAGAACTTAAACTCCTTCAACTTTGTCCGCAAAGGGCTTGAGCATGAAGAAATCAGACAAGCTGCCGTATTACGCTCCGGTGGTGTGATTGAACAGGAAACACGCCGGTATGATGAAGCAACGAATACAACGATTCTTATGCGGGTAAAAGAAGGATCAGATGATTACCGTTATTTCCCTGAGCCGGATTTACTTGACGTAATCATTGACGACGAGTGGAAGGCAAGAGTTCGTGCGGAAATTCCGGAGCTTCCGGATGCGCGCCAAAAACGCTATGTTGAAGAACTTGGTCTGCCTGAATATGATGCGGCTGTTTTAACGGTAACGAAAGAAATGGCTGATTTCTTTGAAGCGACTGTTGCAGCAGGTGCAGACGCAAAGCTCGCTTCGAACTGGATGATGGGTGATGTGTCAGCGTCATTGAAGGCGGAGCAAAAAGAATTACATGAAGCAGCTCTCACTCCGGAAGGTCTTGCCGGCATGATCAAATTAATTGAAAATGGCACGATTTCTTCTAAGATTGCCAAACAGGTCTTTAAAGAGCTATTTGAAAACGGCGGCGACGCTGAAAAAATCGTCAAAGAAAAAGGCCTTGTTCAGGTATCTGACGAAGGTGCTTTATTAAAATGGGTCCAAGAAGCCATCGCTAACAATCCGAAGTCTGTAGAAGACTACAAAAACGGAAAAGGAAAAGCGGTTGGATCCCTTGTCGGTCAGGTGATGAAGGCATCAAAAGGACAAGCGAATCCGCAAATGGTGAATAAGTTATTAGTCGAAGAATTAAATAAATTATAAAATGAAAGGCACTGGTGAAGGTTCATCAGTGTCTTTTTAAGTGTGGATTTAAGAAATGCAGCCATAGCCTTCTGTTTATTTTACATATAAAAAGAGTTATAAGGGAACAAATAATGGTATGACTTATGTATTTCCCTGGAGGTAGAAATGTGGAAAAAAATAATAGAAGGCTGACTTCTGCAGAGATCACCAATTTAATTACCCAGTTCGAGCAGGAAACGATGTCTGTTTGTGTTGGCAAGTATGTATTAGCAACGGTAAAGGATGCTCAAATCCATTCTCTATACCAGCGCTCACTGGAAATATCTGAAAAGCATTTGAAAAAAATGAAGGAACTTTTTAAAACTGAAAAATTCCCTGTGCCTCACGGTCTTACTGAAGAAGATGTAAATTTAGAGGCTCCACCGTTATTTACGGATTCTTTTTGGCTGGAATATTTATATTCTTTAATCCATATTGGGCTATCGGGATATAGTTTGTCTCTCAGTATTTCTGTGCGCAGAGATATTCGCGATTATTACTATCAATGTAATCTTGAAGCTATGGATTTATACAATAAAATAACCGATCTTCTTTTAGAAAAAGGAAATTTTGAACCACCGCCCTATTTTGCTGTTCCAAAAAAAGTTGAATATATAAAGGGCTTAGGCTACACATTGAATGTGCTTGGTAAAAAGAGACCTTTAAATGTAGCAGAGGCAGGAAATGTCTATGTTAATTTAACGATGACTCGACTGGCAAAGGGGCTTTGTCTTGGATTTCATCAAGTAGTAAGGAGCCAAGAGGTAAAGGAGTTTTTAGAAGAAGTCATAAAAGTGATTAATAAAAACTATGGGATTTTTTCAAAAGTGCTAACGGAAAATAATCTCCAATCACCTTCGCTTTTGGATACACAGGTGACGAAATCAACCATTCCCCCCTTTTCTGATAGGCTGATGATGCTGAAGACAGGGTTTCTGCTAGGGGCATCACTCTCGTATTACGGTACTGCCTTAGTTGCAAGCCTAAGAGTGGATTTAATATCACATTGCGAGGCGGCCATTTTAAGGGGGTTAAAGCTAATGCCGAGCTGGGGGTCAATTGCTATTCGTAATCAATGGATTGAAAAGTTGCCGGAAGCGGATGACCGTGCCGACATTCCCTTAGATCGAAAAGAAGGATAGATAAGACAGGTATGCGCTTATCTATCCTTCTTGTTTTAATTTTCGTCTTTTAGCAATCGTACGCTTTCGCTAAATTCCTGTTCAATCGTCTCATTATGTTTGTAAGTGAGTAAGCTAACGATAATAATGGCGATTAAGTTCACGATAAAGCCAGGGACAATTTCGTATAATTGGAATGGAATAACGCCAATATCCGTTAATTTTGCCCAAATAATGACCGTTGCGGCACCGGAAATGAGTCCTGCAATAGCCCCCCAGTTGGTCATTTTTCGCCAGAATAAGCTGAGGAGAATCACCGGACCAAATGAACCGCCAAAGCCAGCCCAAGCATAGGCAACAAGATTCAAGATGGTATTATCCTGTTCAAAGGCAAGGACTGCTGCAATAATTGAAACGACGAGAACGGCCATTCTTCCTAAAAAGACATATTCACGGTCACTTCCGTTTTTACGCAATAACACCTTATATAAATCCTGTATCAGAGCACTTGAAGTAACGATTAACTGCGATGAGACAGTACTCATAATGGCGGCCAGTACAGCTGCGAGCAGAAATCCGGCCACAAGCGGGTGAACTAGGATTTGTCCGAGTGTTAGGAACACTGCTTCAGGGTTTTCAAGATTATACTGCGGAAATTTTTCAAAAAAGGCAATCCCGATCAAGGCTGTAAAAACCGTGCCAAGTAAGGAAAAAATCATCCAGCTCATGCCAATGCGGCGGGCGCTTGCTGTTTCCTTAACGGTTTTGATGGCCATAAAACGAACGATGATGTGCGGTTGGCCAAAGTAGCCGAGTCCCCATGCTAATGCAGAAATGATACCGACGGTGGTTGTTCCTTTAAAAAAGTCAAGCAAGGCCGGATCGATAGACCGGATGGTATCAAATGTCTCAACAGGTCCTCCGGTATGGAAAATAGCAATAGCCGGAACGAGCAATAATGCCACCAGCATCATTAATCCTTGAAGGAAATCCGTATAGCTTACTGCAAGGAACCCTCCGAAAAGGGTATAGGCAACGGTTATTCCAGCTACAATTAATAAGCCTGTATGATAGTCGATGCCAAAGGAGCTTTCAAAGAAAACGCCGCCAGAAACCATTCCGGAAGAAACATAAAAGGTAAAAAAGATTAAGATAACAATACCAGATATAATTCTTAATAGTTTTGTTGAATCTTTAAAACGGTTGTCGAGGTAGCCGGGAATCGTAATCGAATCGTTTGCTACTTTTGTATAAGAGCGCAGGCGCGGGGCGACGAAAAACCAGTTTGCATAAGAGCCAAGTGTCAGGCCGACAGCAATCCAGGCATCAGCTAAACCAGTGACATAAATCCCCCCGGGCAGCCCCATTAAGAGCCAGCCGCTCATATCCGCAGCCCCTGCACTTAATGCCGTAACGGCTGGACCTAATGAACGCCCGCCAAGCATAAAATCAGATAAATTTCTTGTCTTGTTATAAGAAAACCATCCGATGATTAGCATAGCAGCCATATAAACCGCAATTGAAATCAGTTGATATCCTCCATCAGACATCTATTTCCCTCCTTTTCATTATTTTGCAAATATTTTATCAAAATAACTTTTTTAACAATCTTTTATATTTTATAGTTTTCTGGGAGTATTGACAACCTGTTTAATACTGGAACTTCCAATATGGTCCTTAATACGAGATTACTATTCTGCTATTTTATTTTCTTCTTTGGTTGTATTCGATCCTTTGCTAAATTCTTATCATTTATCTTTGGTTCTTTATGATTGATAAAGTTTCGAATGTTTGTCCGATGCAGAAAAATAAGCAATAGAAGAAAAGATAAAAAAATGAGGTCATTTTTCGGATCTGCATCCATGAGAGAATACATCAGCAGGACCATTCCAACAGAAAGGGAGCCAAAGAAAACATATTTCGAAATAAAGATGACAAGAAAGAAACAAATATAAGTAATAAAGAAAAGCTGCACATCTGCTATCAGCAGCATGCCCGCTGTGGTCGCAATCGCCTTCCCGCCTCTAAATCCGGCAAAGATGGGAAAACAATGTCCAATCACCGCTATAAGTCCGGGATAGAACGGGGAAATATCTGCATGAAAAAATAACGGCAGCAACGAAGCTAGGGCTCCTTTTCCTACATCGATGAGCAGAACGATAATGGCCGCCTTTTTCCCAAGTACCCTCAGCGTATTGGTGGCACCTGGGTTGTTACTCCCGTGCTCGCGGATATCGACGTCGAAAAAAATCTTTCCGACCATCAATGCTGTGGGAATCGAACCAATTAAGTAGGCAAGAATAAATACGAATAAAAATGTCATAATACCATCCTTTTTGCTAGTATTTTTTTAAAAAAAGGCTGTGTTAAAGATCAATGTTGATTTTTATGTCCTTTGTTGATTGGAGTGGAAGGCACGAAGACTCCCGCGGGAGAAGCGAGACAGACGAGACCCCGGAGACACGAAGTGTCGAGGAGGCTCGTCGGTCGCCCGCAGAACCGTGCGTGCCTGGAACGGAAATCAACAATCAAGTTTAACAGAGCTTAAAAAAAGTTGATGAAGAAGTTGAAAATAAGAGGTGATTACCATTTAATTATGGCATAGAAAGCTCAGTTTTTGGATGGAAATCTGAAGAGTTCACCCCTTGTACGAACATATATCTTAATCAATCGTTTGATTAACAAAAGAACCGTTTTAATGCAAATTTTCGTTTGGAAATAATCTTCCAAATGGCAGGAGAATGGGTGAAAAAATTGCCTTGTCCGTTTGTTTGGGCTATTATGGAAAAGATGAAAAGTGATAAAAAATTTCTGCATTATTTTATAAAATGGGATGATGGGTATGAAAAGAGCAAGAGTGATATATAATCCTACTTCTGGCCGCGAATCATTTAAAAAACATTTGCCGGAAGTGCTGGATATTTTGGAAAACGCAGGCTATGAAACCTCCTGTCATGCAACAACCGCTGCCGGTGATGCCACTACTGAGGCGCGGCGTGCTGTGGAACGCCGCTTTGACTTAGTTGTGGCAGCCGGCGGGGATGGAACGATTAATGAAGTTGTGAATGGGATGGCTGAGCAGGAATACCGTCCAAAGCTGGGTGTCATTCCAGTCGGGACAACCAATGATTTTGCCAGAGCATTGCAAATTCCCCGTGATATTTCAGCAGCCGCTGAAATCATTGCCAAAGGCGATACGATTCCTGTGGATATCGGACGAATGGATGATAAATATTTTATTAACATCGCTGGCGGAGGCCGTTTAACAGAATTGACCTATGACGTTCCAAGCAAACTGAAAACGATGCTAGGACAACTTGCTTACTATTTAAAAGGAATGGAAATGCTGCCGGGTTTAAAGGCTACCCAAGTGAGAATTGAATATGACGGGAAGCTGTTTGAAGGCGAGGTTATGCTTTTTTTAGTCGCCTTAACCAATTCAGTCGGCGGTTTTGAAAAGCTGTCACCAAACTCCTCTATTAATGATGGCATGTTCTCGCTTTTAATTTTGAAGGATACGAATCTTGCCGATTTTATTCGGATTGCTTCATTGGCCATCAGGGGAGAACATATTAATGATCCGAATGTTATCTATACATTAGCAAATCGCATCAAAGTAACATCAGAGGAAAAGGTGCAATTAAATTTAGACGGTGAGTTCGGTGGACTGCTGCCGGCGGAGTTCGTCAATTTGTACCGTCATTTTGAAGTATTTGTACCGATTGATAAAATCCGTTCAGAAGATATGCCAGAGGACTGGATTGAGCAAGTGAAGAAAGAAAAAGAAGCTTGAGGGACATTTCCTCAAGCTTTCATTACGTTGCAAAGGAGGGTGTGCAAATGCAAAACATAGAAATTCGACTTTTAATAACCAGTGATATCCATGGGTATGTCTTTCCAACATCATTTCGGGATCAGAAAGAAGAAAATCTAGGATTGGCCAAACTGGCGACGATCATAAAAGAGAAGCGGAAGGAAGGACATGTCATATTAATCGATAATGGCGATTTTATCCAGGGAAGTCCACTTACCTTTTATCATCATAAATTTAGAGATAAGATGAAGAATCCAATGGTCACAGCAGCCAATTATTTGAAATACGATGCGGTGACGTTGGGCAATCACGAATTTAATTTCGGTCTGTCTGTCTTAAAGGATATAATGGTCCAATCCGAGTTCCCCTGGCTGTCAGCCAACATAATAAATGATGATGGGGGCTATTTAGGGACACCATATGTGGTCAAAGTTATTGCAGGTCTCCGGATCGTGCTTTTAGGTCTGACAACCCATTACGTACCCCATTGGGAAGAGTCTGTCCATATTGAAGGGCTTCAGTTTGAAGATGCTCTTCATTCTGCACAGAAATGGGTCAATTATATTCGCCGTCATGAAGAGATTGATTTGCTTATTGTCTGTTATCATGGTGGATTCGAGCGTGATTTGCAAACAGGGGAGCTAGTAGAAAAAGAGTCAGGGGAAAATCAAGGCTATGCCATGTGCCGGGAACTTGAAGGGATCGATGTTCTCGTTACGGGCCACCAGCATCGGGAAATTGCGGAAAAGGTGCTGGGCAAAACTGTGATCCAACCGGGGACAAAAGGTTCTTGTCTTGGTGAAATTGTTATTACCGTTACAAAAGATGAGGAGCGCATCGTTTCGATCTCGCATGAACCTTCTCTAATCTATGTTGATGATCAGGTACAGGCCGATGAGGAAGTATGCACGCAGCTTCGACCACTTTATGATGAAACAGAAGAGTGGCTGAATCGACCGATTGGTGTAGTTGAGGGTGATATGTATATTCATGATCCATTCCAAGCAAGGCTGAAGGAACATCCATATGTTGAATTTATCAATAGCGTACAGCTTCACGTTTCGGGAGCAGAAATTTCCTGTACAGCCCTTTTTCATAATAAACCGGGTGGATTTCTTAATCATGTAACGATGCGGCAAATTGTAGCAAATTATATTTACCCGAATACACTGAAGGTGATTGAATTAAGCGGCATGGATATAAAGGAAGCACTTGAACAGTCGGCAACATATTTTGCGCTGAAAGATGGGGAAATCAGTATCAATCCGAAATTTGAGTATCCAAAACAGCAGTATTATAACTACGATATGTGGGAAGGTATCGAATATGAATTGAAGATTTCTAATCCTATTGGAGAACGGGTTACAAAGCTTCTCGTTAACGGCAAACCAATTGTTCCAGAAAGAAAGTTTACAGTCGTGATGAACAGCTACCGTGCTTCAGGAGCGGGGAATTTCCCAATGTTTCAAAATAAATCTGTCTTAAAAGAAATTCAAACTGATATGACAGAGTTAATAGCACAGCAGTTAATGGATAGGAAAATCATTCGCGCCGAATGTAATCATAATTGGCGAGTGATCGTTTAAATGGAGGGACAGTTCCTTGTCCCATTTGCTCTGCTACCCTTTATCAGAGAAAAATTTCGTATTCTTGATATGATTAGAAAAAAACTTATAAAAGAAGTTGACTTCGATGAAGAGGGGTGGTATATTATTACATGTCGCTGATACGAGAACAGTTTTAAAAAAAACAATCTCAAAAAACAGTTGACATCACACAAACGTGAAGATATAATAACAAAAGTCGCCAACGATTAACAGGCGAATAAATTGTTCTTTGAAAACTAAACAAACAAAAACGTCAACGTTAATTCTAGTTGTGTTTAACAACAAAATTTATGAGCTAACTCATACTCTTTATCGCGATTAACGAACAGTAATATCCTTCGG
>NZ_JACHGK010000029.1 GCF_014207535.1 Bacillus benzoevorans
TGTGCGAATCCTGACAAAACCATCTAGTGATGCTGTTTTCCGAATAGGTGTTGCTCAAATACGAAACAGTGTTGCCCTAACAGTGAAATAATCATTATATTTAATACTTCCTTCAACCCAATCTTCTGCACCTTTCGAAAGGGTTAATTGAATCGGCTATACTTAACTGGACAAAAAAATTAGGGTGCAAGTAGACTAATGCCAAAATATGGGAATACTGCCTAGTAATAATAAGTAATCTACCCTAGAAACTTTATACGGAGTGGCGGGCATGATAGCCTTGGATGGCGATGCCGAGGTTTGCAACATCTGGCTTCTTGGCAGGGAACTCTTGCCCGCAGAGGTCTCCGTGTCAAGTTTCGGTATTAACCCACTGTTCTGGTAGTCTACATAATCTTATCCAGTTAAGGAGAGTGACAACTAATGAAAAGAGAACGAAGAACCTATACCCTTGAATTTAAAGCTCAAATGGTCAAGTTATATGAAAATGGCAAGCCTAGAATGGACATTATTAGTGAATATGACCTAACCCCATCCGCACTGGATAAATGGGTTAAAAAAAGCCAAGCATCTGGCTCATTTAAGGAAAAAGATAATCGAACACCCGAGGAAAATGAACTTATTAAACTTCGTAAAGAAAATCAAAGGCTACTGATGGAAAATGATATTTTAAAGCAAGCCGCGCTGATAATAGGACGAAAGTAATGTGATTAGGCATAACAGCCACAACTACTCAATATCAGAATATGCAACGTCCTACAAATCTCTAGAAGCACGTACTATTACGAAGCGGAAGAACAGAAAAAATCAGAAGACCATCTGATAGCTGCCGTTATTGATATCTTTCATAAGAGTCGCCAAAACTACGGAACAAGGAAAATTAAAAAGGAATTGAAAAGACTGTATCCAGAAGGCGTATAGGAAGAATCATGAAAGAAAATGGCTTGGTATCAAAATATACAATTGCCCAATTTAAGCCCCATGTTAATAAATCAAATGAATCTGATGTGAAGAATGAACTGAACAGAGAATTTAATCAGCAGGAGCAGCTTGCAGTAGTGGTCAGCGACCTAACAAACGTAAGAGTCGAAAAAAGGTGGCATTACATATGTTTATTTGTTGATCTTTATAATCGAGAAATAGGGATGTTGTTTTCGAAAGTCTTTTGATACCCGTTTTGTTGCTTCTCCAACAATTTCTAAATTACGAATAACTGCATCTTGAATTAATTTAGAACTAAAAAAATCACTTTCGCCATTTGGTATGTATGATTCAATATTTTCAATACACTCCAAAATATGAAGTAAATAGATCTTGTCATTCTTCATAATTGAATGGCTCCGTTTAACACGTCTTCTTTCAAACTCCAATGAAGCGCATTTTCTGTTACGACATCGACTTTAATATCAAGTATGTCTTCAATCTCTTGTTTAAAGCGAATCAAATCCAACAAACTTCGGCCTTTCTCAAACTCTACAAGTAAATCAAGATCACTTTCAGGTCCATCTTAATGGCTTGCAACAGAACCAAAAATCCGTACATTTTTAATACCATGATCAGCTGCTACCTTCAAAATTAAATCACGCTTTTCCTGAAGAACATCATATAACATAACGCATCCCTCACATTCTTCATTAATCTTAATCACATTATATCATGTTATAAAAATTGTCTGAATCTATTTAAAACTCCATTAACTCCATATGTGGAAATGCGTATATGTTTAATGAAGATATGCCCCGTTTAACAGAAGACTTGATTTCAAGAAAATTTTAAAAGACAATAATGTTCTTTCATCTATTGCTACTCTTTTGTTCAATAATTGTTCTAAACTTTTATAAAAGAGACTTCCATCAGTGGGTTTTTCTTATCCCCCGCTTAACTTCACCAATTTTACAGACTCAGAATCCTGAATAAAATATATACTCACTGCCCTTCCCGCTATTTAAGCTTACTCAATTCATCTCTAAACGCAGGTCTTCTATAATATAATTCACTCAACTCTATGATCATGTCTTCTTGATTTTTCGGACCAGCTATTTTTTTATATCTCTGCAGCATATTACATACACGTTGATAATCTTTTCTGCTTGATGATGCGTTTGCCGCAGATTTGATATAAGCACTATATATTTCAACTACTTCATCCCTAAAATGAGAAACTAGCCGTTCTGCATATTTTTCTATACTGATTGGATTTTCCCTTACATACACTAAGATTTCATCTAGATCATTTTCCCCTTCTATCAGCCTCAAATATACACTGCTTGCCTGCCAGCTGTTACCATTTTTCAATTCTCGTTTCAGACGCTGATAAAATTCTCCCCTGTCCCCTGTCACGAATGCCTTTAATTCTTGATAATACTCAAAATCGCCTTGAAGCAAAAGCTCCTTTGCCAACTTCTTTTGCTCATCTATAAGTGAGAGTTCTTTATATGCTTTGAATCTTATTTTTTTCCATTTTGATACTAGGCCTGCTGATGGTTGATCTTGCTTTTCGCCTTCTAATGCCAATTCAATCACTGTATCGTATTTTTTATCGCTGATATACCTATTAATCAATCGTTCTCTAAAGGACGAAAGCATCAAATGATCGTTTAAGAACTGCTCCGCTTCTTCCTTTGTGCCATACATATCTATCATCTCATATAAAAGGTGGAGCATGCCTTCATGGCTGTACTTATTACCGGAATATTGACTAATTTCAATTTCAGTTTCTATTTTCTTTCTTAATGTATTTCTGAATGCTACAATATCCGCGAATTCAACGCAGATCCTTAATAAATCAATGCGAAGTTCTTCCCATTCGTCAAAAATCTCACTATCGCTCTGTTCCAACAATTTATTAAATAGTTGCTCCCTTTGACTGAGATCTGAATCATTACTTTCCATTACCATTTCTTCTATCAGATTGATCGTTTCGTTTATTAAAAACTCTATGTCTCCATCCGAGTCATCTGTATATTGATAAGCCTCAAGCGCCTCTTCTAATACTAAAAATGCAATATCTACGGATAATAATGGATCGCTGGAAATTCTAGCCTTCTCTAATACCTCTCCCATGTCATCGATAAAATCATCTGTTTTCCCGTATGGAATAAACCTTTTTCTGCCTGTATGTTTTCTTACAATCGAATCAATTAGCCTTCTGCACATTTCTAGTTCTTTTGCAGGATCCCCCTGTGCATATTTAAAGGTAATGGTATTTTTAAATATTGGATCATTAGTTGCAATATCTTCAATAATAGAAATTAATTCTTCTTTAGACCGTTTTTCTAGCACTTCATGTAATGTTGGTTGCCTTTGTATCTCTTGTTTACTCTTGTTGTCCTGAGACGCATGTTTCAACATGTCAAATAGTTCATAATAAGCGGCAACTTCATGCTTGCATATCAGTCCAAAATCATACGGACAGTCACAAAAGGAAGATAAAATCTCCCCATTTTCATCGATTTTCACTATAACTTCATAGTATTCTCTTCCTTCAATACTAAAAACATATTCATTGTTTCCTTGCTCATAAGAATCTACTATTTTTCCATCAATATAATAGTCATGTCCTCTATCTAAAATGACTTCATCCACATGATTTTTAAAATTATTTATATTCATTTGCTCTTCCTCAATGGTTTCATTTTTCAAATATTAATATTATTGTTAACTTTGTCTGAGGATTTTAGTTATTTATAGTAGAGATGAAGAAGTAATTAATCAGGGCAAGGTGCTATCCTATGGTTGCGATAACACCTGGTACTAATATATACATCATGAATTTCACGTTGTTAAGCGAACAGTGCCAGGCAGTATTCCCTTGTTCCAGATATCAACACTTAATTTTAGCTAATCTTCTATTGATTTCTGGTTTATAAAAATATTCAGGTTCAAATTTTCTTCCACCCGTATCTTTTTCAGCCCACCCAAGCATTTCATCATATTCAGGATTTTGTGGATCTCCTATAATAGACAGAAAATGTTCATATCCGCCAGTTCCCCCTGCATCCTCCGGTGGGCGATGCCGCTCTCCACCTAAACATATTGGAATATGTATTTCTTCAGCACGTGTAACTATATCTTCAATGATAATTTCATGGTACCAGGAATCACCAAAGTCATATTCATACAACATGTTTTGATACTCTTTAAATACCGTGTCAACTTTAATACTTTTTGGATTCTTTTCAACCTCATGCAAAGGATAATCCAAATCAGGAATCTTTATTAGAAAATCAGGCAATTCAAATAAATAGAGATGATAATCCTGCCAGTCAAAAGCGGCTTGAATAATCTTATGAAACTTATGAAATGTGATCCCACTCGGAACCAGCAATCTCCGCCATATGTCTGGTTCGATATCTTTTATCGTTATTTTTACTTGATAGTAGTCTCTTGCTTCTGCCATTTCACTTCCTCCTCAAAACATATAATTTTTGTATCCTTCCTAAAACAATTAAGCATTTCAGTTCGTAAAATAAACAATCATAAATTAGCCTGAAAACTTATTAAAAACCGTATTTGAATCGCACATCATATTCTTCTATATATTTAAATCCCTTATCCATTATTATACAGTTTTAGTATAATTGGCGGGCATTTAAAAGGAAAGTCTCAATTTCACTTGGGAAGTATTAATTGAAGAAAAAATTATTTCCATATTATTAACTAATTATTCTTTTCCCCTAAATAAATGAATCTATGTATTCCAAAGTGCCTTACCTTCTGAACCCCATATCACCAAGTCCTGTATAATAAGCCCCTCTTATTCGTCCCGGCCGCATTAGGATTATCATTTGTTCTAAACCGCTCTTCTTCAAGCATTATTTTCGTTTGTTTATTTCCTTTTCTTACTTTTCGATAATACTTCAACTCATCACTTTCTATTTGAGTTAATAGATTGGTAATCATTTTATGAATATTATTTAACTTCACATTGGAATTGTGATGATGAATATACTTACTGGCTTTTTCCAACTGTTTCACAGCCAAATGAAGATGGTGTACAGCTAAGTCTAGCTCGACATTCTTATTCGGAAATTTCGTGTTCATATTAGCACCTCAAGTATGATTGAATGGTTTTATAAAATCTACGAACGCAAAAGATAACAAAAGCATTTGGAGCCAAAAACAGGGATTTAAAATTCACCAAATCCCTTTATAGTTCTATTTCACCATGAAAAAGGACCTTTTTACAGTATCTTTAAAGCTTATTAAATTTCTGGAAAAACATTAAAAAAATGCTGAATACCGCCTATTGAAGAAGCATCCAGCACTTACTTAACTCAATGATTTTCATTTGATTTTTTCGCAAATTTCTAATTTTCAACTTCAATTACCCTGTTTAATACTCTCTTAGCCTGTTTTAGCGTTTCAAATGTTTTATCAAAATTTAAAACCCCACTATCACCTTTAACTCTATATTCGTCTAATACGGCTACTGTCATAAATCAACCAATCCAGAAAGGAATCGGCTATTTTGTTTCATAATATCAGGCACATCGAACTTATTATGAAACTCTTTCTCTATTCATTACTTTTAAAAATCGGCAGAGTTCAAGAGATTTTTCGAAGTAGGCATGAAGTAATTGAACCGTTTGATAACAAGCATTGATATCCAAATATTCTTCTTCCGTGTGTTCATGATTATAGCCTACGGAAAGATTGACGCTTTGGATTCCATGTTCTGCCCAAATTCTTGTGTCACTAAGACCACCTGAGGTACATTTCCATTGGGATAGTCCCTTTTCTTTTGAAACATTTTCAATCCATTGACCATATGCTTCGTCGCAAAATGGAATAAATCCTGCGCAAGACGTCACAATATCTCCTTTCCCACGGCGATCCGCTACGATTGCTGTATCAACATCCCAAAGAAAATAATCGTTTACCTCACTTGCACCAACAAGTCCTATTTCCTCTTTGACTGTAAAGATATATTTTACCGTTCCATTAAATGTACTGTGAAATAAACTTTTCGCTGCTTCCAATAAAACAGCCACTCCGGCCCGGTCATCTGCACCTAAAATTCCTTTGCTGCTTGACCAAATATTATCATTTTTTATAATGGTTCTCCCTATTTCAAATGGCTCAACTGTATCTAAATGAGCGTTTAAGAGAATCGTTGGTCCATTTCCGTTTCTGTATTTTTTTAACGCTAAAATATTGCCGCTTTGATCAACGGTTATATGGTCAACAAATGGAGATAAGTTTTCGAAAACATATTGCCTTACTGACTCTTCATTTCCGCTTACTCCATCAATCGATAACAGCTGTTCAAGCTGATAAAAAAATAGTTGCTTTTTGATATAATCTACATTTTCATCTAACCATTCTTTCTTAATCACCTGCATGTTTTCGGCAACATCTAGCAACTCGGCTCGGTCGAAAGTAAAAACAGCACGTTGATTATGAATTCTTACTTTTTTACCTGCTAGGATATGAAATAACTTTTCTACCTTTTCCATGGCCAGCCCTCTTTTAAAATGGACAGATGCAAATCTTTGACCATGCCCATCACAGCTTCCTTCAGTAAATAGGCCTAAACGGTTTAACTGGCGAATGATTCCGCTAATGTAGGTGTCCAGCTCGCGAATTTTTGGTTCTTCATTTTCAGACCGGAACCATAAATTTCCTCCTAACCCTCTTCCCTTATAATCAACGACATTCAGCCATTCCAGTTCCTTTACAGAATCGGAGTGAATGGTTAAAATACCGTTTGTTATAGAAAATGAAACTTCCAGTTTTTCCAAGCTTTCCTTTAAAAAGGTTAGATTCTCTTCTGTTTCTTTTTTACAGTCAAAACAATTGATGTCGATTTCCTTTACGATAAATCCTTGACGAATGAATAATTGATTCCAGTTTTTCATACTATCATCTCCCTCTCTTGATTACATCCTGATTATCGCAAAAGGGTGACGACATGTATGTCACAGCGGTGTTATCTCTTGACCAACAATATCATCAACTCGATATAGAATAATAAATGGAATATTTGCGTCAAAGTAATAGGCTGTCTCATCTTTATACCTTGTTACTATTACCATATCAGCTAATCCTACGTCCTTTAGTTTGTCCCTTAACCTCTCAATCGATTTTCTAAAAGTGGATTTAATAACTTCTCCATCTGGGCCAAACCTGCTGAAATAATCTCGAAAAGTAAATCTTGTGCCGGGGCAGTCTATGGTACAATTTATAAGCAACTGTCTTAAGATATCGGATGAATTTGGGGATAAAGTTACATGGTTATTATTAAATCTCAGCATATTTTCTCTGTCACTAAAATAAAAAACAATCGTGTCGCGGGGATTATTTTCTATTAATTCTTCACATTCCTCTTTTGAACAGGTACTGACATTATTTCTTGTCACTTTATAGAAAGCATTCTCTTGCAAATATTCATCATTCTTGGATAACATCTTAAATATTGGGGATATTTCATAATTAGGCAGGAATTCAGATTTCCCCCATTCTAATCGCTCCAACTCCTGATAGGTACGGCTTGCTACATGCAAAGCACTGTTCGTTAAATACATATGGGCATGAAACATTTGCTGCTTATTTAATTGGTAATCCGGATTATTATATGTATGATGAAAATCTATTGCCGATTGGAAATACTGAACAGAGTTGCTGAAGTCTTCTTTTTTATAAGATAAAAATCCCAAGCGATAATGAGCTATTGGATTATTATGTTCTAGTTTTACTGCTTCTTTTAATGATTTTATTGCAAGTTCATCGTCCTTAATATTAGTCATCTTTAAATAAGTGCCATATGTAATTAGGTAGGAAACTAGCAGCTTTTTGGTGTAGTTTAAGGAGTAACCGTACTGGTCAGAGTCTTTCCTAGCCAAAGAAATTAGTCTCTTATACATTTCTTTATAAATATTAATCAATATAGAGTAATATCCATCATTCGGTTCTTCCATTTCATGTAATTCCTGTTCATATTCCTCTAGCTGTTCCAAACTTAGATTACTTAATCTCACTATTTTCGCACTCTCTTTCTTTTTTCACTTGTCTAGCAGTGTCCAGTTTATTGATAGTTCAATTCCTTTTCATTCTATAGTTTTTCTTAACAGGTTCGATTTTGATTGCTTTGGTTTTTGGATTTTATACATGGGGTCCCTTCATTTGTTTAATATTAGCAGTTCTCTCCTTACCTAGTACCAGACTTTTTAGATGATGCTGTATAGAAATATGTGCAAATACTATCTTTAGATTTCGGACAGGTGATTAATTAATAAATTCGTTTCTCTGGAATAACCCCACGCACACCGCCTCGTGGGTCATCCATATCACCTTTAAATCTAGGAATCAAATGCACATGAACATGAAATATCGTTTGACCAGCCTCTTCTCCGCAATTGACACCGATATTATAGCCATCCGGTTGATATTGTTCATCCAGTAGACTTTTTCCTTCAAATAACAATTGATCAATTGCTTTTCTCTCCCGCTCTGTTAAATCAAAATACTGGACAACATGACGTTTCGGGATGATAAGCAGGTGGCCTTCGTTTACAGGATATTTGTCATAAAATGTCATTGCAAGATCGTTTTCCAAGACAATATTATTTATTTTACAAAACACACATGACATTATAACTACCTCAATTATTTTAGTTTTCCAGGTTCTTCTGAAAGAAGTCCACCTAATATAATAGTTATGTAATTACTGATTACCAAATTTCCGCTTTGGTGTCCAAATATCTGTATACCCATTATCAATAGAGTATTCATATAGTTGCTGTAATTTTTGTCCAGAATAAACTCTCATATCATTTCGGTTTTTTATTTCATCTAATATAAGAAGCTGTTGATTGCGGTCTATTAATTCATTGAGAAAACTTACAGTCGCTAGTTTATCATTTTTTGTTAAATTACAAGATGAACAGGCAATTACTAAATTCCAAAGCTGATCGGATTGAACAAAGCTCCATGGAATAAAGTGATCAACATGAGATTGTTCTTTTTTATTAATTCTTTTTCCGCAATAAAAACATTTACCATCATAAAATGATGAGAGTACTTGATAATACGGATCAAGTGATGAACGTTTCGATACATTTTCAACCTTTAACAATAGTTTTGAAGTATCAGCATCTTCATTATATTTCTCCAAAAATAATGCTAAATGATAATTTGTAATATATTTGACTACTCGTTGAAAACGTTGAAAAAAGGAATAAAAGGATGGATTAAATCGGATAAATTCCTTTTTGTTATCAAAATCATAGATAGTACCGTTTGTATCTCCATAAATTGCGCCCATTACATTAATCTTACATTTCTTTTTCACCTTATTAATTATCTTTGTTTGCAGCCCATCAGATAACTTATCAAACACGAAAGTATTTGGGATAGAGTATTTTAACTGGGCATCTAATAGGATAGTTTGCACTTCCGCCCTATTACCAATCTTATTTATTTGATTAAGATTATGATGAATTACCAGGTTCCAGTAAATTTTAGAAAAACTACTAAAAAGGTTATCGTAACTTAATTCTAGATTTTCATTTACATTATAGAGATTTTCAATTAATGATTTGATAAGAACAAATTTATATGTAGTAGAATTTTTTGACTTTGTTGAAAATATAAAATTAAAATGGCCCCAAATCTCCTTATCAGTCAAATAGTTAGCCTTCATTTCACCTATTTGAAGTTTATAGCTCATAATTCACCTCCATTAATTTTATCTTAATCCTCGTCCTATTTGGATGGCAGATGATTCCTCCAAGTCTTAACAATCATTTATATTTATTATATCAAAAACAAAAACCCCCCAACATAATGTTAGAGGTATAACGATTTTGATTTGTAAATTTCTATTTAAACCAAAAAGGTTCTACTTTATATTTTTTTTGCATTTATCTTTTGCTTCGATTATAAAATCATATATTTCATCGATTGTATTATCAAAATTATTTTTTAAATCGTGCTCCCAGACTCTCTTTATATGCCATTGTTTTAATTTATAATAATTTGCAACTTCAAGATCTCGTTCTTGATTTCCATTTAATTTCTTAATCCAATATTCTTGGTTAGTTTCAGGAAGGTTTATATGCTCAGGACAAACATGCCAAAAGCAAGAATCAATAAATATAACAACTTTGTACTTTTTAATTGAAATATCAGGTTTTCCCATTAAAGTTTTATCATTTTTTCTAAATCGGAGTCCTTTTTTCCATAGTTTTTTTGTTACGCGATCTTCCAAAATGGACCTGGATTTTATTGCACGCATATTTTTTCTTCTTTGCTCTTTTGTTAAATTATCCATTTTAAAATCACTCTTTTCTAAACTTCTCCGTTAAGTTTTCCAATGAATTTTTGTAAAATAAAAACCTTCTTATCTTCAATAATAAGAAGGTTCAAACATAAAAACAACAGTTAATCAATCTTGAAATCAATTTCATAGGATTCCAGACCCGTTAAATCGATTTTATATGTTATTTGTAAGATGCGCTCTTTGTTATTAATATTATCCAATTTCTCAAGATCAATAAACGGAAAATCCTCATTTATAGGATATTCTGTTAAATTCAAGAAACGGAATTTTCTTTTCCTGTACAGTGAGTTTTCTTTAAAACCAAGTTTAGATACATTGGAACTCAACTCCCCTATATCAAGCCCAGATTTAGCAAGTTTATTAATTAATATATCTATACTGACTATGTCAGCACCGCTTGCATCTACACCTATATCTTCCAGTTTAACAAGCATCAATGACATCTCATTTGCAGGATGGAGTTGGTATTGTCCCGAAATCGTAACTATATTGTTATATTTGATAACCGTAGTCTTAACCTCATAATTTTTTTGATTCGTACATATATCGATTGATTTCCCAGCTGGACCTGTCCAATTATCAGCCTTAATATCTTTTATAAGATATTGTTTTAAATAATATAGGACAATTAATTCACCCAATACCCCATGAACAGTCTTTTCAACACTTTTATTTCCTATCAGCTCTTTCCAATTTATCCACCATGCTATAGGATTCTCTAATAAACTTTTCCTTTTCGCCCCATCAGCTCCGGTTTCTAAAAATATCGCACAAATCCCTGCGAATTCATTTCTTAATTTTATATCAGAACTCGCTAAAACTAATAGATACTTGCTTTTACTTCTAATTTTAAAGTGGTCAGTATAAAAATAAACGTTAGCAAATGATTCGTTAACTTTTATCTGAGGTTCAACTTCAATACCTACAGCGCATGTATTATTTAATTTGATAACCCAAGAGGCACAATCCGGTGAAAAACCATCCAGCAAAGAGGCATTTCCATCTGATAAAGCCGCAAATTTTACTCTTATCTGCTCAGACAATTCCATATTGTTACCCCGCTCATCTATAAATTTATATTTTTCAAAACCGCCTTTGCTACACCCATTGCCAATAAAGGGGGAACGGCATTCCCGATCTGCTTAAATGCACTGCCCATCGGAACATTGAAAATAAAACTATCTGGAAACGACTGCAGTCTGGCAGCCTCTCTTACCGATATACCCCTTGGCTCATAAGGATGGATATGACTGTAAGTATCTGTCCCTAAATGAGCAACTAATGTATGTGAGGGTTTATCTGGCTGCAATTTCTTCCATTTGGAATGAAATTTAGTATTATCATAAGGCGGAACATATTCTTTCTTTAACCTTGCATATGCCTCTTTTTCAGCTTTGCTTACATTGTAATATTTGCATGCATCTTCAAATAATTTTATAGCAATTTCAAAGGCATCTCTGTAGTCATCGCCTTGTTTCATTCGCTCAAAAATACGGAAGTCTCTTCCCGTTTTCCGAAAACAATTGGCGTCAACCAAATTGCTATACTTGTTTTCATAAATACTTCGCATCTTCTTCTGATAGGCATTTAAAGGCGGAGTCTGATATGGCATTTTTGTATTCATTTTATGAAGTTTATATTTTGAAGCAGAACTCGGAAACAAGGCCGGCAAATCAGATAAGGCATCATGTGAAGTTACCCATTTCGGTGTTGTATTATCTGCAATTATTGGCATTCTGAAATTGTCAACAGTGCTGAATTTATTATACTTAGACTGGATTTTCTCATTAAGTTTTTCCAAAGGATTTTGGTGCGTTGGTTCAGGTAGAAAATAGATTTTACCAATCTCTTTTTTTATAGCAATAACAAAAACTCTTTCCCTTGTTTGCGGCACACCAAAATCTGCGGAATTTAATATGGTCCAAATGGCATTATATCCATTCCTCTCCAAAATATTACATACCATTTGAGGAATATTTCTTCCAAAAAAGTTAACCGCTTCAGGAACATTTTCCATTATAATAGCGTCTGATTCCAATTCTAATCCAACTCTAATAAATTCCTGATATAAAAATGCCCTTTGATCATTTAACCCAAATCTATGCTCGCCTAATGATTTAATTTTTGATTTTCCAATTCTGGAATAAGCCTGACAAGGAGGCCCGCCAATTGTAATAAGAGGCCGTTTATTTCCGGAAATGAGATCCGATGCATTAATATTTCTAATATCTTCACAAAGATGTTCTTTATCATGACCTAGTTTCCAATGTAAATTGTAAGAAGCCGTATTGCATGCATGTTCATCAATTTCTAATCCAGAAGCAACTTCAAATCCAGCAAGATGAAAACCGTAAGATAATCCTCCGCATCCTGAGAATAAATCTACTACATCAGGAATATTAAACTGCTGTTTGGTTTTTGCCGCTGCTTGTGTTAATCTCATTGAAATATCCTATAATCTCCTCAACATATTTTTTTACTCCGCCCTCAGTTAAAGCCGGCTCAATTATCTTTAATCTTGCTGTATTCAATTTCATTATCTTTCTAAAGAGGCTTCTGTTTTCACTATATAATTCTAAATTGCTGAATTGCTTCATAATTTCCCGTGTCACATCAATCCTGTATCCGCTCGGACCTGAGCGTTCAACGAGCTGTACAACTTCATCTGTTGTAAATCCTTTTAATATTTTATATGTGTCTTCACTATTACCAGCCCAGGACAAGTGGATATACCACCACATTGTTTTAAGCCAAATCCTCCTGCTCTGACTGAAAAAACGAGTATCACTTAATCCCCATCTTTTAAAGACAAGGTCAGGTACCACTTTCATGGATAAGTAGATCCATATTTCATCGTTAGAAGCATGCCTGGTAGTAAAATGATAGTTATTTTTCAGTTGTTCATATATTTCAATCCCATATCTCAAGTCATACAAATATTCACCTTTTTTATTACTCGGTTCATTTTCCTCTAAAAATTTAACAGCAAGTAAATCAGCATCCAATAATTCGTTTCGCAGTTGTAATTCCTTTCCATCACATTTTGATTCTGGAATTTTATCAGGTTCCCAATTATTAAATTCTTTCCTAGCTTCTGATTTTGATAGAGTTTTCCACATAATTCTCCCTCCTCAATTAAAGCAAAAATCTTTTATCAAAGTCCTCTCGAATTGACTTTGCCAATTTTTCAGGGGATGAAGTATTCCAATTAAATGTATTAATAAAATAGTAGATTGCTTCTCCTATACTGCCGTGTTCAGATTCATTATTCAAAATCTGCTCCCAATCGCCCATACTCTTTACCTTTTCCAGTATAATTTGCAGACCACTTGCTATTATTTCTAATAATAATGGGGAAGAACCGATCCCTTTTTCTATTTTTAAGTTTCTTGACTGCTTATGTGCAGCATTTAACACTATGGCTACATTATCTTCATCAAACCTATCATACATCGGATCATCAAAATCACAAATTACCCACCACAGTGGTTTATGAGGCTCTTTCACCTCTACAATTGGAAACATTGATGAATCTCCATCAAATAATAAATCAATACTATCTAAAACACCAAGCACTGTACCAGGAACAATATTATGTATGTCTGATCCAGCATTTACAAGGTATAGAATTATTTCAAATGTTACTCTTCCTCTCAGAGTCCCTTTTAATATATCGACATCCAGACATGTATTGATATGCAGCTCTTCTGATTTTATGGTATCAAACGGATATATCTTTCTTTGTGCGGAATCCTTTGAATACCATCTAAATGCAAGTCCTAACTTTGAATTATTAGATACAAGCCCACCATAACCGAATAGAAAACCTGGATTTTCAATATTAACTTCCTGATAAATCGATAGATTATGCACATCCGGATCCCATTGTACTTTTGGATCGATAATTTGATATGTTTTCTCTTGTCCTTCTAATTGCTCGAGAGACACTTCTATTTCTTCATTATCTTCATTAAGGTATGATGCTTGTAAAGGCTGTGTGCTAAATCCAATTTTATTAATAAGTTTTTCATCAAGTGTACTATAGAATGAAATTGCAATACTCATTTATGAACCTCCTTGAACATAAGCAGGTTCTCTCTAATGGATGCCTGAACCATAGGATCATAGTTACTTAATTTTATTTTGCCTGACAATTCCCCTTCAAATCCATTCAGTTGAAATGTTATATGATGATTAATACCGTATTTTTCAGTTTTTAACTGGTCTATTATTATTTTGCTGCCATTATTTGCTGCAGAATCATTAATAAAAATTCCCTTTATTTCAATAGGGAATCTTGTTCCAATCTCATCTTCCCATTCATTGCCGGATATTTTCTTATTACCTTCAGATTCTACCTGAATTTCTATCTCAAATGAATTTGAATCTTTAGGAATAACAATTTCAAAATCAATTGTAATTGAACCGTCATTTTCTAGCTCCGTACTAACTATATGCAATTTCCCGCCTTTCCTCCTAGGAATGTTTCCGTCAGGATGAACTGGTTTTTTCGTGCCCGGATTAGGCGATTTCCCAAATCCTTTAGGCGGAAGCAGCAATAAAGCCAATGATTTACTTAGAGCTCCACTTCTGGATAACTTTGCTTTATCATCCTCCGTGGTATAAGCTTCTTTTATAGAACTTGCAACCCTTGTTTGAATTCTTTGTACAATAGTATATTTCCTGTCTTCCAATACAATATCATTCCAAGATGAATGGTCAGCCTTCTCTCCCATTCTTAGGTATTCTTCCAAACTGATAGGATTTTTCAAAGACGTAACCAAGTTTTCAGAATTCGGGACAAATACAGCAATAATAAACTCATCGGAATTAGTTCTATCAATACCATTGGTCCATTTTCCTTCAGTCTCAAAGTTTACTATCATTGCAGGTTTCCTTAAATATGCCACAATAGGTGAATTAGTATCCTCACTGCACTGAAGATCAAGATATTCGAAGGGAGACTTTTTGTTATCTGGTACATTCATTTTAAGCTGGTCTCGGTTTACTTTTACAAATGCAACTTTTCCAGCTGATTTATCATTTAAGGTCCGATGAATCTCAACTTCTTTTACATTTATATCCTTTTTATCTATCAAACGTGAACCCGGCTTTATTAAGTCTGATGATGCTACAGTATAAAGGGTGTTTATTATAGAAAATACAGGTTCCATAGTCTCCTTAGTAATTTGATCGCCATTAACAGACGGCTCCAAATAGTTCCCGTACTTATAGTACTGATTATCAATTCTTGGAGCATACCATCTTTGTAATGCAATATTTAAATATAATTCAATATTAGTATGCCACCACGTCTTTTTGTTCTCATCATTCGTACTAATTAACTTTGATTCATTTATAAAAGGTATAATTATTGCTGTTCCAGTTTCATCTTCTATAAATGGATTAACATTAAAAGCCTGTAAAATTTCATTAATTTGTTTTTCATTTGTGACAGGCTTGGTAGATTCATCATTATGCGGCTGACCCCACCATGCAATTCCACGCTTCAGACCGTGGTTTTGATCATCCGGCAGCAACGCATCATCCTTTGATTCGTCTTCTACCAAACATGCAGCCAATCTAGATTGATATCCTCCTTCATCAAGTTTTATTCTTGAATAATATACTACCAATCCTATACCTGCACGAAAATACACCGTTTTACCAAGCCCCCAGGAACCGCCTGCTTCCTTTTTTTCCTGGGGCATACTTATCTCATAAACAAGTTTCAGCAAGTTTCCATATTGATTATTACTAATGTAATCCTGATGCAAAGGACCTGTAAGTCCGGTCGTATTCCAATCTCTTATCACTAGACTCTTATAACTAATACTTGGGAATTTCCGGATTAAATTTTGTTCTATTCCTTTAAAATGCCTTGTGACACTTTGGGTAAGAAATGTTTTTACCGAAATATCATATTTTATTGGGGAATTTTGATCTTTTGCTGCATCTAAACTGTTTTGTACAGATTCTCTTATCAACAAATCTAAAAGGGGAGTATGGCTGTTTTGAATCAGCCTCAATAAGGAACTTCCTCTTTCAGACATCCTCTCCATTTTTGCAATCTCTATCTGCATAATTATCCCCCGTTATTCATCATCATCATTATCGATTATTACTCTTAGAGCCTTCGCATGCGGTTTATTCGAATTATCCCCTGGTACATGAATATAAACTCCGATAATATCTTCATCGAAGTTCAAATCAATTCTATCCGATTTGGTTTCATCTTTATTGCCGGCAGAATTCCTGGCTTCAGAATCTTTGGTTATTCTGTATATAATTAACTGTGGAACATCACCTAAACCAAACTTCTGTCTGATTTCTCTAATATCTTTATTTTTAACACCTTTTTTACTAATCTCTTTCATACATGATTCATCTTTGATATCTGCATACACATCATTCGGTCCTCTTAAAACACCTATATTGACAGTACCATCTTTATAATTCATAGATGAAGCCTTTGCCGAACGATTTACCATTCCAACAGTATAATCTCCTAAATACCATTTTTTCGGACCTTTCGAATATCCTTCTTCTACCTTTCCTGCCCCAGCTACAATAACATTCCAGTTCTTAAAATTGATTTCATTCTGTACTTTTTCATACCAATCACAAAATACATCAATTTGATCAAATGCTTTAGATCTTTGGTTGAAAATCATTTTTAATAAAAATTCATTTTTGATTTTGTTAAAATCTACATCTCTATATACTATTGCATTTGCAATTTTTGATTTTTCCGACCTGCCGCAATAATTCTGCAAAAAGTTCTCTGCCGTATCAATATTTTTCCGTAACTCTATTTTGTTATTTTCAAAATGAATCGTTTGTATAGAAGCCCCGGAAAAGTCCATTTCTATTTCTTCCGCCTTTTGCATTTTATTTTTAGCAGTAACTCGAAGCCATGAAGCTTTAGGTGTGTTTTTAACTCTTGGTCCATATTCAGAAGGGCTCTTATGATCCAGAGCAAATTGTTCCAGTTCTTCTCTAAGCTCTTCTTCTAATAAAGTTAAAAAGAAGAATTTATCATAAGTATTCTGTGTCATCCAAATTCTTGGTAATAATTCATATCCTTTTCTATATCCAAACCAACGACCCATTTGCATAAGTGAATCCGCGGCGGTAGCAGCTCTTAAAAAATACGTACTTACAAGACCTTCAATTGTAAGCCCTCTTGATAAAGTGTTTCCTCCGACAATTATAAAAGCTGGTGCTGTATTAAGCTCTTTTAGTTTTTCTTTACCAGGGTAGGCTAGGCGTATATACGTATCCTCTTCAGTTATCCCATTATTAGCACTGTTGTCTATACATAAGTGAATTCCCTTGTGATAATCAAGTTCCCCTTCTTCGTCCATTATTATATGGGATATATTTGTTTCAATGATTTCCTCAATAAATGATTTAATTTGATCAAATTCAGGATATCCATTGATTTCATCATTTGGAACGGGATATTCTTTATAACCAATTTGAAACTTATCCAAATTAAATTGCTCACGTTCTAATTCATAAATTCCCTTACATTTAGCGGTTAATTTTCGTTTATTTAAATTACAAATCCATTTTGTAATTGCTCTGGACATCAGGTCATGATGTGCTTGTTTTTGACTTGTATGAACAAGCATACTGACTGGTTTTTTATATTTATTAAACCTCATAACTGCGGTAATACAAATAAACCAACATATGCTGTCCTGCAGGCTTTTTGGTATAGCTTCAATCTTCGCATCATGTAATTCTTTCACGCATTCTAAATCTTCTTCAGATATTTGACGGATTATATCCAGTCCTTCATATTCTTCAGAGCCCTCCAGTCCAAAGATTTGCTTTGGACCAAAGTATTCATTTGAAACAGGTAAGATACCGATAAAATCTTTAGGGTACAATGAATCATCAGAGGATTCATTTAAAAAATTGGAATATGGGGTCGCAGTATAGCAGATATAATTCATTGATTTTGGCTGATATTCTGTACCTTTACTCACTTCAATAAGCTTAATGATTAACTCATTAATTTTAGCTCTTTCATCTTTATCTATATTTTTAGTATTAATACTTCCTTGGTCTGCTTCGTCATCAATAACCAATATTTTCATTTGCCTTGACTTCTTTTTATCTGATTTTAACCATCCGATGAGGTTTTCCAGTCTTGTTTTATTTTTCAGGCAGACATTTAGATATTTTTGGGTTGAAGTTTCCTCGAAATTCAAAGCCTGGGGAAGATCACCTATTTGGGATCTTTTCGACAATTTATGCAATGATCTCCAATTATTGTTGCCTGGATTGTTCAAGTCATTAATAAGTCGATCCTGAGTCTGCAATCGAAGATTCTCAATCATGCCGGATAGCACAATGAACATATTCCAGCCCCAATCTGCTGCCATAGCCATCAATCCTGCCATACTTGCCGTTTTTCCTGACTGAACCTGGCCTATTACCAGACCTTTTACAGGGCCTGTTGTTCTGGTATCATTATTCAACTTTCTTAATATGCTGATAGTACTTTTTTCCAGATTATTAACAGCATCTTCTCTCCAGCCATTTTTCAAAAGTTTATTTTTATATAGTTGCCATGAAGACCTTGCATCAGTTGGTACATAAGTTTTGTTGTTCTCGTCCAAAGATACTATTGTTGTTTCTATTTCAATTTTTTCAATATTTTCTGCCTTGTGGTATTCATATTTCTGTTCTCTGATTATTTCTCCCCAGGTATCTTTGCTTAAATCATGCTGTATAGCACCCATAATTTTAAGTGCTTCAAAATTTTCTTCAATTTTACCCCAGTCATTTCCCGTTCTCTTCATATTTTTAATCATATTTCTTATATAATCAAATTCAGGTAAATGAATATTTACCATGGTCTATTCCTCCCAGCCTAATACTATATGTCAATTCTAACATGAATTTGTCAAATATTGACGATTATTACCCCTAATATTATTTACCTTTTAATACTGAATTTAGTAAAACCAGACTTGTAGCAACGATATTATAAATACTATTAAACAATAGATTAACAGAACCACTCGTTCTAATTCAATCGCATATACATGCATAACTGGAAATATTATTCAATATAACAAAATAATCCCTGCAATTTCGCAGAGACTATTTGGCACTAATAAATTAAACGTTTACTTCTAAATGTTGATTCAGAACTTCACCTATTGGATACTTAGGTTTTTTATTTAATAGTTCAAGTATCTTCTCAGCTACTGCACGAGCTAATAAAGGGGGTACTGCATTGCCAATCTGCTGATACTGCTCATCCTTTTTACCAAAAAATTCGAAGCTGTCAGGAAATGTCTGCAGCCTTGCAGCTTCACGTATGCTGATAGATCGATTATATTCCGGATGAATCCACATCGACTTTCTAACATTTACTACAGTTCGGGAAGGTTCATCATGTTTCAACCGTAAATATACTGTGTTTTGAGTTCTGCTTGTATCTGTGTAATTAGACTTTAAATCATCAGATAAATCGTGAAAATTCTGTCCTTGATCCAATGATTCAAAACGCCTTATGCTCATATCCTTACTTTCCGTATTAATATGGTTCTTGACAATTGTATTTTTATATCCCTCAGTATAATATTTTTCTAATCTGCTGTTTGTTTTAATACGCTCTTCTATAGATATGTTTAAGATTATGTTATCTTTCACATCTTTTCCCGGCATATATTTTATCAGACTTGCAAATGCATCATAAACAGTAAAAGATTCGCTGGCAATTTTACTTGGCTCTTTTATATTAATATCATTACTTGCTGCATTTGTATTAATCCCTATTAAAAAGAACCGATTTCTTTTCTGAGGGACTCCGTAATCTGTAGCATTTAACACCATATCCTTTACAATATATCCTTCTTTCTCCAGTGATTTTAATACATAATCCAACACATTATAAGATTTTACCTCTGCAGATACTGTCAGTACTCCCTTAGTAATTACCGGTTTATTAAGTTTGTATTTAATGTCCTCACCTTGAAGTTCCTTAATACACAACAAAAAATGATTAATAGACATAAATGTTTCAATTACTTCTTTTATATCTGAAGCAAACAATCTTGCTCCAGAGCTTAATTTATCTAATATTAAAGCTGTTTCCCTAATTACAGGAGCGATTAATTCACAAGAATTAGTCATATTGATTACCTCAGACATACGTTCAAAAACTCTTGCCTCTATCTTATTCTTCGCCTGTATGTAATTCGATTTACTTAATCTACGGTGCAAACTTCTTATTTGAGATAAATAACTGTTATTTTGTCCGCTGATAATTGGAGATACTTCATTTTGTTCCTCTACAATGATATGAAGTATATTTTCAAGCATTTTGGACTTGTTAGATGAGCGTATCAAAGTAAGAGATGTATTCTCAATTTCAACTCCTAGTTCTTTCGTTAGGTACTCTTCAGTACTGAATATGTCAACTTCACCATCAGCTAGTTTAATGCGGCCATTGGTCACAAAAAATTTATGTTTATCAGACTTTATGGTTTTAACATTTTCCATTACGAAGGCGGCTGGCTTTAATTGACGAATTGCTCTAACATATTCTTTTACAAGCTGATTATTCCCAGAAATTAAATTATTTCTCTGCCGATTTGCATTAGAAAAACCCTGGCATGGAGGTCCTCCTATTACTATTAAATCTTTTTTAGGCACACTGTTAAATACATCAACTTTTGAAAAATCAACCTTCTTTATGTCAGAGAAAGTTTCCAGTCCAGCGAATGTTGAATGATTATTTATGAAAGTCTTTAAAGCAGATTGATTGAGCTCAACAGCACCGATTGTTTTAAAACACCCTGTTTGTTCAAACCCATTACTCATTCCCCCTGCACCGGCAAACAAGTCAATAATGAAATACTTGTTATCTTCTTGTATATTTGAATTCATTTTCTAATTACACCCCTTTTGGAATGTTCACTTTTTATTTTTAATAGTAATAAAAATACTATCATTTGACTATCCCCATATAATTACATGATAATTTATATACATAAATTAATTGTTAGACTTAATTTAGACTTTTCAATGAAAGAATGGAATGGTTTTAAACCATTCCATTCTTTATTAATAGATCATTAATTGCAAAAGCAAGTCTCTTACTAAATTCTGGAGGAACTGCATTTCCGATCATTTCATAATTTTGCACCATACTTCCAATGAATTCAAAGTCATCTTCAAATGTTTGTAATCTAGCAGCTTCTCTTACTGTAATTGTTCTAGCTTGTTGTGGATCAGGATGTATGTGTCTTAATCCATCTTTTTTTAAATGTGCAGGAATAGTATTACTTGGTTTATCCCATCGTAATACATGATATTTATGAACATTGGATATTTTCCCTGTTCTATTTGTATATAGTTGTTTTATTGCATCAGTTGTTTGATATTTATTTTCTCCCGAATCAATATCTTTAGCTAGTATTCTAAAAATATCAATATCTCGCCTATTATGATATCGAGGAATGTGCCAATTTATATTTGTTTTATCAGGAGTATGAGAAAACTTTCTTCCATCTGTTCTGTATTCTTCATCTGCAGGAAATAGTTTTGGCAGGTTACTTATTGCATCAAATACAGTTGGAATATGTTCACTACGATAATTATTTAAAATTACATTATAAAAATTGTACAACGTTTCTTGATTGTTACTTGTTCCAAAATATTTTCTATTAAGGCCAACAAGAATAACCCGCTTTCTTTTTTGGGGCACTCCAAAATGTGATAGATCAAGCAGTGCCTGCCCTCTAATATCATCAATGATATCAAAGCCATGTTCATTAAAACTTTGTCTTATCTTGTCTACAATACTTTCTCCATTGGGCGTTGCTGATAACATTCCTTCTACATTTTCAAATACAACTAATTTTGGATTGTATACTTTTACAACATTTAAATAACTTTCAAATAGATAATTTCGATAATCATACTTCATTTCATTTTTATCCTGAATTCTTCCAGCTACAGAATAAGCCTGACATGGAGGACCACCTACGATGACATCGATTTCCTTATTGTTCACAATAAGATTGAGCCCATTATTCGAACCATATTCTTCATCCTTTTCCCACCCATGAATTAAATCTTCTGTTCTTTGAATATCGAAATGAAGAACTCTCTTTTTAGCATCAGAATAATTATATTTTTTGCTGAGTCTATTTATCAGGGTATCACATGCATACCTTTGCCATTCAACACTTGCTACTGTGTTATAGTAACCAGACTTCTCAAAACCATCTAAAAGACCGCCGCATCCCACAAATAATTCTAATGTATTTATTTTTTTCACACTATCACCTTATATTTCAAGCTCTAACTGTTTATTATCATCTATTTTTTTCTGCCCGATCTTAATATCTTCGAAATGTTGATTAATGGACCTAGCTATATTAAAGGATAATAAAGGGGGAACTGCGTTTCCAACCTGCTTATTTTGCTGCGTACGTGTTCCTAAAAAGACAAAATCATCTCTAAATGACTGGAGACGGGCATTTTCCCTTATAGTCGGCACCCTGTTATATTCATAATGAAAATGATTCCTATGTCCTGTATCAATAGTTCTTGATGGTCTTTTACTATCATATCTAGTCCATGCTTCATTAAACTTTCGACTTTCACCAACCCCAGGGGGTAAATCTTTATAATTTCCCCCCTCCGGAACTTGGTTGATTACCCATTTAACGTAATCAGTATGTTTAGTTGCAACATGATTATATAATTTTTCACTATCTTTCCTCATATATTCTTGGTATAGAGATTGAGGCGGCATAATATAATTATCTATTTCACTGCCTAAATTATCTTCTCTGCTTTGTAAATCACTAAGAGCTTCGAGACATGTTATATAATTTTCAGGAGTATGTGTTGGTTGTGGAAATTCAAAATAACCATATCCTTTTTGAAATCCCACAAAAAACATTCTCTTCCGCATTTGAGGGACTCCATAATCAGCTGCTATGAGAGGCTTTTCTGTAACTGAAACATTATATTCCATATCCTCAAAAGTATTTATAATTTGTTGTTTCACTACTCCGCCATATAATGTTGCAATTCCAGGAACATTTTCTATTAAAAAAGCTTTAGGTTTAAATTTTCTTACAGCTTTTACAACTGCTAAATATAATAAATTCCTCGTGTCATTAATATCCCTTGATCCTGTCAATGAGAAGCCTTGGCACGGTGGACCACCTATGATAATATCAATTCGTTTTCCTCCAAGAGCCCTTTCAATCTCAAAAATGCTTTCATCTTTTGATAAATCTGTTAATAAAACATCAGATTCTTTATGGTTATGTTTATATGTTTCTAATGCAGCCTGTTCAAAATCAACACCTAAGACTACGTCAAAACCAGCATCTAAAAATCCTTGTGACAATCCTCCGCACCCGCAAAATAAATCGAGAACCTTCATTTTATTATCTTTATTATTCATAATTCTCCCCCCCATACACCAAGCACGAAGAACGTATATTCGATAAATTAATTTTAGTATGATATTTTAGATAGATCAAGAATCATTTATAAGTTACAAATTAATATTATAACATTTATCCCGTTTAAAGATATTTATAATGCACAGAAATTTTTACCATATAATATATACTAAATAATTTAGCTTAACTATTTCTACGGGAGAGTAAATTGGAATATATGAAATGTTCTACGAATAATATAAAAACGCTTTCTTCATACGTTTAAGTACGATTATAATAAAATTAATTGCTGAAATCTTTTTGAGGGAGAGAAATCTATTGTTATTTAGTAATAATCTAGACCAATTAATATTTAATACCCATAAATACATACATTGTGATAATTTAGTTATTATTTCTGGATATGCAAGCCCACGTCCAATACAGCAACTATCAAATTTACCTATAAAGTCTACTGTAATTTACGGAATGTTTGGCAGTGAGTCAATTCCGTTCCCATTGCACAAAACTTTGGTTAACCTTCATAATTCGACACAAACTAGAATTCTTTATTCAAATTTACCAATACATTCAAATTGTTATATATGGAGATATAAAAGTGATATTACATATGTATTAATTGGTTCTGCGAACTTAACTACCAGAGGATTAACTATTCCTCTTAGAGAGACACTTGCTGAGACATCAGTGGATACCTTCGAAGAATTAAATAATTATTTAAATTTAATACTAGACAATTCGGTGCCGTGTAATACGGTTGACATTACTCCCAATGGACTCCACCCTTTTGTAGATGCTGTTTGTTCTTTGGAATTATACAATCCACGTTCAAACAAAGTACCTGACAGCAGCGGTTTAAACTGGGGGAATAGCGTTGGTCATACTAATCCAGGTGATGCGTATATTACAATACGCACATCTCATGTTAGAAATTTCCCAAGATTATTTCCACCAAAACAAGATAGTTCACGAAACAAATCTAGTGGAAGAGGCAGAGCTAATAGACAAAATGATTCTATTGAATTAATATGGGATGACGGTACGTTAATGGATGTTCTTCTCGAAGGTTCACAAACTGTAAATGGTTTACATTATCCAAAACAGCTCAGTTCCTTTCCAAATAAAAATACCCTAGGTGTATATATAAGAGAAAGACTTGGATTACCGCCGACTGCTTTAGTAACAAAAACAGATTTAGATCTCTATGGAAGAGATAACATCCACATATCACTTTTACAAAGCGGTATCTATTATGCTGATTTTTCAGTACAATAAAGTTTCTATCTCATTTATTTAAATCCAAATTTCAAAATACTCTAATAACAGGAATGATAATAGTAATATTTCAATCAAATAGGAAGCTAATAGAGATATCCTCTCACTATTAGCTTCTTTAAAGGCTCTCCAGATATTTAATTCTTACGGAAATTACAGACAAAAAAATAAGTGCACTCCTGTACTTTGGTAGCTGCTGATTTCTTAAGGTTAGCTATTTTGATTGAGTTTCATACGAATTTATTCTTTGTACGTGTTGTTTAGTTATCTTCAAAATCCACTGCATAAACAGCATCCCGACAAATAGAAATATATGGGCAATACCTGCATTGTTTTCCTGGACATGCCTCATGAAATACAACATCCTCCACTGGAATGACATTATCACTTCCTTTTCCAGCATAGCCCGTTGGGAGCAGATTCAAGTACGTCATTCCTGCACTGTAACTTTCTTCTCCATAGTCAATTCTATTTCTGCTAATTCTTGGCTTTGCATAATCTGATGTTGTTATAAAATCAAAAAGGAAATCCTTCTTCATATTGTTCCATTGAGGAAACCACTTATCAACCTTTAGACGAAACTCGTCCGGTTCAAATTTATTCTTAATACCTTTTTCCATCCGGTTCATAACTGTAACATATTTCGTGTACAAGAAACTATGGTGAAAATCAGATTGAAACACAGTATGTTCGTTCAAAATAAAGCTGAAAGCTGCTCTTTTCGGACAAACTTGGGCTTCACGTTGCATTGGGGGTGTCCACCCCAAACTTTTCAAGTCCACATGATTCGGCACTTCCATTGTCACTCTCTCAGTAAGAAAGTCCTCCCTCTTGACAGGTACGGTCTTGCAACCTATCAATTTTAGGTATAGGGCTATATCAAGTCGTGATTCTTTCCCTAAATTCTCTGTAAAGGAAATTCGTATATCGTCTGCTGAGTGAAAAAGGATATACAACAAGTATCTCGTTATGGAATTGCTTTTTTCTGTTCTATGAGTCCATAATGCCAACTCAGGGAACGATATTTCAAGATGTGCCAGTATCCCTTTGGGAATGGGCCATAAATTAAAATCTTGGGAAATCGGAAGCGCCTTTTGATCTGCAAAGGCTAAATGAAAGTTCCTGTTTGTACGGAATGGGGCTGCATCCGCACTATCAAATGAATACACTTTTTCGCCAAAGCTTTCTTCCTCATCAAGTCCTTCCAACGACCCATTCAGATAAAACAACAGACCTTTTGAAATATCCTTAAGTGTAAACTCAAGTTCGTTATCCTTAATGTTATTAATATCATCTATGAGTTTTCGAACAATGGCCTTTTCTTCACCATTAAAGGAGTCCTCAGCATTTTTTAATACGAGATCCTCGATTTTCTGAAGATGGACTGCCATATTGACCTTTTTCGTTTCAAAATCACTAAATAACGCAAGCTGGATTTTATTTAATGCTTTAATACCAGATTCAATTTTGAGAAGATCCTCGGTTTCAACAGAAAAATAAGATAGAAGCCTCATAGGCAAAGAATGGAATTTGTGAATACGATCAGATAAAGCCCCTGGATTGTTTTTCAATACTTTCTTTTCCCAAAATTCTTTTTCGGTTTTCAGTTTTTTAATCCTCGCAAACCATTCTTCAAAGGTCGAAACACCTTCACAATAGGGCAAAATCTTTTCAAGCGATTTCACATAATTTTTCATATCTTCCCCTTTGGAAAAAAGACAGCCTGAGGAAAAACAGTCAAGGAGGATTTCTGGTATTAGATTTTCTTCAAATGTCACTAGTCCATTTTCGACATTTCTGTTTTGATTTTTTATTTGATGTAATCTGTATAAAAATCTGCCTACAGGATAGTCAGTCAGTTTTTTCCTGTTATCAGGCACTGTTACAAATTCATTAGCGATAAGTTGTTCTTCAACTTGTTTTGCTCTAGGTGTAATCAGTTGATATCCCATCTCATTAGTACAGTCCTTGTCATCCATGAGCCTTGCTTTCTCACTTTCAATAAAATGCGGCAGATCTACATATCTATCTGCTTTCCATTCTATCGATATATTCGATTCCCCCTCAAGGCTTTCCATAAGCTTTACTGCAAGAGGATGAATTGGAATATTATCATCAGTTGAACGAAGTGTTTCATGTTCCCCGATACCTAGAAAATGCTTAACCGTTTCAAATGTATTTGGAAACCTATCATCATACGCATTTAGGAAAATTAATTCGTATTCCTCTTCCAAAACTTTAAATACACGCTCCTGAATGGGCGTAATGAAGTAAAACCCATGGAGAATTAGCCTTTTTTTCTTTAAAGATAAATCGATTGATTGTTGGATGCTATCGAGCGGTAAATTACTTGTTGTTCTATGAAGAGTCCCTTGTGCATTGTTATTCTTTTTAAGTTCTTCACCCCATGTTTTAAGAGCTGCCTTGAGTGAAACAGCATCTTGAGCTTCTCCATTTAAAAAACCCCGAAGACTTGCTGAATCACCGCTCAACCGATTGAACATTCCCTTCCAAATTTGGAGGAATAACGCTTCAGAAGAATTATTCCTTATCATGTCAACTGGAATGTGAAATGGTTTGATCTCCAGCTCCGTCAAAGTTCTGAGAGTCTGTAGAATCTGCAATTGATTTCGTTCCATTGCTTGCAATTTAAGTCTGCTATTGCTAGTATCTGCATTCCACATTCCTGCCAAAACGTCAGAAAGAAGGAGGAACTGCCTTAACTGAGCCTTTGCAGATGCCCATTCCGGTCCGGTAAGTTCTGTAAACAGCTCCCTGAATGTAATAATTGGGGCACTGAACCATCTGGAAACCGCAAGCGATTCCCCAAGCCCTGATTTAAGGCTGCTTGTAGCTGCAATATGAAGACAATCCTCATACTCTTTTTGGAACAGTGAGTCTGACCTGAACAATTGCGCAGGAGCCTGATAGGTTAGTACTTTTCTTGTCATGATGTTTCCCCCCTCCCCAGTCTGATAAGATCGGACCAATTTCTCCTGTCATTTCTATTTGAATTTGATTTATTATAAATTACCACTAAACGGTTTTTGGCACGTGTTAAAGCGACATAAAGAAGTCTTGCTTCTTCGCGGATATTTTCCGTATTTTCTTTTGTTTTTAGATCTGGATACAATGGCGATTCGACTAGGAATTCATTATCATTTGACCCTGCGATTTTCCACCCAGCTCTCACCTTGTCCTTTTCTTTTACGACAATCATCTCCTGCTGTGTTTTCTTTTCAAACTTCATATATGTGTACGGAATAAATACTGTATCAAATTCCAATCCTTTCGCTTTATGAACCGTCACCACTTTTATTAATTTTTTGTATTTTGTAACATCAGCCTGCATCTCATCTTCATCTCGGTTACTTGCAACCTGCTGCCGCAGCCAGTCTCGCAGATGGTGGACACTTGTGATACTTGCCCCAGCTTCATCACCAGCAAGTTCGAGAATGCGATAAAGATTAAGACGATATTGCTCGATTTCATGAGGCTGCATATTCTGTGCCGCAAGAACCTTCTCAAACGAATTATTGGCTAAAAATTGATAAATCGCATGAAGCGTTGGTTTTATCCGTAAAGCAGCAAGTATTTCAGTAAAACCTTCAACCTCATTGAAGGACTTGTGAGTACAAATTTTGTCACGGTCCCCCTCGAATTTCAATAAGACCGCAGGATTAAAAGGTTTAGAAGTGAAAGGTGTTTGATACAAGGCATAATACGATTCCGGATCCCTTTCATAATTGAGTGCATTAAAAAGTATCAACAAATCCCGTGCAGCTGCAGAAGAGAATAGACTCCCCCCAGTTACGACATCATAGGCAATATCCCTGCCCTTTCCGTTCCGCAACTCTTCAAGAATCTTCCTAATTTCCCTGGCTTGATAGTTCGTGCGAACCAGAATGGCTAACACTGTTGGTTTATCCTCCTCCTCGTCTTGTTCATCTCTTTTCATCGAATGGTAAATGCTCCAAATTTTTGAGGCATAATCATAACCCCTCGTGTTATATACACCCTCAAAACTGCATGATTTATTATATATGGAATGATGGATAGTTGATTCAAGACGGTTATTCCCTGTCTCACTTTCTTTTGGAAGAATTTGTTCAGGATCATTCCTCCAAACATCAAACATGTCCTCAATTTCTTCAAGGATTTTGCTGTCTGTACGGTAGTTCTTTTTCAACCTATAGTCACGATCGATATTATTTTTCCCAAGCTGTTCACTGAGCACATCAAAAGCAGTATAATTTGCTCCTCTAAAACGATAGATTGACTGCTTGATATCACCTACGACAAACAATTGTGCATCTTCAATTAAATCTGTGAGAGTATTTACCAGTTTGATTTGTACATCGTCGGTATCTTGAAATTCATCAACAAATAAGTATTTAAAAGGCTTACTAAGTTGTCTGATGTCAAGAATTTTCTCTATTTCGCTAATTTTTTGGGTCAAATCATTTACGGTAAATGCATTCTTATTTAGTTTTAATTCGTTGAATTTTTTTTCACAATTGGAAAGCATTTCTTTTATCATATCGTAATAGATATGCTCCAGCTTATCATCAGGCTCCTCTCCCCATTCGATTTGTTCTAGAAAATCGTATAGGATTCCTTTCTTTTCCATTTCATTCCAAAATCCGTCAATTATTTCACGCCATTCATATTCACGAAATGCACCAAGTGTTTTGAAATTTAATTCCTGTTTAGAGATGTACTTATCCAGTTCCTCTTCAATAATTTTTCTGCGTTCCATGGTGAGAGTGCGGATAGAAAAATCATTGCCTAAGCCAAGGTCTGCACTGAAATCTCGAATCACTGTTTTAGCAAAAGATGGGATGGTCATGATGCGAATCGAAGTGACTTCCTCACTCCATTCAATGTAGCGGATATTTCCTGTTATTTCATATAAATGGTACAATCGTTTTAAAAGTTTTAATTTAATATGATCTGCAGCTTCATTTGTAAATGTTATCATAACAACATCTTCTAAATGAGTAAGTTCTTTGGTATGGAGAAGATAAATCAACCTCGAAATCATGGTTTCTGTTTTTCCGCTTCCCGCTCCGGCTTCTACAATTAAATGTTTTTGTGTTGAGGCATGCTCTGTTTTATATTGTTCAAAATTAAATGTTGTATTATCGCCAATTTTCTGCAGCTCATTACCTTGTAATATGTTATAACGTCCATCAGGTATTTCCAAATTATATTTCCTAGCTCCTTGCCATTGATGGAGGCGTAAATTCCCAAGAAAACGAGCAAATATTTCTACCGGCAAATCTCGCTTCCCCGTCGAAAATGGTGAGGCCCATTCTACTCTTACCCCACGTTGAAGGAGACGTTTGAGCTTGTCTAAATCGTCTAGAATATTCTTTTCTCCAACATAGATATATGAGTGAACTATATCGTCAAGTTTTTCCTCTTTCCCGATTATAGAATTTTCATTATTCTCTTTTATAGCTGGGTTCGGCAGTATATACGTTTCCTTTTCAACATAGTTTTCAACATTTGAAGCTTTTAGCAATTTATGATAAACCATCTTGACATCATGGTCACTATAAACCAAAAATTGTTCTCGCTGTGAACCAATATTAACAGGCTTACATTCAGTTCCGTTCAGGGGCATATAATAATCTGGATATCCGAGAATAATTTTTCGCCGTGCAGTTTGCTTCTCTTTCCATTTGGTTTGGCTGTCGTCTCCGTCAAACAGTTGCAATCCCAACTTTTTATCTCCCAATGTAACAACCAGATCTTGTTTTGCCTCAATGTCGTAAGCATATGATAATTGAACATGGTCAAAAAGATCACTTTCTTTTAGCTTGAAGTAGAAATGCAAATCACGAACCAATGACTGATAAGCCTTATTTGTCCTATCTACATAAGTATGATAGATAATTCCTTCAGGAAGGACTTTGTCATAGTATTTTTTCATATACGCATTTACAAATTGCTCAAGAGAGGGTAAAGTTTTCATAGATATAATAGAATCATAAAGAAATGCCACAAAGTTTGGCATCTGTTCGTTTCTAACGCTCGGATGCCATTTTACGCTTTGATATATTTTTTTATATGTTCTTTTTATTTTACTTTCAATCTTCTGTGATGATTTTAAAATGCTTTTTACGATTGATTCACGATCCACTAGAATTTCTTCCCCTTTTTATAAGAAAATCTTATTTATATCTTACATTTTACTTTATTATAGTAATAATAGACCATTAAACTTTTTGGAAATTATAACTCACTTTGAATGCAATACTATTATAATGTAAGGTATTTCTATCTAGAGCTGTTACCCGCTCACTCAGGTCACGTCCGGTTTGCTCTATATACAAAAGTTGATTTTGATCTACTCTCTTTATACAATATAGGCCTGGTAAAGCATGCAATAATTTCTTCCTTTTCTACCATCTCGTATCAAATGAACAAAATGTATCGCTATCATCCGAAAAGACGAGACTAAAATCTCGGCTTTTCCTCCATCCTCCAAAAATCTTCTTCTCGTACATTCATCGCTCCATGCATGAATTTTTGCCGTAAATCTGGATACTTCGTACTTAAGGTCTTTACCAGGTCTTTCATTTCTTCCCGTTTTGTATGTTTATCAGCTGGACAAGGATTATGGATTACCGGGATTTGTTTTGCTTGCACAAAATTTATGATTGTTTTTTCTTCGATAGCGAGCATGGGACGGATTAAAGTTATATTCGAGCGGTCCATGTAGGTTTTTGGTTTAAACACACCTAGTTTGCCGCCATAAAAAAGATTCATAAAGAAAGTCTCAATTCCATCATCTAAATGATGGCCATAAGCTAATTTATTACAATTTAATGAGGCGGCATATTCAAAAAGGATCCCTCTCCTTAAGTTTGCACATAAGGAACAAGGATTTTTTTCTTGCTTATAATCAAAAACAATTTGACTAATATTCGTTTCTTTAATGAAGAGCTCATGTCCAAGTTCTTTCACGAACCGTTTTAATGGGGAAATGTCGAATTCTTCAAATCCTAGTGAGAGTGAAATCGGAACGAGCTCAAATTGAAATGGCAGCTGTTCTCTTATAATCGTTAATAAATACAATAAAGTTGAACTATCCTTTCCGCCAGATAAGCCTACAGCTACTCTATCCCCCTCTTCTATCATCTTGTATTGTAAAATAGTTTTTTTAATGGGAGTTAACAGTCGTTTTCTTTCGGAATTGGATAATGGGAAAATCATAGCCGGTCCTCCTTGAAAATTTTTGATGTTCTGTTCTGTATTTTACCATGAATTGTAATAAGTTAAGGGGGGCAATTCCAGCTGGGGGCTCTGATGTTGATTCATTTTACTGCTCAAGGAAGCAGGTGAAATTTGCCACCTATTAGACCTCTTGTTATACTCAAAAACAGAGCAAATATTCGATAACGTGTTCAAGTTAGATAATTTACTTAGCAACTTGTTAAAACACATAGCTGGGAAAACAATGTCAGAGTGATAATTGGAGGAAAACAATGTCAAGTAAAGCAAAACAGCGAAAAATCATTTTGGATTTGGCTGTCACATTGGACGGTTTCATAGAAGGAAACAACGGTGAAATTGATTGGTGTATCATGGACCGTGAAATGGAATTCACTACTTTCTTAGACCAAATTGACACAATATTTTATGGAAGAAAAAGCTATGATTTATGGGGAAAATTTACTCCAGAAACTTCTGATGATGCTAAAAAAGAAATGATGGATTTGGTTCATAGTAAAAAGAAATATGTTTTTTCCAAAACGAAAAAAGGAACTGATAATAAAGCCACATTCATTAATGATAACATTCCTGAAGAGGTAGCAAAGCTTAAGAATCAGCCTGGAAAAGACATTTGGCTATATGGCGGGGCAAGTCTGATTACTACTTTTATGCATTTAGGCCTTGTTGATGAATTTAGATTATCTGTCCACCCTGTTATTTTGGGAGAGGGAACACCGTTGTTTACTGATATAAAGCAAAGAGTGAATTTAAAATTGGTGAATACGAGGACGTTCTCCTCTGGTGTTGTACAGCTCATTTATCATTGGGATGGGGAATAAACAGACACTTTATTGGATGGTGAGCGCTTCTTTATTTTCATACAAATGAAAAAGTGTTACACACAAGAGTTGATTTCTCTCAATCCCCTTCATTGTAAAATATAGATAAACGTTTCAGGGAAAAAGAGAAACCACCACCCTATTTTCTCCTGCCAACTCATCCCACCACTGAGTGAAGCTAAGCTTCACGCGCCTTATAAGCACCTGAAATCCCAAACACCACATACGCACTCCAATTGGGAATATTTAGGGAAACGCACAAACCGTCCCTTTGTTTTTAAGGTTGTTGTCATATGAGAGAGATAGGTTTTGCCCCTCTTCCATTGCCCCTTTGTCCCCCCTCAATTATTAAAATTTTTTAAGAATATAGCTATGAATTAACGTGACTATTTTGTATACTAATATTTTAGAATAATCAGAAAAATGGAAATGGTTTCAATATAACAACGTTAAACTAAAGGATACAGTAGGTTCTATGCATCAATCAAACTAGATGTGAAGGGATTAGAGGATTAGTTGTTTTTTGTTTTTTATAAGATAGGATATTTGTGGAGGGGACCATGACTTTAACAAAAAACCGGGGAATCATTGAAGTCGATGATCAAGGAAAAATAATTGATGTATGCCGTCATTTTTGTGAAAGTTTCTCAATGAAAAAGAATGAGTTATTAGGAGAATCTATTAATAAAATCATTCAGGGAACCTTTAGCAGCAACCATAAGAAAATTATATTTGGTAAAATTTGTGGCTTTCGCTGCTTAATAAGCGTGACAAAGAGGAATCAGTATACGGTTTATCGAGTCATTGTTCGTGAAGATGATGTCGATCGAGATGAAATCGTTGCTTTTCTTCATTCTCTAGATTCTAGAGAAATGAAGAAAAAGAAACCTCAGCAAAATAAATACAGATTTACACAAATTATAGGGGAAAGTCCTGCCATAAATTTAGTAAAGGATATCGCAGCAAAAATTGCAACAAGTGATTCTACTGTACTTCTCTCCGGTGAAAGCGGAACTGGAAAAGAAGTATTTGCCCAAGCAATCCATGGATTAAGTTCGAGGAAAAATAATCCTTTCGTTGCGGTGAATTGTGCGGCGATTCCTGAGGAATTATTCGAATCTGAGTTCTTCGGTTATGAGGCTGGAGCATTTAGTGGTGCAAAAAAGGAAGGAAAGCCTGGGAAATTTGAATTAGCACAACACGGGACACTTTTTCTTGATGAAATATCAGAACTTCCCTATCAATTACAAGGAAAATTGCTTCGTGTTCTTCAAGAAAGAGAGGTTGAGCGAGTCGGCGGAACGGAAAGTAAAAATGTTGATATTCGAATTATCGTCGCAACAAATCGAGATTTAAGTACGCTTGTTGATGAAGGAAAGTTTAGACAGGATTTATTTTACCGCCTATTTGTTTTTAATATTACGATTCCCTCCCTGCGAGAAAGGAAGGAGGATATTCTCTTATTAGCACGCCATTTTATCGATGTTTTCAATCATCGATTTGATCGACATGTAAAATTTATCGATACCAATCTTCAAGAATGGCTGGTAAACTATGATTGGCCTGGGAATGTACGTGAATTAAAAGCTTATATTGAACGGGGCATGAATATTGTTGAAGGAGACACATTAACCTTGGACCATTTATTTTTTTCGCGGCGTGTGTCTACTACCCATCCTGCCGCGAGCTCTGGTCATCCGCTGCTTAGCTTAGAAGAAGCGATAAGGAATGCGGAGATTGCTGCAATCAAATCTGCCTTAAAGAAAGCCAACGGGGATAGAACGTTAGCTGCGCAAAAGTTAAAAATTCATTTTACTAGCCTTTATCGAAAAATGGCAAAATATAATCTGAAATAAAATGCTGTTTTTTATTAGTCTGACTCAAAACATTTGGAGTTTGCTCTACACGATTGTATCCAGTAAAAATCAATGATTACATGATTTGGGTATTGGTTGTAGATGTTAAAATCCGATGAGTCAGACTATTTTTTTAGGCAATCACCTATTGTGGATAAATTCACCACTTTATCTTGCCAAGTATTTCACTCCACTTAGCACATTTGCTAAAAATGCTTCGCTAACATGCGGAATATTACTAATTTTGCTAATATTCACACAATTTAGTCGTGTTGTTTAGGCTTTTAAAGTTGGTACGAATCTTGCAAATACTATTAAGCGAGAGGAGGTATTTTTATGTTGAACGATTTACGGACGTAGAAACAGGATGATGTTCGAAAAATGGGAAAAATTTTCAAAGGAGGAATTGCTGTCTGACTACATAAAAAAGCACTGAAAAGGTGTGATGACCGGAATTGCGGCTTAGAAAAAAGGGCAAGGTGATTTCAATCTAAGCTATGCTTTCATGCTATATGCTTTAGTCGTTGAAGTCCACATAGCAAAAGGACTTACTCATACCTGCTGATTTTAGCGAATCGTAGCAATTTCGCGATATCTGAGGAATAACATTAATAATTGGTGTAATAGAGGAGGAAAATATGCGTTCAATCAATATAAATAAATTAGCTAATGAATCAAAGTTTAATCGTTTTCATGGCCTTGTTCTATTCTGGTGTACCTTTATCATTATCTTTGATGGTTATGATTTAGTTGTATACGGAACCATCGTCCCGGTGCTGATGAAGGAATGGTCGCTTACTCCGGTTGAGTTAGGAACTTTAGGCAGTTATGCTCTATTTGGCATGGCGTTTGGTGCATTCATCTTTGGTCCGTTGGCGGATAAGATTGGGCGTAAAAATGTGGCTTTGATCTGCGTTATGCTTTTCAGTCTTTTCACACTATTATGCGGATTTGCTAATAATCCCACTCAATTTGGGGTCTTTCGTTTTATAGCTGGTTTAGGATTAGGCGGAGTTATGCCAAACGTTGTGGCTTTAATGACAGAATATGCTCCAAGACAATTCAAGTCGAGAATGGTGGCTATCATGTTTAGCGGTTATTGTGTAGGAGGAGTTCTTGCAGCTGCGCTTGGGATTATGATGATAGAGAAAATGGGCTGGCACTCTGTTTTCTATATTAGTGCCCTGCCTTTAGTCCTTCTTCCTTTGATGTATAAGTCCCTTCCAGATTCTATTGGTTTTTATTTAGCTAAAAATCAAAAGGAAAAGGCTGGGTATATTTTATCTAAACTTAATCCTTCTTATACACCTCAGAAAAATGATCAGTATGAAATCGTAATTCCTGAAAAAACAGGTATGACCGTTATGCAATTGTTTAAAGGTGGACGAGCTTTAAGTACGATTATGTTTTGGTGCGCATTTTTCATGTGCTTATTAATGATTTACGGATTGAATACATGGCTGCCAAAGTTAATGGAAAGCGCGGGATACGCATTAGGTTCCAGCTTAATGTTCCTCTTAGTTTTAAATTTAGGAGCAATTTTTGGCGCCATTTTTGGAGGTTGGGCGGCAGACCGTTGGAGTGGGAAAAAGGTATTGATCACATTCTTTATCTTGGCTGCCATCTCTTTAGGTTTATTAGGACTTAAATCGAATCTTTTTATTGTATATGCTCTTGTTGCAATGGCTGGAGCGACAACGATTGGTACACAAATTATCGCCTATTCTTATGTTTCCCAATTTTACCCTATGCAAATACGCGCAACAGGTATTGGTTGGGCCTCAGGAGTAGGACGTTTTGGCGGCGTCGCAGGTCCGATATTAGGTGGTTTCCTCCTAACCTTGAATTTGCCATTTCAACAGAACTTTCTTGCATTTGCCATTCCAGGAATTATTGCAGCACTAGCGGTTGGACTTGTAAATGAGAGAAAAACTGCCAATCAGAAAATGGAGATTGAAATGGACTCTAGACAGTACAAAGCAAGCCTGTAGGAAGGCAAGCAAAATTATTTTTCGTTGATTTGTCAGATAGTATGAAGATGAATAATTCTTCAATCTTATTTCAGTCAAGCATCGTATATTTCTCGATGAACGCGGGGACAGGTCTAGTCCCCTTGTACCTCTTTTCCTTCTTCTTGCTATGTATGGGGAAAAGGTAGGCCACTACCCTATCTTTCCCCTGCAAACCACAGGGTGAAGCTAAGCTTCACGTGCCCTATAAGCACCTGAAATTCCAAACATCATATACGCATTCCAACGCACGATCCGTCCCCGTGTTTTCCTAAAATAAAAAGCAAACGAATAGAAAATCACTCAACCGAAAATTTTGAGGAATTACTTTATCATTATTCTCAGCGCCTGCTCTCTAAGCTTCTCCGATTTCCTATTCCGTACATCCGCTAAAACTTCTTCTATCCCAATGGATCTTAAGTGTAATGAAGCATGATCAAAACAACAGGCAAGCAACTCCACACTCTTTATCTTTATTTTAAAACCTTTATTTAGGAAGAAACTTTCTTTAAGTTACTAGAAAGTGCCGAAACTTTTCCATCTGTGTAATTTTTGTGAATCAAATACATTGCTAGACCAGTAAAGTTGAACTACTCACCCCTTATCGACCTTACGGTCTGATTGAAGGGGGAGATTCCTAAGAACACCAACCTATCGGTTAGTTATTGATTAGGCTATCGCCAACCGACATTCATCTCCCACCTACTCACTGGGCCGTCGCCCTTCTCGTTCCTCAAGTTATCAAGACCTAATTTACAAAAAGTCCTGAAAATAGGGGATAATACATGTTAGTCATGTATAATATGTATTATCCTTTTATCATCTTATTAA
>NZ_JACHGK010000030.1 GCF_014207535.1 Bacillus benzoevorans
TTGTGCGAATCCTGACAAAACCATCTAGTGATGCTGTTTTCCGAATAGGTGTTGCTCAAATACGAAACAGTGTTGCCCTAACAGTGAAATAATCACTAACCAAATTAGCTTTAAGATCTTTGGACATCAAGTACCACCCTCCCCAATTGTTAGTACAAGTAATATTCCACGATCAATAGTTACATATTCATATGATTAAAAAGGATTTTCTAAGGTTTTCAATAACTAGCTTTTTAAACTAGCCCTATACAAAAATAGAAGCATCCCTAGAGTCTGAGAATGCGCCCGATCGTTAAAGATCGTAATCATTCTTCGAACCCTCACTTTGGAACTGACTCTTCAATTTTACGGATCCATTTAAAATAAAATAAAACAATGAGGAGCAATAAAGGATTGACGATTGCCGAATACCACAACTTCCACCATCCGTGGTAAAAGTACCCCCATGGTTCAGGTAACATTGTGACGGCTTCATAAAGGGTAATCGCTATTACCCAATAGAAAATATAAAGAATCCTTTTATAAAGGGATTCTTCAAAAGGATACCAATTTAGAAACATCATATTCACAGGTGGAATTAGTACTGTTAATGCAAGAATTGACTTGAAATCAATGCCCCTATTAAAGTACCAATAGCCATGATACTTTCCATCAATATATGTATCAGTTAGTATCTGTAATGTCACAGTAAACGTCCATATATGTACAATTTGATTTTTGTTCAGCCGTTTATTTGTCATAAATGCAATCAGGTTAAAAAGAATAATTGCAAAAATAAGTCCAATCATCACATTGTTACCTTTTTTAATAATAGTTTTTCTTTCCATCTTTAAAATTATTCAGCCACACTATTTTCCCACATACAATGATTCTCTACAATCTGACCATAAAATGAAAATAAGCGCTAATCCTTGTTAATGGATAGCGTCCGATTATGGCAGGTCATTACTCAAACCTTATAAAAACCCTTACTTGTATATTGAAGAAGAAATGAAGAATCAATCCATTTTTTTGCATATTATTTCTCTCATAGTAAATAGTAAATTTATAACCAATGATAAGGAAAGTTATATGACTGATAAGTTAGAAGCTATTCTGTGGAGTATAGCTCTACCAGGCTTTGCTCAATTATTAAACAGAAAAATTGTAAAAGGTATAGTTTTAATTTTTTTGGAGTTCATCGTTAATGTTAATAGTCATTTTAATATGGTTATTTTGTATAGCTTTAAAGGAAACATTAAAGAAGCAATCGAAGCAACTAATTATCAATGGCTAATGTTCTATCCTTGTCTATATATGTTTGCTATGTGGGATGCATATAAAGATGCCGAAGGAGAAACTCCTCCTTATTCCTATCTTCCTTTTGTATTTGGGGCTTTTTTTGTAACAATTGGGCTTATGTACTCTCCTTCACTAAAATTGGGACAAATATTATTTGGTCCAGTATTTCTTCCAATTTTGTCTTTAATTCCAGGCTTATTGGTTGGGAATTTTATAAAGTGCATATTAGCCCGAATTAAGGTTCAATGAAAATGGTTATTATTTGAGGAAATAAAAAATGGAGGCAAAGATTATGACTCAAAAACAGGCTTTAAGTTCGAGTGAATTAGGAACATTATGGATGACCTATCAGGAAAAAACAATGATACAAAGAATGCTTGAATATTTTATAGAACAAGCAGATGACAATCGAGCGAAAGAGATTATGCAAGATACTCATATGAAAATCATTAACTATCTTGAAGATATAAAAGGCATCTTCAAAAATGAGGGGGCTGTCATTCCTGTTGGATACACGGAACAAGATGTGAATGTTGGTGTGCCTAAGCTGTATGACAACATGTTTGATATTATGTTTCTTCGACTGCTCCAAGAAATAAGCATGGGGTTACATACTCTCCATTTAAATATGGCATATCGTAAAGATATTGTACTTCTCTATAAGGAATTAACTGCATTTACTCAAAGTGTTTACGATGAATGCGTGGATTATTTACAAGAAAAAGATGTTTTACCACGTCCTCCTGCAGTAACTATGCCAAAGTCTGTGGAGTTTGTAGAGGGAACCAATTATATGAGTGGTTTTAACTTATTTTCAGAAAAACGAGCATTGAATACAGTGGAAGTATCACATTTATATCACGCAATTGAATCAAATATTATTGGTATGCAATTAATTACAGGGTTCGCACAAGTGGCAAATGAACCTGAAGTAAAAAAATACTTCATAAAAGGAAAAGAATTGGCGAAAAAAATTGTAACTGATAATACTCAATTATTTCTTCAAAGTGATATTCAACCGCCTTCAACATGGGGGGCAAATGCAACAGATTCTAAGGTAGCTCCTTTTTCAGATAAACTGATGATGTACTGTACCAGCCTGTTTTGTAGCTTTGGTTTAGGAAGCAGTGCTTTAGGAACAGCATTTAGTTTACGAAGTGACCTCCCATTAAAAATGGTTAATGAAGCAAAAGATATACTAACCTATGGGTCGGAGGGTGGAAAACTCATGGCGAAAAATGGTTGGCTTGAAGAGCCTCCACAAATGCAGGATAGGAATCAATTAACAAAATAATCAAGATGCAATACTGAAATAATACAAGCTCTCCTGAATAATAAGGAGAGCTTGTATTATTTCGCTTAGAAAAAATTTCATATATTGAATTGAGGTTTTGTCTATATTGAACTAATCTTAATCCCTGTTTTTACTATTTATACAAGTATCCAATTTCCTTTAAAGTATAGCTCAATTTAATGGCACGATTGCTGAAGGAACGTAAAAAGGATTTCATCTAAATAATTATTTTAAGTTCATAATTATGTGCAGAATAGAAATTCTAAAACATAAATTATGTACATTAAATTAAATATGTACAATAGTAAATAACAGTCATTTTCTATTTATATCAAGGTTTAAGATATAAATTAATTATATGTACACTTAAATTTATAGCGATAAGACAGAGATACGATTAAGGTGAAAATTAATGGGCAAGTCGAATCTGTTCGTTTTTTACTGGTGGATACTCCCGAAACGAATCATCCCCGTCTTGGAGAACAGCCTTTTGGACAAGAAGCTAAATCCTTTACGAAGAAATTGTTGGAAGGGAAGATAGTTCAGCTTGAAAAGGATGTAAGTGATCGGGATAAATATGGCCGCCTGCTTTACTATTTATATGTAGATGGAAAGAGCGTTCAAGAAGAATTGCTGCGAAATGGATTGGCAAGGGTGGCCTATATCTATGCTCCAAACACGAAATATGTTGACCAATACTATGCGATTCAAAAAGAAGCCCAAGCTAATAGTGTCGGCATTTGGAGTGTAGAGAATTACGCCCAAGAGGATGGCTTCCATGAGGAAATCATTGAGGGGGAGAAAACGGAAACGAATAACCAGAATCAATCAGCCGAAAAGCCAAAAGAAGAATGCAATATAAAAGGCAATATTTCTTCCAGGGGAGATAAGATTTATCATATGCCAGGTCAGCAGTATTATGATGTAACGCAGATTGACCCATCTAAGGGCGAACAATATTTTTGCAGTCGGGAAGATGCCGAACAAGCAGGCTTTCGAGCAAGTCAGCGATAGCTTTTTCAAGAGAAAGGTGAAAAAATAATGATTTATACAATAATTTTATTCATTCTTGCGGGAATTGCTGAGATTGGCGGAGGGTACTTAGTTTGGCTATGGTTACGTGAAGGAAAACCATACTGGTTTGGGATCATTGGAGGTCTCATTCTAGTTTTATACGGCATCATTCCTACTCTGCAAAAATTCCCCTCATTTGGAAGAGTATATGCGGCCTATGGTGGAGTATTTATTATCCTTTCCGTTTTATGGGGCTGGGGAGTCGATAAAAAGGCACCTGATACATACGATTGGGTTGGAGCAGTCATTTGTTTAATCGGAGTATCCATCATGCTTTGGGGGCCGAGGCAATAACCTATGGAGGGACGCATACAGCGTCCCTGTTTTTGTGCTAATTAGGGGCTAAAGGTAAGGAAAATTGGGACAGTAAACCTGTCCTTTTGTCTGGCTGGGATTAAATACCTATATCTTTAATTGCGTATTTATGATAAACCATATAAGGGCATTCAGTTAATTTAGAAAAAGGAAGTATTATTTTATTTCTTTGAATATAAAAATTAATAAATTATTCACATTTACCGGAACAAACTGTGATTTAAGTCATTCAATTATTTTCAAAACTAAAATAAAATTATGATTATAGAAGGGGGATAAAATCCCTGAGAGAAAACAATTAGGATGAAATAAGGATTTCTTGTTCTTGGTGTACTAGTATTGCGGACGAAGAATGATTTATTGTGAAAATAGGAGGATAAAAATGAATTTATTATCAAAATCAAGAAAGATTAATGCTTTATTGCAAAAAGCCGCAGGGAAATCAGTGAATTTCAAGGAAATGTCTGAAACATTAAGTGAAATCATTGGTGCAACTATATATATTATCAATCTGGATGGAAAATTGATTGGATATGCAGTGAATCAGAAGATTGAGAATGAGCGCCTGCAGAAGTATCTTGAGGACAATCAATTTCCTGAAGAATATACCAATCGTTTATCCAATATAAGAGAGACATTATTAAACCTGGATGTGAATAATGAACTAACTGCATTCCCGGTTGAGAATAAAGATTTATTTGAAAATGGCTTAACAACAATTATTCCGATTAATGGTGGAGGACAACGCTTAGGTACATTAATTTTAGCGAGAGTGGATCATCCGTTTGGCAATGATGACCTGATTTTGGCAGAATACGGCACTACAGTAATCGGCATGGAAATTCTCCACGAAAGATCAGTAGAAATTGAAAAAGAGGCCCGCAGCAGAGCAGTAGTACAAATGGCTATCAGTTCTCTATCGTATAGTGAACTCGAAGCGATTGAACATATTTTTAATGAATTGAATGGCAAGGAAGGTTTATTAGTGGCTTCTAAAGTTGCTGACAGGGTAGGTATTACCCGTTCCGTAATCGTCAATGCTCTGCGTAAGCTTGAGAGTGCTGGTGTGATTGAATCACGCTCATTAGGGATGAAGGGAACACATATTAAAGTATTAAATGATGATTTCTTAGTGGAACTTGATAAGTTAAAGGTCAATAATAGCAGTCGTTTAGCTTAAGATACTAGTATGCTACAAGACTGCATGATTGCTAACCCGAAAAGTGGACACGAAAATGATTGTGTTTAGTCTTTTCGGGTCTTTTATCTTTCTTTGGACATCGCGGCATTAAACAAGAAGAGGCTGACTCAAATGAGCCAGTCTCTTCTTGTTCATGGAAATATTAATCTTATCTTGGCAAATTAAAGACTGCGACGTCACCCTGTCCATTAATCGGACCGAAATTGAGGGTGAATTTTTTGTATAAGTCAAATTCATCTTTCTTAAATAAGAAGACATGTAATTTTTCGCCTTGCTGGCCGGCAGCAATTTCAGACGGCTCGCTTGGCTCAACCACACCCTGTGTGAAATAAGTGGCCCGGGTTTCATCAACATCAAGCGAAGTGCCAAGGTTTCCAAGGCTGATCGGTGCAGCCGATTGATTATCAATTTTCAGTTTCACGGTTAATGCTGCAACACCGCCGCCAAAAGCACTGAACATACTTTCGTTTCCAGCAGTTGGAATGACTTCGGTGTATTGTACGCTGTCAAGGGTAACTTTTACAGTGCCCATTGCTTTCGTTTTGTTAATATTCGCTTTCTCAAAAATCATTTTCTTAGATGCCCAATTCTCGGTAAGCAGTTTATCCTGATGGAAAATTGGCTGGTCAGCAGGAACTTCAGGCTTAGCTGGTTCTGGTACCGGCTGCGCTGGTGCAGTAATGAGAAAATCAAAGACCGGTGACTTCTGCAGATTGCTATTCTCAGATTGGCTGTTATCTGCTAAACCGCCTTCAATGATATATTTAGGGCTTGTGTTCTTTAATTTTTCAAATTCATAATCTGTTAAAGCGAAGGTAATAAAGCCGGAGACCTTTTCCTTCGGCTCAAATAAGGTAAAGTCATCTTTGTTCTGTTTGATTGTATTGATTCGCTGATCCTCTGCGACAAAGTTTTTCCAATCGGATTGAATGAAATCTAATTCATTGCTTAACTGTATCCTATGATAATTGGAATAATATAGTTGCTTATTTGTGCCATTTTCAATCGTTACTTTAGAGGTTATAATGTACCCGTTGGTTTGATCGTCAAAGAGAATTTTAGAATTTTCGTTCATCCCGGTTACTTTGACTATTTCGTACTCATCAACGGCAATTTTAAAACCATCCATTTCATGTGTGTATTTAGGGTCTTTATTTCGATAAATCACTTCTACAGTTCCTTCGGTTTCCTGTGCAATATAAGGATTTAATACTGTATTGTCTGAAGCGCTTGTTTGCGCAATACCAGTTTGCGATTGCTCTTGTGAAGTACCCGTGGTGTCTTCTTTTTTTCCACATGCTGATAAAAATAAAATCAGTATAATTGCGATTGAAAATACCCTTTTCATCCCCACATTTGTTCACAACCTTTCATTTCTATATACCGATATAATTATAAAACAAATTATTCAAAAAACTTCATTTTTTGTAAAAATGATCTAAAAACAGGTGAAAGATACTAGGGTTTTTGTAACTAAAACAAGAATAAAGTCGTGGTTTTGAAATTGATATTTATTGCAAAAGGTTGTGATACAGAAAATGGGAAAGGGGGAATTTGGTAATTGCTATAATAGACTAGAAAACGATTACATATTTTGGAATGCTATTCTCAGATAAAGATTCTTCCGCTGATCCCCCCAATCCATGCCGCGAAAAGCCCTAGAATCACGCTTGTTAAGACATAAAAGATGGCGGTATTCCACCTTTTACCTTCTATTAATTGCATCGTTTCATAGCCAAAGGTGGAAAAGGTTGTGTAGGCTCCCAATATTCCCACACCGACAAAGAGCCAAACAGATTTGGAAACCATTTGTTCCATAAATAAAAAGCTGGTCAGGCCTAAACAATAAGATCCTGAAAGATTGATGAGCCATGTGCCAAGCGGAAAGCTTGTCGTGCAGGTGTTTGAGATTATTTTACCTAATAAATACCGCAGTACTGCTCCGATAATACCGCCAAAGCCTGCTAATAAAGTCAATGAATCTTCATCCCCTTTCCTTTTTGCATCATTTGCGCTGATTTTAGGCCGCAGGCTGATAAAAGGATGCCGCCAATGATGCTGGCAAGGACATAAATAATAGCCTGCAATATCTGCCCGTTATGGAGAAGATGGAGTGTTTCCACGGAAAAGGTGGAAAAGGTCGTAAAAGCTCCTATTAGCCCTGTACCGACTCCTAAACGAATGGCAGGAGGGAGGACCCAGCGGTGAAGCGTCGCTGTATAAAACCAGGCAAGAAAGAAACATCCTGTAAGATTAATCATAAGGGTAGGGAGCGGGAACCCATTCTGAACGGGGAGCAGCTGACCTGTTCCATAACGTAAAATGGCACCGATAAAACCACCTAGTCCAACAAAAAGTATATTCAATAATGTCACCTGCTTTTCATTAATATAGACTCCTTCGACCTTAATAGATTATACCGAAAAATCACAGTGGAAGAGAAAAAAATAAATTGTGACAATTCCAAGAAGGATGTTGTCTATTTTCATTCTAATAGATAAACAAGAGTACAAATTTTTTTATTTTTTTGGATAATATGAAATAATGTTATAGAAATAGCACGTAAAACCACGAGGGCTTGCCCCGTGGAGAAGTCAGTATACATGTTTTGCAGTGAATAGCAGCAGGTGGATCTCTTAAGAAAATTCTGCTTTCTGCGGCGGGAAAGGGGCTGAAATCATGCCTGAGTTTTATCAGGTATCAAAAGAAAAGGTCATGGAATCTTTAGGAGTAACCGAAAAAGGACTTACGAGTGAGGAGGTTCAAAGAAGACGCGCACAGTATGGATATAATGAATTGGAGGAAGGAAAAAGAAAGACCGCGATTCAAGTCTTTTTTGAACAGTTTAAAGACTTCCTGATTATCATTTTAATCATTGCCGCACTCATTTCTGCCTTTTTAAGAGAGGTAGAAAGTACACTGGTTATTTTAGTAGTAGTTGTATTGAATGCCGCACTTGGGACGATTCAGCATCTAAAGGCAGAGAAGTCGCTTAACAGCTTAAAGGCACTTTCTTCTCCGACAGCAAAGGTACTGCGGAACGGGCAGACCGTGGAAATCCCATCAAGAGAGGTAACCGTCGGGGATATTCTTTATTTAGATGCCGGAGATTTTGTCCCGGCAGACGGGAGAATCAGTGTCAATCATAGTCTGCAGGTGAATGAAAGTTCTTTAACCGGTGAATCCTTAGCCGTTTCTAAAGAACTGGAACCCATTGCCGAGAATGATGTTTCTCTTGGGGACCAAAAGAATATGGTATTTTCAGGAAGCTTTGTGACCTATGGACGAGCCACTGTAGTGGTGACGAATATTGGAATGAGCAGCGAAATTGGAAAAATTGCCAGTCTGTTAGAATCTGCACAGGAAAAGAAAACACCATTACAGGTTACTTTAGATCACTTCGGCAAAAGACTGGCCGTTATTATCATTATGATTGCCCTTATTATTTTTGCCGTGGATATTTATCGGGGACGGGAAATCATTGATTCCTTTATGTTTGCTGTTTCTCTTGCAGTCGCCGCAATTCCTGAAGCATTAAGCTCAATTGTGACCATTGTGCTTGCTTTTGGTACACAAAAAATGGCAAAGGAAAACGCCATAATAAGAAAGCTGCACGCGGTTGAAAGTCTTGGAAGTATTTCCGTTATCTGTTCTGACAAAACAGGAACATTGACACAAAATAAAATGACTGTGCAAAAGGTATTTGTCGATAACAAGGTAATCGCACATGACCAATTAAATCTTGATCATCCTTTAGAAAAAAACTTTCTCCTCATGGCGCTGTTGTGCAACGACTCGATCACAATGGATAAAAAGGAAATTGGAGATCCTACTGAGGTGGCATTAACGAATTTAGGCGAAGAGTACCGATTGGATGAATTGGTGGTAAGAGCGGAATATCCAAGGACAGGAGAAATTCCATTTGATTCCGAGCGGAAACTGATGAGCACGGTAAATAAAATCAATGACCGCTGCATCATGATTACGAAAGGGGCTTTGGATGTCCTTTTAACCCGGGTTAGTAAAATGGACACTTCGAAAGGGGTGGTTGAATTTACGGAGCAGCAGCGGAAAGAGATTGAAACGGTAAACCGAAATTTATCCGTTGCGGGACTGCGTGTACTTTGTTTTGCTTATAAGGAAATTGGTGAGGAGCAGGAAATACATACAGATGATGAAAATGATTTGATCTTTGTTGGCTTGACCGCGATGATGGACCCCCCGCGTGCCGAATCAAAAGGTGCAGTTGAATCCTGTATCAGTGCCGGAATAAAGCCGGTTATGATCACCGGTGATCATAAAATAACAGCTGCGGCGATTGCAAAGCAAATTGGCATATTGCAGGATGATTCTGAAGCAATAGAAGGGGTCGAAATTGAAAAATTATCGGACGAACAATTAAGAGAAAAGGTGGAGCAGCTCTCTGTCTATGCCAGGGTTTCTCCTGAACATAAAATTCGCATTGTGAAGGCCTGGCAGGAAAAAGGGAATGTTGTCGCGATGACCGGTGATGGGGTAAATGATGCACCGGCCTTGAAGCAGGCGGATATTGGAATCGCCATGGGGATTACGGGAACAGAAGTAGCGAAGGATGCATCGTCGATGATTTTAACTGATGATAATTTCTCTACAATTGTGAAGGCAATTTCCAACGGACGAAGCATATACGCCAATATCAATAATTCGATTCGCTTTCTGCTTTCAGGCAATACTGCCGGCATTCTCTCGGTGTTGTATGCCTCTATGCTTGCGCTGCCGGTTCCGTTTGCTCCGGTGCATCTGTTATTTATCAATTTACTGACAGATAGTTTACCGGCTATTGCCCTCGGATTAGAGCCCTATAATAAAAAAATCATGAAGGAAAAGCCAAGGGATGTGCACGAGCCGCTCTTAAATCTCTCATTTTTAAATAAGGTAGGCATCGGCGGATTATTAATCGCCATTTCAACGCTTATTGCTTTTCATCTCGGTCTGAAAACCGGGAATGAGTCTGTTGCGAGTACAATGGCGTTTTCGACATTATGTTTAGCAAGATTATTCCATGGTTTTAACACAAGAGCAAAACAATCCATGTTTCAGATAGGCATATTTACCAACCACTATTTGTGGTTTGCACTGATAGTCGGCATCCTGCTATTGCATCTTGTCCTGTTCATCCCGCCTCTTATGGGAATTTTTGAAGTGGCTGCTTTAACCGGAACACAGCTTGTCTATATATATGGACTATCCCTCATGCCGCTCGTTGTCATTCAGCTTTATAAAGTGATTTTTGTAAAATAAGATGGTCATTACTAAAAAGGCGGAAGATCGTTTACGGATCAGCCGCTTTTTTAATTATTACATATCTTGGGAGATAGAAGAAAGATTAGTCGCCGATACAGCCACTTCTTTAAATGCCGAACCTAATTCATTCGTGATTCTGACGAATGAAATAAGCTCTTGTTCGATTTTTTTATTTTGAATCTTGGTTTCATCCATTGCTTGTAAAATTTGCTGAAAGTGAGCCTCTGTTTCCTCCATTGTACTATTTTCATTCCCCACGGCTGTTTTAATTTTTTCAAGAGATTCCTTTAATTTTTCAATTTGTGTATTGGTGTTGAAAGTCAGGGAAGAGACATTTGTCACCGTATTTTTCGTTTCTTCGGAAAGTTTTCTTACCTCATCGGCAACAATGGAAAAACCGCGTCCATGTTCACCTGCTCTTGCTGCCTCAATGGCTGCATTGAGAGAAAGTAAATTCGTTTGATCGGCAATGCTAGTAACGATTTCAACGATTTTCCGCGTCTGATTCGAAATATCTAATAGTACTTGAACATCGTTGGAGATATCATTAACGGATCGGCGGATATTGGCCAGATTAATCGCTTGATGGTCAAGCTGTTCTTTTCCTTTTTGAGCCCGTTCCTCTGCCAGTGTTGAAAGTTCTGTTCCAGTATTAGCCAGTGAAACAATCTCATTGGATTGGTTATGCAGTTGTTGGAATGCGGCATCCGTTTCTTCAGAAATTGCGGCCAAATTTTGTGAAGCATTTGTTACTTGTTCCCGAATGGATCTTTTTTCTTCTTCCATCGTTTGATTCATTTGATTAGAAGCTTCTTCGTAAGCCTCAAGGACGAGCTGTTGTTCAAAATTGAGCATTTTTGTGACGGCTTTAATAGCGGTTAAACAGTCAGACTTTGACTCGATATTTTCCTCAATTACTGAAATGATAGAGAGCAGTAATATTTCAAAAGCAATCATATACCATTTTGTTGGAAGCTTAATCCTTACATGGGTAACAGCAATTTTTTCCCTTTTCTCAAGAAAATGGGCATCAATCTTTCCGGAAAACATTTCAAGCAAATGCTGCTTCAATGTCTGTTTTAGATGATCTGTAGAACTATGTTTCTGAATGATAGAAATTAGCAGTGGTTCTTGTGCTAGGTTTGCATAAAAATGAGTGACGATTAGGTCGATTTTATCTATAAAAAAAGGCTGAAGTGCCAGCATAACCGATAAGTCCTTCTCTGTAAGCCCTGTCATTTTTAGCTGCATATCTAGGTCCTTAGCGTGTGAAACCGTAATTTTTCCCTTCCCTTTGGCTGAATCCCAAATTGAGATCTCTTGTTTCTGTTTTTTGAAAAACATCGAAATTCCTCCTGCCGTCTCCAATAACGTTCTTGTATGTAAATGATACCATAAGTGTGAGGGAGATGGCGTTAGGAATAGGCTTAAATACATAAAATATTACTAAAATAGATAGGGAAAAATATCCACTATTAAAGCGGGAATCCTTATTTTTGAAAAAGACCTTACCCGCTTTATCGAATTTGCTGCGCCGATTTAAAGCGGGTATGAAAGCTGCGAATGGGTCTGTTTATTTAAAAATTGAAAAAAACGGCAGGATCATGATCAGCAGGGAAAAAAATGTAACAGCGATTGCCCCGGTTTTCTGTTTCTCCTTCCATAATGTAACGGCGAAACCAAAGGTATAAAGGGTGATGATCAGCAGCATAAGAATAGCGAAAATATTCATTTAATCCTCCATTTTTTTATATTTATTTGCTGTTTTGCCGTAATCTATGATATTGACTTCTACTTTTGTCGAAATATCCGCTTCAACAAACTTCTGCGACCAATTAAAGTCTTCGTATTCTTTTACGGTCCAAAAGTGTTTTCTGGCATAGAGTGATAAAGGATAGGGGGCACCTTTTAGTTCGGTTTGTGCTTTGATTAACACGTCTTCCATCGTCGACGTTAAAAAACGGGACAGATTTTGTTTTAACTTTCGCCTGTTCTTTTCATCCTTTAAATTAACCATCGAAGGATTGGATAAAACCTCAATGGAAAACGGCACCGTGATCTCTATCTTTGGCTTTGCTCCCCTAAGATTCATTTTTACTTTATTCCTCTTTGTTTTTAGCAGTCTAAAAGCCATCTGATCTTTTTCTTTGGAAAAAAAGTCCGGGGTATTGATTAAGATATCAGCAATGTCTGTTGTATCATCAAGAGTATTAACGATTCGTGTCTGCTGTCCTGATAGTTTATCAATCATCTTTCCATTTTTGAAGACTGCCGACCCGAGAAACTGTGTATCATCCAGTTCGCCGGTGACATTTAATTCCCCGGCAAGGTATTCGTCTTCCCCTTTAATTTCAGGGGTTTTTTGTCTCTCCGTTGTCGTGTACATCGCTAAAAATAGATCATTTCCCGCTTCTATCGTTTTAAAAAAGCGAAAGAGAGTGGAATCCGGGATTAATCCATTTTCAATCCCATGTTCAATCATAAATTGAAAGTACTTATGTGGACGTGTCTCCATCCTTGGTTTATTCTTGAGAAAATATTTATTTGCTTTTTCTTTGCTGACTGCTAAATAGCCATCCATCCGGATCTCTTTATCTTTTATCGTATCATACAGTGTTTTTATGAAAGTAGGATCCTTGGCAAACTCTTCCGAAACAACGGTTATTTTTAATAGCTCATAGCTGATTTTGCGGGAAATGACGGCATTGGCCGTACCTTTTGCGGTTAAAAAGTCATTGGCATCAAAGCTGATGATTTCCTTTGCCTTTTCCTGTGAACCACCGCCCCCCTGCATACTTCCTACCTCAGGATTGGCGATCAGCATCGTCACCTTAATTTTTCCTTTATCTTTTGACCGATCAAGACCAAGACCAATTACATAGGCCTTATCCTCCATCTCCTTTCGATCCCAACAGCCTGTTAAGAGACAGACAACAAACATGAGCAATAAGCATTTACATACTGTTTTTCTTTTTAGCATGTTTAAATTCTCCTTTGAACAGAGCAGTCGCCCATAAAAGAATGCATAGGGCGGCATATATCGGGCCGGCAAAATATTTCACCTTGCCTTTAAACTGAACTGAAAGATCCAATGCTGATTCCGGTATCATTCCAATTAATAAATAAATCGCGGCAAGCGAAGGAATTAAATATTGAAAATCCTTAATTTTAAATAGATGCCCGAACATATGGGCATTGATGTATAAAAACGCAGAAAAACGAATAAATGTAGCCATCAGCCAAATGGGTAAAAAGAGAATCTCGATATTAGAAAGAAAGCGGCCAAAAGAGATGTAACGAATGGCTGTATGGAAGGGGTAACCCATTCCTGTCATCGTTACATCAAATAGGCAGATGAAAACTAACACAGCAATACTCAAGTGGAAGATCACATAAAAATAGGCAATCCAAGTACTTTTTTTAAAATCCTTAAATGAAGTTACATAGGGCAAAATGGCAGTCAAAATAAAAAAGTCTGCATAAAGGGTTACTCTAGGAATGCTCTCTTTTAGGATATCCGCTATACCGGTACCCCATATAGGGAATATCGCTGAAATATTGGCATCTTGAGCACTTAAAAGTAAAGCAACATAAAAAGACAGAATGACATAAAATATAACAATATAGGAAACAGAACCAATATGCTGAATGCCCTTTTTTGCTCCATAGGCACAAACCAACATTAAGATGGCATAGATAATGAGGTTTGGGGTGGTTGTAAAATAATAGGTACGAATAATGTTGGCGTATGTTCTGGAATCGAAAGAGATAGCGACAGAATTAATCAAAAAAATGGCCATGCCGATGAAAAAGCCGATATACTTGCCGAACAGGTTTTGAATCAGTTCGAATAGTGTTTTGTTTTGATGAACTGAGAACGTCTTTACAAGCAAATAAAAAGGAACAAAGAAAATGACGCCAGCTAAGAGCGGGATTATCCATGCTGCATTTTTTACATGGCTGTACAGCACGGCCGGTGTATCCTCTGACGCCTTTGATGCCACCATTAAAATGGCTATTGATGCATACTCACGAATACCTAGTTTACCTGGCTGCTGTTTCATGACTTTTGTTCCTTTCCTGTTCTGACCATATCTTTCGGCTTTGTATACCCAGGGCGGAATCTTTCCTTTATTGGAACATGACGGATGATTAAATCCTTTGAAGAAAAGAAATGCGGCGTCATGGGTGCAAAGTATGGAGTTCCAAAGGATCTCAATGAAACTAAATAAAATAATCCTAAAACAAATAATGCCGTGGAACCATATATACCGATAAAGCCCGATGAAAAGATAAATAAGAAACGACTCATGCGTAAGGCAAAGTTCAAGCTGATATCAATGATAATGAAGGAGCTCAAACCGCTCAGTGCGATGACAATGATCACAATCGGGCTGATAATATTCGCTTGCACCGCGGCCTGCCCAAGAATGAGTGCGCCAACAATTCCGATCGTGGGGCCGATTGGGGACGGTACACGCAGTCCGGCTTCGCGAATAAGTTCAAAGGCTAGTTCCATAAGTAAGATTTCGATGATGGACGGGAAAGGAACCCTTTCCCTCGTTCCGGCAATGGCCATTAATAAATCGGGGGGAATCATCCCGACATGATAATTTGTGACCGCAATATAAAAGGAAGAAGTGAAAAACGCAATAAACATGGCAACGATTCGCAAAAGTCGAATAAAGTTACCGTACGGTGTCCGCAGGTAATGATCCTCCGGTGAATGGAAGATGCTCCAAAAGGTTGCCGGCAGGACAAGACAGCTTGGAGAGTTGGACATTAATAAAACAATATGTCCTTCTTCTATGAAAGCAGCAGCCCGGTCGGGACGTTCTGTATATAACAGAGTAGGGAATAAAGACCTTGGACGCTCTTCTAAGTATTGCTCCAAGATACTTAAATCTAGGATCGAGTCAGTATCTAGTGATTTTAACTTCTCTTTAAACGTCTGCAGCAGCTCTTCATTCGCCAAATCCTTTTCATAAATAAAAAAGACATCATTTCTTGATCGTTTTGAAACGGCATGTGATTCAACGATTAAGTTCTCATTTTTAATTTTTTTACGAATGAGAGAAATATTATCGATTGCCTTTTCATTGAAGGATTCTTTCGCCCCTTTGACAATCACTTCGTTTTCGGACTTTTCAATCGAGCGCCCGCTTATTTTTGTCGTTTCAAATAAATAGCATTCCGAATGTCCTTCGACAACAAGTGCTGTAATGCCGCCGGTAATGAGTTCTGTAATCTTTCCAACTTTTGTTTCTGTCTTTACGACAGGGTAGGTCACGATATCCTCAATTTTTTCGGAAGGATGATCAAATGTCATCAGTTTTTCCAATATGCCTTCTTGAATGTTTTGGATATCTGCCATTGTGCTGATATAAAGGATAAAGGCACGGCGTTTTAATGGCCGGATCGTAAATTCACGCAATTTAACATCCGTATTGAGCGGGATGCTGAAAAGAGTTTTAAATGTCTCGAGGTTTTTTTCAAGACGCTGGCTGATATCCTGCTCCTTTAATTGATCATTCTGTGCTCCTGACTGCTCCTTGAAATGCGGATCCGTATTCAATTGCTGAAGAAAAGTTTTCAATAATCGTTTTTTCATTCTCTAATCCCCCAATATTTACTTATATCTTTCGCAAATTAGGAGAATTTATGTAAAAAGGGAAATCTTTAATAGAAAAACTTGTGAGAAGGGAGCAATATGGTGAAACAGCTTTTTAATGCGAAGGATAAGCGGTTCAAGGTGGCACATAAGGAAGTGAGAATTGGGGCGGTCTTGGTAATCATCAATTTCCTGCTTTGGTTTGGCTTTGCTTATGGGATGGGCTCGGGTGACCCGCGTGAATACAACTATATCCTAGGTCTGCCGGAATGGTTTTTCTACAGCTGTATTTTCGGCACACTCATGAGCACACTGCTTGTCATATTAAGCGTGAAATTCCTTTTTAGAGAAGTATCTTTTGACGGTCAAGATGGGAGCGAGTAATGAATACAGCCGTTATTTTACCATTAATCATCTTTTTATTCATCTTTTTTGTGATTGGATTTTGGGCGAACCGCTATATTCAATCGACCAATAGCTTTTTGCAGGAATACTTCCTTGGCGGGAGGGAGCTGGGCGGCTTTGTCCTTGCGATGACGATGATCGCTACATATGGCAGTGCCTCAAGTTTTATTGGCGGTCCGGGTGTTGCTTATACAAAAGGGCTGGGCTGGGTGCTGCTCTCTATGGCCCAGCTGCCTGCAGGGTATTTTGTGTTAATGGCATTAGGGAAGAAGTTTGCCATTATTGCGAAAAAGAATAATTATGTCACGATCATTGATTTTCTGAAAGAGAGATATCAGAGCAATGCCATTGTTCTGCTGTCTGCATTAAGTATTATTATTTTTCTTTTTTCATCCATGACAGCTCAGTGGGTCGGGGGTGCAAGGCTGATTGAATCGCTGACAGGAATGAGTTATACGGTTTCGTTGTTTATCTTTGCTGTGTCGGTGCTGGTGTATGTCATTATCGGCGGTTTTCGTGCGGTTGCTTTATCAGACACGGTACAAGGGATGATTATGCTGATCGGAACGATTGTTTTGCTGATTGGAACCATTGTTGCCGGCGGAGGGATGACAAATATTATGTCAGAGCTGGCTGCTGATAATCCAAATTTTCTCTCCCCGTTCGGAGCAGAAAGAGATTTATCCCCTCTTTATGTATCCTCCTTCTGGATCCTGGTAGGTGTCGGAGTGGTCGGACTTCCGCAAATAGCCGTCCGAGCGATGTCCTATAAAGATGCAAAAGCGATGCATCTTGCGATTATTATTGGGACGATTGTGATCGGCACGATTATGTTCGGCATGCACTTAATCGGAGTATTGGCACGTGCCGTGCTTCCTGGAATTGAAATTGGGGATAAGGTGATGCCGCTGCTTACGATGGAAGTATTGCCTTCCTTTTTTGCCGGACTGGTACTGGCAGCGCCGATGGCTGCGATTATGTCGACGGTAAATGCTCTCCTGATTCTCGTTAGTTCCACGATCGTGAAGGATGTATATTTAAACTTTATCAAGCATGACGCATCAGAAGCTCATATAAAAAGGACGAGTCTTATGGTCACAACGATTATTGGGCTTGCAGTAGTGTTTTTTGCATTGAATCCGCCGGACTTATTAGTTTGGCTGAATCTATTTTCCTTTGGCGGCTTGGAGTCTGTCTTCATTTGGCCGATTATTTTCGGGCTCTATTGGAGTAAAGGAAATAAGTATGGGGCCATTATTTCCATGGTTGTCGGAATGAGCTCTTATATTCTCTTTGATCGCTTCTACCCCAATGCGTTTGGGCTGCACACCGTCGTGCTGCCGGTTCTATTATCACTAATATCATTTGTTTTAGGGAGTATGGCTATGCCAGAAGGACGAAGGAAAGAATTAGAGAGATCTTAAGTGGATAAAATTATCCACAAAATAAATAGGAGTATATCAGCAATTCACAAGTTTATCCACATAATCCACAAAGAAAAGGTGAAAAATTTGTCGAATTACTCACAATAGGATCGATTTGAAAACATTGAAATAAAGACTATCCAGGAGCTTTATCCACATTATCAACAGACCTGTGAATAACTTGTGCACAACTGTTAAAAGATTAAGGGGCTGAAAGGATGTTCAGCCCCTTAACCTTTTTTACCCCATTTATTCCAAGTGGGGGTTCACTATTATATTCTGGAAAATGCTAGGATTTGCTTTGTGCAGCTTGCACTCTCTGTTTTGCAGCCAGCGCCCGGGCTTGTGCTTGCAGATCATCTTGATCGGCAAGTTCTTGTGAAAACTCAACATCAAGACCCTTCGCCTTTAATTTATGGTTTTTCTTTTTTACACCCATATCATATGCTCCCCCTTTATGAATTATTTGGACCTATTTTCTTGAACCCGTTGGTTCGCGGCGTTTGATAAGGCTCTTTCTTCCCTGTCAAGCTGGTTTTCCAGCTCAGCCGCATATTCTTCACTCATCTTATCGTATTTCATGTTTTTTGGAACCTGCGGAAGTGAGCCTTTATTTCTGTCACGCGTTTTATGACCATGAGAACGACCCATTTGATTATTCCCCTTTCAAAAAATAAGGTATGGAGAAGCAACTCCATACCTTATTTTGTACAAATGACATAAATATTTTCTTCTTATTTTTTTCCTTTTCTGTCTGTAAAGCCGCCGGCACGGTCGGCCATTTTGAAGTCACGATTATAGCTTACTGCCTGCATGCTGGATAGGGTTGTTTTAAATTTTTCAACTTTTTTCTTTGGCATAGAGAACAATCCTTTCGTGAGTAAGTTTCTTCCTTATTTTTCCCTAATTGGGTGGAAACATACTTTGAAAAAACGCAACTGAAAATAAAAGTTATTCTTTCATTAAAATTAGAACGGTTTATGCTAAAGTAAGTAATGAGGTGGAAGGTATGCGTACCATTACGAAAATCACAACGCAGAAAAAAAATACAGAACGTTACAATATATTTACGGATGAAGGCAGCGGGGAACAATACGCCTTCAGTGTTGACGCAGCAGTTCTTATCAAATTCGGCTTAAAAAAAGGACTGGATTTGGATGACTTTTTATATACTGAAATTTGTTACGAGGATGATATTCGCAAATCCTATAATCTTGCTTTACAATATTTAGCCAGACGGATGAGATCAGAGTTAGAGGTAAGGAAGTATCTAATGGAGAAAAATGTAGATCCGCCCATTATACAAGAGGTTATCCTGAAGCTGTATGATTATAAGTTTCTTGACGATGAACAATATGCATGTTCCTTTGTCAGGACACAAATGAAGACAACTGATAAGGGAGCGGTGCTGATCCAACGGGAACTGAAAGATAGGGGGATTAGTACTGCCCTCATTGAAAAAGCGATGGTACTATATCCTTTTGCTGACCAATTGGAGACTGCGAAAAAACTTTGTGAGAAAATGGGCGGGCGTAATACGAAGGATTCGGAAAGGGTATTAAAGCAAAAGCTCGAACAAATGTTAATCAGGAAGGGCTTCGATTATGATGTCATTTCTGAGGCAGTTTCTGAAGCCGCAGCAGGTATGAAGAATGATGAAATGGATGCACTAAAGTTTCAAGCGCAAAAGCTTCACAGGAAGTATGAGAATGAGACTGGATTTGAATATGAGCGAAAAATGAAGCAGGCCCTTTTTCGCAAAGGCTTTTCACTTGAACAAATTGAAAATTACCTAACTTCATTCAGCAGAACTCCTCCCTTTCAATAATTGGAGGATGAATGTAAAAAGCTTTCTAAATTCAGTAAGGTTCAAACTATGCTGAATGAAGTTAAGCCTCCGGCGGATGCCTCGGATTTTTTAAAGGAAATTTTTCAAGCGGGCTTGAAAAAAATCCGGGCGCAAATTCGACGGGCGAATTTGATATTATATGAATGAACTTTGGGGGAAGAAGGGAATCAATTATGGAAAAAAGATACAGCGACATGTCTCATTACGAATTGCAGCAAGAGGTGGCACGGTTACATGAAAAGGCAAGAAAAGCAGAGCAAATGGGGATGGTCAATGAATTTGCCGTCTATGAAAGAAAAGCTGTACTGGCTAAAGCTTATCTGTTAAATCCGGATGATTTTTTGCCGGAAGAAATCTATGCGATTGAGGGAGATCCGGGGGCATATTTTAAAATAACCTATTTAAACGGCGTATTCGCCTGGGGGCATAGATTGATTAATGGCAAGGATGAAGAAGCACTTCCGATTTCAATGTTAGTCAAACTAAAGGATTAGACCGTAATAAAAGGGACATCTCCCGCGATACAAAAACCAGCCCAATCATTATTTAATGAAATCTGGTCATCGTATTACGTGCGGGAGACAGCCCTTTATCAGTTAGTTATGCGTCCTAAAACCGATTATAGTAAATGAGAGATATCCACATCTCTATTACTGGAAGCCCGCATTCTTTCCTGCGGGTGGGTATTTATCGTACCATCAGCACGTTTGGATGCATATTCCGCTTTAGCGCGGGGTTCGCCTTCGAACTTGTTGTTATTCTGATTCGGGAATCCATTTTGTTTATTACGCATTTTGTGTTAAACCTCCTGGATTAGGGGTTGATCCGTGACCATTAAGAGCGGTGTCCTTGATGACCACGTAAAGATAGTATAGGTTCTTTTCTGTAGATATATGTTTGCCGGAGAGGATTAATATATGGAAAAAGCGATGCCGCGGCATCGCTTTAGTTTGGAATAATCTCCAATTTTTTGCGTAATTTTTTTTCGCTGAAAATCCAGCCGGTATAGGAAGTCTTTATATTCAAATCCCGATCGAGCTGTACGACGGCTACAAATGGATAATAATCCTTACTGCGATATCTCAAATCAATGAAACGGACTTCATAATAGTCGTCAAATTCATCCGCTTCCCATCGGTAAACAGGAGAGAAGGAAAGAAATGCCGCCAGGTTGGAGTCTTTTTTTGCTGCTTCAATGACTGGTGTCTGCGGAACTTCCACTCGGTTAAATTGGTCCAAAATCTCCACTTTTCTATTTAATGAACGTCCGACAAAAAATTGATGTTTATTCATAACGGCTATTTTCCATTGATGGAATTTCAAGGTTGGGGAGATAATGATTTCGGTTGCATCAGGAATCATGATTAACACCCGTCTGTATACAACTCGTCTCTCCATAAAACGGAAAATATAATATGCCACTAACACGGCGTAAATGGCAAGAAATGTGTAGCCCGGGTCTGCACCAATTGCCCAAAGAATCAGTCCGACAATATGCATGCCGAAAATGAAGGGATCAAATGTGTTAATAACCCCGAGTGCCAGCCATTTTGCTGAAAACGGCCGCAGCGCCTGGGTCCCGTAAGCATTAAAGATATCAACAAAAACATGAAGGAATACAGCCAAAAATGTCCAAAGCCATAAATGGAGGAAATTCACTTCCGGAAAGAATTGATGCATGAGTCCGGATATCAGCACAGGCCATAAAAGGACCGCTGGAATGGAATGGGTAATCCCCCGGTGATTTCGAATATAGACAGCGTTATTCTTTAATTTTAAAATCGTATCAATATCAGGGGCCTGTGAGCCAACCATGACGGAAATTAAGACGCAAGTTGCGGCTGAACTTTCAGAAAATGCCGGATCAAGCGTAGCCAGTCCGCCTAAGGCTAAACCCATTACTACATGAGTGCCAGTATCCACGGATGGAACCTCCCTTATTAGGATTTTGCCAATGAATGATGGAATTTCCTGTATAAAAAGCACTATATCTCATTACTATTAGTTTACCAAAAAAAGAAAACGGCCGCAGTGAAAATTGACCAGTTTTAGAAATATTTAAGCCGCTGTTTTCTTATTTATAATATATTGTTCACAATTTAAATATTCGTCATAATTATTATGTCTATTTTTAATAAAAAATTTAACTTATAAGAGGAGCAAAAGTGAAAAATAACAGCTTAAAGGGTTTGGAAACCATCGATATTGAAGGGTTTCGTGAAGATTTAATCAATTGGTTTAGTGAAGAAAAACGGGATTTACCGTGGCGTAAGGACCGTGATCCATACAAGATTTGGGTCTCTGAAATAATGCTGCAGCAGACGAGAGTGGATACCGTTATCCCATACTTTAATCGTTTCATCGAACAATTTCCGTCAGTCGAGGCACTTTCAACAGCTGACGAAGAGAGAATTTTAAAAGCCTGGGAAGGATTGGGTTACTATTCCAGAGCGCGTAATTTGCATTCCGCCGTCAAGGAAGTGCATGAAAAATACGGAGGGAAGGTTCCTGATGAGCCAAAAGAGATTTCTGCATTAAAGGGAGTAGGACCGTATACTGCCGGGGCCATTTTAAGCATTGCCTATGGAAAACCTGAACCGGCAGTTGATGGCAATGTGATGCGTGTGCTGTCCCGGATATTGTCTATTTGGGATGACATAGCAAAGCCTTCATCAAGGAAGATTTTTGAGGAGGCGGTCAGGGTATTGATTTCCCATGATAATCCGTCCTATTTTAACCAGGCATTAATGGAGCTCGGTGCCATCGTTTGCACACCGACGTCACCTTCCTGTTTATTATGTCCTGTCCGTGAACATTGCAGTGCATTTCATGAGGGCGTGCAAAATGAGCTGCCGGTAAAAACAAAAAATAAAAAACAGCGTCCCATTTCTTTAGCAGCTGCTGTTCTCGTGGACGAAACGGGACGAACGCTTATTCATAAACGGTCTGAAAACGGTCTGCTTGCTAATTTATGGGAGTTTCCTAACATTGAGATCCATCTGCCGTATCGGACGGAGGGGGAACAATTAACAGACTTCCTGCAGCAGGAATATGGAGCTGCAATCGAACTGGGTGATATGGCCGGAACCATTGAGCATGTTTTTTCCCATCTCATTTGGAATATTCATGTCTATAAGGGGAAAGTGGTATCAATTAAAGAAGAGCGGGAAGGACTTAAAATGGTATCGTCTGAGGAAATCGAAGCCTATCCTTTTCCGGTATCGCATCAGAAAATGATCAAACAGTTCTATAAGAAATAAACAAAGCCAGGCACCGCTAAAGCGGTGCCTGGCACCAAAAATGGACATTTGTCTTTTTCTACAGGACAGGAAATTGCTTAATGTACGCCGCTTCGCAGTCCCCCTCGTTTTTCTATTTCTGTGATGATTTCATTATGAAAGCTGCGGCCCTCGATATTTAAATAGTCCATAATTTGCTGTAGGGAGTAATGGAAAAAAGCCAATTCATTATCCTGCCATTCTGTTTTCGACATCATAGAGAGTTCAGTCATATCTCTGCCGTCATACATATGATTCCTACCCTTCACCTTAGTTTGTATTTCTTTCTTTATTGTTATTATCCTCATGGCCAGCTATTCATGAAAGCACAAATGAAAGAGAATTAGAAAAAGGTTTTAGTCAATGAAGCCCGCTATTTCTCTATCAAGAGACTGGACAAATTTTTATACATTTAATATTTATTTTTTCAGCGGATATTCGCCTTCAAGTTGGTTAAATTAACTTTCGTGGAGGTGATAATCATGGCAAGACAACCAAATCGCTCTCAATCTGGAACTAATATTCAGCAGGTGAGACAACAAAATGCAGCTTCTGCTTCCGGCGGTCAATTCGGTACAGAATTTGCCAGCGAAACAAACGCACAGGAAGTAAGACGCCAAAACGCGGCATCTGCTTCCGGTCAAGGTTCATTTGGAACTGAGTTTGCAAGTGAAACCGATGTTCAGGAAGTAAGACAACAAAACCAACAGGCTGAAGCTAATAAGGCGAAAAACTCCGGCCAATTTGGTGGACAAGGTTATTAATTAAATAAGAGGAAGGGCTGTTTTTAAAGGATGTCTGCATAATGCATTGACACTATTCTTTATGACAGCCCTTTCTTTTGCCTATTTCTATCATCCACGTTAAAGGCTTTATTTCTCCCCATTCAATTTTTACTAATGATGACGGAAGAAACGTCACACTCAAAATAGACTCTCATTTCGACAAAAAAATTCACTATTTTACAAAAGTTTTCAAAGGAATGATAGAAGAAGTGCCGAATATCTAATAGGAAAGCACCTAAAGCTGAAGCTTAGCAGAAGGAATTTATTTAGGCGGGTGGTAAGGATGAATGAATTCAACCGTTTGGTAACTGAACAAATGAAAACGATGGATCGGCTCTTATTCCTGCAGAGTGAATTAGAAAGATGCCAGGAAATTGAAATGGAACTAAAAGTAATCCAGCGGGAAACAGAATTGGAAAGTGTTCAGCTAAAGATTGCTCAAATGAAGGAAGACCTGAAGGAAATTCAGCAAATGTTTGAAAAACAAACGGAAGAAGTTATCCGTTCTTATCAATCAGTTAATGTATCCGTGTGATAAATGACATGAATCGATCGTCATTGTTATAGATTATGGTGAAATTTAGCATAAATCGATAAACAGCAATGTCAGTCAAAGTGTTTTTATGCAAAAATAGGAGTAAATTAACAGCCATTGATAAGATTTCGATGGTTGTTTTGTTTTAAAAATTCCCATAAACCGTTATAATAGTATTAATATAAAGTAGTAATATAAATTAGGAAATGATCTTTGTTACCTCTAGTCTTTATTTATTCAACCATTATAACTTGTGACGAACAAGTTATATATGTAATATATTATGAAACAATGGATAGGTTGCAAAGCGTCCGGAAATGAAAGTAGGGGGAAATAATGGGCGTACCCAACGAAGGTGAACCAGTACAAATTCACAGTTATAAGCATAATGGGCTAATTCATCGAGTGTGGGATGAAACAACCGTACTGAAGGGTTCGCAAAACTTAGTTATAGGCGGTAATGACCGAACGATTGTAACGGAATCGGACGGGAGAACGTGGCTGACGAGAGAACCGGCCATTACTTATTTTCACGCTCAGCATTGGTTCAATATAATAGGTATGCTGCGGGAAGATGGAATTTATTATTATTGTAATTTAAGTTCTCCGTTTATTTATGATGGAGAAGCAATAAAATACATTGATTATGACTTAGATATCAAAGTTTTTCCAGATATGACCTATCATCTGCTCGATGAAGATGAATATGAGCGCCATAGAAAAGAGATGAATTATCCAGAAGTGATTGATCGGATCCTAAAGGCGAATGTTCATACATTAATTCAGTGGATCCTTCAGCGGAAAGGTCCTTTTGCACCGGATTTTATTGATATATGGTATGAGCGTTATTTAACCTATAGAAGTTAAATGGATAATAGAAAGAGTACCTGTTGATTATTCAACAGGTTTTTGTATGAAAGTTAGGTGGGGGAATTTTGGACAGTATTAGACGCTATCTTCATTTTGTAAAGCCTTATCGCTTTCAAATTATTGCTACGATCATTATTGGAATTATTAAATTTGCGATCCCGCTGTTAATTCCGCTGCTTCTTAAATATGTATTGGACGATATTGTTGGAAATGATTCGCTTTCAAAAGTGGAGAAGACGGACAAGCTCATTTTTATTGTTGGAATCATGCTCTTCATTTTTGTAATCCTGCGACCGCCGATTGAATATTACCGGCAGTATTTTGCCCAATGGACTTCAAGCAAAATTTTATATGATATTCGTGATCAGCTGTTTACGCATATACAGAAGCTGAGTTTCAAATATTATTCCAATACAAAAACAGGTGAAGTCATTTCAAGAGTGATCAATGATGTAGAGCAGACAAAAACATTTGTTGTCACGGGCTTAATGAATTTATGGCTCGATTTGGCGACAGTTTTTATTGCCATTGGGATTATGTTTACCATGGATATTAAATTGACGATGGTGTCGATACTATTATTGCCGCTTTATATGGTTTCAGTAAAATACTTTTTCGGTAAACTGCGTCAATTGACGCGAAAACGCTCGCAGGCACTCGCGGAGGTGCAAAGTTATTTGCATGAGAGGGTGCAGGGCATGCCGGTTATTAAAAGCTTTGCCATTGAAGATGTTGAGCAGAAAAACTTTGACCATGAGAACCGAAATTTTTTGGACAAAGCGATTGAGCATACGAGATGGAATGCGAAATCATTTGCTGCAGTCAATACAGTCACTGACATTGCTCCGCTTTTAGTGATTGGTTATTCCGGTTACCTTGTCGTGCATGACGCTCTCTCGGTAGGGGCAATGGTTGCTTTCACGGGCTATATAGACAGACTGTATAGTCCGCTGCGGAGGCTCGTTAATTCTTCAACTACCTTAACGCAGTCTTTTGCTTCCATGGATCGGGTGTTTGAACTGATGGATGAAAAATATGATATCGAGGATAGACCTGATTCCATTGAATGTAATAATGTAAAAGGACATATCGTGTTTGATCACGTTGATTTTTCCTATGATGAACAAAACGCAGACGTTCTTAAAAGTATTAACCTTGATATTCAAAAGGGAGAAACGATTGCTTTTGTCGGAATGAGCGGCGGCGGTAAATCTTCGCTTGTCAGCTTAATCCCGCGTTTCTATGATGTGACAGGCGGAAAGATTCTGCTTGACGGTACGGATATCCGTGATTTTAAAGTACGGTCATTGCGTGATAAAATCGGAATGGTCCTTCAGGATAATATCTTATTCAGTGATTCCGTCATGGCGAATATATTACTAGGCAAACCTGGAGCATCACGGGAAGAAGTAATGGAAGCGGCTAAGGCAGCCAACGCCCATGATTTTATTATGAACCTTCCTGATGGCTACGATACAAAGGTAGGGGAAAGAGGTGTCAAGTTATCCGGAGGTCAAAAGCAGCGGATAGCGATTGCCCGGGTATTTTTGAAAAATCCTCCGATTCTTATTCTCGATGAAGCTACCTCTGCGCTTGATTTGGAAAGTGAGCATTTGATCCAGGAAACTCTTGAAATTCTGGCGAAGGATCGTACTACATTTATCGTCGCCCATCGCTTGTCAACTATTACACATGCCGATCGAATCATTTTAATCGAGCATGGGGAAGTAGTTGAAGCAGGGAGCCATCCGGAGTTAATGGAGAAAAAGGGGAATTACTATAAATTGTTTCAAGTGCAGCAGCTTGATCAATAAAGGTTTTTCACGTGAAACAAAAAAAGCAGCCACGGCTGCTTTTTTTGTTTTGTCCCCTCTGATGGCACATCATTGTTTTGATTAAAAATCATTCTGTTGATAAGGATGGGTCAGCCTGTTCTTTGACCGGAATGATTTGTAAAAAAGAGTTTTCTAGATCTTGCAGCAGTTTAGACAGCTTTGCACCTTCCTCGCTTTGCCCATGTGCCGCAAGAATAGCTGTATATTGATGGAGCAATTCTGTAATGTCTTCTTTGCCCTTTTCAGATAACTTCGTCAGGGACACCTTAGCTCCTTTGGCAATTCTCTTCTGGATGGCCGCTTCGGTTAAACCCATTTCCGGCTGAAGTCTGACATAAACAACACCGCCGGTCATCCCTGCGCAAATCCATGGACCCGGATCACCAAGTACTAGACCTCTTCCATTTGTCATGTATTCAAAAGCAAACCCTTTGATATTGGCATGGACGCCGATATTTCCTGTTTCATGCTCAGGAATTGCTTTTTTCAAATGGCCGCCGATAATGATGTCAGCTCCTGATAAGCGGATTCCTGCTCTGGCGTCCGCATCGCCTTGAGCAATCAGCAGTCCGCGCTGGGCCCCGTAGCCAAAGCCTTTTCCTACAGAGCCATTATAGTAGTTTCCGTCCTTGCCCTTGGATTTAAGAATAATAATTTTACCGCCGTAGGATGTTTTACCAATTCCGTCTTGCGCGCCGCCATCTACTTCAATGTCAATACCGGCACTGTTATAGGCACCAAGACCATTCCCTGGAATGGATCCGTTTGTAAATTGAAGTTTAACTGCTGGCAACTCTTTATAAGAACCGTCCAAACGGTTGCGTACGCGATGGCAGGATACCCGGCTTCCTAACACGCGCTGTTCTGCGGTGACACTGGAATACTCACGTGATTGATGAAGGTCGTCGATGCTCGCATCAAGGTATTCAGCACCAACTGCCATTTGATACTGACTATGGTTCTCCGGCGCGGCAGCTATCGATTCCTTCTGGTTGAAGCGGCTGATCTGTATTGTTTTTAATAGGTACTTCAGATCGAGCTGATTGAACCCGCGTGTTTGTTCTAACAGGTCTGTACGTCCGACGGCATCCTGTAATTTTTTAATCCCAAGTGATGCAGCCAGGCTTTTTAATTCATTTCCAAATGCTGTAAACAGGTTGGTGATTCCCTGTACTGCTAATTCATATTGACGGGGCACAAATCGTCTTAATCCATGCTCTTTAGCCTGTGCTTCCGACTCAATCTGTGTTGCAATTCCAACGTGGCAGGTATCTAAGTGACAGCCGCGGCAGGTTGTGCAGCCAATGGCGATCATGGACAGTGTACCGAATCCGACGCGGTTTGCTCCCAGCAGCATGATCTTCAATGCATCAGCAGCACTTTTAATCCCGCCGTCACCCCAAATTTCCACTTTATCGCGAAGCCCGGATTCGATAAGAGCGTTGTGTGCTGCTTTCACACCAATTTCAACCGGAAGACCGACATATGTGAGCGCATGAATTCTGGCTGCACCTGTACCGCCGTCAAAGCCGCTTATAGTAATGATATCAGCGCCTGCCTTAGCAATTCCAACGGCAATGGTACCAATATTTGGCACAACTGGTACTTTAACAGATATCCTGGCATGGTCATTAGCTGTTTTTAATTCATGAATCATTTGCGCCAAATCTTCAATTGAATAAATATCATGATTATTAGAAGGGGAGATTAAATCAGACCCTCTAGTAGCGTTGCGTGTTTCGGCAATTTTTGCTGTCACCTTTGAGGCTGGAAGGTGTCCGCCTTCACCAGGTTTTGCCCCCTGACCGATTTTGATTTCCAGCAAATTGGAGGAATTCAGCAATTCTGCATTGACGCCAAATCGTCCTGAAGCGACTTGTTGTCCCCTTGTTCTTGGATATTTGCCAAGCATATCCTTAATTTCTCCGCCTTCACCATTCAAGCTCACCATATTGAGTCTGTTCGCCCCTTCAGCATATGCTCTGAAGGCTGTTTCATTTTGTGAGCCGAATGACATTGAAGAAATAACAAATGGAAGACTATGCTGCCCGACTGTAATATCAACCTCATTTGCTGATAAAGCTGAATCCATCTTTTTAAAGCTTGTTAAATGACGGATGGCAATTGGGTTTTCTTCTTCCTGCTCGGTGATTTTCTGTCTGTAGCTGTCATAATCACCCGTTGCCGCAACATCACCAATGGCTTTCCATATTCTTGGGAAAAGATGAAATGATTTTCCAACTCTTTCTTTTTCATTATGAAAATCGGTACTGCGCTCCATGGACTCTTCTTTTAATGCTTGAAAATCATAGGATAATTCTTCAGAACCAAAAAAGTTCACAATGCCTAATCTTTCAGCGATTTTCTCATGAAGACCGATGCTTGAGAATAATCTTGCATAACCGCGCAGTTCGTGAATACCTATTGTGGAAATGACCTTTTCCAGACCTTTGACAAGAGCGGAATACAAATGAACGATTGGTTTCGTTGCGTGTTCCATCACGGTTAAGAACATATAATACGGACTGACGAGATCAGCACCTAAACCAAATACGGTTATAATATCATGTAAAGATCTAAGTGCCGCTGAGCGCAGAACAAGCGAGCAGTCACGGCGTAATGATTCTTTGACAAGAGCCTGATCAATCACCGAAACGACAAGATGCGGATCGATCCAGTATCCATCCTGATGTGCCGCGGAATCATCCAAAATAATAAGAGATTTTCCGCTTCTCACCTTTGCGATTGCTTCTTCAGACAGACGCTTTAAAGCTTCCTCTATGCTTTCTTCCGCTCTAAATACAGTATCAATGACGCCAGTCAGCTGTTTTTTCTCATAGTGATACACTAATTGATCATAGCTTGGCTGCTGCAGTTCATCTGAAACGTCGTTACCTTGTTTTCCTTCAATTAAAAGGGGTGATAATAATTCAACAATTTCAGATACTTCTTCATGAGCGAGAAGGGAAGGTCTCTTCCCGATAATGACGCGGGTAGAGAAATGTTCTGTCTCGCGATCTCGGTCAATCGCGGGATTTGTAACGACAGCAACACTTTCCTTAATATAATCAGCAAGATTTTTGCGTTCAGGGTTTAAAGCAGCAAGGGGTGCATCATGACCAAGGGAACGAATCGGCTCTGCCCCTTTTTCAGCCATTTGTTCAATTAACTGGATATGATCGCGATCCCAGCCAAATGCTTTGTATTGCCCGTTGTGGATTTTACCTGAAAAATGAAAGCTGATTTTTTTCTCCAGTACCGGCGGCTCTAATCTTTTTCCTGCGTGGTCAATAGAAAGACGTGCCGAGATTCTTTTGTATACTTCTTCCTGTAATTCCCTTTGTTCATATACTTTGATCTCATCTCCGACCCAGTTAAAGCCGATTTTTTCTCCGGGAGCCAAAGGTTTTGGATCGCTCATATACTCACTAGATGGAATGATACCTGGTTCGGATGAAAAGATATAAGATTGTTCTGTTTTTAGCATCCATAGGGGGCGAAGACCTAGCGCATCCACACTGTAGACCGCTTCTTTGCCAAAACGGGATATGATACCGGCAGGACCTTGGGCAAAATGACCCCAGCTTTCGCGCATATAAGTGTACATATTTTGTAAATGCTCAGGAAACGCCTTTATTTCATTGACAATAGGCGGGAAGAGGAAATCCATTGCCTCGAATAATGAATAACCGTCGCGGCAGATAAATGTTTCAATCGTTCTGCTTAAGTCCTGGGAGTCGCTTCCGTCTTTAACGAGGGGCACTCCGGTCATTCTTGCTTCATCGCGCAATTTGGCAATTGTATTAATTTCACCGTTATGACCAAGGACTCCAAATGGCTGAACACGGAAAAAACTCGAAAGGGTATTGGTTGAGTAACGGTTATGGCCAAGAGTCATCGTTGAAGCAACTAATGGGCTTGCTAGATCGTGATAATATTTTGGTAAAATATCACCCGCACCCATTACTTTATAAACAGCGTGATATTGACTTAAGGATGCAACATGGATGTTTTCGTTTTCTTCAATTTCAAGTGTCAATTGGAATAGTTTAGTTGTTAATGCCTGGCCTTTTAAGGTTGTACTGCATGCCACTTGGAAGAAAACGGGGTTTTCTTGCTGTGCTATTGGACCGAGTGCTGAAGATTCTGATACTTTATCTGATTGGAAAAGAACAGTGAACTGCGATTGTTCCAGTTTTTGTAAAATTGAAGCCTTCGCTCTTTCAACATCTTCATTTCTCTTAATAAAAATATGAGCGATTGTGAAATTATCTTTTTCTGCTTCTTCTGGATTTGCCTCGGTCTGAGACAACTTTTTTTTCCAAAGTTCGCGGGGGATGTCAATGTGAATTCCGACCCCATCCCCTTCTCCGTTAATGAAACCGGCACGGTGATTCATGGTCACAAGGGCATCGATGCAGTTGAAGATATTCTCTCTTGTAGGAATATTCTTCTTTTCAAGGCAAGAAACAATCCCACAGGCATCATGTTCCTGCAGGTTATGATACAGGAATTTTGAAGGACTATAATGGTGCATTTCTTCTCGGCTTAAAGAAACTTACTTAAGCCGATTCACCTCCTTTAATTGATATGAGTATTCACAGTAATCGTAAGCAGTCGTTTTTAATCTATATATGAAACTACGATTTCAAATGATTGTTTACTTAGCAAAATGGAAACATGTAATGAATATTATTAATGCGGTAAAGTTATACTATCATATGCATTTGTATAAATCAATCGATTAGATTAACTTTTGAATATTTCACTTTTGAGATTAATGATGCAATATATTATTGTGAAATGAGATTAAATGGTGAGGAGTTGTAAAAAAAGGCTGTTCCTAAAGAAAGCTAATACGCAATAATGAATCCTTTTCTAGTGTTTTGGATTGGAATAATACTAGATGAAGAGATTAATATTAGTATTCTTTAGTAGAACAGCCTAAATGCAATAGGTATTATTTTTCTGAGAGCTGTGAAAATGATTTTTCGACAGCGCGGATTGTTTCTTCGATATTCTCATCGGTATGAGCCGTAGTGATGAACCATGCTTCATATTTTGAAGCAGCGAGGCAGATTCCTTCATTTAGCATCAGTTTGAAAAACCTGCCAAACATTTCCCCGTCTGTATTTTGTGCCTGGTCATAGTTTTCGATTTTTTCGTTCGTAAAGTAAACCGTTAATGCACCTTTTAAACGGTTGATCGTGATCTGAATATTATATTTTTGTGCAGCATTTAATATGCCTTCTTCAAGCTTAGCCCCCAGACGGTCTAAGTGTTCATACACCCCGTCCTGCTTCAGTACTTCCAGACAAGCGATGCCGGCCTGGATCGAAGCAGGGTTCCCGGCCATCGTTCCTGCGGAGTATGCTGGACCAAGAGGTGCCACCTGCTCCATAACGTCCTTTCTTCCTCCGTAAGCTCCAATAGGAAGACCGCCGCCAATGATTTTTCCCATGGCTGTTAAATCAGGTTTTATCCCTAGTAAATCTTGAGCACCGCCATACATAAAGCGAAATGCAGTAATCACTTCATCGTATATGACAAGTGCACCTGCGGCATGGGTTAATTCGTTTACTTGTTCTAGAAATCCTGGATTTGGTTCTACGATACCGAAATTCCCGACAATTGGTTCAACGAGAACCGCTGCGATATTCTGACCCCATTTTTCGAGGGCTGCTTGAAACGGTTCGATATCATTAAATGGAACGGTAATCACTTCTTCAGCAATATTTTTTGTTACTCCTGCTGAGTCCGGTGTACCTAATGTAGATGGACCGGAACCGGCAGCGACGAGAACAAGATCGGAATGACCGTGGTAGCATCCGGCGAATTTAATGATCTTATCTCTTCCAGTATAAGCGCGTGCCACGCGAATGGTCGTCATGACGGCCTCTGTTCCGGAATTCACGAAACGTACTTTTTCTAAATTCGGCATCGCTTCCTTCAGCATTTTTGCGAATGTTACTTCATGCATAGTAGGTGTTCCGTATAATACGCCTGTTTCGGCGGCTTGTTTAATCGCTTCAGTAATATGAGGATGAGCGTGACCAGTGATAATAGGTCCGAATGCTGCTAAATAATCGATATACTTGTTATCATCTACGTCCCAAAAATAGGCTCCCTGCCCGCGTTTCATGACTACAGGTGCCCCGCCGCCGACTGCCTTGTAAGAACGAGACGGACTGTTAACGCCTCCGACAATATGTTCTAATGCCTCTTTATGTAATCTTTCTGAATTCGTAAAGTTCATCCAAACCCCTCCTTAAAATAACTGCCCTTTCATTTTAGCACTAGTCATGATGGAATAGGAGGAAGTAAATGGCAATGTGCTGATTGTTTCCGTTTTGTAATAAAAAATATGGCTGAATGGGCTGTGCTTTAAAGAGGTGTTTGTGATGATATTTTTGCATATACATATATTTAAAATGAGAAATGGGGAGAAGAGGGAGAGAATGCTGTTTTTCCTTTCATTTGCCTTTACCGTTTATTGTATTGTGATGAGTTTAAGAACTCTTTTTATTCCGAATACCGTAAAAGGAAAGCTAATTTCTGTTGAAAACTTTGTCTATTTGTCATTTGTTTATTTGACGATTCTCATTGGCTTTGGCCTTATATACGTTTTACTTGAAACAAAGGGGTACCGAATCTTAATCGAACAATATCCCTCTTCTTCTGACCGCTTTGTGGACCGGCTTGGGACGTATGTCTATTTTAGCGGAGTTACTTTATTTTCAGTTGGGTATGGTGATATTGCCCCGGTTGGGTTGGGGAGAATCATCGTCATGCTTGAAGCCTTAATCGGGTACACGATCCCAACGGCATTTGTGGCTCAAGCGGTCTTTTTCCGTGACAGGAAATAAAAGTTGTTTTCATAATGAGAATAGGATAAGGTATGAATAGTTAGATTTTTCCACTGTCTTGTAGGGGAATGAAAATTAGTAAAAAAGGAGGAAATGATATATGGCAGTACTTGAAGGCCAATTGGCACCTGATTTTTCCTTGCCGGCTAGTAATGGAGAAAATGTTAAATTATCTGATTTCCGCGGTAAAAATGTCGTTTTATATTTCTATCCAAAAGACATGACCCCGGGGTGTACAACTGAAGCATGTGATTTCCGTGATCGCCATCAGGATTTTTCAGATTCAAACATGGTAGTTCTTGGAGTGAGTCCTGATCCAATCACTAAACATGAAAAATTTATTGAAAAATACGGTCTTCCGTTTTTGCTGCTTGCTGATGAAGAGAATGCAGCAGCGCAAGCATTTGATGTTTGGAAGCTTAAAAAGAACTTTGGAAAGGAATATATGGGGATTGAGCGCAGCACTTTTATCATTGATGCCGAAGGGAAAGTGGTAAAAGAATGGCGTAAAGTGAAGGTCAAAGATCATATTAATGAAGTATTCCAATTTATACAAGAGAATTTAGCTTAAATATGACAATGAGTCCTGTGCAAATGCTGTACAGGCTCTTTTATTTAGAAAAAAGTTTTAAATAAATTTTATAGCCTATTTTTTAAATCATGTGACTTTTGTCCATTCCATTATCCGTGTTTTTCATATCCTTATATTAGGGCATACCTCCTCAGATTATATTGAACAGGTCAAATAATTGGTCTGTTCTTTTTTTACGCCACTGACAAAATAAATAAAGAGCAAGTGATATATTTGTCTATTTTGTGAATAATTTATGTCTAATGTACAGTGCTAAGTGCAATATATCCTATATAAAGGTTAATTATATTGACAAATGTGATATAAAATTAGTACACTAATTATAACAATTATAAAGTGATAATATTTTTTAGAAAAGAGGTGCATGACGGTGGAACAGAATCATTTAAGAGAAGCGCTGGATACCTTGAAAGAGACCGGAGTTCGTATAACACCGCAACGTCATGCGATACTCGAATTTTTAATAAACTCAATGACACATCCAACAGCTGATGAAATTTATAAAGCGTTGGAAGGAAAGTTCCCTAATATGAGTGTCGCTACAGTTTATAATAATTTAAGAGTATTTCGTGAAGTTGGTCTTGTAAAGGAATTAACTTTTGGTGATGCTTCAAGCCGTTTTGACTTCGTTACGACACAGCATTATCATGTTATTTGTGAAGGCTGTGGGAAAATAGTTGACTTTCATTATCCGGGTCTGGATGAAGTGGAACAGCTTGCGAGCCACGTAACAGGATTTAAAATCAGTCATCACCGGATGGAAATTTACGGTTCATGTCCAGAATGTACAATGAAAGAAGTTCATTAAGGAACTTATCAATATAATTTGAAAACAGGACTGCCCAATGGGTCAGTCCTGTTTTTTGTGATTATATTTTTCGTTAAATTCTTTGCCCTCTAAACTTGCATCGAGGGTAAGCGGTTCCCTGCAATGCATGCACATGTCAACCCGTCCTAGTATTTTGGTTGGTTTCCCGCAATTAGGGCAGACTACTTGAACAGCTTTAGTTGAAAGCATACCAATCCAAAAATAAACGATAGTGCTTCCGATCGTGAAAAGCAGACCGAGGAGCATGAAAATGGTCATTAATACAGGTGAGGTTCTAAAGTAAATACCAATGTACATTACGATAAAGCCGACAAAAATTAAACTAAGAGCAAAAGTGCGGATTTTATTAATTTTACTAGAATATTTCGCCATGAATATCCCTCCTAAAGCATTACTATATCATATTTTTGAATGAAAACTGTTCAATAAGTTTTAATATCTTTTTAAAAATTATAAAAGGAAATCGCGCTGTTTTTGTCGAATTTATTATGACTGAAAAGGGAAAGACCAAGACTGATCTTGGAATTTAGATGTGGAGGAAATGGTATAGTGGAAGATATTCTTCGTCCGATCTATCAAGAACGAGCAAGCCAGATTAATACAATGGGTATATTGATGATAGAAAAACGGGAAAAGACAATTTCTATTACTGATAACTTTGACGCTATCTTATTAATTATTGTAAAAGAAGCGGAACAACCCATATTGATCAAACATTATTCCTACCAAAATAAACAGGCTGCGATGCATATCGTGACAAAAGCGCAATTAGATAATTGGCTGCTGCTCGGTTCCAATCGTAAAATAGTTGATTGGATCTATTCTGGGGAAATCATCTTTGATCGTAATGAATATCTGCATCATTTAAGACAACAACTAAGCGAGTTTCCAGCAGAAGAGAGAAAATTAAAGAAGGGATTGGAGTTTGCAAAGCTTATCCGCCGCTATACAAAAGGCCGGGCATTTTTTGATAACCATCATTATTTGGATGCGTATAATGACATTGTCCATTCCTTGCATCATCTTGCAAGATTGACAGCGATCGAAAAAGGATTCCAACCTGAAATTACCGTTTGGCAGCAGATAAAAAAATTGGAACCGGAAATTTATAAACTGTATGATGAACTGGTTAATAGTGAAGAGGAGCTTGAAAAGAGACTTGAACTTTTATTTTTAGCAGGTGAATTTCTTATTCATTCCAGAGTAAAGATTGGTTCAGCCCATTTAATTGATGTATTAAAGACAAAAGACCACTGGTCCTTTAATGAGATTCTCACACACCCTGAATTGAAATTATACTCAGTTGATTTAGAAGTGCTGATTGAGTATTTAATTGAAAAACATTGTATTGAGGCAGTGAATATAGAAACGAAAGGGCAAGGGATTTTCCATAGATATTATCAAGTATCGAATCAACTTTTATGAAAAAACAGTTGACCTTTATAAAAATAATTGTTATATTAATAACCGTCGCTGCGAAATAAGTGTAAAACTGATTCGTAGTTGACGGAAATGTTTTTTTAAAATGTTATTGACTAAATAAAAGCGATATGTTAAATTAATAAAGTCGCTTTTACAGCGAAGATAATAAATTGCTCTTTGAAAACTAAACAAACAAAAACGTCAACGTTAATTCTAGTTGTGTTTAACAACAAAATTTATGAGCTAACTCATACTCTTTATTGGAGAGTTTGATCCTGGCTCAGGACGAACGCTGGCGGCGTGCCTAATACATGCAAGTCGAGCGGACTT
>NZ_JACHGK010000031.1 GCF_014207535.1 Bacillus benzoevorans
AGGGGTTGGGAAAACCCATATTGCCATAGGGCTTGGCCTGGAAGCCATTCAAAACGGGTACAAGGCCATCTTTTCAACGATGGGGGAACTCATTCATGTTCTCAAAACACAAGAGTACCTATCGAAATCCAAGACTCAGCTCAAAAGAATCATGGAGTCGGATCTGGTAATCATTGATGATTTGATGTATATGGCAATGGATCAACGGGAAGCCAACCTGTTCTTCCACTTAATCAATGGCCTTTATGAACGAAGTTCTATCATTTTAACGTCCAATAAAGGGCCGGATCAATGGGGAGAGCTAATGGGAGATCAAGGCATTACAACAGCCATATTAGACCGTCTACTCCATAGGGTCGAAGTCATTCACCTGAATGAAGATAGTTATAGATTAAAACACAGAAGCACTATTTTCGGAGACAAAAGTGTTCAAACTTAATTAGCAAAAAGTGTTCAAAACTACTTGACGGTTACACCTGTTTGTACAGGGTCATCAGATTGTTGGATTTCCATTCTCTTACGTTCATACTCTTTTATATATTTTCTAACTGTTTTGCGGTCAACTCCTGTTTCCCTTGCAATCTCTCTTTGTGATTTTCCCTCCCTTAAATGCATTAGTAAGACATTCTGTTTCTTGCTCAATTCTATCATCGCTCCAGTCTCCCCACGCTGAAATATAGGTATTTCCTCATGGGTTATTATAAGCTAGGTGGGGGACTTTTCAATGACTGCGGTGGTCCACTTTTAGATTACTATATACAGTTTTCATTATCAGCACTCCTTTAACAAGGATGAATAATCAAAATGGAGAAACACAATATTTAACATTTAAGTGGGATAACTATTTTTGAGTAATCATTGAAATAATTGTCTGGATAAATTGATACAAAATTATTGAAATGAGACCAACTATGGTGATGATTGTAAGGAGTTTGAAAGGCTTTTGATACCATTTCGGAAGTTGCTCTATTTTTTTAGGGGATTGGAAACCATTTATTATGTCACCGTGCTTTATCACATCGTTAAAAGATGTCCTATCTGGAGCCAATGGGTTTGCTGAATGATGGGATTCTATGGTTTGATGAACATCCTTTTCTTCTGAATTTTGTTTCGAAGGGTTTTTCATCAAGAGTTCCTCCTCAAAATTAAAACTTTGGTAAAGAAAAACCATTAGTTTAATTGAATCACACTAACTTTGATGTTTATCATTTTCCTTCTCAATCAATCTCTTTAATAATTCAATTATTTCATTATTTTGTTCAACCTGTTTCTGATTCGTTCTTTTTATGGCAACCATCCACCAAATAATAGCGATTATTACTATGAAATATAAAAACGGAATGATTGAAGTGAGCAGGGTTATTAGCAAGTTTGTCTCCACATTTTTCAATCCCCTTTCAAAAAAAGATAAAATATTTCTAATTTACTACCATAATATCCAATTTTCCTATTAAGTTTTATTCCATTAAGTCGCCTCAAAAAGATGGCACAACTCTTGGCGATGTTTCCAATAGTTGAATAATTAACTTTGTGCCTCACCTTTACTTATCTATTGTAAATACGATTAGCCCATATACAAAAATCACCCTTTCGTTAAAGAAGTTAAAAGAAATAAATAATTGCACTAATCCCCAATGAGATTACTCCTATCAAACCAGAATACATTGAAATCTTAGTTCTAAAACCTCTGTGTTCTTTTGTCTCAGAATGATAATTTGCTCTTTGCTGTTGTCCATTAGTCCAAGCACCTATAAAAATTCCCGATATAATAATTCCTATAACACCAATAATGAAGAAGAAATTGAACATTTTAATTCCCCCTTTCCTAAATTACAATTAAATCGATAGAGTCGTTCCATTTTGTTTAATAATTTAGAAATCCATATTCAACAAACCTGCAATTTAGCAAGGAAAGCGTTTTCATTTATTTTCGGAGACATCCTCCAGTGGAATAATTTCTACAAAGTGTTCAAATAATTATCATTGAATGTTTTTATCATATTTTTTCGCTTAATTAGTAGAATGGTGATTAATAGCACTTCACTTACGAGCATCGAACCTAAACCTAAAAATATTCCAATAATGAATATAAATTCGTTAGTACCCCATGAGAAGTAAGCCCAACCTATTGTGGCGATAATATCGACTGCTATGACAATTGTTCCTGCGATAAATAATTGAGGAAAAAATAAGCCTGTTTTTCTTATCATATAGGAGCCGTATCTATAACCAATAAACAAGCCTATAACTAAAATAATAATATATATAGTAAATGCTATATCTATTTCACCCATATAACCGCCTCCTTAATATTAATATATCATAGTCTTGCTACGAAACTGCCTCTGAATAAAGAAAAGGCGACTTCTTTGTTCAAAAACTAACGCCCATTATGGAAGAACAAGTTGTTCCTCAAAATCGTATTAATAACCTTTTTTAGCTTCAGAGGTACATATAGAAAAAAACACCCCTTTGGATCAACTTAATCTAAAGGGGTAGACATCCGACATTATTTTCTTTTCAACGACTCAGCATTCTGGCTTTCAAATTTCCATTTATTTAAATCCCTTGTAAAGTTGGACACAATTTTGAAGCAATCGCTCCCTATACATGAATACGAGTTACTTTCCTATTTACTTTTTCAGAGTAATTGTCATTATTTCTGGTCGGTTATTTATTCTAAGTGGGATTGGATTATTTCCTAAACCTCTACTTAAAACCATGACTGAATTTTCTTTATGAAACAAACCACCATCATATTCTGGGAATAGTCCCTCTGTTGAAAAAATACCACCAATAATAGGTAAATGCATCATTCCCCCGTGAGTATCACCAGAAAAGACTATATCTGCTCCCCAATCGGCATATTCACTAAAATAAAAAGGTCTGTGTGAGAGTAAAATATTTACTTCAGCTTCATTCGGTTTGCCTAATCGTTCTTCAATTTGAATATCTCCTGACAAATGTTCTTTCAACCCATACAGATTAATTTTTGAATCCTGCCGTGTAATTGTTGTTTGCTCATCATTTAGAACGGTAACACCAAGAATGCTTAATTTCCTCTCGTATGCTTCCTTCGTTCCTTCTTTTTGATACTTATTTCTATCTTCATAATACAAGCCTTCTTCATGTTCTCCTGTAGCATAGTAAATCGGATAATTGTCATTTAAATTTGTAATTAAATTTATTAGAATTTCTCCATTATTCGCTATATCATGAGAGTTATTTAACATATCACCAGTTATCACAATTATATCTGGCTTAATTTTATTGATTTTATTAACTAACCTTTTGTTTTCCTCACCAAATTCTTTATTGTGCAAATCGGATAACTGTACGATTTTAAAGCCATCGAATTCCTTTGGTAAATCCTCTAATCGAACAGATTCATTTGAGACCGAAATCCAATTAAGTTGTAAAAAGTAATACACTATTAAACAGATTAAAATTGAAAAGGTGATTATGAGTATTTTTCCGCTTTTTTTAATCATCATTTTCCTCCTGAAAGACCACTATCCTGCATCAACTATAAAAAAGGGCATTACCATTGTTCCCAGTAATGCACTTTTAAAATAAATAACTACCTATTCATTATTACTTTGCTCAAATGAGCTTAAAAACTCTTTCATAAGGCTTAAATCGATTTCCCCCTGTGTACTTATTTCAAAATATAGGTTCTGTTGTTCTCCCCGATATACATCTTCCTGATAAATGGTTTCATATTTTCCCCATTCTATACCATTCACAACAAAAGATTCTTTCAAGACAGGTTCTTTCCACTCTTTATTTATTTCTTTTTTAATCGTATTATTATTTTCTCTCATAAATACGTAATCCCTAATAAATGCTGAGCCTTTGGGAACCTCATTCTTCGGATATTGCTTCACTGATAATATCCCTGCATCTACTTCTGATACAGTGTACCCAAGCGATGCAGTAGAACTATGATTCGGGTCATAACTAATATAAGTTAGTTCTAATCGGGCTTGGTTTTTAAACTCATATAATACCGAACTATCATTTCTTACATTCTGTACGGCAATTTGAACTTCTTCAGGGTCATTTTTTGTACTGTAAATTTTACTTTTATCACGTTGAATAACAGGACTTTCCCTTTCAAATTGTACATACACATCTCTGTTTGACCATTGCTTTGCAACGATTACCTCTTTCGGGTCTTTATCAACTACTGAATATATAGGGCCAGGTGGAACTTCATTTGAGTCTCCATCCTTAATAATTTCCCAAGTTCCTATACGTTTCACTTCTCCAATCTGTGAACCAACTTTTGATTGGTCAACTTGTTCCCCCAATTTATAATAATATCCATCATAAACAATGTAAGAAAAATTCTTTACAGCTTTATAACTATCCCCATAATCCATAGCAGTCTCTTCCGATTGATTATTATTTATTGTTTGAACAGTTTTGTTATCTTGTTCTTGGTTCTTTGTTTCATCCGTTTTTTCAAGAGTTTTATTACCTTTTTCCCTGCCGTCATTTTTAATCGATTCATTTTCAAGCACTTTTTCTTTCTGTTTTTCATTTGACCCACCCGCATTGGCATTCAGTAAAGATACTGATGCAATAGCAACCACTGCAATGATACCGAGTGCAGACCAGCGATACGATTTCTTTTTAAAATTTTTAACCATAAAAATTCTCCTCTTTAATATTCTTTTATTTCTACTTAAATTGGCTAAACTCGGCACTGGATAATAATTTGCATAGTGTTCTAAAAGATTGATAATGGTATATCCATATTGTATTTTTTCCTCTTCCTCCATAAAGGTGAGAGCGTACGCATCACATGCAAGCTCCTGATCCTCTCGCATACGAACATAGGCATACCAAATGATCGGGTTAAACCAGTTTATAATTAGTAAACAATGTATAAGCCAATTCATACCAACGTCTTTTCGTTTAATATGAGCTAATTCATGATAGAAAATATGTCGTAGTTGCTGTTCGTTGAGGAGTTTGATTTGATCACTCGTTAGTAAAACTCTTGGTCGAAAGAATCCAAGAACTGTAGGGCTTGGAATTCTTCCAGCTAAAAGCAGAGGAATATTCCGCTGAATAGACATCGATTCCTTGCATTTCTCAAAAATTCGGACAGTTCTTTCGTCTGTTATAACAGGTTGTTGTTTTATATAGTTCTGTAATCGTCTATTCGAAAGATACGTTATGAAGCCTAATCCTATAACACCTGTCAACCAAAGGGTTAGAGCAATGGAATACACAGAAAGTGGTTCTGATTCATCCTTTGGTTTTTCATCATGAATCATCATCTTATTCTTACTTTCCTCAATCATTTGTGGTGCATTGAAAGTAGAGGGTTCCTCCTCTGTGATTCCCTTTGTGCCAGATAAAATGTTTGTTGTTTCCTGCAAGCGTTCGTTTTCTGATGAGCTGATGGGTTGGCTTTGAACAGAAGTAATAGATTCGTAACCGTTTAATAGGATTGAATAGATACTAAACGAGCTGTCAGGAGACCAGGGAAGCATAAGTCTTACAATTAAAATCATCCATAAAAGATAGTGCCATCTTGGAGTTAGCTTATTTCTCAGCAATATTTTGACAATAAGGATAAGTCCCACTAATATGCTTGCCATCATTGTTGTTTCTATTACCCAGTCAAAAAGGCGAGACAGGTAGGTGTTGAAAACAATATCTATCATATTTACTTATCCTTTCCTCTGATTCTCTTCATCTTTCTCATCGAGAATACGTTTAAGTTCGCTAATGTCCTCCGAAGATAACTTTTCTTCCTTCAAAAAATTCACAAGCAATGGTTTAAAGGCCGCACCGTAGAAACGTTTTAGAAAGGATTTTGTTTCTACTTGCAAATAGCCTTCTTGCGAGACCAGAGGATAATACGAATATAAACGCCCTTTATCCTGATGATAAGATACTGCTTCTTTTTGGACTAATCTGTTAATAAGGGTTCGAATCGTTTTTGGTTTCCAGTCCGATGTTGACTCTAACCTTTCAATGATTTCATTTGCTGTTAGAGGTGATTCTGCCCAAAGGACTTTCATCACTTCTAATTCAGCTTCAGATATTTTAGGTAATTCTTTCATATGTCAGAGAATGCTCCTCTCAATATTACATTTGTGATCTACAACTAAATATTACAACTGTAATCACCAACAGTCAACCACATTCTGGAATAAAATAAAAAGAGCAATCCTTCCACTCTTGAAGGATCACCCACTTTTATTAGGATAATAGTTTTTATCTCCTGCACTTTCCTTATTCACTTATCTAACTTCTGCTAAAACGATTGTAACATTTCATTAAGTTGTGTTGTGGACTGTTCAGATAAGAGATAAATCGTATGGGTATCTTCGGCCTTCATAATTGTTCCTACTGTCCCATCAGAACTTGTAATCCAAAGATAATAAATGTCCTTCCCTAAAACTATCTTAAATTGTGGGTCTGCCATATTAACAATACCTGGTTGTTTCTCTGCACCTTTGACTGCCTCTTCAATAGTTCTAATTGCCTCTTTCCCCTTGAAAATGACCTTTTCTGAACCATTCTTCATGTGATAAATGATGATCTCTTCCAGAACATTCTCTTCAACTTCCTTTACTCCTACACGAATAAGAAAGTGGTCTTGATTTTTTGAACAACCACTAATCAAGTATTCAACTTCACCTTGTACATTTTCTTTTTCAACGATTTTTGTACAAATGTCCGTTTTTATGCCCTTATCATTTCCAGCATATTCATCGTTTAAGTTATCGTAACGATATTGAATGGCCTTTCCATCAAACTGTAAATCTTGATATATTGGGTCTCCTTCGTGTGTATAGCCAGTAACTCGTATCTTGTCCTCTTTATTTTTAGATAGGTTATTCAAGAACTGTTCAAACCTCTCTAAATTGACAACTTCACTCTGATAAACAACGTCACCTCTTTTTACAGCTTCCTCCGATCCATATGTCTCATTTTCAGAACAACCAGTTAAACTGATAATAAATAAACATGAGGTGACAAGAATTAAAAATTTATCCACATTATCCCACCTCCATTATCCATGTACAGACTCCTAATAAAAATGATATTATTTCAACCTCTAAAAGTGTACTAATTCGACAAACCCCTTCTTCAATCTCTTCTTCTCTTAAATTCTTATACCCCAGTGCCACTTTATTAACATGTTGTACCTTTACATCATTCTCATGGATTCTTTCTATTAACTTCATTAGCAAAACTATAAAAGGAAATAAATCCAAAATGCATCTATCTTCAGTAACAAAACGGGAATCCCTACACCCATTTATTAACAATTATGAGTAATATGTTGAAGTTAGCGGTCATGGTCTCATATGAGGAGGATTCTGAGGAATTGTATGGAGCCTAACAAGTAATGCCCAAACCGTCTGGAAGAACAGTTTGAAGGCATTACCTTTATATGCGAACGGGAATATTATTATATTCTCACAATCTTGTAATTTTTATGGTTCACAACGGTTTTTTGAAAAGGAAAAGAAGCGTTCTTTTGTTCATCCCGAACCAGTTCCACAAGTACCGAATTCTCGTATACCTTCTCGACCACTCCTTTTAATCCCTCTTTAAATTCAACGACATTCCCTTCTCTTGCTTTCACCATAGTTTAAATATAATACCTTACAATTCGCTGTATTATCCTCAGATAATCTGATTATTTATTTCTTTCTTATCTTGGCTATGTTAATCAATATTGTTGATATTTCTTTAAAATGAGTAACTTCTTTGAATTAGAAGTTACTCCCTCCCAATTAAATTAATCTTAAACTTTATTTTTATATTTATTTGCTAACATCATAACGAGGAACTGAGGAATCAAATTCAAAAAACTAACGAATATTAATAATTGATTCGGAGTAAGTGGCTTAAAATAGACTCCCCATCGTTCGTTTCCCGCCATCTCACTGATGAAATAAAATGAAACTATTCCAGATACTATATTGCCAATAATAAAAGGGATGAGGTTACCAAAGAATTTTCCAAAGAACGCAAGGAGCGAGGTCGCTACAATCATTATTAAATAACCAAACATTGAACGATTAGCAAAGTCTTGATACATCGACAAATAGACAAATGGAAAACAGTATAAACAAACTATTAAAATGCTAATTCCCATTCTCCCCATATTTCACCTCTTTTTATAATTTTAAGTACAACATATATAAAACTTATAAAGAAAAAAGTTTTTTCATCGTCTCCTCCACCATATTATTCAAATTTTACCATAAAAATCCAGAGTCTTATTCAATTAACCTGCCCCGTTTCTTGACAAAGTGAAAAGCATTTCAATCCCTCTTACATTCGAGTTCTCCTAATTTATCTTCTGAAGCTGGTCTTTCAAAGTCAGGTTTATTCCCTGGCAAACATTCATCGTAAATATTCATTTTATATCTTTGATTTAAGAAATGTTTTTATTTTCTCAACATCATCTAACGCTCTTTTTGGAAGAATGTATGCACTGACTGAACTGTTGTAAAGATAGATGTTATGTTTGTCCTCACTTAAAGTTTTAATACCCGACCAAGTTACTTATGTTTCGCCATTAGAATTCGAATCGATTATCCCCTCTTCTGACAAAATCATTTGATGTTCTCCTAATAAGCCATCGTTCTTTCCCTCTTTGATCATTCTCTTAGTATTTCGGATCATGTAAGAATAGAAATATTTAGGATAGAAAATAATCCAAAGGATACTTACAACTAAAAAAGGGATGAATACCCCAAGAAAATGTATGCCTCCGACTTTTGAAAGTACAAATGATAAAATGATAAAGATGATAGGTGTCAAAAATCTTTTAAATTCAATGCTCTTCTGACTGCCGTTGAATTTTTTGCGTGAAACATATTAAAGTTTAAATAATCTTCTTCTGATAAATTATAATTTATCTCCATTCATAATCTCCTTTTTATTTTCCATATAAGGAAAATTTAGTAAAGCATTTACTTCTAATCGTTTTCGTTTGTTGTTAGAACATCTTTAATATGAGAAACGACTTCATTTAAGTTAGGAAAAACTCCTACTATAAGGTGCGTGTATTCTCCCCATCAATTAACTTAAAATGAATATTGTTCGATGTTCCTCCGTCAATATGTTTAGGAACATCTGATAAATCGAGTAATTCCTTCAAATGGATAGATTTTTTATGATTTGCCTCTATCGTAATACTGTATGGGCCAGCTAAATTCATTAGCGACTCCATACGTATCCCATCTTCCATGAAAAAGGAATCCAGAAATTCTAATTCAAATGATACGTCTTTACCGCTTCGATTTTGTAACACAAAATTACATTCCCCATTCAATAAATCTTCACTTACATTCTCAAAATTGCAATTGCCCTTACCATCATATGAAATAGCTTTAATGCCACTCGCCAACGTTTCTTGGTACATTGCGATTAAAAGATTGGGCAAAATTGCATAGACGATTACAGCTATTATAATTGTCCGAAAGCGATATTTCTTCATGCCATAGAAAGATAAAATCATGGCGATGATAAATAAAATAGACCCAATTATACCAAGGGGAATAAATCCTTCTTGATTGCGAATTGGAAACGACATGAATGTGGAACGTGGTTCTAACATTACGTTATTAGGAAATGGAAAATATAAATACATACATATACCTAAAATAACAACTGAACTAATGAGTGCCACTTTACTTCTTACCATCCTATTCCTCCTCCCTTTACTGCCTGTTTATCTATTCTTCAACATTCTCCCTGTTATTAAAAAGCGACTGTACTTTCCACTGCAATCATTCCGTTAATTTATCTTTGTCCCAACCTCTGAAAAACAAGTCCATTCTTCATGGTTGAGATAACTTCCATCGGCATCTCTGTTTAAAGGATTATATTTTGTTACTCTCCAAGAATACATCGTTCAATTTCCCCTTCATGGCCCCAAAAACTACAAGTCATCTAATAAAATTACTTCACCACTTCCTGCATTCACCCCATATTGACAATCTAATTTCCCACATAAGACATATTGTTTTTGTTTTAAGTCATAAACATAATAAGGTTTTAACTCAAACAACCCCTTCAGTTTTTCATACGCATCCTCTTTCGTGATGGTTACTGGATCAGATGTTTGAAATTCATCAAAAGTTTCCAACATCGGTCTACTATCCATGTAATTTACAACTTGAAAACTCTTTGAATCAATAAAGACTTTTATTTTCCGTTGAAATACACGACATTCCTGAATATTCGCTTTCAATGTAGCGTGAATATACCCTCTATCACGATAAAAGTGTTTTAGTACCCAATTTCCTGATTCATTTGGATACTCCTGCCGTAAAAGGTTCTTGACAGCCATCATGCATTTCTCTTGTTCTACCTTCGTAATTGGGAATGAATCAGGAGAAGGCTCACATGAAAATGCTTGTTCCGCTGTAAGATCTTCAATCCAATTGATCTCTTTCCGTTCAAACGGTTTATTCATTGGCTCGTCCCAATAAATAATTTTATCTATCTTCAAATATGGGCTTGCATCCGCAAAGACTTCAAATGGAATTGTTGACTTTCCATCATTCGTACTAAAAATCTCTTCAACCGCATAAACAGGAACTATTTTTTTCTGTTCATGCAAAGGAAATTCAACGAGGCTTAATTGCTCTGTTTTTAGATGTTCTAACCTATCAAGGGAAAGAGAATATTTATCCTCCCTAATCAATTCTTTAGAAGGAAATTGACCATGTATGGAAAAAAAGGTGAGTCTTCCTTCTTCGTCAAATTTAATTTCAATATAACCAGCAGGATAAACGGCAACACCATCAATACATTCTTTAAAAAGAAGTTCCCCCTCTTCTTCTTTATGTATTTGAAACTGCCTTCCATACGTTAATCCTGTTTCACTCTCAACCCATTTGATGATGTCTTCCGTATTACGATTGGCAAACATAATCCCATTTTCTGCACAGGACTTACCCATTACAAAAATAGCACTCTTAAATTTACGATTGTTCACGTTTATCTCAATACTTGCTGTACCTTCAGGATTTGAATCATCATCCTCATGTTCAGTTTCATAATTAGGAAACCACTCCATGGATAATGTATAAACCGTCTCATTGAGGATATTTATGCTCCGATAAAACTGATGTCTTTTTAAATAATAGTTATTCAATCCAAATTTAGCTTTTGTAAAATCAACTAATTCTTGTATTCTTGAATCCACTTGTTTCTCACCTCGGTTTATTTATAGTGACTCTATTTCACGTTAACTTAAAGACAACATTTCCAAAAATTCCTTCATCCTATTACTCTCATACCTACTTCGATTGCATTAATTGAAGTTCATGAAATAATATAGATTATGGAAATTATAAACACGATCAAGGCAAACACGATTCCGAAAACACCGCCAATAAGGTTTGATTCCTTCGTATAACCTTTCAAATCCAATTCAGAGGTAGAAGGATCAATCCTTTTAAAGCGAATAATCAAACTAACATTAATAAGAACTAAAAGAAAAAAGACCATGACTAACAGAAATATCAAATCTATTTCAAAGATTTGATAAGGTAAATCACGATAAATGTATGACTGCAAAAACATAAAACCACTTAACACCAGTCGACAAACATTCCCTGTCTTCTGTTCCTTACACCATTCAACTCCCATTTTTTGTTTTTCATAGATTGCTACTTTTTCAAAAATCGGAATAAAGGATTTCGTAGAATCTCCCTTTATAAAGCCAAAAATACTTTGAAAGAGGATTAACCCCCCAAGGACAAAGAAGAAGTGGGCAACTTTAATCGTAAAAACTGAAGAAGGACAAAGGTTAGTTCCACCTCTGCCATCTTTTTGACCCACTCCGGACAAGATATTGATCCACCTATGACAAAAGTGATCCACTGCCATATAGAGAAAGTGATGCAATCCGTTTCATTTGAGTATAGGGTGGCAGATTGAGCCAGTAAGTCCGGAGAGGAGCCACTAGTAGATTAATAAACAGCCATTGAAACCAAAAACATTCCAATGGCTATTTAGCTTATTTAAAGCTTTTACCTTCTAGTTGTTTATCAATAATCTCAAGAGCCCATCGAACGAGTTCATCGTGGTCTAATTCTTCTTCATCTGTCCAAATACATGGAGGTAGGAGTTTTGCTTTATAGAATTGGATATGGGGATGTGTCTTAAGAATAAATTTGATAGTTTTGTATTCGGAAAGTCACTTCACAAATATTGGGGTATTTGCTATTATTTAACAATGTAATACTGGCCAGATTATTACATTTTTATTATTTTTTCGACAAAAAAGGTGGTGTTACCATAAAAAGAACATTCATCTTTTTGTTTTTATCAATTGTTATAATAGGCTGTATCTTTGTTTCTTCTTCCTTTATTTTTAAAGATAAGCTTCAACAGAAGAATTTGAATTTAGATCAATTGACTCCATGGGGAGTACATAAAATTAATGCTTCTGTGTTATGGACAGAATTAAACAAAGAAAAAATTAAAATAGCCATATTGGATAGTGGCATTGATAAGAATCATAAAGACTTAAAAGGTGTAATTCAAGGTGAATTTAATGCTATTAATCTTAATGAACCAATTATTGACGAGTTAGGTCATGGAACTGCTGTTGCAGGAGTTATTGCTGCTCAGAATAATAATATTGGATTAATTGGTGTTTCACCTGATGTTTATTTGTATTCAGTAAAAGTACTTGACAGGGATGGGAATGGTTCCGTAGAAGATTTTGTTAAAGGGATTGAGTGGTCTATTAACAATGATGTAAATATTATTAACTTAAGTTTCGGGATATCTAAAGATAATTTTCTATTAGAGGCTGCCATTAATAAAGCTATTAGTAAGGGGATCATTGTTGTTGCTTCATCTGGGAATACGTATGGTGGTGAAGTTGAATATCCTGCAGCATATCCTAAAGTTATTTCAGTTACAGCTACTGAAAAAGATAATGATAATGCTTCTTTTACCTCAAAGGGCAAGATAGATTTTTCTGCTCCAGGAGTAGATATACCCATTCTTGCACCTAACGATAAATATAGCATTAATAGTGGTACATCTTTAGCAACGCCTTACATTACTGGTATTGTTTCTCTAATTTTACGGGATAAGGAAAAGTTTAATATCAGTTCAAATGAGGATATTCATTCACAAGTGTATGATATTTTACAGTCTTGGTCTAAGGATCTTGGAAAAAAGGGTAAAGATGAAATTTATGGTGAAGGATTAGTAATTATTAAATAAAGAGTCCAAGGAGATTAATAATATGAAAATTTCTATAAGTAAATTTGTTGTATTTTTATTGAGTATTACTTTGATTATCAGTTGCTTTCAAGGTGTAGCAATGGCAAAATCACAAAGTGGAGAAGAATTCGAAGTCTTAGTCAATAATGAAAAAAAGATTACAATTAAAACAGAACGTGATGGAGTCATTGGTTTTTTAACATTTAATAAAGAAACTAGTGAAATTTCTTTAAAAACAAATGAAAAATCTAAAAAAACAGGTAAAAATCAAAAGGATTATAAAATTGAAGTTGAAACAGCAACTGAAGATAAAATTGAAGCTAATTTCATAGATATTGAAACTGGTGAAGAATATAATGTTAATTCAGATAATTTACAAGCATCATTTGCGTTCTTAATTCCATTAGGTGTAATTATTGGTGAAGCTTTGTTAGCACATTTAATTGCTATTGGTCTTGCTGTTACAATTGCTGGAATTACTTATACTGCCGTTAAAGAAGTATCTTCAAAACTAAAGAAGGACAAACATAAACATTATATGGCTATGATCACAAGAGGGGATTTATATATAGGAAATGCATTAAGTAGATCACAAGCTGTATCTAGAATAAAATCTACAGATACAAAAAATAATAATGTGTGGTCAGTATCTTATACGGATGCAGCTTCTTTAGCAAGAGAAGCAGGGGGTAACAGAACTCCTGTTGGACCAGAAAGAGATTGGGGTAAAACATCTGCAGAAGGATACTATCAACATTTCCATTTATATAATCGTACTGGAGGCCATTCATTTTATTATTAAGGGATGAGTTTTAATGACAAAGGATATTAATGAACTTTATGCTAGATTCTTGCAAAAAACCATACCAAATAATTTTATATTGTCAGATGCTGAAGTAATTCTAAAAAATGAATATTCTGCTGTAGAGGTAAACATTAAAGATATTGCTTTTCTACTAGACCCGGCAGAAATACATTTATTTAATAAATGTTATAAAATTAATAATGATGAAGTCATCAGCAGGATATTAACTAATGAAGAAAAAGACGATATTAATAATTTGAAAGAGTTAAATAAAGAATTCGCGAATAATTTTCATAATTCAACACCAAGTGAGCAGGAGTATACTCGAATTCAAGAAGGCGATTATTTCTTTATTTTATTAAGTGTTAATGAAGGGCATTATATTGACAATGGTAGGTTAATTGGACATTGTCAAAAATTATATGAAACGCTAACTTTATTTATAGGTATGGAAAAGAAAGATTGCGACATAAATAACCCTCTGTTTCATGAATATTTAGAAGCATTATCTAATTTAGGTTACCTAGATTAAAATATCGTTAAGCGAAGGATTGCAACTAATCCGATGGATGAAAGATGTACTGTTACTGTCTTATATACCAAAAATAGATAAGTGGAGACAAACATCTGTAAAGGACTGCCACATAATTGGCAGTCCTTTTGACTAGTCTATTTTTTATCTGTTTTTTCAAATATTCCTAAGTTAATGTAAATATCATCGGAATCCTGTATTTTTTTTAGTTTATTCTTTGAAATATGCCAGGAATTATTATGTGGCTGATTGCCTTGTACTTGCTTATAGCTTTTTTTAGCTCGAAGATAAGCTATTATAAGAAGTAAACTGATTAGTAAGAATATCAATAGGCTAAATCTTGTCATTTCTATTCTTGTAAAGATTGTTTCAAATGTCCATATTTTATAAATAAAGCTTGCAATTATTAAATTGATGTATGTGGCTATTGAAAATAAAGTAAGAGTTTCTTTTCTTTTATCACGAGCAACAGCGAATAATCCTAGTGCTAGCATCTCGAAAATAAATGAAATTAATGGGCTAGGAATAAACCAATCCATGAAGGTTGTAAATGCTAAACTGACTCCCGTTATCAACAGGAACGTTAATATCCCATAATGTATTTTTGATTTCATATCATTCATAGCGATTGAAACTCCTTTCGTATTTTTTAGCTGCATGCTACAACTGCTAACGATTTAAATCAAGTTTAGAAAATACAGTTTGGAAATGTAAAACGCGTTTTGAAAATATGCAGGTTTAGTTTATTAATTTAACGGTGACGTCTACCTTTGCTAACATTCTCCTTTTATTTTTGTTCATTCGTTCACAAGGTGAGAAGGTGGCGTCATGGTTCATCTCTCATTTGGTACACAGCTGCTTGAATTCTTCTGTATCCAGTAGCAAGTGATCCACTATTTGTAATTCATCTAGTTTCAAATTAGCTTTATTTTCGATTTGCAGGGTGACCACTACTACCTTCCTCCTTTCCCATTGTCTGCTGGAAAGTGATTCGTTATAAATGATGACGTCATTATATTTATTTAGGTCTGCATCTGTTAAATCCACAAAATACATTTCTTCCCCTTGATGCTCTATGATAATGGGGAAGGATTGACGTCTGTTCTCTTCGATATCCGTTGTTTTAATTTTAAAACCGTAATATGCACATAGCCTCTGAATCCATTGTTCCTCTGTTGAAAATGCCTTGCGTTTTTCAAAATTGATTTTGAATGGTTCGATCACGAGTTTCCCTATTGTCAGCAATCGTTTTTGTTGTGGGAGGTGCCTCTTTTCTTCATTGTCATTTTCGAACCCATATTCAATAAACAGATTGTAACTATCCATTCCTTTCGCTAAAACAATCCAATTTTCAATTTGTGTGTGTTTCCGTATTTCTGACTGTATTCGGCCAACAACATTTTCCGTTATTCTTGTCTCCAGGGCATATAATCCGTATCTTTCTCCGTTTGGAGAGAACAGCATGCCTTGTATATTGTTTCGATAATCTAGTCCATAGGCAGATTTTGTTTGCCGGCTATCCCATACTTGCCAGCCCAAACTTTCATATTCCAACAATACTTCATTTGCTAGCAGCAAGTTTGGAATCTGATAATCACTTAGATAGATGTTCTTCCATTGACCCTCAACACTCACTCCATGCCTTATCAGGCATTCCTTTCCCGTTTCGGAAATCTGATGATATGCAAAGCCTTTTCTTCCCTTCCGGCTTTTGCTTAAAATGGATGAGCGAATATACCCCTCCTTTCTCAGTTGAGAGAGCAGCACATTTACATAGTTCCCTTTCTTTTCAAAATGGCGGTGCTGAATCATTTCCGTTGTTAGTGCTCGAAAGGTACACAAGTCCTCTAGAATTGCCAACTCCTTATCAGTCAGGTGTTTGTCATAAGCAAACATTTTTCTCACCTACCCCTCAGTTAGTGCCAAATCTGTTTAGTGTTACGGTCACTGAACAGGCTTATTCAGCACCTAACACTAAACTCCGATTTTTAGCCCCTTTTTAATAAGTTGAAAAATTGTTACTAAAACGTTGGTATATCAACATTTTTGGAAATGCTACACCTTAAAATTAGGCTTAAAATTAGACTTAAAATTTCAATTTTCTAATCGAACAATGTTAAGTTGAATTTTAAGGTCAATTTTAAGTTGATTGACTAGAAAAAATCACTTCCTTTCATTAATTTCGCGTAATCTATTTCCTTCTTCTTCTGTAATTCTTCTTCAACTTCTTGAATAGATCTAATTTGTTTTTTGCTGATAAAGGTATCAGTTAATTCATAAAAATGCTGATTGGCAAACTCAGTAAAATATGAGAATGGTACAAGGTACACTTCAAGCCAATCCTTAAAATCTGGCTGACCCACATAAAAGAGCGAGAGATTTTTATAATTATCATCCGGAATGACTCTCGTTTTTCTGATAGTATCTACAATTGGCTTATATATAAAATTGTCTAAATCATGGGTTCGATTATCACTGAAATAGTGAATAATCATCATGACTGCGCGTTCAAAGACTGGAAAATTCACATTATTGAAGTTGAATTGTTTGTTAGTTTCCTTTGCTAAATACTCCAATAGCGACATTCCATTCTCCAATGTAGCTTGTCTTGCCTTCCAGTAATTTTTCCTTCTTAAAAGCACATGCAGGTTATTCTCATATAAAAAATGATAGTAAGGTATATCTTGACCGTTCACTTTAAAGCTATTTTGAAAATTCATGTCAACCTCCTAACTTTGTAAACATGTTTAATCCCTTAATTTTCTTAATGATTCACGAGATTAGAACTTAATTTGTTTACACTATCTATTTTTTAATAAAGTAAAAGAGATGAAATGTTTACGAATTTTGCTTAAACCATCAACAAACCCTTATTATTAAAGGCTTGCAGTTTCTCTTCCACTTCCCGCATTACTTCATCAGGTAGATACATGTGAAAGAAATACTTCGCTATACGGAGTTCAACCTCTTCAGGAATCATTTGGATACCGCCAATCCGTGACGTTCTCTCATGGAGACTTCACCATCAATAAGTATGTTGTAAGAATCGTGCACAATTCTGTCTAGGATTGCGTCTGCCAATGTACCTTCGCCAATTTTGTCATGCCATCCTCTGGGATCGAATTGAGAACAAAATATTGTGGAACCATACTGATGGCGTGCTTCTATGATTTCAAGAAGATCTCTTGCTTCGGTCTCCTTTAATGAAGTTAATAGCCACTCATCTAAGATGAGTAAGTTTATATTCTTGTATTTTTTCATAACCTTTCTGTATGTTCCTTCTCCTCTTGCGATTGCTAATTCATCCAATAGGTCAGGTAATCGAATATATTTTACTTTGTAAAATTGACGGCATGCGGCGATGCCAAATGCACAGGCTAAATACGTCTTCCCATTTCCCGAAGCACCCATTAATATAATGTTGTGATGCTCTTCAATATAATTACCAGTTGCTAATCGTAAGATTTGCGCTTTATCTAGCTTTCTATCTGGATGATATTCAATATCCTCGATACACGCCTGTGTATCGCGTAATTCAGCTGCTTTAATCAGGCGATCAAGTTTATTGTTTTGTCTTCTGGACCATTCGATATCAACGAGTAACCCAAATCGTTCTTCGAAAGACAGTTCTCGATAATCTGGATTTCTCAACTGCTCTCTAAATGTTTCTGCCATCGCAGACATTCTCATTTCATTTAATTTTGTTAAGGTATTATCAATTGTCATTTTTATTCCCCCCGTAATAATCAGCGCCACGAGTAAATCCGTAAGCGTTATCATTTTTTTGTGTGCTACATTGCTTGTTTGTATCTTCTAATAGTAATTTATCGTGTCCTGTTTTTAGGATGGTCTGTATACTTTTAAGTTTTGGTCTTGGCGTATAAGACAAGACTCTTTCACACGCCTTCTCTATGCGTTCGATAGAATATTTATCTGCTAGTTTCATCAATGCATAGGTGGATTTTAGCCCCTGCTTTTCAGTCGGGTAAGATTCAAGGATTCTTTCAATGGTTAATAAGGTGGAAGGACCGGTTGTGGCACCCCACTCTAATATAAATTCCTTATCAAAGGATGCATATTTTCTATGATCCCTAGGCATATGATCAGGAATAGTACTGATATCCCCACCTGACTTATTTGATCTTTTGTGAGAAGCAATCCGGATATTCTTATAAAATACTTCAATTATATTCCTCGTTACTCGAACGTCTACTCCACATTTGATATAATCGTAGGGAACAGAGTAATAGTTATTATCAACTTTTATATGATAGTCAGGCTGGACAACGGTCTTTGCCCAGCTCGCAATCTCATATGGTGAATGAGGCAGGGGAATCAATGCAAATTTTTCTTCTTCCAAAAATGCTTCCTGCCTATTTCCTTTTCTCTTCTGGAAAGGTTTAGTATTCACCACATCTAACTTTTCTTTAATCGCTTTGTTAAGTTCAGGCAAAGAAAAGAATTTTTCATTGCGAAGAGAAGCGATAATCCAAGTTGATATATGACCAACATTCCCTTCTACACTCGGTTTGTCTTTTGGATGACGTACACGTGCTGGGATAATAGTAGTCTGGTAATACTCTGCCATTTCCTGATAGCTCTGATTAAGAATTGGGTCGGTTCGTGAAGACTTGATCACCCCGGTCTTTAAGTTATCGGGAATAATAATCCTCGTCACTCCTCCATAAAACTCAAATGCATGGATATGAGCTGTAATCCAACTCTCTACATCCATGGATAAAAACCCTTCTACATACGCATACTGGCTACATGGCAACGCAGAAACAAAAATATAAACAGGAATCTCTTCTCCTGTTAGATTGTTTGTGAGATACATAGTTTGACCTGCCCAGTCTACTTCCATTTGTTCCCCAGGCTTCCTTTTAAGGCGCATTGTTGCTTTGGTTCTCCTGGCATACTCGTTGTAAAATCTACAAAACTGACGATAACTGTACGGAATTTCATCGTTTGCCCTGCACTGTAAAGAGTATTCGTCCCATAAAAGAGAGAGTGTTACCCCGGATTTAGCCAATTCCTTGTGAATATACTCGCCATCAGGCTTTCGACGATGGTCCGAAAGTATCTTTTTCTCAGGGAATAAAATTATTTGTAGATCAAGATCTGTAATATCCATTTCGATTGGCCATTGAATATTCTTCTCTTCTGCTCGCCGAATTACTTCTCTAATCGTATTCCTAGAATGACCACAGCTTGAAGCTATCCCCCTTTGTGTGACTTCCTGTGCATGAAGCCTTAAGATTTCTCGATACTTAATCACAAAAAAACCCTCCTATATAATAAATTTGCACGTATGTGCTCCTTCATTATATAGGAGGGTGTGGATCAGTCATGTCTTTCATGGGTCAGATCTATGTCCGAGGTGGATCAAAAAGATGGCACAGTTGGTTCAATCGGATGGCTGTAATCAAAAACATTAGTAACAATGAAAAGGATTAGTATAAATGTTAAAATAAGCCCATTTATTACAACAACTTGCTTTAATCTCATATTATTTAATTCTTTCGATTCCATATACATCCCCTCAATAACTGAGTTTGCTCCTTAAATAATAGGATTCAGTATTGGAACAAAACAATAATAAAGAAAGGCATTACCCCTTGATAACGCCTTCATTTTTAGAGAAATTCCAAACTTAATCCCAAATAAATAATAACTGATACAACTACAAAACTTGAAAAGAACATAATCTTTTTAAATTTAGACCAGTTCTTCATCCATCCCCATCTTTTCTTATCAACATCAAACCAAAAATAATCCATAATAACAGCCAGAACAATGATTAGCAACACAATGATAGGACTCATTATGATTAAGCCTCCATTCATTTTTAGTCACGTCGCCATAATTTCTTTGAAAACCTATTGAATAACATTCAAAAAGTAGTTATTGAAATATTAAATAAATAACAATTGCTCCAACTACAATAATCCTACCTATCGTTGGACTTCCATAAAAGGTTCTATTCCATCCATCATCTGTTTCAATTTTACTACTTCTACGTTTATCTATACTATGTCTCAACCATAACATCCGATTAGATTGCTAATCGTTGCACCTTTATTACGGTTTCATTCACTTAAAGTTTCAACATTATTTTTTACTCTCACACTATAAGATCTCATGTCTTTCGGAATTCCCTTTATTTCAAACACTCCGTTATACACCAATTCCCTTATTCTGTATTCTAAAAACGCATCGAAAACACTACCTTTCAATAGACCAAGAACTTCGCCAATAATTTTGGCGGCCAAGATAAAGTCTTTATGACCTTGTTCCGCATGTAGTTTTTGGATGGCAGTAATAATAAATGAGTCAAAGTGACTCTCATTTACAAATGTAATTTGTTTGTTTTGCCAAATCCGTAAAACCTCTTTTGATTCTGTTAGTAAAATCCATTCTCTTTGATAGCGATCTCTTTCCTCGACAGACAAGAGTTTTGCTACATTTTTCTTATACATCTCTTTTAGTTGTTCAGGATAGATCGTACCTGTATGATGAAAATATTGATCATCATGTACTACAAATAATTCCTGATAAGCAAGTGATGTATTTATTAGAAGAACATCATTGGGTTTTTCCTTTAACAAATACATAAAATATCGCATTCCCGTTTGTTCTTCTGCATTGTCAGCAGTCCAAATAACAATTGGGACATCCCCTGGGATTGCATCAATCTCTTCAAGTGTTTTCGTAATTTTCCTTTCATACTCTTCTTCCAAATAATCCATTTCCATGTTGATATGATCCTTTAACCATTCATATCGGTGTTTGCGACCTACATCCTTATGAAGCTCCCAAATAGACCCGATAGAAAAGAACTCAGGAATTCCAATCACCTTATTCCCACGCCCTAAACCGTAACGTAAAGTACCCGCAGTGGATTCTCCACATGCGATATGAACCGTATTAAATGCTATTTCCATTTTGCTTTGTGAAACTCCAAGAGCTTCATCGTATAAAGAATATAATTCTCCCAGCAGTTCCTCTTGTAAATCCTTCGATTCCCGCATGTTTTTTATTTTAATCATCATATTTATTAATAGATTCCTTGCCTCACTGCCAGATAGTTTTTCAATCGATTGATATAGTTTTTCAATCATGAGCGATTCACCCCATCATTTTTTCGTCTTCAATAAATGAAAATTAAAAGGATACCCATGGCTATAACAATCGCAACCCATATATATAATTGATTTTCTTCATGCTTACCCGTTAAATCAACATCTTCAATTGGTTGCTGTCCCTCTCCCAGTATTGTCAAATCCTCTTGTAAAACACTCAATTCATTGGTTCGATCACAAATAGTTGTCACAAGTGACTTTGCTCCGTACATCGTTGATTCGTAAGCATAAACTAAATACTCCTGTCCTTCGTTAAAATGAAATCCACAACTTCCACCACCTTGACCAGTAATAATGATAATTTGCGACTGCTTTACACCCTTCCAAGTGTTTGTTACTTCAAAAAGGACTGATTTAGTTAGCTCCCCTTTGAGGCTACGCTTTTCCCTTACATCAACAACCTTGCCACTAAATACTGCTTGCGAACGTTCAAATTCTTCCTCTACACCTGGTAATTCTGCACATGAACAAGCATTTGTAATAGAAGGGAATGATCCTATTAGTAAAATACTCATAAAAATAATGGGGAGGATTGGCATTGTCCTTTTCAACTTATCACCTCTTTGCAAGAATCAGACAGAAACTGATTAAGTAGGCAAAACATGTCACGCCAAATAAAGCAAATATGCTGGGAGTCATGGCTACATACAAACTAATTGGAAATGACCATATGAAGGCAATTAACATTAATGATTTTTTAGTCATTATAGAAGAAATGATGGCTAAACAAGCAGGAAGACACAACATGATAAACAGATTCAATTTGGGTTCAATATCAGTTGCATTCGAATAGGGATTGAAGAAGCTAAAGATAACCCATAGACAAATTGATAACGCCCCTGAAATTACTCCTAATATAGCTGACACTTTTGGCAATCCTCACACCCCTCTAATCTTCATTATTGAGTTTTATGGAGCAAAAGGTACAAAGTATCTAAACATAAAAGCAGTAAACGCAAAAACCGAAATCGTACATATGCAAGCTAAATGCAACAGGATATACAGGATTTTACTTTTTCCTTTAATGAAAAATGAATAGATAAAGCCAAATAAAGGGTTCAATACTAAAAAGGGTAAAGAAACTGCAATCGTTGCTTTACCAATCATATGTACAATCCTTGAATCGAATCCTGACAACCTCAATACACATAAGAGTAAAACAGTAACTACAATCGTTGCGATTAGAGAAATTAATGCAACCTTATACGGTTTTCTGAAAAAACTCTTCATACAATTTTCCTTATTCCTTTCTTCATTAATATTTACCTATTAACATAGTTCCTTTAAATGGAATTAGTTATCTTCATTAATTACTGTAACACGATTCACTATGTAATTGCTGAATTTTACAAAAAGTCAGAGGGTCTGTGATCCTTTTATATATTAAGTGAATAGAAAATATTGAATAAATATGAATTTTACCTATGGATTTCATTTTTGACCTTAAAAATTTGAGGACATTTGATATTTATACTTCCCTCAATCATTATTGGACAACATCCTATATAAAAAAGACTAAAAGTGTCTAAAAAATAACAGAGTTCCCTCCCCCCCACAATCCCTTCCTCCGCTTAACTTAACGCCCCCCTTCAACCTTATTCCTACTCTGCCTTAAAGAATAATAACGTTCCCGCTTTTTTCCCGCCTTTTCATCATTTGTGTAACGATTTTTCAATGAATCCGACATAATAATAACAGAGTAGATTTAAGGGTTAAGGAATGGCTATTCCCGCTTTTTATCCCATGTTTGCTCCTGTTTTTTCTCCTTCCCTTTCAGCTTCAAGCCCTTGTTATCTCTTGCTTCCTCCCGCTTTTCTTCATGCTTTTTCTCATGCTTTCCTCGCCTTTTTCTCCCTTTCTTTTTCGGACAAAAAAAGACCGAAGGTCTGCTGATGGGGTTCAGGAAACCTTCGGTTTGGGAATGCTCCTTTTATTTAAGGAACGGTATTATTGTGTAAGGAATGGTAATTTAATTCTTAGACAACCGTTTACCGTTTATGTTTGACAGGAACATCTGGCCCGATTGCGGAACAAAAAAATCCTGTTTAAACAGGATTTTTAATCAAACTTTATTACAAATTATCAATCTTTATTTTAAATAATCGAACTTTGTTTTAAATGATCAATCTTTTTTATAAAGCTACAACAACTGTCCCCATAAAAAAATTACATTCCACCGCCCCTTCCCCTCTTTACACCACTCTATCCCTTGCCACTCTAGGGCTCACGCCCTCTTCTGTTACCTATCCATTTTTCATTATAAAAAAATTAAATTCCTGCCTTTTTGCCCATTTTCGCTCGTTTATGTAACGATTTTTCACTGATTTTGATAAAAAAATTTCGTTCCGGAGTAGAATGGAACTGAATGAAAAATGGAGGATGATTGGATCTAAATAGTGGAGAAAAACACTGGAAAAGACACCGATTCTATTCTGTGAGAAACCCAACTGAAAAAGAACCGAAGGTGCCTAAACCCTTATGGAACAAGGATTAAAGGAGGATTGGATGAACCAAACTGATTGGATGGGGATTAAATATTGATTGGAAAACGGGATTGGATTACGATTGAATGGCTGCCGAATTTGCACATAAAAAAACCGAAGGTCTGCCGGAAAAGTACCGGAAAAACCTTCGGATTTGGAACATTATTTTTTTCTCTGGAACCTTATTTTTATCTAAGGAACGTTAATTTTATTTAGAGACAACAACTGTGCAGAGATAATAAAGTTGTTTAATTTTATACCTAGAAATGCAGCAACTACCTACTGATTGATTTGGTAGGTGGATTTAAAATCGTTAAAAAATTATTTATATGCTTTATTTTTTATTGGTCAAGCGGATAATAAAGTTGTTTAATTTTTTATTAACTTATTCATGTTGCAGATAAAACATCTCTATTTCATCCATTATTAAATCTGCAGGATTTTCGCCACGTTCTTTAATATATAGCATTTCAATAAGCTTATCTTTAGTTAAGAAAAGAATCACAGTGCCATTGTCAGAATAAATAATATTTCGTTTGATATGAGTCGCATTATTCGGAACTTTAGTAGAACATATAATAGCTAATTTCCCCATAGGGGCTGTAAGGTAATTTTTTGTTTGCAATACTTCTTCTTTTCCAATTTCACTTGAGTGATAATTTTTAAATTCAAATAAAATCATTCTTGCATTTAGTTCTCTTTTAATTTGAGCCCACGTACTATCTCCTTGATCTTCTCTATTAGTAAATACAGCATCTCTTCTATCAATCCATGAATATGTTCTAGGCTGTATATAAGGTACTCTTAATGGAGGAACAAATAAATATGATAATATCTCAATACAAATATTTTCAAATGTACTCCAATGACTTCTCCCTGGTGGGCAAGCATACTTTCATATTTATAGCTTCAATATTAAAACTCATCTTTTTTAATAAATCTACTATCAATTGTTCAAACATCACAGGGTTAATTTTTTCAAAATCGAGGAATTGGATATTCTTCAAATATGCTGCCAATGTGTCTAAAGTTTTATTTTCATCTCTAGATAAATCGAAACTTATAAATTTATTTAATACAGGTATTTTTTTATTACCAAGATTAACTGTTACAAAGTTAACACCACGATAATTGAATCCATTTATCATTTCTATTAAATTCTATTTATATATATAATAATCTTCATACTCTAGCCTAGGTATAAGTAAAACTACATAGTCATTTGGATTAGTATAATAATTTATATCTTTGAACAAATCACTATTCTTCAATACAACTTGTAATCCCTCTATTTCTAATCTATATTGTATTTTCTCAGCTGTGTTATAAGTGGATAGGCTACACTTAACTGGACAGAAAAATTAAGGTGCAAGTAGACTAAGAGCCAAGTTTGGATATAATGCTAAACAGGCATAAAGGATCGAA
>NZ_JACHGK010000032.1 GCF_014207535.1 Bacillus benzoevorans
TCACACCCGTTCCCATCCCGAACACGGAAGTTAAGCTTCTCAGCGCCGATGGTAGTTGGGGCTTTGCCCCTGTGAGAGTAGGACGCCGCCAAGCATATTATTCCGCAGTAGCTCAGTGAGCCGCATCGTCCTGCAGAGGATGCGGCTTGCAACAAAAGCCAAAGGCTTTTGAAGCACAAATCACTGCTCTATTTTGCACACTATATATATTAGTGAAAAATACTCTATTTTCCGCAGTAGCTCAGTGGTAGAGCATTCGGCTGTTAACCGAACGGTCGTAGGTTCGAATCCTACCTGCGGAGCCATATGATTACTTGATTTATCTTTACTGGCATTTGAGTTATTGCTTCCATAGCTCAGCAGGTAGAGCACTTCCATGGTAAGGAAGAGGTCATCGGTTCGAATCCGATTGGAAGCTTAAATAAACATTTTGGCCCGTTGGTCAAGCGGTTAAGACACCGCCCTTTCACGGCGGTAACATGGGTTCGATTCCCATACGGGTCACCATTTAAATTATGTGGAGGTTTAGCTCAGCTGGGAGAGCATCTGCCTTACAAGCAGAGGGTCGGCGGTTCGAGCCCGTCAACCTCCACCATATTTTAATCTAGAGTACAAATTAATATTTTGCCGGCCTAGCTCAATTGGTAGAGCAACTGACTTGTAATCAGTAGGTTGGGGGTTCAAGTCCTCTGGCCGGCACCTTAAATCTGGAGGGGTAGCGAAGTGGCTAAACGCGACGGACTGTAAATCCGTTCCCTTGGGTTCGGCGGTTCGAATCCGTCCCCCTCCACCATTTATGCATAAGTAAGAGACAAATGGACAAGCTATAACTGTCCTTTTTATTTTATTAAATCAATTATTGGGCTATAGCCAAGCGGTAAGGCAACGGACTTTGACTCCGTCATGCGTTGGTTCGAATCCAGCTAGCCCAGCCATTTTTTGAGCCATTAGCTCAGCTGGTAGAGCATCTGACTTTTAATCAGAGGGTCGCAGGTTCGAATCCTGCATGGCTCATAAAGATTTAAAAAAGACAATCCGTATTGCGGGTTGTCTTTTTGTTGTGTGATAATTGATTATAATATATTATGGTTAGCTAGATTTAGGGATAGAGGTGTAAATATGCAGGAACATGCATTAAAGGTATATGGGCAATATGGATATTCAACTAACTAGTATATTTAGGGAAGAGTTTTTTACCCCCATATGGATCTCGTTAAAAATAGCTGTAATAGCGGGAGCGGCCGTAATCATATTAGGGACACTGACAGGGCGTTTATTAGCCCGAAGAAACTTTAAGGGAAAGACCGTCATGGAAACGCTGCTTATGCTGCCAATGGTCCTCCCTCCAACTGTAATTGGTTTCTTTCTAATTGTCATCTTTGGAAAAAAAAGTCCGGTTGGACAGGCTATTGAATGGCTCTTTCATCAGCCGATTATTTTCACGTGGTGGGCAGCTGTTATTGCATCGGCAGTTGTAGCCTTCCCGCTTATTTATCAATCGGCAAAATCCGGATTTGAAGGAGTGGATTCCGACATTGAAGAAGCAGCCAGGGTAGACGGCGCCAGTGAGTGGAAAATATTTTTCCTTATTACGATTCCGCTGGCCTCCAAATCTCTCATTTCAGGGAGTATATTAAGCTTTGCACGTGCCTTAGGAGAATTTGGTGCTACTTTGATGTTTGCAGGCAATATTCCAGGGGAAACCCAGACTATCCCCACAGCCATTTATATTGCCATTGATTCAGGCAATATGACAATGGCCTGGCTATGGGTTATCTCTATCGTAATCATCTCTTTTATCATGATGCTGATAGTCCGTGTTAAACAATCATGAACATAAATCTAGGGGCCGCCCCAAAGCAAAGGCGCTAAGAACCACAATATATTATCTGACATCACATTGCATAATTAAGCATTGGATATAGAAAAATTGTGGATGACACCTTATGGGACAGCCCTTTTATTACGTGGTTCTCTCTTCTGCCATTAAGATTGAGAAATAGTCAGTGCTGCAGTAGCGTTAATGGGTTCATTATTTGGCGAAATACTATTATAATAGGAAAAAAGAGGAAATCTATTTGAACATTACCTAATTTATCCACCTACATAAGGTGTGCATGACTGCTTAGCATCGTGTTTATTACAATTGAATATTTGTTAAAAAATTTATGGTGAAAAAGTGAAACCTTTTCCGGTATCGATTCGTATATCGAGTAGCCGCATAGAGCGGAGGTAAAAGAATGGAAGCACTTGTGAAAGAGAGAATAAAACAAGTATTAAAGGGAGACCGAAATGCATTTGGAGAAGTGGTAGAGCTTTATAAAGATAAAGTGTTTCAATTGTCATTTCGAATGCTTGGCAACAGACATGAAGCGGAGGATATAGCACAAGAAGCATTTATTCGTGCCTATGTTAATATTCAAAGCTATAATTTGAATTTGAAGTTTTCAACCTGGTTATACCGGATCGCCACGAACCTTTGTATTGACAGAATACGGAAAAAGAAACCCGATTATTATCTGGACGCCGAAGTAGCAGGAACAGAAGGGTTAACGATGTATTCACATATCGCATCCAATACTCCATTGCCCGAAGATGATGTTGAAAGTCTGGAGCTTAAGGAATCAATACAAAAAGAGATCTCAAAATTGCCCGAAAAGTACCGTTCTGTTATTGTATTAAAATACATTGAGGAATTATCATTAAATGAAATCAGTGAAATATTAGATCTTCCTCTAGGAACGGTAAAAACGAGAATTCATCGTGGACGGGAAGCTTTAAGAAAACAATTACGACATGTGTGATAAGAAGGTGAGAACTTTGAAATGCCCAACAGAAATGATTAGTTATATGCATGAGTATCTAGACGAGGATATCTCTGTCGAGCATGAAAATAGGTTACGGGAACATTTAAACGAATGCATGGAATGTAAAACACATTTCAACCAATTAAAGAAAACCATTGCCCTTGTGCAAAGCACATCCCATATAAAGGCGCCGGCTGATTTTACAGCAAATGTAATGGCTATGCTGCCAAAGGATCAGAAGAAGCACAGAAGGAAGCTAAAGCATTGGTTTATGAGCCATCCATTGTTAACGGCCGTCTCGATGTTCCTTGTCCTGATGGGTGGAAGCATGATGTCTGTCTGGAGCGGAGAGCAGCAGTTTTCAGTATCCAAACAGCCTAATTTAATTGTGAAAAATGACACGGTTATTGTCCCAGAGGGAGAAGTAGTAAAAGGCGATGTGGTGGTGAAAAACGGCACCCTCAAAATCGAAGGGGAAGTCGATGGCAATGTTACAGTTATTAATGGAGAACAATATATGGCTTCGGCGGGAAAAGTAACGGGAAGTATCGAGGAAATTAATGAAGTATTTGAGTGGATCTGGTACCATGTGAAGAATACCGGAAAAGATGTTATAAACATGTTTGGTGAGCAAAAAGAAACGGCAGCGAATTAACTTGGAACTCCCTATATTTTGACAGGGGGTTTTTTGTTTTTAACACGAAAATATCCCGTTTGTCTGCCCTGATCATCGATTGGTAATCCGCACATTTGTGTTATAATGGATAGGCTACGTGTAAAAGGGTTATAACATACGGGGATCAATCGTGATTCCTCATTGAGTTAAATAAATCTGTACCAAAGCTTACTAAAATAATTGGGGGAAGGACAATGTTGTTTGCAGATCTGCCACTGATGAAATATTTAGCCAATATCGTTGATATCCTCCTTGTTTGGTACGTCATCTATAAATTAATCATGATTGTAAGAGGAACAAAGGCGGTACAACTGCTAAAAGGAATTTTCGTCATTCTTCTTGTCCGCTTTATCAGTGAAATCTTCCAGCTCCAAACAATCTTTCGGATTACGGATCAGGTTATTTATTGGGGATTTTTAGCGATTATTATTATTTTCCAGCCGGAGATTCGAAGAGCTCTCGAGCAGTTAGGACGGGGAAAGATTTTCTCCAGGAGCAGCTCGCGGGAGGAAGAAGATCAGGAAGGTATGCTCGAAGCGATTTTTAAAGCTGTCGATTATATGGCCAAACGCCGGATAGGAGCCCTTATTTCAGTTGAAAGGGATACTGGAATGGACGATTATGTTGAGACAGGGATTGAGTTAAATTCAAGAGTTTCAGCGGAATTATTAATTAATATTTTTATCCCGAATACACCGCTTCATGATGGTGCAGTGATTTTACAAAGAAACAGAGTAGCGGCAGCAGCCTGTTATCTGCCCCTATCGGAGAGCCCGTTTATTTCAAAGGAATTAGGGACAAGACACCGTGCAGCGGTTGGTATCAGTGAAGTAACCGATAGTATTACAGTTGTTGTGTCAGAGGAAACAGGAGCGGTTTCTTTGACAAAGAACGGGGAACTGCACCGGGATTTAAGCAAAGATAATTTTAGGGAAATGCTTACGAAAGAGCTGGTAACTCAAATAACAGAAAAATCCGTTTCTCCATCCCGCTGGAATTGGAGGAGGAAGAAAAATGGATAAATGGCTGGATAAACTAATCGATAACCGCAACTTTATGAAATTAGTTGCACTCGTCATGGCCCTGCTGTTATTTGGTTCTATTTATGATAGTAATAATGAAACAAATGATATCAATATCCCGGGTGAACAGGATAAAGAAACGATAGCAGACATCCCGGTGAAAAGTTATTTTGATACAGATAATCTGGTTGTTTCCGGTGTGCCCGAAACAGTAAAAGTGACTTTGAAGGGTCCGAAACCTAATTTGCAGAACGCTAAGGCGCAAAAGGATTTTGAGGTTTACGCCGATCTATCACAGGCAAAGGTAGGGAGGCAGCGTGTACAGCTGCAAATAAGAAATCTATCAGACAAGCTGTCAGCTGAGATAGACCCTGAATATGTTAATGTAACCGTGCAGGAAAAGGTCTCAAAGGAATTCAATGTAGAAGTTGAGTTTAATAAAAAGATGGTCGCGGAAGGCTATGAGGCGGGACCCGCGATTGTGAAGCCTGGCAGAGTGAAAGTTACGGGCGGAAAAAGTGATATTGAAAGTATCAGCTATGTGAAGGCGATTGTGGAAACAGGGGGTAACCTTAACTCAACATTTGATAAATCGGCACCGGTCTTTGCCTTTGATAAGTATTTCAAAAAGTTGAATGTCACAATAGAACAAGAGACCGTCAGGGTAACCATTCCAATTAAGCTGGCGAATAAAAAGGTCCCCATAGAGGTAGTGGAGAAAGGAACACCGCCTGATGGGGTGACGATTGATTCTATTACCCTTGATACAAAGGAAGTGAAGATTTCGGGCAGTGAAGAGGTATTAAACGCAACAGAAAAAGTGCGGATAGAGGTTGATGTCAGCACGATAGGCAGAAATACAGAGTTGGATCTCCCGATTATTATCCCGGAAGGAATAAAAGAGTCAGAACCGAAAATGGTGAAGGCGGCAGTAAAGGTTACGCTGGATAGTGAAGAGGCGATTACGACGAATGTCGCGGAAACAAAAACCTTTTCCGATTTGCCTATTAGTATAACTGGGTTATCAGAGGAACTAAGCCTAACATTCCAGAATCCGCCGGGTGGAAAAACAAGTGTCACTGTTAAGGGGACAAATGAGGAAATGGAAAAAATTACGGAATCTGATTTTCAGCTATCACTAAATGCAGCCAATTTGAAAGAAGGCGAGCATGAGGTGCAGATTCAAGTAACAGGTCCGGAAAATGCGAACTGGTCCCTTGCAAATGAAAAGGCAAGAATTATCATTCAAGCGAAACAGCTGAATAACGGACAGGCGCCGGAAAATGGAACACGATAATAAAAAACAATATGATGTAAAGGAAATGGGAGAGGTTCTTTAGCCATTAATCCTGTCATCCTTAAGTCATGATCATAGGAAATAATCCTAAAGGAGCGATTCAAGAAATGGGTAAATATTTCGGTACTGATGGAGTACGCGGAGTGGCGAATACAGAATTAACACCTGAGTTAGCCTTTAAATTAGGGCGCGCAGGCGGTTATGTATTAACGAAGAATAAAGAGCGGCCAAAAGTGTTAATTGGCCGTGATACAAGAATTTCAGGCCATATGCTTGAAGGGGCACTTGTAGCCGGACTTCTCTCCATTGGTGCAGAGGTGATGCGATTAGGGGTTATCTCCACACCAGGAGTATCTTATTTAACGAAAGCAATGGGTGCTCAGGCAGGAGTGATGATTTCTGCTTCACATAATCCAGTTGCTGATAATGGAATAAAATTCTTTGGTCCTGATGGTTTTAAATTATCCGATGAGCAGGAATTGGAAATTGAGCAGTTGATGGATATGGAAAGTGATCAGCTTCCAAGACCAATCGGCGCTGACTTGGGTCAGGTTAACGACTACTTTGAAGGCGGTCAAAAATATCTCCAATATTTAAAACAGACAGCTGACGAGGATTTTTCCAATATCCATATTGCATTAGACTGCGCCCATGGGGCAACATCTGCGCTTGCTACTTATTTATTTGCTGATTTGGATGCAGATATTTCAACGATGGGAGCATCGCCAAACGGCTTGAATATTAATGATGGTGTTGGATCGACTCATCCTGAAACACTGGCATCCTATGTAAAAGAAAAGGGAGCCGATGTGGGTCTTGCTTTTGACGGTGACGGTGACCGTTTAATTGCCATTGATGAAAATGGGGACATCGTCGACGGTGATCAGATTATGTACATTTGTGCCAAGTATATGAAGGAACACGGGCGCTTAAAGCATGGAACCGTTGTTTCTACAGTCATGAGCAATCTCGGTTTCTATAAAGCTTTAGAAGCTCATGGCATTGCCAGTATTCCAACCGCTGTAGGTGACCGTTATGTTGTTGAAGAGATGAAAAAAGGCGGCTATAACTTAGGCGGTGAACAATCAGGTCATATTATTTTCCTTGACTATAACACCACTGGAGACGGTCTCTTAACAGGTGTTCAGCTGGTTAATATTATGAAAATGACGAAAAAACCACTTTCAGAACTTGCCGGGGAAATGAAAAAGTTCCCGCAAATGCTTGTTAATATCCGTGTTACCGATAAGCATCATGTGACAGAAAACGAAAAAGTGAGCGCAGTTATTGCTGAAGTGGAAAAAGAGATGAACGGCAACGGACGCATTTTAGTCCGCCCTTCAGGAACTGAACCGCTTGTCCGCGTGATGGCTGAGGCTTCTACGGAAGAACTGTGCGCCTCCTATGTAAACCGCATTGCCGCAGTTGTGAAGGAAGAAATGGGTTTGGCGGAAGTATAATAATTATTTATATGCATAAGGGAACTTCACCTTCCTTTATGCATATTTTAATATAGGAGACCTTTAAGGGAATGGAAAATTCAGGATAGCAATTGACGAAGGTTTCTATTTAATGTATGATATTTGTGTTTCTGTGCACATGGAAAACGAGTGACTAGTAAGAGAAGAATTACCCGTTTTACAGTGCATTTTTTAAAGCGCCTGAACTAATCCCTCGAACGAGCAGCACCGGATTAGTTGACGAGGAGGAGGTTTATCGAAGTTATCGGCGGATACCTCCCGGTTGTACCGGCACAATCGACAGTTCTTCTTTAAATCATTAAGGCAACTTAATGGACAAAGGGAAGAGATTGCTGGTGAAAAAAAGATGAGATGCGGGGACAAGTTGCCCCCGATGATCGTTCAAATTTTGCCTTTCCTGCTTGAAAGCGACCGATCGCTTGCAATAAGTTTGAGAGCCAGTGTTTTCATTTGAACGGAGGCTTCTTGATCCCGCTCTTTTAGGGAGGAAGAATACGAATGTGTGGAATTGTTGGTTATATAGGCACACAGGATTCAAAGGAAGTTTTATTAAAAGGATTAGAGAAACTGGAATACCGCGGCTATGACTCTGCCGGAATTGCAGTCATGGGTGAGGAACATGTCCAGATTTTTAAAGAAAAAGGCAGGATTGCTGATTTACGCAAAATCGTTGATCCAAACTTTTTTGCCAATGTAGGGATTGGTCATACACGCTGGGCAACCCATGGCGTGCCGAGCCAAAAAAATGCTCATCCTCATAAAAGTGCTTCAGGACGTTTCACGCTTGTTCATAATGGTGTGATCGAAAATTATGAAGGATTAAAACGTGAATATTTAATGGATGTTCCGCTGAAGAGCGATACAGATACGGAAGTAATCGTGCAATTAGTGGAGAAGTTTGCGGACAGCGGTCTTTCTGTGGAAGAAGCGTTCCGTACCACGCTTAAACAGTTAAAGGGTTCCTATGCCATTGCCTTATTGGATGAGCTTAATCACGATATGATTTATGTAGCGAAAAATAAATCCCCTCTTCTCATTGGGCTTGGAGATACTTTCAACGTGGTGGCCAGTGATGCCATGGCGATGCTTCAGGTAACGGACCAATTTGTGGAAATCATGGATAAGGAAATCGTTATTGTCACGCAAAATAATATTACCATTAAAAACCTTGATGGCGATGTAATTGAGCGCAGCCCATACACAGCTGAACTTGATGCAAGTGATATCGAAAAAGGAACGTATCCGCATTTCATGCTGAAGGAAATTGATGAGCAGCCGCTAGTTATTCGTAAAATTATCCAGAAGTATCAAAATGAAGCAGGAGAACTACAGATTGATCCAAAGATAATCGATGCGGTAAAGGGGGCCGACAGAATCTATATTATCGCAGCCGGTACCTCTTATCATGCTGGTCTTGTCGGCAAACAATATATTGAAAAGCTGGCAAGTATTCCGGTTGAAGTTCATATTTCTAGTGAATTCGGCTATAACATGCCTTTATTATCTGCGCAGCCGCTGTTTATATTCATTTCGCAGAGCGGTGAAACAGCAGATAGCCGTGCCGTTCTAGTGCAAATTAAAGCAATGGGTCATAAAGCCTTAACCATTACCAATGTGCCTGGTTCCACTTTATCAAGGGAAGCGGATTATACGCTGCTGCTGTATGCGGGTCCAGAAATTGCCGTTGCTTCTACAAAGGCCTACACAGCTCAAATTGCGGTATTAGCAATTTTGGCACAAGTAACAGCACAGGCTGTTGGCAGAGGAAACGATATGGATCTGCTGCAGGAATTTGGTATCGCCGCAAACGCCATCGAAATGCTTTGTGATTCTAAAGTGGAATTCGAGGATATGGCAAGAGAGTATTTAGCAATAACCCGGAATGCCTTCTTTATTGGCCGTGGCATTGACTATTATGTTGGTCTTGAAGGTGCGTTGAAGCTGAAGGAAATCTCCTATATCCAGGCAGAAGGCTTTGCCGGCGGGGAATTAAAACACGGTACGATCGCCCTGATTGAAGACGGAACACCTGTCATCGCACTGGCGACACAGGCAAGCGTCAATTTAAGCATCCGCGGAAATGTAAAGGAAGTGGTGGCACGCGGCGCACATCCATGTATTATTTCCATGAAAGGTCTTGAATCAGAAGAAGATCGCTTTGTGATTCCAGCGGTCCATGAATTATTAACACCACTAGTTTCCGTTGTGCCGCTGCAGCTCTTTGCTTACTATGCAGCTTTGCACCGCGACTGCGATGTAGATAAACCACGTAATTTGGCAAAATCCGTAACAGTTGAGTAATAGGGTATATGAATAGATTAGTTGTTGTTAACGAATAATAAAGTTGTTTAAAAATAATAAAGTCATTTAAAAAATAATAAAGTTGTTTAGATATGGAAGTTCAACACCCATTCGCTTATAATTGAAATAAGCGAACGGGTGTTTTTGGTTTGGAGGGATTTTCAATGAATTTATCAATTGATGATTTAGATTTTAGTAACTTAGATAAAAGATTAAGCCATCTATCTAAAGAACAAATTGCAGAATTAATAGCAGCATATTATGATGGGGAAAAAATTAAGGACCTTTTGTCAGAATATGAAATAAAAACAACCGCATCAAATCTAGTGAAAATATTTCCTGCAGTGTTAAATGGTGAGTATTGTATAAAATGTGAATCGCCTATTGTTATGCATCTAGAATCTAGATCTTACTCTAATTATTTTAATAATCATCAGAAATATTGTTCTAGTTGTGGACATCAAGAAACATCTTTTTGTATCTGCGAATTTTGTAAAAAAGAAAGAATGGAAGCAAAAAGATTAGAGGAAGAGAGCCAAAAAAGGTTAATAGAGAAGAAAAGACAATTATTATGTGAGCATTATGAAGAAGACAATTGGGAGATGATCTTAGAGACAGATTTAAGCTTAGAAGATAGACTTTATTTAGCGGTTATATTACGAGGTGCTCTTTCGGAAGATACAAGCTATATTGAACCTTTAGAAAACATTAAGGGGAAAATAGCACCTACAATAGAATATGAAAGAGAGATAATAATTACATTAACAGGTAGAAACATTTTAGTTCCTAGCTTGAAATCAAAAGTAGATGACTTTGAAATAGAGTTTGTATCGGAAGATGAAGAACAATATAAAATTGCTTACTATATCTATAAAGTTCATTATCGTTTGAATGTCATGCCAGAAGATGACGACTACGATGCTATGATTAAGCGGTTAATGTATCCTCATTTGAACGATGAAGAAGGTTTTAAAGATTTTTGTTACGGGATATGGAGACAAGTTGCACTTAATGAATGCTTACAGTATTTGTTATATCAAATGCATAAAGTGGGCTATACATTTAATCCTGGAGAGAAGACGATAAAGGTTTTTGAGGAGCTTTTAGAACATTTCTCAGTCTCACAGATTTATAGCATTATTTATCGGTCAGTTGCTAACAGCACTCAAAGATATCAAGCTAGAGAAATCACAAAAATCCATGCTCAAAATTCAGTCATATCTTCATGTGAAAGTTATGGTCAACGAGCAATAGCGCAGGGATGGAAATTAACTCATTATGCACGTTTAAGAGATTTACCGGAAACGTATATTAGCAATGTTTTATTTACATCAATTATGCAAATAGCAGAACTGGGTTTTTCAGAAAAACCTACGCCAGATTTCTAAATGAAATGAGGAGACTATATGGCTAAACGTCAAATAGGTTGGACTGAAGCAAAAATCTCTCGATACATTAAGGAAGGTAGAGGGCAAGGTGAACTTGCTCTTTACAAGCCTTGGTTAACTATTCAAGATGTACCATCTAGCGGACGTGTTCATCGCTTTATAGGGTGGAAAACATCACGTGAGCATCATTTATTATCAGATTTAGAATTTAACTACCTTTGCTTCTGTGATTGGGCAGACAATGTAATAGATATTCGTGAGCAATTCCCTTTAGATCGAGAAGTAACATTACAAATAGCTGACGACTTAGGTATAAAACATCCTCTCGATAATAAAACAAATACCACTATCGTTATGACAACTGACTTTTTCTTAACGATACGTGAAGGGTCTTCAATTGTTTATAAAGCTCGGACTCTTAAATTTGAAAAAGACCTCAATGACGAAAGAGTTATCGAAAAATTTGAAATAGAAAAACGCCATTGGGAACGACAAGGAATTGATTGGGCAATCGTAACAGAAAAAGAATTACCACAAACTTTACTTAGTAATTTAAAGTTTTTACGTGATGCCTATTTTGTTGATGAAGATGAAAAAGTAGATTTGCTAATGAACGAATGGACTAACTTCAGAGGTACAGTACTTGAAAATTTACAAGCCTTTGATGTGAAATATAACTTTGAAATGGGAACAGCAATTAGTTTATATAAATATGCATTAGCAAAGAAATTGTTAAAGGTTGATATGAATAAAAAAATCGATTTAAAGGAAGACGTTGCTAATATATTGCTTATGAAAACATCTGATGTCAATAAGAGGTGGGCTTAGTGAATTTTTATGTGAATGAAATTTTGCAAGACTACCAGCAAGAAAGTTTATATAGAATTCTTTGGCTTGATCCAAGTAATTCAATTATGTATATTTTAGAGCTTAATAATCCAAAGGCATTCCCCGAAAAGAAGTTAGTTTCTGAAATGACAGATTTAATCGTTGTTGGAGAATGGAGAAAGATTATCGATAATTCCTATGATGTAATAGTGTCTAATGAGTATGAAAATAAGCACTATGAAGCGAGAGATGCTGCATGGGTAATTATTGAGGATATTGTAAAAGAAGAGCCGGCTATTTACGAAAAGTCTTTTCGTACAGAGTTAATAAAAGAAGTTCAAGAGAAGCATGATGTAACCTATCCAACTATACGCAAATATTTATATAAGTATTGGTCTAGAGGAAAAACGATTGATGCCTTACTGCCAGACTATAAAAATTCCGGTGCAAAAGGAAAAGAGCGAAAGGCTGGAGAAAATAAGCGCGGTAGACCTCCTGTTTATGGGGTTAAGGGGATAAATGTTGATGAAGAAACAAAAAGAATTTTTAGGTTAGCAATTGAAAAATACTACCTAACTTCAAAGCAGAATAGCTTAACAGCAGCATATAAGTTTATGTTAAAAGAGTTTTATGCAGAGAATATTTATTACGAAAATGGTGTTGAGAAGGTTTTGTTAAAGGACGAAGATGCTATTCCTACTCTTACACAATTTAAATACTGGTATCAAAAAGAATACAACGCTTCTGAAGTATTAACAGCAAGAAAAGGTGAAAAACGTTTTAATAAAGATCATCGCGCGGTGTTAAATACATCTCAGTCAGAAGTATTCGGACCGGGCTCTCGTTATCAAATTGATGCAACAATTGCAGATGTTTATTTAGTTTCAGAAGTAAATCGTAATTGGATTATTGGACGTCCTGTTGTTTATTTAGTAATGGACGTTTTTAGCAGAATGGCAGTCGGTATGTATGTAGGATTAGAAGGTCCGTCATGGGCTGGAGCTATGATGGCATTAACAAATGTTGTTGCTGATAAAAAAGCATATTGTTCAGAGTATGATATTGAACTTAATGAAAACGATTGGCCAAGTCGCCATCTACCAGAAATTTTGTTGGCAGATAAAGGTGAATTTGAAGGGTACAATGTTGAACGACTAGTTAGAGCATTTAATTTACATGTCGAAAATGCAGCTTCATATCGAGCAGATTGGAAAGGTATTGTTGAAAAGCAATTTGATTTAATTCAAAAGAAAGTAAAACCGTTGCTGCCAGGCTATATTGATGTGGATTTTCAAGAGCGTGGGGCAAAGGATTACCGTCTAGATGCCAAACTTACTTTAAAAGAATTTACACAGATTCTAATTAAACAAATTCTACAGTACAATACTAAACATTATTTAAAATCATACGTGAGAGATAGAGATTTAGTTTCCGATAATGTTCAACCTATTCCTATTGAATTGTGGCGTTGGGGCATACAAAATCGTACAGGTAAGCTACGAATTGTTTCAGAAGAACTAGTAAAGCTACAGTTACTGCCAAGAGGTAACGCAACGGTAAATCATAAAGGAATTCAATTTAAAGGGATTTCTTATAGCTGTGATAAAGCGATTAAAGAAAGTTGGTTTGAAAATGCAAGAATGAAAGGCTCGTGGAAAATAGAATTAGCTTTTGATCCGAGAAATATGAGCCATGTTTATGTAATAGACGAAACAATAGGTTATTTTGAAGAATGCTATATGTTAGAGGTCTCTAAAAGGTATGAAGGTTTAAGCTTAGATGAAATAACATATTGGAGACAACAAGAAAGACGAATAGAACAAGACCAAAATCACAAGCAGCTTCAAAAGGAGATAGATTATATTGCAGATGTTGAAGCAATTATTAAGCAAGCAGAAAAAGAGAAAAAAGCTCATCAGGATAGAACATTAAGTAAAGCTGAACAAGTAGGGGCTATTCGAGATAATCGGAAAGTAGAAAAAGATAGACAGCGTAAAGTTGAATCTAAGCCTATCATTGAAAAACAGGTAGAAGCTACAGAGGTCATTCTATTTCCTCAAAACGTTGCTGAAACAGACTTTAAGCGACCTAATGTGCGAGAATTTTTAAAGCGTAGAAAGGAAGATAAGAATGAATGAACAATCAAACTTCCGAAATATCACACCAGCTGTATATAAAGAGCAAGAAGTAATTGATTTCAGAGGTAATCCTTTAATTGAAGCATTACCGCCCATTCTTTCACCAGAGGAAGCATATGAAAAATTAAGCTATTATCCACCTTATGATGAGCAGGAAATAAATTTACCTACACATATACGTTACCATGCGATTCCTCGTATCAATAAGTTTTTTCAGCCAGTTATGCAGCACTTAGATTTAGAACAACGGTTTTCAAGATTACTTCGCCATGGATATGTTAGTAGAAATCCTAGATTGCCAGATTACAATCGTGCATTAAACGGCTCTCGAGATATTCGTTCAACAGCATCGAGTATGACATTAATGGGCTTCTCAGGTATTGGTAAAACAACAGCGATAGAGCGTATTTTATCGCTTTATCCGCAAGTTATTTTACATGAACATCCATTAAATTTAATGCAAGTTGTATGGATTAAGCTTAACTGTCCACACGATGGTTCATTAAAATCGCTATGCTTAGATTTCTTTTTAAAAATGGATCATCTTCTTGGAACAAATTATTATGAGAAGTTTGGCAGTCGCCGAAATTCAATTAGCTCTATGGTTACTAGAATGGGCCAGATTGCTAGGTTACATTGTATTGGAGCAATCATCATTGATGAAATTCAGCATTTATTAGCTACAAGAGATAATAATTCGGAGAAGATGATGAACTTCTTCGTTACGTTAATTAATGAGGTTGGTGTACCCGTAATATTAATTGGAACGATGAGAGCAAAGGCAGTATTACAACAAGATTTTCGTCAAGCACGTAGGGGTAGTGGACAAGGCGATATGGTTTGGCAGCAAATGAAAAAGGATGACGATTGGAATTTGTTGATAGAAAGCTTATGGGAATATCAATGGATTCAAAATCGAACAGATTTGACTGAGGAAATAAATCGAACCTTGTATGACGAAAGCCAAGGAATAGTAGATATTGCGGTAAAATTATTTGCATTAGCGCAAGGCAGAGCTATCGAAACAGGTGCAGAGATTATCACGTCAGCAGCTATTAAACAAGTAGCAAAAGATGATTTAAAGCTTGTACAACCGATGCTGAAGGCTTTAAGAGATGGTCGAACAGCAGAATTAGAAAAATATGCTGATATTATGCCAATGGATATTGAAGAATACTTGGTATTACGACAATCAAAAGTAGATTTAAGGGCAACCATTCAGAAAAAGAAAGAGTTGCAAGCTCGAAAACGTCAAGAAAAGCAGTCTTCTTATGTAGAAACTATCATGAGTTCGTTAATTGCATTAGGAATAGGTGTTGAGATAGCACAAAAGGCAGCTACAAAAACAATAAATGAACATGGAAACATGGATTTACCTTCACAAATGAAAATGGCTATTACTTTAGCAGAAGAGTTGAATATGCCAAAAGAAAAAGTAGCCAAGAAACAAAATGGAACGTTATTGACAATCGTAGAACAAGCAAAGAAAAGTAAACAGTCGAACTATGAAGCATTGAAGGAAGCCGGATATATAAAGTCGGCATTGGATGAATTTGCAATGTAGGAGGCATAAAATATGCTTAGTTACTTCCCGAAACTTTATCCAGATGAATTATTATATAGTTGGTTTGCTCGTTATCATGACCATTCAAGTAACGAAAGTTCAAAGCAAACAATGCAAGAGCTATTTGGAAATGTGAGTTCGGTCGCTGTAGTTGATTTGCCTAGCAATTTAAATGCTTTTCATGAAAAGATAAATCATTTTAATCCACCGAAAATAAACGATTTGATTTGTAATCATACTTTGTATAATTACTACACATTTTTTCAAACAAATGATATTAAGAAAAGAGCAATGGATTATCTAAAGTACGGTGGCAAACCAGGGGCGATTCATATGTTCCTAGGCATTGCCGCATCCATAATAAAAGATGGGCAGTATCTTCGCTTTTGCCCTAGCTGTGTAAAACAGGATACAGAAAAGTATGGTGAAGCTTACTGGCATGTTAGCCACCAATTACCAAAAGTATATTACTGTCATATACATCAAGAGTTACTTCACAATTCAAACATAGAATTACGCAACCCTCATAAACATGAATTTATTTCAGCTGAAAGAGCTGATTTAGTATCACCACATTTAATTAATTTATATTCACCAAAGACTGATCAGTATTTAAGAAGGCTTTCAGATGAAAGCATTAATTTAATAAATCTTATAGAAATAATTGAAACAGAAGAATTATCAGCTATTTATAAGTACTTAATGCAAATAAATGGTTACGCTAATCATTTAGGGAAAGTGCATCAGCAATATTTTACGAAGCAATTTAAAAGATATTATGGTAAAGAATTTCTAACATTAGTAGATTGTGATTTCGATGAACATTCTGATACATCATGGTTAAGAAGTATTGTTAGAAAGCACCGTAAAGCATTTCATCCTGTACAACACTTGTTGTTATTGGGATTATTAAACGTATCAGTTAAAGATTTAGAACAGTTTAAAGGGAAGCAGTATCAACCTTTTGGACAAGCACCGTATCACTGTTTGAATCCAGCAGCGGACCATTATAAAAAGCGCGTTATAGCAGAAGTAACTATTACAACTTGTACGGATACAAGAAGACCGGTAGGAACATTTAGTTGCGAATGTGGATTTATTTATTCACGTCGCGGACCAGATATGGCAGAATCAGATAGTTTCAAAATTGGGAGAATCAAAGCTTTTGGAGATGTGTGGTTAGCAAGATTAAAAGAATTAGTTCCTGAAGGATTAAGTTATTATCGTATTGCACAAGTTTTGAAATGTGATTATACAACTGTAAAAAAATACGCTGAGCATCAGAAGTCTTATAATCATCAAAATAATCTATCCATATCACTTTTTAAAATTGAGAAAGAAAATGAGTGGGTCAATCTGTTAAGAGGATATCCTAATTTTACAATTACTCAGCTGAGAAATGAAGCGCCAGCCTTGTATGCTTGGCACTATCGAAATAATAGAGAATGGTTAAAGAAACATTATCCAAAGGCATCCACAAAACCGATTATTAATAAACGAGTAGATTGGGAGAAGCGTGATTTGGAAATATTGACTCAAGTTAAGCAGGTTATTCAAGAATTATATTCGCTTGAAAAACCAGTGTATGTAAATAAAAGTCGAGTAGGAAAAGCTATTGGGCAATTGTCATTAATTGAAAAGCTATTAGATAAATTACCAAAAACAAAAGCCTATCTTGTTCAAAATTTAGAAACGCGTGAGCAATATCAAATTCGCCGTATTAAATGGGCTTGTAAGAAGCTTTATCTAGAAAAGGAAGAGCAGATAGTAGAATGGAAAGTTCAACGTTTAGCGGGACTTAGAAAGAGCTTAAGTGTAAAAGTAGAAAATGCTTTACGAGATGAAATTAGATGGTATCAGCAAGGGGAAATGCCGATTGAAATTAAGACCATGGACTTTTGATAAGGATAAAGAGGTTGTTTTGACATGGATAGGTAATGCAAAAATTACTGACGGTCAATGGCGTATAAGAGCAGGCTTTCAATATGATAATCAAATTGAAACGTTAGAGTTTCCGATTGCAGCACTGCTTTTATTGAAAGTGGGAGCATTTTATAAAGATGGACAAATAATGGAGTCTAATACTACAGGAATCATTTATGATGCGAAAATTCCTAAATTAGATCAATGTAAGGTTATCAGCGCATTAGATGCGTGTAAAGAGGTTGGTTACTTCTTATTTGCTAACCCAGAATTTATGAGCCAGTCTGTATTTAAATTCGTAGTGGAAGATAAAACATATGACCTTCCACAATTTGAATTCATTCGTGCTGTTTTTGGTGTTAATACAGTGATAACTAACGCTATGATGCGACCAAATGGTTTGGAAATGTTAGTTAAAGCTACAAGATTAAATAATCCGAAAGCTTATTTGGAACTGGAAGATGATATTCCTAATAACATTATAAAAGATGAAAATTTTATTCGTTATTTTGCTTGGTTATATTTTAGTCCAAGTATCAAAGCATCGTTTGAATCCGTTTATACGCTACTTACACTTAAACAAGGCAAAAAGGAATATTTGAATCTAGAAGTACAGCTTCCAGAGATCTTTAATACACAAATTAGATTTAGAGGAATACAAAAAGGTAATAAGTTTTTGATTTTACAATGGTTAGGATCAGATATGGAAGGAACCACCTTTACTGATATCAAAGTTAAACATAAGGCTTTTAAGAAAAGAATAGCAGCGCCTGGTAAACGTAAATATCGAAAATCATTCAAAGAAGATACTACTGAAAATCTCTTAAATGATGATTCAACTAAACGTTCTAAGCAAGATGCAAATCAACAAGTACAGGATATACCGAGTACACAGTTACAATTTAATAATCTTGCTCAGGTACATAAAATTTACGGTGATACTCAAGAAGTGAGTAAAGGTGATATTTATATATTAAATCATGGGAAAGGTGGCGGTATTCAAAAGCAGCAACAAATAGTAGGACTTGATGAATCAATTTATGGGGGAACTATTCAACCGATTGATTTTAAAACTTTAGAAGTTACGAAGGATATTGGATGGCAAGGGTTAGAGAAGTTTATAAAGATGATTCAATTATTAGCTCAAGATGCAAATAAATATCAAGTAGCAATGAATTTTGTTTATCTGCCATTAGGAAGGAAATTTTCATTTATTAATGACAATTTAAGAAGATGTGCGTGTTTGGTTAAAGTCATAAATTATTTAACAAATAAAACTCAGTATGTGATTGAAATAGCAACGCCTGATGGTAAGTCGTTATCTACGTTGATTATCTATCAATCCAATGTTGATGAGAAATTTTTAAGAGATTTGCTACAGAAGTTAATGTTACAAAGTGGTTCATGGAATAAAAAGATTTTAAGTAGCTTAGATTGTGAAAAATTAAAACACACAAGTAATACTTTAGTTGATTGGAAAGACAAGTTAATAATGAAATTGAAGTAAAGAGAGATGATAAAGTATTGATAAATATAAAAATGTACCCTGCTGAAAATGGGGATTGTTTTTTAATCTCCTTGGGGGAAAAAAATCGTAAACATATATTAATTGATTGTGGATATGCAGATACATACTATAACTATTTGAAAGAGGATTTACAAGAATTAAAAAAGCTAGGTGAGAAAATAAATTTATTTATTTTAACTCATATCGATGAGGATCATATACTGGGGGCAATTGCCTTTATTGAAGATAATAATAAGTCTAAAAATATAGAAATAGAAGAAGTCTGGTATAACTGTTATCGACATTTACAGATGGATAAAAATCAAGGGACTCTAAGTGATAAGGAAAAAAGAATATTACAAAGAGAAATTGCATTAGGAGAATCATATGTGAAGAGAGAGTCATTCAGTGAAATTAGTAAATCTGAAGTAAGTGTAAAACAAGGTTCTACTCTGGGTGCCCTATTATTAGCAGGGGGATATAAATGGAATAGTAGTTTCGAAGGTAAGGCTGTATCACAAGATAATATTGAAAAAATTAAATTTGGTGATGTATTTATTAATATACTTTCACCTAATAACGAGAAATTAGAAAAATTGAAGAAAAAGTGGCTAAAAGAACTTACAAATAAGAAGTGGAATTTTAACATTACAGAAGATCAGTTATTTGATGATGCTTTCGAGTTTATGTTGCTAATGTATGAAGAATTACAGATTGATAAAACAGAAGTTTCTTTAGAAGAAAACAAAACTATTGAATCAGTAGAAAGACTTATTCAAGGGAAAGTAAATCTTGACAATTCTCCAACAAATGGATCTTCGATAGCTATTTGTATTAATTATGAAGGAAGGAATCTATTGTTTTTAGCTGATGGGCATCCAGATATTTTATATGAAAATATATATAATTTAGGGATTGAAAAATTTGATTTAGTAAAAGTTCCACACCATGGGAGTAGAAAAAATATGACATTAAAGTTATCAGAGGTATTAAAAAGTGATAGATTTTTAATTTCCACTAACGGTAGTAAGCATACACATCCTAATTTAGAATCTTTAGCAAAACTTATTTATAAGAATAAGGACATAAATAAAGAATTTTATTTTAATTATGAAACAAAAGCATCTAAATGGATTTGCACAGAAGAAATGAAAAAGAGCTTTAATTTAGAGGTAGTTGTGGGAACTGGTTCCTCACCCCTAAATATAGCTGTAGATTAGGAGGGGAAGTAATGGATTTTTCATCTAGAGTGTCTATACCAAGAATTGAATGTGGCAATCTAACTTCAAGCGGTTTTTTAGTTTCAAATGATAAGGTTATTACAGCATTACATGCTATAAAACCTTATTTACAAAAAGAAGTTGAAGTGATTAAAGTAACTTTTATTAATGAGCAAGGATTAGAAATCGCATTTAACGCAGAACCTCTATTGAATGTAGGTGGTTGGGAAGAATATGAGATTATTTGTTTGCAACTAAATCAGCAAGTGGAAGATTTTGAAATTATTAAATGCATAGATTATAGGTTCTATTCTACAACTGAGTGCATTACTTATGGGTACCCAGCAGTTGCAAAAGAAAAAGGTACATCAATAGATTTGGAAATCCGAAACGAGTTTAAAGATGTAGACATTGACTACGGCTCTAATTTAGATATTAAGGTAAAATCTGATTCTATTAAAGATTATAGTGGTTGTTCAGGAGGACCATTACTATACAATAATCAAGCAGTCGCTGTTATGTTAGAACAAGTAAGTGAAAGTAAAGAAGCAAGTAGACTTTGTGCGATAAGCCTCTATGTTTATAGAGAATACCTAAATTTAATAGGAGTTCCACTTTTCACAAAGAAACATGAGTCAGAATACGAAGAATATATCTTATCATTAAAGTATACATTACAAGAACAATTGGAAAATAATTTAAAAAGAAATATAGAAGAAAATAAAGTGAATCCCTTAGGCTTTTCTATATCTGTTCAACCTAAACAACGTAGTAAAGAAGATATCAGTTTTAACAAAATCTTAGAAGATGATCAATCTGTGATAATTTTGTCAAAACCCGGTGGTGGAAAGACATACTTATTACATATGCTTATGTTAGAGATTATTGAAAATCCACAGGTCTCTATTGGTAAGGTACCAATCTATCTAAAAGCTAAGGAATGGTATAGAGGGTATGAAAAGATTGTAGAAGGAATAAGAAACGAGTTAGTGTATTATTTACCGGATATCAAAGATGAGCAAATAATTGAGGGTTTAAAATCTGGTAAATACATTTTACTTATAGATGGATTAGATGAAGTAATTAATAATAAGGACCTGTTTATTAGAGAAATACGTAGAGTATCCCAATTTGAAAAAACTAAGATTATTATGACTTGTCGTCAGCAAAACTATCATAATGAATTTTATAAAATATTAACAGAATATACCCTAAAAGCTTTGTCTGATACACAAATTCAAGAATATATTGAAACTGTATTTGAAGAAAGGGTTCATTATGGTTACATTCATGAACTAAAAAAACAATTAAAAGATTTAATCGAGAATCCGCTATTTCTTTATATGACTGCTCACATTATGAAAGAGATGACTGATAAAATCATACCAAAAAATAAATCTGAGTTATATGCGATGTTTATATCTTATATTATGCAAGAAAGATTATTAAAAGATGGAACATATCTAGAAATGGCTTTTGAATTTGATGTTAAAGAAGAAATATTAATGGAATTTGCCTATTTGAATTTTAGGAAAAAAAATAGCTCGGTAAAGCTTAGAGATGTAGTAGGTAGTCGAATTGAGGGGCAAGAGAATTTAAATTTAATAAAAAAAGAAATATTGCAAACTGGAGTTCTTTTGGAAGAAAGAAATCGCATAGAATTCTTCCATCCCTCAATAGAAGAATATTTTGTAGCTCTTAAGCTTTCGAGACTTCCTGAAGATGAGATTTCGAATTTTGTTGACATAAATTATTTAAATGAAGGTTATTATGAGGTATTTAAATTTACGTCTGGTCTTTTAAGAAATTATGAGCAACAAAATTTAATTCTAGACAAATTAGAGACAAAGGATATCTATTTATATCGTCAATGTTTAGAATCAAGGTTTAACTTTAATAATAATTTAGATAAGATTTGGACAAATGAGTATCTAGAGGAATATTTTACACAGATGCGAAGCAGTTATTTGAATATCATAGATAACTTCTTTGAGAGTATAAAGCGTGAATTTTACCCCTGGTGCGAGCAACAAGATCTTTGTAACAATGATAATATTGCTATTGTAGGGGCTTTAGACAGAGCTAGCTTAACTCTAAGTATAGAAATAGTAAGAAATGATATAGATGAAAGAACTATTATAGTAAGTGAAGAAGCAGGATCTGCTACCATGGAGAGACAAGATGAGGATGGAAATGTTATAAGTATACCTATTATTTCTTTACAATCATCTAATCATTGGTATTTTGATCTTAGAAAAACAGATTTAGGTTTAGACTCTTCGAGAGAAGTTGCTCTTTACATTATAAAGAATCAATTAAAAGAATTGATAGAAAAAGAAAGATTATATAATTACGAATCTCCAGAAAGTATAGTCCCTTGTATTGAATATGTTTTGAATAATTTACCGAGTCAATATTTCTCTATAAGAGATTTAAATGGTGAAGTAAGTAAAGTTAGTTTAAGTAAACACCCTGTACAGCATATTCTTAAAGTTCTCTTATATGGAGATAATATTTTTAAATATGCGCAATCAAGAAGTTCCTATGGTCGTTTAAATAATGAATTTATAACAGGTGTTCTAATGAGGTTTTTTAAATTAATAGGTGAAAGGATAGAATTCAAAGATTATTTATTACCTCAATCAGATATAAAGCCAAATAAAAATATTTGTTCTTCTTGGGAGTTATGGAGCAATGAAAGAATTAAAGAGAGATTAAAAAAGTTTTTTGAATTCTATCAAAGAGCGTATCGAACTTTAGTAGAGCAATGCTTTCCTTCAATTTATCAGCATATGAGATTGTATGCTATTGGTCCTGTTAGATTTGAAATTGGATTAAGCAAGTATAAAGAACACTATACAGGCATTAGTATAGAGTGGTTTCCAGTGAAGTCGATAGGTGAATCGGCAGTAATTTTTAAGGCAGAGCAAACAAAGTCATTTGGAGATGTTGACTTTGAAAGAAGACTGGCTTTGATTGACCAAGAGCTTTTAAAGCTGAATAGGAACTTAATTGGAGGGCATTCACTTCAAACTGCTGCAATAGATCAATATCTTTATGATGATAAAAAGTTGAGAAAGATGGTTTATAAAGAAATAGAAAATGAATTAGAGTTTATATTAGGTAAATTTTAAGTTTCACTGCATGGTAATATTATGTTGTTAAAACATGTAAGGGGGTACCGTTTTATTTTGATGAATTCTAAAGTTGTAATTTTATGATACTTATGGTATGTCAACACTAAACTAGACAATTTTTTTATGGTCTTTGTTCCTATATTCGACTGGGCTTAAATAATCAAGGGTACTGTGAATTCTGA
>NZ_JACHGK010000033.1 GCF_014207535.1 Bacillus benzoevorans
GCAGAGATGGTAGCTCCGAGGACATTGGTGATGGTCCCGTCAAGAATGTTGGAGACCGTCCCCGCGGACGTCAGCGTACCAGCAGAGATGGTAGCTCCGAGGACATTGGTGATGGTCCCGTCAAGAATGTTGGAGACCGTCCCCGCGGACGTCAGCGTCCCCGCAGAGATGGTAGCTCCGAGGACATTGGTGATGGTCCCGTCAAGAATGTTGGAGACCGTCCCCGCGGACGTCAGCGTCCCCGCAGAGATGGTAGCCCCGAGGACATTGGTGATGGTCCCGTCAAGGATGTTGGAAACCGTCCCCGCGGACGTCAGCGTCCCCGCAGAGATGGTAGCCCCGAGGACATTGGTGATGGTCCCGTCAAGGATGTTGGAGACGGTCCCCGCAGAGGTTAGCGTTCCAGCAGTGATAGTGGCGCCGAGCATGCTGCCAATTGTGCCGTCCAAAATAAGATTTTTCATATTACCGCTTGTATCCGTGGCTAAGGCACGGGCGGTAGCAGTTGAATCTCGACCAAAAATAAGACTTCGCAGGTTATTGGGATCCGATTGAAAGACAGTTTGATTTGACAAAAAAATCCATCCTTTCCTTTATGCAAGATTAAGTTGGAAACCATGCATTCAAAAAGTGTTTCTTCATATCTTCTTTAGTAAACCCCAAATCCCGAACAACTCTGAATCTTTTTGTGTTCCTGTTTAACTAACAGCTGTATATGGGGGTTTTATCCAATACTTACACTGATTTCCATATTCTGAATCTATGTTATGCATTAAATTCTTAAGAAACACGGCACTTGCCCAGTCTATTTGTAAAGTCGAGAAGGTTTACTAAAACTAGAAATAACATATAGCAAAATAAGGGCTTGATTACTAGATTCTTATTCTGTTCCTTATGATACATGCCTGCATCATTTATCCGCTATATACATACATATATGAGCACAGATTATTGGAAAGGAAAGTGGATATTACATGGCTACTTTCAGTTGGGGGAATAACGAGTTTGGGCAGCTGGGTGACGGGACCAACATCAATAGCAATGTTCCCGTTACTGTAAGTGGATCAGTTGATTTTATCGCTATTAGCGGTGGGATATTTCATAGTCTTAGCGTTCTTTCAGATGGAATAGTCCGTGCATGGGGTGCTAACTATTCTGGACAACTGGGTGACGGGACGTTAAACGATAGTAATATCCCGGAAACAGTAATGTCGCTGTTGAATGCGATCGAAGTTGCTGCAGGAGTATTTCATAGTCTAGCCCTTCTCTCAGACAACACAGTCAAAGCATGGGGCGATAACTTTTCCGGCCAATTAGGTGACGGTACGTTTGACAGCAGTACTGCCCCTGTATCCGTAATCGGGCTGACCGAGACAATAGCGATAACAGCAGGATTGAATCATAGCCTTGCTCTTCTGAGTGATGGAACAGTCCGCGCATGGGGTGGGAACTTTTTTGGACAACTTGGAAATGATACCAATATTACCAGTAATGTTCCAGTAACTGTGATCGGGCTTAGCGATACAATCGCTGTTGCAGCAGGAGGGGGTCATAGTCTCGCCCTTCTCACTGATGGAACGGTCCGCGCATGGGGTAAAAACAGCAATGGAGAACTTGGGGATGGAACCAGCGTCGACCGAAGAACCCCCGTACAGGTGCAGGAAGCTGGCGGGGGTGGGTTCCTTAACAATGTCACCGCCATCGCAGCAGGTGAATTTCACAGCCTTGCCCTTCTAATAGACGGAACGCTCCTCGCTTGGGGGAATAACGAATATGGTCAGCTGGGGGATGGTACCAATACCAACAGCAATGTTCCTGTGCAGGTGTTAGGAACAGGAGGAATGGGAATTCTCAACAATGTCGTTGCCATTGCAGGAGGGGGATTTCATAGCCTCGCTCTCCTTAATGACGGAACAGTCCTTGCTTGGGGGAATAACGAGTCTGGACAATTGGGTGATGGTGCCAACGAAGATAGTGAATTTCCTGTACCTGTTAGTGGTTTGTCGAATTCCATTATTATTGCCGGGGGAGGGGAGCATAGCTTAAATATACATCAACTGCCTGTTCCGCCAATTCCGGTTATCATCTGTTCCTCTAACATTTTTCAATTTAACGACCCGGGGCAGTGTGGAGCGATTGTTAATTATCCTCCACCAACTGTATCTGGACAATGCCCTGAGGGTTTAACCGTATCTTGCAATCCACCTTCCGGATCTTTCTTTCAGTTGGGGAGAACAAAGGTAGTGTGTACAGTTACCGATCTTTGCGGAGGTTCAGCCACTTGCTCGTTCGATGTGACGGTAATCCCCAATCTTTGTCTTGTTGATGGAACTGAGAGTGTCGCCTGTTACTTAACCGATGAGAACGGAAACCAGTTGGATCCACTATCAGAAGGCTCTCTTTTTTGCAGAGAAATTCCACAAAGGGGAGACCGTAAGAATATAACAATGCCTCTTCCAAACGGCCAGACGATAACGCTGCATAAAGTAAGAGTTTTGCATAAGGGATTTGTTGTGGTGGAAGTAAGCGGAAGGAATATCACAATGAAAACTTTACCTATTCCTTTTCAGAAAGTAGAAACATTCTTTCTCTGTGCTCCTGCCGGAACAAGCGTACATTGTGAAATTATAGATTTTGAGTGCGAGGCGAATATCATTTGTGATACCAATAAAAATTCTCAGCAACTTGACCTTTTCATTTCCATGTGTCAATCCGTGCAAACGGAAGCAGAGATAATGGCGGAAATCGAAGGAAAACTCTGTGAACCGCGCATGGAAATATCGCCATCTTGTCCTATCCTTCGCAGTCCTTCACAATGTTCGGAAGTTTTCCTATCTGAAAACAGTCTTCTAACAGAGTCAACTCATCCTGTAAAAAGAAATGTTCCTTTTATGAAGGAAAGACAACAAGAAAAGATTTGCATTCGTACATCAAAAGTATATGACTGGGTGATTCGTTCAGTCGACATCAAGCTCACCACTCGAGAATTTCAGCAGTTGTTGATGAAGGGGTGCCGCCCATCAAGCTAACAATTCGTTTAAATTAACTAAACCGGGAGAGCCGGAACCCCTTCGTGTATGTTATAAAGCTGGTCCAACAGGCTTTGGATTATATAGGATTTTACTTATATTTTAACTTTCTGTGGAATTGTTTCACGATTGCATTCGTTATGATGTCTGCCATGTGTAAAGCTTCCGCCTCAATTTTATCAAACACGGCAATGCTGGATTGAAATTTCTTTTGCAGAATCAATACAGCTTCAATTATAAAACGGAACATTTGCTTTAAGGCATATTCAAAGGACTATCTAAATATGAATAGAACGAATGGAGTATTTCGGGGAGGTTTTAGAATGAACGGGGATGGTACATCTTTACATGCCGATACCGGTGTTACTTCCGGCTTGTTTGTGGAGCGCTCTTTAAATGAAATTCGTTTTTGGGCGCGGATCATGAAAGAACATTCTTTATTTCTTCGATTGGGTTTTAGAGCAGAAGATACCCAGCTAATTCAAGAGGCTAATCAATTTTTTCGATTGTTTGAACACATCGAACAAACGGCACATTCCTTTAATAATCAAACTGACTCGGAACAAATAAGAAGATTTAATTCAGAGGTACAACAAGCTGCAGCTAATATTTTTGTATTTAAACGGAAAGTATTAGGACTAATTCTCACATGTAAATTGCCTGGGGCCAATAATTTCCCGCTATTAGTTGACCATATAAGCAGGGAAGCAAATTATTTTAGAAAACGATTAATTGAATTAAATGAAGGAAAGCTGCAATCGCTCCCAGATGCTATTATTAAAGAGAATGTCTTCTTCTTAAGGATTATGGCGGACCATGCTAAATTTATTGGTCATCTCCTTGATCCGTCGGAAAGGAAACTAATTGATGCAGCACGGAATTTCAGCAATGATTTTGATCAATTGCTGTTTCAAGCAAGGGACTTAGAATCTATGAAGCCCCAATCTCAAACCGTTCCACTTTTAGATCAATTCCTGGATCAAAATCGAGTGTCGGTCTCATCTCTAAGGGACTTCAAGAAAACAGCACGTGAATTAATTGAACAATGTAAAATTAAGAGTATCATTCATCCTCTGTTGGCCGATCATGTTTTCCGGGAGGCTGACAGGTTCCTGGAAATTATTGATATGTTCGACGCACATCTCACGGGTGGAACCCGGCACTAAGGTTGAATGAATATTATAATTGCCCATGTGGTTAAGAGAGGCTTTTTAAGGGGGAGGCAGTTCATGATTTGCTATACATGAACCTGCCGCCTCTTTATATTTGTTAACACATATAAAAGAACAAGGAAGGAAATAGGCTGGAGGTCAAAGTATCGGTCAAAGTATCTTTGATAAAAAAACCTGCATTAGGGAACTTTATCGTAAATGATACTGTTGGGTGAGTGAAATGAAAATAAGTGAAAAATATTATATCCCTGTCATATTAAAGTTTTGGGTATGTCATGCATTTGCATTTTTGTGGTTTCTTTTTTCCATCTATCTTTCCCTGCCGTGGATAAATGATTTAAGCAATATCATTGGGTTCGTACCATCCATTTTAATCATTGCAGGAATTGCTTATTTTCCTGGGTATTTGAATGCATTCATGGTTGTAAGTCTGCTTTTGGATAAACAGCCAAAACTAAAAATTCATAATTCAACCAAGCCTCTTTCTATTTTAATCTCTTGCAAAAATGAAGAAAATGGAATAGCAGATACGCTAAAATATATTTCACAGCAGGATTACGAAGGAGAAATAAAGGTAATTGTAATTGATAATGCTTCTACAGATGAAACTGCCATTCGAGCATTGCAGGCTGGACAGGACTTTAAACTAAATTTAAAGGTGATCTGTGAGGAAAGGCCTGGAAAAAACTTTGCCCTTAATCATGCTTTATCAATAGTGGACACCTCATTGGTTATCACGCTCGATGCTGACACACTCCTAACCCGATCTGCTGTGCGCTTACTTGTTTGCAGGTTATTATCAGCACCTACGGAAATTTGTGCGGTAGCTGGGGCGGTACTTGTCCGTAATAGCCGTAAAAATTTTTGGACAAAAATTCAAGAATGGGACTATTTTTTGGGGATCGCATCAATCAAAAGACTGCAAGGATTTTACCAAGGTACTTTAGTTGCACAAGGAGCCTTTAGTTTGTATAAAAGGGATGCTCTTTTAAAAATTGGCGGATGGGATGATGCAATAGGGGAAGATATTGTATTAACATGGAAAATGCTGCAGAATAATTGCAAGGTGTATTTTGAACCACTTGCAGTCGCATTTACAGATGTCCCAGAGTCTTTTGTTCATTTTGTGAGGCAAAGAAGCAGGTGGGCAAGGGGGATGATTGAAGCATTTAAACAGGTTAAGCCTTGGAACCAACCCACAGTTTTTGCACGTTATCTTACAGGAACCAATCTGTTTTTCCCATTCTCGGATCTTGTCTATACTTTTGTTTGGATTCCTGGACTTATCCTTGCCTTCTTTGGTCATTACTACATAGTGGGTGCTACATTTATCTTTGTTTTACCATTGGCGCTCATAACTAATTATGTCATGTACCATTATCAACGAAAGGTATTCCAATCGTTAGGCTTAAAGATTAGAAAGAATCTATTGGGATTCTTTGCCTATGTTTTGACCTATCAAATATTCATGTCTCCTATATCTGTATGGGGATATACACAGGAATTTTTGCAATTAAAAAGGGTTTGGAAGTAATTCAGCTTATTTTATAGGATATATAGTGTCTTTTAACTATATACGATAAACAAACTATCCTTTCAGGATAGTTTGAAGTTTTTCATTGGCCATTTCTATTTTTTCTTTTATAAACAGTTTGTCTTGAAAACTTTTTTAATTCTTCAATAATGTGTTTTTCACTTTCTTTAGAAGATTCAATCCTGACTCCGTAACTATAACCATATAATTCTTTCCTCTGCCAAATAAATGCTCCTCTAACAACTGTTGGATTATCTTTGTCCAAAGAAAAATGAATCTCAACTATTATCTTATCATCATTTTTTAAGTGGAAATCTAAACTTGTTAAAAGTTTAACTCCTTTAGGACTTAAATTCTTTATTTTAGCTGCGGCTGGTTTGGAGATATTTTTTATACCATTAAATTCAATCATTCTAAATATCGCATCAATAGGTTGTTCAAATTCAAATCTGAAATATTCGTTTCTTCTTTTTGATTGCATAGCAAAAACCTCTCCAAGTTTCCGAATATTTATCCCTTATAACATAAATTCTTGCTGTTTCTCCTTTACTGAGGAGTCCTTGCTCTTCTTAAAAATCCAATAATCCTATTGTAATATATTTATAATGATAAACAAATCCAAAATTATTAGGCAAGGATATCTGTCTTTCTATTCCTTTTATTTGGTATATTTTGATATATGGTATTATGAATGAAAAACAAAGGAGAGAGCAGGATTGAAAAATATCAGAATGATACTGGTCCTTTTGCTATCCATTACTGTATTGTTTGGATGTGGGAATCAGGACTTAAATACTGTACAAAAAGAAGAAACACATAAGGAAGCCGTGCAGCAAGAGGAATCACCATCAGATACAATCGCAAAGGAACCTGTGAAAAAGGAAGAGGCAGTTACGGAAACAGAACGACCATCAGACAAAAATACATTTGATGCCCAAGTAGTATCCGTCACTGATGGGTTATCTCCATAAATATGCACAATTTTATATTGTACATATTTGAATATCATTATTGTTGATTTAGAGCCATTAGGCTCTTTTTTTATGCGAAATATCTTGTACATATTCATTCGAGTTGATAATATAGAATCAGCCATATTGGAACATTTTAACATTATTCTATTTTGTACATATTTACTGGTTTAAGGGGGAGAAAACAATAAATATTTCTAACAAAAATAATGTTGTAAACATCAATGTGAAAAACAACTATGAGTTCATCATTATTCCTATATGGATTGATTGGGGGAAAACAAAGGACAATAAGATATTGAAAAAGCAAACAATGGCTATTGGACTTCGTGATAAGAATACAGGAGTGCATATTATCCATCCAATCAGTAGCTTTATTCTTAGTTGGAGATGGAGGACAAGGGAATATAACACAAAAAGAAAACATGCCACCAACATCGTTAAGTTTCTTAATTATTTGTTGCAAGATAAAAAGCATAAAATAAAAAGTCTTGCTGATCTTGACATACTAACAGGAACTGAGTACCTCAATAGTCTAACAAATGATCATAGAAAGAGAGACACAATTACAGATGCCGCAAGAACCTTAACTTCCTTTTATGTATGGCTTAGTCAAAATGACTGTTTACCCAATGTAGGTGATAACTATATTGAAAGTAAAAAGAAAAAGAATCCTCATAATGATCGTACTTATTATGAGACCCTTTTTAATCCGATATTACCTCAACGTACAAGATCGAATCGTAAGCATCTATTGCCAGTTAAATATATTCCATTATTATTAGAAATCAGTATAATATTTGCTCACCCGATAGCATTAGGCCTTTATTTGCAAATATTCGGGGGATTGCGGGCTGGAGAGGTCGTTAATTTAAAACGAACCCAATTTAGAAAAAGACTTAATAGTGCTGACTTCTTATTGAACATAAAAGAGCAACAGTTCAGGACGGATATAAAAGATAGCTCTGGTTCTAACTATGTGAAAAAAATTAGGAAACAACAAATCCTTCAAATTAAGGATTGGGGATATATCCTGTTCAAAGACCATGTTGAGTTTTATAAAGACATAGACATAAACGGTACAGGTGCATTGTTTATTAATAGAGATGGATTGCCTATGTCGGGGAAAAGCTATAGTCAGTATTTTTATAAAGTTAAAGATAAGTTCCTCAAATTTTTAATGGATTATGGAACTGTAGAAGATAAAGTTATAGCTACTGATTTACGTCTTGCTGATTGGGGGACACATATTGGACGTGGAACATTTACAAATTTAATAGCAGAGGAAATTGAAAATCCTGCTGAGTTGATGTTTCTTCGTGGTGATAGTGATTTGTTGTCCAGCCTCCCCTACCTGGCAAAAACAGAGCGTGTTCGAAAGAAAGTTGAGGATAGAGTGAATCATATGCATACGGATTATATCCCACGTCTTATCAATCGAGAAAATGAAATTGAATAGTAGGTGAAATAGTTGCCGGAAAATCAAGAAAAGATAATGTTATCAATTAAGGAAACTGCTGAACTATTAGGAATGGGAGAAAGCACCTTATCAAAAAAACTCCATTCGTTTTCAGTGAAAGGAATTGTGAAAGAAAAGAAGAGGATTTGGATTCCTTTATCTTCAATACCAGAATTAAAAAAAGAACTTAATTATAATGACAAATTTGACAAGGGAAAATATTATTCTACTGCTGAAGTAACTAAAAAATTAAAAGAAAAAGGTCTTAAGGTAAAAAGATCTGATATTAGTAATTGGGTTAAAAAAGGAAAGGTTAAGACTATTTTGCATATGGGCTACCGATATATTCATGAAAAGGATTTACATCTATTCATTAATTATATAAAAATCGAACGGGCTATACCGGTAGGCTACTGTACTCTGGAGGAAGCAGCAAACATTTTAGGAATGCATCCTCAAACTATAAGGAAATGGGCTGCAAATGGGGATATTGAATCAGTACGTGTTATTTTAAATGGTTATTGGAAAACGCTTGTCAAAAAAAACTTATTAAAAACAGTGAAAAGAAAAATGCGGATAAATATGCTCAGAAATTTTGCCAATGTAGATTTGGACAAAGTGTCGGAAAATAATAAAAAAAATGAAACTAATAGTATTAATAGAGATGATATAGATTCTTTATCTTTAGATAATTATCTTGAAGTTAAAGATGCTGTTAAACTACTTGGTATACAAAATAATACACTCTGGACTTTATTAAGAACGGGAAAATTCCCTTCAGCAGTTAAAATTAAAAATAAATGGTATATCCAAAAGGAAGAAATTTCATCTTATCAAAAAAAGTTAAATGCCGGGAACAGAACACCCTCAAAAGTCGTTAGCGAGAATTCTTCTCTCGACGGCTATTTAACGATATTAGAAGTATCTAATCAAATAAATTTAAGTAAATCCAGAACCTCAGCACTTATACATGAAAATATGTTTCCAAATGCAATAAAAGTCAAAAATAAGTGGTTAATTCCTCAAGATGATATTTTGTCCTACCAAGAAATGAAAAAACAGAGAAAAAATTTGGCTCTAGCAAAAAACAAGCAAATTGATTTCCAATCACAGCAAGGTTATTTAAGTACAAAAGAAGTTGCAAAAGAACTGAATATTTCATCTGGTGTTGTAACTGTTCTAATAAAAAATGGGAAATTAAGAGATGCAATAAAGCCCGGCAAAACATGGAAAATTCCTGAATCAAGTTTAATCGAATATAAAAGCCAAAAAGAAAATAATCAAATTAGTATAACAAAACCTGATTTGATCAATGAACTAAATCAATTTATTAATAGCGTTCAAAATAAAGAACACCTCAAAGAAACATTTAGACTATATTCTGATTTTACAACGACTAGATTAAATGCAACAAATGGTAGAATCAATAATGTTCGAAGAGTTTTTAATCATCTTAAAAGGCTCTTCTCTGATATTATAATCAATTTGAAAATTGAAATTTCCGATCTGCCCAATGAAGATATTGAGGCAGTAATGAAGAATAGTTCTTACTCTAATCCCATTAGAGAGCTTTTTTTAAAATTTTTAAAAGAGGCGTTCTTAATTAAAGGTAAAAAGTTAGATAAAGAGTATGTTCTGTCAAGGAAGGGAAAAAAATCAAATGTGGATATAGATTCAGAAAGATATACTCCTGAGGTTTATTACTTATTTGAGCAGCATGTTAAAGATATAGAAAAGCACATATCCCCTGCTATTAAAAATAGACAGTATGCAAATATGTGGGTTTTAACAACGATGTTACTAACTAACGCTTGGAGACCCAGTGATATAATCTTTGAAATGCCCCACATAGATATTGAAGTTATAAATGTACTGGAATTCGATTGGTTTAAAAAGAACCGATTGTCTCCGGAACAATGTCAGTTGATAGTAAATCAGCTATATCTAAAACTTAATAATGCCGAAGTAAGCAAAACCAATGCTGATCTTCATTTTTTAGTTGCCCCCAACATGGTTAATAATCTAGCATATGCCTGCATCATATCTGAACTACATTGTCGGGCATTACGGGACAATGCTACACTTTTTGAAACAGAGCGATTATTATTAGGTACATTTGTTTTGGGAATAACAGAAAACCCAACAACTTCAGGTACAACTACTCATAAAAACTTTTTTAAAGATATGCCTGAATTAATCCCATTTAGCAGTAAAAAACTACACAATAGTACCATGACTTATTTATTTCTCGATATTTCCGAAGACGAGGACGAATCTGAATTAGCTCTTGAAGTTGTACAATGGGCAAGATCTCATGAGGATATAAATGTTACTGCAGGATATATAAAACTTACAAATAAGGATGGTACACTTGATCGTGTTTCAATAAACTTATTCAAAAGAGGACATTTTGGGTGGCTATATAACTACATGGTACAGCTTGCTTTTTCAAATACAGGAATCCACCAATCCTTTGAAGAAAGAACTAAAACGATAGAAGAATTAAAAAAGGAGTATACTCCCATACAACTTGAAGCGTGGGCTAAAACTTTATTGGATTATAAGAATCGAAAAGAGTCCGTTGTTAGGAGATTATATAAATTAAATACTGAACAATTAAGGGAAATTGTTATAAATATATATAAAGGGCAAATGCCATCCCGTGATGGTTGTGGTCAATGCTTGAGCTTTCCTGATTGTCGCTTTGTAAATAGAAAAACATGCATTGGCTGCATTAATTTTATTCCTCAACTTCAGCAGGTCTTAATTGAAGCCAAAGAAGAGTTTTATAGACTGATTGATTCAATGAAAAATTACCATACAGATGCAATTCTAAAACGTGATACAGTGTTTTTATTTAATGTATTGCTTTTATTTAACGAGGCTGCAGAAACATTTGGAAGCGATACTGTGAATGGGTTTCTCTCGTCCGAAGAAAGAAAAAATGCGCTATACAGTATTGCAGACAAATTAAAATTACCAATAGTTAACGCTTAAAGCCCGGAGGGAATAATTTGGAATTAATTAGAGATATAGATAGACGCGGAGTTAGCAAGGTATATGTAAAGGAAAAAGTATTTTTTAATGAGAATGATATTAAAAGATATATTGATATCTTCAATGAATTAAGGGATGACGGATTCATAATCGCCTCATCATATAAAGATTTAAAATGGAGACTCCCCTGCACAACAACAAATGAATACATTCCATTAAAATTTGAAATAGATTTGTATAAAGAAATAAAGCAGGCTCTAAAAATTTATTCTCTGATACTAATAGCAAAAGGAAAATCTGCTTGTTGGATAAGAAGTGTTGTGGATATATTAAAAAAATCTGTGTTAGAAACAAATGGTTTTAAGCAAACTGTACGGTTAGAAAAAGTCCTTTTAAACGAAGATAGCTCATATTTTGCTGCAAGAATCATACTAAGTTTTGCTGATTTTTATTCAGTGCCTAATATAAAAGAAATTAAGACAATATGTGAGGGTGTGCAGTCAGACGTTCGTAGAAATAGAGAGCTTCCCCCTTTTTTAGATATTTTTATTTTTGATGAAATTGTAAATGACTATTTTAGAAAAACTAGTGTGGAAGAACATTTTCGATATAAACCGATTCAATTATGGTGGGCCATAACAAATATTATTCCCATGCGTCCAACTGATTTCTTAAAATTAAAAAGCGATTGTATTTCATTGGATGATAAGGGTCGATATTGGATTACACTTTCTCGTTCTAAAAAAATAAAACAGTCTGTTAGGGACGTTGCTCCCCTTCAGACCATTCAAATTAATAAAGAGATTTTTGATCTCATTACTAATTTTAAATTATATCTATTTCAGATTGGTATAGAGTCAGACTACCTTTTGCCTCAATCCTTTTATAATAAAATAAATTTTAGTAATAATGATAGAACTAGAAATGTCGTAGAGGATCGTTGGATTCGTGATCAGTTTGGCTCAATTTTAAAACATTTCCACACTAAAATAGTTAAAGGATTATATCAAGAAGATTATACAATGGAGATCTTGCCCTCTCATACAAGACACTTGGCAATAATAAATTTATTCTTGCAAGGTTTCAATATGCTTTCGATTGCCAAAATGGCTGGCCATGATGATCTTAACGCGCAAAGCAATTATTATAGTCATGCTGAAAACTTTGTAGAATCATTTGTTTATAATTTTGTAAAGTCCGGCCTTTCTGATAGTATCGGAAGCAAAATGGGCGATGGTTTTATTGGTTGGAGACGTGGAACCATTGATAGAGGTAAAAGGTATTCATATGAGGAAGCTCAAAAACTATTCCGTAAAGTTGATTATGGTTTCTGTAAGGATGACGATTTTCCTAATAACTGTGGTGAAGATTGCCGCCCTTGTTACTTCTATATTTTTAAACCCAGTATAAATGAGTATGATAAGGCAATTAAATGGCTTGAAAGCTATTCAAAAGATATTGGTACTGAAATTAAAAATGTAGTTCAAACGATGATCTCAACGAGTCAAGCACTATCAAGTTCATATCGTCCTGATCTAGATGAATCCTTGAAGTCAAAATCCCGTCAATTGCAGCAACTAATGGATCATAAGGCACTGGTGGAATATAAATTATTGGAGGATCATCTAAATGAGTGATAAAACTTCTAAGGTACAAAGAGGCAAAAAACGTGGTCCAAAAGAAAAAGTTAGCGATGAACAAATGAAAGAACTTGCTTTAGAAATTAAGAAAAAGTTGAAACAACAGAAATTAACATTTTCAATGCTCGAAAAAGAAACAGGTATTGGGCGTAATACTTGGAAAAGGAGATTGGAGGGCTTTATTCATGAGTTAAATCAACCAATATTAAGAGACTTTGGTTATACTGATAGTGATGAAATTTACTTTCCAAATATTGAAGGTATCTTTGAAGCATATGGAAGTAATAAACAACGAATTATAAATGAACTGCATCATTTTGAATTATTATTTCAAGAGTTATATGAAGAAAGAAATAACCTAAAAGAAAAATTGAATAAGTTGGAAAGTTTTAAGGATAAAATTGAAAAGTATACAAAGGCTATAGCCGATTTACAGCAAGAGGTTAAGCACTATAAAACCTTATACGAGCAAATAATGGTATCTAGTGTAGAACCTCATCTTAGAGATGAATTTGGTTTAAAAGATAATCTACTAGATTTCAACAGCCATATTGAGAAAAATGCCTCGTTAGTTAATCTTCAACAACAATTCCCGGAAGTTCGGGAGAATGATGAGGACAAAGATGAAACTATTAGAGATAAAAATATGGAAGAATTAAAAAATCAATTTAAAAACTTATTTTGATAGTAAGAGGATTTGAATATTTTGATTAGATTACTACTGTACTTAATAATTTGCGTTTTAACCATAAATATTGCTGGATGCACCAATATAACCTCTGACGAGGGGGTAATTACACAAAAGGAACACATTAATCAAGAAAATAATACAGATTATAGAAGAATTGAAGTTGAATTAGCACAACCAAATGATGGTGATACGATTGCTGTAGTTTATAAGGGCAACCGTGAAAGTGTAAGATTTTTACTGGTAGATAGTCCTGAGACTTCCCATCCACGTTTGGGGGAGCAACCCTATGGTAAGGAAGCAAAAGAATTTACTAAAAATTTAGTAGAAAATGCGCATAAGATTGAATTAGAATTTGACATTGGGCCACAGAAGGATAAATATGGACGATTATTAGCTTATGTTTACGTTGATGGGAAATTAGTTCAAGATGAATTATTAAGAAATGGCCTAGCTAGAGTAGCATACATTTACCCACCGAATACTCGCTATGTCGATCAATTTAATGCTATTCAGAAAGAGGCACAACAAAAAGGAATTGGTATTTGGGAAATTGAAAGTTATGCTCAAGAAGACGGATTTCACCCTGAATTAATGGATTCGAAAGAAACAGAAGATATTCAAGCTAATGATGGCTGTCTAATAAAAGGTAATATAGGATCAGAAAAAATTTACCATACTCCAAATTCACCGTGGTATGAACAAACCAAAGCAGAAGTTATGTTTTGTACTGAGGGAGAAGCCATCGAAGCTGGATTTCGCCCTCCTAAGCAATAAATAGATCCTAATCTAATATTTTCCTAAATGACCTGATTTTTTTCTATATAAAATATAAGGTAATATACAAGTTGTAATAAAATTTGTGTATATTACCTTATATTATTATTTAAGATACCTAACTCATTAAACGCGCCCGATTGTTACATCATCACTTATCTTTTTCATCAAATAAGAAATCAGGCTTATGTTCAAGATAACCACTAATTTTTACTGACTTCCTTTTGTAATAAGACCTTAAATTCATATCAATTAATGAACCTGCAATCATTCCTAAGAAAACGTCTGTTATGGAGAAAACATCACTTCTCAAAGCAAACAATAAACCTACAAAACACAACGCAATGCTAAAGAAAAATTCACTGAGTAAAAACTCCAATTTTTCCATTACTTAGCTCCGCCTCCCATATTTGTTTAACATTAAAAGTTCTATTCTTTTGAATAAAATCCTCTTAATAGGCATTTTTTTGCCACCATCTTCTAACAGGTTTTCATTACCTTCTTCAACTCTACTGCCCTTTAATTGATTAAAGACTAAGAAAATGGACTGCTCAAGAAACAGTCCAAGTTGCTGCATTTTCGCGCCATTTTGTTGAATAAAGAAAAAGTTTTAAAATAAAAACATAATTGTTAAATTATTTACTCGGAATTTTTTTGCTAAAAAGTTTCATCTTAAAAGTGGTTTTCGTTCTTCCATTTGAGGCGATTCTTCCATCCATCGGTTAATTATAATGATAAGGACAGATAAAAATTTATCACTAAATTGTGGAATCTTCTTTTCTATTTACTACTCGACTAACTATTTCAGTTACAGTAGCTCTACTCATTTTTTCCTTCCCCTCTGTTAAAGCATCAAGTGTACCATGAGCAAGAGCAATCGGGATTTTACAAAAATTAAGGATTGGACCGGGTTTAATATCCTTCATATAAATGTCAGCCAATGCTAGGTTATGTCGTGCGTACATAAACATATCTTCTAACTCCCATCCCTCGGGAAAGAAATCCACACCTCGATCTAAATCTTCAGCACGATTGCGAAGTATATTGACGGACTGCAATCCTCGACCAAAGGCTATAGCTAGGTCCTTGTCCGTTTCAACAGCATCGTACCACTTCCAAATATCTGAGAGCATGACTCCTACCAAACCCGCAACGCAGAATGTGTATTCATTCAAGCCTTCTTCATCCTGAACCCGCCACCCTTTTAAAGCCCAGTCTGCCATTCCCTTTGCCATAGTGGATGTGGCATTCGAAATGTTTTCTACAATTGTCGGTGGACAAAGCTTTATCCAATCGCCAAATCGTAAGGTAACCTCTGGCAAGAGGGAGTTGTATGGATGAAATAAAGCCATCAACTCCTTATTATTGAAGGGCTTTTTCAAGAGGCTGCTGATTGAACGTAATAGATTATGTTTGGATTCCAATCGGAGTTGGGGATGATCTTCAATCTCGTCAATAGCTCTCATGCATAAGTAGGCAGATGTAACAGCTTCTTGTAATCCCGACGGTAGGTGACTAATAGGAATAAAGAAGGTCCGGCTTGTCGCCATCAACATGTCTATCGCACTTCTATGTAAATTGATTGCTTCACTCATCTTGTATTGTCCCCTTTTTGTTAATATGTTAAATTATATTATCTCCACTCTATCAAATATCTAATAATAAAGTTCTAACACAAAATATAAGCCCTTGTTACTCAATAAACCTGCCTTATAACTGATTACAGACAAGAAAAAATGGACTGCTGAAACAGTCCATAGTTATTCAATCTTTGCGCCCGATTACGGAAGAACTAAAAATTTAAAAGAGCATCAAAAATTGAACTTTTAGTTATTAGGCTAACGCACCAGGAGTTGAAGAAAAATAGCATTTAGTTATTTCTCAGAAGTGAATTCATCTTTAAAAAACCATCGTTAAAACAGTCTTGAAGAATAATTTGTAATTCCTATTGTAAGAAAACTCCAATACCATTTCCACTTTTTATATTCTATAAGCTTGGTATACCTTTTAATCAAAACTTCACCTAAGGTAAGAATGCCTGAATAGAAACTGTTGTAAAGAAGTTTTACAAGTTTGCTGCTATTTTCTGGATAATGTAAATTAAATATGGCACATATGGAAGGGTAAATAAAATACTCGAAGGAGAAACTTCCCTTGTATACTTTCTTAAAATCCCTAACAGGATATCGAATGAGTCCTTTTTCAACCACTATCAGACCAAATAGCAAAGTGACCATCTGTTTATATAAAAATGCTACACTTCCATGCCTGATTTGATTTTTGGGGACGAATGCAAAAAGTAGCCTTGTTGTTCCTAACTGAATATTTCACTCAGAAAGCATCACCAAGTTGCTCATTTGAGCATCATTGATTCGCGGTTAGAGCATCATCAATATTCTGTTAAAATATCACTT
>NZ_JACHGK010000034.1 GCF_014207535.1 Bacillus benzoevorans
TTTAGGCATATGAAAAGCACCTCCTTCTATATTGATAGTTTTATAGTACCGGAGGTGCAGCTCTATTTATATGCGTTGTTTGAATACGGGCTTACAATGAAATTCATTCAAATGTCTTTATTTGCAGTTTAACTTAGGTAATCTTTTATGGGGTGTTTAAGAATGTTTATCTTTTTAGTTAAGTCCATTTTCATATACATTTCCTAAAAAATCTCCAAGTACTAACACAAAAACTAGATGAAACGGGATTAACTGATAGATTGATGTTCTGCCTGTTATGATAATGATAAAAAATAAAGTGGAAAACCAACGATGACTCTGATCGTCAGTAAACCAATATTAACCTCTTCCAAAGTTTTTTCCTCCAATTTAAATTTTACTTAGTTGTAAGATCTTGAGGTTTAGATAAAGAGGCTAGTTTTAGTATTAAAGCTCGAGTTACAATTCCAACAATGATATAATAAATGAATGAATATCTGTATCTCCACTCTAAATAATTAACAAGTTTGACCCACTCGCAAAAGGGTTCACCTATAAAGGCATATGTTAGTGCCATAATGATCTGGGCTAAAATAAAAGATTTCCATGTTCTAAAATATTGATATAACAACATGTAAGCTACAGGTACCATTGAAAAATCAAAAGGAAAGGCCCGAGGAATAATAGGTAGGAATGCAATGGGGTAATCCCAAAAACTATATTGTGCACCAACTACATCTAATAAGGTTGTTGTCAAGATAATTATGGTACCAAATAACAAAATTTCTAAAATAATGTCTCGTTTAACAAGTTTAGCCCATATAACCCAAGGCACAATTAAAAAAGCTACTAGAATCCACCATTCCCAAGTTAAAAACTCATTTTTTAGCCAACCAATTAATTCTAAATGATAGAGCTTATCTTCTAATAAACGTATTTCCTTAAGATTTTCAAATATATTATTTATTGCTATCACCCCTATATTTAAATTAAAAGGTAACAGATATTTTTGAATTCAAACTCTTTGAGCTGCCTTTTAGTATTACCGCTTTTTAGTAATGAATTTCCATCGTAAATAAGAAAAAACCCATGTTGGAAGTTCTTATAACACAGGTTTTCGATCCTTTCAAATAAATCAGAAATATTTTAAAAACAAAAGTTTTTTAGGTCTAGATCTAAGATAGAACATTAAAAACAGGATACATCAACTTATAATAATGGAGAAAGCAGGCGAGCACCCTGATCAACAATGCGCTCGGTCAGGGATCGTTGCAACAAGTCTTCAATTCTTAATGGTACAGAATCAGTAAGATCCCTCTCGAACTGCTCTGTGAGTTCCCTTGCCACATCAGCACTATACACGACTTGACACACTTCATAATTCAGGCGAAAACTTCTCATATCATAGTTTGCTGCGCCTACTTCTGCAATTTCCTCATCAATGATCATCAGTTTCGCATGTAACATTCCTTTATTGTACTGGTAGATTTGGACCCCAGCTTCAATAAGTTCCCCGTAATAGGTACGACTTGCAAAGCCCACGATTTTTTGATCAATGTGGCGAGGAACCAGCAATCTTACGTGCACACCACGAGCCACAGCTGTCTTTAATGCCATGATAATATCTGTTTCTGGTACAAAGTAGGGTGTTGTTATATCAATAGTCTTGGTCGCCTGTGTTATACAAATAAAGTAAGCTTGACGAATAACTGGAGTAGGAATTCCAGGGTTTCCTTCCAACGTATGGATGTACGCCTTTTGCAATATCCCTGTCTTTGGATATATGTACATCTCTTTACCATCTATGGTGCTCAAATCTGACCCCAATTCGGCTGACCATCTGGAAAGATCTACTCTTCCGATTGGATTGATTTTCGTTACCTCAGATTTTGTTTTCAGATTTGTTTTCGATTTTATCCGTTCCGGCACAGCAATATTCCAATGAACGTCAAAGACAGTCTGCAAATCGACTGATGCTTCTCCTGTTATTTGTAAATGAGTATCCCGCCAGAAGCCAACGTCAGGATTCAATCCTGTATATTCATATCCTACGTTCATACCACCGGTAAAAGCTTTCTTTCCGTCGACCATGACAATCTTACAATGATCCCGATAATTCCAATTGGATAAAATCCAGGGAAAGCGTAAAGGAAATATTATCCGGCATTCTATCCCTGCATCCACCATCTGAAGGATTTTTTGACGCGGAAATTTTTTACTCCCCCAACCATCTCTAATAAAACGAACCCGCACTCCGTTTACTGCTTTTTCGATCAGCAGTTCTGTGATTCGTTTACCTATTTGGTCATTCCGATAGATGTAATATTCCAGATCAATGGTTTTTTGGGCTTTTTGTAGGGATTCGATGAGTTGTTCATATTTTGCTATTCCATTGTTTAGTACTTGGACTTTGCCGACTCGAAGCCCATGCACAGTGAAATGCCGTAAAGCATCGGCGATTATCGAAGCTGACTCACTATATGTATCAGGTAATTTATCAGACTCATTATGAGAAGAGGTCAATCTTTTCCGATGAATAATCTTGGGATTTGATGTGCTAAGATATAGCCAGAAACCAATGATAGGCAAAACAAGGACGATTACTATCCAATTCAAAGCCTTGGCAGGACGACGAACTTCCCAAATTGCTATGATTAACATAAAGAACGTATTTAACAGGTATAGATAAAAAATCCACTCCAACTAAAATTCCCCCCATAGTTTTCTCTTAATATGTACAAACTATGTAGCGAGTATACGTTTGGAATACGAAGGAATTGTTTAGATACCTTTTCTTATGAGACACCCAAAATAATTTTGTAATTAGTTTATGTAGTTATTTTTTTTCTTGCATAAATTAAAAGCCCTCTTGGAATTTTGTGGCCTATGTGCGAAATAGGATTGCTTTAGATTTAGCTACAATTTCTTGTTTATCGTTATAAATGGAACACTCCGTGTGAATTAAAGTTTTACCCTGCTTTTCAATTTTGGCATTTGCCATCAAGTATGTACCAGTAGCAGGTTTCAAAAAAGAAACATTTAAATCAACTGTTACAGCTTGTTGTATACCATCTTCATCCGCTGGTAACAAGTTTGATACAGCTACATCAGCCAATGAAGAAATGATACCACCATGAATAACCCCTGCACTATTAATGAATAGGTCCTGAACTGGCATTATAATTTGCAAATTATTATCATCAAGCTTTTTGTATTTCAAACGTAAAAATTGATCAAATGGCTGTTTTATAAACATCTTATACACCCCTTATTCCATATTCTTTTAAAATCCTAAACAATCCTGTCTCTCTAGTTTAAATACAATCTTTTACAAAAACCATACTCGTGTTACCAGAATTATTCAATTTTTCTTAATATTGATCCTCCATTAATTAGCCCTATAACGAAATAATCTTTTCACTATAGAAAAATCCCTTTAGATAAAGTTCCACAGGAGGTATAAGGGTACAACTTTTTAACGGTATAACTTTTTCAAAACAGTACGACTTTATTTCAAATCCACAACTTCATGGGGTTAGTTACCTCAATATTAGGGGACCTATTTTAACGACTTATTTTTACTTTTCGATCCATTGGTACTATTTGGTCACATACCTTTGATCTCAATTTAAAATGGTCTTTTTCAATTAGAAATGAAACAAGTAAACCTCCAAGAATTGCCCACAGTGGAGCGCTAATATTGAAAAAATTCACACCTGATATTCCAATAATTAAGGCAAAAAAAGCACCCATTTGAAACTTACTATCAGAAAAAGCTATTTTTAGTGAATTAATCAGAATACCCAGCATGGCTAGCCCGGCGATCACATTTACGATCACAATGGGCATAGCTATAACAAAAGGAACGATTAGAGACGCTAATAGTCCAAAGGTAGAAAAGAAAACCCCATTCATAACCGACGATGCATATCGGCTTTCTTTCTCTCCTACTTCTTTTGCGGAACAAATCGCCGTCATCGTTCCAGCGATATTTGTCGCATGACCACCGAAGAATGAGGCAATGAGGCCGACGGCGGAACCGTAAATGGCCATTGCACTGTTTGGTGGCTTATATCCTTGAGCCAATAGCACCCCTGTTGCTTGGGCATTTTCACTGCAAATGATAAGTAATGCAAGTGGAATACCAATAGACAAAATAGCTTCAAGACTAAATACCGGCACGATTAATTGTGGAATCATAAATGAGTATTGAATACTCTGAATTTCAAATGCATTGGTGAAGATGGCCAATAGGACCGCTGCAATTAATGCCGTTAAAACAGGTGGAACCTTTTTCAAAAAACGTGATGAAAGCAAAAATACTAGAATAGCAGAACCTGCTAGTACTGGTGAGATAGTAATAGATGTGATCATATCTGTCGCAAAACGAATCATCACGCCAACAATCATTGCCATAACTATTGGAATGGGTATCCATTTCATCACTTTGTCGATTAAACCTGACGTGCCAAGAAGAAAGACAATAATATTTGCTGCTAGATATGCACCGATTGCCTCGTTTAATGAAAAATGAGCTAAGGAACCTGCAACTAATACAGCTCCCGGAAGGGTACCTGCACCTGAAATAGGCTGCCGATACTTTAATGACAAAAATATACCAACTAATCCACTAAAAAAGTAAATAGCGAATATCCAGCTTATTGTCTGTGCATAAGTCAAGCCGCCATTTGTGGCTCCACTAATAATATTTAAAACAGGGCCTGTACATCCAAAAATAGATGCAACTAATGCAGCACTAACCGTATTGGCATTTATATTCTGACGTAAATCTTTAATATTTGTACATAAATATTTGTCTCTCATAACTACAACCTCCTTCTTATTTTAATTATGAATCATAAGTAAATATATAGGTTTATTCATAAAATTACAAACTTTCAGATTGGTATGCTATTTATTCCCAATTATACAGAGAGGTAAGGGTTTGAAGTTATCGCCCCCTTTTCCCCCTGTTAGCACCTGTACGTGCGACTTTCATCGCATACGGCGCCCCAACTAATCCAATTCATTCAGAATTTTATATATATGCAAGATGAAAGGTAATCAAATGACTCCGTTCAGGCATTGCTCACTCAATTCATGGACCTTTTCCAGTTGTTTTTTATTTAACTTGAGTGCGTTTAACAGCACTTGTATTTTCTCTTGATTTCTCTTGTGAATGAGGCGGTGAACGGATTCATTCAATATCGTTAAATTCCTGTATGAATCATCTTTTGTAAGATAGTACGTTGTTTTATCATGACAATACCAATCGTCCAGTCCTAATTCAATTCCTATAACGGCACATTTCCCATATTGTGCGATAAACCGACTAATCCGATTATCGATAAATTCGATGGAACGACTTGGAATAAATTGCTTCATTACGTAAGCGAGTATTTGTTTATTTATCGCTCGTAGCGTAAAATAGGCCCCACCTGTTTATCAGTTGGAGCCTATTTTACACTTGCTTTATTATTACTCATCAATTTGTTGTAACTGCTAAACTAAAGTTCACTTGACGGTTACATTTGTTTTGAATTTTTACGAATAACTCCAATCCCCCAAAGGAACAAGGGAATACCTATCATATTTATGGGGAGAACAAATGGAAGCCAATATTTTTCAAGATAAGAAACAGACGCTACGTTATTACTAGGATAAATCAAAGAAAGTACTATTGAAGCTATTGCTACAAACCAAATAACCTTTCGCCAATCCTTTATATTTAGCCATTGAGCTATGAAAAAGGGCAATCGCTTTATGCGCTAAATAAGAAGATTAGTGGAAGAAAGTAGTCCATTCTAAGCAATCCATCAGGGACAACTCTAAGTAAATAACCAGAGTCTTCTGTCAGGGATATGATAATTGATAATACTATTTCAAACGTACACTTTACCTTCAAACAGTAAAAAGGCCCCTCTGTAACAGGGGCTTTTTTTATGGATATATTGATTTAGAGCCACGGAGAAACGGTTACTAATAATCGGGAAGGATCGGTTTCTCCTGCAGCTGTTCTTAGTGCGAGATCCGTGTCGCTTAATTTAAAGTTATGGGAGTTCATCATTGCTAGAGGGAACTTTCCTGATGCAATGAAATCGACTGCCATTTGGACAGATTTATAGCTATGTCCGCGAACTCCCTTAACCGTTAATGTCTTATTGTAAATAATATCAAGATCAAAGTCATTAAAACGCTTGTATTTTGCCGCTCCCAATAATACAGTTCCACCTGTTTTGGCAGCCTCTAGAGAAGAGACAACCGGGTCTGTCCCCCCACTCGTCACATCAATTACAAGATCGGCCATTTTTCCATTTGTAATTTCAGATACCCTGTCAACCAAATTCTCGGAGCTTACATTCACTGTATAATCTGCACCTAACTCAAGGGCCAGTTTTAACCGTTCCGAACTGCTATTTCTTCCTGTCATAATAACCGTTTCTGCTCCGGATGCTTTCGCAGCTAAAGCACATGCAAGCCCTTGTTGACCAGGACCTTGTATGACCACTACTTGGCCGGGACCTATTCCGCCCACAATGCGCATCCATTCAAATCCATTTGACAAAGGCAAAGCTAAGGCAGCCTCAACATCCGGAACATGGGAAGGAATTTTGTGTAAGACGGCATTTGGATGTAAATATAGGTACTGACTAAAGCCACCATACAGAGAAGGCTCAACAGCAATCGGAGTGGCACCATAGCGAATTCCATTTTCCCTGGGATTTGTATTAGAACATAGGCGATAGTAACCTGTTCGACACATTTCACATTGACCGCATGGAATATACTCTTCCATAACCACTCGATCCCCCTGCTTCACTCCCCATCGCTTTGAAGCCAATTCACCCACTTCATCAATATATCCGACGACATGGTGACCTAAAATCATTGGTGCTTTTAAATTTTCATAATATGCTACATCGGTTCCACAAACCCCCACAATTTCAATTTTCAATATACCAGTATCACTTTTGACCTCTGGTAGAGAAACCTTCCTAATTTCCGTATGCTTTGTTTCCGTTGCAACTGCTGCTAATGCTGCTCTAGACATATAATTCCTCCTCTTCAGTTTTTCTTGTTAAAAATAATACTCAACGAATCGCGAGAGATCCTCGGACTCGTTGAGCGTATTGATTCGACACAACAATTTAATTAATTTGAATATTCAGTATACTCCATCGATTAAACTGCCTCATAATCATGTTCACTTAATTGTAAAGCTTCCTTTGCTCCTTCTTGGAATGGCACTCCCTTTGGAAGTAAAACAGAAGCGGAACGAACATGATGTGAGCTATGCTCAAGAGCGGGCAAGTCTACTCCGTCTTCCAGCAATTTTACTGCTTTTAATAAACATTGTCTTGCCTTTATAATAGCCGTGTCACTTGTTCCCAACTTTTCTATTGAACGATCCACAATCGGCCCTGCACTCGTTTGAACGGCGTGATCTTCCATTCCGATTCCAAAGATTCCAGCGAATGATTCCCCTCTTTTCTGCATGTCACGATCGATTAAGAAATCATTGCTAGGATTGGCTTGTGTAATAAATGTACCAGGAATTAATAACGGATGAATACCCGCCCCTGACGCCATTTGTTTAATTTCCTCTTCTGTAAGGTCACGATCCGGTGTCCAGCTCCAAGTCCAAACCCAACAGTTATCATCATCAATAGGCACCCATGCATGTCCTCCTCTTGGAGCTCCTCCAAATGGCGGGATCATCGTATAAAAAGGCATTAGAAACTGTGTAATTCTCCAATAGAAGTTTTCCTCATCTGCTTCACGTCTTGCACCGATTAGTAAACCGTAATCAGTATCGACTACTTCAAAACGCGGTGCCGTATCTTTCCCTAACAAAGAAGCACTCTGACTCTTTCCAGAAACCCCAATGCCCCCAACTGAACCTGAGTGAAGAATCGAAACGTGACTAGAATCAATTCCACCCTCTAATCCCTGAAAATAATTACATTGTTGAACTTTTTTCGAAATATATCGTTGACTATCCGAAACAAGCATCCATTCCTGTTCTGGTAATTCCGGCTTTAATTCAGACGGTCCCATGTAAGTCCAAATCACACCGCCGCGTTCTTCGCAAGGATAAGATTTAATCTTTACTTTATTTTTAAAATTCGAATCTGGTTCAGAAGGGACATCTACACAGTTTCCTTCCGTGTCAAATAGCCAACCATGGTATGCACATCTCAGTCCACAATGCTCATTTCTTCCATAAAACAGAGAGACCTTGCGTTGTGGACAATATTCATCAAGTAATCCAAGATTTCCATTTGTATCACGGATAGCAATTAATTCTTCACCTAAAAGCTTGACTCGTACCGGTGGACAATCCTGATGCGGAAGCTCCTCCGCCATAAGTGCCGGAATCCAATATTGTCTAAGAACATCTCCCATTTTTGTACCAGGTCCTGTTTGTGTTAATAATTGATTATTTTCTACTGATAACATGTTTCATTCCTCCTGTTTTGGGTTTGAATTGGTTTATGATTCTATTTTTATATAAAATTCAGATATTATCAAATTGATTATTTTTATCGGCGATATAGAAAAAACTAATAGATTTATAAAGGATTGTTAGCCTATTTACTTCTTTAATAGGGTTTATTAATAGAATCAATTTGGCTTATAAAATTATTACCGATATAATAACAACAAAATTATGAATAGTAGAACTACTATAGGTCTACTCCTTTTAGAAAGGTGGAAAACAAATGACGGATCAAGAATACGAACAATTAATTTTAAAATGCTATAGAAGTAAAACGGTTGCCATACTTGGTTATGGAAATGACGGAGGACAGCAGCGGGCAAAGTTTCTAAGGAAACATGGGATTGATGTTCTCATTGGTCTTCGTCATGGAGATGAACAATGGGAACTAGCCCAACAAGATGGGTTCACTGTTTTACCTGTTTGGGATGCCGCTGAAAGGGCTCAAGTCATGCAAGTTTGGTAAGAAAAGAATCCTTATCTCTTGCCAGCATTACCCTTTGCCGAACGATGAAATGATCTTTAATACTAAAAATAAGGAGCAGAAATATGCATGATTTCCATACCCACTTCATCCCTGTAGACGTTCTTAATTGGATAAAAGAAAATCAAAAGACAGTAAATGCCAGATGGGCAAATAAAGAGGAAAATAAAGAGCCCTTTCTTGTTATTAATGACAAGTGGGGATTTGAATTAAAAAACTCTTTTATTGATTTTGAAGTATTTATAACTCAGCAAGAAAAGGTCGGAGTAACACATTCAATGATTTCTCCTATCCCACAACTTTTTTTGTATGATTTCCCATTGGAGATTACTACAGAAATATCGAGAGTCTATAACAAGGCATTGGCTGATTTAAAGAAAGAGATTCCTGAGAAAATATCTGCCCTTGGAACAGTACCATTAATTAATCCAGTCAAGGCAGCTGAGATTTTAAATGAAGCTATTAGTATTGGATTAAAAGGGGCAATTATTGGACCAGGATTGGGTCATCAGATGCTTTCGGATCCATTTTTTCAGCCATTTTTTGAAGAAGCAAACAGGCTAAAAGCAATTCTGTTTATTCATCCATTGTTAAGCGATGATCCTCGGTTAAAGAATAGAATGATGCCTAACCTAATCGGTGTTCCGTGGGAAACAACAGTCTGCGCTACTGATTTACTGTTAAGCGGCATTATTGATAAATATCCTAATATCAAAATTCTATTTGCCCATGGTGGTGGATTCCTCCCATACCAAATGGGCCGACTAGATAAAGGATATCAACAATGGAATCTTGTTTCTTCTAATTTACAAGCCTCGCCTTCTGAGTATTTAAAGCGTTTTTGGTATGATACGGTTCTTTGGAATCAAGAAAGTATTGACCTTCTTGTGAAGACAGTTGGAGAGGATAGAGTTGTAGCAGGATCAGATTATCCATTTGACTTATGTGTATGGCCTCCAAAAGAAATCAGTGAGAAAGGTGCTCACACTTTACTAGATTATGTCGTAAAGTAACAGATTGAACGTTTTCCGGAGAAAGAATAATAGAAACATGAGATAAAGATTAAGAGGAGGAATTATTAATGACTATTGAATTAAGCATACTTGCACCACATGTTCCAAGTATTTGCCACGAGGATCAAGCACCTGACTTTCAACAAAATATGGTCGATGGGATGAAAGAAGTCGCAAAGGATATTGCTAATATTAAACCGGACGCTGTCGTATTAGTTTCTTGTCACTGGCCGTCGACTTTTACACATTATGTTGACTGTAATGCAGTTCATGAAGGACTTCTAACTGCACAAGAAGCTCCAGATATGATTAAAGATGTGCCATATCATTACCCAGGTGATGAAGATCTCGCCAATCTACTTGTGCAGGCAGGAAAAAAGGCCAATCTAGCTGTAGAGGGGGTATATGATCAGTATTTCGAGTGGGATTATGGTACGGTTGTTCCTTTACGATACCTTATTCCAAATGAAAATATTCCAGTTGTCAACTTATCTGTAACGTTAGCCGCTAATCTTGAAGAAACGTATAAATGGGGTCAAGAAATCGCTAAGGTTTTACAAGAAACAGAAAAGAAGGTTATTTTCGTCTCAAGCGGTGCCCTATCCCATAACCTTGTACGTGGAAGACACAATAAACCAACCCTTTCTGAACATGCTCTCGATAAAGAGTTTGTCGATATGTTGATGAATAAAGATTATAAAGCTGCCTATCATATGCTGCCGCAATATGCAAGTATGGCAAAAGTGGAATCAGGCGGCCGCCACCTAGCTATGCTGTTAGGCATTATCAATCAAGAATGGGCACCAAACTACTTAGCAGATGGACAATCATCCGGTAGTTGGAATGCTCTGATAGCCTTCAAGAGAACGAACACCTCTTGTATGTGAGTATTTTTAAACAAGAACATACCGTTAGGTCCCCATTAAAAAGAGTGACATCTTTGGATTATCTTGAAGGTGTCACCCCTTATTACATAGTTTTGATATTCCTATTTTGATGAACCTGGGTTGAATAAGATCAATTCCTTCTACCAAATCATAAACAATTTATTTATAAAGAGGGAGTGCATATAATGAAATCTTCTCAATTAAATAGCTATTTAACGGAAGTTCTTAATCCACAAGAAAAACTGAAATCTTTTCTTTATAAGAGATAGGAAATGCCGGTTCATCTTTTTTATAAACGTTTAAACTTTTTTCAAACCGGTGCAGCTTTTTTTAAAACTATTCAACTTTATTTTAAAGCCACAATTGACCGATCAGTTCCGCAACTTCGCTCTCCTATATAAAATGCTTCGCGCAATAGTTAATGACAGTATCTTCAGGAGTCCTAGCCAGTTCCATTGGAACATGAATTTGGTCAAATGTTTTTTTCATAATGGGTCGAAAAAATCTTTAATGATATGAATCTGATTCCATTAGATTCCGATAAAAAATATTCATCACTCCATTAATTATTCATCACTCCATTTTCAATCTATGAAACAAGTGTATTCACATATTTATAAGAAAGTATACTTTTGTCCAAGCCATTCTAATTATCTGTCATGTAATAGTATTAGTTATAAAAGGATGGTGAGAATATGGAAAAGAATGAAAGTGAACTTAATCAGACCTTCACGTTCCGATTTGTAAAAGAAGATGGACAAGAAATTACTGTGGGTCCTCTTGCTGATAAACGAAAAATTGTCATTGTCATTAATAATCAGTTTACAAGTGCACCCAATACCACACAAATTGCCAGTGGAGCTGGACACAACAGCGCGGCCGGGAATAATGCAGCCATTGATTCATCAAATACGAAGCAGCAGCAAAGTGTAGGCGCTGAAGGGAAGGCATATAATTCAGGTATGAGCGGTGATCAAATTGAACCGCATAAAGAAGAGGATAAAGAACACTCGGAACAAGAGCTGGAATTTATACTTGTAATAAATAATCAAGTAAATACAACAAGTACGGAACAGGCTGGTGCTACTCAGGTTGCAAGCGGCGGTGGAAATGACAGCGCAGCGGGAACTAACGCTGCCATTGAAAGTTCCAACACCGAACAGCAGCATTCTGTCGGAGGCGGCGGTACAGCAGACAATTCAGGTGAAAATGGCAACCAAACAGAAGAGTGACCTTATAGAAAAAACTGCTATTCGCAGTTTTTTTCTTTCAACTTTTCTCATTAACGGTTCAATCCATTTCGGTCTTATTTTTCAACGGTAACTCCTGCCCATTCTTCGTAGCATTTAATGACAGCGGACATATCTTCTTCTCCGAATCCTTTTGCCTTTGCCATTTGCAGCAGTTCCTTGGCAATCGCTAGAATAGGCGTGGAAACCTCCAGCTCTTTGGCCACATCAGAGGCAAGCCCCAGGTCTTTGTGCATGAGCTTTGTCATGAATTGAGGATGAAAATCGCGGCTGAACACTTTCGCTGCTTTTCCATCGACCGCTGCATTTCTTGCTCCTCCGCCGCTCACAACCTTCACAAAAATCTCGGGGTCAATGCCCGCCTTTGCCGCCATGGTAACAGCTTCAGCAAACGACAAAAGATTGATGGCAGACATCATATTATTCGCCAGCTTCATATAGGAACCTTTCCCATTTTCACCCATATAAAAGGCGTTTTTCCCCATTGCTAAAAACAGATCGGTACATTTCTCAAAAATCTCTTTCTTTCCTCCAACCATAAACGTTAACGTTCCTTCGATCGCATGTGGTTCACTGCCTGCAACGGGTGCATCCAGCATCTCTGCTCCCTTATGTGAGAGTGCCTTTGCCACTTTTTTACTTGTTGCTGGAGAGATCGTACTAGAATCGACCACAACGAGCCCCGGGCGGGCACCGTTCATAATCCCTTCTTTTCCAAGAATGACTTCCTCTACCGCTGCATCGGCAGTTAGGATCGTGAAGACAACATCACTTTTTTCTGCCACTTCTTTCGGAGAATGAGCTCCCTTTGCCCCCTTCTCTTCCAGTTCCTTCATTTTCGCTGTTGTTCGATTATAGATAGTCAGTTCATAGCCATTTTTTAGCAAATTATTTGCCATTGGCAAGCCCATCGTTCCTAACCCAATAAAACCAATTTTCATCAGCAAAACCACTCCTTTTCGTTGCACAGCTTTTTCTATTTTTGAAAAAATAATACGTTGACCATGTCCAAATCACACTGCATGGACTTTAAACACCCATTTATATAGGATATACTTCACTGATTTACAGTGTCAAATCAGTATAACTTCTGAGTTTTTTATTTTAAATAACTTTTTCTTGCTCCGTATCTTTTCCGGTAAACGAATTTTCTTAAATCAGCGTCTTTTAAATTCTCGTCATAACACAAGAAGAGTAAAGACTGAAACTCTTTATAGTTCTCCATGACAAAAAGAGCAAACTCTTTTCGTTGGCTCTTCATTTTCATTTTCATTTCTTCCTTTGAAAGGATGTTGTCCAGCTTTTCTTGGTAATAGGCCTTCGTATCTTCCCATTTCTCTTTGCGATTCACCAAAATATCCTGACCATACTTTGGCAATTTATCAATAACTAGGTCAATATATCCCTCTGACCACATTAACATCTTATCCTTTTCTGGAAGCTCAAGTACCATTTTTAATAATTCCGTTTCATCCATATCTTTTTCCATTGCATATTTTCCGACTCGATTCATTTTAGCACCTCAAATATGAATCTTTTGGTCTTAGTTTGGTCTACATAACTATTTTTAGGCATGGAGGTATTATCCAGTTAAAGTATTTGGTATCATTTATTTTTAAATGTAAAAAAAGACGGTACTTCTAATTGATTCTATGAAAACAATTAGAAGTACTGTCCCTTGTATGTAAACCGTGCATCCTATTCTCGACAGGAACAACCAAGCGTTACTTACAAAAGGTAACTCGAACCAGATTGCCCCACGGCACATGGAAAAGTCTACTTATGGCTGCTTCCTTCCGGACCTGACCAGATTCATAGGTTCCCATTGCGCAGGACCCAATTGTCATCGCTCACTTTTGTAAGGCAGACCTTACATGCTCAAGCCTCAAATAAGCATTCAACCCCGCTATAGCGGATTGCGGGTACAGGGCAGGGCACCGCTAACTCCCCGTCTAGCACGGTATGTATATGAAAAACCATACCTTATGTTTTTATAAACGATATTCGGCCCATGAAATGGCTGTAAGCCAGGTTCTGTTCCTGCGTGCTCAAACGATGCCAATCTCGCACTGACAGGTGTAGTCATATAACTATCGATCATTTGACCGATCCATCCATTTGGTTCACTTTCCTCAGGATGGTGCCCCTACCTTCGTTTGGGTTGCTCGCTCGCGGGGTTTACCTCGTTCCATTTCCTCCGTTTCCAGAAGAACTCCGTCACTGTGGCACTTTCAGGATAATCTCAGCATATTCATAAGAACTTAGCTGATTTCTCCGCCGTCAGAGATGACTCTCTGCCCACCTTTGTAGATGGCACGAACACTCCGGGCATCTCAGCACAGGGCGAGCCTGGACTTTCCTCAACTCATGTACACATGAGCCGCGACTACTCACCATTTCATGTTTGTTTCGTTCATCGCTACGAGAGTAACTATAACATCTTTCACTTCAAACAGCACTAGTAGAGGCAATCCAGATATGGAAGTTTTTTAAATAAGGACAAAACTCCAAAGATACCTGCTTATAAATGGATAATAGTCACAGCCTGTCCCTTCTAAGTACGAACTATCAGGAATTCTTTGCATGCGGCGGAGAGTCCGCTTCTAAGTGCAAAGCCCGCCAGAAGGCGACTCGTGTTGCTGTGTTATACGGTCCTGCATGTGTTTATTTTGCAAAGGTTCTCTCTCCTTCCGCAGTTCCGATTAAAGTCAAAAAGGATGGTTTTCATATTAAAAATTATTCCCAATGAAAGTTATTACTAATATGGTTAATGACTTTTCCCACTCATAACCTGATTCATTACAATAGTTTATCTCACGATGATAAGAGAGCCGGAACTTCAGCATGAAATGCTAAATCAATAAACAAACAGATTCAATTCCTCCTGTTTCGGAAACCGATTTTTTTATAGGATAGATATTTCAAAATAGTGTAAAGATTCCATTTGTGGATACTTGTTGTTTGTGCATAATGCCATTTGTTAAATACCATAATAATTTATAAAAGGAGCATTCCTGTTAGAAGGATTTTCGGGGACTTGAACAAAAAAGAGCCCTCTTGGTATGATACGGGGTGTCAAATCGTTGCGCGAAATGACCCC
>NZ_JACHGK010000035.1 GCF_014207535.1 Bacillus benzoevorans
AGTGATATTTTAACAGAATATTGATGATGCTCTAACCGCGAATCAATGATGCTCAAATGAGCAACTTGGTGATGCTTTCTGAGTGAAATATTCAATAATAACAAGAAATTAGAACCAGAAGTTATTTATAATCGAAAAGGCAATAAAGGGGAGGTTATTATTGAACAGAAAAATAAGAATAGCATTAATACTTCTAATATGGGATTGGAACTTCCAATGTAGTGGGCTTTATTCCTCAAGGTGAAGGTGTTTATGTAAATGAGGCGTATGAAGATGCTGACGTGATTTTGACGGTTAATACGGAAATGGGAGTGGGGGATATCACATTTAAATTAGATAAATAAGCAAACGTGTATTATTTCTAATCAATAGTCACTTATTTAATATTGGGACTAGGGGACAGACCTGTCCCTCCTGTCTCTTTCCCCTAGTCCCTTTCTGAAGCAATATCACTTACTAATTTCTCAGCTGCACTTCGATATAGATTGCTCATTTGTACAAGGGAAGATATGAGCAGAACTTTGTCCAAATAGTTGGAGTCTTTATTGTTTATATTTGAAATTAGCTCTTTTGTTTCATCAAAATGAATGTGCAAATTACTGCTAAAATGCACTGAATTTAAGTTCATTACTTCAAGGTAGTAACTATAAAAGTTTTTCAGGTTAAAATCCTCATTAAGAATTTTATTGTTAAGTTCCTCAAGCAACTGCTTAATCTCATTAATTTTTAAACTACCCTTAAGCTGATAAATCAAGCAAAGGAGAATAATATGCTCCTTTGTATATTTTTTGTTTTTGATAGGGAGAAGCAGACCAGATTTAGCATAGTTGTTAATCATCGTTTTTGTAAGGACTTTTTCATTTAAATCACCGGTCGCTAATTTGTTATCAAATAGCTGAATAACCTGGTCCATATATAAGTCAATCTCAGGAATATCATCTAGTTCAATCCGATTTGCAATCTTCAACCTTTCAAGTAATTCTTCGACATCCACCATATAAAAACCTCAATTTCTGTATTAAATATGAATTCATCTTAACAAGAATTAAGCGGAATTTCAACAATTGCCACGTATCATAGTTTGTTATATAATTACATATAGTTATTAATACTATGTCATGTGGATTGGCGGTCTAACAATTGAATGCAATAATCTACTTTCAAGATTTAGAAAAATCCCTTGTATAATTGATTGGATGGTGGCTATGAAAATTTTATGTTTCGGAGATAGTTTGACTAGAGGCGTTTCTTTCGTAAATGGACGGTTAAGGATTCTGAAAAACAATTATCCCAATGTTTTACAAGATTTATTTAATAAAACAAATAAAGGGGATGAAGATATTCAAGTAATTAATAAAGGGGTATTTAATGATAATTCCAATCTACTCATTGAAAGGTTGGAACTTGATGTAATTAGAGAAAAACCTGAATATGTAATTATTGAAATAGGGGGGAATGATTGTGATTTTCCTTGGACAGAGGTTTCTCAAAAACCTAATGAAAATCACGAGGCAACGGTTCCTCTGGAAAGATATATAAATAACCTTGTATCTATAGTAGAAAAAGTAAGAAAAGAGGGAATTACACCTATCCTCTCTACTCTTCCTCCTTTAGACCCGGTTCGCTATTATCAAAGAATAACAAGAAACTTTAATTCACAAGTAAGTAACTGGATTTGCAAGGCAGGGGGCATTGAGTATTGGCATAGCAAATACAATAGAGCCATAAAAAAAGTAGCTGAAGAGTTGGATGTAAAGTTGATTGACGTCCGAAATGCGATTCAGTGTGCAGGAGACTTAAATAATTTAATAAGCGATGATGGTATTCACTTAACTGAAAGAGGATATGAAGTTTTTGCAACAGAAGTATTCCAAAAAGTTTATTAAATTTCAGGTTGAAATTATTTGAAATTGGAGCGATGCTGCTTAAAAGGGCATCCTTTTTTGTGTGCAAAATTAATTCTCCCTTTGAGAAATCCTTCTTATGTGCCACCATCCACATTTCAAAATGATGATTGAACACTTCTAATGAATGAAATTGCGAATATTGCTCATACTGTTCCATTGCACCTGATTTAATATTCAATCCTGCTGCACCAGCCCTTTTTCATTAGTTAGAAACCTCATGCATCTAACATAGCGGGAAAAAGAGCTAGAGGCGAATTTCAAAAAACGCGTTTTGTAGTCGAAAAACACTATTGTATGCATTTTTCAACCACAAAATGCCCCTTTTCCAGACCAAAACCGCAAAATTGGTAGAAATTGTGGAACCAGTTCCTTATTCTGCTTAAAACATGCTGATGGTGCTAATTGACAAGTTCGATTGTAATGTATAATTTAGAATAATATAGATTTGAGAGGGAGAGGAATTGATTATGAGAAACGAAATTAATGCAAAGGATGTTGCCAAGCTTGCCGGTGTATCACAATCTTCTGTTTCAAGGGTGTTTTTCGGTGGGGCTTCTGTTTCTGAGAAAACCCGAAAGAAGGTATTGGCTGCTGCAGAGGAGCTAGGCTATACTCCTAACGAATTTGCCCGAAGCCTCATTACCAATAAAACAAGAATTATTGGTCTGGTGATGAAAGGTGTGAAGAACCCATTCTATCCCCAGGTATTAAAGGAGTTTGCGGAAGCTTTTAAAAGATTAGGCTATAGTATTTTATTTGTCCAAACAAATCATGATGAGCTCCAAAAGGAAGATGTTGAAACGCTATTAAACTATCATGTTGCTGGGGTTATTATTACTAATGCGACCCTTTCTTTAAAAGTAACAGCCGATTTTAAAAAAAATAAAATCCCGCTCATTCTATTTAACCGGAAGGTCGAGCAACCAGATCTGTTTTCTGTCTGCACAAACAATTTGGAAGCTAGCCGGCAAATTGCGGAGTTTTTAATACAAAAGGGCTGCAAAGACATGGTGTATATTTCCGGACAACGTAATACATCAACAAGCATAGAACGCGAAAAAGGCTTTTCTGAAGTGCTCAAAAAGAATCAGTTGACATATAGAAGATATGATTCGGATTACTCTTATATAGGAGGATATCATACGGCTAAGCAAATCATTAATGAAGGTTGTATTCCTTCGGCTTTCTTCGTTGCGAACGATATTATGGCATTTGGCGTGTTAGACGCACTTCACGAGTATTCCATTGAGGTTCCTTCCGTAACAAAGGTTGTGGGATTCGATAATATCGATATGGCTAAATGGCCAGTCTATCATTTAACAACTTGGGAGCAGCCTATTTCCGAAATGGTCGATAGAACGGTGGAATATATGATGGCTGAAATTGAGGAATATACAGGGAGAGCAGAAAATGTAGAAATAGAAGGAAAATTAATAGAAAGGAGTACAACATAATACATTGACTTTTTTATATTTTTGAAATATTATTTAATTATAGTTTTTTTGCATACGTATTCAAAAATTTAATGCATGCATTTCTAATTTTGAATGCGCTTTCAAAACAACGAGTATGCTGCGGAATTTTGAATGCGTTTTCATTTAATAGTTTCTGCATACGTATGCAAATTATTTAAGGGGGGAGTTTTGAGTGGTAAAAGTAATTAAAGCTGGAAAAACAAAAGAAGAGGTTTCAAAAAACGACTTTGAAGTAGCAAAAATTGTTGCTGACGCTCTTAAAGAAGTAGAAACACGCGGGGATGAAGCGGTACGTGAGTTTTCAGAGAGGTTCGATAAGTGGTCTCCAGAATCATTCCGCTTATCTGAGGAGCAAATCAAGGAAATCGTTGCTAAGGTTCCGGAAGAGGTCATTGAGGATATTAAATTTGCACAGAATAATATTCGGATCTTTGCCGAAGCACAATTAGCCTCTCTTCATGATGTTGAAGTTGAGAACATTCCCGGTGTTATTTTAGGTCATAAAAATATTCCTGTGAATAGTGTTGGCTGTTATATTCCTGGCGGTCGTTATCCAATGGTTGCTTCAGCCCATATGAGTGTATTAACGGCGAAGATTGCCGGTGTGAAACGTGTCATTGCTTGCACACCGCCGATTAAGGGAGAAGTGCCAAACGCTACAATTGCGGCTATGCATTTAGCAGGGGCTGATGAAATTTATTTGTTGGGCGGTATTCAGGCGATGGCAGCAATGGCAATCGGAACGGAGACCATTCTGCCTGTTGATATGATTGTAGGACCTGGCAATGCGTTCGTTGCGGAAGCAAAACGGCAATTATACGGCCGTGTAGGCATTGATTTATTTGCCGGTCCAACCGAAACATTGGTGATTGCGGATGAAACAGCCGACGGGGAAATGATTGCCACTGATCTTTTAGGTCAAGGAGAGCACGGTCCAACATCACCATGTGCGCTAATTACAACATCTGAAAAGATTGCTTATGAAACACTAAAGGAGATTGATAGACAGCTGGAAATACTACCGACAGCTGATGTAGCAAGTGTTTCTTGGCGCGATTACGGTCAAATTATATTGGTTGACAGTATTGAAGAAGCTGTCAATGAGGCTGATAAACTAGCATTCGAACATGTTGAAGTATTAACGGAAAATCCTGATTACTTTTTAGAAAATATGACGAATTACGGCTGCCTATTCTTAGGACCGGAAACAAATGTTGCTTACGGTGATAAAGTAATCGGTACAAACCATACACTGCCGACAAAAGGTGCTGCCCGCTATACTGGCGGTCTTTGGGTAGGTAAATTCATTAAAACGGTTACTTACCAAAAAGTTTCTCCTGAGGCAACCGCGTATATTGGGGAATATGCGGCTCGTCTATGTATGCTTGAAAACTTTGCCGGTCATGCTGAGCAAGCTTTATTACGCGTACGCAGATACGGCAATAAAAAGTAATTGCTGATGTTTTCTAGGGAGGGGGATTAACATGATTTTAGGATTTATTGGTTTGTTTGGTGGATTAGCATTGCTAATCTACCTTGCAATGAGAGGGATGAACTTACTTATCGCCGCACCACTTGCTGCTCTATTTGTTGCAATTTTAAGTGGTTTACCGCTGTTTCCTCAGCTTGCTGAGGAAGGGGCAGTGAATTTCTTTTCGAACTATATGACAGGGTTTTCGGGTTTCATCGCCTCGTGGTACCTGATGTTCTTAACAGGTGCGATTTTCGGAAAGGTGATGGAAGACAGCGGTGCAGCGGACAGTATTTCCAAGTGGATTGTTTGCAAAATTGGCATGAAACGTGCTGCCTTAGCGATAGTGATAGCTTGTGCGGTATTAACATACGGCGGTGTAAGTTTGTTTGTCGTGGCTTTCTCTGTCTATCCAATGGCTGTCAGTTTATTTAAGGAAGCAAATTTGCCAAGACGCTTTATCCCAGCGGCACTTGCTTTTGGTTCTACCACATTTACAATGACTTCAGCCGGATCTCCTGAAATCCAAAACTGGATTCCAATCGAATATCTAGGGACCAATGCATACGCAGGCTGGCAGGTCAGCTTAATTGTTGCTGTATTTATGATGATTTTTGGTTACTGGTGGTTAACAAGGGCAATCAATAAGGCTGTTCGTAAAGGAGAAAGCTTTATTGAAAGAGAGACAGACCATTTTGAACAGCGCAGGGATCTGCCAAATCCAATTTTAAGCTTCATTCCTTTAGCGGTCGTATTACTAATTTCATTTATTTTCCATGATTTATTAAAACAGTCGGCGCTGATTATTGCATTAACGAGCGGTATTATCGCGACATATCTCATTAATCGCAAATATTTTTTGAATATTGGGAAGGCATTTACGGAAGGGACAACTGGGGCGATTATTGCCATTGCTAATACTTCAGCAGTAGTAGGCTTTGGCGGAGTTGTAAAAGCAACCCCTGCATTCGAACAAGCCGTTACTGCTATGACAAATATTCCAGGCAGCCCGTTAGTGGGCGGAGCGCTCGCAGTAGCCATTATCGCAGGGTTGACGGGTTCATCCTCTGGCGGACAGGCCATCGCACTGCCGTTACTCGCACCGCATTATTTAGATTTAGGCGTAGATCCGGAAGCATTACACCGAGTTGTAGCCATTTCTTCCGGATCACTTGATTCTCTGCCATCAGGCGGCTATGTTGTTACAACGATTCGATCCATTGCTGGAGAAACACATATGGATGCTTATCCAATGTTTGGTGCATTAACCGTTGTAGTACCGGCTATTGGCACAGTTCTAGCCGTTATATTATTTACATTAGGTCTATAATCAACCTCCTGATAACCCAACGGGCATTTAAGTTTGTTGGGTTTTTCCGCATAGTATAAACCATCCCAGTCCCTCTGGAATGCATTTCTTTATGTTGCGGAAGGCGGATGGTGGGACGAGGGGGCAGGTTTTGTCCCACCCTAAACATGTGGATAGATCGCTATGAAATGGCAGATTTTTTAGACGAATATAGAGTAAGAGACGATAATGGAATAGTGAATCTGGAGTAAACAATTGAAAATCTATAACAAGCTGAAAGTTTGTTCGATTCAATTTTGTACCATAAATATCTCAAAGGATTCAACAGTTGTAAAAGATCTATTAATAACAGCCCGGCAATTATCAGAATCACTAGGGTATTTCGGGGAAAAAAAGAGCTTGCAGAGTTCTTTTCTTTTTTACAAGCCTTATATAAATGTTTTTTACCTAAGAAATTATGAGAGCAAAAAAAGCGTATCCCTGAAAATACAACATTATTAATAAGAATTACTCTGCAAATACTAACCAATATGCTATATTAAATAAGCCTTTGTACAAAAATGCATTAATATAAGAAAAGAGACGTGATTAGCCTTGCTTGACTTTTTACAACTTGGTATTCGAAAAGAGATTAACCATACATTAAAGTCCTTAGGAATCGTAGCCCCTACTTCAATCCAAGAACAGACAATCCCATCAGTACTTGAGGGGAAGGATATTATTGCAAAAGCACAAACGGGAACAGGAAAGACGTTGGCTTTTGTTCTACCCATTCTTGAAAAGATTGATGTGCACAATTCGGATGTTCAAGCACTTATTTTAACTCCAACAAGAGAATTGGCTCAGCAAATTTCAAAAGAAATTAAGAGAATGATTGAGAACGTAGAAGGCATTCATGTGTTAGCCGTCTACGGTGGTAAAGATGTTGAGCAGCAATTAAAAAAGTTAAAAGGTGCCAGGCATATTGTCGTTGCAACTCCTGGTCGATTATTAGATCATATTCGCCGTGAATCCATTGATCTTTCAACGGTTAAGATGCTTGTGTTAGATGAAGCTGACCAAATGTTACATATGGGTTTTCTTCCAGAGGTAGATGACATCATTTATGAAACATTTTCTTCAAGACAAACAATGCTATTCTCTGCGACAATCCCAGAAGAAATTAAATCTCTAGCAGAAAAATATATGGTAGAGCCAGAATTCATTGAGGTGAAAGCAAAAAAGGTAACGGTTGAAGAGGTTAAACAAGTTGTAATTGAAACAACTGATCGGAGAAAACAAGCAACTTTATTGCATTTAATCCAGGAACATCGTCCTTTTTTAGCGATTATATTCTGTCGTACAAAAATTCGAGTCAGCAAGCTTCACGATGCATTGATTGCCAACGGGTATGAATCTGACGAGTTGCACGGTGATTTATCTCAGTCTAAACGTGAAAAAGCGATGAAACGTTTTCGTGATGCGAAATCTCAGTTTTTAGTTGCAACAGACGTTGCTGCAAGGGGACTTGATGTAGAAGGAGTGACACATGTCTTCAACTATGATATTCCAACGGATGTTGAAAGCTATGTTCACCGGATTGGACGAACTGGCCGTGCAGGCGGCGATGGGGTTGCCTTTACTTTCGTGGCTCCGAAGGATCTAGAGTTTCTGCGAATGATTGAAAAAGGGATTCATCAAAGATTGGAAATACAAGTGATTAAAGGAGTCAGCATTCCTGATCGTGAGGATTATCAGAGAGTAAACAGCGAGCAAATAAAAGAAAAAAAACGCTCAGAAGGTCGTAGAAGAGAAGGAAGGAATGCTACAGCGCCTTCTTCAAGTAAAAAACCGAATAATAGTCGGCCAAAAAGCAATTCAAGCACGTCAACAAGAAGTAGAAAACATACTCGTTAAAGAGTGGAACATATCGAATTTCTTTCCTATCTATGATAGCATAAATCTCAATACAAAAAGGGAACGTGATTAAACATGATAAAAATTAGCATACCTACTCCTGATATTACTATTACAGAACGTAAACAAATTCCAAAAGAAAATGAACCAGTAATCAAGGATATTTATGGGTTTATTGATTTCCATCTAATACCAAGAGATAAGGGCGGCATTTTCCTGTTTTTTAATAAAAATGATGAGCTGCTTTTTGTTGGAAAAGCACGGAAACTACGTCAAAGAATTAAAAAACATTTTGAAGATACTGTCTCACCTATAAAAATGCACAGAAACGAAGTATATAGAATCGATATTTGTTTAGTAGAAGATCCAATGGAACGAGAAATTTATGAAACCTATATCATTAATGAACTCAAGTCGAAATATAACGTTGATAAAGTATTTTATTAAAAGTTTAACTAATTTAGCCAGAAGTCCCCTTCCTCAAGGAATGAAATGAGTAGGTGGGGGATGAATGGCTATTTTTTGTGCTTATTCCTGTATTAAAAAGGTGATTACTGGCATCACTATTTACCACCTCTGCCATCATTTGTACCAGTCTATGCCAAGGAATTTTCCATGCTGTGCCAACTCCCAACAATAAAAGACTTCTCTAAAACACAATTTTGAAAGGTATGGCATCGTCAGGTAAAATGCGGATTAATCTGTATGAAAATTTAAATAAAAAGCATAATTTCTCAGTGTTCTAAGTGAGAAATTATGCTTGAATTACTTAATAAAAGCGCCATTTAATGGAATAACTACACTATGGTCTCAATCCTAAAATTACTCTTATTTCTTATTGTACTAACGCACCCGTTTAAGTAGAAACATTCACAATCTCTTCTAACTACACAATAATTAAAATTCTAAGGAAAGACCGCCTTTGTTACATATTCTTAATGTAACTTCTAATTTCACCAGTTGTTTACTAAAACAATTTTACCAATTGCTTTATTAGCCTCATAATATTCATGTGCTTGGGCTATTTCGTCAAAGGTAAATTGTCTTTGAGCAAGTAATGGTCGAAGTTTTCCTTCCTCAATAACAGGTGTAATATTCTTCAATACATCTCCGTTTATATGACGAAATTCTTCATGAAGAATAGGAATCTCTGTGAATACAACATGGAAATTCAATGATTTTAAAAGAAATGAACTAAGGTTATAGTCTTGACTTACAGCAATCGCCACAATTGTTCCATATAAAGAAGCAGCCTCAATCGAATTCTCAAGGTTTTTACGGTCGATGGTATCGAAAATATATTTAAACCCTTTACCATCTGTATACATATTCACATAGTCTTGTACGGACATTTCTTTATAATTGATGACAACATCGGCTCCAAACTCTTCCGCAATTTGAGCTTTTTCTGGTGAAGAGACGGTTGTATATACCTTTGCACCTAACCATTTTGCCAACTGAATAGCAACATGCCCTACTCCGCCTGCACCACCATGAATTAGAATCTCGTCTCCAGCTCCAATATTGGCACGTTTCACTAGAGCTTCCCAAGCAGTGATTGCGACAACTGGAAGGGCTGCTGCTTCAGCAAATGATAGGTTTTTCGGCTTATGAGCAAGTAATCTAGCATCTGCTGCCATGTATTCTGCTAAAGCACCACTCGTACCTTTAACACCACCTGCAAAACCGTATACCTCATCACCAACTTTAAAATCAGTAACTCCTTCTCCGACTTCTGTGATAATACCAGCTACATCGCCATGTAAAACAGCTGGAAATTCAGGAGCAAATTTAGCAAAAACTCCACTGCGTATTTTTGTATCAAGGGGATTTAAACTTGTAGCCTTTACCTGAATTAAAACATGTATGGATTTCACTTCAGGAACAGGAATCTCTTCTAATTGAAAGACAGATGCGTCACCAAAAGAACGAATAACTTGTGCCTTCAAATAAATCACTCCTCTATAATTCAATATAATAAATATACTATTTTAAATTATAAAACTATTTGCACTAAATTGATACTAAATGTGTTATTGCACTAACCTGCGATAGTTTAAGTACAATCTTTCACAAATACCACACTAGCATTAACATAAGTATTCATTTTTTCTGGGGAGGTTCAAAATGAAATATTCAATCTGGTAAATTGCATGTCATTCATTGGTAAATAAATTGTCAATCGGTGGTAAAAAGTATGTCACTTCTGGTACATTTCAATGGTAGTAATCAATGAGGCGTTAACAGGGGGAGTAACGGGTTCTCTTTAAAGGTACAAAACAGTAAATCGCAATAAAAAATAGAGTGAGAAATCGCAAGTGATTTTCTCACTCTATTTTTTATTGCTAAATCAATGTTTTTAATAAAATAGCAATCTAAATCACATAGTAAATAACAATTTGCGAATAAATATTCTCTATCTGCTAATTGAATAGCTAAAATAAATGTAAATTACCATCTGATTACCCTGTGATTGAAATAAACGGAAAAATTCCGTTTAAATTAGGAAATGCTTATATTCCCCTCGAAAATAAAGGTAGTTTTTCCGTTTATATTATTCAAATCCTTGGATTTTTCCTTATTTAGAGGTATTAATCGGAAAAGGGTCTTTTATATTTATATATGGTTCGTTTTGCACCGAATTGGGATGGGAAGTCGGTACAATTTATGGATGGGGAGATTCAAGAACATCATTGCATGTACTTCTCGAATATCGATATTGACAAGTTTCGTAGATTATGAAATTATTATATTAGTATCCTCATTTTCCCTCTAGAATCTTTTATCCATGTTAACATACTCCACATAATTAAATTCTTTAGGAAAAAATATCTTCCATATAATGACAGCGATTTCAGAAAAACTTTTTAGTCATCTCCGTTTTTTACCTTTACTTTCCTTCTTTAAAAATCTTTCAATTTTTTTAATAAAAAACAAACTTGAAAGGGGTGGTTATATGTAAAATACGCTGCGTCTTTAAGCAAGCTAGGGAAAGGTCTATCATTTTTTCGTTAATAAATGAATATTACAAGGAGGAAAACGAATGGGTCACGATATCATAGGATACAATAAATCAGGAAAAGAAATAGCTTATGCGCGTTTTGGTATGAGTAATTATAATGCTATTATACTGTACAGCTTACTTGATGCAGAAAAATACTACGCAGGTGTCAGCGGCTCAGGTCACATTACTAGCTTCTCAATACAACAGATTGAAAAAGCATATCAATTATTTAAAAGTGGTGAATTCCTGATGGATCAATGGGATCGAAAGCAAATTTTGAATTTTGTTCAAAACTGTTTAGCGGCTGCACAGAAAGAAGGGAGTGTAAGAGTGGCTTTTTGTTAATTTTTTATTAAGATGTTTGTTTAATTTCCCTTTCTTGCAATTTCTTTCATAGATAATAATAATTTGCACCCATCTCCAAGCCAGCTTTTTATACTACTTTTCATCCCCTAATAATAAAGACATCTAATATCACCTCGATACAACCAATCCTTGTACTCCGTTTAATTTAACTAATGCTTTCATTTCCCAAATACAGAAAGAATTCCATTAGCTTTTTAAAACGTGAATAGATCTATGAAGAACGTGTTTACTATATGTATAAGGTGTTCTAGAAAAAGATAACGTGTTTAGGGATGGAAAAAGTGACTTCGGCAATAGAAGACAGGCACTTTTATTAATCTATAAGTCAGCCCATTATTAGATTGAACTGATATTTGTAAATTCCCATCTTTTCAAATAAGCTTAAGTTATCATTGGTGTAGAAAGGTTTTTGTTAAATATGGTGGAAAAGATAAAGGAACTTTCACTGTTACTGCCATATTTAACATCATGGAAAGAAAATGATTTACCTAGAGAGATGAGGAGATGTTGTTGGTACGAGAAATTGATTTCATGGCTGTTCTACTAAGAAGAAAACATTCTGAAGAAGATACATACAGAAAACAACACAAATGTATCAGTAATCCCATGCCCAGGGAAAAAAATCATAAAGCGTAATGAATAGGCTATATCTTCTTAATTTTTAACTACAAATTATGGGTCTGCGGAAAATTTTGTGTAAGTAAAATTTGACAATCTTCGCAAGGCAAGAAGTAATAGGTATAGAAAATAGATTAACCGTTAAAAATAATAATGGCTTTTACCATAAAACAGGATAGGGTAATACAAGAAGTGCAACCCGAGCGGTTTTATGGTTTTTACCCTAAAACGGACGGAATAGTTCTGTCCGTTTTTTTTGTCCGTTTTAGGGAAAACAAAAGCGATAAACTTCAGGGGTTTGGGTGGCGTCCCCAATTATGATGTTTGATTCAAAATCTCAAGCTGGCTCAAGATCATGTCCCAATTGCTGTAACGCATGGTCCATTTTTTCGTAATATTTTGAGTTGCCAAGTAAAGCATTTTTCTCAAACTATCATCATTAGGAAAAATAGACTTTGTTTTTGTCACCTTTCTAAATTGACGATGCAATCCTTCAATGATATTCGTAGTATAAATTATTCTCCTAATTTCCGGCGGATATACAAAGAAGGTAGATAAAATATCCCAATTTTCTTCCCATGATTTAACCACAGATGGATAGTCTTTGCCCCATTTTTCTTTAAATTCTATGAGTCTTTCCATGACCATTTCTTCGTTGATTGAAGTGTAGATTAGTTTTAAATCAGCGACAAATTCTTTTATATGTTTATAAGAAACATATTTAGTACTTGAACGGATTTGGTGAATGATACAACGTTGAATACCGGCAAAAGGGTATACGGCTTGAATGGCCTCTCTAAATCCTGTAAGCCCATCTACACAGAAAAGGTTAACCGTTTTTACCCCTCTCGTTTTCAAATCGTTCAACACACCTAACCAAAACTTACTACTTTCATTTCCACCAACCCAAATGCCTAATATTTCTTTATATCCTTCATTGTTAATTCCCAACATAAAAGGATAATAGGCTTCAAGTGGACGGCTTTGCCACTCATTTACTTGTGGCATAATCTTTGCACTAATCTTACTAACTAGCTCAGAAGAAATCTCAATATTATAGAGATCTTTAACTTGTTCCTGGATATCCCTTGTAGACATCCCGTGAGCGTAAAGAGACAGAATTTTTTCTTCTAGACCGTCCACATTTCTTTGGTATTTGTCCAAGATTTGAGGCTCTTACGAGCCATTTCTGTCTCGAGGAACGTTTACTTCAACTTCACCAAATTGCGTTTTTAATTTCCGTTTTGTTGAGCCATTTCGGTAATTGCTAGGTTCATCGCTTGGCGCTGGTGTTTCTCATAACCTAGCTGCTCATCAATTTCACATTGGAGTACTTCTTCCAAAATATCAGAAAACATTTCTTTTATCGTCTCCATAATTTGATTGGTACTTGTGAATTTTTGTTCCTTTACAATTTCTTTGATTAATTCCTTTGGTAATTTCATGTCGAAAAATCCTCCTTAGCAAAAATTCATTATCCTAATTCTTGCCAAGGAGGATTGATGTCAACTTATTTACACAACATTTTCCGCACTGTCGGCTTTTATAATAATTCCTACTTCAATTTAACTGTCTTGTACTCTCCACCGGACCATCCTAAGCCTGATGAAAGTTGTAAATCATAAGTAGCTAAATCGGCAGGTACTTCAAAGACAATTTTTCCTTCTCTAGACATTTGAGGATTAACTTCTTCTAGGAACAAATTAGCATCCCCAAGTAACATCATAATATCAGCATCTTGCATTGGTTTAAATTCGTTATCCCCTGATTTAATCCTAAATAGTTCCGAATCCACCATTCGAGCCTCTGAATCGAGATTCTTTATAGTGTAATCCACAACAATGAATTTCCCTGTTGTCGTTTTACTTTCTATAAATTCGTTATCACTTTTAATTTCATTTGTCTCATTTGCGCCTTTTACTACATATTCGAATTTTTTCAATGTAACTGGCTGACCAATGCTTAATACTTCTTCTTTTGTCTCCTCATCTTTTGTGGTGTTATCACTCAGTTCTCCTGCCTTTTGGTCTGTAGTGGAATCTTCGTCTTCACCGCCACATGAAGCGAAAGCAATGACAATAATGATGATTAGTACCCAAAACCACCAACGCTTCCAAATGGGCTTACTTTCTTTTGCCAAATGTCATACCTCCCTCTATAAATGCTGATTTATCAACGGTTTAAGCCGTTGGTGGGGTGTCAAAAAAATATTTTTCGACACGGCCTCTAACAATATTTTGAT
>NZ_JACHGK010000036.1:0-345 GCF_014207535.1 Bacillus benzoevorans
AGCGCCGATGGTAGTTGGGGTTTTACCCCTGTGAGAGTAGGACGCCGCCAGGCAAATCAAAGAGTACCCTGAGTGGGTGCTCTTTTTTGTGTTTTAGTTTGTAAAAAAGGCAGGTTCATGAGAGTTAATAGTGCCTGTAAGGCAGGAGAAATACGGCGTATGGTCACTATAAGGGGCTGATAGCGCCCGCAAGGTCGGGAAAAAAGAGCTGATGGTCACTATAAGGCGTTGATAGCGCCCGTGAGGTCGGGAAAAAAGGGCTGACGGTCACTATAAGACGTTGATAGCGCCCGTGAGGTCGGGAAAAAAGGGCTGACGGTCACTATAAGACGTTGATAGCGCCCG
>NZ_JACHGK010000036.1:435-13847 GCF_014207535.1 Bacillus benzoevorans
ATAGCGCCCGTGAGGTCGGGAAAAAAGAGCTGACGGTCACTATAAGACGTTGATAGCGCCCGTGAGGTCGGGAAAAAAGAGCTGACGGTCACTATAAGACGTTGATAGCGCCCGTGAGGTCGGGAAAAAAGAGCTGACGGTCACTATAAGACGTTGATAGCGCCCGTGAGGTCGGGAAAACCGGGTTGATGGTCACTTATAAGGCGTTGAAAGTGACCGTGAAACTAGGGGAAACCGAGCGAATGGTCACTATGAAGAGCGAATAGCGACCGAGAGTACGAAAAGTTGGCATCCCCTGACACTATGAAGCACAATCAAAGCCCGAATCCAAATACCCACAGTATTAATAAACCTTAATATCTTCTATTATAATGGCATATTCCGCATACAAATCGGGGATTTACGAATTTTATTAATTTTAGCAAACTATACAAATTCTTTAACTATAAGAAGGAAGAAAATAGGGAAAAGGGAGAACCGTCCCCTTGTTTGTCAAATGAATCAGATTCAATTAACAAAAAGCAGCGCCTTATTATAAAATGAAATAGAGAGATTAATTGATTAAAGGGGAGTAACCGTGGAAATTAGAAAATTAACTACATTAGAGGATGCAAGAAAATATCACAGCATTAGACTTGAATCTCTAGAAAATAGTCCAGAATCATTTGCTTCTAGTTATGAAGAAGAAAAAGACTTATCGATTGAGGAAATGAAGAACCAATTTCAATGCAATGATTCTTTTACCTACGGAGCTTTTGAGAATGGAGAACTGGTCGGAATCATTACCTTACATAAAGAAAAGTTATATAAACTAAGTCATAGGGCACATATTGGAGCCATGTATGTTTCTCCTTCTAAAAGAAGTTTAGGAATTGGGAAAGTCTTAATGGAAGAAGCAATAAAGAAAGCGAAACATATTGAAGGTTTGGAACAGGTTTATTTAGCGGTAGTTTCCACTAATGAATCAGCAAAAAAACTTTATTTTTCACTGGGATTTGAAATTTTCGGTACAGAAAAGAAAGGTTTAAGGTTAGAAAACAATATTTATTATGATGTAGACTATATGATTTTGTTTATATAAAAAGTTGGATGTATGAAACCATATGCAGCTATAAGTTTTAATGAACGAAAGTTGCAGGGTAATGTATGAGGTTCAAAAAACAATTGTTGCCATTTATAGGAATTTATTGTAGTATATAAAATAATTCAAATTAATGATGAATTTAAAAAAGCACTGATAAGGATTCGAGTTACTTTTTACGGTTTCCAGAGAGGGAAGGATAGCTGAAATCTTCCTAACGCAGGAAAGTATCTTACCACCTTTGAGCTGTATTGGGGAATAAAGTATCCAATACCGTCTATGCTGCGTTACAGCACCAAAGCCGTAAGTTATCTTCTTAGCTTATGGGAAATTGGGTGGAACCACGAGTATAACGCACTTGTCCCTTGCCACAGGGATGAGTGCGTTTTTTATTTTTAACAAAATAATAAATGCAATGAAAAGGACATGAATTATTTTTACGGTTTCCAGAGAGGGAAGGATAAGCTGCGATCTTCCTAGCTTAGGGAAATAATTTACCGCCTTGAAGCTGTATTGGGGAACCTAAGTATCCAATATCGTCAATGCCACGTTACGGCACCAAAGCCATAAGCTGTTCTTTATAGCTTATGGGAAATTGGGTGGAACCACGGGTTAAAAAACACTCGTCCCTTGCCACAGGGATGAGTGTTTTTTTTATTAATTTAAAGGAGTGTTTATGGTGATGAAGGAGCAATTAATTACAATTAAATTCCCAGACGGGAATATGAGGGAATTCTCGAAGGGCGTTACGGTGGGAAGCATAGCTGAGTCCATTAGTTCAGGTCTAAGAAAAAAGGCAGTTGCAGGGAAAGTCGATGAACATCTTGTTGATTTAAACTACAGGCTGGAAAAGAATGTAGAACTTGCTATTTTAACTCAAGATTCAGAAGAAGGGTTGCATGTTTTAAGGCATTCATCAGCGCATGTATTGGCACAAGCCGTAAAAAGGCTCTACAGTAATGTGAAATTGGGTATAGGGCCAGTCATTGAAGATGGATTCTACTATGATTTGAAACTAGAACAAAGTTTAACCTCTGCTGATTTACTTGCCATTGAAAAAGAGATGGAAAACATTATAAATGAAAATCTAGAAATCAAACGAATGGAAGTCTCTTATGAAAAAGCTGAAAGGTTATTTGCGGAAAGAGATGAGTTATTTAAGTTAGAAATATTAAAGGATCTTCCTGAAAATGAAAAAATAACACTTTACCAACAAGGAGAATTTATTGATCTTTGCCGTGGTCCTCATCTTCCAGCTACCGGTTACATAAAAGCATTCAAATTAACTCGTGTATCAGGCGCCTATTGGCGGGGGGATAGTCAAAATGAAGTTCTTCAACGAGTTTATGGAGTGGCTTTTAAAAAGAAAAAAGATTTAAGTGAGTACTTAAATTTCTTAGCAGAAGCTGCAAAACGGGATCATCGTAAGTTAGGGAAACAATTAGAGTTATTTATGTTTTCCGAGGAAGCACCGGGAATGCCGTTTTATTTGCCAAAGGGACAAATTATAAGAAATGAGTTAGAAAACTTTTCTCGTGAGCTTCAAAGCAAGGTCTCTTATGATGAAGTTCGTACTCCGTTTATGATGAATCAACAATTATGGGAGAAATCAGGTCATTGGGATCATTATCATGAAAATATGTATTTTACTGAAGTCGAAAATAAAAAGTTTGCGATGAAACCTATGAATTGTCCGGGGCATATGTTGATTTTTAAAAACAATCTATACTCTTATCGAGATTTACCTATTCGCATTGCCGAGTTCGGGCAAGTTCATCGTCATGAATACAGTGGTGCCTTAAATGGACTGCTTCGGGTTCGCACATTTTGCCAGGATGATGCCCATATTTTTGTTCGTCAGGATCAAATTGAGAGTGAAATGAAGCAAGTGTTTCATCTCATTGATAAAGTGTACCGCACATTTGGTTTCGATTACTCAGTAGAGCTTTCAACTCGTCCGGAGGATTCATTAGGGGATGATCGTCTTTGGGATCTTTCTGAAGAAGCATTAAAAAATGTCCTTGAAGATTTAAGGATCGATTATCAGCTAAATGAAGGGGACGGAGCATTTTATGGACCAAAAATTGATTTTCATATTAAGGATGCGTTAAAACGGAGCCATCAATGCGCAACGATCCAACTCGATTTTCAGATGCCGGAAAAATTTGATTTGACTTATATCAATCAAAATAACGAAAAAGTTCGTCCTGTTGTCATTCATCGTGCTATCTTTGGCTCCATCGATCGTTTCCTAGGCATTTTAATTGAACATTTTGCAGGTGTCTTTCCTATTTGGCTGGCACCGACACAAGTTCAAATTATCCCTGTCTCACAGGTTCACTTAGATTACTGTTTAAAAATTCAGATGAAACTGAAACAACTAGGAATAAGAGTGAAAATTGACCAGAATAATGAAAAACTAGGTTACAAAATAAGAGCAGCACAGATGCAAAAGATCCCATATATGTTGGTGCTGGGGGACCGTGAAGTAAAGGAAGAGTCGGTAAATGTAAGAAAATACGGGAACCAACAATCGGAAAGTGTTCCATTTGAGAATTTTAAAATGAAAATTTTACAACAGATTAAAGAGCGCAGCTGGGACCAAATGTCATTTCCTGTCTGAAATAGGACTCTATTCCTATAAAGAATAGATGGTGATACCTTCTATCTCCTGTTTCATACAAAATAGTAGTTAAAGAAATAAAAATAATTTGAATAGTGGTATCGGTTCTGGTTTTACACGACAATCGACAAGTCACAGTGACACCCCGAGCTTAATTTAAAAATGGTTCTTGATAGGTCTCGGGGTCTCTCCTATAGGGTGGGATATTATTTTAATTTTTCACTTTCCAAAAAAACAAAACTGTCAGCTATGTATGTGGTCATAAAGAGGGGACAATCAACTGCGGTTAATTAACCATTCTTCCTGAAAACAGAGTGGATCCCTTTTACTGGATCTTGATTCGCACAATTTATCATGATTGACTAGTAATGACAGGTGATCCATTGTTATGGCTTGGGTGTTCATTTACTAAATAATGCGACCATCACCAATGCCCTAGGAAAGAGGACAGAGTATGAAACATTTTATAGAAAAAGTAGGACGGGATGTTCTATCCTTAACAAGTATCTTAGATGCGATCGTGGATTTAGTTTTTCTAATGAAAGTCGATGGAGATTCTTTTCGCTATATCTTTGTCAACGAATCAGCCAAGAAGGTATTGAATACGAAAGATAATATCCTCGGGAAAAGGCTGGAAGAAGCGGCACCAAAGGAAGTTTTCCGGATATTAGCAAAAAAATATCGGCAAGCACGGCTTACGAAGAAGCCGCTGAAGTTTCGCGAAACGTTAAAAACAGCGAATGGAGAGTTTTACGGAGAAACGACTCTGAGTCCGATTATCAAAGAGGATGGAGAGTGCAGCTATGTGATGGCCATCGTCAGGGATATCACGGAAAGAATTCAAAGGGAACGGCAATTGAAAGAAACGCAAAAAACATTAGTCAAGCAGCAAAAAAGACTGCATTCCCTTTTGGAAAATAACGGAGATGCTGTGATTGAATTCGACCGGGAAGGAAACTTCGTCGAGGTCAATAAAATCACTGCTGAAGTAACGGGATATCAGGAATACGAGCTCCTTGGTACTTCCTTTATTCCGCTGATTGCTGAAGAGTCCTTAGAGGATACGATGCGTTACTTTGAGAGGGCATTGAGCGGCAGTAAGGAAGAGTTTGAAACTATTATCAAGCATGCCGAAGGGCAAAAGATTCAAGTGGCTGTCAAAAATATACCGATTATCATCGATGGGGTCCTTGATGGGGTGTACTGTATTGCCAAGGATGTTACAGAGACAAAACGGATTGAGGAAGAGATCCATAAGAAGACGGAGGAAATCGAAGCCTTCTGGACATACACTTCCGATCCAATTGTTTTTTTTAATATGAAGGGCGAAGTGGAACGGATTAATCCAGCATTTGAAAAAACATTCGAATTTGCAGAAAAGGAAATAATCGGTCCCGTTAAGCGAATTATCCCGCCGGAAGCCATGACCGAGGCTGAAGAGATCTGGGAACGGATTGGCAGGGGAGAAACGATTGCCCTCAGTGAAGTAAAGCGACTGACGAAAAGCGGGGCTGAATTAACCCTGCTTGCATCCTACACGCCTTTGCATGATAAAGGCGGTGTGCTCTTAGGGACAACGGCCTTTTATAAAAATATCACTGAGCTGAAACAGACCGAAAGGGAACTCAGAAAAAGTCAGGAGAAATACAGAATTGTCACAGAAAATGCTTTTGATGTTATTAAGCTGATTAACACATCGGGAATCATTGAATATGTTTCTCCTTCTAATGAAGAAATTATTGGCTATACCCCATCAGAGTATATTGGAAAAAGATTTACAGAGCATCTCCATCCCGACGATATTCAAAGGTTAGAGAAGGAATTTAAGAAATGGATTCACTCAGCCAGCCCGAAAACGACTACTGTTGAGCTTCAATTCTTGCATAAAAAGGGGCATTATATATGGTTGGAGGCCGTCAGCACTCCTGTCATAGAGGATGGAAAGGTTAAGCAGATCGTAACGATTACGAGGGATATTACGGGAAGAAAAAGGCTTCGTGAGCGATTAGCCAAGTTGGCTTTTTACGACCAATTATCCGGTTTGCCGAACCGGCGGATTTTTTACGATCGGCTGCATATGGCAATGAAGCATGCCGAGCGTAATAAAAAGAAAGCGGCTCTGATGATGATCGATGGAAGCAAATTTAAGCTGGTTAATGATACATATGGACACGATGCTGGAGATGCGGTCATTCAAGAAATGGCCAAACGGATTAAAGCCGCAGTGCGAAAAATCGATACGGTGGCACGCTTAGGCGGCGATGAAATGGCGGTTATTCTACCGGACCTGTCTTCACAGAAAGAAGCTGAAAACGTAAAGCAGCGCATCCTAAAAGCCTTTCAAAAACCGCTTTATTTTAATGGAAATGTTATACAAATGAATGTCGACATAGGGATTGCCCTCTATCCCGACCACGCAGCAGAACAAAAACAACTGATCAGACTTGCTGATCAAGCTCTCTACAAAGTGAAAGAAAGTCATCGTTACGACCTGAAATAATAGTAAAAATAGCTTTGCATAGTGGTGTTACTCCACCTAATGAGAATGGTGTATTCTAATATAGAGTTTTGCTGAACAAAGGGGCTGCCGCGGCAGCCCCTTTTATTTTGACGGAAATATTAGGGAGAGTATCTTAGATGTAATCTGCAAATATTAAATTGGAACCCATAAATTCATCATGGAGGTCCCTTATGGAAACAACGAGCTATAAAGGCACAAATAAAATGATCACGGGTATTGTGTTCGGAGTTATCACGTTTTGGCTCTTTGCTCAGGCAATGGTCAATGTGGTTCCGGCTGTTCAGAAAGATTTAGGTATTTCTCTAGGAACATTAAATATTGCCATCAGTTTAACCGCTTTATTCTCAGGTATGTTTATCGTTGCTGCTGGTGGGTTAGCAGATAAAGTTGGCCGAAAAAAAATGACCTATCTTGGGTTAAGCTTAAGTATTGTCGGCTCCCTTTGTCTTGTATTAGCACAAGGGTCTGTTTTACTGATTATTGGTCGTGTCATTCAAGGTCTTTCAGCGGCATGTATTATGCCTTCGACGATTGCTTTAGTGAAAGCTTATTTTGAAGGTGCAGAACGTCAACGCGCTCTTAGTTTCTGGTCCATCGGCTCTTGGGGCGGCTCGGGAGTCGCCTCTTTTGCAGGTGGTACAATTGCAACCTATTTAGGATGGAAATGGATTTTCATTTTTTCTATCATCTTCTGTTTACTTGCTATGTGGCTGATTAAAGATACTCCAGAAAGTAAAGGCGAAGCAACAGGTGCTTTTAAATTCGATTACACTGGATTAGCTATTTTTATTATCACCATGGTTGCATTGAACATTTTTATTAATTATGGTTCAGATTTCGGCTGGACAAGTCTAAGAACAATCTTTTTTGCAGCAGTGACCATTATTGGAGCCATAGTGTTCCTCAAAATTGAAAAAAGTAAAGAGATTGTTTTAATTGACTTTTCACTATTTAAAAACAAACCCTATTCTGGCGCAACTTTGTCTAATTTCTTGTTAAACGGGATTGCCGGTACACTTGTTGTGGCCAATACTTATGTTCAAGTCGGAAGAGGCTTTAATGCCTTTCAATCTGGCATGCTTTCTCTCGGTTATCTAGTAGCTGTGCTGGCCATGATTCGTGTTGGAGAGAAAATATTACAAAAAATTGGCGCAAAAAAGCCAATGATTTGGGGGGCTCTCATCACAACGGTTGGTGTAGCGATGATGGGATTAACCTTTTTACCTGACTTAGCCTATACAGTAATTGTTTTTATTGGTTTTGCTTTATTTGGACTAGGCCTTGGGGTGTATGCCACTCCATCAACAGACACATCTGTATCGAATGCACCGGCAAACAAGGTTGGTGAAGCTGCAGGAATTTATAAAATGGCGAGTTCACTTGGCGGGGCGTTTGGCGTTGCGATATCAGCCGCTGTTTATGGAGCCATTTCCGGCGCTGGAAACTTAGAAATGGCTGCAACCGCTGGGATTATCGTAAACGTAATATTCGGCGTTCTTTCTATTATTTCGATTACCATTTTGGTTCCCAAAAATGCAGGAAAAGAAGGAGCCGGAAAATCAGTAAAAGAGGTACAAGTACAAACTCCTGGACAACCGGAACCTAGTCATTAAATGAAATGAAAGGAGAATGGACGGATGTTACTAAAACAACTAATGGAAAAATTAGATCAACAAAAGGACCGCATCATTGAGATTCGCCGTTATCTGCATGAACATCCAGAACTTTCTTTCCAAGAAGAAGAAACAGCTAAATATATCAGCGAATTTTATAAAGCTGTCCCTGTAGATTCAGTGGAAACGAACTTTGGTGGTCAGCGTGGTGTTGTTGTAACGATTAAAGGCGCGAAACCAGGAAAAACCATTGCTATTCGTGCTGATTTTGATGCCTTGCCGATCAAGGAGGAAACGGGGCTGCCTTTTGCCTCAAAAAATGAAGGGGTGATGCATGCCTGCGGTCATGATGGACATACAGCATACATGCTGGTATTAGCAGAAACGTTAGCGGAGTGTAAAGACCAATTAAAAGGTACGATTCGAGTGATTCATCAACCGGCAGAAGAAACCCCTCCAGGCGGAGCAATTGGAATGATTAAAGCAGGAGTATTGGATGGCGTAGATGCAATCATTGGAATTCATGTCATGTCCAATATGAAAACAGGTCAGATTTATTACCGAAGCGGGAACACGCAAACAGGAAGATCTTATTTTAAATTAGTTGTTCAAGGAAGAGGCGGACATGGCTCATCGCCACATCTAGCAAATGATGCCATTGTAGCAGCCAGTTCATTCGTCATGAATGTACAAACCATCGTCAGCCGCCGGATCAACCCATTTGATACAGCTTCAATCACCATTGGGAATTTTGATGGAAAAGGGTCATTCAATGTCATCAAGGATGCTGTAACCATTGAAGGAGATGTTCGAACCATGTCTCCGGAAACTCGTGAAACCGTCGAGACTGGGGTACGTGACTTTGCGGAAGGATTAGAAAAATCATATAGGGTAAAGTCTATTTTTGAATTTACCAATGACTATCCTGTGCTCTATAATGACCCGGAAGTAACGGAGCATGTACGCAAAGCCCTAGAACAAGCATCCATTCCAGAAGTAGAAGCTGTTTTGGAAACACCGCCACAGCCGCCTTCGGAAGATTTTGCGTATTATCTTGAGAAGGTACCAGGATGTTTCTTCTATGTAGGTGCTGCGCCTGAGTCAGGTGAAGCATACCCGCATCATCATCCGAAATTTACTATCAATGAAGAAAGCTTGATCATTAGTGCGAAAGCGATGGCTGCTGTTGTAGCTTCATACTGTGATGGCAGCAGCACTTAAAAAGAACGAGCGTGGCCATGAGGCATAAAGTTATAAATTAAGCACAAAATGAAAAGGGATATGAAATCCTAAAAACAAAAAAGTCGATAGGAGTGAAAGTATGGATAAAAACAAAGAGAAAGTACAAAATGTTTCTGGAAGTTTTCAAGTGGTAGACCGTAAAGATATGGTTGATAAATTGCAAAAGGACAACAAATTAGATAAGGAAACAGAATACTATGCACGGGTTTTTATGGAGGAGTAAGGATCTTAGGTGCTTAGAGGGATCGTGAAGTTTGGCTTCACTCTGTAGGGAGTATGAGTTTTAAGGGAAATTGTTTTGTTGTGCTTGATAATGAGAGGGACGAGGGATTGAACTGCATCCTAAGTCCCTCTTGGGTTCTATGATAAATAAGGGGAATCTAATTTATTCGGAATGAAAATAATGGTCTGCGGCCAGCTTCCAATCCTCCAAAAATACCGGCCAGAGGTTGGGTCGACGTCTTACAGCTAAAGGATGGTAGGCGACGGTTGTTTGCAATCCATTGATCATATGTATTTTGCCCCGTAATAATTTAACCTCTGCTTCTGAATTTTGAAAGAAGGACTGGACTGCAATATTTCCTAGACAAACCATTAACTGTGGTTGTTTTGACTTTAGTTGCTGGTTAAGATGATTCATGCAGATTTGTCTGGTTTTATCTTTATCATAGGAACGTGTCGGTTTTCTTTTTAAAACATAGGTTACAAATAAATCGTCAACGCTTAATCCAACCTGATGGACAGCTTGTTGTAATGTCTGTCTTGTCCCGCATATAAAGGGTTTGTTTTCTCGATCTTCACGAGCTCCAGGATTGTCTAATAGAATCATAATGGGGGCGTCGGGATTTCCCTCACCCCATATCATTCGCGAGCCATGCTTGTTCAGACCACATTCGCTGCAATTTATCAAATTTTCCGGTGTTTGTTCTTCTGGCCATAATGCTGCGCAAAAATCAGGCAAAACTTTTTCTCCTCTCAAATTTCATTAATTATTTTTTAATCCCTCATTGCTCCAGCCTCCCGGGAAGTCATGGAACCTTGTCCTTCATTAACATCTTGTTGAATTTCTTGTTTTACTTTTTGTGCATCAGTTCCGGCAAAATCTGGTTTCATAATTGAAGCCAAATTCTCCTTAGCTTGTTGATCCTGCCGCATATCACTCCTCCTTAATATATGGATGTGCAATTATATTATTTATAAAAAACACTTGGCATATTCAGAAAATAAAAAAAGGAACCCATTTACTTAACAGGGTTCTTTTTGCGAAAATTATTTGTGGAAAATATAGCAAGCTATTATTTAGGGATGGCTGCAGCAAATAGAATAATATACCTGCCGTTCGTTTACATTCCTTGGTGAAATTCAGGTTCACCTAATCGTTCATTAAATTCAATGACTAAATCCTTATCCTCTAAATACCAGGTATCAGTATCTTCCATAAAGAATGTAATTCCGTCTTTTTTAATTTGAGTATAGGTTTGTTCAGGTCTTTCTTTATCTACGCCTAATGAGAATCCCTTGATAAAGGAATTAAAACCGCCATATCGTACATAAAATTTAACAAAATCTCCTTCAGTTAGAGCTAAATCTTCTTTATACCATTGAACCACTTTATCAGACATTGTAATTTGCATCATCTGTCACCTCTTAGATAGAATGAGCAGCAATAGATTGTGATTTGATTCACAATCTATTGCTTGATTAGAGTATATCAAATTATCCGGGTAAAAATATTGTATAGTTTGTGAAATGTTTCACTTGGTTTTTTTCGCTCTTAACTGCAAAGCGACAAGTGTCTGTGGCACTTGTCGCTTTGCAATTCAATTACTTATTCATAAACGCTTTGATTTCTTCTTCTGGCATGGATGAATCACATTTCACGTTTACTGTGGCACCATTTGTATAGATGAAGCCAGGAACGGTTGGAATGTCGTATTCATTACGGAATGCTGCTATTCCTTCCATATCAGATTCTTCCACGCTATTAACATAATAGATGTGCGTATTGGTTTCTTCAGCAACCTCTTTTAGCTTTTTAACAAACTTTTGGCAATAAGGACATACAGCTTTTCCAATATAAATAACAGCTTCAGCTTCCCCTTTAACCAAATCTTGTGCTTTTGCAGAATCAATTTTATCGAAACCAGCTACATTTTCTTCATAAGTGGCAATCATTGCTCATTCTCCTTTTTTCTCAGTTGTCATTATTATACAACAATGTTTTATATTTCAAACAAATTATGCTTCATAGATTTGCATGGGGAATCGCAGTACCAATATATAATGATTATAAAAGAGAATGGTACAGGTTTAGAATATTATAATAAAAGTATTTCGAATATTGCGGAGTCTCGTTTACTTTCATTGGAAATAATGATTAAATTAATTAATATTAGTGAAAATCATATAATTGGAGAAACCCCGATGAAGGATCAGATCCTATTCTTATTTAATCATTTACTATTTGTTTTAGTAATGGTTTTTATTTATCAATTTTGGCTTGATCGAAAAGAACGGACCTTTGAACAAAAACGAATGATGCACATTATCTTTAGTACCATTTGTGTTATTTTTTGTATGTCTTTTACCGTAACGCTAACGGATGAATTTATTGTGGACTTACGGCAAATCCCTATGTTGATTGCCGCCCTGTATGGAGGAGTATACGCAGCGATTCCATTGGCGATTATTACCGTGGGATATCGCTTTATTATTGGAGGAGCTGGGATAGTCGGGGCGGTTAGCATGGGTATCTCGATTATCATTATTAGTCTTATTTTTTCCAAAAGATACTTAACTTGGAGTATCCGCAAAAAAGTGATATGGTCGATGCTTCTGGCACTTTACGCTTCTAGTTTGGTATTGACCGTTTATATCGTTCTATCTGCAGGGATTGAATTATTAACTAATGGTCTTCCTGAAAAGAATATCATCTATATTTTTGGTGTATTTATTATTTTTCACGTTGCCGGTACCGGGATTGCTACTTATGCTTTTGAGAAAATCAATAGCTTCATTAATATGAAACAACGAATCATTCAAACGGAAAAAATTGAGTTAATCAGCCACCTGGCTGCATCCATTTCACATGAAGTAAGGAACCCTTTAACCGTTAGCCGCGGCTTTATGCAGTTATTGCTAGAGGATTCCTTAAAGGATAAAAAAAATGAGTATGCGTCGATTGCGATAAATGAGCTGGATCGTGCTGAGAGGATTATTACAGATTACTTAACTTTTGCCAAACCGATAGAAGAACGACAAGAAATATTTGATGTCCGGCAAGAGTGTCTTCATGTCATAGAAGTGATTCGTCCGTTGGCGAATATGAATGCAGTAGAAGTTACCACTCATTTAACGGAAGCTTATACAGAAGGAAGCAGGCAATCGTTCCAGCAATGCTTGTTAAATATAACGAAAAACGGAATTGAAGCGATTGAGGACGGTGGCGCCTTACATATTGAGCTTCTCGCAAATAATAAACATATCACCCTTTTGGTCAGAGATACTGGTAAAGGCATGACAGAGGAACAAATGAAGCGTCTGGGAGAGCCGTATTTCACAACAAAAGGGGCAAAAGGAACGGGATTAGGCATGATGGTCTCCTACGGTATCATTCATTCTATGAATGGTTCCATAAAAGTAACGAGCGAATTAGGGAAAGGGACATGCTTTGAAATTACTTTACCGCGTAAGAATGAGAATGAACAAGAGTAACCGAAGATGCGAAAGGAAAGAGAGTGATGGTAAATCACTCTCTGACATGAAAGATACTTTGCAGCTAAGTGGATGTAGTAACAACGTCCCGATTAACTGGACATAAAGATATTAATGTAACAAAAAGATATGTAAAGATACGGATGAACAGGAAAAAGTTGAACTTCTATCAATAAAGCTTTAAAAAAAGTTGATCTCTATTTAGGATAATGATATTATAAACTTCCCTTTTCCTTTTAGAAGACAGATAGAAATTAAGTTCGTATTTCTTCTTTAATATAGTGAATAGGGATTAATACAGAAAAAACTCGAAAAAGAAGTTGACTTCTGTGAATCTAGATGTTATATTAATAAACGTCGCTGATGCGAAACAACTTAAAAGATTACTTCTTAATAGTTGACTTTAGCGAAACAGGATGATATAATTCATTTCGCTGCTGAAATAATTCAGTAGATAATTGTTCTTTGAAAACTAAACAAAGCAGAAACGTCAACGTTAATTCTAGTTGTTTTAACAACAAATTTTATGAGCTAACTCATACTCTTTATCGCGATTAACGAACAGTAATATCCTTCGGATAAACTGTTCGTAAATGCCCGATCGATTCGACTAATAAT
>NZ_JACHGK010000037.1 GCF_014207535.1 Bacillus benzoevorans
CGTCCTGAGCCAGGATCAAACTCTCCAATAAAGAGTTGAATAGCTCATAAAAATGTCTTTTTTAGTAAAAGACTTATAATAAACGTTGACTTTTTGTTGTTCAGTTTTCAAGGAGCAATTCTTTATCGCTCGTAAGCGACTTTAATAATATATCACTTTCAAACGATGCCGTCAATAACTTTTTTTAAAAAAATTATTTAATCACAATCACCTTGTGACGACTTCAATAATATTATCAGCTTTAGTATATCGCGTCAATATATTTTTATAAAAAAATCCATAAAAAAAAGGCTGATTCAGTTAAGACTATTGATCCATCCAGCCAAACGGCATGACCCCCTCTGGAAAGGAGGCTTAACCATAGTCAGAACACATGAGTCAGCCCTGCTTGTCATATAATCCACATATCAATGGCAACAAGAGCAAACATACCTGGAATGCCTAAAAATCCCGATATGGCGGATGTTGCCAAGTTGATTGGAATATGGACGCCAAACTGATTTCCGAGCAAATTGAGGAAAAATAAAAAAAGGGCACCTATTAAAAGCTTAATAACCCCTTGACCGAGAAAATGGATAGGTTTGATCGGCGCTCCAATCACAAGAAGCAGCAAAATAACAGCGCCTAAAACTGATATCACAACGATTGGCTCCAATGAGATCCTTCCCTCCAGCTTATTTATACTTACTTCTACTGTATGAATAGCTCGTACAAAATAGACCAGAGGGGAGACGGGAAAAAGCAGCTCTTTATTTAATTGCGGAAATCTTTCTTTTTCTTGCCTCTCTTAATAAGAAAACATATTTAGCCCCTGAAATTTTAACCTGCAGGTTAACCTCGCCAAAAGGATCGAAACTATTATCCAATAAATGATTTTGGTGATCCCATTGACTTTTTAAAAGATGAATCTGATTGATTAGTTTTTCATCATATTCTTTCCGCAGTTTGCCTTTGCGCCGAAAAAACATTCATTTGTGCCTCCATAAAATCAAATTCGCCTCGGCGAACTTTGCCGCCCGGATTTTTTCACGCTCAAAGCGCCACATCCTTATGTCTAGCCTGACTAGGACGTCCTGTCCGTCGTCGAGCCCGCTCGAAAAATTCCCTTTGAAAATCCAAGGCATCCGCCGGAGGCTTAACTTCATTCAGCCTGGGTTTAAAACCCATTGACTAGAAGTCCCTTTACATTCATTCCTTACTTATAAGAAGTGGCTGACTTTTGCTGAATGAAGTTAAAGTTCTCTTCTGCCTTCTAATGCTTTTGATAAAGTTACCTCATCGGCATATTCTAAGTCCCCGCCTACAGGCAATCCATGAGCAATTCTCGTTGTTTTGATCCCGGAAGGTTTGATTAATCGGGAGATGTACATAGCTGTTGCTTCACCTTCAATGTTTGGATTGGTGGCCAAAATCACTTCTTGTACGGTTTCATCCTGCAGTCTTTTTAGCAGAGAGGGTATATTGATATCCTCTGGACCGATTCCGTCCATTGGTGAGATGGACCCGTGCAATACATGATAGAGTCCGTTAAATTCCTTCATTTTTTCCATTGCAATGACATCCTTCGGATCTTGAACAATACATATCGTCGAATGATCTCTTCTGGAATCCTCGCAGATATAGCATGGATCCTGATCTGTAATATGACCGCATACTGAACAGTACGTTAAATTCCGTTTCGCATTGACCAAGGCCTTTGCAAAGTCAAGAACGGTATCCTCCTTCATGTTCAAGACAAAAAAAGCCAGACGCACAGCCGTTTTCGGGCCGATACCTGGCAATTTCATGAAGCTGTCAATCAGCTTTGATATTGGTTCAGGGTAATGCATTGACTTAAGCCTCCTAGAAATTAGAACATCCCCGGAAGATTCATTCCCTTTGTGAATTGTCCCATTGTTGAATTTGCAAGATCATCTGCTTTTTTCAAAGCATCATTTGTAGCTGCAAGTACTAAATCCTGAAGCATCTCGACATCATCCGGATCCACTACTTCCTGTTTAATTTGCACGTCTACGACTTCTTTATGCCCAGTAACGATTACGGTAACCATACCGCCGCCGGCTGTTCCTTCAATTCTTTGCTCACCTAATTCTTCCTGAGCTTTTGCCATATCTTTTTGCATTTTTTGCATTTGCTTCATCATTTTTTGCATATTTCCCATTCCACCGCGCATACAATTCATCTCCTTCAAATTGGTATTAACAGATTATACTATATTATTTTTTTCTTAGTTTGTATATCAAGCATGAAGTTAATCTTTTACTTCAATTAACTCTGCTCCAAATAGCTTCTTCGCTTCTGCAATAATCGGCTCCTCTGCTGCCCCAGCCACTTCAGCAGAATCAGCCTCTTCGTGACCTTCCCTGCTGTGGCTGTTTAAAAAGGATTCCCTTATCTTCAGCCATTGTTCTTCGGGAGCCCCGACAACTTGCATTCTTTTCCCAATGAGGTTTCCAATAACCATTGCAAACTCATCCATTTTTTCCATTGCCATTTGGCAGTGAATTTCATATTTAAATTTGATGACAAAGGCTTCATTTGAGGCAGCAACCGGTTCTGCGTCCTTTAAGAGAGCGGCTTGTGAAACAGTCATCTTCTCCATCATTTCAGCCCAGCGCCCTTTAATGACCATTAAGTCCTGTTTTGTCGCGTGTTTGAGGATTTCATTAATCTTCCCGGCTGGTGCTGTAAATCCTTTTCTTGAGGTGCGGCTCGTTTTCTTTTGCACATGCTGCTGTGACTCCTCAACCCTCACAACTCCGTGCTGCTTCAAGTCGCGGATTTCATTTTCCAACTGGGTAATTCTATTCTGAAGCTGGCTGTAGTCAGAAGGAGTCTGGCTGACTCTGACTTGAGCACTTTCCTGCTGACAGAGCTTGACGATGGCTACTTCAAGGAAAATCTTCGGATGATTCGTAAAGCGCATTTCTTGCTGCGTCTTACTTAATAAATGGATCAGCTGATAAATATCCTCTGGACTTGTTTCCTTGGCCAATTCTTGAAACTTGCCGTCGGGGGTTACACGTTCCAGTGATTCCTCTAAATTCGGAGCTGACTTATACAGCAGCATATCCCGATAAAACAGAATCATGTCTTCAATAAATCTTACTGGATCCTTACCTTGGAAGAGAAGCTCCTCTAAGGATTCCAGACCGCTTACAACATCATGCTGCCCAATCGCTTCCGCAAGCTGCAGCAAGAACAGCTGTGAAACGGCACCTGTTACCGTAAGAGCATCCTCCAGCGTAACCCTGTCTTCGCTGAATGATATCGCTTGGTCCAGAAGACTTAAAGCATCGCGCATACCACCCTCAGCTGCTCTCGCCACTACTGCCAGCGCTTCCTCATCACATTCGACCCCGGTTTCCTGAACAATATGCTTCATTCTGCCGGTAATATCGCGGGCTGTAATTCGTTTAAAATCAAAGCGCTGACATCTGGACAGAATTGTAAGCGGGATCTTGTGCGGCTCAGTCGTCGCCAAAATAAAGATCACATGCTGCGGCGGTTCCTCCAATGTTTTTAAAAGAGCATTAAAGGCTCCAATGGACAGCATATGCACTTCGTCTATAATATACACTTTAAATTTGACTGAACTTGGCGCATATTTTACTTTATCACGGATGTCACGAATTTCATCGACCCCATTATTCGAGGCTGCGTCAATCTCGATGACATCGGAAATGGAACCATCTGTAATGCCTCGGCATGACGGGCATTCATTGCATGGTTCCTCGACAGGTGCCCGCTCGCAGTTAACCGCCTTTGCTAAAATCTTCGCTGCACTCGTCTTCCCTGTACCGCGGGGTCCTGAAAAAAGATACGCGTGTGATATTTTATCCTGGATCAGGGCGTTCTGAAGTGTTTTCGTTACATGTTCTTGTCCGACAACATCATGAAAGCTCTGCGGACGCCATACACGATATAATGCTTGATAACTCAACTTAACGCCCCCTTCCTTATATCATCTTCAACCATTATAACTTAAATAATTACTTTGTTTCAAAAACCTAAATGAATTTTATGTATTTAATTAAAAAAATGGTGATTCCTCTTTTACAAAGTAAAAAACCCATCCTATGATAGATGGGTTTTATTATAGGTAAATTTAACTGCCGTGCACCTTCCGTCGACTGATTCCCATAAGCGTTACTTAAGCAGTTAGCTCGGCCCAGGCACCCCTGCGGCACATGGGAGTACCCACTTAATGCTGCTTCCTTCCGGACCTGACATGGTTCATGGGTTCCCATTGCGCAGGACCCGGGCGTCAACACCACTTACTTAAGGCAGACCCTACAGGAGATCAGCCTCAGGAAGGGATTCAGCCTCGCTAGAGCGGATTGCGAGTACAGGGCACCGCTACCTCCCCGCCTAGCACGGCAAAATTGATACCATAATATTAGGCGTCCTTACGACGCATAATTAAGTATACTAATATTCATTGTAAAAAGCAATGCCTATCCCATGTCAAATTCTGTATTTCCCTTCAAGGCCTGCTCCTGCCGTTTCCGTTTTTCTTCCCTTTTCCTTTCCCGTACTTTTCTAAAGAAATTCGTCAGCAGTTCACCGCAATCCTTTTCCAGTATACCGGGGATTACTTCGCTTTGATGATTAAAGCGCTCATCCTGAAGCAGATTCATAAAAGTCCCTGCGCAGCCGCCCTTTGGATCGGAGGCACCATATATCACCCGTTCAATTCTTGATAAGATGATTGCCCCGGAGCACATCGCACACGGCTCCAATGTAACATACAGGGCAGCTCGTTCCAAGCGCCAGGAACTTATCCTCTTGCATGCCTCTTCAATCGCCAAAAGCTCAGCATGGGAAACCGCACTTTGCGTCGTTTCTCGTAAATTATGAGCCCTGGCGATGATTTCGCCGTCCAACACAATGACAGCCCCAATGGGAACCTCTCCAAGCTCAAGCGCTTTGTGGGCTTCTTGAATAGCCTCCATCATAAAAAATTCGTCCGTATAATGTTCAGCCATGTATATTAATATCCTTCCTCACTGCAATGAAATTCATATTTTACTAAAAAAATTATATCATGATTCATCCTAACATAGATTGCAAGTGGTATTTATCGTGCGTTCTTCATGAATAGGGGCCTTTTCTGCGGGTGATAACGAAGCCGGTGCCGGAGCTTTATAAGGCAGCTTTTGGTCAAATTCTTTAACGCACTGCATATATTTATACTGATGTCTAGGGGAGGGAGATGAGACTAATATGTATGTTCAGCGGATAAAGTATGTAGTACAGCATGGGGACTCGCTGCAGACAATTGCTGATAAGTTCAGCACTTCGATAGAAAGTATTAAGGACGAAAACCGTTTAACAACCAATGTCATTTATATTGGACAGCAGCTGGCAATTCCCTCTGATGCTGAAAGAACAGTGTATCGTGTACAGCCTGGAGACAGCCTGTATAAAATTGCGGCACAATTTGGCCTGTCTGTGGAAGAGCTAACAAGCATCAACGGACTGCGTAATAGCGGGCTCTACGTCAGCCAGCAGCTTGTTATTCCGGAGGAAAGGAATGCTCAATATTATTATGTCCAGCCGGGAGATTCACTAAACACTCTTTCACAGCGCTTCGGAATAACAGTTCAAAACATGAAAGACATAAATAACCTGCCTTCAAACATTATTTATATCGGACAAAGGCTGAAAATTTCTGACGATGAGATAAGACAAACTGAATATGTCGTAAAAGCCGGAGATTCATTGTTCTCTATTGCGAGACGTTATAACACAACGGTTGAGAGCATTATAACCCTCAATCATTTAGAAAGTATGAATCTAACGCTCGGTCAGACACTGATCATACCAGTTTTTTCTGAAGTCATCGTCAATGTTGATTCGGCGAATATCCGGCAAAGACCGGGGGAGACCTTTCCAGTCATCGCCCAGATGGATCGAGGCGCAAGGCTGCCCTTATTAGGAGTTCAGGGAGACTGGTATAGGGTTGCTTTATTTAACGGCAATCCGGGATGGGTCACAAAAGCCGTGACAACACTGCATGCTTATGACGGCTCAAAGCCTATTATTGAAATCCTGGGCTACTATACATTAGAGGAAGGACCAACTTTACCGAGCTCCTATCAATCATTTACTACAAATATCGCGCAAATATCACAAAACGGGCTGTTCCTATTTAGAATCAGCGGGGCTAATCCAACAACGATTGATAAGTTTGGTGAATTTACCGATGCAGAGCTGCAGGAGGTAGTGAGGATCGGGCATAGGCATAATGTAAAAATGCTGGCCACTGTTCATAATCTTCTATACGATGAAGGAGTCGATTTTGCAAAACAAGTCATCCATCAGCTCGTTTCATCGCCGCAAAATATGCATGCCTTTGCCCTCAATTTAGTAAGACTGGTTGAGCGGTACAACTTAGACGGTGTCGACATTGATATTGAAGATGTATTGGAAGAGGACCGCAATCGCTTGACCCAGCTTTACCGTGAGATTGGGCGTGTGTTTGATGAGAGAGGCTATTTCTTCTCGACTGCCGTTCCATCAAAGACCGGACCGGCAGATCCAAGTGTTTTTGCCAAACCGTTTGATTATCCGAATCTTCATCAGCCAACCGATCAATTTGTTGTCATGCTATATAATGAGCATGGATGGCCGGGAAGCGGTCCCGGACCAGTAGTATCCATCGGACGGATGGAAAAGGTCTTACGTTATGCCATGACGATCATGCCAAAAGAAAAAATTGTAGCGGCTGTTTCGGTATTCGGCTTTGATTTTGACCTTAAAACAGGCCGTGCCGCTTATGTAACTTATGATCGCGCCGTCGCGTTAGCGAAGCAGTATAATCAACAAATAACCTTTGATCAGGAAACACAGACTCCGATGTTTTCCTATACAAATGCCCAAGGGGTGAAACATGAGGTTTGGTTTGAAAATCGTGCAAGTATCCTGGCAAAGGCACAGCTGGCGAACCGCTTAGGCATCAGAGGCTTAGCTCTTTGGAGGCTGGGGCTGGAAGACAAAGCGATGTGGACCATGCTTCGTGATGACGTTGTAGTTAGAAAACATGGACTCGAAACATAAGAGATAGGAAACTGCAGACTTCTCGTTTGCAGTTTTTTTTTTTATAGCGAAAAAAAGCCGCTGCTATTGTTAGCAGCGGATATATCTCCAATTTTATGCGCGGTAATATTTAATTATGGAGGAGGTAGAGGGATTCGAACCCCCGCGCGGTTTGACCCGCCTGTCGGTTTTCAAGACCGATCCCTTCAGCCGAACTTGGGTATACCTCCGTTTCAGACAATTAGTAATATAGCATGTAGAGAAATCAAAGTCAATATTATTCCGGGGAAATTTCTCGCCCGGAATAATATTGCAACAGTCGCTTATTATACCCTTAATAGAACAAAATAGGCATTATTTATTAGCAGAAATTACTTCCCTATTTCCCATGTAAGGGCGAAGAACCTCTGGAATAACAACCGTTCCATCCTCTTGCTGATAATTTTCAAGGATGGCAGCCACTGTCCGGCCAATGGCCAGCCCGGAACCATTCAGTGTATGGACATGCTCCGGCTTCCCTTTCGGATCGCGGCGGAAGCGAATATTCGCCCTTCTTGCCTGGAATGCTTCGAAGTTACTGCAAGAAGAAATTTCACGATAGTTATCATAGCTTGGCATCCATACCTCGATGTCATACTTCTTCGCTGCTGTAAAACCAAGGTCTCCTGTACACATGCTTAGCACACGGTAAGGCAGTTTCAAAAGCTGAAGGACCTTTTCAGCATGTCCAGTTAAAATTTCCAACTGCTCATAAGAATCCTCCGGCTTCGTAAATTTCACTAATTCCACCTTGTTAAATTGATGCTGGCGAATCAAGCCCCTTGTATCCCTTCCGGCAGAACCGGCCTCAGAGCGGAAGCAGGCGCTAAATGCTGCATAGCTGATTGGCAGATCGTCTCCGCTTAAGATTTCATCACGGTGATAGTTTGTCACTGGTACCTCAGCTGTCGGAATTAGGAAGTAGTCTTTCTCTTCCACCAAGAAGGCATCTTCTTCAAATTTCGGCAGTTGTCCTGTACCTATCATACTGGCACGATTCACCATGTACGGTGGCAATACCTCTACATAGCCGTGTTCTTCCGTATGAAGATCAAGCATGAAACTATACAAAGCTCTTTCCAATCTTGCCCCTAGGCCTTTATAAAAAACAAATCGGCTTCCTGTTACCTTTCCAGCACGTTCAAAATCAATAATATCCAAGTTTGTGGCCACATCCCAATGCGGCTTATATTCAAAAGCGAATTGTGTCTTTTCTCCCCAATGTCTAATCGGTACATTTTCATCCTCTGTATCACCTACAGGTACACTTTCATGAGGAATATTCGGAATCCCGAGCAGAATCTGCTCCAGCGCTGTTTCAACTGTTTTAAGCTCTTCATCCAGCACTTTAATTTTATCACCGACCTCACGCATTTCCACAATTAATTGTTCGGCATCCTGCTTTTCGCGCTTCAATGCTGCTACCTGCTGTGAAACTTCATTCCGCTTACTTTTTAATTGTTCAGCTTCAACAATTAATTCACGGCGTTTTACATCAAGTTCTTCAAAATGATCCAGTTCAGATAAATCTTCCCCGCGGTGCTGCAATCGGTTTTTTACTTCCTCTAAATTCGCGCGTAAAAATTTAATATCAAGCATTTTAAAGTTCCTCCTTATTTTATCCTTTTATGAAAAGCATAGATGATCTATGCAAACCGTCCGAGCGGCTTCGTAGAAAACAAAAAACCCCCGTCCCCTAAAAAGGGACGAGAGTTACCCGCGTTGCCACCCTAGTTGAAGGCAAGAGCCTTCCACCTTAAAAACGATAACGGTTTTACCCGAAAGTATATACTAGCCATCATTGGCATTCCATACTCTGCTCAAGGATGGATTCACAAGTGTTATCCACCGGTTCACACCAACCACCGGCTCTCTAAAGAACAACGATCCTGCTACTATTTCCTCTCATTGCTTTTTACTATAGGAAATTTCATTCATTACTTTATTTATTATCATTTTACAACAGGTTTATGCAAAACTCCACTTTTAAGAGGAAAATTTACATTAAAACCAGCCTTTGACTGTAGATGAAATGCCGTTCCATATATCAGCAAAGAATCCGCCGATTCCTCTCATTGCAAGAACAAACCAGTTGGCTCTTTCGACATCCTCAGCGGCAACCAAATCTACTTTTACAGTATCTTTCGCATCAAGGAATTGGATGTCCGCTCCATCTTTTGCTGCAACAGTGATATAGCCGACCTTGTCTCCTTTTTTAACTGGAGCTGTCAGCTCACCGTCTTCATTTAAAAGTTTCTTATCAATAATAACCTTTGTTTTGTAGTTTTGCTTTTCGCCGTTCTTTACAACAAGGTCTAGTGCATCTTTTGTATAAATTTTCACTTCTTTGTCTTTCCCTTTTACGACAGGAAGTGTTTCATAGTTTTTCACCTGTGCATGCTTCTTAACAACTTCCTTAGTTGAGAAATTGGAGAAAGCATAGTTAAACATTTTCTTTGTTTCATCAAATCTTGATTTATATGTACCTTCTGCTCCTCCTTCACCTTTTGCATTCATCACGACTGTAATATAACGGTCGCCGTTGCGTTTTGCAGTACCAGTAAAGCAGTAGCCGGCAAAATCAGTTGTACCCGTTTTTAATCCGTCCACTCCATCATATTTAAAAACAAGCCCTGGGAGCATCCAGTTCCAGTTTTCCATATTGATTTCATCATCCGTACCTTCTCTAAACTTCTTTTTCGGAATCGAAGTTGTGTTCAGCACTTCCGGATAATCTTTTAATAGATGATAGGCAAGTTTGGCCGTAGCACGTGCAGACATGATATTTTCTTCTTCAGGATCTCCAGCCACATGCATGCCCTTTAAGTCATGGTTATTTAAACCAGTTGCGTTGACGAACTTATAATCCTTTAAGCCAAGTTCTTCTGCCTTTTGATTCATCATTTTAACAAAGCTTGATTCCGAACCGGCAATCGTTTCAGCAATCGCAATAGTTGCCCCGTTTGCGGAATAAATCGTCATCGCCTCAAACAATTCCTTAATGGAATAAGTACCATCAGCCCTTAATGGCACATTTGACAGATCGCGATCCTGAGAAATCTTATAGACATAGTCACTTACCGCATATTCCTGATCCCATTTCACTCTTCCTTCTTTTATCGCTTCAAGAAGGAGATATTCTGTCATCATTTTAGTCATACTGGCAATTCCCAGTACCTCGTCAGGATTTTTGGCATAAAGTACTTTTCCCGTTTCAGCATCCACCAAAATAGCAGCACTTGCGTTGACATTTAAAACATCCTCGGCATTTGCTTTAGGTAACACTGGGAAAAGATTAAGAAGTAGAATTAACGCTAACAATCCGGCTATCTTTTTACGAGAAAAATATTTTTTCAATGTGAAAACCCTCCAACTACTAATCAAATGCGCCTTGGCGTATTTGCGCCCGATTTTTTCAAGCTTGCTTGAAAAATTTCCTTTTAAAAATCGAGGCATCCGCCGGAGGCTTTAACTTTATTCAGCATGGGCTTAAACCCGAGCTGGAGTCGTGAACTTATTGCATTCATTCCACCACTAATCGAAGTAACGACTTCTGCTGAATTAAGTTAACCTTCGTTATTTTATCATAAGTACCATTGAAAAAACAGATACTGACATCTCCAAATTTCACTTTCGGCAAATTCCAACTTAGCCTGGCAAAAAATAAAAAGCAGGGAGGATTGATCCCTGCTTAAATTATTACTGTAATGAGTAGTTTGGTGCTTCTTTTGTAATTTGTACGTCATGTGGATGGCTCTCTCTTAAACCTGCACCCGTCATGCGGATAAATTGGCTGTTTTCTCTTAATGCCTCTAAATCTTTTGCTCCGCAGTAACCCATTCCGGCACGCAGTCCGCCAACAAGCTGATAAATCGTATCAGCAAGAGGTCCTTTATATGGCAGACGTCCTTCAATACCTTCCGGCACGAATTTTTTTGTATCCTCTTGGAAGTATCGGTCACCTGAACCCTTTTCCATAGCGGATACAGATCCCATGCCGCGATATACTTTAAAACGGCGTCCTTGGAAAATTTCCGTTTCTCCGGGACTTTCCGATACACCGGCAAGTAAAGAGCCAAGCATAACGGCATGTCCGCCAGATGCAAGAGCCTTCACGATATCTCCTGAATATTTAATACCGCCGTCAGCGATAATCGCCTTACCAAGCTTTCTAGCCTCCGTAGCACAATCATAAATAGCTGTGATCTGCGGCACGCCGACACCAGCAACGACACGTGTTGTACAGATAGAACCAGGTCCAATCCCAACTTTCACAACGTCTGCTCCTGCCTCAAATAATGCCCTTGTTGCTTCACCTGTTGCCACGTTACCCGCAATGATTGCCAATTCAGGATAAGCCGCACGGATGTCTTTAATCGTATCTAGGACACCTTTAGAATGTCCATGAGCGGTATCAATAACTACGACATCGACGCCCGCTTTAACTAATGCCTCTAAACGCGGCAGTGTATCCTTGGAAACGCCGACAGCTGCGCCAACTAATAACCGTCCCTGCTGATCCTTAGCTGAATTTGGAAATTCAATAACCTTTTCAATATCTTTAATTGTAATTAATCCTTTTAATACGCCGTCATCATTGACTAGTGGGAGCTTTTCAATTTTGTACTTTTGCAGAATTTTCTCTGCATCTTCTAAAGTAGTTCCGACTGGTGCTGTTACTAGGTTGTCTTTTGTCATTACGTCTGAAATTTTGATTGAGTAATCCTGAATAAAGCGGAGATCACGGTTTGTGAGAATACCGACAAGTTTCTTTTCTTCTAAATTATTTACAATAGGCACTCCTGAGATACGATATTTACTCATTAAGTGCTCTGCATCAAATACCTGTTGATCAGGTGTAAGGAAGAAAGGATTTGTAATAACGCCGGATTCTGAACGTTTTACTTTGTCTACCTGCTCCGCCTGCTGTTCAATTGTCATATTCTTATGAATAATACCAATTCCGCCTTGACGAGCCATGGCAATCGCCATTTCCGCTTCTGTAACTGTGTCCATTCCTGCACTAACGACTGGAATATTCAACTTAATCTTATCTGTCAATTGAACCTTTAAACTTACATCTCTTGGAAGCACTTCAGACTTTGCCGGGATTAACAAAACATCATCAAATGTTAATCCTTCCTTCGAAAACTTACTTTCCCACATAAAAAAAGACCTCCTGCACACGAAAATATTATTAGTAGGTTATCAATTGGATAAAATACTGTCAAGGAAAGAACATTATGTTTAATATTTCTGAATATTTGGGGGTATTCACTTTGATCCATAGTTATAAAAATTTTCAATCCTTCTCACACTTCTTTTCCGCATCTGATACGCAAAGCTATCTGCAGAATGGCTACAAAAAATTAGGAATCGAAAATGCAGAGCAAAAGGGTTATGAAAACAGCTATCCCTTTATCTATTATTTGGAGCATGCCAAAATTTATTACGAACAGTCCATGCAATCCCCTCTTTTAATTAAGCCGATATTATTATTTTATGGCTTTGTTCATTTAATCAAAGCATGCATCTTAACGACGAATCCAAATTATCCTGAAAATACAACTGTTCTCTCGCATGGGGTTTCAACGAGGAAAAGAAAGAAACAGCAATACGAGTTCTTTGACGATGAGGTAAAATACCAAAAAAATGGCCTTTTTCCTTATATGCTTGAGCGTATGTTTAATATAAAACATATGGAGGGAGATAAAATTACGATGAGGGAGATGCTGCAGCAAATCCCTGAACTGGCACCGATGTTTACGATGTTAGAAAAGCAAAATACCTTTATGAAGATTCCCCTTCATCAATCTTCTTTTGCATTTCCTATTAAAGTGATTGATCATTTTCATATGACGGAAAACCGCTTTGTTGAATACATACAGAATAAATCATCGGGAACGCTCTCCTTCCAGAAAAAAGAACATAATTTATTATTATTTGATTGTCACAATTCGCATTCACATTTGCTTCCGTTTAAATATCATTTAGAAGATCAGGACTTTTATTTTTCTTTGTTAAAAAGAGATTTGCTCAACTTTCCGGAACTGCTCGTTCATTATTTGCTCCTTTACAATTTAAGCATGATTGCCCGCTATGAGACAGAATGGTGGAGCGAGCTGTTAAAGACGATGCCAAACAGGGATTATCCTTTTATCGTTAGCTTTCTAGATGTTACATCGGAAAAAGGGCCTTTTTTAGCCTATCAGTATTTAACAACTAGGGATATTTAGATGGTGGGACTTAGTAGATTTTTGGATGGCGGGGCTTAGAGGGTTCGTGAAGCTTTGCTTCACTCTTGTGTGGGATGAGTTTTACACGTAGTACTTTTTTTGGTTTAGTTTGCGGCTCTTCCGAGCCTTTAATAAAGTACAAAAAAAGAGCACCCACTCAGGGTACTCTTTACTTTGCTTGGCGGCGTCCTACTCTCACAGGGGCAAAGCCCCAACTACCATCGGCGCTGAGAAGCTTAACTTCCGTGTTCGGGATGGGAACGGGTGTG
>NZ_JACHGK010000038.1 GCF_014207535.1 Bacillus benzoevorans
TTTTGGGAGCAAGCTCCCAAAAGTCCGCTCGACTTGCATGTATTAGGCACGCCGCCAGCGTTCGTCCTGAGCCAGGATCAAACTCTCCAATAAAGCGTTTGATTTGCTCATGTTTTGTTACAAAAATAAAACTTACGTTGACGTTTCTGCTTTGTTTAGTTTTCAAAGAACAATCAAGCTGATTATCATCAGCGACATGATTTATTATACTATTACATTTCATCGAAGTCAACTGCTCTGAAGATATTTTATAAAATATTTTTCCTTTTCATAAAACTCTTTCGTATCAGCGACAAGAATTATTATATCCACAATCTTCACAGAAGTCAACTTCTTTTTTAAACTTTTTTCTGCCTTATTTTTTCTTTTCAAAAGAAAGCATAAAATATCTCCCCTCTTCCAGATAGCCTAAAGGAAAAGGGAAGTTAATAGTACCATCCTATTCGACAGAAATCAACACTGATTTCATAAACTAAGTATTACGTAGCAAACCATCAATTATCCACTTTATTTCCCCGCATCAGTTTTTCAAATTCCTTCATCTCTTCTTCTACCTTAGGAACATGATTCAAAGAATTGCGATTTTGTCTGAATTCCTTGCTTATGCTGACCTGAACGCCCATTGCCTTGCTGCCGGACGCTGTGGCATCATTAATCAAAGCTTCCTTTTCACCATCAAAATGGGGGGTCGCTTCAACATGCTGGTTCCTTCTATTATCTGGCATATGTATCATCTCCTTTATTGTTAACATGACTTTTAAGGAAATGTTTTATGCAAAGGCAAACTGCAGTTCATATACAAAGTGATTTTGGCGGCCGATATTCGCCAATAATATCAAAAAAGGTCTGACACCTTTGGTTGCCTTCTTTAGGTCTGCTGTATATGTTCACTTAACAGCAAATCCAGCTTCTCTCTCATTTCATTTGATGTAACAATACAGCTAACCGAAGATCCCTTTGTTTTAATCTTTAATTCATACCCAGCATTAACCTCATCTGTGTAGCCATAGAATTTATGGTTCAGATCAATCGGGATAAATTGATATTTACTCATCCTGCTCCAACGAACAAATCTCCCCCCGTCCAATATTCCGTCTTCCTGTACGGAAAATATATTTAGTAGGTTCTCTCCATTTATTAACGGTAAAAGTAATAAAGGATAAAATGTCCAATCCACTGATTTCGTTATTTTTCCAATAATAAAAAAGGCAGTGATAACTAGCAGTACAAAGGAATAAATAATAATACCAGTTTTTCTTTTAGGATTAGCAGGGAAGTCCAATGGTTTTAACGGATATTTTCTGATAGCTGCCCTCTCTTCATCCGCCGCTGGGAAAATAATTTTCTTCTTCATTCTTGCCAGACTCAAAATATACTGATAGCTATAATATCCAACGGCGATCACAAATACAATATCCATGAACAACTGCATTTTTTCACCTCCATTTCTATTTTGTCTTTTAATAAAACAGTTCTTAACTTATATACGAACCGCAAGTAATAAGGTTCCAGAAATTGGGGAAGTTTAAGAGTTATTAAACCCTTCCCCTAGAGGATTACGCTGAGTCAAATAATACTATTGAAGCACTATAAGGGTCGTAGACAGGGATGTGTTACACTATGGAACTAGTGAAAACATGTCTTTTTGATGAATTCTTTGAAAACTTCCCTTATAAAAGACAGATAATATCCGAAGTACTATATAGAAGCTATAATTTCTTCGGGAGGTTCGTTATGGGAAATTTACAATGGAATGATTTAGATCAGGAATGGATTCAGCTTCTTGAAGAATTAGTTGAATCCGATATAACAAAAGAGGAATTTAGAGCTTTCTTGGACAATAAAAAAGCCGAAAAGGTTTAAGATTGGTTCCCTGTTTATTTCTTTACAGTGCCAACTATTCTCCATATATAACAAAAAAGATCGAGGGGATCCCGGTCTTTTTTGCGTTCCCATAACCATGTCAGTCTACCTTGAGAACCCCCCTCTTTTCTCTCTATATATCTTAATTCGGTTTTCCATTCTATCCATCATGCGTAGGGGTCATTGACGTAAATCGGGGGTATTGCTAAAATTATCCTTGATAGCGATTGTGAATTAATTCACAATTTAGACACACTTTTTATAAACTCTACTGTGAAAGGAGTTGTCGATCATGAAAAGAATCGTGACACTTAGCACCCGTAAACTAATGGATACCGCAAAACACGGCGGCTGTGGCGCATGCCAGACATCCTGTCAATCCGCTTGTAAAACATCCTGCGGCATTGCCAACCAGAAATGTGAAAACACATTGAATCGGTAATAAGGAAAAACCGAGACTGGCTTATAAAAAAGAGAGTGTGCACCACAAAGTCTAGTGAACTATTCATCATTGGTGTCAGCCTCCCTTTGAGCCAGCCTCGGCCACTTTTTGCACAAGAGGAGCAAGAATATCACTATGATTCATCAATATAAACTTAACGGATACAATATCATACTCGACACATACAGCGGTTCTGTTCATGTTGTCGACGACCTCGCCTATGAAATCATCGCGCTTTATGAGAATACTCCCAAAGACGAAATCGCGAGAAAAATGCTGGACAAGTTCGCTGATATGCCGGCCATTACCGTGAAAGACATTCAGGAAACTATTGCCGATGTAGAGGAACTAAAACAGGACGGACAGCTCTTTACAGTGGATGAATATAAGGACCTTTCGATAAATCTGAGAAATCGCACGACCTATGTAAAGGCGCTCTGTCTTAATGTGGCACACACCTGCAACCTGTCCTGCCAATACTGTTTTGCCAGCCAAGGAAAATACAACGGGGACAGAGCCATCATGAGCTATGAGGTCGGTCAAAGAGCCATTGATTTCCTATTGGAAAACTCCGGTCATCACCGTCATCTTGACGTTGACTTTTTCGGCGGCGAGCCGCTTATGGTCTGGGAGACCGTGAAACAAATTGTCGCCTATGCACGAAGCAAAGAAAGTATATACAACAAGTCCTTCCGCTTCACTTTTACGACAAATGGCGTGCTGCTCAATGATGAAGTCACTGAGTTTCTCAATCAGGAAATGTACAATGTCGTATTGAGCCTTGATGGCAGAAAAGAAGTCCATGACCGGCTCCGCAAAACCATTAATGGCAAAGGAAGCTACGATACGATCGTGCCCAAGTTCCAGGAGTTCGTGAAAAAACGCGGCGAAAAAGAATACTATGTTCGCGGCACCTATACCCACAACAACGTGGACTTCACCAATGATATTTTTCACATTGCTGACCTTGGTTTCGATAAACTTTCGATGGAACCGGTGATCTGTGGTCCGCGCGAACCATATGCCCTCACGGAAGAGGACCTGCCGGAGATTTACCATCAATACGAAATTCTGGCTAAGGAAATGCTTAGACGCGGGGAAAATGGCAATGGATTTACCTTTTACCATTACATGCTTGACCTCTCGGAAGGACCTTGCATTCAAAAAAGAATTTCCGGATGCGGCTCAGGAACGGAATACCTCGCTGTCACACCATGGGGTGATCTTTTCCCTTGCCACCAGTTTGTCGGGGATGAGGAATATAAATTGGGGAACATTTGGGCTGGTATCACGAGACCGGAACTGCAAGGCCAATTTAAAGAGAGTAACTGCTATTCAAAACCGGAATGCAGTGACTGCTGGGCGAAGCTTTACTGCAGCGGCGGCTGTCCTGCCAATGCGCTGCATGCAACCGGCTCACTAAATGGGACCTACAACTTTAGCTGCGACATCTTCCGTAAGAGAATTGAATGCTCAATGATGGTCAAGGTTGCTGAAACCTTCAGAGAGATGGAAAAAGAAGAACTAGCTTAGCAGACTAAATTTAAAGAGGCCCGGCATACTCCGGAAAAGATCCGGTTTGTGCTAAGCCTCTTTTTCAATCGTCTTCATTCAACTATTACAGCCTTTTCTATTTAATATAAAAAGACTGCCTCCCAATGTAAGCACAGATATAAATTTACTTACTAGGAGAAGAAAGGATGTCGTTTGAGAATCTATATAGATAAGTGGAATCTGCACGAGGATGTAAACAATAAATAGTCCAAAAGTAAGAATGGCAAAAGCGTTATTATATGCCCTATTAATGATTTTCTCGCTTCTCTCTTCTTCCGAATTCATAAAAATGTTGGTTTCATAAGCCAAAACTAATAACAAGAGATACCCTAAAGCTGCTGCCGCAACTTGGATGCCCATTTTTTACCTCCTCCTTGATTTCCCTTTTATTTGCACGCTTAACGGCTATCAAACAAGACGGCTGTAGTAACAAAGTAATAAATACTTGTTAAAGGTTACCTGTTTTTGAACGGATTAATGAACTCTACAGGATTTGCCCGATTACATTAATGTTACTTAACTTTATTGTATCATTGGATATGTAACATTACAACGCGATGGAATTATTGTTGTGACAACTTTGTTAAAAGGGGAACCGCAGAGAGAAAGATTTCATCAATGCCATTAATAAATTCATATCATCTACTCCTATTCTTCAAAAGATAAGTTGACCGGTTCATCTAAAAGGTCAGCAGAAAAATCAATGTTGGTCGTTGGTGTTTGTTTATCCACTTCCTCAAATTTAAGTTCATCAATCCATACTTGTCCTTTTCCCGAAAGCAGAACACCAAAGGCAATGACTGCACTATTTTCTGGTACATCTAAAACGATGGCGTAATGATTCCACTCAGTATCCCCTGCAATTGGCCGGTCTCCCATATTGTCAAATTGCAGCACATCCCCAAGTGAATCATCGACACGCATCCAGAATCCACAGAATCCATCAACATCTGTGGATTTTAAAAATCCAGAGAGCTTTAGTCTTTTGCCAAGATACCTCTTAGCTTTAAATTCCTGCATCATGGTTGCAAATTCACCTTGAGATTGGAAAGTAACAGATTTTAGGAATCCAGATGCCCTTCCCTTATGCACGTTTTCTCTATCAATTCCCATCTCATAATTAAACGGATGACTCCCGCTTAACTTCCATCCTTTTAATAACTGTTCATTTTTCAACATGATTTCCTCCCTTTGCAAAGTCAATTGACCGATCATTTTACGATATTGTCCTGGTGGTAAATTGTAATATTTCTTAAATGAACGAGTAAATGATTCTTGTGATTCAAAGCGATAATAGAAAGCAATATCTATGATCTTTTCATCCGTATAAAGCAGCATATTGGCTGAATTGGCGATTCTTCTGTAGCGAATATATTCAGATGCAGTTACGCCAACCTCTTTTTGAAAAATACGGTGATAATGATATTTTGAAAATCCGGCAAACTGAGCAACGCTTTCTAAAGATAGCTCTTCATGTAAGTTCATCTCTATGTACTCAATCGTTTTTTGTATGATGGGACTGTAGCTCATTCCGAGAACCTCCTTACAAATAAGATAACAAAAAGAACAACGGTCATTTTTGACATATATTGCTATGTTTGGCAATTCATTAGGAATAATAGGTTCAGTGCATTTAACAGGAATCTATTGAGCCCCCCTAAGTCATAATCGGGCTTTTTCAATAAAAAAACCGAAGGACTGCTGAAGCGGATCAGGAAACCTTCGGCTAGAAATATTCTTTTTACACTTTTGATTTAAGATAGGTTTTTATTTCCTCAACATCAGCTAACTCTCTTTTTGGAAGTATGTATGCACTTACTGAGCTGTTAAAAAGATAAATGTTTTGATTATCCTCACTTAAAGTTTTAATTCCCGACCAAGTTACTTTTGTTTCACCATTAGAAGTCGAATCGATGATTCCCTCTTCTGACAGAATCATATGATGTTCACCTAATAAGCCATCGTTCTTACCTTCTTTTATCATTTTCTTCGTATTTCGACTGACGTAAGAATAGAAGTATTTTGGATAGAAAATAATCCACAAAATACTCATGACTAAAAAGGTAATGAATACCCCAAGAAAAGACATGTTCCCGACTTTTGCAAGTACAAAGGACGCGATAATAAAGACGATAGGCGCTAAAAATCTTTGCATATTTAATGCTTTTTTGACGGTTTTTGAATTTTTCACGTGAAACATGATCAAATTCGCTCGTCGAATTTGCGCCCGATTTTTTTCGGGCTCGCTCGAAAAATTTCCTTTGAAAAATCGAGGCATCCGCCGGAGGCTTAACTTCATTCAGCCAGGGTTTGAACCCCCACTGAATTGGAAAACTTATTTGCATTCATCCCCCACTTACAGAAGTGTAGGACTTCTGCTGAATGAAGTTAAAATTTATATAATCCTCTTCTGTTAAACTGTATCTTATTTCCATAGGAACCCCTTTGTCCTTTTGTCAAATTATAGCATAAAGTATATGCGGCATTGGCTGACTAAACATTTTTATTATTGTAGTTTCCAGTTAGGTAAGGAGAATCAACTACAAATCATCTAATGCTATCACTTCTCCGCTCGCTGCATTCACCCCATATTGGCAATCTAATTTTCCGCATAAAACATACTGTTTCTGTTCAAAGTCATAAACATAATAAGGCTTTAACTCAAACAATTGTTTAAGTTTTTCAAATGCTTCTTTCTTCGTGATTGTTACCATATCAGATTCTTGAAATTGATCATAAATCTCCAACATCTGTTTGTTATCCATGTAAAATGCTGTTTGAAGGCTTTCCGCATCAATCATAATCTTTAGTTTTCTTTGAAATACACGATTATCCTTCTGATTTACCTTTAATATTGCATGAATGTAGCCTTTGTCACGATGCAGCGTTTTAAGCATCCATTTTCCTGTGTCATTTGGGTATTCCTGTCGTAACAAGTCTTTAACTGCCATTTCACATTGTTCTTGTTCCGACTCAGTGATTGGGAATGAATCAGGAGATGGCTCATGTAAAAATGCCTGTTCTGCTGTTACATCCTCAATCCAACGAATCTCCTTTCTTTCAAACGGTTCATTGATCGGCTCATCCCAATAAATGGTTTTGTCGATTTTCAAATATGACCTGATATCTACAATGAATTCATAGGGAATTGTCAATGTTCGATCATTCGTTATATAAATCTCTTCCAGACCATAGGCAGGAATCCACTGCTTCAGTTTTTTCGAAGGAAATTCAATTAATTGCAATTGTTCTTTTGCCAAATGCTCCACGCTTTCAAGTAAGAGTGAATATGTTTCTTCTTTGATCATCTCTTTAGAAGGAAATTGACCGTGGACAGAGAATGAGGTAAGTTTTCCTTCCTGATTAAATTCAACATCGATAAATCCGGAAGGAGATACCGCTACACCATCGATACACTCTTTAAAGTGAAGCTCCCCTTCCCCTTCTGTTTCAAGTTGAAATTGTTTTCCATACGTTAATCCTGTTTCACCCTCAACCCATTTTATGACGTCTTCCGTTTTTAGATTGCTAAACGTAATCCCCGCTTCTGCGTATGACTCACCACTTACAAAAATAGCACGTTCAAATTTACGACTTTTCACGTTTATTTCAATAACTGCCGTACCTTCTGGATTTAATCCGTCATCCTCTTGTTCCGTTACATGATTAGGAAACCATTCCATACAAAATATATAAACCGTCTCATTAAAGATATTTACGCTCCGTTCAAATTGATGCCGTTGTAAGTAGTAGTTCTCTAAACCAAATTTTATCTTTGTAAAATCTATTAATTCTTGTATTCTCCTATCCATTTGCATATCCCCTTTGTTCTTTAAATGATTGTTCCAAGAGTATTAATTCCCTTAGCAAAGAGGCGTCTCCACTTATAGTAGAAACGCCAATCTTATATAATCCAGACTAAATTTAATTATGTGATCTTCGGAAAAATGCCCTTTGTGATTTTTTGCAATATATAATTTCAACTAAATATAGAGAGCCACAATGCAATTTATCTTTCATTGACTTACTCCTCCACTTAAGGTTATCAGTAATTGGAAATATCTTCAATCCTCTTCATCATTCGCTTAACGATTTTTCTCTGAATCCGAAGTGAATAATACTACATAGCTAAAATGAACTCCTTTCCCATATAAAAAAGATACCCAATATCTTGATCAGGTATCTTTCAGGGTTTGTATTCTTGTCCACTTCTTATGGAGATCTTCAATCAATTTGCAAGAACAGATTGATATTCTTTTTTACTTTCAAGAATCCCTTTTGCGTAAGTACAAACAGGTACGATGAACTTATTTTCGACTCTTGCGTATTCCGCTATTCTATCTACTAATTTTTTTCCCAATCCTTTGCCATTGTGACCTTCGTTAACAATCGTATGGTTCACAATGATTAAATCTCTTCCATTCACGTCTGTTCCACTAGGTATAAATTGGATTCTTGCAATTACTGCACCATTTTCTTCAATATAAAATTCATTTTTGCCCGGCTTGATGTCGGTCATATTATCCACCTACTTTTTGGCTTGATAAGAAAGTGCTTTACTTGGACATCGGTCGATCACACGCATGGTCTCTTCAGATGTTGCATTTTGCGGGGAGATCCAAGGTCTTTTCTTTACATCAAAAACATTAGGAAGTCCTTTAACACATTCCCCTGCATGCTCACAAATGTCAGGTCTCCAATAAATTGTGATGCTTTCATTTTCATAAGTTTTTACTGCCTCACTCATCCATAATTCCACCTTATCATTTTAAATCACGATTTATCATGTCATTCTCCTCTAGGATTAAAACAAATTCATCGGGAGTTTCCGCTACTGTTTTTTCATTTCTAAAATTAAGATGTGTGAGGTTTCTACTGCTTTAATTAAGATATCCTCTTCAACAATTTCCATTCCATCTCTATCATTTAATTCAATGCCATTCATAGCTGATGTGCCCTCTATTTGTACTAAATAAGCCTGTCTTCCTTCTCTCACCGGGAAGCTGATTTCTTTTCCTTGTTCTAATTCTAAAGAATAAATGTTGGCATCTTGATGAATTTTTATTGGAGCATTTCCATTAAGTCCTGAAACCATATGCAGCCAGTTATTCTTTCTGTCCTCCCAATTAAATCTATAATCGCCATAGTTAGGAGTAAGACCATTTTCTTCAGGGAAAATCCAAATTTGCAAAAATCTTAGTGTATCTTCACCTAAATTATATTCACTATGATACACACCAGTACCTGCACTCATATATTGAACTTGTCCCCGTGTGATTGTATTTTTATTGTTCATACTATCCCCATGGGTCAATTCACCATTCACCACATAGGATATAATCTCCATGTCTCTATGTGGATGTGTGTCAAATCCTGTTTGAGCTTCAACTAAATCATCGTTGATTACCCGTAAAACACCAAACTGGATATTGTCCGGATTATAATATCCTGCGAATGAAAAATGAAATTTACTTCTTAACCATCCAAGATTACTTGAGCCCATTTTATTGCTGTCAATTTTTTTTAACATTCTATTCTCTCCATTCTTATTATCACTTGCTCACCATCGCCTGATCGTCTGGATGTACCCTATCAAATAGATTCTGATTTCTCATGGAAGATAGGTCATATTTAAGCATAACTTCTGAGCATATCCATCAATTCGCTTGATAAAGATTTGCTCAACCTTCATACTCCTTTAAATACTTAATCATTCGCACATGTGCATATGCAATGCACATGTGCAGGTTAAAAAACATTTAATGCCTTAAAAAATTATCGGATTGTGAATAATGCTTTTGACCAAGGAACTAATTGATCTAACATTTGATTAACTGAATCCTCTTGTACTGCCTTCGGTTTAAAGTCAGTACCATTTTCAAAATCAGTGAATAATGATAGTGCTGGATGTACACGAACGTCAGCAACTAACAATTCACCTAAAATGCCGCGTAAATGTTCAGCTGCACGAGCACCACCTACTGAACCGTAAGATACAATTCCAGCTGCCTTGTTGTTCCACTCTTCACGCAGATAGTCTAGTGCATTTTTAAGTGCCCCTGTAATGGAGTGGTTGTATTCTTGAACAATAAATACGAATCCATCTTGAGCTGCAATGATTTCTGACCAGTCGTGAGCACCTGAAGCATCTGCACCCGCTTCACCAAGTAATGGCAGTTTGTAATCTGCAATATCAATGATTGTATAGTTAGCGTCACCGCGTTTTTCTGCTATTTCTTTCACCCATGCACCTACTTGTGGACTTACCCGTCCTTCACGTGTAGACCCTAAAATAATTCCAATATTTAATTTTGTCATTGTTTCTTCCTCCTCTTGTTTTGTGCCAAATAGTTTAGATAAAAATCCCATTTTATTATTCACCTCCATACAAATATCTTTTCTGCGCTGCTTGTAATTGCAGTAACGTGATGCAGACCTTTTAATTCGTCCATTTGTCATCCCTCTATTTAGAGAGTCTCGAATTCGAGATATATAATCAAAAAAAATGATAAGAGAGTTTTAGCAATTACATTCAATTAAATTATATTTAATTCGAGATAAATTTATCATATTTCCATAATGATTGTCAACTCTACATAAGAATTTTTTTGCAGATGTTACTTTAAAATTGGCTCTGTTAAACTTGGTTGTTGATTTCCGTTCCAAGCACTTCGCTTTCCGCTCATCTACGCCTGAGCCTCCTCGCCACTTCGTGCCTGCGGGGTCTCGTCTGTCTCGCTGTTCCCGCAGGAGTCTTCGTGCCTTCCACTCCAATCAACAAAGTCCTCCAAAATCAACATTGACCTTTAACACAGCCTTAAAATAAAGTTTGAGCAAAATAATTGTTTAAACCTACATTTGAAAACAATGAAGAGGAATCCATTTTGATAATCTTCATTAGAATGATGAAAGACTTTTTGAATCATTCAGGATAAGATAGATTCTAACCAACTTTTCGGGAGTGAGTGAATTGAAACCATTGTCAATTGATTTTTTCCAGCAGCCAACGCTTGAATTAGCCAAAAATTTACTTGGGTGTTTTCTCGTAAAGGAAACAAAAGAAGGCATTGCATCTGGATATATCGTGGAAACGGAGGCCTATATCGGACCGGGTGACCGGGCTGCACACAGTTTTGGAAACCGCCGTACCAAAAGAACAGAAATTATGTTTGAGGAAGCGGGTCATGTTTATACCTTTGTAACGCATACACACACTCTTGTTAATGTCATAAGCGGACCTGCCGAACAACCTGAGGGGATTTTAATTCGGGCCATTGAACCGGTTGAAGGGATTGATTTAATGCATGAACGCCGCGGGATGGACAATCTAAAGAATTTAACCAACGGACCGGGAAAATTGACCAAAGCACTCGGTATCACAATGGAGGATTACGGGCATCTCTTTACAAAACCTCCTTTATATATTGCCTCGGGAAAGATCCCGGAAAACATTTCAACCGGCCCACGGATTGGCATTGAAAATACAGGCGAGGCAAAGGATTATCCTTGGCGGTTTTGGATAACCGGAAATCCATTCGTATCAAGAAAAGGTTGATAACGCATCAACTGAAACAAACATGCGGAAACACCCAAGCAAGGTTTCCGCATGTTTGTTATTGTCATGTTTTAACATCCGATAAAACCTGATCAAGTTCATCAACGGCTTTATTAAGAACTTGTTCATCCTTTAACCTTAAAATGGAGGTGGAGAAAATGTTAACAAAAGTAAAAAATTGGGCTAAACAATTAAAACGACAAGTATATGTTCTTTACTTTGCTTATAAAGATCCAAGAACGCCTTTATTTGCAAAGATCTTTACTGCCTGTGTTGTTGCCTATGCGTTCAGCCCTATTGACCTAATTCCTGATTTCATTCCCATTTTTGGTTATTTAGATGATATCATCCTAATTCCATTAGCCATCTACTTCGCACTGAAATTAATACCAAAACACATCTTAGAAGAATGTAACTTAAAAGCTCAAACACTCCTAAATAATGAGAAACCCAAAAGTTGGATTGCTGGTACACTCATTATCGTTCTTTGGATTTCAGCTGCTATTTGGCTGGCCGTATGGTTTATATAACCATAGCATATCTTTTTAGAAACAAAAAACACGAGGGAAACTGGAAATAAGTCCAGCTTTCGCTCGTGCTCTAGTGTACATTTATGTTTTCCCATTTAGTTTTGCTACTTACCGTTTATGATTGACGGGAACACAACTATGGGTTTGTAATTAAATTCTTCCCTGGTCATCTTCTCTCTTAACCCCCCAAACCCTTGTCGCATTTGGCTTCATGCACTTTTCACACATATTTCAAACCTTAACTATCTGTAAATAAGTTCTTCTCTAAAGTGCGGAAAAATCGATTGAATTATCGTCTAAAAAGAAGAAAACACCATAGAAAAATGTAATTAAGTTGGTAGTTCATTCAGAAGTCTTTTCAGACTTTTCTTCCCACTCTTTATTCAAGATTGAAACATCTCCCCTGCTTTTTGCTGCGTAAGCCCGTATTCAAACAACGCATATAAATAGAGCTGCACCTCCGGTACTATAAAACTATCAATATAGAAGGAGGTGCTTTTCATATGCCTAAA
>NZ_JACHGK010000039.1 GCF_014207535.1 Bacillus benzoevorans
AGGGATTCTAACCTTCTAATTTAAAGATGCTTCCCCTGCCTAATTGGAAAAATTAGGTGGGGGAATTTTAAATGCACAAGTGGGGGATTTTTGAGTTGACAATTACAATTTGGTATTTCCTTTCTTGTCTTAGGAATTAGACATAACAAACAAATCCATAAAAAGGAGGGTTCAGGTACTGGGATAAATGAATCAATAATACTTTCATTTATTGTGGAAGGGTTATTTTGGATATTTGATAAACTTCCATATTGGGTTGTCAAAACTTTATATTTTTTATTATCAATTGTTTTATTTGTTTGGAGTTATATGTTGTTTAAACATTCTTATTAAGCAATCGGGCGCGTCTCTGAAATAACTGGAAATGCATTTTTCCTATTTATGAAAAAAGAATTTCAAGACCGATATACATTCGGTCTTGAAATTCTCCTTTTACTACTCAGAAGTAAATATAAAAGTTTCTTTTAACGGTCTGCCTTCGCTTCCTTTTTGCGTCCAAACAATTTCTATTTCTAATTCAGTAGCTTTTTCAGCTAAAAGAAAATTGGCATGTTCATAAGGAAAGCCACGATTTAATTGTTCTGCAAAAGAGATTGATCGATCATAACGATCCTGATTACAATCCCTTTCATCAGGACAACCGAAAAGCGCATATTTCGTCTTAGAATTAGGCTCATTTCTATACATATAAACTTCCATAGTTAATACATCAGTACCGATTTTATCAATTTTTAAAGAGTAAGTGTGATATTTTCCTTTTTCGGGTTTAACTAGGTTCTCACCTTGTTTGGCTTCTCCTACTTGAACTGACCATTGTTTTGATGTTTGTTTAGCCGGTAATTTGTCGAATGTTAAAGCAGAAGTCTCTAATGCTGCTGGTGACATACATAAAATAGTTAGTAGGCATATTAAGAATATTTTTTTCATTATACCGTTTTCTCCTTATTTGAGTTCCTTTTATTGTTCTTAAATTTAGAGCAAATTATTCAATTTCTAATTAGTGTTTAAGGTAAAGAGCTTATTGAACAACAGGCGCGAAAATTGGGCTACGTAGCAGTCTATCTTTTGGCCTCTAATCAATTTATAGGGAGTTTAATTGAAGAAGTGGAGTAAATTAATTATTAATATCAGCAACAAACATTAAGGTTATGTTTATTTAGCTAGACAAGTGGTTTGAAAAATGTTGAAAATGAAACCTTGAGTATGGCAGCTCTGTTACAGAGGTGCTTTTTTGCTTTATTACAAAACAATGGCAATCATCAGGATTGTAAATTGAGGAAACATAATAAAAACAATTTGGGACGCTGTAAGGTGGTGAGTATGGATGAAAAAGTTAATAATTTTAATCTTAGTGATTACTTGGATTTTCCTCCCAGTTCAAATGGCAAATGCAAATGTCCTATTGAAATCGGAGGATGTTGCTTCTATGGAAATAAATCGCACCTCTGGGGGAACACGTACTTTCAGTGAAAGCGATGGGATTGAAGAGTTCGTCATCAGAAAGGTTATTGAATGGATTAACACAGCAAGTTCTGTAAAAGAAGCAACAGAATTAGATATTAAAAAAACACCAATTGCCGTATTAAAAATAAAAATGAAAAACGGTGATGTTGCTATAGTAGAACCTGCTTATGACTGTCATGTTCAAAATCAAACAAAATTTTGTACGCTATCAGATGGTGATGTCATCCTTACCCGAAATAACGATAAGATTCGATTGAAATCGGTTGAGCTTTTTGATTGGCTTCTAACAGGGTGGAAACATGAAAGTACAACGCCACCTCAAGATACGAAAGAAATGATGATCAATGATATATTAATGCTTTTATTAGGTCCAGAAATAGATAAGGCGGTGTGCGATTATTACTCTGAATATTTAACTAAAACTCCATTGGTCTACCCATACCAAGTTGAAATTGTAAATGTAGATAGAATTGGTGGTTTCCGTACGTTTCATTTTATAATCACATTAGAAACTACACCAGTTGTTGGACCACATATTTCTGTTGGAAAAGACAGATTGACTTTTGAAATTTCACCAACCATCATTCCTGGTCAAATTAAACTAAAGAAATTTGAACATCTTGAAACACATGAACTTCCTCCGAATTGGCAAGACATAATAAAAAAGAGAGCCCCGTAAACTTTATGAGTATTTTCTGTTCTTTATCGCATTTTTCACTATTCAGCAAACGGGCGCTTTTACTAAATAGGCAAAAGCGTCTTTTTCTTGTGATTCAGGGCCTTCCTTAGTTTGATAATTTGTTATTGTCTCCGATTCTTGAATATCTTAGTATAAACAAGATTTTCCGTGAACATAATAGAATCTAGAATAATGGATTGAAACAGTAGGAGAGTGAAAGAATCATGTTATTATCCGAGGCATGGAAAAAGTACCAGCAAGATAAAAAGATTGAGGGATATTCACCACTTACATTAAAAACATATTGTTTTCAATATAATCTCTTACTCCGATTTTTCGGGAATATTGACATGAGAGAAATCACTACCGAGAAATTAAAAGAGTATCTTATTCAGGAGGGCGAGCATTTAAAGGCATCTAGTTTGGGGAACAGGGTGCGTTGCATTAAATCAATTTTTAAATGGACACATGAGGAAGGTTATATTCCGAAGAATCCGGCTGCAAAATTAAAGGAGCCAAAATTGGGTAAAAGAATTCCAAAGTTTCTTTCCGATCTAGAGATTGAGCATCTCAGAGAAGCCTGTCATACAACGATGGAGAAAGCTCTATTTGAATTTTTTTATTCAACCGGGTGCCGAATCGGCGAAGTGGTTAAATTAAATCGCGACGATATTGATTTTCGCTCAAATTCAGTCATTGTCCATGGAAAAGGGGATAAAGAAAGGGAAGTATACTTTAATACTCGTTGCTCCATTTGGTTGAAAAGGTATTTGGATCAACGAGATGATGATGAGTCTTGCCTGTTTGTGACAGAGAGAAGGTCCAAAAGACGTATGAGTATCGATAACTTACGATATATTATCAAAAGAATATCGAATCGTGCCGGTATAAAAAAGAGTATCCACCCACATCAATTGCGTCACAGCTATGCTACACATATGATGAATAACGGTGCACCACTTGAGGTGATTCAAAGTTTACTGGGCCATGAAAAGAGTGAGACGACCAAGATATATGCGCAGCTAAGTGGAAAGCTGAGGCAGGATTTTTATAGCAAATATTTTTGAGAAAATTGAAAATGTGACGACCCTACTTCTGTCTGTTCCACCGAGTCTTTGGAAGGGAAAGCGTATTGCTAGTAACCAAACTATAAAAAAAAGTAAACACATGATAATATTAAATTAAAGGAAGTTGGAGGTGTTCTAAATGAAATGGGAAGAAGTATGCCAAGCGTTTCCTGACCAATGGGTGTTGATTGAGGCAATCCAAGCCAATACGAATGATGAAAGTGAACGTATCTTAGAAGAAGTTGCACCTTTGAAAAAGTTTTCTAATTCTCCAGAAGCAATGAAAGCTTATCAAGAACTACATCGTGAAAATCCTTCCCGTGAGCTATATGTACTTCACACCAGCCGAAAAAATCCAAATATCATTGAGAAAAAATGGGTGGGTGTGAGACGATAGTGAAAAAGTTGTTTATAGATGAGGGACTATTACTAACAGATATGGAAGTAACCTATAAAGGGAAATCATTATTGTTAAAACGAGTTCTAGTGGATACCGGCTCTGGAAGTACGATTATTAAAATGGATTTGGCAGAATCAATCGGTATTGTTGCTGAAGAAAATGACATGATTTATCGTATTAGTGGTGTAGGAGGATCAGAGTTTGTTTTTTCAAAAGCAATTGATTCCATAAAAATTGGAGAGAAAGAAGCAGATAATTTCACAGTAGAAATTGGTGCAATGGACTATGGGTTTGAATTAGACGGAATTATTGGATTGGATTTACTACAACAAATGAAGTCAATTATTAATTTAGACAAGCTTATCATAGAGTTTGACTGTTAGGGGCAAGTATGGCGGAATTTCCATAGTTGCTTTTTATTTTATATAAATGTCTTTATTCCGGAATCGGGCGCTATCGTATTATAAGGTCAATCAGATATTTCTGGTTGGCCTATTTTATATGGGTTATGCTTTAGGTAGTCGGGGTAGGACGATCGGGCGCGTGGGACTTGATCCCGTGCAGAATAATGTCCACCTCCCACGCCCACATCATACCTCTATTATTTCTTTTTCTTCCAAACATCTTTAACCCGGTTTGTCTTCTCCCTGTATTCAAAAGCTCTAGTATTACTTTTAGAATCTAGTCCGTAAAAACATGTTAAGGACATACAGATAAAACCATATATTGGTATTAATTACAATATATGTTAATACTTTGTTATCAATCTATTAAATATCAATGGAGGAGAGTGTATATGAAGAAGAAGGTTCTACATACTTTGCTGTCTGTTACATTTGGGATTGGAATATTGGCAGCGAGTGATTCATCTGTCCATGTTTCTGCTAACGAACAAAATTCTAAACAAGAAGTGAACGTAAAAAATCTTTATGTAATAGCCTTTCAAAATGAGTTACCTCAAGACTATCGAGAAATAATAGAGAAGGCTGGAGGGGAGGTTGTTAAAACAATTCCGGAAATCGGAGGAGTAGAAGCCCAATCTGGTCATTCCTCCTTTTTACAAAATCTAAGTAAATTAACGTCTATTGAAGCTGCAAATAGAGAAATTCCTCTTGCATTAAATGATCCAACTGCTAAACTGTCAGCACAACAGGATTCCACAGTAAATCAGACAGAGCCGGAGAGTTACTGGGATAACCAATGGGATATGCAAAGAGTGACAAATAACGGAAAATCATATGAAATCGAAACGGGTGGATATACAGATAAAGATGGGGAGACCGTACATAAGGCGGTTGTAGGGGTTATTGATACAGGGATAGACATGTCACACCCAGATTTAAAGAATAATATAGTTGGCGGAAGAAATTTAGTTCCCGCTGGAATAGATGAATCTGAAACAGGGGATCCGAATGACATCAAAGATCGAAACGGACATGGTACAAATGTTGCTGGTATTATTGCTGCTAATGGAAAAGTAAAAGGAGTGGGACCAGAGTTAGGAATACGTTCCTACCGTGTTATTTCAGGCCAAGGGTTTGCCATGCCAGCTTGGGTCATAGATGCTATTATGGCAGCAGCAGATGATAACGTGGATGTAATCAATATGTCTCTTCGTCTCTATAATAATACAAAAATGATAATTGAAGGAACTACTTATAAAACTGCAGCTGAAACCATCCTATGGAAGCGTGCTATTCAATATGCCGTGAATAACGGTGTAACAGTCGTGGCAGGCAGCGGGAATGAAAGTTTGAACTTGGATGACAAGAATCAAGTGAATAAATTTTTGAATATGATTTATGAACCTTACGGAATAAAAGTAGAGGGAGCAGCTACTGCAGTACCTGCCCAGCTTCCAGGTGTTATAAACGTATCGGCTTCGATAAAATGGTCGACTCGGGAGCTAGCATTTTACTCCAACTATGGAAATAGCGCAATTGATGTCGCAGGCCCTGGAGGAGACCTAGGCCCCGAATTTGCCGAAACATTTGATCCTGAAACGGCTGATCAAAGTTGCTTGATCTTTAACACATGGCCAACATACTTAGGTTCCTCCTATAATTATATGGCAGGTACCTCTATGGCTACTCCTCAGGTTGCCGGTGTTGCAGGAGTTGTAAAAGCAGCCAATCCTCAATTTACGCCTGCACAGGTAACAGCTCGTATTAAACAAACAGCGCTGGATTATGGGAAAATCGGACAGGATCCTTTATTTGGTGCCGGGGAAGCAAATGCATATCGAGCTTTAAATAACATTAAATAAATATTTTGAATCCAAGGCACGGCCCAAAAAATCCTTTTTCATCGTGAGTTTTTCAAATGAAAGTTGTTGTTAAAAAAGAAGATCTGGAGAGGGGACTTCCCAGATCTTTTTTGCATTAATTCCAATTTCAGGTATTTTTAGTATCTTAAAGTACGATGAATACGGTGGAAAAACATACTGTAGATAAGGACCAGATAGTTTAGTAGTTCTTCTTTTTGGAGATTCTATAATTTTCCATGTTAAAATCAATGTTGGAGGTGTTTCTTTTGGAGACATTGCAAGGAATTTTAGAGCGAAGCAAATATACATACGAAATAATTCAACACGAAAAACCAATACTTTCAAAACAAGATGGCACAAAATATTTTGGGATCGAAGTTGGGCAAACAGCTCCGTCGCTGATACTAAAAACAGATAAAGGGTTCTTTGTTTTAATTGTATCTGGTAGTCGTAGTAAAGTTGATTTTGAGAAAATAGCTGATGTTTTAGGCTGTAGTAAAGTAAAATTAGCATCTCCAGAGGAAGTTCAAAAAGTTACAGGATTTCAGGTAGGAAGCGTTCGTATGGTAGGTCTTGATTTACCTTGTGTGATAGACAAACGACTTTTCCAATACGATTTTATTTATGGAGGTACTGGCCAATCAACATTTACTTTAAAAATTGAACCACAAGCCTTAAATGAATTAAATCAAGTGATTGTAACCTTTGATTAAAGGAAACTTATATGAGGGAGGTGGTTTAATGAAAAAATCTTTGTTCCTAACCTTGTTGTTAAGTATAATTTTGGTTTCTGCTTGTACTAATGGAAAAACGAAATCGTTAGAAGAATTTTATAAGGATGCAAAAATTGAAAATGTAGATAAAGTCATCATTCAAGATGGTTCGACCGGTGCTTCAAAAACGATAACTAAACAGGAACAAATTGATGAATTTCTATCTCTGATTAAAGATATAGAGTTTACTCCACAAGATAGTCAAGAAAAACGTGCAGGATGGCGATACGGTGTTGCTCTTTTTGATGGCGAAAGAGAATTTAAATTCACTCTAAGTGAAATTAGCAATACTTATTATGATTCAAACCCAGACATTCATCCAATTGTTGATGATTTTTATAAAAACCTCGATGTTCAAGAGGAATAATGTCCTTCATTACCTATTCCGCAAATGGGGACATAACTAAGAAGAAAGGAAAGTCTTTATGAAAAAAATTTTTATTATAATCTGTATACTTTTAATAATATTTTTTAGCATAAAAGTTTATTTTTATACTTATGAAAATTTAGCAAATAAAAGAATTGCTCAAGTTATAGAATTACAAGGGGCTAATAATTCTGAGTATGAAATAACATTTAATTCTTTTGATTATAAACGATGGTTTTGGGATAAAGATATTATTTTTAATAATGATAAAGAGATTAAATATAAATATAGTTTTAATAGAAAAGATAATATAGTCGAAGTATTTATCGGGCGCGTTACTTTAAAAAGTGACGCCACCATTAGTTACAGCAAAATGGCAATGGTTAATCCCAATTGCCATTTTATTTTTTTACAATTTTCTTGAGGATGTCTGACTAACTTGTAAATTTTGTTTTATGGCACTATCATCAAGGAAAGCAGAAAATACAATGCCTAGAACTAGAATACCTGCACCCGACCAAAATGCTATTTCATAACTTCCAGTTAGAGTACGAATGTATCCCCCTAAAAAAACTCCTATGGCAGCAAAAATCTGATGTAAAAACCATGTAGTGCCAAGAATACTTCCCATAGCATTAGCGCCAAATCTGTCACCAATGATACCTGTAACAAGTGGAATAATTGGCATCGATGAAATACCATAGATGATTGCGAATAGATAAAGTTGCCAGATATTTGTGGATAAAGAAAGCAAAACAAATGCTAGTAAACGAATAATGTACAGTCCAATAAGTAAACTCCTCTTACCATATCTACGAGCAAGTTGACCAGTTATCCACATAGAAATCGCACTTGCAAATGCGGCAATACCAAGAAGTTGACCTCCTAGTCCTGTTCCTCCCCCTAAATCAACTGAAAATTTCGGAAGATGGATCGTAACCAAATAGAGAGTATAGCCACAAGTAACAAATCCGAGGCTTGCAAGCCAAAACTCACGGGTTTTTAAAGCTTCTGACAATGAAACACTTGAAGGTGGAGAAAATGAAGATGTAGAATCTCCGTCGGGTGCCTGACCTATTTCGTTAGGATTACTTTTTGTACCAAAAAGAACAAATGGGACAACGATTAATAACATGATAAACCCAAGAACCACAAAGGCAACACGAAACCCAGAATTCACAAGTAGAATGCCAGTTAAAGGTAAGAGAGCTAACTGACCGAAATTCATTCCCATTGAACTTCTTGCAAGCATCGTTGCTCTTTTTTTAACATACCAACGAGAAACAAGTACCGAATTAGCCATTGACCCACATCCTGCAAAACCAACAGCAGTGAGAACGCCATAATAAAGAAAGAATTGCCATAATTGAGTAATGGTTGCTGAAAGTATAAAGGAAATTCCCATTAGGGTAGCACTGCTAGCAATGACTAGCTTAGGACCGAATCGATCGATAAGTTTCCCCATTATAGGTTGAAACACTCCCCAAGTAATCATATTTAGAGATACTGCCAAACTTAATGTAGTTAAGCTCCAACCATAGGATTCATGGAGTGGGGTAAAAAATTGTCCAGCAGTTAAATTTAAGCCAAATGCCCCCATCAGAGTAAGAAAAGCGATGAATACAATTCTTGAACCTAAAAAAGTACGTACCATAAAGCTCCCTCCTATAGATTAACTAACCACATAATATGGTATTTAATGGTTATTATATTCACTTTAAATTAACCTGTCAATATTATATAATATGGTTAGTTTAAAACTTGGAACATTTTTAGGATGAAAGGAGTACCAATAATGTCTAGCTCAAATCAATTTCCACTAATATCTGGTCACCTTTCTCTCGACCTTGTAAATACTGAAGTTGTCCGACGTGGTGTACGCCATAATCTACTGACATCAAAAGATGATTTAATAGAATGGATAAAAGCAATGCAAGAAAATGATTCATTAATCCCTGAACATTTTTCATCTGAAACGGAAGAATGGTTGGAACAAGCGTTAGATAGAGTTCTAAATTTACGTGCATTTCTTCGTGAGGGATTTGAACGTGTTACAGATGGATACCAGCTTTCGAATGATTGGTTGGCTCATCTTGAAAAGTTAATTGCTAAAGCACCATTCTTATATAGAATCATCGGCGGAAAGCTTGTCGAAATTCCTATCGGGGAACCATTGGATAGATTAATTTCACTTATCGCATTAGATGCCCTAAATCTATATGCTACTGGTGAATTAGGAACCATGAAAAGGTGTGCCAACCCTGATTGTGTATTGTTATTTATGGATTCCAGTGGAAGGCGGAAATGGTGTTCAATGCAAATTTGTGGTAATCGAAAAAAGGTTGCACGTTTTCAGAATCGTAGTGGAAAAAAGGAACCATAGGATGAATGATTGTTATGACTTATAAAATAAATGTGGATTTAGTACATATAATGATCTTTATAAAAAAACATTGGAATTTTTCGATATTCCACAAATGGACCATTAGCAAATAGGCAGGAACTATTTTTCACTTTTTTCGTGTTTTCAATATTCCGTTATCGAGCGCAATTGTTGAAGATTACAGCTAGAAAACGATAAAACTTTTTTGTAAAAAATGTATAATGCTTCGCAAAGTATAAAAACCCGTTTTGATTAATCTTTTTAAATAGACTACTCTGATAAGAGGATAATATGTTCAATATAAGAGCATATATCCTCTTATTTTTTACATAATATAAACATTAAATATATTT
>NZ_JACHGK010000040.1 GCF_014207535.1 Bacillus benzoevorans
TTGAACTGAGTACAAAAAATGGTAGAACTGTTGTCATGTCTTCGTTCAATTAGTTCAAAGAGAAAGTGTTGTTCTTCCTCTGTAAGATCGTCGAGAGAAGATCGGGTGCCAGGCACCATCCAGAGAATTGGAAATGACTTTTAATGAGTGCCTTGTACAGCATTTGAATATTTCGTTTAGAATGAACCACCTTTTCGGATAAAATGAACACGTGTCACGGACTGTGAGAGCCACTATCTCGGCAATAGATCCGGCCACAGCGAAGCTGCTTGCCATTAAGATCTTGATGCCTGCCACTTGTCAAAATTTGTCGAATGAGTATTCTTGACAAGGATATAATAAAAGCTTTCAATTATTAAATTGAAAGAGGTTTTTTTCAATGCTAGCCATCTAGACGTGGACTATATTATTTAATTCAATAGAAAGAATATAGTCCTAAAATACAGAAAAGAAACACGGGTCTTACAGTACGATGAAAGATTATTACTGACGAAATGTTAAGGATGTAAAAAGATAGGGGTATAAGGTATTTCGAAAGGATTTTATAAAGGAAGATCGGGTGCCAGGCACCATCCAGAGAATTGGAAATGACTTTTGGGGTCAAGAGGGCAGGTCCCATGACCCGCCAAATATTGGCGGTTAATCAACGGGAACAGTGTAGATTAATATAAAAATAATAAGAGGCTGTCACAATCGTTTGATTATGCAGCCCTTTTTAGTGTAAGTCATAAAATGAGTGGAATCACTCTTATTTGCAGCTATTCCCCATAATAATCCATGGTATCCTATTAATGAAATTGAGTTTCGTTCATGCCGTTCATGGCAAACATCAATTCAATAGCGGACATTTGCGGCAGTCGTTCGATGAACTCTTTTGCAAATGGTCTTTCCGGAAAGAGAAAGGCTTGCAGCTCTTGAACGAGGCTGTATGTCGTTTCGTCATCCTGTTTGACCATCGAATAAATTCTGACCAATCGGCCATTTGTTTCCTGATCATCTCCTGCTAAAATAACGATACCAACGTTTTGATAGACAGGGCTAATGATCACGGATTCAATTTCCATATTTTCTAACAACTCATCTGGAATTTCAACCATTGAATGGTTACTGTTATAGAACTTAGTTGCATCAGACATATTTCCACTTCTCCCTTTTCCTTGGATTGATCTTGGTGCCTAGTCATTTCATTATAATCCGAATTGGCAGGGGTATGTACGGTTTTTATATGAAATAGTTGGTTGATTGAACGGAACCACAACAATAGTCATATCCATGTGATTCCGTTATACTCCGTCTTAGCGAGAATCGGTGTGGTTACTCAGACTCAGTATTGTTTTTCTTTAAACATTCAAGTAAATTCGTCCTTTTCTCCATTTCCAAGAATAATTCAGAAGGGAGCATATCATAGGCACAAGCGAGTTTTACCAGTGTTTCGAAGCTTGGCTTAGTTTTATCATTCTCAAGGTTGCTAATCGTTCTGCGGTCGAGATTGGCATCAGTCTGCAAATCATCCTGACTCTTACGATGCATTCTTCTTAAATCCTCAAAAAACCTGCCAAGTTTCATTTCCTCAAAATCTAACAAAGGCTTACTCTCCTTTTTAAATTAATTAGATAATGAGAACTGAAAATCGAACACGTAATGATATACTCAGGAGTTTCCTTGGGGCAAAACTTGCTTTCTGAAGCTGTCAACTGTGGGACGAGGTGGGTTTTTTTTAAAAGAAAATATTTTTACATTTTAAGTTCTCCGTTTAATAAAAGAAGGAATTCTTGATCTAGAAACATAGGGATGGATCTTGCATCCCCCTATAAACTCCAATTGGAGGTTGCAAGTATTCTAGTTTACGGGAATTTGGGCTGAGATGCCCTTAACTTGGTGCCAAATTTATCAATTTAATATATACATTCGGAGGATACTGATATGAAAAGGTTGGTTTACCTTGTTATTTTACTGAGTACTGTTATTTTTACTGGTTGTGGCGAACAAATAAATATTGAAGATATGAAAATTGATTTTGAAAAACAATTGCAAAAAGCAACTAATGGTTTACCAGAAGATGAAGTTCTATCGAAATATTTATTAAATATTAATATCGAAGAGTCTACTTACGAGAATTATTACGATGTCGCAGGGAAATTAGATGGTTCTTTTGATAACTTGTCCCGTAAAGAACAATTTGAATTCCTCAAACACGCCATAGATTTAATAAATGAAATTGAAGTAGATAATGGCGGAGAGCTTAAACGTGATGAATTTGATATATACAGGGTTGATTTTTCTACAGATTCCGAAAGATACTGGATGATCTATGATCCAGATGTGGTTGATGCTGCAAAGGGATATTATGAATTACAAGTTGGAGATTATTCGTACGATAGTTATGATTCGAATGGAAATTTAATAGAAGAGGAGGATTTAGCTCAAGATGAGGATCCAATTCAATTAGATCTAGCAACAGGTAATGGGGATAATTGGATACAAATGACTTACTCCGAAAAATCTGAAAGCATTTCAATGGTCATTTCGGCCTTAGAAGCCAGAGGATATAATATTTTAAAGGACCCAGATCAAAGATCTTGGTGCCTGTCACTTCCCGATCTTTGTCGAACGAATGTTCTTGACTAAGATCTTGGTGCACTGTCACTTCCCGTAATTTGTTGAACGAATGTTCTTGATGGGGGAATAAGTTTGTGTTTTCATTAATAATAATCAGTTCATAAACCTATAATGGTCAATTGTAAGTATTATGTAGGAATTGGGGGGATGTTGAATGGATATTTGATGTCCTTTTAGTTCCAGCTATTGGAAACTTAGGAATAATTACTGCCACCGAAATGTACTAGAGGTGACTTTATTATTACCACTAAGTGACAAAGAATTTACCACGGAATGACAAGCTGATTGCAAGTAGTAATACCTGATGGTTATACTTGGCTTAATATAACGTTCAGAAAGTACCACTTTTTCGGAAAAAGAGAGTCACTGCAACGGGGACTTAGAACTGGGTGCCTAGTGTTACCTGTTGGAGTTTGTCAAAAAAATTGTTTAGTAAAAATGTTCTATAAGAGGCCTTGACCACTTCAACACTCATTAAGGAAGCATAAAATAATCTCCCATCTTTGGAGGTACTGGATTATTTTACGCTTCCTTTTTCTAAATAAATTTATCTTTGTCCTTTTCTTTTTGCAATGCTTTCATAACGGACTTTTGTGACTTCCGAGCGAAGGTAGTCATCATTAAGAATTTTAAGAAACCTACGTGAATCTTTTGGGGTAAGGTTCACCTTTTGTTCTTGAGTATTTACTTCGATATCTAAATTATATTTTTCTATTGTTGCTACTACTTCATTAAAGCCATATTTTTTATAAACACCATTATGCATAATAGCAGCTAGTTTCCGTTTTTGTATGGAGTCTTTTTCAACATATAGTTGAAGTGATTCATGATCAATATATGAAAAGGATTCCTTTATTACTTCTAATGCTTCACCAACCTTTTCTTCGTATTGATCATCGTAACTGAATATCTTTTCGAAATTGTGATGTTGTGAAATATATATTTCATCATTCCAAATGAAGCAGTCGACCTTTTCATCAATTTGGAACACGTCATGTTCTATTTTTGAAAATTTGCCGTCTCTAAAAAGAACAGCATCTTTAAAGCCTTTCTTTAGAACCTTTCCTTTGCTGTATTTTCGAAACCATACAAGCTTTTTATTATTTATTTCAGTTTGTACAGCATATGCCCAAAGACTACTAAATATTTCGGATTCAGATATGAAAGGGTCCGCACTATTATTGATAATAGGGGTTAGGAGATTACTAGTAGCAGGGACATCGTTTTTATTAATAATTTGAACATAGTCATCAGTTGAATCGTCGATATCATAAACACGAAATTCTTTATTTTGGCTTTGAATTTTCGAAAGATGATTGACTATAATGTTGTTTAATTGTTCCGCTACTTCATTAAGTGTTTCGGCAGTTAATACTTTATAGACAAACGTATCAGTTTCCTTTTTTCTTGTAATCATATAGAGGTTTGTAGTTTTATCAATTGTTACATCATTAAATAATCTAAGTAGAGCATTTATATCAGTTATTGCTGCCATCCTCTTCACCTACATATACGTTTTCATGAATTCTGTATAATTTTAGCTTTGTATCTCGTTTGACCATGAGTTTTGTAATTACTGTATATTTATTGTTTACGTCATAGATTTTATATCCAGCTATAATTAAAATTGGATTAATGTAAAAAATGTTCGAGTGAATATATACGGTTGCAAGTACAAGAATTAAAATAGCGAAAGCAATTGTTTGATTCAATTTATCAAAGTTAAAGGATAAGAATGGAATAAGGTAAGTAACGATGTAATTCATTACATCTCCATTTTTATTAACAAAGGTATTGGTTTTTTCCCTAATAGGCTGAAAAGATCGTACTCTTTTAATCAGGGAAAATAAGATTAAGTTGGGCAGGATAAAAAGGATAAGCATAATGATTATCAACCAAAATTTATCTTGTGGAAGTATATCTTTTACTTTACTAATTTCATTTAATTTTAAATTCAATAGGACAATAATTAAAAAGAGGGGAGAATAGGAACTTAAAAACAGGATTACTTTTAACCAATTCCTCATTACCTCTACCTCCATTTAATGAATTAAATATATTTTATCATATATAGGTGATAGATAAGATCTAATTAATGATAAGGAAACATTGACTTATCTGGGTGCACTAGTCACTTCCTGTAATCTGTCGAATTAATCTCCTCTTTAAACGAAGAATAAAATAATTTAAAAGAAGGGTTCTGAATTGTGATTAGGCAGCCTACTTTGGTGTATGTTTAAATGGATCTAGTGCCTAGCCACTTGTCATAATTCAATCTTCTATTTTTTGCAAATTGAGCAAAACCCATACATAGAAATTTTTCTATTCCTAAGGCAGCAATTAAGAGCTGAATCCTGTCAACGCTCTTCCTTAATATTAGGAAGGCGGTTTAAAGGTGGTTTTAACTACCTTATTGAGAGCGTTGCAATAATCTAACTTGCTAAAGTAATAAATTGATAAGATTGGGTATAATCATATCCTATTTAGGAATTAATGGTAATGTATTTATAAAACTATTCATAAGGGAGATGAGAATATGATTTTAGAAAATTCATTTATCAAAAGGGATGCAGTAGATGGAAATTTTGATTATAAGAATCTTTACAATGATAATAGAGGTGCAGTTTTTAAAGAAGAATATAAGTCTTTAATAAGAGAAGCGATTTCCAAAGAAATCATTACTGTGGTGAAGTTTATCGTTGCTGAAAATGTCCGGGGAGAACTGGAGCAAATATGTGAGGCAAAAGGTCTTGAACGCATATTGATTGAGCGGCTAAAAAATTACCATAATGAACCGGAATATAGAATTGCGTCGCTTATTTATATATTGAAGAAAATAGACCATGACTTTAAGCTTAGCACTGATGATGGAATTTTAAACGTCATATCCGATAGAGTTGAAATTGAACTTCGCCCAAGAATAGACGGAAAAAATGCCGAACCTAGGATTTTTTTACCAAATGAAAAAATAGCCATCACCTCAGCAAATGATAATGTTGAAAACTTAGGGGATATATTAGCGGTTAGAGGTATAGCAGTTTATGTAATAGATACAGATGATTGGTCAAATAGTATCTATGCATATAAAGTTAACAGGGATAATAAGTTTTTTGATGTAGCAGAGGGTTATAAACATAATTTAAGGTTGGAATTAGGTAATAGAATTAGAAAATTTCTTGATCGAAGTTAATTATTTGCTTTCAATAACCTTAACATCAAAAAAGTACAAATGAACAATTATCTAACAAAGGAAGAAAGAGCAAGAGCGAAATTGGCTAATGAATTATCAAAAAGCCAATTCCTCTTTTTGGTAATAGAGATATAGTATAATAAAAAAAGGAATATATGGGGGGAATTTATGAAGATAGATTTTAATATCAAAGAGATTCTAACTTTACCAACAACAATTATGGCTGCCTTGTCATTGGCAAGTGGTATCTTACTCTTTTCTCCGACGGTAATTATTGAAAAAATGTACATGATTGACTTCAGAAATAAATATGGCTTTATCATCGGAATTGTATTTATTGTATCTATATCCATCCTTATTGTGAATCTGATATATAAAATTTCTGTGTCTTTTTCGAAGGTGAAAGCAAAAAAGAAGTTCTTTGCAACGGCTGAAAAGAGGTTACTAAAAATGAATACCTATCAAAAAGCAATCTTATATGCCTTGTACCAAGAAGATAATCGAACATTACCTTTACCATTACATGATGGAGCCGTGCGGGAACTTGAACAAAATATGATGATTGGAAAGGCAACAACACAATACTTAGTTAGCGATTTAAACAATGCCTTGTTTCCTTACCTATTACAACCATGGGTGGCGGATGAGTTAAACAATAAACCAAATTTGTTATCGGGTTTTCGTAATGCGTTTGAATTGCAGTATGATAAAGTATCTAAACAAGGGCAAATAGGAGATCACTATTGGTAGGTATAGATTAGATGGTATCCTGCAAGTAATCATAGAACTGATCTAGGTGCCTGTGGTCAAGACCCCGATAAATGGACATTTATTAAATACGACAATTAACCATTTTTTGGTTTAAAGTTATGCAGACCAAGTAAAGTGTACGCAGCTTGACATGGAGCCTCGTACGAACTGTTTTGCTATAAATGCCTATTCGGCATGAAATGTAAGGACTAATTTTTAGTCTAACTGTTATTTTGAAGATAGGAATGAAAGAAATCATGTTTTCTTGAAACTGCTCACTAATACTCCTACATGCTTTGATCAGTGATAGCTTAAAAGGTATGAAGTTAGGTGAAGTCGGCTGAAACAAGCCTAAGTAATTGCTAATACAGTGTTATATGGTGCGTGATAGGCCGGGTGGCTATAAACAATCTATGGTGAGAATGAATTTAATCTGACAAATTTCCGAATGTACGGGTCTAAACCAATGAATGCGTCGAAAGGCGTAGTCTAATACCAAATAGGCTATTAGAGTGAGTGACGTAAAGTAAAAGTGAGGCTTATGAAATGCGTTATATCTAACAACGAGGATATCCAGCTCACAGGCTCAAAGGAAACACCTAAAGACTGATGTACAGCTAAAAATAACGGAACAGGGAAAGCAAGGGACGCTGCACAGGTCTATCAACTTAGCGGTTGTTATAAGGCAAAACCGAAATACATTTATCCTTGTGAGAGTAAGGGCATGACTGATGAAATTTCTGTAATGGAAATGGAGGAATAGCCCTAAGTCTTATCTATGAAACAATCAATTTTCCAACAAATGAACTGCATCGGTCGGGTAAGAATGTGGGAACAACTTTAATGTTGGAGGTTGCCACAATGCAGACGACTTTACGAACGTGGGACTATTATAGTCTCACAAATGTATTTACAGATTTGCACGAAAAAGCTAAAGAAGGAACGGTTTTCAAAAATCTCTATGATTTAATTGTATCAAGGGAAAATATCCTCCTAGCCTATCGCACAATTAAGAGTAACACAGGTTCCAAAACAGCAGGAACAGACAAGAGAACAATAGATGATATAAAGGCTATGACTGAATTCGAAATTGTAACCCTGATTAAAACTAAACTAGAAAACTACAACCCAAAGAAAGTCAGACGTGTTCTTATCCCAAAACCAAATGGAAAGGAGAGACCGCTAGGTATTCCTTGTATCATAGACAGAATCATTCAACAATGTTTCAAGCAAATACTGGAGCCTATTGCCGAAGCAAAATTTTATAAACACAGTTACGGTTTTAGACCGTTAAGGTCAACACATCATGCAATGGCAAGGGTTCAATCCCTAATCAACCTTAGCGGACTTCACTATGTAGTTGATATTGATATTAAAGGATTTTTCGATAATATTAATCACACTATTTTAATGAAACAGCTATGGAATATGGGAATTCAGGATAGAAAAGTCTTACGACTTATTGGAAAAATGCTTAAAGCAGAAATTGATGGTGAAGGTATACCAAAAAAGGGAACTCCACAGGGAGGAATAATTTCACCCCTATTATCGAACATTGTATTAAATGACCTTGACCAATGGGTTGCAGGACAATGGGAAAACTTTGAAACTGTAAGAAAATATAATCAAAATCAAGCAAAATATAGTGCTTTGAAAAAGACTAATTTGAAGGAAGGATATATCGTAAGATATGCAGACGATTTTAAAATCCTTTGTAGAGATAGTGATACTGCTTATAAGTGGTATCATTCAGTCCGACTGTATCTCAAGGAAAGACTCAAATTAGATATATCACTTGAAAAATCAAAAGTAGTTAATCTGAAGAAAAAACAATCAGAATTTTTAGGGTTCACAATAAAATCAGTACCAAAGAAAAATAAGTGGGTTGCTAATACAGGTGTAAATGCCAAGAAAAGGCTCCAATTAAAAGCAAGATATAAGGAGTTAATTAAGCAAATACAGAAATCCCCCACTTCAAAAAACACTTTAGCATTTAACAGTTTTATCATGGGAATCCACAACTATTTCAAAAAAGCTACCCATGTAAGTATCGAGTTCTCACAGCTTGCTTATGAACTAATGCATTTCACTAAAAATCGTCTCAAAGGGATTTCCAAATATGGATATCCGGGAAACGCACCGCCAACCTTTAAAAAGTTTTATACGACTAAACGTAAAACATATTGTATAAATGGTATATATCTGTATCCATTAAGTAATGTTCGAACATCAAATAACATGAATTTTAGTCAAACAATAACGCCATTCACGTGCGAAGGAAGGCAAATAATCTATAATAAAATTAAAGGTGACGTACAAAGCGAACTAACAGTATTAATGAAATCTTCGATTTCTGATAGAAGTGTAGAATACATGGATAATAGATTAAGCAGATATAGCATGAAAATGGGTAAATGTGAAGTAACAGGTAATTTTCTCTATGCACATGAAGTCCACTGTCATCACAAAATCCCCCTCAGTTTTGGAGGAACAGATAAATTTAATAACCTATGTATTCTAAATAAGGACATTCATAAATTAGTTCACGCAATCAAAAATGAAACGATTACTACTCTTAAAAATTTGCTTCGTCTCAGTCAAATTGAGATAGAAAAAGTAAATAAACTTCGTAAAATGAGTAATTTGGAACTTATTGATTAATAAAACATAGCTAAGATGGAACGCCGTATGCGGTGAAAGTCGCACGTACGGTGTGGAGCAGGGGAAAAGATGGAGATTACATCAAAGTCTTACCTATTGCTATTGCGGGCATGAGTCCCACGCCAAAAACCCAGCTAAATAAAGAGCTGGCTAGGCCCAATAAGGCTATCATGCCCGCCACTCCATGTAAAGCTGCTT
>NZ_JACHGK010000041.1 GCF_014207535.1 Bacillus benzoevorans
CATTCCCATCCTCCGTTGTAAAGTTAGGATTAATCTTAGATAATCCCCTGTATTTCATGTAAAACACTTATAACAGAACTTGTCGAACGGCGCCCTATTCTTGAATATGTACATGAATGATTAATTAAGAAATTTAATTGCTCCTTTAAATTATAAATTCAAAACCTGTTGGTTTTTGGAATGGTATCTTACATTCTTTAAAGACTAATTTATATTTAGAAATATCATCGGGTAAAGCTGGTGATACGATGAATGTATAAGATTCATGCCCTCTGGAGCCACCCCCTCCTTCGTTTTGGCAGTCATAATCAGAACCTAAACCTTCTATGGAAAGGTTAAAAAAGGTATGTTCTCGTAACCTTCTAGGTATTTCATCATCGTTAGAATCTTTTCTATCAATGTTAAAATGAACGACACTGGCATTTTCAAATTGACGTACAAAGGTTACCGAATAAAACACATCATCTTTTTCAAATGATTTTAATATTGGTATATTTTTAAGAAATCCTTGTGGCTCTACAACAGGTTTATAAATGTCTTCATTTAAGAAATGAGCAAATACACTGTTTAAAAAATCCTCATAAAAATGATATTTTTTTGCCCAATTTACAATAAGGGGTTTAGTTGGAAAACCGGGATTATTTTTTGAAAGAACCTTCCGTTGTTTAATTAAATGACATATTTGTTCATCTATTGCCTCTATCTGTTCATCATAGTGTTCTGTTGGTGGTTCAAATGGCATTCGCTTCACATTTACCGCCTCCAAAGTAAAATAATATAGTCCACTTTAACATAAATTGGTAACTGGGGTTTCGTTCAATAAAAATATGCGCTGATCATTTTGAACTGCATCCTTTTTTTCAATAAGAACACAGAAGTTATAACGCAGCCATTACCATACTGATAGCCTTGTTCTTGTGTCATTTTCGTCGGTAATGTATTGGAGATCATCAAAACCTTTTAACTTGGCATTATTATATAAGCTTTCAAGTTTATCTCTGTCCTTACAATAAATTGTGAAATAAACAGAATCAACGACTAATAGTACTAGCTCACAATCGCTATTTAAAAACTCCTCATAAGTCTCAATATTTGCTGGATTCTTTCCTTTTGGGTGAGCTTTTAAATCAGCAAAAATGAGATAATATGTATTATCTTCTAGAAATCCTTTAAGGAATAATCCATCCATCTCGTGTATCTCTTCTAGGAAAAGAGGTTCTCCTAACTTATCATCCTCCACAAAATATGATTCTTCGCCCCCAATACGCCAAATAAATTCGGTTATGTTAATGGGCTTTAATACTTCCCCAAGAAAACTTCCGTATTCATTTGGAATTTCAAAACTAATACCTCGTCTCATATTTATCTCCTGTCTTTATTTATTCCTGATCCTTAATGTAGTTACATTTCTTATCTCCCTATAAAAAAAGAGAGCACAATTCTCCTGAAATGCGCCCGTTTGCGGAAGAACAAATGGAAAGAGGATTTCTTTATTCAATCTTTTCCCCCACATATTTCACTTGTTCTTTTACCATATCTTTAAATCTGTTTGGTTCATCAACTCGTATTGCTACCTGCTCATATTCTTTGTTAATCCCCATTAAAAGTGTAGCTTTAATTGGGTGCTTTAACTTCAAAATTATATTTGGGTGTATAGCTTCAAAATCCCACGCAATAAATTCGATTGTATCTTTAGAACGCTTTTGTGTTAATAGCTTTGGTTCATCAATGATTACATTAATATCAGACCAATTTACTTTCATTCTCTTCATTAATCCCAGTGAAAGATACATACATTCCCCTGTAACCAGTAAAGGATTATGACGAACTGCTTGTAGGTCGCCTACAAAGAAAATGGCTGAGTAAATATTAAAAATGAGAATAATGAGTGATAAAATAAAGGACTTTTCGTGCAACCAAAAATGAATCCCCAGAGTTTCTAAGATAATTGCATGAATCATCATTATTTGAAATGCAATCAAACTCGATTTCTGATGTAATGTAAACATATTATTATTTTTTTGGGACTTCTTCTTCCAGCTCGCAAAAGCATAGTAAAACATTAACATTTCCGAACAAATGATTCTAATTATAGGATTAGGCTTTATATGATTATCAACAGCAGAAGAGAAAGAAAATACAACTGGGAGATGACTTTCCTTTACTGAACGAACTATTATTGGAAGATATTTAACCAATTTCGTAAGAATTAATATTTCAAATAAGATGATTGAACCTTCAACAGCAAACCCAGCCCATGTTGCTATTTCAAAAGGTGCTAAATACGTCATAGGAATCAGGAAACGAATTAATACAAGACCACCAGCTATAGCTGTAATGACATTTTTCCAACTCCAGTTTTGTCTCCATCCAAGATACAAAATTGGGGAAATCAATGCTAAATCGAGCATTGAACCAACTACTACACCATTAGGATTATCAGGCAAAATATTTATCCCAAAGGTTGTATGATACAAAGAAATATTACTCCCCAGTACAATTAGAAGTAAAATAAGCATGCTATTCCGATAGATGTCCCTTTTTAATACCATAAAAACCCACCTTTTTCCTCTTTTTACCAACATTATATCATTAAATTCCTTGTGTTTCTTTTTCATGGGATCCTACCAGCAAAAAGCGCAAAACATACGCTAAGCAAATTTCGACATGAAGAAAGCCGATTTTCCTTACGCTAAGGAAAATCGGCTTTTATTGTTACTTTGAAATTTAATGTTTGATCATTGCTTTGATCCTTATGCCATAAAAGAGACCGATTCTTGAATAAAGTTTTCTATCTCATATATGAGTTAATCATTATTTTTCACTAAAAGTTCTAATAAACTCAGTAAGGTTCCTTTAAATATTTGCTGGTTTAGGATTTGACCAAATCCGGGTAATGCGATACTCCATAGTACCACCTCAAATTCTTTTCTTTTCATATAAAAAACCTATATTGGGTTACCAAATGTTGTGAGAAATCTATAATAAGTATTTCTTAACCAATATTGAATTTGTCTTTCCAATGAAAAACATCTCAATAGAAAAAATACCCCCATAAATACTGTAAATAATAAACCTGACAAGGCTAAAAATAATCGTTCCATTAAGTTTACTTCCTTTCATTTGGTTTATGATTTATAAAATTCGTTTCTATCAATAGGTTGTGGAGGTTGTTCCACCCAGCCCCGCTCAATCATAAGTTTTAGTCCTTCGCCGCCGTACTTCATTACGTCTGCTAAAAGAAGGGAAAAATGGGCTACTAAATCTTTTCTAAGAAAGATAGACAAAGCATCTCCAAGTGCCGAAACAGAAACTTGGCTTGTAGCACTTATAATAAATAGTATTAATCTTTCAGAAAAGGGAGAAATGGTTGAATTTGTTACCTCCATAGTCACTGGAAATCCGATTAAATGATCATTTTCTCTTAATAACTTATCAAATATATCTATTTTCTTTTCAGCTAGTTTTTTTCCTTTCAATAAATGGTCCTTTATTTCCTTATCTTTTGTTACCTGTATTAACCCCATCAAAAGGATTAGACCAATGGCATTTCTTTCGATGCCGACAAAAAGTTCTGTTATTTCTAAGGTATTTAGAGGTCTTTTCTCACCTAACCAAGTATTTATTAATGATGGTTGATGCTGAATAAACTCCACACTTTTCGGATATTCAATATTGGGAGGTCGATCATTTACTCCTTTTGAAAGCATAAGATTTAATGATTTTTTATGTAATTCCGCCTCACTGTATAGACACTCTGCAAAAAAAGTATAAATATCGATTCGGGTCACTTTAGTAAGAGTATTTGCATAATGAGGAATAATTATTTGCCCTCCACGATAAACAAAACTTAATGCAAATAAGTCTGTATATAGAGCAGGTGCTGATAAATCAATATCTTTATCCGAAAACCCTTTTGGTATTGGGAAGTATTCTTTTTCAAAAATTGCTTCAATTTTCCCAATAACTGTTTCAATCAAAACCACAACTTCTTCAATAATTGATTTTATTTCAACATCTTGAAGATGTTGAAGGAAATGTTTGTAAAAACATCTTACAGCTGTATTATGGATATAGGTTCTCCAAAGAATTGCAATTTCAGCAGTGGTTAGTTTAATATTATTTTTTTCCATACAAAAACAACCTCCTGTCCGGTACATTAAAGAATAACATGTCCATAATAGGATAAAAATATTAATGAACAACCGAACAACAAAACATTGAATAAAAAAGGGGCTAATGCTACAACAATTAGTCCCTTTTTTAAAATCTTGTTGGATTAAAGTGTAAGTAGCTCTGTAAGTCTTGTTCCAGATAATAGCCCTTTCATGCAAAAATAGCGCAGATCCATCCTCTGGATTTGCGCCCTTTCGTTGAATAAATGGCTATTAATTTCTTTTTCCCCTTTTCTCCCACCTATGCCGATATATTTGGGTTATACGGAATCTTGACATATTTACAAAACTATTATAAAATTCAAAAAAAGTTGAAATTCTAAGCTATGAAGAGGATTAAGAAATTAAGCTCCTATGCACAGAGAGCAAAGGATTTGCTGGAACCTTTGCCATAATCCTTAATTTCGAGTCACCTCTGAGCTGTTTCCTGAACAAAAAGGGGTAAATAACCTTCCCAGTAAGGAATACCGGAAGGCACTCGTTATTGTGTCATAGGTTTCAAAAGTTTGAAACCTGCTGAGGCTATATGCTGTGAGGCATATAACAAATCAGGGTGGTACCACGGAAGTCAACCTCTTTCGTCCCGATATACGCAATTGCTGCGTGTATCGGGATGAAAGAGGTTTTTTTAATTTAATATTTTTCAATTAAATAATCTTGATGATAAAAATGAAGCAATGAAGAGGATTAAGAAACGGGGCCCTTATGTACAGAGAGCAAAGGATTTGCTGGAACCTTTGCCATAATCCCTAATTTCGCAGTCACCTCTGAGCTGTTTTCCTGAACAACATTTATAGTAAGGAAAACCGGAAGGCACCCGTTATTGTGTCATAGGTTTCAAAAGTTTGAAACCTGCTGAGGCTATATGCTGTGAGGCATATAACGAATCAGGGTGGTACCACGGAAGTTAACCTCTTTCGTCCCTATTTACGCAATTCCTGCGTGTATGGGGACGAAAGAGGTTTTTTATTTTTTAGGCTGTGTTAAAGGTCAATGTGGATTTTTTGTCCCTTGTTGATTGGAGAGGAAGGCACGAAGACTCCCGCGGGAGAAGCGAGACAGACGAGACCCCGCAGGCACGAAGTGTCGAGGAGGCTCGTCTGTCTCCCGCAGAACCGTGCGTGCCTGGAACGGAAATCAACAATCAAGTTTAACAGAGCCATTTTTTAAATAAATTCAATCATAATCTTTTGGAGGATGATGACTAATGAACACTGAAAGTACAATGATTTTATCAAGCAAAGAATATCGTGAAAAGTTGTTACAGCCTGATTGCATAAACGGGTCTGAAATTTTACTTCGTTCCCTGCTATTAGAAGGAGTAGATTGTGTCTTCGGTTATCCCGGGGGAGCTGTATTGTACATTTATGATGCAATGCATGGAAACAAAGATTTTAATCACGTTTTAACACGTCATGAGCAGGGAGCGATTCATGCAGCAGATGGCTATGCAAGGGCAACGGGCAAACCTGGTGTATGTCTTGCTACATCGGGTCCAGGTGCAACCAATCTCGTGACGGGAATTGCCACAGCTTATATGGACTCCGTTCCAATGATTATTATCACCGGCAATGTTGCGACTTCTGCAATCGGAAGTGATGCTTTCCAGGAAGCCGATATTATTGGAATTACGATGCCTATAACCAAACACAGCTATCAGGTACGGGATGTTGAGGACCTTCCAAGAATCATTCGTGAGGCATTTTATATCGCGTCCACTGGCAGAAAAGGGCCTGTGTTGATTGACATTCCAAAGGATGTTTCATCTAACAAAACGACCTTTAACTATCCAGAGGAAATTGAAATCCGCGGCTATCAGCCTAACCCTCAGCTTGACATGCCACAGGTGGAAAATTTGCTAAAAGCAATCGAAGAAGCAAAACGTCCGGTAATAATTGCTGGTGCTGGTGTCGTTCATTCTGGAGCACATAAGGAACTAATAGAATTTGTCAATAAAACACAAATACCTGTCACAACTACCCTTCTTGGATTAGGTGGATTTCCAAGTGCCCACCCGTTATGGATGGGGATGCCAGGTATGCACGGAACGTATACAGCGAATACGGCAATACAAAATAGTGATTTGTTAATAAGTATTGGTGCCCGCTTTGATGATCGGGTAACGATGAAATTGGATGGGTTTGCGCCGAATGCAAAGATTGCTCACATCGATATCGACAGAGCTGAAATCGGAAAAAACATTAAAACCGAATTCCCTTGTGTTGGTGATATAAAGACAGTGTTGGCATTAGCTAACGAAACAGTCAAGCCTGCACAATCGAATGAATGGAACAATCAAATCATGGAAAATAAACAGAAGTTTCCGTTGAAATATCAAGATGATGATCAAGTATTAAAGCCACAGTATGTGATTGAAATGATTAACGAAACAACAGGCGGAGAAGCCATTATCACTACCGATGTAGGGCAGCATCAAATGTGGGCAGCCCAATTCTATAAATTCAATCACCCTCGCTCCATCATTACTTCAGGAGGTCTGGGTACGATGGGGTTTGGTTTGCCTTCCGCCATTGGAGCACAAATTGGAAATCCGAATCGTTTGGTTATTTCCATTAATGGAGATGGCGGCATGCAAATGTGTGCTCAGGAATTAGCCATTTGCGCCATTCATAACATCCCGGTAAAAGTGGTAATCATCAATAATCAAGTGCTGGGCATGGTACGGCAATGGCAGGAATTCGTATATGATGAACGTTATAGCCATATAGACTTATCTGGAAGTGTAGACTTTGTTCAATTGGCAAAAGCATATGGAGTAAAAGGACTTCGGGCACAAACAAAGGAAGAAGCTCAGGAAGTGTGGAAAGAAGCGTTAGAGACTCCGGGGCCAGTCTTAATTGACTTCGTTGTACCTACAAAAGAGATAGTCTTACCAATGGTTTTACAAGGAACAACACTTAGCGAAATGAAGATGGAGGGATAAATATCATGGAAAATCAAAATACAATCTCATTATTAGTTAAAGATCATCCGGGCGTTATGCAAAGAATAACAAGTCTTTTTACCAGGCGTGGATATAATATGGAAAGCATAACAGTCGGAGCCTCTGAAGAAACCGGTTTATCCCGAATCACCATCGTTACCGCTTGTGATGAAAGTCAAGCAGATCAGATCATCTTTCAGTTGCAAAAATTAGTGGAAGTCGTTGAAGCAACACTTCTCAGACCGAGAAAAACGGTTACTCGCGAATTAGCTCTTATGAAAATGAATGTAGAGCCAAATCGGTATAGCGAAATTTTCAAGCTAGTGGAAAGAATTCATGTTACTGTGTTAGACATCGGTTCAAAGACAATGATTATTCAGGCTGTTGGAGATACAGAAAGGATTAATGAAATTGTAGAACAGTTGACACCTTATGGAATATTTCAGTTGTCTCGAACTGGTGTAATGGCAATGGAAAAGTAAAGTTAAAGCTACAGTAGTGTTGCTCAAAAATAAAGATTAATCACAGACATCTCGCTAACAGGAATTCTGCTTTAAATAAAATGAACCCGTTTTGAAAAAATACTTATCAAGACCTAAATTATTAAAGATCCCTAAAAATAAAGAAGAACACATATTATACATGACTAATATGTGTTCTTCCTTTATTTCATTTAAGTG
>NZ_JACHGK010000042.1 GCF_014207535.1 Bacillus benzoevorans
TTATCAAGACCTAAATTATTAAAGATCCCTAAAAATAAAGAAGAACACATATTATACATGACTAATATGTGTTCTTCCTTTATTTCATTTAAGTGCCCGATTCCGGAGGATTAATAATTATATATATTTATCAGGATTAAGTAACACAACTTACTTTGTTAATTGAATCTTTATATCATTATCAACTTCAAGAATGCAGTCTTGTCGATCTTTAACCGGAGCAAAAATCATTACATATTCGTCATCTTCTCCTGAAACTTCACCCTTACTAAAAATTGGATCAACTCTTTCACCAGCTGATTTCAAAAATACACCAGATTTTTTATCATCAACAATATAACCGTATTCTTTATCTACTTTCCTTGCATTAAGGAGTTTTTGTTCCAATTTGCTCATCACTTCATATTGTATCCCATTTTCATCTGTTTGGAGTTTCGTGTCAGATCCAGTTACGACAACTCTTGTTTCTAACGGTGAAAACTCCACCCTCTTAATTTTGTATGTTTCTTTTTCAAAATTGAATTCCTTGTTTATTTCTACTGTTTCTCTTTCTAGGATAGCAGTTTGATCAAGCTTGAAACCAAGTGGCCATTTTGTTTTCACTTTACGAGTCTCCTGATCGTCATAAATTGTTAAATTTTCAATTTCTAAACGAATGTCTTGTCCTTCATATTCTTTTATTGATTCAAAAGACTCAGCCTCAACCACTCTGTTTTCTTTACTATTGTAATATCTGCTTCCCCAACCCACAGTATCTAATTTTTTTTGCTTATTTCCAACAATCAAGTTGATTGAAGTTTCACCTTCAAAAATATCGAGATAATAGTTCTTTAAATTTGTTGTTTGACTTTGATAGGTCAATAAGAGTTTTGTCTCCTTATCATCCGTCATCACACCCTCAAAATGCACTGTTATGTCATGTTCTTCATCATAAATTGTTTGATCAATAACTTGACCATATCCTTGATTAATTTCGATTCTTAAACCTGTATCATCAATATGATTACTGGAAAATATTTTCTCTTCCTCATCACTTTCAACAGTAATCAACTCTGCTTGTCCATTAACACTTTCAGCAATAAAACTTTGTGATTTAGAACTGCAAGCTGACAGAATTGATATCATTAATAAAAAAGTAATAAATATTTTTTTAGACATTAAAACACCCCCTTTTATATTATAAATGATGCCCAATTTTCCCCAAATATGATAAAAATAGGAAACCTGTAATTAATTTAATCTTACATTACCTTAAATTCTTCTCAATCTAATCTATATATACTTCAACATAATATCCAAGTTTATTATTAAGTTTTATGTCACAATCTGGCCCATGATAGTTGAAGAAGGAGAACAACGTTCTCCTATTGACTATAACTTTTTATAAACATCTGCGTAAGCTACTTTTAGTTGCTCTCTTAATTGCTTGTTTTCATCTGCCAATTTCTTATTTTTCCTTTTTAGGGAAGCGATCAGGGCATCCTTGTTACTTTCATTCATTTCTCTCTTCACTTGTTTTGGAGTAGGTACTTGCGATTGTTGGTCTCTTAATGTTTCAATTCTCGAACGGAAGTCTTCGTTGTTGTAAAGTGTTGCTTTTGATACATCAGCTTCATTGGATACACTGTTAAAGTTTATTTTTTCATTAGCTTTTAAAAGCCTTTTAATGGCCTCATCTATTTTTTGATGGGTATTTTCTTTACGTTTGGCATGAATGGCTTTCAAATGGGCATAGCGGTCATATTCAGCCATTTCTAACACCTATTTTTCTTTTAATCCGATCTTGTCTACCAAAAATAACATTTCCTTCTTGAAGAGTGTTTAAAATATTTTGGTATCGTTGTAAATTCTTTTCGTTTTTCTCGGCTATCTCTTCTCGACCTCGTTGTTTTGCTATTTCAATTGCTTTTGTGGTTGTTTTAATATGAAGTTCGTATTTTTGCTTATCCAATTCTGAAAAACCTACAGCTAAATCTTTACATGGTGTTTGATTAGAACCACAAGTAAGACAAGGGGGTGCTTCCATATGAGGGCAATTTCCGTTTAAACGAGCGTGGCACGTTCCATACGGGTTATCCATTGCATTTAACTTGTGATCCTGCCATAAGGCATCCATTATGTCTGTCGGAATATCTTCTCCTACTTTAATTTCTTTTACTTCGCCATTTAAGTCAAAGCTAAAAACACCTTGCTTTATGACCGATTCAAACGCTTTTCTTTTGGTATCATCTAATAGCTTTGCGTATCTTAGTGTCATTTCAGGGGAAGCATGAGCCAATAACTCTTGCACGGTTAAAATATCTGCACCACCATTTAACATTTTTACTGCATAAGTATGTCGGAACTGATGTGTTTTGAAATGAAACAAGTTTCCTTTTTCGTCAGTAATGTTCTTTTGTTTTGCTAATATATTCAGTTGTTCTCTAATCCAAATTTGACTATATGGTTTTCCTTTTCGTTGACCACGATATCGTATAAAAATATACCCTTCGGGATTATTGTCTTGATGGCTATGTTCTTTTGATTTTTCTATTAGAACCGCAAGGGTTCCTGCCAGTTGTTCATCAATTGGGATTCGATGTCCTTTTACATAGGTTTTTTCAATATCGGTTTGAATAGAGTATTGACCGTTGAATTGAACTAAACAATTTGTAGTTAATCCTAATACATCAGATATTCTAAGCCCTGTTTTAAAGGCAATCCAAACAACAGGGATAACTTCTTTATGCAAATCATCAATATGAGTAAAAAGTTGCTCTAATACATAGTCTGGAATATAGTTAATTTGATATATCGATTTTTTTCTGAGCTGTGGCTTATCACCGGGAAAAATCAATAATCGCACATGGGTTTTGGGAGCAATCCCAAATTCATACCGTTGAATATCTTCAAGAAACTTTTGTAAGATTGATAATGATCTCATTACATAAAATTCAGGGTGTGAATTACGTCGTTTTAGATTACTTTCAGAGTATTCATGTAGATGTTCAATGTATTTTTCGATATAGGTTCTTTTTAAGTTTTTTAAATTTCTCCATGTTGGTTCAATGTCAGATACAAATGTGAAAAAACGTGTTAAATGTGTCATATAATTTACTGCTGTACCCCAAGAGAATTTGTTTTTACTGAGCAATCGTTGTTTAAAATACTTTTTAACTTCCTCCCTAAATTTTTCGTCTATCTTTGAGAAATTAAGATAATAATTTGATTCACTTTTATTGTAATCAATCCCATATTTGTCATGTAAAATACGAATATCCCACTTGTCTTTTCCCCATTCTTCTCGTTTATCAGAAAACTGGAATAAGGCTGTATAAATTGTTCTTAAAAACCTTGCTACGGGAGATTTACATACACTATTTTTACTAAGTACCCTTTTTTTAATTTCCTGAGTATTAATTCCTTTTTCATTTAACCAAAATAAATACTCTCGTTCCACTTTATCGATATCTAATTCTAATAGAGAAAAAAGTTTGGGGTATTTCTCGTTTAAAAACTCTGTCATTCTATTAAATGGGCTTTGAGCCGAAAAAATATTCTTGATTGTCCATAATTCATTAAACAGTTGCTGATAATATACATATTTCACTTCTAAATTTAGTGTGGGGCTGATAAATCGAAAATAAATATTTTTATTCGAATAGTTATAGGATGCTACCATTTCTTCGAACTGCTTAATTTCACCTAAAAAGTCGATATTCCAACTGTCGTTGACTAAAAAATAAGGATTGTTTACTCGCTCAATAGTAACGGTTCCATCTTTATTCACTTCTTTTTCAGGATAGGTGGACAGTTCTTTTTGTAAACCTTCATGGAAACCTATTTCATCTATATGAATATCCTTTACATACTTCATCCGTTATCTCCTTTTAAGTTATTTGTTAGGTCAAATTCAGACTGTGCTTTCCTCCAATCTTCTCGGATTTCCTCATCCGAAGGATGGAGATATAGATTCATCGTTGTTTGAATTTGGGAGTGCCCTAAGCGTTCTTGCACATGTTTAATGTTTTTTGTTTTTTGATAGTAGATAGTAGCGTGTGTATGACGAAATAAATGGGGATGAAGGTTTATCCCTGTTTTCTTCTTCAATCGCTTAAAAAGAGACTCTACATCGCTATATGTCAATGGTTTTCCTGTGTTTTCGCCACGCAATTTTACGAATACAAAGTTTGTGTCCACATCCAAATCGTCAATAATTTCATACAAATAATCATCATATAAATCCATTAAAGACTGTGACACGAAAAGCTCACGTTCCCCTGTTTTTAACTTTGCCCCATTTTCTAATTCCCCTCGATTAGTTAAATGAATCCTATGACCTTTTGCATGGTCAAATATAAAATCTTCCATGAAAAGCGAGAGAACTTCTCCAATACGCAATCCAGTTTCAAATAACACTTGAATTAGAAAAGTATCTCGTATATTGGTTGTTGCCTCTAATACTTGCTGCACTTGTTCCTTTGTCAGTATTTCTATTTTTTTGCGTGGTTCTTTTAATTTAAGTACATTTCTTATCGAAGGCTTGTCCTGGTTGATATGATGTAAGAAACTTTTGTAACGTGAGTTACCCCCTGAAAACACTTGTTTCATCAACTTTTCCATCATGTCATTGTGTACTTCTTCATTTCGGAAAAGGTAATCATAGAAGTTTGCTACAACTGTAATAGTAAGGTTAATAGTTTTCTCGGTTCGTTTTGCTTTCTTTTGTTGAAGGGGAGTGACTTTTGAACTCCCATAAGGACTTCTTAACCAGGCGACAAATCCTGCTAAGTCTTCCAACTTTATATACTTATAATCTTTATCTGTCTCTTCTAAGTAGGTAAAATAATGTTTTAATGAATAACAGTATGTTTTTAGGGTATTACTGCTTTTCCTTGTTTTATCTAAATACTTTAAATATCTCATTGCAGGCAGGACAGGAAAACCATTGCTATCGACTAATATATAACGTCTTGCATTACCTTCTAAAATAACCTGTTGAACTCGCATTTTATTCACCGCCATATTCTAAGATTCCTTTACAGGATCAATCTATGACATTGCTGCTCTTTAATCTTCTTCAAGCCAGTTATAAAAAGGAAGAGTTGATCTATTTTCTGTGTGTTTATTTTGTTGAATTCTCGCAATACTCCGTTCTTTTTTGATTGGTATAGTTGTTGGTGTCCAGCCTTTACTAATTGCTTTTTTAATAAATCCTTCAGGATTTTTCACCTTGTTTGGTGATTGTTGCATAATCAGTAATATTTCTAATGTACGTTTAATCCCAATATGGCTCAAAATGTTTATCATGGTTTGGGTAGGTGAGGTCATAGTAACTGCTTGATAGGCTAATAAAACTAATTCTTTGGTGTCTTCATTCTGTAGTGGAGGAGACGACTGGTTGTTCTTTATTTGTTTTTCTTTAACTGAAGGCTTGCTGCTTGGAATTAATAATGCTTGAAGGTCTTGTTGAGGTATTTGCCAACCTTGCTTATCCGTTTTTTTATAAGCATTAGGGAACTTCCCCGATCGAAGCCACCTTTTAACGGTCTCTTCGCTTTTTTGCAATCTTTCTGCAACTTCTCTAACTGTAAGTAAATCTCTCAACAATGAGTTCCACCTTCCTTATCATTTTTTTACAACAACAACAATGTAGTGGTATCGGAAAATGTTGTTGTTGTATTAGAGGTCTATAACAGTCTTACAAAGAAGTCTATATAACGAATATATGTTCTTACACATATTATACATAATATACAAAAATTTTAAAATATATTTAATGTTTATATTATGTAAAAAATAAGAGGATATATGCTCTTATATTGAACATATTATCCTCTTATCAGAGTAGTCTATTTAAAAA
>NZ_JACHGK010000043.1 GCF_014207535.1 Bacillus benzoevorans
ATAGTTATAGATTAAAACACAGAAGCACTATTTTCGGAGACAAAAGTGTTCAAACTTAATTAGCAAAAAGTGTTCAAAACTACTTGACGGTTACAGTCAATGGGTTTCTTAAGCAGATTATTTGGTAAAAGCAGTACTAGTCAACGAGTGGAACGTCAAAACTATGAATCCGCCCTTAATCTAATTATTATTTATAAGGGCTTTAGAGATAATGACGAGTATGCGGATAAATATTCAGATTTGGAAGATGAGCTATGGGTTTATGAATGTATAGGTGCTTCAGGTGCAATGTCCTCAGAAACGGCAAAACAATATGGTATCCCATTACCTGTTTATCCTGAGTACCCAGTTATCGGAATCTTTGACCTGTATATGTCTAAAGGACATGAAGAAGGTTATACAAAACCTTTATTCATCTCATCTAATAAAGATGAGGTTAAGCGATTTCTTAAGGATCTTGAAAGAAAACATTCAAAAGAAGGACAGTAATCATGATATTTTTTACTGAATTCATTTTTATTATCATATTACACTTTGTGCTAAATGCACATAAAAATCATCATTCCTTCGCCCTTTTATTTTTTGCGTACTAATATATTTAACACGTAAATAGTAAATCTATAAATAGGATTGCAGCAGGAGGTAAAATTTTGCAGAGGAAAAACTTAGAGTTAATTAAGCAGTTGCGTCATGAACTACATCAGCATCCAGAGTTGTCCAATCAAGAGGTTTGGACGAAACAGCATTTAATATCCTTTCTTCAAACCCACACTCGTTTGGAAATAATTGACAAAGGAACTTGGTTCTATGCCATTTATCGGGCGGGTGAAGGAAAAAGGAATATCGCATTCCGTGCCGATTTTGATGCACTTCCAATCGAAGAAACGATTAGGATTCCACATGGTTCGAAATATCCGGGAGTCTCTCATAAATGTGGTCATGATGGTCATTCTGCGTGTCTTGCAGGATTGGCATTAGAGATTGACCAAAAAGGTGCAACACAAAACATTTATTTTCTTTTCCAACATGCAGAGGAAACGGGTGACGGAGCTTTGCAGTGTGTTTCATTCATTAAGGAAAATGAGATTGACGAAATTTTTGCTTTCCATAATATGAGCGGGATGCCTTTCGGTTCTGTTAACGTCATTGATGGGACGGCTCATTTTGCTTCTAAAGGAATGATCATTCATATGGAAGGGACTCCTGCCCATGCCAGCCAGCCTGAAGATGGAGTAAACCCGGCATTTGCAATAGCCAGCCTGATTCAGGCTATTCCCGATCTCACTTCTGCGGAAAAAAATAAAGGAAAAGTTTTGTGTACTGTTATTCAGATTGATGTAGGGGAGAGGACGTTTGGAATTTCCGCAAGTCAAGGGGATTTATTGCTCACCATTCGTGCCCAGTATGAAGCGGAATTGGACCAACTGGAGAAAAGCCTTGAGCATTATGCTGGGTCTTTAGCACGTGAAAATGGGTTAAACGTAAGCTTTTCTTATAATGATGTGTTTCCTGAAACGGTCAATCATAAAGAAAGCTCTGATAAAATACGCCAAGTTTGCAAATTGAAAGGGATTTCGTTAATCGAAATGAACCAGCCATTTCGGGCATCAGAAGATTTCGGTCACTATCTTAAGGAGACGAAAGGAGCTATTTGCTTTATCGGCAATGGAGAGGATTACCCTCATATCCATACGCTAGAATATGATTTTCGCGATGAAATTATCGAAACTGCCGTGGAGCTATTTAAAGGACTTGCTGAATAATAGGAATTTTTTTCATAAGCAAGTAAAAAAGTGGATAGAGGAGTGAGACGATTGGCTAATAAATATTGTCCGATTTGTGGAGAAGAAAACGGGTGCATGTCCGGTAAGGAAGAACACGGGAACTGTTGGTGCGACAAAGAAACGTTTCCTAAGGAAATCTTTGCATCCGTTCCAGAGGAAAGCAGAAATAAACATTGCGTTTGTAAAAAATGTCTGGACCAATATAAAGAAAAATGAACGTTAAATCAAAATCATTAACTACGAAATCAGTAAAAAACGCAAAACTTTACACGTATGATTTTTAGGGGGGTAAAATTCAGGGGAACGGTGGAACCGTCCCTTTGTTTACTTGCATTATGTGCTAATTACACAATAAATAAACCAGCCTTCCCTCGACCGTTTCGTTTTAGAGCACTAATTTTACTGAACACGTAATCAACTAAAGGAATGTAAATGCAGGAATTCTCTTTTTCATTTTTTAATAGTTTTAGTTGGGGAAAACGTCTAACAGGAATATGGGTTTATGTTTTTGCAATACGAAAAAAATCATTTAATATAATCAAAAGAAGGCTGACATATACTTAGTTTGAAGAGCCAAACCTTGTATAGGACAGCCTAATTTATCCTTATTAATCTTGAAATCTTTTCAAAACATAAGAATTATCCCCATAGGTACTATATTTTGCTGAACGTTTTCCTTTTGTTTCGGGAATGTCGTAGGAACGATCGGCGATCATCCACTCTATGTGATCATCTCTATTTACCGTTATTTGAACATGTAACTCTTCAGCTTGACCTAGGGCATATCTGAATTCCAACGGTTTATCTTTTGAAAATTCCTTTTGATACAACTTCACCTTTTTTCCATTGATGGTCAGCTGCGCTGCCTTCATCGATGACGAAGACTTCATGATCAACTCGTCAGCATGTCGATTTGTTTTCAACTGATATTCAATTTTCCGCTTACCGCCCACTGTCTGATCAGATAATACCGTCACACTAGGCGCTGCTAAGCTGTATAAATTAGCTTGTGAATAGCTCACATCCCAGTTCCCGTATAAAACAGGAAAGAAATCTAATGTGTGGCCTTTTTTTACATTTTCATGGATATAATTCGATGTATATTCATCTAATGGCATGGTTGCTGCCCAATAGGCTTTGTTAGCATCCGCATCCATTAAATAAGTAATATCGCTTGCTGTTGGATGTTCTGCTGTCGGCATGTTATTTAGGTTTATGCTGTTTGGGATCATCACCAGTAATCCTGTAATCAAGAAGATGGATGGAATCACCCAATCGAATTTTATTTTAAAATGCTGAAAATAGGGACCAGTGTGGCACCTAAAAGGGAGACTAGGACCATTATCGTTCCAGCCATTTGCATCGACATCATCGCTTCAACGAGATAAATAATGGGTGAAAGAATAAGTATTGCAGGAATCGAAAAAGCAACTGTAACGAGATGACCCTTCCATGAATTTTCCTCTAATCTCATCCAAAAGTTGACTCCGATTAAAGCAGATAATAACGGCCATGCAAATACATAGCTTCCGGCTTTAAGCAGAATGCTGGAGGCAGTTAGAAGGACTAACCAAAGAAATAAAGCCCCTATCATTAAATTGCCTGTCTTGATTTTTTTAGAAGCCAGCTGATAAAGCATTGTGATGAAAGCAATGGTTATCATGATAAAACTAATGAAATAAAGGGTGGTAAATGTCTTATCGGTTTCCATCAACCATTGTTGTTCCGGAAAAATATCGGTGAGGATGGACCATAATCCTGAACCGATAGCAAAAGAGCCGATGATGCCAAGAATGAAAACGAAAAGACCGGCAAGTGTTCCGAGCAGGGATACTTTCTTCAGTCGAGACCCATGCAGGAACGTAATGGCATAAAGGAGCACCACGAGTATCATGATTGGAAGGACCATTTTATCTGAGTACGTGATCATGGTAGACCCCATAATGTTAAAGAACACTTCATTTCCTTCATGCGTTTGCATGAGATCGGCGTTTCCAAAATGGGTGGTAAGATGGTACATATATTCCCCGTGATGCTGCAGGCTTTCTAAACTGAACTCTTGAATATTATCACCAGTTGTATGATAATGATTTATTCCCTCACCGAAGGCAAAGTTTAATCCGCTAAGTCCATACTTTTTAAACACAGAGAAATCCGTATCATTTGGCATTTGTGTATATAAGCTGTATAGGAGAGAATGAGCAACAGGTGTTGGAGCAGCTTGAACAAACTCTTTTACCAGCCAGCTATTGTTATCACTGGTTTCAAACATGAAAGAGGCGCCTTCGTTTCCGCGTGCCTCAAAATTTAATACTAATCCGACATCCTGTACCCAAGGATGTTCTTTGACAAAAGCATTGGCTCCAAGCAATCCAAGCTCTTCACCATCTGTAAGGAGAATAATGACATCGTTTTGCAGGGCTTTTCCTTCTTTTAGTGCACGTACAGTTTCTAAAATTGCACTGACTCCTGCGCCGTCATCGGCAGCACCAGCCGCCCCTGATACAGAGTCATAATGAGAAACAAGCATGATGGCTTTAGTAGAATGGGTTCCTTCTATTTTTGCGATAATATTCTCGACCGTACCTCCTGAAATCCATGTACCAGAGCTGTAAACAGAAGGGGTTTTTTGAATTTCTGGTTTTAATCCTAATTCTTCTAAACTGTGAATAAGATAGTCCCGAACTCTATCGTGCTCTTCTGAGCCAATGGGATGTGGCTTTCTAGCTAACTCTTTTAAATGGTCGAAAGCCCTCACAGCAGAAAACTCATTTGCCGCACCATCAGCCGGGACAACCTTTGGCGGCTGAATTTGTAATAAACTCACAAAAATGATTCCAACGAGAACAGCAACAATCGAAATGAAAATAAGGGTATTTTTTCTTAGTTCATTTCGAGTCTGCAGCTTTGTTTCCGTAGATGTTACGATATCCAATTCATTTACCCTCCTCGTATATGAACTGCAGGTCCATGTAATCAATTCGGCAGTTGGATCTGTTTTTCCTTTTTCGAACGAATCACCTTTTTGGGATAAGTTCATTCTTGTCCCCACGTCCTACTTTGGTGCATTCTTTTTTAATACATATTACATTATGTGCTAATTACAAATAATAAACTGGAATTAAATGTCGCTAGGCAATAGGCAAAACCTATTTCTTGTGATATAATAGGAACAAACGTTTGTGTTCGAGGATAATGCCTTTTAAATTTCTATAAAGAAAGGTTGATGTTCTATGGTTTTTTTGCTTATTTAATTCATGAACGGTTTCCTTCCCAGGTTCGGGTCTTTGCGTTTGTAGGACTACTCGATGAAGTGACGGACTACTATAAAAACAAAGATGTGGAAGTGGCAGTTAGACGATCTCTTAAAAATGCTAACATCGATTATCGTGGCTACTCTAATTATGATAAGGCTCTTAGTATGTATTATGCAGAATACGGAAGTGAACTGGATCAAGACACATTATTATTTTTCCTTGCCGATGCCAGGAATAACAGAAATAGCCCAAGGCTTGATTTAATGATAGAATTCCGGGAAAGTGCGAAACATCTTTTTTTGGTTTAACCCTGATAAAAAACAGAAGTGGAATCAAGGAGATTCAGTCATTGGGCAATATGCACCTTATTGCGATGCTGTTTTCGAGACATTAAACGTAAAACAACTAGAGGAAGCGTTATTTGCCTCTATTGAATATATCGAAGATTGGATAGGCTACACTTAACTGGACAGAAAAATTAAGGTGCAAGTAGACTAAGAGCCAAGTTTGGATATAATGCTAAACAGGCATAAAGGATCGAA
>NZ_JACHGK010000044.1 GCF_014207535.1 Bacillus benzoevorans
AGTTAAATAGACTATACTAATAAGAGGATAATATGTTCAATATAAGGGCATATGTCCTCTTATTTTTCACATAATATAAAGATTAAATATATTTCAAAATTATAGTTTATTATGTATAATATAATCAAGAACGTACATTCGATAAACAGACTTCTTTGTAAGACTCTTGTAGACCTCTAATACAACAACAACATTTTACAATGCCATTTATGTTGTTGTTGTAAAAATTCGCAAGGAAGGTGGAAATGATTAATGGAAAATTTACTCACAGTTAGAGAAATTGCAGAAACATTGCAGAAAAGCGAAGAGACTGTTAAAAGGTGGCTTCGATCAGGCAAGTTCCCTAATGCTTATAAAGAAAATGATAAGCAAGGATGGCGGATTCCTCACCAAGACCTTCAAACATTTCTAAATTCGAATAAACATTTACACCTTAATAAAACTAAAACAACAAACCACAACCAACTCCCGACACCACAAGACGAAGACTCCAAAGAATTAGTTTTATTAGCTTATCAAGCAGTTACAATGACCTCACCTACGGAATCTATGATGAATATCCTGAGTCATATCGGAATTAAACGCACATTAGAAATATTGCTTATTATGCAGCAATCACCAAATAAAGTGAAAAATCCCGAAGGATTTATTAAAAAGGCAATTAGTAAAGGTTGGATCCCCACAACTTTACCGATTAAGAAAGACCGAAATATCGCAAGAATACAAAACAATAGATCAGTAGACAATCAACAACGCCCTCTTCCTTTCTATAACTGGCTTGAACAAGATTAAATATGCAGTCATGTCATAAATCGATACTACAAAGTAAGCACAGAAGATGGCGGTGAATTAAGTGCGTGTCCAAGAAGTCATTTTAGAGAATAATGTCAAACGATATATCTTAATCGATGATAAAGGATTCCCGGTATTGCCTGTTATGAAATATTTAAAGTATATAGATGTAACAGGAAAAAGCAGGAATACTCAAAAGACCTACTGTTACTCTCTAAAACAGTATTTTACCTTTTTAGAAGTAACAAATAAGGACTATAAGTATATAAGGTTAGAAGATTTGGTGGAATTTATAGCTTGGTTAAGAAACCCGTACGAAAGTACAAAAGTTACCTCCCTTCAACCTGTGAAAGCAAAAAAAACAGAAAAGACCATTAACCTTACGCTTACGGCTGTTACAAATTTTTACGATTACTTATACAGAAACGAAGAACTACAAAATGACATGATTGAAAAATTGATGAAACAAGTCTTTACAGGGGGGAGAACTCGTTACAAGAGCTTTTTACACCATGTCAACAAAGATAAGCCTTCTGTTAGGAATGTATTGAAAATAAAAGAACCTCGCAAGAGGGTACAAATACTTACAAAAGAACAAGTGCAGCAAGTGATTGAAGCCACATCCAATATACGAGATACCTTTTTAATCCAAGTATTATTTGAGACAGGATTGCGTATTGGAGAAGTTCTTTCACTTTTCATGCAAGATTTCGTGTTCGATCATGCAAAAGGTCATAGGATCCGTTTAGTTGATCGAGGAGAGCTGGAAAACGGAGCAAAGTTAAAAACAGGTGAACGTGAGATTTTTGTGTCACAGTCTCTAATGGATTTATATGATGATTATTTATATGAAGTTATGGATGAACTGGATGTGGATACAAACTTTGTATTCGTCAAATTACGTGGAGAGAACGCAGGAAAACCGATGACATACAGCGATGTGGAATCCCTTTTCAAGCGTTTGAGAAAGAAGACAAGCATAGACATTCACCCTCACCTATTTCGCCACACTCACGCAACAATATATTATCAAAAAACAAAAGATATTAAGCAAGTGCAGGAACGATTAGGACATTCTCAAATTCAAACAACAATGAACTTATACCTACATCCTTCTGATGAAGATATTAGAGAAGATTGGAATAAAGCACAATCCGAGTTTAACCTAAAGAAAAATAACTAAAAGGAGTTACTGGATGAAGCAAATCAAGAATATTCAAGTAGAAGACATTGGTTTTCACGAAGGCTTACAAAAAGAGCTGTCAACCTATCCTGAGAAAACTGTTCATGAAGACGGAACTGTTACAATCGAACAAGTAATGAACCCATATTTTTTGGTCAATAATAGTTGGAACATCAGTAATGTAGGTAATATCAATCAATTCAAAAAAATGTTAGAAAGTTACAAAGGTTCTACCAAAAATATTCGGTTTCAATTTAATAGTCCCACAATTAATTTAGAAGTAAAGTATGTCTGGTATAACAAGCTGTTCAATGATGAATGGACTTTAGGTAGTGTGTTTGGTGGGCAAATAGCTTATTTACGTGAACTAACACGGTTTCTAAATGAAAAATATCCTACACTCCCATCTATATTAGACTTGGATATTGAAAAGGCTGAAAAAGAATGGCTGTTTTGGTTACATGAGCAAAAAATTCAAACACAACGAATTAAACAAGGCGAAATGTACAAAGAATATACTTGCAAAACGACTATAGCTAACTTCCTACAAGTAATTCATTCAAATTTGTCATCATTGACAGACTCTCGTGAAGAATGGGTTAAAGACCGATGGGATGTACGAATTTTGAATGAAAAATACGGAATTGATTACAACAAAAGTAGAAGCGAGTATTATCTTGATTTTACCAAGATTGAACATCTAAATACTCGTGAACAAGTAAAGAGATATTTCAAGAAACGAATATTAAGTATGAATAAATTCTCATGGAGTACCGCACTAAATTACATGGTTTTTTTACCTAATTTTATTTCCTATATATTTTTATTGGAACCGAATTGGAATGATTTTAAAAAATTAAAACGTTCTCATATGGAGCAATATATCCAATGGTTGCATGAGTATGCAAGAAATAACTTAAAACAAAAAAATGCAAACCCTCCAGAGTATGTAGCAAGAGCATTAAAGGTTATTGGAAAATTTTTAGAAGATATTCAGCGTTATGAATATGATTTGGCTCCTGAAACTAATGTGAGATTATTACTTTTTCCAGAGGATAAGCCAAAATCAAGAAAAAAAACAGTTGACCAAATTGAGTATATTCCTGACTACGTATTAGAGCAACTCTTTACTCATATTGATAACTTGCATGAAGATGTGATCCCTGTTGTTTGGATTGCGTTTAAAACTGGTCTTAGAATATCAGATGTATTAGGTTTAACGTCGGATTGCTTAGTAAAACTAAATGGTCAATATTCTATCGAAACGGATATTGAAAAAACCTATGTCAAAGATCATCGTATTCCTATTGATGATCAGTTAGCAAACATCCTTGCGATTCTAATACAAAAATCCAAAGAACATAGTAATCAAGACAATAATCCCGAAGGGTTCATTTTTATTCGCTATCGTGGCGTTCGTAAAGGAAAACCATTTTCTCAACGTTGGATTAACAAAGCATTAAATTCATTAATAAAACAAAACCATATTGTGGATGAGAGTGGAAAGCTGTTTCATTTTAATGCACATCAGTTTCGACATACTTACGCGGTCAAAATGTTAAACGGTGGTGCAGATATATTAACCGTACAAGAGTTACTGGCTCACGCATCCCCTGAAATGACATTAAGATATGCCAAGTTATTGGATGATACTAAAAGAAAAGCATTTGAGTCAGTAATTAATCAAGGGGTTTTTACATTTGATTTGAATGGTGAAGTACAAGAAATTAAAGCAGGAGAAGATATTCCGACAGATATTTTGGATGCCTTATGGCAGGATCACAAGCTAAATGCAATGGACAACCCTTATGGAACGTGTCACGCTCGCCTAAACGGAAATTGCCCTCATATGGAAGCACCCCCTTGCCTTACTTGTGGTGACAATCAAACGCCATGTAAAGATTTAGCTGTAGGATTCTCAGAATTAGATAAGCAAAAGTATGAACTTCACGTTAAAACAACCACAAAGGCAATAGAAATAGCAAAACAACGAGGCCGAGAGGATATTGCGGAGAAAAACGAAAAGAATTTACAACGTTACCAAAACATTTTAAATACTCTTCAAGAAGGAAATATTATTTTTGGTAGACAAGCTCGGATGAAACGAAAGTTAGGTGTTAAGAATGTCTGAATATAACCGCTCTTCTCATTTGAAGGCTATTCATGCCAAGCGTAAAGCTAACACTTATCAGAAAGTAGATGAAGCCATTAAAAGGCTCATACGAGCTAATGAAAAAATCAATTTTAATAGTGTTTCCAGTGAGGCCGGTGTAACGAAAGCAACGTTGTACAACAATACAGATATTCGTGAAAAAATAGAAACATTAAGACAACAACAATCACAAACACCTACTCCTAAACAAGTAAAACGAGAAATGAACGATAATAATAAAGATGCCATTATCGAATCGCTTAAACGGAAAATTAAGAAATTAGAAGATGAAAATAAAGAATTACGGGAGCAGCTAAAATTTTCATATGCAGATGTTTATAAAAAATTATAGTTTAATAAGATGATAAAAGGATAATACATATTATACATGACTAACATGTATTATCCCCTATTTTCAGGACTTTTTGTAAATTAGGTCTTGATAACT
>NZ_JACHGK010000045.1 GCF_014207535.1 Bacillus benzoevorans
CGTACAACAGTATAAGAAATCGTCTGTTGGCTTTGTTCTCCTGTGTGCTCAGGTTCGTTAAAAAACGGGTCATTATCAAATAATGAGGTTTGGCCCTCAAGCGTATTATATTTAGATTTCTCTGTTTTTGAACCATATAAAAGCTTAGTTAAATGGCGCACTTGATCGGTTAACGCTTCAATCTGTTTCGATAATTCTTTGTTTTGTTGATTTGAATGAGCCAATTGCTCTTCCAACAGTCGGATTATTTTTTCCTGCTGATTTTCATTCGTAGAAGAAGCGTTCGCCATATCATTCACCACTTTCCGTTCGATTTCGTTCTTCCTATTATAACCAGTTCAAACGGAGGAATAAAGATCAAATGTTCAAATTTAGAAAACACCTTTTGGTGATGATTGAATCGCCTTTGGCTGCTGAATTGATAACCCTTCGAGCAGCCTTATTCCGACTATAAAATTATTCCGACTTTCTATCTAAGTTAGTTATTTTTATTAGAAAAAATGAAGTTAATGGTAGGAATAATAAATATTCTATTTATCTTTAGTAAAATGTTGGTATCAGGAATTTCCTGAGAATAACATTGAAAGAGAGGTAATAGAAATGGATGTTTATTTCACTGGAAACAAAACTTTAGCTGGAATTTCAATGCGTGATTTTATCAAACTGTTTGAGGATGAAATGAAAAAGCTTGATTATTGCCAGAATACTATCCAAAGCAGGCTTTTAATGGTCAATAGAGCTTATACTGGTAGTACATGCGGGTTTGATGAAGAGGAAATTTATTCATCAGAAAAACTTTTTAATTGGCTAACTGTACAAAAAGATAAAATGTCTACAGGGGAAATATCACAAGATCGATATCTATACATGCAGAATACAGTTGATTTTTGCGAAGAGTTGTATCATACTGGCAGGCTGGAACGTAGAGGCCGACATCGAAAATATAGTAAGTATATGCCTGAATGCTTTAAAAAAATACAAATAGAATTTTTACAAAGCATCTCAAATAATCTGTCACATAGAACAATAGGCAGATATGAGTTAAATAGTAGGCAGTTTTTAATATATTTAGAGAAACATGGCATTTTTAGTATTTCTGATATTACCCGTACCAGTATTGAGGATTTTTTATCCAATTCCAGTAAATGTAGAAAGGATAGCATTGAAAAAGATATTCTGATGCTTAAAAGACTGTTTGCTTTCCTAAATTCAAAAGGGTATACATGCCTAGAATTAGATTTCAACATGTTGAAACCGGCAGGCAGACGAAAACCAGTACGCCCACATTTTTCACAAGAAGAAATCTCCAATATACTTGCTTCAATTGATACCTCATCCAGAAACGGCAAACGTGACTACGCTATCATTGTTCTTTCTGTTTATACTGGACTACGCTCCTCTGACATCTACAGTTTAAAACTGCAGGATATTGACTGGGTTAATAATGTTATAAAACTGAGACAAGTAAAAACAGGAAACAGTTTAGTATTACCGTTATGTGTTCAAGCAGGGAATTCAATAGCGGACTATATATTAAATGGACGACCAAATGTTGATGAAGAATGGATTTTTCTAAGGAATGTTCCCCCTTATACAAGACTTGAAGGCCATTCATCCGGCAATACCATGTTGAAAAGACATCTTGCTAAGATGGGGAAAAATCTTGAGAATACCGGCAAATCATTTCATGCATTACGCCGGAGTGTTGGGTCATGGATGTCCGAAGGACATACTCCCTTGGCTGTCATAGCTGAGTTTCTCGGGCACAGGACTACAGATGCAATAAAAAGTTACCTATCATATGATATAGAAAATATGAGAAAATGCTGCCTTGGTTTGGATGATATCCCTGTCTTAAAGGAGGGATTGTCATGAATTACAAATTCTCAAGCAATTTTTCCATTGTAATTAAAAATATGTTTAATTTCAGGGAATCTATGGGTTATAATCGTTATTCCTATGCCTCTGAACTTTATGACTTTGATCAGTTCTGTTCGTTAAAACACCCTGATGTAGATAAGCTAACAAAAGATCTAGTAATGGAATGGGGAATGAAAAGAGAAACAGAGAGTATAAATATGCATAAACACAGGCTGATATCAGTCCGCCAATTAGGAAAGTACATGAACTTTTCTGGGCAAGAAGCATATATAGTACCTGCTGATGTAATTGGAAACTACGAACCCTATACACCGTATATATTTACTGATGAAGAAATAACTGTTTTCTTTCACACCATAGATAACATTATATCCAATAAACGTACACCCTTTACTGAATATACAGTGCCAGTATTTTTTAGAGTTGCTTATGGGTGCGGACTCCGTCCTAACGAACTCCGGGATCTTAGGAGGTATGATGTCAATCTAGAAGATGGAACAATTTTTATTCATAACTCAAAAACTAAAAGGGACCGTATGATAAGTATAACGGAAGATTTAAATGAAGTATGTATAAAATATGACCAATTAGCTGAAAAAAGTTTTCCAAACAGACACTGATTCTTCCATATGTCGGTTAAAGACAGTCATAGGAGAAGATGGATATCAAACCAACTCAAAAAATATTGGAGGAAGGCAGAACTGGACAAGAAAACAGGAATATCTCCAAGGGTATATGACTTCCGTCATAATTATGCTACTAGAATTTTAATGAAATGGTTCGATGCTGGCGAAGATGTAATGGCTCTTCTTCCATATCTTAGTACATATATGGGACATGCTCAATTTCAAAGCACATTCTACTACATCCACCTTCTTCCGGAACGTTTAAGAAATAATAAACATTTCGACTGGAATAAATTTGATTCCTTAATACCGGAGGTGCGATATGAAGAATAGAAGTACTTCTTTAGAGTTTTTTGAATATGTCCGAAAATATCTGACTGAATTCATGCCACGGCATAGGAACCTTAGTGAAAATACTATACAGGCTAACAGGGATACTCTCAATTTGCTCCTAGATTACTGTGTCAATCAACTTGGGTACTCATTGCTAAAGATAGAGGTTAACACTTTCTTAGACATCGGTGTTATTACAGGATTCCTTGACTGGCTTCAAACAGAACGCAAATGTAGAAATGCTACAATCAATCAAAGGCTTTCATGCATCAGAAGCGTTTTTAAATACATTGCTTATGAAGAGATAACCTATACATCAATTTACGGCAGACTACTTGCCATACCACAAAGAAAGGTAGATAAAAATAAAACCATTGAATTCATGTCGGAAGATGCACTTAAAGCAATTCTCTCGTGCCCTAATACTAAGTCAAAAAAGGGTCTAAGGGATTGTTTCTATATGTCATTAATGTATGATTCTGCAGCTCGAAATAGTGAAATGCTCTCAATCAAAATGAAAAATGTTACAGATAATAAAATAGCTCCATATGTATTTGTAAATGGTAAGGGACGTAAGAAGAGAAGTATTCCACTGATGCAAAAAACTATGGATATTTACCATTTATATGTAAGGGGATTTCATAGAAACTATAACCCGGATGATTATTTATTTTATGTAATACATCATGGACAAAAAATGAAGATGTCTACTGATAATGTCGCAAAATTCATAAACAAATATGCTGAACAAGCGCGGTTAATATGTTCAAATATTCCAGATAAAGTCCACCCACATATGTTTAGAAGAAGCAGGGCAATGCATTTGTACAGAAACGGTATGCCATTACCATTACTTTCGGAATTCCTTGGTCACGAAGATCCAGAAACCACTTTGATATACGCTTCAGCGGATACTGAAATGAAAAGAAGAGCTATCGAAAAAGCAACCATTAACCTTGATATTGATAAAGAAAAAGCTATTCCAATATGGAAGGATGATGATGAAATGATACGTAGATTATATGGATTAAAATAATTTTTAAATGACAGGATTATTCCGATTTATAGTTTAAGATTTTGAGTTAATTTACAAGATTTCAAATAAAGGTCGGAATAATCTTGTAGTCGGTATAAGGCTGCTTATCAAGAATTCTGAATAAGCAGCCAGCGGAGTTCCTGCTGAGTAAGGCTACGGACTTCTTTTTCATTTTTTGGCCATTGAAGTTTGCCACTATCTAAACGCTTATAAAGCAT
>NZ_JACHGK010000046.1 GCF_014207535.1 Bacillus benzoevorans
TCATTTCGCGCAACGATTTGACACCCCGTATCATACCAAGAGGGCTCTTTTTTGTTCAAGTCCCCGAAAATCCTTCTAACAGGAATGCTCCCTTTAATACAGACTACCACAAGTATCCAATTTCATGTTTAACTATCCTGCCCCGTTAACACAAGAAGCAACTGCCCCTATTGGACAATCGCTACCCGTTAGTTGAAGAATAATCCTTCACAATCCGTCTTGAAAATAAGTGAGGTAACTTCCAATTAGACATCCAACCCCAATTAATAAATAAATTGTTTTTGAAAACCAATATGGTAATTTGCCTGTCCAACTCGTTATAAAGTCGAGAATTATAGAACCACTCAAACCAAAACCTTCTTCTTTGTGAATATTTTTATCATGTCTAACGCCCAAAGTAATAAATCCTACACCGAAAATTAATAATAAAATACTTTCCATTTAATATTCCTTTCTATGTTACATCCAGATTCCAATCAGTTCTTAAACTAAACTGCCAGTTCGAAGTTCAAACTTTTTCAATTCCATTTCCAGTAACAATAAAATGAGGATTATTTTCTTTTCGATTAAAGAATCTCCAATGTTCACTATGTTCATCGTCCTCGGAGCTATCTGGAAATACTTCTAACTTGTAACCACCAGATAAGGTGACATTTAATCCACCAACTTCATCAGAATCAATTTGTAATACAATTAATTGTTCCTTGTCTTTTTGAAAAGTATTAATACGTTCATCGAATCTGTTGTTACCTTGAATATCCCAATCGAAATCCTCATTTTTTTCATCACATTGCGAGTTTGGAGAATAGAAATCCCTTGAAGCAACAACAATTTTGTTTCCAAAAGTAATTCTCCACGAACATTGGACATGTAAAGCGTATTCTGCCGTTTCCTCGGTTCTATCTCTTCGGGTTATTTGAACTATATCCCCAAACCCAAGCCAAAAGAGGTTTGATGCCCGTCCTGCATACTGAAATTTTAAGCCCAATAGCTTTCCTAATTGAGATTTAATTTCTTCTCTCATATTCGACCCCTCTAACACAGAAATTTTGACTATACATTAACATTCTATATTTACCATCTTTCGCTTATAAACTAACCTGCTCCGTTAGTAAAAAAGCGTTCCTGATTATTACAGAAACGCACCGTTACTTAAAGAGTATTGAAGCAATTATAACTCCTATTATGATTACAAGGATTAGTATCCCTGTGCCTTTCCAACCTAAACTGCCTACTAAATCTGCAAGACCACCACTGTTTGCTCTATAAAGAGCATCATTCATACTACCCGTTGGATTTCTTTTCAATTCCTCTTGTCTTAGTCTTTCTCTTTTTTGTTCAGGAGTTTCATTAACCTTCATCATTGTTGAACATTCTGCCACTTTACTTGAATAAGCTAAAAGGTGATCCTACGTTCTTGAAGCATCTTACCTAGTAGTTCAAATGTATTTTTCACATTTTCATAATTATATTTTTATAGGGATGGTTTATTTTTTAACGCCAAACTGAGAATTACATATACCCAGAAAGAGGCTGGAGAAGTAAAGAAAAAAATCAGTCTTACGATAAAAGAAGATATACCAAAAAACTCAGCTATTCCTCCGCATACTCCAAATAACGCTTTGTCACTTGATGATTTTGTTAGTCTTTGCATTTTCATCCCCACCTTTATGGCTTTATTTTACAGTAACTATCAAAACTCCTTAATCAGGGAATTCAGAATAATAATTAAGAAAACGGCAAAAGCAACAATAATAGTCTCTTTTTTGCCAGTCGTTTTTTCTTCTCTATTTTCTCGCTTTATTTTTCTGTATTTTTCCTGTATCCTTTTTTGCATTTATTGCTTTTCTTCTGTTTTCTGTAATTGTCAACTCAAAAATGGCTCTTACGAGGTTTTGGTGAATGACCTTGATAAATCCTTTCGTGATATAATTATTATAGAAACGGAAGGAGGAATCAATCATGCATGAAATCCTTCAACCACTAGATCAACATTTGAAACTATTAAATTTAAATCAAGATGCTAATGGTCTAACGTTTGTTTTTAAACTAGAAACCAAGTCTGCTTCTTGCCCTAATTGTGGTAACCTTTCCCAGCGCCCTCATTGTTCCTATGTTCGAGTTGTCCGTGATATCCCTATCCAAGACAAAGAGGTCACAATGATTATCCACTTGCATAAATGGTTTTGTGATAATGTTGATTGTTCCACAAAAATTTTTACTGAACGATTGACGTGGCTAAGTCCTTACCGTAGAAAAACCAATCGAATGGAAGAAACTCTTCGAACTCTGGCGTTTTCCATGAGCTGTTTACAAGCTGAAAAAGTATGCCGTAGTTTGCATATGCCAACTAGTCACGATACACTCTTAAATTTAATCAAAAAAACAGACATTCAATCTGATTATAAGGATTCACCCTTTTGTAGCCATTGATGACTTTGCCTTTCGGAAAGGCTGCTATTATGGCACGTTATTTTGTGATTTAACTACAGGGCAACCCATTGATTTGCTTCCCTCACGAAAACAAGAAGATGTTACAAAGTGGATTCAAGACCACTCGACCATTAAACTGATCACGCGAGATGGTTCTGGCACCTATCGAAAAGCTATTGAATGTGTAGAACGCCCTATCATGCAAATAATGGATCGTTTCCATTTGCTTCAAAACCTGCATAAGTATATGTTGGAAGCTTTACAACGATTACTACCTCAGCGTTGGGATAAAATAACTCGAGAAACAGAAGTTGCTTCAACACCAATAGATGATAACCAACCAGAACTCCCCAAACTAAATCCCAAGAGACAGCAAAAGTGGCTGTTGATACAAGAAATCCAAAAGGAATATAATGAGGGTATCCCAATACGAATACTTACTCGTAAATATAAACTAGATCGTAGAACGGTTTCTAAGTATATTAATTTTGAGTCTTTCCCCATTCAGAAAAAGAAGCCTAGACCCTCGATGCTGAACCCATTTTTAGAAGCCGTATATGAAATGGTAAAAGATCATTTCACTTCACGTCTAATCTATGAACATATAAAAAAGCAAGGGTTTAAGGGTGGATTTGATTCTGTAAGGGTAAAAGTAGCAGCTATTCGAAAAGAACTCTTAAAGGATTTTGTTAAAGTAAAGCCACTAGAAAAATCCTATGATCGGCAATCAACTATACCGCTTTATTGGAAGTTGAATCAACAGCTACCAGAAGAAGAACGACATAAACTTAATTATGCATTAATGAAATTTCCTGAAACTCAAGAGATATACGCATTTGTCCAATACTTTCGTGAATGTGTAAATAATTATGACTCCTTAAATATTCAAAAGCTAATTTCATCCACGAAAAAGAATACCGTTCCTGAAATCAAAAGGTTCCTAAATTATTTAAAAAAAGAGCTTCAAGCGATCCTATTATCGATTCATTACAAATACAGCAATGGAGTGATAGAAGGACAGATTAATAGATTAAAAACAATAAAGCGAATGCTTTATGGCCGCGCTAGTTTTACATTATTGAGAAACCGAGTATTATATCGCTGGAAATAATTATTTTTAAAAAATAATATCAAGTACATATACATAAATCTCTATTCATTCACCAGATTTGCGTAAGAGCCTCAAAAATCCCCCACTTGTGCATTTAAAATTCCCCCACCTAATTTTTCCAATTAGGCAGGGGAAGCATCTTTAAATTAGAAGGTTAGAATCCCT
>NZ_JACHGK010000047.1 GCF_014207535.1 Bacillus benzoevorans
TATCAAAATATTGTTAGAGGCCGTGTCGAAAAATATTTTTTTGACACCCCACCAACGGCTTAAACCGTTGATAAATCAGCATTTATAGAGGGAGGAGAGGATATGAAAATTAAATATTTATCTTTTTCTGTAATACCTTTATTAGTAATGATCATTTTTGTTATTTGGTTTGGAATCCAAAATCAAGATGCTGAAAGAACTCCAAGACTTTATTTAATTCCAGAGGGTGTTACCCATATAGAAATTCATTATAACCAAGAGGGCTATGCAAAACTAACTAAAGAAGGCAATTATATTGTTTACAACATTCCAAAGACAGGGGTTTTAAAGACTTCAACAAATGAACCTGAATACGGTATAGCACCTGATAAATTTTTTTATATCGATGATGATGGGAAGAGGATCGTAATTTCAGGTGAAACCATTAATTCAGGGATTGGTAGTGAAGAAGGTAAGCAAATAATACACACCATAATAATTGAAAAAGATTAGTGTGATACTTAACTATCATGAAAGAACGTAATTAACTTTCATTTTCTTTGGTGAAGCAGGGCTTCATGAATGGCTAACGGAGAGCGTTTCTTCAACAGGAAGAGACGCTTTTTGATTATCGGGGCAGTTTAGTTGATCACGAATAATTACATAATAATATCGGAGGTTTTGTGATGATTACGGTTATGAATGCCGAAAGTTATCTTAAACATAAGATTGGTGAAGATACTGATGATATAAAAAAGGTTTGGGAAGCATTTAAGGCTTTTTGCAAAGAACCAGTTGAGGGAGAAGAGGATAAAGAAATCCTATTTCAATGCGGTGTTTATGATTTTACTGGAGAAGCACTATTTCACCTTGATTTTGTAAGGCAGTTTACTATTTATGAAGAAGATGAGTATTCTCATATGGAACAACTTCACTGTGAATTTTTATTTAAACCAACAGATGAATTAAGTAATTTAGAAATAGGAGAATGGTCAATGGATTATGATAATATAGATGATTTTTTAAGTCATATAGAAAATCTTCAGGAGTTTAAAATACCTTTGATTTTAAAACCGATAAAATCAGAAATATATCAGGAAGCAGTTTAAATTTTATTGAACTACCATGAAAGAACGTAATTAACCTTCATTCTCTGTGGTGAAGAAATGCTTCATGGATGGCTAACGGGTTAATTAAAGAACATTTAGGGCACATTACTTTTAAAAAGGAGTAACCTAAATGAAAAATCGATTCTTAATTAGTGTTTATATGTTTATATTTTCTTGTAGTCTTTTCATGGTATTGGGAAATCCTGTTTATTCGCAAGCTACTCCTTCAGATAAAGTTGAATATCTGTATCCTGCAAATAGGGGGAGAGTTTTTGATGAAACTATAGATCAATTTTATGAGGCATTAAGGAAAAGGAGTTATCCTGTTCATCAGGAGTTTTATAGAAAACATTATGAGTTTTATAAACAACATAAGAATAAACTTGGAAACATGGATACTGCTCTTTTTAAAGACATGCCCGATGCATCAGTAAATTTTAGAAAAAAGGTACTGTTTCATGAGGTAGAAAAATTTAATTATATAACTTGGGATGGAAATGGAATTCCTAATACCCACCCAGATATAAAAATAAAGTATAATCAGGCAATTAGTCCAGATAGACAGGTATATTTTTTCTACTCCTTTAAAGATACAGATAGAGAGTTTAGAGGAAGATGTGCGGTATATGATGTTGAAACAAAAGAACTAATTGCTGGTGGAGAAACCTATATTAATAAGTTTCCAAAAATAAGAGGTAAAAATTGAGCCATATTCAAATCTTGGCTATATTATTTAACTCTTAATGTTTGTTGCACTAACGGGGAGATTGCAAAATATTGCAGACGCTTATTAACAAACGGAGCAGTTTAGCTAAACAAGGAGGACATCATTTTAGTGGAAGACTACAAGAATAAGGTTCAACAGGCAATAAATGAACGACAGTTAAGCTCGGTAATGAATAATTCGAAATGGAGAGGGTTACAATCGGCTGTAATTGAGGAATTCCCAATGACTCCTTCTTTTTAGGTAAAGTTTTTACTTGATGATTACCCTAATCCTGAAGATTTTGGAGAAGAAAATTGGTATTCGGGAGATTGGGATGAAGGGCTTGACCCTTTTTTTGCCGTAGAATGGATTAGAGTAAATCCGAAATACACAAGTTCTAATGGACGGCTGTTGGAATCTAAAGTTACAGATTACACAGATGAATTCATACAATTGCTCAAAAAACTGAAAATTCCTTTTGTTACCGAATACAGTGCAATCCGAATATATGGTTACGTAAGGAGTACGGATATTTTTAGTTAGATAAAATTGTACAGTATTTAGTTGTTTTCTTTGTGAAAAAGTGTACTTGACCAAACGGATTACGTTTCTGTAATAAACAGGAACGCTCGCTTCGTCATTAACGAGCAGTTTGAACTAAAATGATTTAGAGGGATTTGGAAGGATTTCTTTATGAAATATAGAAATTAATGGAATGGGGGGAACCTTTGAACAGAAAGGAAAGTGGTTAACATAAAAAGGGGTATTTGCATTATTTGGGTAATATTTCTTTTAGCATTAGTAGGCTGTTCTTCTAAAAATGAAGCTGAACAGGATAAACCAAAAAAATCTGTAAATAATCAACCTAATGTTGAGGAAACCACAAAAGAAAGTGGTAAAGATATTGTCGGAGAAGAACGTGATTGGAAAGAAAGCGAACATTTTAAAATTGACAATACAAAGCTAATTGGAAAACCAAATCTCATAGGAGTTACATTTGATGAAAATGATAAATTTTATGTAAATAAACCTCAAAAACATATTTGGTTTTTTTGGGGAACTGCCGAACAAGTAAATGGCACACTAACAGTAAAAGCAGTTCACCAAGACACATCTGAACAAATTGAGTTAGTAGAAGATGCTCCCATGGGTGGCCCCCTTAATGGAGCTAATAACCATGCACCAACATCTATGAAATTTACTAAAAGTGGCACTTGGGCATTAGATGCCTATATTGGTGATAAATTATTTAGTAGTGTTACCATTATAGTTGAGGATTACATTTGAACTGTTCTTATTGTGCTAACAGGTGTGATAGCTGAACAAAGCTGTCGCACCCGTTAACTATTGGGTGGGATAGTTAAAAGGGGAATATAATTCCAGACAATCTTAATCAGTATATTTTATTAATTTATCTAATTCTTTGTCAGAAACATACCGATGCGTGTAAGCAACCACACTGTATTTAGTATGTTTTTCTCCAGGTATACGAATAGTCATACGAATTAACTTAAAAGGAGGGTTAAGTGGCCCTTCAAATCCAATCACCCTTTTTTTACGGGAAAAATGCCCTTGCGAAAGCCGCTGAATACACCCTGAACAGGGTGAATGGACTCAAAGCATTTCTAATGGATGGTCGTATTGGAAT
>NZ_JACHGK010000048.1 GCF_014207535.1 Bacillus benzoevorans
GGGCGCCGTTCGACAAGTTCTGTTATAAGTGTTTTACATGAAATACAGGGGATTATCTAAGATTAATCCTAACTTTACAACGGAGGATGGGAATGACGGAACCATGTTTCCCGAAACCATCCCGTCAATACTCCTGCATGCGTTATGATTGACAGGTCATGGGGTCTGAAGTACAGGTAGATTCGGCAGAACGAAGGCTAAAGCCATTCATTAAGAAAAGGTATGCCAACAGATATGCCGCACGGCTGAAAAACTAGATATGGTGAGAATAGTTCCAACCTTAAGGAACTGACGAACTTCCGAAAGTACAGGTCTAAAGATTCAACATAGGGAAACCTATGTCCCATCTAACGATGGGGTGAGTGGTGTTGAGTAAAAATGCGCCCTCTGAAATACACTATACCGAACAATGGCGGTATCCAGCTCACAGGTCTACAGGAAGCACCTACGTCTAGAACGCAAAGCTACGTTGTAAGGGACTTGGAAAACAAGGAACGTTGAAACAAGGACTGTCATCCGAAACGGTTGCTATAAGGCATATGCTGAAATGCATTCATCCTTGTGAGGGTAGGGGCACGACTGATGAACCTTCTGTAATGGAAGTGGAGGAACAGCCCCAAGTCTAACGAAATAGAACGATTATTTTCCAAATGTGTATTGCACCGATCGGGTAAGAACGTGGGAACATCACCTCAAAAGGGGGGGGATGCCACAGTGCAGGCTCTACGATATTGGGATTACTATGGCATGACGGAAACCTTTACGGAATTATACGATAAAGCCAGTAAACAGGAATCATTTAAATATCTATATGACATTATTACATCTAGGGAAAACATCTTGTTGTCTTATCGAACCATCAAATCTAATAAAGGGTCAAAGACCCCAGGAACTGATGGAAAAACTATCAATGACATTGAAAAATTAACAGACAATGAACTAGTAACTGAGATTCAAAACAAGCTAAAAAACTATCGCCCCAAAAAAGTCAGACGGAAATTAATTGAAAAAGATAACGGAAAATGGAGACCACTTGGAATTCCCTGTATACTTGACCGAATTATACAACAATGCTTTAAACAAATCCTTGAACCCATTGCGGAAGCACATTTCTATAATCATAGTTATGGATTTAGACCACTTCGTTCTACCCATCATGCGATGGCAAGAGTACAATCACTCATCAACCAAGCGTCACTCCATTACGTCGTCGATATTGATATTAAAGGATTCTTCGATAATATTAACCATACCTTGCTTATTAAACAGTTATGGAATTTAGGCATCCAAGACAAAAGGGTCTTGGCGTGCATTGCTAAAATGCTAAAGGCGGAAATTGATGGAGAAGGTATACCTATAAAGGGCGTACCTCAAGGCGGGTTGTTATCGCCGTTGCTTTCAAACATTGTACTAAACGATTTGGACCAATGGGTAGCTGACCAATGGGAGTTCTTTCCCCTAAATAAGCCCTACAAAAGTAGAGTGGGAGAACGGTATGCTAAAAAGCGTACTAATCTTAAAGAAGGATACTTGGTACGTTATGCAGATGATTTTAAAATTCTCTGTCGAGATTGGAAAACATCTCAAAAGTGGTTTCATGCCGTAAGGCAATACTTAAAAGAACGTCTGAAATTAGATATTTCACCAGAAAAATCGAAGATTATAAATCTGCGAAAACATGAATCTGAATTCCTTGGATTCACAATCTGTGCGAATAGAAAAAGAAACAAGAGAGTAGCGCATACAGGTATAAAAGTAAATAAAAAGCAAAAAATCAAAGCCGAGGTAAAAAGGCATATTCTAAAATTGAAAACCTCACCAACTACACAAAATGCACTACTCTTTAATAGTTTTGTTTTAGGAATCCATAACTATTTCAATCGAGCAACACATGTCAATATTGAGTTCTCACGTTTAGCCTATGATTTGCGTACTTTTATTTACAATCGTCTTAAATCTGTCGGGAAATACGAACATCCTATAAATGCTCCACCAACTTACAAAAAATTTTACAGCTTGGGTTTTAAAACCTTTAAAATATCCAATGTGTACCTATTCCCTCTTGCAAATGTTAGAACGAGGAACAACATGAACTTCAGTCAAGGTCTGACTCCTTTTACGGAAACAGGAAGGGAACGTATACATAAGCAGCTTCAAATGGATATTAAACGAGAAATTTCTATTCTGATGAAATCAGCCATTCTGACACGAAGTGTTGAATATATGGATAATAGGATAAGTCGGTACAGTATGACAATGGGAAAATGTGAAATCACCGGCACCTTTCTCTCTGCCAGTGAGGTTCATTGCCATCACTACATCCCGAAACATCTTGGTGGAAATGATAAATTTAATAACTTGCGTATCCTCCACAAGGAGGTACATAAATTAATCCATCAAACAAACAAACAGATGATTGACACGCTCATAACCAAACTTGGCATTACAACGCCAATGGTTCAAAAGATTAACAAATACCGTGAGAAATGTGGAATGGAATTAATCTAATAGACCCCAATTAAATGAGTAACATGGAACTTATAATCTAGTACATATCGATAGATGGAGCGCGGAATGCAGGGAAACTTGCACGTTCCGTGCGGAGCAGGGGAAAAGCCGGAGATTGCATCAAACGCTTACCTATTGCTGACG
>NZ_JACHGK010000049.1 GCF_014207535.1 Bacillus benzoevorans
CTTTGTGCGCTTGGCAGCGCATCGGACTAACGGGTGAAAGTCCCGAACACGCCGCAGTGGCGGAAGTGTATAGCTGACAGGTAGTGCATTGCCGTGAGGAATTGTGCGGAGGACCTGAAGGCAAAACCTGGAACAGGCGACAATCTAACCGTGTTGGCTGGCAGAGTCGGATAACCCTGCAAAGGAAGGGAGTGTCCAAAGCCACAAGAGGGCTCTGTTAGTTAGGAGGACTGGATTCAGGGGAAAGCCCGATGACGTGACCCAAGGAGGTCTCATCGTTTCCGAAATACGGTAACCCTTATTCAAGTCTGCGATGGATGAGATAAGATTATGAATGGTGAGAAGTCAGAGCAGGGGATAGTAGTGAAGAAGCTTACCGGAAAGGTCGCAAAGGTAAGTGACTTAATACAAGTTATTAAGAGGAGCCTTAACCCAAAAGGTAGGGACTCTGTGCGAAGCCCGTCTGTCCATGGAAGAAGAACTGAGTTATCTTAGAATACGTCATGTCCATACAGAAACCGAGAGGACAAATCCAGAGAATCGGGGTCGAACAGAAGGGTAGACCGTATGGGGGTGTATTACTTTATGAATCTGTTGATATTGCCGAAGTTGGGCTAGTCAATCATCAGACTGAAAGGAAAGAAACGGAACATGAACGGAAAAGAAGACAAACAAGGTTTTCGTGAGGGAGTGAAGACCCCACAAAAGAGAAAGTGGTATAGTCTCATAGATAAAATATGGGCAATGCCAAACATGGAGGAAGCCTTTAAAGAGGTTAAAAAGAATCGTGGAGCCGCAGGTGTAGATGGAGTAACAATTAAGGCTTTTGAATTTGGTGTGGAGGATAATGTACAAATCCTTCAACGTGAATTACGAGAAAAGACATACAAGCCTAGACCAGTGAAACGTGTATACATCCCAAAGGCAGATGGTTCAAAAAGACCTCTGGGGATCCCAACTGTGAGAGACCGAGTTGTGCAGGCTTCTGTACGAAGAATAATAGAACCAATATTTGAAGCTAAATTTCTTGATTGTAGTTTTGGTTTTCGACCGAATCGAAGTGCACACATGGCATTGGAGAAAATCCGAAAGGATTTATGGGATGGGTATGTATATGTAATTGATGCAGACCTAAAATCATACTTTGATACAATTCCTCACGACAAACTTATGTCGTTGGTTAGGGAAGAAATAGTGGATGGAAGTGTCATTGGATTACTTGAAAGTTTCCTCCAAGCAGGAATTATGGAGGGTGGAAGTTTTCATTTAAATGAAAAAGGCACTCCGCAGGGCGGTGTCATCAGTCCGTTGCTTGCGAACATATATTTGCATCCGTTGGATGAACTTATGATGGAGAGAGGGCATCGCATTACAAGGTATGCGGATGACTTTGTTATCTGTTGTAAATCACAAAAAGGTGCGGAAAGAGTACTTAAATCAGTTACTCGATTTCTTGAACAAAAACTCGGGTTAACCGTACATCCAGAGAAGACTAAGATTGTTAATAATATGGAAGAATCCTTTGTTTTCCTAGGATATGAATTTAAACAAGGTTATTGGGTTCAGCCATCTGAAAAGTCGATAAAGAAATTTAAGAGTAAAGTTAAGGAAATTACAAAGCGAAATCAAACAGTAAACATTGAGAAATTGATTAAGGAGGAACTCAACCCATATTTGCGTGGTTGGGGTAATTACTTCGGTCACTGGCATACCAAGACACTATTTACGAAGTTTGACCAGTGGATTCGGCGGAGGCTAAGGTCAGTACAATTGAGAAGTTGGCGAAAGATAAGAAAACTGCATAGAGAACTACGAAGGAGAAAGTGGAAAGGAGAACTTCCACGTGTGCGCATGTATGCTTGGAGAAGTTCAATGTCTACCCCAGTGCATGTAGCACTTCCAAATGAATGGTTTAAAGAAATTGGTCTCGTATCTTTAGTGGATATTTACAATGAACATCATCCCCAACGGGGATAATCATGGAGGAGCCGTATGCGATGACCCGCACGTACGGATCTGTGAGAGGCGCATGAGTAACTCATGCGCCTACTCTATT
>NZ_JACHGK010000050.1 GCF_014207535.1 Bacillus benzoevorans
GGTCACATGCGACAACTTGAAGACAGGCGTTATCAGCCATCCGCGCCAAGGCGAAATTGTCTTAAATGAAAAGTATGAAGACTTTGGAAATCATTATCTCACTGCCATCATGCCCGCCGGTGTGAGAAAGCCTAAACAAAAGGCATCTGTAGAAGGTACCGTAGGAAAAACAGCAACTGCCATCATCGCTCAACTTAGAAATGAAGTGTTTCATTCGTTGGAAGAAGTAAAGATTGCTGTAGCGCGTAAGCTGAAAGACTTTAACGATGCACCGTTTCAAAAACGAGAAGGCAGCCGTACAGAAATATTCAATGAAATCGAAAGCAAACATCTTCGCGCATTACCTTCTACCCCGTATGAAGTCGCTGAATGGGTTTACGGCCACATTGTAAACCTGGACTGTCATGTTGCTTACAAAACCAACCGTTATTCAGCACCTTACAATTACGTGGGTAAAAAAGTAGATCTAAAGATCACGGAATCACTGGTTGAAATCTACTATAAAAGCGAACGGCTATACTCCCATAAAAGGTTCCCAGACTATCTTAAATATAAATGGTCCACTTGTGACGAGCATATGCCGGATAAATTCCATCATGCTAAATGGGATGATGAACGGATTAAAAAATGGGCATATTCCATCGGGCCATGTACCAGTGAAGTTATTGACCGAATCTTCGCAAGCGTTCGAATCAAAGAACAGGGGTACAATTCTGCTCTATCCGTACTAAGATTAAGCAAAACTTATTCAGCTGAACGTCTTGAAGTAGCTTGTGATCTTGCACTTGGAAAGATTCGCTCGCCAAGATATAAAAATTTAAAAGCAATCCTATCGTCAAATCAGGATCAATTATTTCTCTCAAAAAAGGCAGAAACAAGATCTAAGGAACTAAATCAGACCGTTCAAGGTTACGTCCGCGGTTCACAGTATTACGGCGGAGGTGACGAATAAATGAGTCTGCTTAATGAAGAAACAAGAAGAAAGCTCCGTGAATTGAACCTCAATGAAATGATCGAAGCAATTGATGAACAAGCCCAGGATATCGGTTATTCCACGATTTCATTTGAGGATCGTATGAAGATGGCAATCGATTTCGTCTATCAAAAAAAGTATAACAGTAAAGTGGAACGTCTAATAAAGGCAGCCAAATTCCGCATTGCAAATGCTTCATTCAACGATATTTATTATATTGATCGCGGGCTAGACAAAGAGAAACTTCTCAGCCTATCTACGGCACAGTTCATAGATACTCACTCAAGTGTTATATTCCATGGATTCACGGGATCGGGCAAAAGTTACCTAGCTTGTGCACTTGGCAAACAAGCCTGCATACATGGGATAAAAACCAGATACATCAGAATTCCGGATCTTTTGATGCTACGTGATGAGGCCACACTTGTACCACAGGGAATATCTAAACTGCTTAGGAAATTCACGAACTACAAGCTATTGATTTTTGATGAGTGGCTGCTCGACGATCTTACAGAGGAAGAACAACACTTTCTCTTTGAACTAATTGAACGAAGACATGACAACAGTTCTACCATTTTTTGTACTCAGTTCAAGAAGGAAGACTGGCACGCACGCCTTGGCGGAGGTGTTCATGCCGATGCAATGATGGATAGAATTGTTCACAATGCAGCTTGGATGTTTACAGGGAATCTGAACATGAGACAACTCTACGCAAAGAAACAGAACTAGTTTTAATGATTCTTTTGCGTGCTGCCTCCCCCCCCCCCACAATGGCAGTACGCAATTTTATAACAAAGTGATATTTTAACAGAATATTGATGATGCTCTAACCGCGAATCAATGATGCTCAAATGAGCAACTTGGTGATGCTTTCTGAGTGAAATATTCA
>NZ_JACHGK010000051.1 GCF_014207535.1 Bacillus benzoevorans
AGTTGCTTATATTTCCTTTGTGCATCTTCTGGTAAATCAGATATGGATAAGTCCTCTAAGTACTTTTTATAAGGAAATTCTGCTCGACGGATACGATTATATTGAGCCATTTCTTGCCGATTATCCCATTCCTTTTGTAATAACAGAGCTAAAAACTCTTCATAACTGGCGTTATTTTGAGTTGCCTCTTTGATTTGCTCTTGAAAACATTGGCGAATAGTTGGCAGCTTTAAATCCTTGCTATAGTTGAATATCTGTTCCATCAATTCTGATGATGTACTCATGCAATGGCCTCCTCTTTCCCTACTGATTCCGTCTGAAATAACTCATCATACATTTTTAGATTTGCCTTCGCATGCTCTGTTATATCATTCGTTTCTTTTGATTTTGGTACTGAAGAAACCGCGGTATTCTTATTTTTAGCGCATAGGATTTTTATTTTGTCCGTTGTCACATGGCTGGGATGTATCCGACAAAGCTCTTTAATACTTCGTTCAATTTCACTAAGAGTGGATTCTTCTTTAATATACTGTAATAACTCTACAAATTCTTTTGCACGATTGTTATAATAAGTATCATAAATTGTTTTTATTTTTTTATCTGCCTGTTGTAATGCTGTGCTACCAGCTAATGCACCAGGCTTTTTCTTTAACGTTTCTAAGTAATGCTCAAGCTGTAAACTCCATTCATGGCAACCAGTTAAACGAATATGATCCGCTACTTTTCCCTCTTCATAGAAACATAGAATGCGATTCGAGTAGATTTTCACCTTTATGATTGCGCCAACCAAATGATCCGGAACGGAGTAGTGGCTTTGATCAATAACTACCGTTGAATACTTGTCGACACGCACGTTTTGGACTCGCGCTGCGTCAAACGGGCGGGGAAGGGAGAGGAAGTTTTCTTGTTCCTGTTTTAAACACTCTACGGCAGTTTGGTTTTGATGGGATGGCTGTGGTTTTCGGTTACGTTTCTCACAAACCTCATATAGGTATTGATTTGCTTCTTCAATCGATTCAAATGTGTCACGAAACGCGAAGGCTTTTCTACGTACTACTTCCACACTTCGTTCAACGTGCCCTTTTTCGTTTCCTTTTCGGACATTGCAGAAGCGATAACTATAACCATAGTAAATTGAAAGTTTTAATAATCCTTCTGTAGGCTCTTTCTCTGTTCCGACAAAGCGTTTGACGGCAACCCTCATATTGTCATAGACCATAGTTTTATAGACTCCACTAACTTCTTGAAAGAACAAAGCATGCGCTTCTTGGAAGCACTCCATCTTTTGTTTTGAAAATAGATAGGCCATTCGAAAATTTCCATAGGCTGACGTAAACACTGCCATTTGAAGCTTACACCATTTTCCTTTAATTTTAACCTTCACTTCACCCCAATCAAATTCACATATGTCTCCAGGATAATAAGACCCTTTGATAAAGGCTTCTTTTGATTTCTTTTCTAATTGCCGAATCGTCCGGAGGACGGTACTGTAACTGATTTCAATTCCTTCTTCCTCTAATGCTTCAAATATATCGATTGGCTTCTTTAATTGTTTTTTTAATCCCTTTTTTAGCTTCTCCTCATTTTCCTGAAGATGAGCAATTACTTTTTGTTCAATGCCTTTTGTCATTACTCGTTTTCTTCGAACGCCAACTTTATATTTAGGAGCCTCTACAAGTTCCTGTATCAACTCTCCTGTT
>NZ_JACHGK010000052.1 GCF_014207535.1 Bacillus benzoevorans
TGGTATGTCAACACTAAACTAGACAATTTTTTTATGGTCTTTGTTCCTATATTCGACTGGGCTTAAATAATCAAGGGTACTGTGAATTCTGATATGATTAAACCAATGAACATAATCGACCAATGCAACTTGCAATTGTTCTAATGATTCAAAATAAGTTCCTTTAACAAATTCAGTCTTAATGATTTTAAAAGTGGCTTCCGCAACGGCATTATCATATGGGCAGCCTTTCATGCTTAAGGATCGCTTTATGCCAAATGTTTCCAATGCATCATCAATTAACTTATTCTTAAATTCATTCCCACGATCAGTATGAAAGATTTGAATGTCTCGTAAATCGGTCCTAATCGTTGATAGTGCTTGATACACTAGCTTTGCATCTTTGTTTGGCCCTGCGCTAGAACCTATAATTTCTCGATTAAATAGATCAACAAATACGCATATGTAATGCCATTTTTTCTCGACTTTTACATATGTCAAATCACTAACTATTACTGCGAGTTGTTCCTTTTGATTGAATTCCCTGTTCAATTCGTTTTTTACATTTGATTCATTTGGTTTTTCAATATGAGGCTTAAATTGTGCAACAGTGTATTTAGATACCAAACCATTTTCCTTCATAATTCTGCCAATACGCCTTCTTGATGCGATTAGACCGCGTTTTTTTAGTTCAACCTTAATTTTGCGTGTTCCATAGTTTTGGCGGCTTTTATGAAAGATTTCAATAATGGCAGCGGACAATTCATCTTCAGACTTTTCCTGTTCTTTTGCCTCATAATAGTATGTACTTCTAGGAATTTGTAGGACGTTGCACATTGCTGATATCGAGTACTTGTGTTGATTATTTATTATCACATTTACTTTCGTCCTAGTATCAGCGCGGCTTGCTTTAAAATATCATTCTCCATTAAAAGCCGCTGGTTTTCTTTTCGTAGTTTGATTAATTCATTTTCCTCTGGTGTACGATTATCCTTTTCTTTAAAAGAACCGGAGGTTTGGCTTTGTTTAACCCATTTGTCTAAAGCCGAAGGAGTTAAATCATATTCACTAATGATATCTTTTCTAGGCTTACCACTTTCATGCAACTTGACCATTTGGGCTTTAAATTCAGGGGTAAATGTTCGTCTTTCTTTTTTCATTTTATGCGTCACTCTCCTTAACTGAATAAGATGATAGTAGACCAGATAAACAGTGGAAACATGCCGAAACTTGACACAGGGCCCCTGCGGGCATGAAATTCCTGCCGAGAAGCCAGATGTCACAAACATCGGCATCGCCAACCAAGGCTACCATGCCCGCCACCCCGTATAAAGTTTCTAGGTTCGATCCTTTATGCCTGTTTAGCATTATATCCAAACTTGGCTCTTAGTCTACTTGCACCTTAATTTTTCTGTCCAGTTAAGTGTAGCCTATCCA
>NZ_JACHGK010000054.1 GCF_014207535.1 Bacillus benzoevorans
AAATAAATAAGCCGTATATTTGATTAAAAAAATCAGGATATACGGCTATTTGTGATGCGTACCGGAAAGGTGCGCTTTTTATATTTCGGGCTTACTTTGAATTGGATATTACAAATGAAATCCTTGCATAATCTTTCCCATTAATTTTAATAGTAGTATTGTCTCTCTTTTGAGAATCCCTGTGTATATCAAATACCATTTTAATGCTTTTATTATTTTCTATAGCTTCTTGTAAAGAATCTCTTGAAACTCTATATGACTGATTAAATGATAGCCCTTTCTTCTCCATAATATCCATAATATCTGCGTTATCGTGGATATTGCTTATGTTCCTTTCAATTAATTCCTGACTAAACCTTTTTCCTACCAATGTAATATTCTTTGAATCATGATAAGCTATATTGGGTTCTTGGACTTGTGTTTCTGATATAAATGATTCCTTATTGTGTGTATGGTATATAAATACCAAAGGTTTTGGTTCATCTTTAGTTACTACTTCATCTGATGATTTAAAAACTTTCTCCTCTGAATTTCCTGTTGTTTGGCTTGTACACCCCATTAAAAACAGCGACAATAAAATTCCTAAGAGAATAAACCTTTTCACAACTAAATCCTCCCCCGTTTTTTACTGTTTTTTTACTTGGAATACTTTCTACAGGATATAGGAATTTACCTCCTTGAAAGATCTTGTCTTGTTTCATTAAACGGCCTCTTTAGTAAAAAAGACCGCCATTTTGACGATCTACATTGTTCCGTTATAGCAAGATTGCGGAATATGAAAGAGATGCAAAGTTAGCTTAATAAATATATATTGTTATGAATAAATCCTATCTTCTTGTAAAAAATAAATTAACCAAATCCGAGGAGAAGATTAAAAAATGAGGAAAACTTTAATACTCTTTCTTATGTTTTTCATCTCATACACTAATCACATTGAAGCTAAGACCAAAATAGAAATAATCCCACAAAATCAACGTCCCTCCATAATGGAGTTAGCTTTTTTAAGGTATCTCGGCGGAACTATCCTTGAAGTTATGGATAAACACGGTGATAGACAGTTATTCACATTTGAGAGAATTGAAAAAATTTCAAGAGATTATGAAAATGATTCGTATGATGTTTCATTTCTACAATTGGCTTCGAGTACTTTTTGCGTTTCTTTCTTCGTTTACTCGGGGACAAATGTTTAAATTTCCTTTCTAGGCGATATAACTCATCACA
>NZ_JACHGK010000055.1 GCF_014207535.1 Bacillus benzoevorans
ACGGGGTCATTTTGCCGAGTTCCTTAACGAGAGTTCTCTCGCTCACCTTAGGATTCTCTCCTCGCCTACCTGTGTCGGTTTGCGGTACGGGCACCTTCTTCCTCGCTAGAGGCTTTTCTTGACAGTGTGGAATCAGGAACTTCGGGATAAATCCCTCGCCATCACAGCTCAAGCGTACGCAAGCGGGATTTGCCTCACTTGCACTCTAACTGCTTAGACGCGCTATTCCAGCAGCGCGCTTACCCTATCCTCCTGTGTCCCCCCATTGCTCAAACAAAAGTGTGGTGGTACAGGAATATCAACCTGTTATCCATCGCCTACGCTTTTCAGCCTCGGCTTAGGCCCCGACTAACCCTGAGCGGACGAGCCTTCCTCAGGAAACCTTAGGCATTCGGTGGATGGGATTCTCACCCATCTTTCGCTACTCATACCGGCATTCTCACTTCTAAGCGCTCCACCAGTCCTTCCGATCTGGCTTCAACGCCCTTAGAACGCTCTCCTACCACGGACATCGTAGATGTCCATCCACAGCTTCGGTGATACGTTTAGCCCCGGTACATTTTCGGCGCGGAGTCACTCGACCAGTGAGCTATTACGCACTCTTTAAATGGTGGCTGCTTCTGAGCCAACATCCTGGTTGTCTAAGCAACTCCACATCCTTTTCCACTTAACGTATACTTTGGGACCTTAGCTGGTGGTCTGGGCTGTTTCCCTTTTGACTACGGATCTTATCACTCGCAGTCTGACTCCCATGGATAAATCTTTGGCATTCGGAGTTTGTCTGAATTCGGTAACCCGATGGGGGCCCCTAGTCCAAACAGTGCTCTACCTCCAAGATTCTTACACATGAGGCTAGCCCTAAAGCTATTTCGGAGAGAACCAGCTATCTCCAAGTTCGATTGGAATTTCTCCGCTACCCACACCTCATCCCCGCACTTTTCAACGTGCGTGGGTTCGGGCCTCCATCCAGTGTTACCTGGACTTCACCCTGGACATGGGTAGATCACCTGGTTTCGGGTCTACAACCACATACTAAATCGCCCT